>DDEQ01000018.1 GCA_002336105.1 Chthonomonas sp. UBA1950 | reverse complement strand
TCCTGTTCGACTACTCGTACAAGTTCTTCTACGAGGACGGCTACGGCAAGGAATCACTGATCCTCAACATGAGCGGCGATGCCTACGAGCAGGCCGACAACGCCCGCAAGTACTTCACCGCGTGCCTGCTCGCCTTCTACCAGCAGCAGTGGCTGTGGAGCACGCACCGTACCAAGTTGAAGGACTTCAACATTGAGAAGCCGCTGTGGGTCTTTGTGGGCAATACGGTATCCGGTGAGGAGTCGGACATCCTGGAGGTGATGAATTTCTTGGCCTACTTCCTGAACCAGGATGCGCAGATCAAAACATGGCTGGGCGACCTGGTTGCCGACCGGGCGCAGATTCTCGATGCCAAGGGCAACAACATCTTCCAGGGCCGCTTCAGGCCGCTGATGAATTTCGGCGGGCGGGAGGACGAGTTGTACGCGGACATCCTGCAACGCGTGTTCAATGCCCCGGCCAAGCAGCGCCTGAAGCTGGTCAACATCAAGACCAGCAAGGGCGAGCTGGCACTTCGGGTTGGCGACGGCGACCCCTTCGGCCTGATCAACATTGGCGACGATGCAGGCTTCTTTAAGTTGGCAGAGGAAGCCACCGCGTTCGACAACGAAGCCGACGACTTCGGCGGTGCGATGTTCGGTACGCTGAATGACAAAGACAGCAAGCTCAACGTACTGATCGGCTCACGCAAGTTCACTGAAGGTTGGAGCAGTTGGCGCGTGTCGACGATGGGTCTGCTCAATATGGGTCAGGGCGAAGGCTCGCAGATCATCCAGTTGTTCGGCCGTGGTGTTCGTCTCAAGGGAAAGGAATTCTCACTCAAGCGCTCCACTGCCCAGCAGCGGCCAAAAGGCGTCCATCTGGACAAGCTGGAGACGTTGAATATCTTTGGTGTGCGCGCCAGCTACATGGCTGCCTTCAAGGACTACCTGCGCGAGGAAGGCATCACGCCCAGCGACGAGATCCTGCACCTAGACTTCGAAACCAAACCGAACCTGCCTACTAGCAAACTCAAGACACTTGCACTGAAGGACGGCTACAAAGACAACCAGAAACTTGGGTTCAAGCGAACCCACTTCCCGTGGTTGTACGAGATCCCCGAGCAGTTCAAGGGCAAGATCAAGGAACCCCACGTCGCGCTCGATCTATACCCGCGTGTCGAAGCGCTTTCCACGCAGGCAAGGGGGTCAAGCATCCCGACCGAAAACCGGAACAAGGGCAAGTTGAACCAGAGCCTGTTCCCGCTATTCGACTGGGATCGCATCTACCTGGCGCTACAGGACTACAAGCTGCAGCGCAGCTGGAGCAACCTGCGACTCGACCGGAAGAAGCTCATCGACTTCTGCTTCGGCGCCTCGGACTGGTACACGCTGTACCTGCCAGCCACCGAGCTTGCGGTGACGACGTGCACCGACATCCGCAAGCAGGAAGAGATCCTGACCCGTCTGCTAACCGACTATACCGACCGCTTCTACAGGGCCCTGAAGGCCGGGTACGAAGGTCAGTTCTACGACATCACTCACATCGACGAAGCCCATGGATCGATGTTGAAGCTTTACCAGTTCGAGATCGAGAACAATGACGATGGACTGGAGTACCAGAAGAAGCTGGAAGTCCTGAAGCAGCTGGTGGCCGAGGGCAAGATCGGCGAGGCAAGCAAGTGGAATGCCCCGCACATGGTGGCGATCAGTTTCGACCGCCACCTGTACTACCCACTATTCGGATTCGACAAGGACGACGACAAGGACATCGTGCCGCTGAAGCTACGACCCTTGGGTCTGGGTGCCTCTAGCGAGATCGAGTTCGTTCGGGATCTGGAGGCGTTCTACAACTCCAACGATGGCAAAGCGGTTATTGGATCCCGCAGTCTGTACCTGTTGCGTAATGCCGACAGTGAGGCCAAAGGCCTCGGCTTTGCCCTAGCGGGCAACTTTTATCCCGATTTCCTGCTATGGCTGGTGGATGACGTTACAGGCAAGCAATGGCTGAGCTTCGTAGATCCGAAGGGGTTGCGAAATCTTGACTTGTCCCACCCCAAGCTTGGGCTTTACAAAGAAGTGAAGGGCCTGGAATCAACGTTGGCACAACAAATGAATTCTGGGGATACACCGTTAGTGTTGAATGCATTCATCCTATCGCCTACGAAGTTTTCCGACCTACTCAACGTAGGCGATTCCACGAGAAAAGTGGATCTTGAAAGCCGCAATGTGCTCTTCATGGAAGACGGTGGCAATACCTATCTGAAGAAGATGTTCGCGACGTTGACTTAGTTCAATTGCAAATACTTGATCATAGATAATCAGTCATCTGTGAAATAAATACTTCGGTGCTACTACTGTATGAGGAAGACCTCACTCGAGTGTAAACAGTAACAACGCACGACCTACAAATTACCAGTGACGGTAGTGGGGGGTAAAAGCGTTGTGCACTTACCGTTTCTCTCTGACGGGATGTAATCGAGTTGAAGTTGACCGCCGACAAAGCCAGCGAGCTCTCGCTGGCTTTTTTCATTCATGCACAAAAGGGTAGTACGCAATGAGTCACTTCCACTTCGAAATCAAGGCCGGTAAACGCGGGACATCGTCCACACACTTTGCATATATCAACCGCACGGGCAAGCATGCTGTTCGCAATGACCTCATCGGCAGTGAACATAACAACATGCCGAACTGGGCGATGTTTGAGCCCAGGCGTTACTGGATCACTTCCGATAAATGTGAACGCAAGAACGCGTCTGCGTTTGTAGACATAACAGTGTCATTGCCTAAAGCATTGACTCATCAACAAAACGTTCAACTCGCAAGGGAAGTAGGTGAAGTTCTAGCTGGACGGAAACCCCACCAGATCGCCGTCCACGCACCTGTTTCGTCGTTGGAGGGCGAACGAAATCCCCATGCACACTTCATGATTTCCAACAGACTGCCTGACAACATCGAGCGCTCACCAGAACAAACGTTCCGCCGCTACAACTCAAAAGATCCGACTCGCGGCGGGTGCAAGAAAGACAGCGGGGGAATGAACAGGATGCAATTGCGGGACAGGGTGTTGGAGCAGCGCAAGCTAGTAGCAGATACGATCAATAGCGCATTGGGACGGTGGGGTCATACGACGCTGGTAGATCACCGTACGCTCAAGCAACAAGGCATTAAGCGCAAGCCGGAACGCTATCTTGGTCCAGCAAGAATCAACGAGATGTCCTCCGACGAACGGAAGCAATACGTTGCTGCACGTCGAGTTGCGCGTGCGATGGACAATGACGTAACGGACATCAATGACTTGAACCCTACAGCGGAATGAGGTTGGGTTCCGGCAGCGTCTTCATTCGGAATGCTTGTAGGAAAATCCCTATCTTTCGCCAGCGTTCTGATGCTATTCCACTGGAATAGCATCAGTTCACACTGCGCCAAAGGCATGGAAATGAAAATTCTCAGTATTTCCTGAGACTTTCTGACAGGCGCGCCTGCTCCGTTCAAGGTGATCTATTGCTAGGCGGGTCACACGAACATTCGCTTCTTGTAGGCTAAACGTTTCATCAATGGCAAAGTTACGTCTCCCTGCTTCCAATGGTCTGCAAGCAAAATTGCATCTTAGCCACGAGCTGCTTGTCAAAAAAAGACCTTAATCAAACGGGGCAAGAGCAGCGGCTCTTGCCCCGTGTTG
>DDEQ01000031.1 GCA_002336105.1 Chthonomonas sp. UBA1950 | reverse complement strand
GATTGTTCGTGTTGCCGGTTACAGTGACTATTTCTGTGATCTTGGTTTAGCATTGCAAGACGAAATCATAACGAGAACTGAGCACGAGAACGCATAGGAGAAAACATCTGGTGGCGAACTATTTCGCCGCCAGTTTCAATCTGCCCCGACCCCTTGTCTGTAGCTTTAACCGGAAGGATCCCGGTGCTAACCAAGTAAAGACAGTCGGGTCTGATTCTAGGAATAATCCGGAGACTAGACAGATAACAGTGATGGCTACAAAGGACTATTGGGTTAAGCGAAGACGCTTAGAAGTGGCTGCCGGACAAGGGCTCGAACCTTGAACCTGCTGATCCAGAGTCAGCCGCTCTGCCAATTGAGCTATCCGGCAATGTAGTAGATTTTACCCAAGTTGGCGTCGGATTCCTCAAGTGGACTGCATTGATCCTAGGATTTAGCAATAGCGATCTCAAGACTTTGATTAAGGGGCATTGTCTGGTACCATATAGAACCGTGGGCAGGATCGCAATCGCTGTTGCCGGTGGAAGTTGCTCGGGAAAAACTACTCTTTCCCATGCACTTGCTGATCATCTTTCAGCCCAGGTTATTAAGGTCGACGATTATTACCGACCGCTAAACCACCTCACCTACGAGCAAAGGTGCGAAGTCAATTTCGACCATCCAGAAGCTATAGATCACGTTCTTATGGTTCAGCATGTTTCGCAGCTCTTAAGAGGGGAGGCGATCGATGCACCAAGGTATGACTTCACCTGTCATAACAGATTCGCCGAAACAATCCCCATCGCACCGACGGAAGTATTGATTATCGAGGGGCTATTTGTTCTTGCTTATCCAGAGCTAGCTGATCTTTGTGAGGTTCGTGTGTTTGTAGACGCCCCCGAAGCTATCTGTCTTCAAAGACGACTTTTGCGGGACACGCTAGAGCGTGGAAGGTCTCCGGAAGAAGTGAACGGACGATTTAACGGTCACGTCTGGCCGATGTACTTGCAGCATGTTTTGCCGACAAAAGAGGCGGCAAATGTTCATGTCAGCGGAGAAGAGACCATTCGGTCTTCGATGCAGAAGGTTCTGAAAAAGCTACCTGTGCCAGTATTATCCTAAACTAGCTGGTGGGCAAGGAGAGACTCGAACTCTCACCCCTCGCGGGACTGGAACCTAAATCCAGCGCGTCTACCAATTTCGCCACTAGCCCAAAGTGGATATAAAATTTACCCTAGTCGGGGCGGAGAAACGACACCTGTGAGTAGAAGTTCGCCATTAGTTGCGCGAACCGAGTTCAGCCTAACGTGAATCGGGAGTTCTTTAACGTCAAATACTGGGTTCAGTTTGTCAATTTGCGATTGAACGAGTTTTTTGGCACCAGCTCCCATCACTTCGACGTCTTGCACATCGACAAAGAGCTGCGCGCCATCCACAACACGAAGCGTACAGATTGCCTTTGCCGCGACGTCGACTAGGATTGTTTTGACTGCCTTGACCTCAAGCTTGTCATTTTCTGCTTTAATTTCGAAATTGCGGAGTCCGCCAGGTGCCTGATCGTCAAGGAATGCAGCCAGCGATTCTGCTGAAATCGTTACTTTGACGCTTCCGGGATGGGGCATTTCAAACTTGATTGGGTCGATAATGACATCGAGCGCAGATCCGTCGATTTCAACCTGATCGATAACCAAACCCATGGGCACGCGGATATTTCGAAAGACCGCAGTAAGCTTCTCAATTGAAACAACGTTCGCAGGATTCATCTTTGCTAGAAATCATACCGGCGCGAATAGGGCAAAATCGGGACTGTGGTGCTCGCAACTCTTATTCCGTTAATGTCGTTGACTGCGCAGGCCGTTGATCTGCCTCCGTTCCCGCGTGAATTCCGGGCAGCTTGGGTAGCAACTGTAGATAATATCGACTGGCCATCCAAGCGCAACTTGTCTGCCGCTCAGCAGAAATCTGAGATGCTGGACATTTTGAACGAGTGTGAGCGTCTTAAGTTAAACGCAATCGTTTTTCAGGTTCGACCAGCGGCAGATGCACTCTATCGGTCAAAGATTGAACCCTGGTCAGAATATCTGACGGGTGAACAAGGGAAGGCGGCTGATTTCGATCCCCTCGAATTTACTGTTTCAGAAGCGCATAAACGGGGCATCGAGGTTCATTGCTGGTTCAACCCTTATCGCGCAAAACACCCTTCAGCAAAAGGGCCTTTGGCTAAAAACCATATCGCAAATACTCATCCTACGTCGGTAAAATCCTATGGGAAGATGCTGTGGATGGATCCAGGCGATCCATTCGTTCAGAAACGAAGCCTTGATGTGATCCAAGATGTGGTGAAGCGATACGACGTCGACGGAGTTCATATCGACGACTACTTCTATCCGTATCCAGAAAAAGGCGTCGATTTTCCCGATACTGTTACCTACAAAAAATACGGGAAAGGGTTGACGCTTGATAATTGGCGTCGAAAGAATGTAGATACCTTCGTCGAAGGTATGTACACATCAGTCAAGAAGATCAAGCCTTGGGTGAAAGTGGGAATTAGTCCGTTTGGCATCTATCGGCCAGGGATTCCCGAGGGCATTAAGTCTGGGGTTGATCAATATGCTCAGCTCTATGCTGATTGTCTGAAGTGGCTACAAAACGGCTGGTGCGACTACTTCACGCCGCAGTTGTATTGGCCAATTTCTCAGAAAGCGCAGAGTTTCCCAGTTCTGCTTAATTGGTGGATTTCAGTCAATACGCAGAAGAGACACATTTGGCCAGGGTTGTACACAAGCCGACTTATTACGGGCGAAGGGGGAACCCCATACGTTCCAGAAGAAGTTGAAAATCAAATTCTTCTCACCCGAACGACGGTGGGAGCGTCTGGTCATGTTCACTTCAGCATGAAGGCGCTACTGAAGAATGCGCAGGGTATTTCGGACGACCTTGAAACTTCATCCTATAAAACCGAAGCTCTTGTACCGGAAAGCTTCTGGTTACCAAAACAAAAGTTGGCTGAGCCGACTTTGAAATCAGGTGAGGATGAATTCCAAATTCGGATCGCTTCCAAACCCACGCACTTTGCGGTTTGGATCAAGAAAGGCGGACAATGGGACTTCCAGGTTCTCAATGGCGATACGAAGAAGTTTGCTCGCGATCCAGGAATGGACGTTGTCGCCGTTGCTAGCGTAGACCGAAATGGGAACATGTCCAAGCCTTCCATTTGGACGCGATAAAAGAAATAAATGGATCACGACAAAACTTAGAGTCGTGATCCATCTCATGGCCTAAAATAAGCCGTCTACGGACAGATAACGCTCACCTGTGTCGTAGTTTAAAGTCAGGATTCGGCTTCCATCAGGAATCTCGGGGAGCTTCTGTGCAATTGCAGCCAGCGAGGCACCAGAACTGATGCCGATGAATAGCCCTTCTTCTTTTGCTGCTCTCCTCGCGTAATCAAAGGCGTCTTCTTCGGCAACCTGCACCGAACCATCTATAGCGTTAACATGTAAGTTTCCCGGGATAAAACCAGCGCCAATGCCTTGAATCTTGTGCGGACCAGGTGCACCACCACTAATGACGGGCGACTTTTCTGGTTCGATGGCGAAGACTTTCAGATGAGGGAAGAGTGGCTTCAAGACTTCGGCAAGCGCGGTGATGTGTCCTCCCGTACCAACCCCTGTAAAAATGTAGTCGAGCCCATCGGGAAAGTCGGCGAGAACCTCTTTTGCTGTAGTCTCGGTATGAACGGCAACATTAGCCGGGTTTTCGAACTGCTGCGGAATCCAAGATCCAGGAGTTTGGGAAGCCAGCTCCGTTGCTCGAGCAATCGCGCCCTTCATTCCAAGTTCGCGGGGAGTCAGATCAAATTCGGCCCCGTAGGCAGCCATGATGCGGCGGCGTTCGATGGACATGGATTCCGGCATCACCAAAATGAGTTTGTATCCCTTGACGGCAGCGACCATCGCGAGCCCAATTCCAGTATTCCCAGAGGTTGGTTCGATGATGATTCCGCCCGGCTTCAGCTTGCCCTCTTTCTCAGCAGCTTCAATCATTGCCAGGCCAATTCTGTCCTTGATGCTGCCGCCGGGATTCGTCTTTTCTAACTTCACATAGACTTCAACCCGCGAAGGGAATAGCCGGTTTAGTCGTACGTGGGGAGTATTTCCAATGGTTTCTAGGATATTGTTGACTCTCATTTCAGTTGTATTTGTCCTATTTAGATGTTGAATTCGATGAAGTCATCGCTGTCACTTCGGCGAGTTCTGACTTCGCTGTTTCTTCCGACGATAGAGAACGGCGGCACTGACTCAGTGATCCAAGCATTACCGCCAATCACTGAGTCATGTCCGATTTCGGTCTCGCCACCGAGAATGGTTGCGTTCGCGTAAATGACTACGTGATTGCCAATCGTTGGATGACGTTTGCGACCTTTAAGAGTGCGTTGTACGCTTGTAGCGCCAAGGGTCACGCCCTGATAAATCTTAACCCCGTTCCCAATAACTGCTGTTTCGCCAATGACGACACCCGTTCCGTGGTCAATGAAGAATGACCTACCGATCGTTGCTGCTGGATGGATGTCAATGCCCGTCCGGTGATGAGCGTATTCCGACATGAGTCTTGGGATAAGGGCGAAGCCAAGCTCATTCAGTAAATGAGCAACACGGTGAACGGCGATGGCGTAGAAGCCCGGGTAGCAAAGAATGACTTCATCGACACTAGTAGATGCGGGATCGCCGTGGTGGATTGCAACTGCATCCTGGGATAACGATTCGTAAACTCTAGGTAATCGTTCGAAGAAAGCGGACGGACTCGGGAGATTTGTTGATTCATTGTTTGTGCCGAGGCTCTGGCTAAGCTCAGTGAGAATCAGTTCAATATGATGTAACTCACACTCAACCTCGCTATCATCACATAGCTTGGTCTCAGCAAAGTGTGGAAACAAGAGCCCCAGAATGCCATCAGTGAGGTCCCGAGCGGTTGATCTCAAGTGCAGAGGCAACACGTGCTCAGCGCGTTTTCTAACGAGTTCGGCAACGAGCTTTGAAGGCACTCCTGTTTGATTTGTCGGCATAAGTCCACGTTCTTGATAGAGTTTACGGATTTCTAGATATTCTAGGACGATATCTGAGATTTGGTTTCGTTGATTCTTTGAATCTTAGGAAATACCGTCGTTTCACCAACTGAATCAACGGAAACGGGTTGGCTTTCAAAATCACGGAGGACGCGCGCCTGTGAATTAAGTAGCTACAGGTTGTGGTAAAATCCCCGTCGACTACACACGGGTTCGGTCGCGTTGCCAGGTCTTTCGAAAGAAAGTGCATCGCGAAGTTCAAACCGACCCGGAGGAATAACCTGGAGGAATAGAGAACTATGCCACAGCTCAGTATGAAAGAGCTGCTCGAATCTGGTGTGCATTTTGGCCACCAAACACGTCGTTGGAACCCGAAGATGAAGCGATTCATCTATGGAGCTCGAAACGGCATTTACATCATCGACCTGCACCAAACAATCAAACTTTTCGAAGACGCAATTAACTACGTCAAGAAGGTAGTTGAAGATGGCGGTACCGTTTTGTTCGTCGGTACAAAGAAGCAAGCTCAGGCTGCTGTCAAAGAAGCCGCTGAGCGAAGTGGACAATACTTCATCTCAGAGCGCTGGCTCGGTGGCACGCTGACCAACTGGAAGACCATTCAGGGTCGTGTTAGCCGCTTGAAAGAACTCGACCGAATGGAAACAGACGGTTACCTTGAGCGACTTCCAAAGAAAGAAGCCCTCAAGCGACGCGAGGAGCGAGATGAGTTGCAGCGATTCTTGGGTGGTATCCGCAACATGCAGGCGATGCCAACCATCATGTTCGTTGTCGACTTGAACAAAGAGTTGATTGCGGTGAAGGAAGCTAAGAAGCTCGGTATTCCAATCGTTGCAGTTGTTGATACGAACTGCGATCCGGACCTTGCTGACGTCATCATTCCTGGAAACGACGACGCAATCCGAGCCATCCGACTGGTTACCCAGAAGATCAGCGACGCAATCCTCGAAGCTCGACCGCTTAGCGACGCGCTGACTGAAGGCATCGTGAGCAGCGAGCCAGTTGATCTTGGAGAAGACGAAGGATCACTCGAGTACGCAACACCAATCGACGCTGAACTTCTTCGCGTGTTCGGCGGAGAAGAGGAGGACCTCAAGTAGGTTCACCGCAGGATTCATATTGATCGGCTAGTCCGAGAAACTGCGGCTTCGTACGAACAGTGCGAGGCCGCATTTGCGGAAGCAGATCAAAATTACAAATCAGCACCAAGAATTATTCAGAACTGGAAAGATAACATGGCTAACTACACAGCAGCAGACGTTAAGAAACTTCGTGAAGAGACTGACGCCCCGATGATGGAGTGCAAGAGCGCTCTCGACGAGGCAGAAGGCGACTACAACCGTGCTAAAGAGATCCTTCGCGAGAAGGGTAAAGCCGCAGCAGGCAAGAAGGCTGGCCGTGCAACCGGTGCTGGCGTTGTTGCTTTCGCCAAGGGCGATGGCGTCATTGCTGGCGTCGTTCTAGAATCAGAAACCGACTTTGTAAGCCGAAACGAGGGCTTCGTTGAGATTGCACAAAAAGCAGCCGACGCGCTCTTGGCTGATGCTGGCGCTGACCTCAAGACTTTCGCAGTAGATGCAGTCGATAAGTTCCGAGAGAACGTCCAGGTCGGAGCAACCTTCCGAATCGAGACTTCAAACGTGGTAGCTACCTACGTTCACCACGACAAGTCGAAGGGAGCCGTAGTCATTGGTTCAGGCGATGCTGAGGCTCTACGACAGACTGCCATTCAGGTTGTAGCTTTCCCGAACGCGAAAGTCGCTAACAAAGAGCAACTTTCTCAGCAAGAGCTTGATCACGAGTTCGAGATTCAGAAGAAACGAGCCCTTGACGAAGGCAAGCCAGAAAACATTGCTGAGAACATCGCTAAAGGCCGTGTCAACAAGGAATTTATCAAGGAAGTGGTACTCACCGAGCAACCCTTCTATAAAGATGCAAGCCTCACGGTTGCACAGTTCTTGAAGGAAACCGGCAACTCAGCTGTAACTGAATTCAAGTTCCTTGCTGTTGGGCTGGGCGCTTAAATTAAACGAACAGCATAAAATAAAAGCGATCATGAGCTTTGTTTCATGGTCGCTTTTTTCGTATTTTTGAACCTAGCATTTATCTAGAACATCCCGTGTGTTGCAGTCCTGCAAGAGATACCAGATTATCGATTACCAGGATGAACTCCTCTTTACAAAAACCCAAAGATGCTAGTTGGAGAGCATCGGAGGGACGGAGACAGGGATGTTTATTGATCAGCCAGTAACGCCACAGCAAGAGTGGAAGTGGAAACCACTGCTAGAGATTCGCTACCGACATGAGCAGCGAAACGATCGAGATTTTGACGGAAATAATAACGACAATCGAAGCGAGAATCTGGAGCGATTTCGATTTGGATTGTCAGGTTCTGGGCCAAAAGGTCAGAAGTTGGTCATTCAGTTCCAAAGTGGTGTTGACGATTTTGACGTTAAGCATCATTGGAGTACGAGCAAGAATAGCGATGTCCAGTTAGGCTATTTGGAATTACCATTCAGCGGAGCAACTTACACAGTCGGGCGTCAAACAATGGCTCTTGCCGACGGTCGCTTATTGTGTTCGCAAACCTCATGGGGCAACATGGGCCGAACCTTTGATGGAATTCATGTAAAGAGTAAAACTCTCGACGTTTTTGCCTTGCGAGAGGGCGTCAACACAAACTACGATCCGAACGCAAACATCAGTGGTGTCGCATACAACACAAAGACAAACACTGCAGCGGCAATGTTTCATCATGCCGAAAAGACCATGGGCCCTTTGGACACCTGGGTTCTTAACGATGTCTACAAGACGAAGATCGGCGGATACGCTCTCCAGCTAGAAGGAGCCTATGAACTGGGTCGAGCTTCTGGGAAAGACCTACGAGCTTGGCTGGCTAGTGCGAGAATCAACCGAACTTCCGGAAAACTAAAAGGATATCTCGAAGCAAACGTTGCGAGTGGTGGTTCGTCGTCAGACAAGAACAACAACTTTGACCCTATTTACTCGGGTTGGCCAAGCATTTATGGTCTTCGCACCATGCAAGGTCAACGAAACATTCAGGAATTGACGTTCTCGCTCGACTACAAAGTCACGCAGAAAACCAACCTAACTTTCTTAGCCAGCAGTTTTTGGCTGTTTGACAAGAGAGACGCTTGGTACAGCGCAACTGGCACAGCAAACAAAAAGGCTTCTGGAACCTTTCTAGATGCGACTGGCAACAGCGGAAATGAAATTGGTCAAGCGCTTCAGTTTGAAGTCACGCACAAATTCGATTCTCACAATTCAATTTGGGCTGGCGTCGGCGCGCTTCTCCCTGGGGAGTTCATTCGAAACCAGGTGACCGGAAACTGTCGAACTCAACAGTGGGCGTTTGCTAGCTACACCTACAAGTTCTAGAACGACTTTCACACGAACCGCGCCTTGAATCAAAGTTGATTCAAGGCGTTTTCTATTTACTAGATGACACTCTTGCCGTCCCATTCTCTTGGAAGCGCGAGTCCGAGCAGGGAAGCGATTGTCGGAGCTGTATCAAAAATCCGAACTTCCTTTTGAATCTCTTCATTTCGAGCAGGTGAGCCTGGCCCAGAAAGAATGAACGGAATCGTCATATCTTCAGGCATGTCGGTGCCGTGTGATCGGTCGTGTCCACCGTGGTCACTCATGACGATCACCGTCGGATCGAGATCTTCTAGAACCTGACCAACGCAGCGGTCTGCGTTCTCGATGCCTTTCAGATACGCATCTGACATCCATCCTTGGACGTGGCCAATTTCGTCGGTATAACCCAAGTAAACAAAAACGAAATCGAAGCGATCACGCCGAATAGATTTTGCGGCTTCTTCTGCGATTCGATTGTCTAGCCACTGACTATGCTCGTAAAACGAGATTTCTACACTTTCAGGGTCGCATAGGTCGCGAAGATGCCCCCAGTTGTAAAACATGCCGCACCGTTTCCCTTGTTGGCTTGCGACATCGAAAATGCTAGGCACCGGGCGAACTAGAGGATGAAACTGGTTCGTGTTGATGCCGTGTCGAGGCACGTCAACGCCTCGCATCATCGACGTGTGGCAGGGAAGAGTACACGACGGCATAACCGTCCGAGCTTTGTCGGTCCAGATCCCGTTTTCTCTAAGTCGATCTAAATTCGGCGTCTTGGCGAGTCGCAAACCATCTGGCCTCATTCCGTCGATTGAGAAAAGAACAACCATTGGCTTTCTCTATTTTTTGTTTCGCCGCGACAACAAACGATCTCTCATGCCTTGTTTCTTCGCTAACTTGCCCATTTTGCTTTGCATCTGAGTAAGTTGCTTCATCGTCCGTCTCATTTCGTAAAGTTGCTTGATGAGATTGTTGACGTCTTCGACAGTTCGCCCCGAGCCCTTAGCAATTCTCTTCCTTCGAGAGCTGTTGATGATGTCTGGATTAGTCCGTTCTTTCGGCGTCATTGAAAGGATAATGGCTTCGATTCGGTTGATATCTTTGTCGTTCACCTGATCGAGGGCTTCTTCGGGAATCATCGTCGCCGCTCCTGGGATCATCTTCAGAATGTTCTTCATCGACCCCATTTTTCGCATCATCTTAAACTGTTGAAGCATCAAGTTGAAGTCGAATTCGCCAGACTTCATGGATTTCTCCATGTTCTCCACGTCCTCCCCTTCAAACGCTTGCTCAGCCTTTTCGATGATGCCCATGACATCACCCATACCGATGATGCGTTGAGCCATGCGGTCGGGATAGAACGGTTCTAGCGCTTCAGTTTGCTCGCCAACACCAACAAAGCGAACGGGAACCCCGGTCGCGGCCCGCACGGACAGAACGGCGCCTCCGCGGGCATCACCGTCTAGTTTTGTAAAAATGGCTCCAGTGATGCTGACTGTCTGATGGAACGATTCGGCAACCGTGACAGCCTCTTGACCCGTGGTCGAATCTAGAACAAGAAGCGTTTCATTGGGTGATGTCACCTTGTGAACCTGTTTCAGTTCATCCATCAAGTCCGTGTCGACTGTTAGACGACCTGCCGTGTCAACAATCAGGACGTCGTGCATCAAATGCTTTGCACGGTCGAGAGCTTCCTTCGCAATGGCCGGTGGTTTTGTGCCGTCCATCTTGCTAAAGACGGGTACACCGACTTGCTCACCAAGAACCTCGAGTTGAGTCACGGCAGCCGGTCGTTGAGTGTCGCAAGCTGCGATCATGGGCTTCTTGCCTTGAGCGATTAGCCACTTGGCGAGCTTGGCAGCGGTCGTTGTTTTTCCTGATCCTTGGAGGCCACAAAGCAAAATAACGGCTGGCGGCTGAGATCCAAAATCCAACCTAGGGATGTTATCTCCACCTAAAATCTCGGTAAGTTCATCGCGAACAATACGGATCAGAGTTTGATCGGCAGAAAGGGTTCCGTAGAGGTCTTCTCCGACTGCTTTTTCTTTGACCCGAGCAATGAAATCCTTGGCTACCTTGAAGTTAACGTCTGCTTCAAGGAGGGCGACTCTGACTTCGCGCAGTAACTCGGTTACGTCATCTTCGGTGAGCTTGCCCTTTTGGGAAAGTTTGGCTAAAATCCCGGCAAGGCGGCGCGTCAGATTATCAAGCATGTAACTGTGAAGTCTACCGAACTCGGTATGAAAGACCTAGTTCGAAATGAAGGAATAGGGAAGTGGCAATCCACTTCCCTTATATTCGCTTGATCAGAATTTGATCGTAGCTTGAACGTATCCCCAGATTTGGCGAGTGTTGTTAGCACCGCCATTGAAAGCAGATGCCTTAACAAATGAACCTGGAACGAAATAGCCGCCGCCATATTCGAGATGTAAATGCTTTGAGAATGAAGTGGTCGCATAGACATCAAATTCATTTCCGAGGGTCTTACCAATTTGACCCGTTGGGTCGTAGTAGGTGACACCGCCTGCACCTGTGTTGGCAACACCTGATGCGTTGTACCAGGCGTCGGAAGCATCAAACAGCTCAAAATGGGTTGCAGAAAAGTGGACTTTGGTCGATTTGCAGGCTTTCCAATCCAAGCCAATAGAATACTGGACGGTGTTTTTTAGGCCGTTCAGGTCAAGTAAGCCGTAATAGTAGTGGTTCGTTGGGTAGAGGTTATCAAACGTGTTGGTCGTGGTGGGTGAGTTACCACCAGATGCAACGTTGAACTCGAAGTATGGGCTGAGTTTCGCTTTTGCCTTGTACTGTCCGCGTAAGGTTGCAGCGAAGGCGTTCAGATCCTTGTCGTTCACCTTGCCGGTTTGGTACGAGCCTTCGGCAGTCCAGAGGATCGAACCATGATTTCCAACGTACCGGTGATTGAGCGTGTAAACGTCTGTGGTCGGGGTTGGGTCGCGATCGATCTTTGCAATCAACATCGTCTCGCCAGCTTTATGAGTTTTGGCGACGAGGCCGACGTATGCCTCATGATTCGCCATTTGGTTGTTGACCGCTAATCGGCCAACGAAAGCATCCCATCCGTCCTCGGTATTGTATCGAATTCCATCCCAGGCTCTACCTGTGTTTGACCATTCAAGAGAACCAATCAGTCTTTCTTCGCCTTTCTTGATCTTCTGTCGACCAACGGTGATCGATGATTCGCGATCTTTGATCTTCACATACGCTTCTGAGAGGTCATGAAGAGCCAGGCGGTCGTAGGATTGGTTCGATACTTGAGAGTCAACCTCAGCCAGCTGTCCAACGACTTTCATCTCAAGATCTTTCTTGTACTTAACGTCGAGACCGACGCGGTAACGCTGAAACAGATCTGATCGGTTGTCAACGACAGCGCTATTGAAGTCCGAGTCTAGTCGACGCTCATATCGAACGCGTGACTCAAGTGAAATTTTGATAAGAACATTATCGAGGGCTTTGAAATTAAGTGGGATGTCCAACATAAGGAAGTTCCTGGTTTTTCTTTCTCATGTATATCCCCACAAAATTGCCGGTTTAGTGGAGGTTCAGAATTATTGCGCTTCAATTGCCAGAGAAGCGAAATCATATACTTCTGATAATCATTATTATGAAGTTTATGGGCAACGCTCTCTAGATAGAGCGCCACAAGTCAGGCTTTAACCTTCTTCCGTCTCAGGGTGGTTTCGTCCGCTGGAGGTGTAGCCGTCTTCGTCGTAGCAGTCGTGGCAGCCTTAGGGTCAGTTGGCTTAGCGTCGGCTTTGATGAGGTTGAACTTCCAATTCAACTCCTCATCTGATTTGAACTCTATATCACCACCAAAAGGTTTGTTGACCAAGTCCTTTGTAAAGGCGTCGACAACTTGCTTGTACTCTTCCGGCACGCCTTTGACATCAACCTTTCCCGGCGTAAGTGTCAGTCGTTTCTCTTCTTTTTTATAGTCACCTGAAATTTCGAAGTCATAGCCGGCGTTCGAGCCTTTTATCAAAAATGTGTTGTCCTCTTTGAACTCGATGGTTGCATCGAATCCTTTTATCGTGCCTGTCCATTGCCCTACAAGCGACGGGGCCTTGCTGCATGCGCAAAGAAACGCACCTACCAAAACAAGAACCCATCGTCTCATACTCTTAATTGTACGGTGTCAGTTGCAGGGCCTTTAGCTATTTCGACTGAAGAAAAATCCGATGAAACGACAGGTCACCTTACATGGGTCAATCACTTCCCTACAGGCTGAACCAAAAATCGGCTCAGCTCTGAGTTCTATCGAGGAACTTGTTCTCCAACTTGAAAGTGAATACGGCACTCCTGATTGGGAACCTCGCATGGACCCTGTCTCGGAGTTAGTTTGTTGCATCCTGAGTCAAAACACCGCAGACACTAATTCGATGCCCGCTTTTCATAGCCTGATCGAGAAATATCGCACTTGGGACGAAGTCGTCTCGGAGGACCCAACGCAACTCGCTACTGTGATACGTCGGGCGGGCCTCGTAAATCAAAAGGCTTCGTCCATACAGTCTTCTCTCCGAATAATCAAGGAGCGAAACGGCGGATACACACTTGAAAACCTAAGAGAAATGTCGATCGAGGCAGCCAGGGAATGGCTAACTTCCCTCCCAGGGATTGGTCCTAAAACGGCCAGCATTGTGCTCTGCTTTGCGATGGGTCGTGGCATCGTGCCAGTGGACACTCACGTTTTTCGAGTCGGATGGCGAATCGGGCTTTATGAAAAGAGAATCGGCGCCGCTAAAGCGCATGATGTTCTGGTTGGGCTAGTTCCCGAGTTCCTTGCATATCGTTACCACGTTGCGCTTATTCAACATGGCCGTTCTGTTTGTAAGGCTCAGAAAAGGCTTTGCGGCGAGTGTATCTTGAAACATAAGTGTAAATTTCAGCTGAACAACTCAGATCAGAAACCAACGCTTAAGAATGAACATAAGAAACGTTAAGGTTTACTTTCAGCAATCGGACAAAGCTAAAGCGTAAACTTTTCACCTTGAATCCAACATTTATCAATTCGGATAGACCGATGACAGCAGATCAAACCGAGATAAGAACCGTTTTTGGAAGCTCTTCGGAGCTAGTCTCGGCGTGGTTGGATTCACTTTCTAACTCGGAGCACTATTGGCAGTATTGTTCTGAACATCCTGAGGTTGCTGACCGAATTGGGCGTCTCATAGAAGCTTGTCCACAAATCGTCCCTGTTCTATGCGGACTGGACTCGTTAGCACAAGAACTATTTCATGTTGACTTTGAGAGCGAGCGACTCCCATCTGAAGGCTTAGAAAATCTCCGTGTTGATGATTCTGTGAGAGTTGTCGCGCAAAAGTACAAAGCAGCTTGGCTAAAAGCTGTCCTCAATTGGCTCTATAACCAGGATTTCGATCTTGGGCCACAGTTTTCTGCTATTCAAGATCAGCTTTTGATACATATCAAAAAGCGTCTTTACCTCGATATTGACGTGTTCACTTTGGGGTGCACCGGCTCATTTGAGCCTTCAACAAGTTCGACCATTGATCTGCTTTTACTTGCCAATGACTCACTATCGCTTTCGGCAGCAAACTCACAAGCGAAGGATCTAGTCGAATTTGTGTTCGGACTTCAGAGACTTGGCGCACCGCTTTCAGTAAATGTCCGTTTTCGACCGGGTGAACGCCAAGAACAACTTTGTCAATCATATTCGGCGTTTAAGACGTACGATTTTGACGGAATGACCATGTCCGAGCGTTTCTCACTGGGGAGCGCTCGATTGGTTGACGGTAGTGACAAAGCTAGGGCAATCGTTGAATATTGCGCATACGCTTTGCCCCTAACTCCCGAAAGATTAAAGGAACTCGTCAAGATTAAGCGACGAATTGAGACTGAAGAAGTCCAACCCAAGCACGTCAGAAGGAATGTTCGGTTGGGATATGGTGGTCTGTCGGACATTGACTGGATGGTTCATTTGCACGAGATGCGGTATCCAACCGCCACAAAAGCGGGATCAAATGCAGACATGGTTTTGCGAATTAAAACGCTTGGCAGAGTTCGACTCATGAATGCAGTGGAGATCGAAGAACTCCTAGTTGCTCGACATCATTTGCTGACCACTCAAAATCGTTTGTGGCTTCTTGGAATGGAAACTGACATCTTGCCAGAGAATCCAGATAAACTCGATAAGCTCGCAAAAAGCATGTCGCTAAAAGATGCGAACTGCCTATTGCAGACCCACGAGCACGTTATTGAAGGTGTTCGTAGACTGTATCTAGAATCTCTGGAGAGACTTCGCGCTTGACCACCCTCATACTTCTTGTCCTCGCTTCATTTGTACTCGGCTCGATCCCTACTGGCTTCCTTGTTGCCAAAGTGAAGGGAATCGACATCAGGAGCGTTGGTAGCGGAAACATTGGAGCGACAAATGTCGCTCGAGGACTCGGGAAAGGACTAGGCGCTCTAGTCTTTCTTCTTGACGTACTGAAAGGTGCGATCCCTCCCCTGATCGTCAAGTTCGTCTTGCTACCGATGCCTAACATCCACCTGGAAGAACATGCGTTGATGTTCGTCGCGGGTACCGGGGCCGTCTTTGGGCATTGTTTAAGCCCGTTCATGAAGTTCAAGGGCGGAAAAGGAGTAGCAACGGCGTTTGGAGCGGTCTTAGCGACTCATCCGCTCATAGCCATCATCTGTATTTCTGGATTCATCGTTGTGTTTGCAGTCACCAAATACGTTTCGCTCGCAAGCATCGTTGGGGTTTCGAGTGTGCTAATCTGGGCTCCGGTTTTCGGCTTCAAGGAGTTGGCTCTCGTCACCATACCGACGGTTTTGCTATCGGTCGCACGTCACGGCGCGAACATTAAAAGACTTTTGAAAGGCGAGGAATCAAAATTTTCACTAAAGAAAAAAGAACCCGAAGCATCATAGCTTTTGCGGTTTAACCGTCGCGGTTTGCTCTGGAGTCAAGGTTGGCGTTGGAGTCTCAGCTTTCACCGCCGGCCCCCTTCCTTCGTCCAACGTTTGCGCATCTTTTTTCGCATCTTCAGGGCTAACCCCGATTGCTTTCAAAACATCTGTCAGCCCCATCGCCATGGTCAAATGTGTGCCACGGGGCCCTTTTGCTGCGCAGATCATCAGCCTTTGAGTTCCGTCTTGCGTTGTCCAAAACCAATACTGTGCCTTTTGACCTGTGATTGTCAGTGGGTAAAGCTCAGCGGTTCCATTTCGATGCAGGGCGACCATGTCTGAAACAAGCTGGTCGGTTACGCCTTGATCTTGATACATCGCAGCTACGATACTGCCCTGATAACTGATGACTCCAAACCCTTCGCCACGATTTGACTCCCAACCATCGGCTGAAAATCCTTTGCCAAACCGGGGCGGTAGATCGTGAAGATGGTATGCGCCTTTGTTCGGTTCATGAAACACAAGACGTGCCTTCTCCCACTCGTCGCCGACTCGAACGACTCGGTCATCTCTATAGAGACCAATGTTCGTTGGGCCAAACGAAGAAGTGATCTGTACGGCGGCAGATACCGTCTCTGTGGGCGATGCCGACGATTGAGTCGCTACTTTGCTGTCACTACTCGTGCTTTGACATCCAGCCAAAGCAAGAATAGTGACCGTAAAAGGAAACAGCAAAGTGCGCACGGGCATTAGTCTACGCTAATAATACGGTACTGACTTACCCCACCTGGGGCTTCAACTTCCACTTCGTCCCCAACTACTTTGCCGAGCACCGATTCGCCCAGTGGCGATCCGATCGAGATCAGATCCTTTGTCGGGTCAGCCTCAAAACTGCCCACAAGCGTAATTGTGAAACTATCGCCAAACTCGAGATCTTCGAGCGTGACCTTGTTTCCCAAGTGAGCGCTTGCACCAGCACTTTCTGGGCGGTGAACAATCTTCGCGAGCAGAATAGCCTTATCCAAGTCGGCGATTCGACTTTCAAGTCGAGTTTGGTTCAGCTTGGCTTCATGATAGGCTGCATTCTCGCGAAGGTCTCCATGAGACTTCGCTTCGCGAATTGCCTCTGCTACACGCATACGGACAGGACCTTTAAGCTCCTCAAGCTCTGCTTTGAGCCTATCGTATCCCTCTTGCGTGAACTGAATCTCCTTAGCCATGAGCGAGTATTGTAGCATGGACTAGGGCAATGACTCAAAAGGTAAGCGTAATCATAGTGAGCTTCAGCACAAAGGAGAAGCTCCGCAGGTGCTTGGAATGCTTGGACGATCAACATGAAGTGATCGTTGTCGATAATGCATCCAATGATGGATCGGCTGAGATGGTTGCGTTGAGCTTCCCTACCGTCCGGCTTCTAGCTGAAGCAGAAAATTGGGGATTCTCGAAGGCGAATAACCTTGGAGCGGCAATAGCTAGCGGTGACTTACTTCTCTTTTTGAACAGCGACGCCTATGCTGACCCTGGTGCAATCAATGATTTGGCGAAAGTATTTGACGATCCCAAAGTGGTAGTTGCTGGGGGCAAGCTACTCAACCTCGATGGTTCCCTGCAAAACAGCACGTCGAACGAACTAACACTTTGGCGAGTGCTACTTGAACAAACCTTTCTCGAAAAGATCTTCCACTCCTACTGGACAACATCTACTCTGGCCGTGAATGATGAACCGATTGACACTGCACAGGTGATGGGAGCCTGTTTGATGGTTCGGAATCAGCGCCAATCGAAAATCTGGGATGAACGGTATTTTTTGTACTGCGAAGATACCGATCTTTGTTACAGGCTAGGTTCAACTGGAAAGATCCTATACGTTCCGTCGGCTGTGTTTAGTCATGAATTGGGTTCAAGTAGTAAGCGCGACCCATGGAAAGGGATCGCTCGTTATAATGCAGGAAAGGAACTGTACTTCGCCATCCATCACGGTGTTATTGCAAAGCTCTGCTGTTTGCTGATCGACAGGATGGGTGCGCTGCTCCGGCTGATGGTCTATCTGCTATTAAGCGTGACGAAGAAGGCTCAGTACAGAGCGAAAGTCGGAACCTTTTGGAAGGTTCTTACCTGTCCGATCCAAGGTCCGCCTCGCTTTTAGCGGTGTAAGCGGGGATGACTTCATCAGGCTTACCGATTTGCTTGATTTCACCATGTTGAATCCAAATGCAACGGTCAGCAAACTCGCGGATCGTGTCTGTTTGGTGCGAAACGAGCAGGATAGTTCCACCATCTTTCTTGAACTGGCTGATTCTCTTCAGACACTTTTGGGTGAACTCAAAATCACCAACAGCAAGAACCTCGTCAACGAGTAGCACTTCAGCATCAACATGAACGGCGACGGCAAAACCTAACCGTGCGAGCATTCCGCTACTATAAGTTCGAACAGGCGCATACAGGTGCTCACCTAGTTCTGAAAACTCTGCGATCTGTGGAAGCCGTTCTTGAACCTGCTTTCTGGTTAGGCCGAGAACTACTCCGTTGAAGTAAACGTTTTCGACACCGGTTAGGTCTGGGTGAAACCCTGCACCAAGTTCAAGCAACGGGGCGATTCGACCGTTGACTTGGATCTTTCCTGAGGTCGGCTTGTAGACCCTAGCTAGGAGCGAAAGAAGGGTGCTTTTACCCGCGCCATTTCTACCGACTATAGCGACACATTCACCTTTAGCCACGTCGAAAGAGATCCCACGAAGGACATGGAGTCGCTGAACGGACCTTTTTCGCCACCAAAGAATCAGCGTTTTGATCGAACCAATCGCCGAATTGGAGATTACGAAATCCTTTGTGAGATTTTCTATTTGAATTGCTGGCGGCTGGCTCATGGTCTTTCTACAAACTTCCACTTAAGGCGGTTGAACAGCGCATATCCAACGACGAGTAAAACAACTCCAACTACCGCATCGTAGGCGATCCAGCCCCAATGAATTGGTAGCGGTGTATGAATTCTGCCTCCTGAAACAGGAATGCCTGGATTGGGTGGTGCCAAAAGGCATTGGCGATAAGCTGTGGACAACGATGCTATTGGATTCAAGTTGTACAGCTTAAAGATCCAAGGATTTTGGTGGACATAATTAGACGCCGCAACCTCTTCCATGAAGTACATGACTGGACAAAGGAAGAACATCAAGTAGAGCAAAATCCCAACCATGTACTTCACGTCTTCGAAAAACGTGTTAAGCGCACTGACTATCAGGGACATTCCTGCTGAAATCATAAAACTAATAAGCAGCAAGACAGGCAGGTAGATGGTTGTTGCCTGGAAAGGGATGGACTGCGGATCGCGCAGGTAAGCCTGCAGCAAGTACAAGAAGAAAACAACGAAGCCGAGCATCAGGTGAATGAAGTTACTGATGACTGCAGCCAATGGCAGTATTTCGCGTGGGAAATAGATCTTCTTGACAATGGGCAAAGCAACGAGAACAGACTGTGCGCTATCCAATATGCTCATTTGGAAGAACATAAAGGGCAGATAGGCAGCAAGAATGTATGCGCTGAAGTTGTTAACGCCCCTGTTGAGCAATCCACCGAACACAACAGTCATGACAGCGGTTGTTATCAGTGGGTTTATGAACGACCATAGAAACCCAATCGCGGAGTTCTTGTAGCGTATTCGCAGGTCGCGCTGGACCATGCTAATAAGCAACTCCCTGAAGCGCCAAAGCTCCTTGAGTTCGTCCAGCATCGTTCGCGATTTTACCCGCGAACCTCTCGCATGGCTTGGAGTAGTCTGACTTCATGACCAACAAAGGTGTGGTTGTTGTGGGTAGCGCCAACATGGACCTCGTCGTTAGGAGTCCTCGATTTCCATTGCCAGGCGAGACGATTTTAGGAAATGACTTCCGAACAGCTCCAGGCGGAAAAGGAGCGAATCAAGCGGTCGCCATTGGCAAACTCGGTGGAAAGGTCGAGTTCGTGGCTAACGTTGGAAGTGATGCATTTGGTGAAGAACTGCTTTCTAGCCTGAAGGCGGCTAACGTTAATACATCGAACGTAACACAATCCGCAACCGAACCGACTGGAGTCGCACTCATTTCGGTGAACGGAATTGGTCAGAACACGATCATTGTTGCTTCCGGAGCAAACATGACTCTTGATGCCCTTGCCGTCAGGAATGCCCTCGAGTGTTCTCGTGCGGAAGTTGTTATTACTCAACTAGAAACGCCACTGGAATGTGCAGAACTCTGCTCCCAAAAGCCTGTTTTTATCTTGAACCCTGCCCCAGCCAGAAACCTAACACAACCGTTTCTATCCAAAGTAGACATTATCACTCCTAATGAAACCGAAGCTGAAACACTCACCGGAGTTTCAGTCAAAGATCAGGACGGATGCGAGAAAGCAGCTCATGTTCTTCACGATATGGGGGTAAGCACCGTCATTATCACCCTCGGCGCGAATGGCATTTTTCTTTCTGAAAAGGGCTCGCATGAACATTTCGATTCGATGAAAGTTAAAGCCGTAGACACGACGGCGGCGGGTGATGCGTTTAACGGGAGCCTGGCTTGGTTTCTTTCTGAATCGCGGGATCTTCGAAACGCAGTACAGCTTGCAAACTGTGTTGCCGCACTCAGTGTCACAAAACCAGGGGCCCAATCATCAATGCCGAACTACGAGGACCTAAAAACTCTAGCAAATCATTTGCTTTGAGCCTATGACTTATCTGCGGACAGCGTTATAATGGGCAGGATCGATACTGGTAGCGCAATAGAATTGACAGCCTCGATGCACGGATTCAAGTTCCTTTGAGCGAGTTGGTCGAAAGTGTGCGCAGCCTAGGATCGCTAACCGAGCTAGTGGCGGTTGAAGGAACAAAATGGCAGTCAAAACCTTATATGTAGGCAATATTCCCTACTCTGCGACCGAAGAATCTCTACTTGAGCATTTTGCGGCGTACCAGCCTCGTAACCCCAGGATCATTGAGGGGCGTGGTTTCGCGTTTGTCGATGTCGATGGAGATTCGGTCGAAGCAGCCATCGAAGAAAAGCACAACTCCGAAATGGGCGGACGTCGTCTGACAGTGAACGAAGCAAGACCTAAAACGCCGGGAGAACGCGGCGGAGGTGGCGGTGGTGGGCGAAGCTTTGGCGGTGGACCAAGCGGTGGTGGTGGTGCACCTCGACCTAGTGGCGACCGCGACGGTGGTGGACCCCGAGGTGGTTACGGCGATAACCGAAGTTTTGAAGGCAACCGCGACTTTGGCGGTGGGGGCGGCAGAGACTTCGGTGATAGAGGCGGTAGAGGTGGCCGAGATCGCGGAGGACGCGGCGGTAGAGATCGTGGCGGTCGAGGGGGCTCCGGCGGCGGAAGTCGCTGGTAATCTGGTTACTTTTTCGCGGCGAGAACCGTTCGCAGGATCGTCTTTAGGTTCCTGCGTGATTGCTCGCCGCTTTCGATGTTCGTAACGTCGCTCACAGAGTCTGCGATCATTTCAATCGATTGCAGACAACCCTTTTGGGTTAAAAAGACTGCTTTTCCGTGCCCATCAACAACGGTGTCTATCCGATGAGTCGCAACTTCTTCCTTGACGAGGTTTCGCCCATCATCCTCGAATGAAGAATATTTCTGCTTCACAGAGATGGATAAGTTTATGGTTTCGGTTGTGATTTCGCTAGGCATAACAGTGTAGGTGATATCAGATTCGCCAAACCTTTTGTTAAAGCTGAATTCATGATTTACTTCGATGCCTGCAGTTGGGAACTCAATGGGCATAAAGGAGATATCAGCAAACCGTTTGGCGTCTAGACCAGGAAGTCGCGCAGGCAGTTGAACATCCGGTGCATTGTTCCAGGTGATCTTTCCTTGAGGTGTGAACTCAATTGTCGTTTTGGGAAAGAAAGGCTGGATTGCTTGAACAGTGACTGGAAGTTTCGCGTTATTAAGTGATATCGCTATATCTTTAATTTCACTCGTCGCTCCAAACAGAGCGTTGTTCTTAGGTGTTGCAGCGACTACATCAACTGCCATCTGAACTTTCGCAACGCCGTTTTTGCCACCTAAAACAGGCAAATATCCATCAAACTCTACCGCGACATCGTAGCGGATCGGTTCCGTCGTGAACGAGTAGGCGAAAAGAACGGCAGCAAGCGCAACCATTGGATTAGGTTACACGCATAAACACATAAGTCTAGGTCTAAAATTTGATAGCCACATGCATATGTCATCACTTCCAGAAGGAACGCTCTTGTCTGACCGATTCGAGGTTAGGCAGGAGATCGGACGTGGCGGCTTTGGAATTGTCTATCAAGCATTTGACAAAGTCCTCGGTGACCTAGTTGCGGTAAAGGAACTTGCGCCTTCTGATGCAACAAGAATCGGCGAAATCGTTGAACTTGGGGCCAACGCGGATCGGTTACGACAAGCGTTTCTCGAAGAAGCGCGACTCATGTCTCGGCTCAGGTGCCCCGGAGTACTTGGCGTACGTTCATGGTTTTCCGAGAACGGTACGGCCTATTTCGTGACTCCCCTAATCTCCGGAGCTGAAACTCTGCAGAATTTGATCAAGAAATCCGGCAAGATCGATCCCGATGGAGCGTTAGACATCTTTTTTCAAGTTCTCGAAACGCTGGATTTCCTTCACGCCGAAGGCATTCTACATAGAGACATCAAGCCCTCCAACATTCTCGTCGATCAGACAGGCAGAGCCTATTTGATCGATTTCGGTTCGGCAAGGGAGTGGAGAGCAGATATGCTCGTGACCCATACTGTTATGTTCACACCCGGCTTTGCTCCGCCCGAACAGCTTTCGGAGAAGGGCCGTCGAGGTCCAGCCACAGACATCTACTCTCTCTGTGCGACGTTGTATCACGCAGTTTCGGGGTTCCCTCCGCCTTCGGCACCCGAAAGAGCATCAGGTTCCGAACTTGAACCATTATCAAGTCTTGGTGCGGTCGTCGGAAATGCCATTCAGAAAGGGCTATCTCTAGCCTATCACGAGCGTCCGCAAACAGTCAGCGAGCTGCGAGACCTACTCAATGAACAATCATTTGAAGAACCCGACTATATTGCGCTTGACGATCTGATCGTTCGTTCAAAGAGCTTCTCTTTTAACAAGCGCGCCTGCCCTTGCTGTCAGAGCCTACTGGTAGAGGCAAAACCGCTGAAGCGAGGCCAGTGCCCTGTTTGCAGGAAAGGCACGATACGGAACCGGGAACTTCACCGAAATCTTTGCCCGATTTGTAAGACAGGTGTTCTACACGAATACGCAAATGACAATCCTCTTGGCTTCTGTCCCGAATGTAAACTGGGAATACTTGTTCCCGTAAAGCAAGGCTTCCTCAAAAGGCTAGTTCAACTCAATTGCCCCGAATGTCAGGCAAGGTTTTCTGTTGAGGGAGCCCAAATCGAGCGGATGATTCCAGAGCCGTATGTTTGTGGACCAGCTACAGAATGGCGACAGAGAAGCGGTAGAGCAGCCAAGGTGCTAGTTTGCGATGGTTGCTATTCACAACTGGACCCAATAATCGACGGTAGATGGCAAGTTGTCTACTCGAGCATGACTAGCCCTCACAATTGCCTTTATCCAGAAGAGTGGGCTAGAGTTGCTGCCGGGCTAGAGCCAGGTTCCGGGAATGCCTTTTGCGACCATTGCCAAGCAGACTATTATTTTGAGAACGAGCACGCAACTCTTGTGGGTGCGGACCATGATCCTCATCATTTTGTGAATACGCAACAAGGTCGGTTACTCGACCTAGAGCGTTTTAGGTGGATTGGCGTCGGCAAAACAAGCACGAAACCAGGACTTATTTGCGAATCTTGTCAAACTGAATTTGATTTCGATCAACACTATTTGCGTCTGGTTTACTCGCCGAGCAAGAAACTTTCACACCTTGTTGGCAAACCAAACACGCTTGAAGATTGGCACAGACTGTCGGCTGGTTTGCTCCTCGCGGGTGAAGATCGCGCTGCACGTGACCAAATCGCTGGATTACTTCGAACGGCATATCTCGATGGCGAAACCGGGATCGACCTTACTTCATCTGTCATGTGGCGTGGACCAGCTACAAGGTTATGGGATGGTGCTACAGGGACTCTGACCATCACAGATAAAGAGATTTCACACGGAGGTCTTCTTAGGAAATGGAAACTGCCTTTTGATGCAATAAGGACCGTTCGGGCGGAATCAAACTTGCTGTTACTATCTATAGCTGGAAAAACTGAAGAGTTAGGAATTGATATCACACCTCTAGATGTGACGTTCTCCCTAAAATCCGGGAACTATGTCATCTCCCTGGAAGCCAGCGACTTAGCCAAAAGAATGCGGGCTGAATAAGCCAGACAGCAACGCGTTGAACGCCCGATGCTAGAAAGTGACTCTGCTGAAACAAGGTAAACTACTGGCACATTCACAGGGGCTCCGAATCTTTTCGGCGCGCCTGTTCGTCTGGAAGAACTACCCGTGGCAGATAACCCTAACTTCTCCATCGTTAACGTCGAAGAGGAGCTTGGGCGCTCATACGTTAACTACGCGATGTCAGTCATCATCGCACGCGCCCTGCCTGACGTGCGAGACGGACTCAAGCCTGTTCAGCGCCGCATTTTGTATGCGATGCGCACACTTAACATTACGCCAGACAGCCACTATGTCAAGTGTGCAAAGGTGACTGGCCAGACATCTGGTGACTACCACCCTCACGGCGACCAAGTTATTTACCCAACCCTTGTTCGAATGGCTCAGTCCTGGTCAATGCGGTATCCGCTTATTGATGGGCAAGGCAACTTTGGCTCGATTGATGGTGACTCGCCGGCAGCCCAACGATACACCGAGTGCCGACTGACTCCTCTTGCGATGGAAATGCTTGAGGATTTGGACAAAGAGACCGTCGATTGGGACGACAACTATTCTCAGACGCTCAAAGAGCCAACAGTTCTTCCTGGTAAATTTCCGAACCTGCTTTGTAACGGTGGTCAAGGCATTGCTGTTGGAATGGCCACAAACCTGCCTCCCCATAACCTCACCGAGGTTTGTAACGCCCTGTTGCTTCGCTTGGCTGAGCCGGAGTGCACCCTTGACCAAGTCATGGAAGTGCTACCCGGTCCTGACTTCCCCACTTACGGGTTGATCATGGGGATCAAGGGTATTAGGAGCGCTTACGAGACAGGTCGAGGCTCAATCGTCATGCAAGCGAAGACGATGATTGAGAATGGTGACGCTGGTAAATCGGTGATCGTTGTCACTGAGATTCCATACCAGGTCAACAAAGAAAACCTCGTTAAGACAATTGCTCAACTTGCAAAAGAGCGAAAGTTCGACGGGATTCTAAACGTTCAGGACTATTCTGACAAGCGTGGAATGCGAATTGAAATCGAAATTCGCCGCGACGTTAACCCAAACAAGGCGCTCAACTACCTCCTGAAACACACCAACCTGAGAACCACTTTTGGTTCGATCATGTTAGGTTTGGTTGACCTCGCTCCGCGAACTTGCGCACTGCTCGTGATGCTCGACCAGTATCTGAAGCACCGCAAGCAGGTTGTCGAGCGCAGAACCAGACACGAACTCTACAGCGCGCTTCAGGAACTCCACCTCAATGAAGGCTATCAGATTGCTCGTCGGTATCTCGACGAGATTATCGCATTGATTCGCGCATCTGAAGATCCTGCCACAGCGAGAGTTGGTTTGGTGAGGCAATTCAGCATGACGGTCATGCAAGCGCAGGCCGTACTTGCAATGCCCCTCCGCCAGCTTACGAGATTGCAGCAGCAAGATCTTGAGCAGAAGTTTAAGGACTCTGTCCTGAAGGTGCAGAACCTGATGGACATCCTGAACGACCCGAACCGATTGCTTAAGGTTATCCGCGATGAGATCACGGCTTTGCGCGATAAGTTTGGCGATGAGCGACGCACCAAGATTGTTGCTCGAGAAGCCGGTGACTTCTCGATTGAAGACTTGATTCCAGAGGAAGAAGCGGTCATCTCGATTTCCAGAGACGGCTACATAAAACGTGTTAGCATCGATGCTTATCGTCAGCAAAAGCGTGGTGGTAAAGGTGTAAACAACACGATGAAGGCTGAGGATGAACCAGCACACCTCTTCCAGGTGAACACGCACCACACCATTTTGTTCTTCACAGACCGCGGTCGAGTTTATAAACTGAAAGCTCACGAGATACCCGAGAGCGGTCGATATGCGAAGGGGCTTCCTGTCATTAACTACATCAACATCCTTGGTGGAGAACGAGTGACAGCCACTGTCAGCGTGAAGGACATTAATGCTGAAGGGTTCCTTACGATGATTACGCAGGGAACTGGCGTTCGTGCCGACGGCGAAAAGCGACCGGCCGAAATTAAGAGAACAGCACTCAAAGACTTCGCGAACATTCGAAACAATGGTCTTATTGCTTTCGACATTGAGGAAGGCGATGAACTCGGCTGGGTCTTGAGGACGAGCGGCAAGGACGACGTAATTCTCATTACTCATGAAGGCCAGAGCATTCGATTTAACGAATCCGAAGCGACGAGCCGAAGCCGTGCTGCTGGTGGAGTCAGAGCTATTTCGTTCAAGCAGGAAAACCCACACGACCGCGTTGTCTCTGCGGCGATGGCGCGTGATGAAGCAACGCTCCTTGTTGTCAGCGAAAATGGTTACGGTAAGCGCACCCCGATTTCTGAATATCGTGTTCAAGGTCGAGGTGGTACTGGAATTCTGACAATGAAATGCACCGACAAGACGGGCTTAATCATTGGTGCGGAAATTGTGGATGAGGACGATCAGTTGATGATCGTTACCGGCAAAGGTAAGTCAATTCGAATGAAGATCAACGACCCTAAGCGACCGATCCGAACCACGGGTCGTGTTGCACAAGGAGTCAGTTTGATCGACCTTAGCGATGGCGACACCGTCCGAAGCATTGCAAGGATTGTCAAAGGAGCAGACGATGGAGACATCGAAGACTCTGATGAGGAATCAACTGAAAACGGGAACGAGTCCGAGGAATAGACAACCTTTAGGGAGATGCAGTTGCATCTCCCTAGTTCTTTTTGATCAGGAAACACTTTACCCATGAACCGAGTTCGGGCTCTGCACGTTTCTGCCGATAAGCATTGCCAAGCGCTTGAGGGTCAGGACGCTATTCGAGCCGCTTTTCGGCAAGAAGGAGTTGTTTGGCTCGACGTGTTGGTGAAGGATAAATCGCTCGGGCAAGACATTTTACGAGACCAACTCGGTCTTCACGAACTTGCTGTTGAAGATGCCCTGAGTTCTGATGAGAGTCCGAGTATTCAGGAATTTGGGGAAACCATTTTTTTAGTTGTTCGTGCTCTTGTCGGCGGTCCTAACCCAATTGAGCTGCGAGATGTTGCCTTTTTCGTTAATGAAAATAGGTTGATCACGGTTACGAGCGATAAGGTTCCGATACTAGATACATGGTTTGATCGAGTCAGACACCGAAGTGACTGGGTTTCGAACAAGGCAGACTCACTCCTGCACGCATTGTTAGACGCAATCGTCGATGACTACTTCCCTACTCTCGACGAACTGGAAGACCAAGTCGACGAAACCGCGGACATGATTTACGCTGGCGATACCAGGCAAGTTTCGAGAATTCTTGCTCAGAAGAGGCAAATCATTCTTTTCAGGAGAGCGTTGCTACCGGTTCGAGACGTCATTAACGGGCTGTTGAGAAGAGATACGCCTGCTCTGACGGTAGAGACAAGACCTTATTTTCAAGATGTATACGATCATGTCTTGCGTCTGACCGAGCTTCTTGACGTGAACCGGGATACTTTGGCTTCCATGCTCGACGTGCACCTTTCGACAGTGTCGAACAATCTCAACGAGGTGATGAAGAAAATGACCATCATCTCAACCGTTTTGATGTCTATGGCGCTTGTTGCAGGTGTTTACGGAATGAACTTTGACAAAATGCCAGAGTTGCACTGGCAATATGGCTACCTGTTTGCTTGGGTGCTGATGTTAGGTTCAGGCGTGTTGGTACTCGTAACGTTCCGCAAGATGAAGTGGTTCTGAGTCAGAGCTACCCGTCCGAGGGTAAACTATGAACTCAAAGGGAGGATTAGGACAACAAAAATGACCGAAGTGATCATGCCCAAGATGGGCGACGGCATGGAGGAGGGCACTCTCCTCGAATGGCTTAAGAAACCAGGCGAGAAAGTCAAGACTGGTGAGGTCATTGGATCAATCCAAACTGACAAGGCGACTCTCGAACTAGAAGCGCCTGGTACAGGTGTTTTTGATGGCGTGTTACTCGATGCTGGTGGAACCGTCCCGGTCGGCCAGCCAATCGCGTTGATCCTAAAAGATGGCGAATCCATCCCAGCGGGTTGGGGGTCAGGAGCTTCCGTTTCTGGCGCATCCGCCACAGCTACCTCGACTCCTGAGACCGTTGTCGCCTCTGCGGTTGTTGAGCAGCCAACTGCATCAGCCAGTGGTCGCGTTAAGGCTAGTCCATTAGCTCGAAAAATCGCTTCGGACAATGGAATCGACCTGTCCACCGTGGAAGGAACTGGACCTGGTGGTCGAATTGTCGAAAAAGATGTTCAGGCATTTGTCGGCGCCGCCGCTCCTGTTTCAGCTTCGTCTAGCAAGCCAGTGACGGTTACCCCGCCAACTCCGATCATAGCCAAGGCTGAAGATCAGGTCGTTCCTCTTAACAAATTGCGCCAGATTACTGCCAAGCGCACTTCCGAAAGCAAACAACAAGTTCCGCATTTCTACGTTACTCTTGAGGTGAACGTTGAGAGAATCCTCGAACTGCGTAGCATGTTTGAAAAGGATAATTCTGGCAAAGTTAGCATCAACGACTTCGTGGTCAAAGCTTGTGCGCTTGCTCTTCGAGAAATGCCGATCGTCAATAGCACTTATCAAGGTGCGAATCTTCTTGAGTTTGGCAACGTGAATATCGGCATCGCTGTTGCGCTCGATAGCGGCTTGACCGTACCGGTTGTTGCTGGTGCCGATGTCCTTTCATTGCGAGCGATCAGCAGTAAGGTAAAGGAACTAGCCAAGAAGGCAAAAGACAACAAGCTAGGAATGGATGAGCTGAGCGGTTCTACTTTCACTGTCTCCAACATGGGAATGCTTGACGTCGATAACTTTGTTGCAATCATCAACCAGCCGGCCGCTGCCATTGTTGCTATCGCCTCAGTTCGAAAGAAAGCTATAGTCGATGCGAACGATCAAATCGTCGTTCAGAGCTGCATGAATATCACTGGATCTTTCGATCACAGAGTAGTCGATGGAGCCGTTGGGGCGAAGTTTATGAATGTTGTTCGAGGTTATCTAGAGAGTCCAACGAGGCTTCTTTCCTAGTAACTGCATCGAATTTCGCTCACTTTTTCGATAGTCGCTTTCTTTCTAGAGATCGCGACTATTTTTAGTGTATATTACTTATTGAGAAACGTTTCGCGAAACGTTTCTCAAGGCGTTTACCAATGGCGGCAACGATTAAGGACATAGCAAAGGCACTTCAGATTAGCACGAGCACCGTAAGCTATGCCTTGAATGGTGGTCCCCGCCGAGTACCGGACGAAGTTAAAGAACGTGTTTTTGAAGTCGCGAAGCAACTTGGATACCGTCCAAATCGCATAGCTCGATCTCTTGTGACTCGTCGTACACGAACGATTGCAGTCGTTCCAACAGCTATCGTCGAGAACTTAACACTCATCCCATTCTTTCAAAGTAGCTTCAACGGCATTGTCAATCAATGTAAAGCTATAAGCCAGGATGTTTTGGTATATGCCAAGCATGACGCTCACGACAGGTTGTTTATCAACGATCTGCTGGATGGTCGCGCTGACGGTGCCATTTTTCTTGCTCCTCGCGCCGATTCTCCTGTTCTCGTCCAAGTCGAAGCAAGCGGATTCCCGTTTGTCGTCTTGTCAGCTTATTCAAAAACGTCGGCCCCAAGTTTTGTTTGTCAAAACGCAGAAGGTGTCGCGCTTGCTGTTCGTCACCTCTATGACCTGGGCCATCGAAGAATAGCCCACGCCCACGGCAATCTGCATCTTGATGATGGAATAGAGAGAAGGAACGCTTTTCTTCATGAGACCCGGAAATTGAACCTTGACATTCCTGAATCGTACGTTGTCAATGGGAACTTCACGCCAGCCGGTGGATATCAAGCGGCCATCGAATTATTCGGTTTGCCTAAGCCGCCGACAGCAATCTTCTGCGCGAATGATGAGATCGTCACGGGAGTGATGCGTTACTGCTGGGAGAACGGAATAACTATCCCTGGCGATGTAAGTTTAGTCGGCTACGACAATTCGGTGGCGAGCATGAGCGCTTTGCCTCCGTTTACCACGATTCACCAACCCTTCACTCAAATGGCCGCTTCTGCGGTCGATGCACTCATTGACTTAATCGAAGAGAGACCAACTGAGAGCCGAAAGTTTTCGGCAGAACTCATTATCCGAGAATCAACAACTCGTCCAAAGGAGGACACAAAATGAACCGAAGAGCATTTACTCTAATAGAACTACTAGTCGTTATCGCGATTATCGCAATCCTTGCCGCCATCCTTTTCCCTGTTTTTGCTCAGGCTAAGACCGCGGCGAAAGTAATCTCAGAAATGTCGAACATGAAACAGGTTACGACATCCGAAATCATGTATACAAATGATTTTGATGACGTTTTCCCGAAAGGCGGAACGGTCAACTGGTCTGGATGGGCAACCGGCGAATGCGATGGAACCTACGGATGCTTATCATGGGATAAATTGGCTTATCCATACATGAAGAGTTGGGAGTTGCTCAACTCTCCACTCGACAGATCCAAGGGAGTTCCCTTCCCAGGCGGAACTATCAAGCGTTCCTTCCGAGCTGCTCTCAATGTATTTAGTGGGCTTGGTGGCATTAATGCCGCTGGAACCATGTACAAACCCTCAAAGGGTGGCTCCGATATACCCAGCCCAGCGGCAACAATCATGCTGACCAACCAGAGAAATGAGATTCTCTACAGTGGTACTTGGTGGGTCTATTCGACCTGGTACGAGAACTGGGTATGGGGTGTTACCTCAACAAATACCCGCCCAAACAACCCAAGCTATAGCACTCCGAACGCCTATGACTCCACAACCACTGCGCTTGGCGGAGGAAATAACTATTGGGGCGGCGTAGACATTTCGGCAAATGGGCGCTCGAACTATGCATTCATAGATGGACACGCAAAGTCGCACTCAAAGGGCTACCTGTTCCCAGGCTACGTACAGAAAGCTACAGGATCGCTAGATGTTAACCCGAACTTCCCTGGTGTCTGCCTTTACGCCAACCAATGGAGCACATCAACAGCAACCGATTGCCCTGTTCCGCAAAACTGAAGCAACTCGAATCGGACCGGTACCCGCCGGTCCATATTAAAATGAAAAAGCAATTACCGAACGCCGTCATCTACTCTATAGTCGCAGTAGCGGTCCTTATTGTCGGTGTGTTGATCTGGAAATTTGCAGGTCAATCCAGCGAAATAGACCAACCAGTAAAGAAATCGCCCGGATATATTGAAGGCATTCCAGACTATGTCAAGCAAGGAAGAAATCCGAACGCCAACGAAATACCTAATGGCGCTGGAGCACCACCTGCTGGGCAGATGCCTCCAAACGAAGCGCCTAGAAACTAATCAAGATTTGGCTAGCGCAAGCTGAATCAGATCACGAGGAGGATGGAAGTTAACATCCTCCTTGATTGTTTCAAGAATCTCAACCTTGATCCCGTCGTTGCCCTTCAACAACTCTCCCACAACACCCTCCACCAAATCTTCTGGCGTTGAGGCTCCGCTAGAGATTCCTACCGATCGGAAGTTCGTTCTCCATTCGTCTTTTACTTCGCTGGGAGAAATCATGAGATGAGACTCTGTACCTAGGGACTCGGCAACCTCGCGAAGTCGATTTGAGTTTGAGGAGGTCTTACTTCCAACGACCAGCACAAGATCACACTGAGTAGCAAGCTCCCGAATTGCGGCTTGACGGTTGGTTGTCGCGTAGCAGATATCTTCCTTACCTGGTTTTTCAATATGAGGAAATCGACGGTTTAGTACGGCCATCGTCTCCTTCACCTCATCAATGCTGAGCGTTGTTTGTGTAAGAACCGAAATTGGAGTGTCAGCGGGAAGTTGGAGAGCTTCGGCATCCGCAGGACTTTCGATCAGAATCATCTGATCAGGTGCTTCTCCCATCGTGCCCTCGGCTTCCGCATGTCCCTTGTGGCCAATGTAGACCATCGTGTAGCCCTTCTTCGCAAAGTGTTTTGCCTCGTTATGCACCTTGGTGACGAGCGGGCATGTTGCGTCTATCACTGTCAAATTTCTTTCTTTCGACTGCTTTCGGATAAGCGGTGAAACGCCATGAGCCGAAAACACTACAGCACTACCGACAGGAATATCGTTGATATCCTCGACAAAAACAACGCCCTGATTTTCGAAGTTCTTCACAACCCACTCGTTGTGAACGATGGCGTGTCTAACATAAAGAGGGGCACCATGGATTTTTAGCGCTAGGCTAACTACTTCAATGGCATAGGCAACGCCAGCGCAGAAACCGCGCGGGGCGGCGAGAATAAGGCGCTCCACATTACTAGTCTACTCGTTGCGACTGTCGAGCATTAGCTGAAGTAGCTCTCGATCAACTTCAAATCCTTCGATAAGCTCGTACCGAGTATTCGGTCTTCCGTGAGAAACGATTCCAAAATCCCCTTTAAAGTTCCAAAGCGAATAGCCCCAGTTGCGGGATTTATAGAAGCCAAAGAGGTCTCTAAACCAGGCAAGAGCCACTTCATTTGGAGTCTTGTTATAACAACCAAATTCTCCAACATGCACTGGAACCCCTGCGTCTTCAACGGCGACCCAAGGTTTATAAAACTCTTCTAGACCCTTGCGGTCCCAACGCTTTCCGTCAAAATCAACAGGATATTCTGGGGGCGGTAAACCTTGGGAATATTTCCACCATCCTGCCTGGTAATGCGAAACTGACATCGGCTGATACCCACGTGTGCTGTGTGTCACGCCAAGGTCCGCAAGTTCTGGCATCGCCGTGTTTCCGCCGTCTAGACCGTCAAGGGTGATAGGTCGAGACGGATCAATTTCTCGAATTGCCGAAACCGTTCGCCGCATCAGCGCCTCGTGAATCTCTCTTGTAAATCCTCTCTCGCCGACGGAAGGAGGTTCATTCAAAAGATCAAAACTCAGGTATTTCCCAGGAACCCCCTTGAATTTCTTGGCGAAAAGCACCCAGATATTAATGAACGCATCCTGCGCCTCAGCATCGACCCAAAGATTATGTTTTTCGGTTTCAGGAGAGTTGATGCAATATCCCGGAGCCCGATGAACGTTTAGGGAGAGATGAAGTTCTCGACTTTGTAGCTCTGACTGATAACTTCCAATCTGATCAAACACACCTAACTGTGGCGAGGAATAGTTGAAGTCGTGGATCCAAAACCGATAATCCATCGGCAAGCGAACAAAATCAAAGCCGAACTTCCCCATGAAGTCTAGGGCCTGATGCTCAATGTCTCCAGGCTTAGCTCCTGGATGATAACTAAACATCCACAAGAAGTTGAATCCGTATTTGCCGTACATCGATAAACAAAAAGAGAGTGCTGTGTTTGCCAGCACTCTCCAAAGTTAGCTAAACCGCGTTGTTTTTCTTTACGTAGTCAAACAATTGGTCGATAGTTGTGAAAGCAAGTCCGGTGACAGTATCAGCGCATCCGTAATAGATTGTGATTCGGCCGGTCGGAGCATCAGCTAGTGCGGCGCAGGGGAATGTCACATTGGGGACATCGCCCGCGATTTCATAAATCTCTCTTGGATTGATCAGGTACGGCTTACTTCTGTATCGAACGATCCATGGCTTCTCTAGATCAAGAATCGTTGCACCAAAGCTATAGACGTATCCGTTACATGACGTGAGAACTCCGTGATGGAACATTAGCCAACCTTCGGAAGTCTCGATCGGAACTGGTCCGCCGCCGATTTTCGTGCTTTCCCAAGCTTGCTTCGGTCCCATCACCCATCGGTGTCGTCCCCAATGAATCATATCTTCGCTTTGGCTTAAGAAGATGTCACCGAATGGTGTATGTCCGGTGTCGCTTGGGCGACTGAGAAGCATATATCGACCGTTGATCCTTCGAGGGAATAGAACGCCGTTACGATTATATGGAAGCAACGCGTTTTCAAGAAGATGAAACTCCTTGAAGTCGTAGGTGTATCCTAGACCAATCGTTGGACCATGGAATCCGTTACACCACATGACCCAGTATCGATCTTCGATAAAGACAACTCGCGGATCGTAGGTGTACTCTGGATAGGCAACTTCAGGGTCGTCGACAATCCACTTGATGGGCTCGTGGTTAATATTCCAGGAAATACCATCGTCGCTGAATCCTGCATGCATGATCATATGGCGGCTTAGGTCATCGCATCGGAAAACCCCTGCGAATTTGCCGTTATAAGGAACAGCAGCACTGTTAAAGATGGAGTTTGAAGTTGGAATGAGATCCCTAGGGATGATCGGGTTTTGCGAATACCGCCAGATAGGGCTTTGTCTTGGGGTAGCTGGTTCGTTTTCCCAAGGGATGTTCGGCAACTCGTTGCCGATGATTTTAATGGAACTGCTCATGGGTAGCTAAAAGTGTTTATTTGAACGTCCGAATCGCGTAAACGCATTCGAACGCTCGGAAGATGAGCGTCTCACAAGCACGCTCCTTGATAATGAGGAGCGTGCTTGATGAATAGGTATCAACTACTCAGCGTTATTTGCCAGGTGTTGCCCCGGCAGGCGGCCCTGAAGATGGACCTTTAGGCGCAGAGTTGATGAATCCTTGAGGTGGTGCAGTCTTTTCGAAGTCTTTCTTCGTATAACCCTTTTCCTCTTGGTCTTTGCTGCCGCAACCAGACAGGACTACGGCGCAACTTGCGATGATCAATATTGAAGCAAATACTTTCATCATTAGTCTCGAAGAGCGTCCCACTTTCCAGCGAATGGCTTCGGCGAAATGAACGCGACCTGTCCCCAAGTGATATCTCCAGAGAAATCCATTGTGGCTTCTGGCTTAAGGGACTTGGCGTGTCCGTCAGCGAAAGCGAATGGCGCGTTACCTGAGTAGGTTCGATCCAAGGCGCCTTTATAGGTTGGATCTGGCTTACCCCAGGAGTTTGCCCACCCAGGAAGCGAACAAGCGTTCGAAACACAGTCGACGCCGCCTGCGTTGTTTAGAACCGCATTCCACGGGCTGAAGGAACCTTCCATCTTCGAACCGCCGCTCGCTAGAGGATCTTTATCGCCACCCTTCATGGCAGCTGATCGCGTTGCGAAAAGAACAGTATCGGCCACATGTGTAATCTGGGTCTGAGATCGCGTAGTTTGCTCGTACCAGCTAGTAGAGCCGCCGTTTCCGTTGGTAGTGATGACTCCTCGCATGAGCAAGAAGGTGCCGCTTCCAGTATTGCCCAAGAGAATCCCGTTGGCAACGTAGCTGAATTTAGGACCAGAATCATAAGTTGTCGTCAGCTTAACATTATCAGACGGATCTTTTAGAATTCCGTATGACTTCATGTATGGAAGAACTTCCATGATCCAACTTCTCTGCCATCCCCAGTCGCTTGTCTCATCAACATACTGAGCTGGGAAGACGTCGTCATAGTCGCCACAGTACATGATGGCTGCAATGGCAGTTTGTTTAATATTGCTAGTTGACGATGCACCTTTTGCAGCAAGTTTCGCTTGCGCAAAGACAGGAAATAGGATCGCTGCCAAGATGGCAATGATTGCGATTACGACGAGTAGTTCAATAAGCGTAAATGCTCGTTTCATGGTTTGTTTTCTCCGCTATGAGACAATGGCGAGTTTGTTTGCAGTCGCCATGTGGTTGAGTACCGATATTGGGCCTTTGAAATTGGTAAAGGAAATGAGTATCCTGCCTCCTGATCTGAGGACATAGTTAGATCGCTTTCCTGGCTATTCTTGATCCCACGCACGACAAGCTTCTGAGAAGCGAAGCGAACTTGGGGCGGGCGGTTTAGGTTCTGAAGTCTATCGATCAGGAGTTGCATTGATTCGAACGCAAAGCCTTCCCAATCAAACGCAACCGATGACATGCCGACACTATCAACTGTAATATCAACGTCGTCTCCGATAGTTGCAAATTGGATATCTCGGGGAACCGATATGCCGCTCCGGAGTGAAGCTTCGACCACCTTAGGCAGATACTGATCCTGCAAAACCAGCATTGCATCAGGCCGGTCACCCGACCTCAGCTTCATTTCCAGAACTGAGATATCGTCCTCATCCTGACCACTTGTTGCGGTAAAGAGGAAATCTCTTGATCGAGGCTGCAAGCCATAGGCGAACATTGCTTTCATGTAACCGCAGAATCTCTGGTGAGTTATTTCCAGCATATCTAGCATGCCAGTGACACCAATCCTGCGAGCTCCAGACTTGATCAGATGCTCAGTTGCTTGATAACCAGCTAATTCGTAATCAAAAGTGACGATATCCGTTTCAGCACCGTTGAGCTTATGATCAAGCGCAATAATAGGTATCTGCTTCGCCGCTTTCTGAATGGTCTCCTGATCGGGGAAGCCACGATATGGCCAAACAAAGATCCCTGCAAATTCTTGATCGAGCGCTCTCTGTAACGCGTATTCCATTGGATAGTCGATAGACCCAGCCAAATGGACGAGCTGCAGTCCATGTTGTTCCAGAAGAGCTGATAGTTTCACGCCTAAAACTTGCTGAACGAAAGTTCCACTATCAATGAGCCCAATCTTGGTTGAAGCCACGGGCTTGAAACCACGAGCGGCCATCACGCCCCGATTTGGAACGCTTTTCGCCCATCCGATATCAACAAGCGAAGCCAGTGCTTTTCTTATCGTTGCCCGGCTGGCACCGAATGATGTCTGCAGTTCGCGCTCAGTAGGAAGGTACGACCCTACTTCAATTCCTCCTGCTTCGATTTCGCGCTGAAGCGTGTCCGCTATGACGCGGAAACCGTTCCTTGCGATTCGCGCAGCTTTGCGCTCTTCAGACATAACAAGAGCATACACTATGTATGCGATGACTCCAATATGTCTTTTTGATCAGTTCTTGCAATTCCGTTACTGATAGGTTCAAATCGAACTAACACAGTGTAAACGCATCTCAGTCGTTGTTGTGAAAACCGCATTCTTTGCTGACACTATGGTAGCTACAATATCGAAGCGCACAACTTGTTTGTTATAACTGAGACACTAACATGGATAAAAATGAACTATTCGAGAGCCTGTATCGAGACCTCCTATCTAAGTGGTTTCCCGCTTGTTTAACCTCTGATGCAGGGTTCTCGCAGAATTTCACACATGACTGGGTTAACGAAGATCAGGGGATACGCTCTCTAGTTTTTCAAACACGTATGATTTGGGTGACGGCTAAGATTGCTGACTCTAAGCTGCCGTACGCATCCGAATTTCGCGAGTATTGCCAGTCAGGCTTCAGTTTCTTGATCGAGAGATTTTTCAACCAAGAGTCGGGGGCGTTTTTGTGGTGTGTAGATAGCGATGGCAACCCAGTCGGCGAACACAAAGACCAGATACATGCGTATGGAATGAGCTTTGCGATTTATGCTTTGGCAGCGGCGACGAAAACCTTTGGTCCAAACAACGCTCTTCCTGCTGCAAAGTTAGCCTTTGAGTGGCTTGAAAGGAACCATTACGATCCTGAATTCGGAGGGTATTTCGAATGCACTACATTGGAAGGTCAGCCTATTCTCGTTCCTCCTTCTGAAGCACTAGAAGTACGCGGTGATGCGATTGACACTCGATATGGCCTTAAGTCGCAAAACACTCACTTGCATTTGCTGGAAGCTTTTGCTGAATTGTATAGAGTTTGGCCAGACGAGCGACTGCGAGTGCGTTTAGTCGAGCTTCTGGAAATTCTAACTGTGCGGCTATGGGTTGAGCCCGGTTGGTTGCACTTATTTACAGAAAGGGACTGGACGCCAATAGAAGGTGGAGTTTCGTTCGGGCATGACATTGAAGCCGCCCACCTGATTCTTGACGCAGCCGACGTCCTTGGTATCACACAAAACTATCTTGAAAAGGCTAAACAATTAGCCGACTATTGCCTCGATTTTGGCTGGAGACCAGACGGCGGGTTCTACTATGCTGGAGACTCAAGCGGTAAGCCTACAGACACGACTATGAACTGGTGGGCGCAAGCCGAAGGCCTTTTGGGTCTGTCCAGGCTAGCGAAAGAATTTCCATCCGAGAGATATGCGCAAATGGCTGAGAAGCAATGGGAATGGATCAAGAATTACCAGATCGATTCACAGAATGGCGGTTGGTATGAATCGGTCTCGCCGAACGGAGAACCACTTCCCCCGACAGCGAAGGGGCATCAATGGAAGGCCGCCTACCACGATGGTCGAAGCCTTTTGTATACGGCTCGACTTCTAGGATCTGAAGCCTAAAATGAAACGGGAGTCCATTTCTGGACTCCCAATATCGCTCCAAACTTGGAGCGGGTGACGAGATTCGAACCCGCGACCCTCTCGTTGGCAACGAGATGCTCTACCACTGAGCTACACCCGCTAACGGATTGAAAATGTACCCGAATCTGGCAGGTTTGTCAAGGTCATTTAAGAATCTCTTGTCCTGTATTCCCCTGACAGCGCTTTTCTTGCCCCTCTCGGTAAGCTCCGATGTTGATCATGAGCATTCGTATTGAATCCGACACGATGGGGCAAATTGAAGTCGAATCCTCCCGTTATTGGGGGGCGCAGACCCAACGATCAATTCAGAACTTCCCAATTGGAAGGGACCGTTACTTGATGCTCCCGGCGATTGTGCGAGCAATGGGAATTCTCAAAAAAGGTGCAGCCTTAGCCAATAAAGATCTCAACCAGTTGCCAGGCGACGTTGCTGACCTAATTGTGAAAGCCGCGCAGGAAGTGATTGAAGGCGAATTGAACGAGCACTTCCCTCTCGTTGTTTTCCAGACCGGTTCGGGCACCCAGAGCAATATGAATGCCAATGAGGTGATCTCCAACCGTGCTATCGAGATCGCTGGTGGCGAAATGGGATCGAAAAAGCCTGTCCATCCAAACGATCACGTCAACCGAGGGCAAAGCAGCAACGACACCTTCCCGACTGCTATGCACATCGCTGTTGTCGAAGAACTTCATCGACAACTCTATCCAAAGGTTCAGATTTTGCGCGAAACACTCGCCAAGAAATCTGAGGAGTACAAAGACATCGTCAAGGTCGGTCGAACGCACTTACAAGATGCTACGCCGATTACCTTGGGTCAAGAAATAGGTGGTTGGGTTGCTCAACTGGATTTCGCGCTGGGTGAAATACGAAACGCTGAGAAAGGCTTATACGAGCTCGCAATCGGTGGCACTGCCGTGGGAACCGGACTCAATGCTCATCCGAAGTTTGGCGACTTGGCAGCTTCCTATTTTGCGAAGGAAACTGGTTTCCCGTTTGTTTCAGCCTCAAACAAATTTGCATCGCTGTCGGCTCATGACGCATTAGTATCAACCTCCGGTTCGCTTCGAACCCTTGCGGCTGCCCTGATGAAGATTGCTAACGACGTCCGATGGTTGGCCAGCGGACCTCGAAACGGCATCGGGGAGATAAACATTCCTGAGAACGAACCCGGTAGCTCGATCATGCCAGGCAAGGTCAACCCAACACAAAGCGAAGCCATGACCATGGTTGCGGTCCAAGTGTTCGGCAACGACGCAGCAGTCGCCTTTGGCGGGTCGCAAGGCAACTTCCAATTGAACGTCTTCAAGCCAGTGATGGTTCACAATGTTCTTTCATCGATTCAATTGTTGGGTGACACTTGTGTTGCATTCAACGACAACTGTGCGCTAGGAATTACGCCAAATCTTCCTAAAATCGAGGAGAACCTCGGTAAGAACTTGATGCAAGTGACAGCTCTTAACCGACACATCGGTTACGACAAGGCTGCCTATATTGCCAAGAAAGCCCACAAGGAAGGCACAACCCTGAAAGAAGCAGCTCTAGCGACGGGCTACCTTACCGGGGAAGAATTCGCTAAATGGGTTGTTCCGATTGAGATGACCTATCCAACCGAGTAGTTCGAGGATTTCTTATATAAAAAAAGCCGGTCGGTTCTCTTTAATGAGAAACGACCGGTTTTACTTTTGCCAGATCTATTTGCTTAGTTGACGAGTGGGTCGATCCAGTTGAAGAAAGCTGCGATGCCGCCGTATCCAACGGTTTGACCAACCACTTCCCCGTTGGCGTCGAGAACCATCTGTGTGGGCATCGCTTCGATGTTATATGCCGACGCAACAGACTTCTGTGCATCAACATCAATTCTTAAGAACACGAGCTTTGTCCCAAGTTTCTTGAATCGATCAGTGGAAAACACATCTCTTTCCAGCATCTTGCAGGGACCACACCATGTCGCCATAAAGTCCACGAAGATCTTCTTGCCAGAAGCTCGGGCAACCTTCTTGGCTTCTTCGATATCAGTCAACCACTTAGCGGCACTCATCGCAGCCAAGGTTGTTTGCTTGGCATTCTCCGGGGCACTAAATGCAAAAGCATTTGCAGATACATCTCCGTTAACTGTCATCGACTTAGTGTCGAGAATCAGCGTCGTTTTTTCGGTTGTCCCACCAAACTCGATAAGCGCCTGTCGAGCGATTTTGTCTTCGGTTCCCAAGAAATACGTGATTGTCTTCTTGCCTGCCTGATCTAGCTGGGCGATCACGGCGTTCAGCGTCATGCCTTTACGATTCTTCGGTCCAAGATCTTTAACTTTGGCAGCTTGGTAAGCGGTCGGATCAAAAAAGCCGGCCCAAACTCCAGTCTCGTCCCCAACGAGCAAACTCTTGAGCAACCCTTCGCTCTGAGGTTGCTTATAGTATTGATTGGATGCCTTATCTAGAATGGTGACTTCTTTGCCATCTGCCACAACCAGCTTGGATGGTGAGTCGATGCGTGCCAAATTGGGCTTTTTAAGGTCAACCTTGTAGGTCTCGCTGTTGCCTCCAAGCACTTGTACGGTATACGATGTGCTGAGCGACTGAGCCTCGTTGATTGCCTTGGTAAATCCGCCAAGTAATCCCGAGGTTGGAAGCTGAGCGATTGCTGCAGTTGCCATCGCTGCAATCAGGGCTAACGTGATCTTCTTACTCATAATCTCTCCCGAAACGGAACTCGCCTATGGTTAAGGCAGGTTAGGTCTATTGTAACCCCACTAGGACTCATGATTACTTCACATTTACAAGGCAGAACAGGCAGTTTTGTCGTTGGATTGCTATTGCTCGTCCATATCGGTCTTGCAACATGGTTTGCTTCGATCACCCCATATCGAACTTCTGGAGTTCTTAGGAGTTACGGACGGTCACCAGCGCAAGATATCGGTGCACCTGACGAACGCCAGCATGTGAATTACATCTATCACCTAGCCTCTGGGCAAGGGTTCCCAGTCTTCAACCCAAAAGATCCTAATTTATACGAGACCTATCAGAGTCATCAGCCACCAGCCTTCTATGTCCTAGAAGCTGCTTGGTCAAAAATAGTCGGATTCAATAGTCAAGAAAGCCCAGTGGGAATCAGGCTCCGATACTTAAACGTTATCATTGGGGCCCTTGGGGTTCTAGGCACTTTTTATTTGGGTAAATGGGGATTAGGTCGAGAGGATGTTGGCGTGATCGCCGCTGCCTTTACAGCGTTACTGCCGATGAATGTTGCCCTGAGCGGCGCTGTGAGTAACGATCCAATGCTCATAGCCCTTTGCACGTGGACTCTAGCTTTGATCGGGATGGTTCTGCGCAATGGTTGGAGCGTGAAACTTGCCGCAGTAATCGGCGCAACCATTGGCGTTGCCATTTTGACCAAAACGA
>DDEQ01000016.1 GCA_002336105.1 Chthonomonas sp. UBA1950 | reverse complement strand
TTGTACACACCGCCCGTCAAGTCACCTGAATTGTCTTCACCCGAAGTCCGTGGCTTAACCGTAAGGAAAGAGCGGCCGAAGGTGAGGGGAGTAAGGGGGACTAAGTCGTAACAAGGTACCCGTACCGGAAGGTGTGGGTGGATCACCTCCTTAAAGGATAAGCACTCTCTGCTTCATGTAAGTAGAGACATATCCAGGTCGATTATTCTGAACGACCTCTTGAAGCTCTCAAGTTCAAACAAAGTAGTCAGTTCTCATAAGGAACTGGCTTTTTTTGTTCGTCAAATTTCGTTGATTTGGAACTCTACAACTTACACTTCGCAAACTGCCAGTTTTCATGTGTCAATCTCCATTTAATCGAAGAGAAACGACCCGAGACAAATCCGCAATCAGGCGTGATTTCAATGATCTCTGCCCCAGAAATCTCCTTTAAACGATGAGAAGCAACGTTTGGCTCAGCGTTACTCAGATAGAGAAACTCCATTTGGAGAACTTCGAATGCAAAGTCGGTCACAGGAATAATGGCTTCGCGCATGAACCCCTTTCCATGAAATCTAGAGGCTAGCCAAAATCCGCGATGATCGTTTGGATTGTTTGGGAATAGATCAATCACCCCAATCAGTTTTGATTCCTCATCTGACTTCAAAGTGATTGCCCACACATATCTTCCCCCTTCAGCTATCTCACTTAAGGTTCGAGAAAGATATTCTTCGGCGCCGTTAGCTGGATACGGCCAGGGAATCGCATCCGAAAGCCACTTTACAACTTCCCAATCGTTGATCAAAAGTTGTATTTGCGGTGCGTCGTTCAGAGACACAGGCCGGAGAATGAGCCTATCCGTTTCAAAGTGAGGATACTGCGACTGGTTCTTTGGCCTGAGCACGATGCAATTATAGTTCGCTCCAAGTAGCACCTGACTCAGCCGCGTCAGGCGCTTGGAATATTTTGTTGTGCGCTTTATGAAGCTCAAGGTACGAATCTGAACGAAACACCCACAAAACTTGGTCTATCATCACGACAGATGTTCGAAATGGCTAGTGAAAACGCCAGGATGAACCGAGATAAGGACGAGAAAATGGTTGACGACCTAAACAATGATGCCCCAGTCGGCACAGTAGATGCCCCAGAAGAAGCCGTCGAGCCCGTAGAGGCCGTCGTTGAGCCGCCGGTGGTTGCCACAGACTCGGCAAAGCTCGTGGTCAAGCGTGGAGGAGTAGAAACCGATGTGGAATACCCCATCGTGGGTTCAGCCGTTATTGGGCGATTTGACCCCGCCGTCGGTCCTATCGATGTCGATTTAGGCGCTCAGCCAGAAGGCGTTTATGTTTCGCGAAAACACGCGAAGATATCACTAGAGGACGGAATTTGGAAGATCCGCGATCTGGGTTCCGCTAACGGCACATTCTTGTTGAAAAGCGATTTTGAGAAGGTTGACGAGGCTGAGCTGGCTGATGGGCAAGAAATTGCTCTCGGAAATGCGCGACTTGTGTTTCATCTAGGCTAATCACCTAGAAAACAATGTGGATAAGCGGGAACAATTAAAGGCAAGTGCCTACTCTCCCGCTTTACCCGCTCCGTTTTGAACCTATTTTTCAGTACCGCCTATGGGGCGGTAGGAAACTCGAAAAACTCAGTCGAACCCACCTTCCCGGCGATGAGCCGATCGGCGAAGCTTGGATACTGAGCGATCGAGATGACTATGCTAGTGTCGTAGCTAACGGCGATCTCGCCGGAGTTGCTCTCACGCAGCTCTTAGCCAATCATCCGAAAGAGATGCTAGGTGCCCAAGAGGGCAAGTTCACTCGATTCCCGCTTCTCTTGAAGTTCCTCGATGCGGCGGAAATGCTTTCCGTTCAGGTGCATCCTTCTGACGCCCATAAGGATCTTCTCCCCGCAGGCGAGCGAGGAAAAACTGAGGCTTGGCTCGTTCTTGAAGCCGATGCGGAAAGTAGCATCTATGCTGGCCTCAATCCAGGCGCGACACCAGAATCGATGCGAGAAAAGTCATCAAACGGAACTGTAGAGGATGACCTTGCGAGTTTCCATCCGGTTGTTGGAGATGGCGTTTTTATCCCCGCAGGAACGGTCCACGCTCTCGGCGGCGGAGTGGTTGTTTTTGAGGTTCAGCAAAACAGCGACGTCACTTACCGGTTGTATGACTGGAACAGAGTTGACTCTAAAACTGGCAAGTCGAGAGACCTGCATATTGAGCAAGCGATTGCATGCACCAATTTTCAGCAAGGACCTGTCGGCCCGATTACTCCTGGCTTGATCTCTGATAATCCTGTTCGCAGAGAAGAGCTGTTCCGCTGTGAGTTTTTCATTACAGAACGCATTCAAGGATCTGTTCCATTTTTGGTTGGAACTCCAAACGAAATGCGCGTGATTGTTTGCGCTGAAGGGTGCGGAAAACTCGGTACAGAAGAGGTAAAAGCGGGCGATGTTTGGGTCCTGCCAGCGATCATTGGCACTTGTCCGTTTGAGCCGAACGGCAAGGTCACCATTCTCGAGATAGCGGTTGCGTTGTAACGTTTTTGGTGCAATTCTGCACTGAAATAACGTAGACTGATATCTAGTGTCTTCGACCGGTTGGCTGACTATACGCAATGCACGAGGCAATAACCTCAAGGGCGTCGATGTATCGATTCCCTTGGGGTTATTCGTTTGCGTGACAGGTGTTTCAGGTTCAGGTAAGTCAACCCTCATCCAGGATACGCTGTTTCCTCGCCTGATGTATGACCTGCACGGTACCCGTGCCGTATGGGAAAAGCATGACTCGGTTGAAGGTCTGGATCAGTTAGATAAGGTGATTGATATTGATCAATCGCCGATTGGTCGAACTCCGCGATCCAACCCGGCTACTTACACAGGCACCTTCGATATGATTCGAGAGCTGTTCGCATTGACCCAGGATGCGAAGATAAGAGGCTATAAGAACGGTCGATTTAGCTTTAACGTCAAAGGTGGCCGCTGTGAGGCATGTAAGGGAGACGGTGTGCTGAAGATCGAGATGGTCTTTTTGCCCGATGTCTATGTGCCTTGCGAGGTCTGTAAAGGCAAACGATATAACCGTGAGACGCTAGAGGTTCGCTATAAGGGAAAGAATATCGCTGATATTCTGGAAATGACCATAGAGGACGCGATTGAGTTCTTTAAGCCGATCCCCAAAATCTATCGCAAGCTGGAGACCCTCGGCGAAGTAGGGCTTGGATATATTCGGATGGGACAGCCTGCGACTACTCTAAGCGGTGGCGAAGCGCAACGAATCAAACTCGCGGCAGAACTTTCAAAACGTCAGACGGGAAATACGATCTATATCTTGGACGAACCGACAACCGGTCTTCACTTTGAAGACGTTCGAAAGTTACTGCTTGTTTTACATCGACTCGTCGATCAAGGAAACACCGTTTTGGTGATCGAGCACAATTTGGATGTCATCAAAACGGCTGACTACCTCATCGACATGGGGCCGGAAGGCGGTAATGGTGGTGGAATGGTCGTCGGAGTGGGAACCCCGGAGGACATTGCGCGAAACGAACGTTCGCATACAGGGGCATTTCTTCGCGAGATATTCGATAAAGCGAAACACGCTTACTGACCCGTAAGGTGCTCTGGCATGTGCCTGCCATAATCTAGAAGTGCGGCTTACCGATGCTCTGAAGCGCGACTATCTGATAGGTGACGGCGCTAACGGGACCTGCCTCTTTCAAAGAGGATTCAGCGAAACCCCTTACGATCTTGCCAATATTCTTGCCCCAGACTTAGTTCGCGAGGTGCACCGATCGTATTTTGATGCGGGTTCAGATTTCGTCGAGACGAATACGTTCATGTCGAATCGCATTCGGTTGGTGGGTCGGAATCTCGATATCCATGAGCTTAACGTGTCTGGTGCGCGTCTTGCAAGAGAAGCAGCGCCGGAGGGGCGGTTCATTCTTGGGGCGATAGGACCCTGTGGCAAACCCATCGAGCCTATTGGACACGTCACGATTTCAGAGGTTAAGGAATCAGTCAGCGAGCAAGCTAAAGCGTTGGCGGAAGGCGGAGTCGACGGTTTCATCCTTGAGACGTTCACTGATATAGACGAGCTTCGGGTCGCTGTCGAGGCCGTACACTCGGTTTCGGACCTACCCATCATTGTCAGCAAGGCCTATATCGAAGACGGAGAGATGCTCGCGGAAGGATTGCCGGTTCGTGCGACTCAAGACATGGCTGATCTTGGTGTGGTTGCTGTTGGTGCGAACTGTATCGTCGGCCCCCAACGAATGCTGGATTTGGTCCGACAGATCGCCGAAACCACGGACCTCCCGATTCTTGCCTTCCCGACCCCAGGGCTTCCCCAATTAGTGAAGGGGCAGATTGTCTACGATACCGAACCCGAGTATTTTGCGAAGGCCGCCGCTCGGCTGATCGAAGAAGGTGCGACGATTATCGGTGGATGTTGCGGCACTACGCCTGAGCATATTCGCCAGCTCAAGAAGGTCTTAGAAAGCGGCAAGGTTAGGGTCAAGAACCGTGCTTCGGTGGCAACTGAGAAAAAGGAGAAAGCGCCACTAGCCCAAACCGAGCCGAGTGAATTGTCTCAAAAGCTCGGGCACAAGTTTGTCATCGCTGTTGAAATGGACGTCCCTCGCGGTTTGAACCTTGAGAAGCTACTCAGTGGGGCAAGAAACCTTAAGATCGCTGGTGCGGATGTGATTAACATCTCCGATGGAGCGAGAGCACGCCTAAGGATGAACGCAGCGGCGGTGAGTTCTCTTATTCAAACTCGAGTGGGTATCGAGGCGACAATGCACTTCTCTTGCCGAGATCGCAACCTACTAGCGATCCAAAGTGATCTGCTTGGGGCACATGCTTTGGGAATTCGAAACATCCTTGCCGTGACGGGTGATCCTGCCAATATCGGCGACTACCCTTCGGCGACAAGCGTTTTCGATATTGACGCTATTGGGTTGTGCCGTATCTTGGGGCGATTCAATGAAGGGATCGACCTAGCTGGCTACAGTGTCGGAGTTAAGTGCGGGTTTACAATCGCTTGCGCCTATAACCCTCTGGCAATGGATCTTGACCTAGAGTTGGATCGGCTCAAGCGAAAAGTGGATTCGGGAGCGACGGTGGTCTATACGCAACCTGTTTTCGATGCCGAAGTTGCAGAGCGAGCGGCGAGTGACTGTTCCAGTCTTGGCGTTTCGTGTCTAGTCGGTGTGCTTCCGCTCCGTTCCCAGAGGCATACCGACTTTATGCACAATGAGGTTCCGGGAATTCGCATTCCAGATCGCCTGCGCAAGTTGATGTCGGAAGCTACCGATGACGCTTCGGCCCTCGAAGTTGGCGTTCACGAAGCGCAACAGCTTGCTCTGCGGATTAGGGACTGTGCAGAGGGCATTTACCTCATGCCACCATTTGGGAATCACAAGATCGCGCAAAGCGTGATGGACGCAGTCTTATAAAATAGAAAGAGGAAAGGTGCTACAGGAGAGTGTGTAGCACCCGATAGGTTCAGGCTGAACCTAAGCTGTCCAGACAAATGGCTCGGCATCTGTTAGGATGCGAGCGCTATTCGCTTGTGCTTCGATGAGGTACTCGGGCAGTGTGAAAAGTGCTTGCCAGAATCGCGGAGTGACGTAGCGATTTGAAACGCCACGAGCGGCCAGCCGCTCTGCAATCGTCTCGTTAAGCAAAGCGATCGGATCGTACTTCTTTGAAGCAAGCACAAACCCCCATGGCTGGAAGAAGGTGCTGACGATGCCAAAGTATCCGGCAACGTAAGGGAACACTTCTTTCATGCTCTCAAGGGTTTCGATGCATGACACCATGCACTCGGGGTAGTTCTCGTTTGCGCTACCGGCTTGCATCGCAAAGACTCCGTCTTCGCTCATGGCTTCGGCGCAAAGTTGGAAATACTCGCGAGTGAAAAGCATCTGGCCAGGGCCATCCTCATGTGGGTTGGGAAGGTCACTTAGGATGACGTCGAAGCCGTGACCCTTATGGTCGGCGATCCATCCACGAGCGTCGCAGTGCAAAAGCGTCGTTCGAGGGTCCTCAAATGCACCTTGGTGCCACTCGGGCATGTGAACCTTCACCATATCAACGAGTTCTTCGTCAATATCCACCATCACCGCTTCTTTGACGGTGTTGTGTTTTAGGGCTTCACGAAGCGTTGCGCCTTCCCCACCACCGCAGACCAAAACCTTTTTAGGATTTGGATGCAGGATCATCGCGGGTTGGCTCATGCACTCGTGGAACACATACTCATCCATGATTGAGGTCTGGATGTTGTAGTCCAAGAAGAGGGACTTGCCAAATCGCGGGATGTTGCAGATTTGATAAGTCTGATACTGCGTTTTGCCCTCAAGGAGCATCTTCTCAACACGGTATTGCCAGATGGCAGCAGAGGTGTGAGTTTCGTTTATGAAAATACCGGTTGCGTCGCTAGACATTAGAGCGCAAAGATTGTGACATACTTGGCAACAAATGAGGACCCCTAGAGTTACCAGAGATCCTCACTTCACAAATCTTAATTGAAAATGACTCGATTATCATTCAACATTTGAGCAACAGTGCTGCAAGGATAGCCGTTGCCGTAACCAGCGTTCCTCTCTTGGATGGCTTCAACGTCGTAACAATACGATTTGATATCATTGACGCTCATCGGCATGATGTCGAACGCGTCACCATCCGCCGGGAAGCTGTACCGACTCATCTTGATCGATTTTGCGTGCCCATCGACGTATAACATCGAATAATGGCCGCCATATCTCAAAGCGCTAGCGCTCGTGTCGTCTGCGTCCTGGAAATAGAACGCTAATGTATACAGGTTCACGTCATTGGTTAATCCAATGAGAATTGTGTTGGCTGGCGACGTGAACTCGGGCATGGTTTGTCCCCTCCACCGAAAGGAGTTTGTCGGCGCGCCCCACTCTTCTTGGGGGAACAAGCCAAGTCCATTTCGATAGGAGTAAATGCCGAACTTTGGAGCAAAACTGATGTGTCTGCCCTTCAATGCGTAGGTGCTTTCGCAACCTTTTCGAGTTCTCGAAGGATCGAGCATCATGTCCCTATTCTTCATGTAAGGGTGAGGCAGGTATTGGAACTCGCCCACATCTCCATGGTAGAAAGATGGTGTCGTCGTAGTCACCTGCAAACATGAAGGTTAAAGTAGCCGACTGTTTGCAGTTACTAACACACAACGTCTTTTTTGCAGCAGCCTTGGCAGAAGCGAAAACGGGAAATAGATTCGCCTCAAGAATTGCGATAACAGCAATCACAACCAGAAGCTCAATTAACGTAAAAGCTTGGTTCTATTTATAAACAACAGTTTGCCTACCTCGTTGCAACGATGTAGGCAAATCTTTACATTGACTTCAATTAAAGGCAATATAGATTCGTCGTAATCGATCAGATGTGTCTTTATTGCCCAAAAGCGCTTTACTTCTCGCCAGGAGGAAGATTAGGGTCGTGAGGATGCTTGTCTGACTCCATGTTCTTCTTTTGCCACTCAGGTACTTGACCCTTGGGGAGTGGAGTGTTATCCGGACCGGAATCACAACCCTCAAGCAGGGCAGCAATTGTCAGAAGGAGTAGAGCGGATGACAATATAGTGAGCTTGTTCATTTGGAAGAATTGTTCGGCTCCACATGGATCGGGAGCCGAACATAGCCTGACTCTTAGTTCGAGTAGGCGCAGTCTGGAGAGGAGCCAGCTTTTGCACCCGAAGCGCATGGGGTCTTGATGTTCTCAACTACCCACTTAACAGCGTCCTTACATACATACGTCGGGTTAGCTGAATCAAAGTTGCCTGCCTGACCTGCGTTGTTCGTGATCACTGCATCAGGATCGGCGCAGTACGAACCCCAGTATGCCTGGTTAGCTGGAACAATGAAGTAGCTCCAAGCTTGGTTCCAAACGCCGGCTTTCATCTTGATCGACTTAGCGTGTCCATCGAGGAAGCCGTAGTTGAAAGTACCACCATATCGAAGAGCACCGTTGGAACCGCCGCTCCATGTGTCGCCTGCAAAACCGATACCGATCGTTGCGCGAGGAGTGTCATAGGTGTCGCCGAAAACGAAAGTGTTTGCCGTGTTGACAACTGCCGTGGTGCTGATACCAACGTTGTTGCTGTGGCTACCAGCTGACGGTGGGACCAAAAGACCGCCGAGGTTCCAAGCGTAAGGACCCCAGTTGTATCCGTAGGCTGAGATTTCGTACATGCCAGCTGCGTTTCTAGCAGCATTGGTGTCTTTGTCATGTCGCTCACTGCTTAAGAGAATGCCCGTGTTCTTGAGGTAAGGCATGAGCGGTCCCCACCAGTCGAGCGAGGTGGACGGCTGCTGCTCGGTTGTATCGTCGTAATCGATACAGTACATGTTCATAGCAATTGCCAATTGCTTGGTGTTGCTGAGAGCGACAGTTTTCTTAGCGGCAAGCTTTGCTTGAGCGAAAACTGGGAACAAGATAGCGGCGAGAATCGCAATGATAGCAATAACAACGAGTAGTTCAATAAGGGTAAAGGCTTTCTTTCGAGACATACAACCTCCAAGAGACAGGCACTATGATTCCGGATTCATATGTTAAGGATGTGTTATTAACATTTGCAAGTTAATGCAAGTTAAGTAATTGTTAAGACTCGAACGAAAAATGAATAATGACGTTCTTGCGCGGAGGGCAGCAATACTGCAATATGTGATAGGTTGCTAGTAATAATATTGGCACCTAGGGATCTCTAGCGGAATTGTCACGTCGATTACGTTGCTTCCAGAAATCCGACGGTTCGGTCGGTAAACTTAGCCCTACATGGGCAAACGTGCGACTATCGTTACTGCCATTCCTTATGTGAACGCTACTCCTCACATCGGAACGGTTCTCGACCAGATATCGGCTGACTTCACTGCGCGGTATTGGAAGATGCGTGGCGAAGACCCATATCTCGTCGTTGGAACTGACGAAAACGGGCTCAAAATTCGCGAAGCCGCTGAGAAGGCTGGAAAAGACCCCTACGAGTTTGTCAAGGAAATCAGTGACCGAGTTACGAGCTTGCTGACCTCAATCGGAGTCCAGTACGATGATTGCGTTAGAACCACAGAGGCTCGGCACGTTCGAGCTTCCCAAGAGTTCTTTCGCATTCTCAAAGAGAATGGCTATATCTATCAAGCAACTTATGAAGGATGGTACGACGTTTCTTCGGAGACATTCTTCAAGGAAACCGACCTTGTAGATGGAAAGAGCCCAGATGGCAACGAAGTCCGATGGGTCAGTGAGCAGAACTACTACTTCAAGCTCTCCGCGTTTCAAGACCGATTACTTGAGCTGATCGAAGGGAATCCGAAGTTCATCTTGCCAGAGAGCCGTCGCAATGAAGTCGTCAGCTTCATCAAGCAAGGTCTCCGAGACGCCGTCATTAGCCGAAAGAACCCAGGTTGGGGCATACCGATTCCAGGCGACGAAAGCCAAGTCATTTATGTTTGGTTTGATGCGCTGATCAACTATGTAACGGCAAGCGGATGGCCGGAGGCTGGATGGGAAGACAAATGGCCCGCCAAGATCCAATACATCGGAAAAGACATCCTGACCCGGTTTCACGCAACGTTGTGGCCAGCGATGCTGATGGGGGTTGGGCTGCCACTTCCAGAGTCCATCTTTGCTCACGGTTGGATCCTTTTTGGAGGAGAGAAACTGTCGAAGTCGAAGGGAAATGTTGTTCTTCCTCTAGAGCTAGTGAAAGGGCTCAGCGAACGAACACAGATTCCTGAGGCTATAGCTGTAGATGTTTTGCGGTTTTATGAGGCTAGTATTTTTCCCGCCGAAGGCGACGGATCGTTCACGTATGAAGATTTCGACAGGAAATACAATAGCGATCTTGCCAACGACCTTGGAAACGGCCTGAATCGTTCGTTATCGATGTCTCATCGTTTCGTCGAAGGCAAAGTGCCGGCTGCGTCGGTCGAACCCGAAATGCTGGAAGCTGCCGCCAACGCAAAGAAAGCCTTTGAAACCGCGATGTCCAACTATCGTTTTGACCATGCGGTGGAGGCAATCTGGACGATGATTCGGTTCTTGGGCAAGTACACCGACACCCGAGCACCATGGGCGCTCGCTAAGGCGAATGATCCTGCACTCGGCGCAGTCTTGAAGTCGATGTTGTATTGCGTTAGAACTGCCGAGGGCCTTATTCGGCCGATCATGCCCAATACCGCAGATGAAATTGCCCGACAACTAGGATTAGCACCTATATCCAATTGGGACGAAGTAGCCACCGAGGCTTCGCTCCCGGTGGGGACGACATTACTCGACCCAACGCCGATTTTCCCTCGATTGGAAATCGAGAAAACACAACCTCAAAAAGTAGAGAAACCAAAGAAAGTGGAAGAAAAGAAAGAAGAAAAAGTTGCAACTGTCGAAGCAGGGCCCTCTCTCATTTCCATCGACGAGTTTGCCAAAGTCCAACTCAAAGTCGGTCGAGTGCTGGAGGCGGAACCGCTCGAAGGCGCGGATAAGTTGCTCAAACTGCAAGTTGTCATTGGCGAAGAAAAGCGACAGATCGTTGCTGGCATTCGAAAGGCTTATTCACCCGAGGATCTGATTGGTCGTCAAGTCATCGTTGTTGCGAACCTGAAACCTGCAAAACTTCGCGGTGTCGATAGCCAGGGCATGCTTCTTGCTGCAGTGGATGAAAATGGGTCTGCCATCTTGCTTCAGCCTGACCGAGAAGCCCCAGAAGGCTCGCAAGTACGCTAGTTCTGCTCACGACTTACAGAATTGGCATGTAGATTGCCCTCTTGCCTAATATGCTGGAAAACAGCGCATTGGGCAAAAGGATTAGCTGCGAAGATGTACTAAACCATCTGTTCGATGTCGTGCTTTTATTTACAGAGGAAGGAAATGTCCTCGCAACGTCGCCGAACACCTATTCGGTCGCGAACCTGCGTCAGGACCCGCTTTATAGAGACCTCTGGCCGCGTATTGACACGGGCGAGGCTGATTTTGAAGTTCGTGGTAACACGAAGCGTTTCCGAGTTTTAAAACTGGAGGAAGAGTTTCTTCTCGCGATTGATGATTCGCCTAACTCAGGGCAATCTATCGAGTTTGACCACACGCTAAGCCAAGGATTTTGGAGACTGGACTCAAACGGAGTCATCCAAAACGTGAACACGTACTTGGCCGAAATGTTAGAAAGCTCAGTAAGTCGGCTTATTGGGCAACCATCCGAAAGGTTTATGGTGTGGCGTGACTCAAGCGCAGTCAACAGATTTGAGGCGGCGTTTCTTACCGCTCGTGGAAACCATCGACAAGCGTTAGTGGCTGGTTCAGATACTGCTTCGGGCCGCGTTGAAGTGATTACCGATATCACGAACGAATTTAAGAAGCGCAATGAACTCGAAAAGCGGGTCGAACAAATGTCAGCACTCGCTCGAAAAGACCCCCTCACGGGGTTATCAAACCGCATCGATTTTGATGAACGACTCAGCGAACAAGTCGAATCCCACGTTCCCTTCGCGGTATTGCTGATTGATTTGGATGACCTCAAGCAAACCAATGACCAGTATGGCCACGCCGCGGGAGATCAAAGCCTGCGCAAAGCTGCAAACAGTTTGCAGCAAGCAATGAGAGGATCTGACCTTGTGTGCCGATTAGGGGGAGACGAGTTTGCGATCATCACTCAAGCTCTTTCACGCCACACTGCGGAGGACATCGCCGAGCGTGTGCGACAAGCGCTCGAGGCGGTCGATATTCGTGCTTCCGTCGGTTGGGCTCACTCTTATGATGGGCAGTCGGACGTTGCGCAACGCGCTGACCAGGCCATGTACGACATTAAGAAGCGCAGAAAGCAGAACTAGTGCATCCTCTCCGCGTTTGGTAACGTAGGGAATGAGGGTCGAATGAAACGAACGCTCCAGCAGCAAATTGAAGCCAACAAGCGGGCAAGTCTGATCTATGCCTTTCTTCTCGTCGTAATCCTTGCCGCGCTTGGCACCGTGATTGTCGGAATCTACTCGCCAAACGAGTGGTACTACGGCACCGTCGGCGCGACGCTCCTCGGCTTGATCGTGGCACTCGTTGCGAACTCAAGCGGCCCAAGCATCGTGCTATCGATTTCAGGTGCACGAGAAGCGAACCAGAACGAAGATCGCGTTCTACGAAACGTCGCTGAGGAAATGTCGATTGCGGCTGGCGTTCCAATGCCTAAGCTTTACGTCATTGACGACCCATCGCCGAACGCATTCGCTACGGGCACAACGCCGGAAAACGGTGCCATTGCGGTTACTACCGGCTTGTTGTACAAACTCAATAGAGATGAACTGCAAGGCGTCGTTGCCCACGAAATGGGGCACATCCGCAACTACGATATTCGTTTTATGACGGCGATCGGGCTGATTGCCGGGCTAATTCCGTTGCTCGCGGACATCTTCGTTCGGTCAACTTGGTTTGGCGGAGGAAGAAGCAGTAGCCGAGATCGCGACGGCGACAGTAATTTGCGCATGATCTTCTTTTTGGTTGGCTTGGTGCTTTCCATTCTTGCGCCGATCTGCGCGGTGCTTCTACAGATGGCGGTTAGTAGGCAACGAGAGTATCTTGCCGACGCGACGGCTGCTGAATTGACCCGCTATCCAGAAGGACTGGCAAACGCCCTTCAAAAAATCTCCATGGATGGAGAGCCGCTGTTACATGCCAACCGGGCCACCCAGCACATGTATATCATCAACCCTCTAGCTATAAGCGGGGGTTCTAGTGATCTCTTTAGCACCCATCCGTCGACAAAAGAAAGAATTGCTCGATTGATGGGACTTGCTGGCAATTACTCGCCTCGCCCGCCAATGAATAGCAACGTGCCTCCGACGCTCAAAAGCTAGAAATGGGGCTCGTCTAGCTTTGCTTAGGCTTGCCCTTTTCTTGTTTGCTCATGTCGGCGATGGCTTGCTTTCCGCGCTCGATCTCGACTGCATACTTACCGACAAAGGTCTCCAACTGAACGAGAACATTGTGCGCGTATTCGTCTGCCCCGCGTTTCAAGTCGATGGCGACCTTGTCTGCAGCGTTCCTTATTTCTTCGCTCTGGACTTTGCTTAGCTTGAGAATTTCGCTTTCAGAAACCATCCGTTCGCGCTCGATACGAGCCTGCTCAAGAATTCTTTCCGATTCTTTTTTGGCTTCACTAACAACTCGTTCGGCTTCTTTTTGAGCATTGTCAAGAAGGGTGGTCGCATCGCCTTTCGCTTGCTCGATGATGCGATCTGATTCCCGGATCGTGCTTGCAGCTGCCTTCACTTCCTGCGGGAGCGAGGCTCGAATCTTCGCGATCTGTACGCTTATCTCGTTGAGATCGACGCCAACAAAGATTGGTAATCCAATCAATCGATGCGGTCGTTCTACGGCGAGGGTATTAAGGTCGTCAAGAAGGCGTAGGATATCCATTTTTAGATTCCGGTGGGGGAGAAGCTAGCCTATTCTGGCACAGGAAACCCCGGTTTTACGGGGTTTCACACAACCTATTTCAGCTTGTCGCGAACTCTCTTAAATGCTTCGAGAGCGAACTGAAGATCTTCTTTCGTGTGGGCGGCTGATGGCATCGTGCGAATGCGCGCTTTGCCTCGGGCAACGGTCGGATACACAATCGCGAGGGCATAAACGCCTTCGTCCCAAAGCGCCTTCTCCATAGCTTGTGCTTTGCCTTCATCGCCAACATAAACCGGTGTGATTGGCGTCTCGCTTCCCATCGTGTCGAACCCGGCTTCGGCCAGTTGTGCTTTCCACCACTTCGTGTTGTCCCACAGTCTTTGCATCGGCTCAGGATCGTTTTCCATAACGTCCAGCGAAGCTATCAGAGCGGCAGCGACCACAGGGGGATGACCCGTGCTGAATAGATAGGGGCGGCCTCGGTTGATCAGCCAATCCTTTAGGGCGGCTGAACCGGCGATGTATCCACCCATCACTCCAAGGGCCTTGGATAGCGTTCCAAGTTGGATATCTACGCGGCCGTACAAACCAAAGTGTGAGGTTGAACCGGCACCCTTTTCGCCGAGGACTCCGCTGGCGTGGGCGTCATCAACGTAAACAACTGCATTGTATTGCTCGGCTAAGTTGACGATGTCTGGCAGCGGGGCGATGTCGCCGTCCATGCTGAAAACGCCGTCGGTGATAATCACCCGCTTTTCGAAGGATTGAGTGTCCTTGAGGATCTTCTCAAGCGCCTCCATATCTTTGTGCGGATAAACATAGCCGTCCGATTTCTTGTACTTCGCAGCGCCAAGTCGAACACCGTCGATGATCGAAGCATGGTTCAACTCATCGCTGATGATGACGTCGTTGTTTGTGACTACCGCAGGAATCGCTCCCGCATTTGCCGTGAAACCTCCGGTAAAAACAAGGACAGCCTCGGTGTGCTTGAACTTGGCCAATCGTTCTTCAAGCTCTTGATGAACCGACATCGTGCCGCCGATCCAGCGGACAGCGCCAGCGCCAACACCCCATTTTTCGACTGCTTCGAGGGCTGCTTGTCGCACTTTGGGGTGATTTGCCAGACCAAGGTAGTTGTTGCTCGAAAGGTTCACTACCTCCTTTCCGTTCATGCGAACTCGTCCGCCTGCCGGAGTTTCAAGAATACGGGGCACCTTGTAAAGGTTCTGATCTTTGAGGGTCTGAATCTGCCCGCCAAGCCACGATTGGAAATCGGTATTCATCTCATCTGATTGTGGCGCGTTTTTGATGCTGTTGAACTTATCGCAATGCGTGCTTAGCAAGATTCCTTTCAGGTAAACCCGGAGCACAATGGCACAAAAAGCATCGCTGAAGATCAATGCCCCTACCAATCGCCTCCGCGGCGATCTCCCCAAAGTTGGAATTAGGCCAACCATTGATGGCAGATACGGAGGGGTGAGAGAGTCTCTCGAAGAGATCACGATGCAAATGGCGCAGAATGTCGCCAAGCTCATCGCCGAAAGAGCTCGACATGCCAGCGGCCAACCTATCGAATGTGTGATTGCCGATACTTGCATCGGCGGCGTCGCCGAAGCAGCCGATTGTGAATCGAAGTTTGAGAAAAGCGGCGTTGGACTTTCCATCACCGTGACCCCATGCTGGTGTTACGGTAGCGAAACGATGGATATGAACCCGCTACGACCCAAAGCCATTTGGGGCTTCAACGGCACAGATCGTCCTGGCGCGGTGTATCTTGCGGCGACTCTTTCGGGCCACAACCAAAAAGGACTCCCCTGCTTTGGAATCTACGGCAAAGACGTTCAAGATTTGGGTGACACTGTTATCCCAGATGACGTTCAAGAAAAGCTTCTGAGGTTCGTTCGTGGGGGCATAGCTGTCGCGACGATGAAGGGCAAGAGTTATCTAGCGATGGGTGGCGTCAGCATGGGAATCGCTGGCTCGATTGTCGATCAGCCGTTTTTTGAAAAGACCCTTGGCATGCGTGTCGAGTCGATCGACATGAGCGAGTTCACGGGGCGAATGGAAAATGGCCAGTTCGACCAAGACGAGTACGAGCGCGCTCTGATATGGGTTCGAGAAAACTGTCCCGAAGGAGCCGATACTAATGCTCCCGAAAAGCAGCGTGATCGAATGCAGAAAGACCTCGATTGGGAGGACTGCGTGAAAATGGCGCTCATCGCGCGCGACCTGATGATCGGAAATCCTGTTCTGGCTGAGATGGGGTTAGTGGAGCAGTCGAGAGGTCATAACGCGATCGCAGCGGGTTTTCAGGGCCAGCGCCAATGGACAGACCATTTTCCCAACGGTGACTTCATGGAGGCAATACTTTGCACCAGTTTTGACTGGAATGGGATTCGTCAGCCGTTCATGGTCGCCACGGAGAACGACTCACTGAATGGAGCTTCGATGCTCTTGGGACACCTGTTGACCGGTTGCACTCAAATGTTCAGCGATGTCCGCACCTATTGGTCTCCGGAAGCTGTCGAGCGCGTAACCGGTTGGAAGCCAGAAGGCGATGCTTCTGGCGGATTTCTTCATCTCATCAACTCAGGGCCATCCCCGCTCGACTTCACTGGCAATGCAATGAAGCCTTGGTGGGAGATCACGGAAGAAGATGCCACCAAGTCACTGGCAGATACAAAATGGTGCGCCAGCGACCTCGGCTACTTCCCGGCTGGCGGATGGTCGACTGATTTCACGACCAAAGGTGGCAAACCCGTCACCATGTTCCGAATCAATCTGGTCGCCGGCCTCGGGCCGGTCCTTCAGATCGCGGAAGGACTTACGGTTGAGCTTCCTGACAAAGTTCACGATATCCTGGATCAGCGCACGAACCCGACCTGGCCGACAACTTGGTTTGTCCCGCGAACAACAGGGGAAGGCGCCTTCAAAGATCCGTACACGGTAATGGCGCATTGGGGCGCGAACCACGGCGCAATCTCTCCGGGGCATATTGGAGCGGACCTTATCACGTTGGCTTCGATGCTTCGAATTCCAGTGGATATGCATAACGTTCCCGCCGATCAAGTGTATCGACCGACGGCGTGGCATCGTCACGGTAGCGGCCTTGACCCGGTAGGAGCTGATTTCCGTGCCTGCCAGACCTATGGCCCGCTTTACGGCTAAAGAGGTACCCTCGGCGAAATGAAAGTGACCGTTCTGGGTTCAGGTAGTTGGGGAACTGCCTTAACCATTCTTCTTGCCCGGAACGGTCATGAGGTTTGCCTCCTCGGACGCGACCCAGATGAGATTGGGTCGCTGAATGCTCTGCGTGAGAACATTCGCTATCTGGGAGGCTTCGCAATTCCCGGAAACGTTTCGTTCGGGCTCCTGTCTGAGTACTCCGGCGATTCTGAGATGTGTGTCATCGCCGTTCCTTCCGGCGCGGTTCGAAGTGTTGTTCAGGGGCTAAAGGGCTCTCATTCCTTAGTGGTTTTGTGCTCAAAGGGGCTTGAATCCTCTAGTGGGAAGCTGATGACCGAAGTTGTGAGCGAAGTTTTGACAGACTCGGAGGTTGGCGCTCTTTCTGGGCCGAATTTGGCAATGGAAATTGCTCGTGGCGTTCCGACATTGGCGATCTCAGCGTTTTCGAAGAGGGCAACCGCCGAGTTGGTGCGCGACACATTCATCTCCGGCGCCTTTCGGGTTTCGATTGGCGATGACATCGTTGGGGTTGAGCTTGCAGGTGCCCTAAAGAATGTTCTGGCTATTGGGGCTGGCTTAAGCGACGGTCTTGGGTTTGGAGATAACACCAAAGGCGCTTTCCTTAGTCGAGGCTTGATGGAGATGGCCAAGCTAGGTTCAGCAATGGGTGCCAGGCCCGAAACCTTCCTCGGACCTGCGGGTGTAGGCGACCTTTTCGCCACCGCTGCCAGCACACTCTCTCGAAACTACCGCCTAGGGCGTTCGCTTGCCGAAGGTGCAACTTTACGTGAGGCTCAGGATCAACTCGGCCAGGTCGCAGAAGGTGTGCCGACCAGCGAAGCCACTATCTTACTCGCTCGTAAGTACGGCGTTGAGACTCCTGTTTTTGGCGCGGTCGAAGCGGTGATTCGCGGGCGGGTGACTGCTCACCAAGCCGTGACTCTCCTAATGGATCGAGTTTCGAGATTTGAAGACTTTATTGGCTAAAAGTAGTAATATAGTCCTGTGAAACAAAAGGCTCTTCTTGCTGCGATAGCGATCTCCTGCTTACCTGCGCTTTCGATGGCCGTTAACATTGTCGGAACGTGGAAGTCTAGTCCAAATGACGCAGAAATTATGAACAGGAACATATCCCTTACCTTCTACAAAAATGGGAAAATGTCGTTCATTGGCAACCACAAAAAGGGAACCGGGGTTTATAAGGTTGTTGGTAACAAGTTCATCATTGACACCTCCGGTGCTAAGAGAGGGCCGGGGACTCATGCAGAAGGAATCATCGATCCTGCTGGTAAATTCCTGAAAATGGAATCCGGAATACGTCGAAACAACCAGCCCGTGATGCTTGTTCTCTATCGGCAATAACGCATTTGATCGGACCGAATCGCCGGTTGCAGAGGCTTTTTAGGGGAGCAAGACTTCGCACATAGCAAAAACTCGCGTATCTTGTTTGGATGCCCGCGCTTGTTGCCATTGCTGCTGTCGCAGTTTCCGGTTTTCTTCAGGGCCCTCAAATGCAGGGCCAACCGACAAAGTTTGATGACTCGAAACCACCGATTACGGAAGTGGCCACAAGCATCACAAAGCATACGATTCAGTTGCCGTCGGGGGCTTTAGCCTACACCGCGACCGCCGCGCAACTCCCACTCACAGGAGACACCGGCGAAGTCGAGTGCCGGATGTTTTACGTCGCGTATACAAAGGACGGCGAGCCTGTCAATAAGCGACCGGTTATCTTTGCGTTTAACGGTGGTCCGGGAAGCGCATCCCTTTGGCTTCACATGGGAACTTTGGGGCCAAAGCGAGCTCCGATGAACGACGATGGCAGCCTCGCCAAACCTCCCTATGAGGCGGTCGAAAACAAAGACACTTGGCTTGACTTCGCCGATGTTGTGCTTGTGGATGCTCCAGCTACAGGATTGAGCCGACTAACGAAGAGAGATTTTGCTTCGAAGTATTTCGGGGTTCGGCCCGACATTGATGCCTTCACTAAGTTCGTCAAAGGTTGGCTAACCGAACACAAACGTTGGTCATCGCCGCTTTTTATCGCTGGTGAAAGCTACGGCGGCATTCGCGGCTCGGGATTGTCAAATAGCCTGTTCGAAAGCGGGGTCGCCGTGAACGGGTTCATCAGCATCTCGGGAACGAACAACTTTATGACCCTAGACGGAATGAGAGGTAACGACTCCACGTTCATCGGATTTCTGCCTTCGATGGCGGCAACCGCCTGGTATCACCACAAGCTAGATAAGCACTTCAAATCTGCTGAGCAGGTCGTCGAAGAGTCGAAGAAGTGGATCGACACCGACTACGCTGCTGCTCTCCAGCGCGGTGACAGCCTTTCGCCCGAAGAGAAAAAGAAGATCGCGGCAAAGCTTTCGACCTTTCTCGGGGTTTCAGAAAAGTTCTGTCTGGGCATGAACCTGCGCATTCCCGAGTGGAACTTCTTCCGCGAGCTTTTGCGCGATGAAGGCTTGTCGATCGGTCGCTTCGACGCGCGCATAACCGGCAAAGAAGAACTGAAAGTTGGTGATGGATCTGACGGAGACCCTTCAGATGATGCGATCACCGCGCCTATCACTTCTTCTCTAAATGACTATCTTCAGCGAGATCTCGGCGTCAAACTCACCATTCCTTACCTCAACTATGGACCTGTCCATCCTTGGAAAGAACGAGAGGGCGGCTATAGCGAAACCTCATCCGATCTGCGTCATGTCCTTGCACGAAACCCCCACTTCAAGGTGATGTTTGCTTGCGGATATTACGACCTCGCCTGTCCGTTCAACGCTACGATCTATACTGTAAATCACATGGGACTCGACGCAGAAAGTCGAAGCCGGGTTAGCTATCAGTTCTATCCGGCGGGTCACATGATGTACATCGAGAAAGGATCACGCGAAAAGTTGCACAAAGACGTCGCTGAATTCGTGGCTTCCTGTCTGAAAGGCTAGGAATTGTTAGACGATTATTTAAGACGCTCGTTGCTTGCACGAGTTTATGACGTTGCGGTAGAAACGCCGCTTGAACTTGCGCCGACGCTTTCGCGTCGGCTGGATAACCACGTTTGGCTTAAGCGAGAAGACCACCAGCCGGTCTTCTCGTTCAAACTGCGTGGAGCCTACAACAAGATGGCGAACCTTTCGCCGGAAGCCCTCGCAAAAGGGGTGATTGCGGCGAGCGCGGGCAACCATGCCCAGGGGGTCGCACTTTCTGCCAAACGACTCGGATGCCGAGCCACCATCGTGATGCCACGCACGACCCCTTCGATCAAGGTGGAAGCCGTGAAGGCATTGGGAGGCGATGTTGTCCTCTTTGGCGACAACTATGACGAAGCTAGCTCCCATGCCAAGAAGCTCACCGAATCTGAAGGGCTCACCTATGTTCACCCCTACGATGACCCGGATGTGATCGCCGGGCAAGGCACCATCGGTTTAGAAATTCTCAAACAGCTCCCCAGTAAGCCTGATGTCATTTTTGTCGCTGTGGGCGGAGGGGGACTTATCGGCGGCATTGGTGCTGTCATCAAAGCGCTCCATAAAGACGTCAAGATCATCGCCGTTGAGCCCGAGGATGCCGCATGTCTTGCTGCCGCATTCGAGGCAGGAGAGCGGGTCATTCTGCCACGTGTAGGCCGCTTTGCTGACGGTGTTGCTGTTCGTCAGATCGGTGAAGAAACCTTCCGAATTGCCAAGGAAGTTGTCGATGAATGTATCGTCGTTTCGAACGACGAGATTTGCGCGGCGATCAAAGATATCTTTGAGGACCGTAGAGCGGTTCTTGAACCTGCTGGTGCATTGGCGTTTGCCGGAATGAAGCGCTGGCTATCTGAAAACGACGTGAAGGATCAGAACTTGGTCGCAATCGCATGTGGGGCCAACATCAACTTCGATTCCCTTCGTCACGTCTCCGAGAGAGCCGAAGTCGGAGAACGACGTGAAGCCGTTCTCGCGGTAACGATTCCCGAAGAACCTGGGAGTTTTAGGGAGTTTTGTGCAACTATTGGTGATAGAGCTATCACAGAATTCAACTATCGGTACGCCGATGGATCGCCTGCCCACGTCTTTGTTGGCCTGAGAATTCCGACTGGAAAAGACATCGAGCCTCTCGTTCGAGACTTAAAACAAAAGGGCTACGATGTGTTGGATTTGACTGACAATGAAGTGGCAAAGTTGCACATAAGACACATGGTCGGGGGACGCGCTGTTGGTGCCGAAGACGAGCGACTTTTCTCGTTTGCCTTCCCCGAAAGGGCTGGCGCACTCGTTCAGTTTCTCGACGCGATGGAGCATCCGTGGAACATTAGCCTATTTCATTATCGAAACCACGGCTCGGACTATGGCCGTGTGTTGGTCGGTATTCAAATTCCAGATCAGGAGTCGACCAAGGTTGAAGCCTTCCTTGATCGACTAGGTTACGACTGGAATGAAGTGACCCAAGACCCAGCTTGCACGATGTTCCTTAGATAACGCACCGCGTCGATCTGGTTGTTAGCGAGCGGTCAAGACGCGCTGTTCATACGATTCGACATCGCTAATCCAGGTCCGTCCGACCGGTACATCTGCCCTTGTGCAAAGCTCGTCCCAAATCGCTCCGAACGGGAGGGTTTTGGCCTCCTCGATTAAGGCAAGCTTCTGAGCAAGCTTGCCTTCGCTTTCCAGTTTCGCCAACTCGGTCGAAGGGTCGAGCAAAGCCGAAAGAAGAGCTTTTCTGGTTGCCCGAATGCCAATGACATAAGCGGCGATTCGGTTGATACTGGCGTCGAAGAAATCGAGGGCGACGATAGCTCGGTTGAGTGCTTTTCCGCGTGCAAATTCAACGAAGACAGCCCGCAAGTCATCGTTAAACATCACGACGTGGTCGCTATCCCACCGCATCGGACGGCTTGTGTGCAACAACAGGCGGTCATGAAATTGAAGTAAAGAAGAAACCTTATCGGCGATGCTCTCGGTGGGATGAAAGTGCCCCATATCTAGACAAAGTAGCTTTTTATTTGTAAGCGCGTAGCTGTTGTAGAACTCATAGCTTCCGACGACAAAGTCTTCGCTCCCAAGGCCAAAAAGCTTGCTTTCGACGGCGTCCACGCACTCCGGTAGTTCGTCTTTCAAAACCTCATTCAAAGACTCGACCAATCGCTTTCGTGGCGACCAACGGTCAGCAGGGTGATCCTTGCAGCCATCAGGGATCCAGTGGTTGTTGACACAGGGGCTACCTTGTCTCAGCCCGATTTCATGGGCAATTTGCCTAGAGTTCCGACCGTGACGAATCCAGAATTCACGAACATCCTTATCCGCGCTCGAAAGCGTAAACCCGCTGGAAGCCATCGGATGAGCAAAATAAGTCGGATTGAAATCGAGCTTAAGGCCAACCGATTTTGACCAGTCAATCCAGCTCTGATAGTGATCAACTGTTTGTTCGTCACGCGCTACGGCTTTGCCATGCGTGTCGGCGTAGATGGCATGAAGGTTGAGCCGGTGCGTTCCCGGAACGAGTGCCAGCACCTGCTTATAGTCTGCCCGAGCCTCATCGATGTTTCGAGCCTTCCCAGGGTAGTTGCCGGTAGCCATGATGCCGCCCGAATCGACGGTCCCTTCGTGGACCTCAAACCCGGTTACGTCGTCGACTAGCCAGCAATGAATCGATATTGGAGTCTGAAGGGCTTGCGAGATTGCGGCATCGACGTCAATGCCCCAGTCCGAGTAGACAGCTTTGGCCGTCTCGAACATGTTCATACCTAGGTTTTACCAGCACATTGATCGGCTTCACTCGTCATTCGCCAAGAAATTCTTGTTAGGAATGCCGGGCAAGTGGACTAGCGCATATTCCTTTTCGTCAACGGCACTACCTAAACAGAGGTGGATATCTATATTTGGCTTTAGGTTGGGAAAATGCGAGAAGAGTCATAGACTTTAGTGGAAAATAGACGATAAAAACTAATGCTTTTTTAAAATAGGTTTCAGAAATTCGTATATGATGTTACTGGTATGAAACGAATAGTCTTAATAGTCATTGCGTTAGCATGTATCGCGGCTATTATTAGGCCGAATGGGACTGTGCCTGTGACTACTGAACCAGGTTGTTATATTGGTCAAGTGTGTGTAGGGAACCAATGTTTTGGTGCAGATGGCTGTGTTACATCAATGATTGGCAATGTGTACAGGGACACATACTTTCCTTGCGGGGTAGGCTGTGTTGCTACGTTCGATGGGTCAGGGTCGTGTGACCAGTACCATAGACCGTGTCATATGTCTGAATATTTTGGGTGGCTTTCTTCATGTACAAGTGAAGTGTCAAGCAGGACGATTGATTACGTTGACGGGTGTGGCTAGTGCCCTTCCTGACAAAGAGTGAGCTTGCGGGCAAGATTGACGCTGCCCGTTCGGCACAGGGCGAATTTGTCGCCACGTACAAGGAAACTGTCACTACCGGGGTAGTTCCTGAGCGAGGGCAAAAGCCTGCTACTGATCGGGTGACATTGTCCTGGGGCAAGGAAGACGGTGAACGCACCATCGAGGTTGGCTACAAGGACGGAAAGTGCTATTGGAAGTGCCAGGACTTCTTTAGCAGCGGCAAGACTGAATTTGGTGCAGTTAGCCAAAGGGCCGTCTGGTCAGATAACAAGTACACCGTCGAGCATGGTGGTTATCGGATGGGGCAGCAGGGAGAGATTTCGTTAGTCAACCATGCTGCTCTTCAATATAATCCTTCATTGTCCCATCTGCAGGTAAATGGGCGTTGGTTATCAGACCTGATCCGAGGGGCGAGTTCATATGAAGAACTTAACAATCAGGTGCTGTTTGAAAGCGGTCCAACGACGTATAGTCTTTCTTTAGACGCTCAGGCGAATGTGTATCGTGTGCAACAGTTTCGTCAGGGGACCCGCGTTGGAGATGTGCGTATCGGCGGATGGATGACACTTGCCACGGGCGGCAAGATTCCTCAAAAGGTTGAGAGAGAGACCTTTGGGTTCGGAGGGAGCCGAATCAATCTCACCACCTACCAATTGCAGAACGTGAAGAATAAGACTGACAAAGACGCCTTCGAGATCAAATGGCGTGAGCGAACTCTCGTCGAAGATCATATCAATGGAAAGCACTTAATTCAAAAGAACGGTCATCTCGTAGTAAATCACCAATTCGATCAAGACAGTAGGATCAATCCACTGTGGATATGGTTGACAGTCGGTGCTCTTATCTTATTAACAACGGGATTCGTTGCTGGCAAGATTTCGCGTCGGCGTCAGGGTGTGTAATTGCGATAGCCTTGCCATCTTTCGCTAACGTCGTCATAACACGGCGAAAGGTAACCTGCAAGCATGGCCCTAAACAAGAAAACCGTTCGAGATATCGACGCCAGCGGCAAGTGTGTCTTAGTTCGCTGTGACTTCAATGTGCCCCTCGAAGGAGGCCAGATCACCGATGATCGGCGCATCACCGAGGCGCTTCCTACTATCAAACTGCTTATCAGTCAGGGAGCGATTGTCATTTTGGCGAGCCACCTCGGCAGACCCAAGGGAGTCACACCTGAATTCACGCTGGCTCCGGTTGCGGCTCGACTCACCGAACTCCTCGGAAAGAACGTTCCGCTTCTTCCCGACTGTGTTGGGCCAGAAGTTACTTCTGCCGTAAGCGCGGCAAAGCCGGGCGATGTTCTGCTTCTTGAGAACGTTCGATTCCACCCTGAGGAAGAAAAGAACGATCCTGAGTTTGCCAAGCAACTCGCGTCAGTGGCTGAGCTTTATGTCAACGATGCGTTTGGAACTGCGCATCGTGCCCACGCTTCTACCGAAGGTGTCGCACACATTCTTCCAGGCTATGCTGGATTCCTCATCGAGAAGGAATTGCAGTTCTTAGGCCAAGCCGTTGAGAATCCAAAGCGACCGTTCGTTGCGATTCTTGGTGGAAGCAAGGTGAAGGACAAGATTGGCGTGATCGACACGCTTCTTCCGAAGGTCGACAAACTCATCATCGGCGGCGGAATGGCTTACACATTCCTTAAAGCCCAAGGATACGAAATCGGCAAATCGCTTTTGGATGCTGAGCGAGTGGATTATGCCAAGAAGCTATTGGCTGAGCAGGGCGACAAGATCCTAATTCCAGTCGATACGGTTGTGGCTACTGAGCTTAGCGAGACTGCCGAAACACAAGTCGTCAAGTCTAGCGAGATCCCTGCTGAAAAGATGGGTGCGGATATCGGTACCGAAACCGCAAAGATCTTTGCCGAGGCTGTCAAGACCGCAGGAACCGCGCTTTGGAACGGTCCGATGGGCGTGTTCGAAATGACCCCGTTTGCGAACGGTACGATTGCCGTCGCCAACGCCTTAGCCGAGAGCGATGCTGTTTCTATCGTTGGTGGCGGAGATTCTGCCGCTGCAATCGAGAAATACAACCTTAGCGATAAGGTCACCCACGTCAGCACTGGTGGAGGCGCAAGCCTTGAGTTCCTTGAAGGAAAGGAACTGCCAGGAATCGCTGCTCTTCAAAACAAGTAAATAAGGAAAGGGGCTGTCTCCTTCGAGGCAGCCCCTTTTAAGTTCGATAGTCTATTTCTCTTCTTTTGTAAAGGTAATGCCTCCGGTCTTTCCGGATTCTGCTTGAGCGACAAGGGTCTTGCCATCGTCAGACAACTTGAGGATCATTGGCTTTCCGCCATTCTTCTCGAGTTGTGCTTGTTGCTCCTTGGTTCCGCTTGCCGCGACTTTGGACTTGATGTCATCCATCGACATACCCATTGCTTTGGTAGTCGTCAGCTTTAGGGTGTCTCCCTCAAGCGCCCATGTACCTTCTAGCGGGAAGACCATGCTCATCGCATAAGTCTTGTCCTCTTTCAATTCAAGCGAAACATTTGACATCATGCTTGCTGCCATTGCAGCCATGGGGTCTTTCTTCTGACTCTCTGGAATTTCAACGGAGCCTTTCCACTTACCGATAATCTTGGATTCCTTGCTTGCGCACCCAACCAGAAGCAGAGCTGCACAAATCACGAGAAGCAAATTCTTGATCATTTCGGTAATAGCATACGGCCTACCCGCCATTCGGTTGCATCAGTAGTGTGTTTCGAACCAAAAATGGTTTACATTTCACTGGCGACGATCATTCCAGCCCGGGCGTAGAAGAACATTCCGCACACAAGGAAGACAGGCAACAAGCTCATGGCATGCAAAATCACCGTAATCAAGCCAAAGATCCCGCTTAAGATAACTGCGATGATCCCGATGATCTGCTTTTTCTGAAACAGAATCCCCGAGAGCGCGCCAATACCGATGCACAGAATGAGTGGACCAAGGTTGTCGATTGCCGGAGTAACCGGGCTAAAAATGACTTCAGAGATGATCCCGAGGATCAAGCTGACCGTGCCGATGATTAAGAGCCCGGAGGCGGGCATCGGTGGGAGTGGTTTTTGTGGCTCAAGCTGCATTCGAGACCTGCTTTAGAAGCGAGGTGGCGGCCCGTCATCCCAAGGACTCCATTTAGATTGGCTCCGAGGTCGTCTCCGCTTTCGATTTTTCACCATCGCTGCGCTTATTTCACGATACATCTTAGTACGGGCAGCAAGACCTTTCATTAGGCCCAATTTCTGCTCTTTGTGACAATTACTTACTCCCCGAAGAACAACCTTGAGCACTCGAGCCTTCTTTCTTCGTGCAGCTTGGGTAATTGCCATTTCAACGCCCAGCCTTAACTCACCAATATCGGGCACAGTCTCGAAGAGCGCACGCTTCATGGCGCGTTGGCCGCTCAGGAAGGGCGATACTTTATGCGCCGCATCGCTCCATTTCTTGCCGCCACGAAAGACGCCAACGCTCATTTCGCAGTCATCGACTAGAAGTGGCAAGATGATTCGGTCAACGTGAGCTGGCATGAGACCGCTCAGATCAGCGTCAACGAAAGCAAGAATGGTGGCTTTTGTTGCTTGAACGCCTGCAAGCATTGCTCCGCCTTTGCCGACGTTCTTTGCTAGGTCTATTACCTGAACACCTTCAAATGTCCGAGAAACCTCGGCCGTTCGGTCTGAACTGCCGTCACTGACGACAATCACTTCATGGGCGAATTTCGCTGCGGTCACCGCACGTAGCACGGTGCCTATTCTCGCTTCCTCATTGAAAGCGGGAATGATCACAGCCACCTTTGGTCCGGTTACATCACCCATTGATCTCTATAAGGCTACCTGTCAACGTAAGCTCTTACCCTCTAGTCGTGCACGAACCCGCACTTCCACATCACTAGCTTTGAGGTTCCAAGCTTGTCCGAGACGACCTTGCATAGGTGTTATGGCTTTTAGTAGGCGTAGGTTGCAAAATTCGTGCTGAGGCTTCCACCTTTTTTTATACGGCTCAGCTCCTCGCATAAAATCGAACGCCGATTTGCCTTCCTGGATAGCGTCTCGGATAGTGCTTGCCACCAAGACGGTTCCTGGTGAGGCCGCTTTAAACTCAGGATCGAAGCCCGATTGATAGAAGTAGGTGACCCTTCCAAACCCCATGCCGTAGATTGCGCCGACGGATCGACCTTCAACGATGAGATGGCTCATTCGAAGCCAGCCCTTGTTGACAGCGGTTGAAGCCCACTCCTGATGGAAGCGGGTGGCAGGCCCGACAAATGCGCCACCCCACCATTGCCCACGCGATTTCCAGCGCTTTGAATGCAAGTCCAGAAACGCGGCCATATGTTGAGTTACGTTTTCTGGAGTCGTTCGTTCGACAAATCCCTTCTCGCCGTTGTACTTCTTGTCAAGACTGCGAACATCGTAGCGAAGGCTTTTACCGAGCATGGAAAGGTAAGCGTCGTAGGTTGGCGGAAGGTCCAGAACCAAACATCGAGCCTCTTCAAATACTTCCTCTTTTGCATCAAAGTGCTCGACGAGCGGTTGAGTTTCGCGCACCTGATGCAGATCGACCAGGTCTATTCCCTTTGAGCTGAGGGCTTGTTCCGCCACGATCTCGGCGACATGGTCTTCGTATCCGGCGCGGGCGACGGGATGGAGATAGTCAGATGGGCCCATGCCCAGTGGACGTAAGGTCTTCCAAGCACCAGAATAAGTCGCAAAGGTCATCAAACCAACCAGATCTCGACCATCCTCAACCAAAACAGCGTCGGTCCGTCGTCCTCTACCGTAATGCTTGAACCAGAGACTCTGAAACTCTGGCGTTTGGAATGGTGTTGCAGAAGGGCTGTGCTGAACAAGATCCGTCCAACGTCCTTCGAGCTCTGAAAAGAGCCTGGGACCGGAGAGGACACTTGCCCGAAGCATGCTGAGAGTATAGTCGGTTGCGGTCAGATCAGAGTCTGAATTACGTCAGACCGCAACCAACCGGGCATTATCGGCTACTTCCGAGGATCATCGCATTCAGCAGGAGCTTGTACAATCCCGGCCACATGGCGCGATCAGTGGGGTCCTGGGTGAACAAGATGGCGTGTCCCCTACCGTATGGTGCATCTTGCAACCAGGTCGTCCCTGCCAAGTTCTTTTCTGTATCGTCTGGCCATTCCCATCCGCTCAGAAGCTTGTTCGATTTTTCATCAGAGGATAGCGCTACGACGGAACCCCCTTCTTTTCGGGCCTTGTAGAAGCGGCTGCCTTGTATCGGAACACTAATTTCGACCTTTCCTTTCTCGTTTTGAGGATAGCCAAAACTGAGGAAACTCCTTGAATCAATCTCAGCCCGGAAAAGTGCTCCTGGGAGTGAAGCAGGTTTCCCGCCGGCTTCGGTTAGGTCGACAAACCCAGTGGACCCAAGTGTCCAACCGATGCCATCGAGCGCGACGAGCACATTGCCGTTACCAACCCATTCCTTCAGCTTCGCGGTTGGACCAGACGCCCCACCAGGAAAGACAAGGCATGTATATTCGTCTAGATTGATTCGGCTTAAGCTGTCGCTACTCAGCGGTGTAAACGGTAACTGAAACACCCGGTCCATGAGGTACCAAATCGCTCCGCAGTCAGCCAGATTTGTGCCACTTCCCATGACGACCCCGATCTTTGGTTTGCGTAAGAGCATCGTAGAACCACTGCCAGGCCCAGTTCGATCTTCGTCGGGATAGCTAGACCCAAGCGGAAGCACATTGACTTTGTGCCTACGGATGACTTTGCGGAGAGCGTCAAGATAGTCCTCCTCTTGCCTGTCCGCAAGAATGAGGAACCCACCGACGTCGTAGCTCTTGCCTGCCAGCTTCATCGGCTCTGATGAGAGTTGGACTCTAAGCCCGCTCGAAAGCGCATCTGCGGCAAACAGGATATCTTCTTGATCTGTGTAAGGCACCAGGAAACCGACCGAGGTTTTGTCGGGGAAAGAGTCAATCTGGCTCGGTTTGCTCGGTTGGATTGGCGTGGCCGATTCGCACCACCAAGCCCGAAGGTTATGAGCATAGGGCAAAGACCAACCCGTTAGGTCATAAAACTCAGGCTGATCGGGGCCGGGGTAAGTTTCGCCCTCTGGTGCGGATTTCTTCTTTTCAATCTGAGCTTTCTTGAACTCTGGCTCAAATTCCGTGATCGGCTCCAGAAGTGCCTTTGCCATGGCGCCTTGCGGTTGAGACACATCAATCACAAGGTCGCCTTCGTGGAAAGTCACCGCGCCTGTTTTGTCTGTCCAATAATCGTGCGCAACTGCTTCTTTGAAATTGCCTGCGGCGAAGTCAGACTGGATACCAGCAAAGGAAAGCTGAGACTTCAACCGCCCGAGAGCACGGCGATCACCTGAAACGACAACGCGTTTGAATTTTCCTGCGCTTTCGCCCGATACAGTTCTCTTTTTAAAGGTTGCATAGTCACTCAAAATCTCGGTGCTACGCTGCGCGGTTGCCTTCACCACGGCTAACGCGGAAGTGAAGTGTTTTTCGATGCCCCGCTTAAGGGTAAGGATGCTTCCGTCACCTCGCTCCTGGGCAATAACCCGCCCGCCATCCGTCTCATGGGTCATTCCGATTGCACCTGTAAGAGTGGTGCTGGAGTCTAGGTAGCCGGGATAGTACAGATCAAACTCATCTTTAACATAGTAGCTAAAGCCACTAGCATCAAACGCTTTTCCTGTCTCTCTTCCGAAGTATTCGGTCCACTTTGCATTCCGCGCGCGGTCAACATTGGGGTTGACCGACATCGGTTCGGGTGGAAAGAAATACGACGAAACCTGACCATGCTGGTCGATATAAACCTGTGGGTTCCATTTAAGGAGTTCCGCATATTCTTGCCGTGTTTCGTCTTGGCTAAACGCAACCCTATCCCGGTTCATGTCAAACCGATAATGGTTGGTTCTCCCGTAGATCACGCTTGGCTGGAATTGCTCAAAGGAGCCTGCGGCAGAGCTTCCGGTAGCGATAGAGTTGTAATAGACAACATAACGCTCATGACCATCTGGGTTGTAAACCGGATTCAAAATGACAACTACGTCATCTAATGCTTTCGCAAGTGAGCCAGATTTCGCCGCCGCTAAGTTGTAGAACGTCCACATCGCCGACTCAGCGCTTGCTGTTTCGTCACCATGGATACACTCGTTGATCCACACAAAAGGGATCGTTTTGGAGGGATCCCCTTTTCCCTGAGCGAGTTCTTGGTGCTTGGCGATGTGCTCGGCTAAATGACTGATATTTTTCGCCGAACTGATGGCGTAAATACGTAGTGGACGACCTTCGACGCTCTTGCCGTACTGAAACATCCTGACTTTGGCGTTCGCGCTTTCGCAGATTAAAGCAAAGACCCGCTCTTGGTCTCTGAATGTCGTGTGGCGGTCTCCGGCGCGGTAGCCAAGAAGAGTCTCGGGGCGAGGCACAAAGCTCTCGTAAGGCCCGTTAGCGTAGAAGTCAAAGCTGGGCGGTCCGAGAAGCAAACCTGCCAAAAGAGTCGGCAACATCCTAACAGGATAACCGAAGGTCAAACACGAATATCGATGATCTGGCCTTTTCCTTCCGTTTGCCTAGCTAGTTCGACCTCTTGTGTTTGACTGGACTCTAGGGCTTTTCTGAGCAACGCCGATTGCAGCATCATGCGTTTTTCTTCCAGCGACGCTGTTTTGCTCGCTGTTTGAGTCTGAATCTGAGGTGTTCCAACGTTTGAGACGTTCATGCCCAAATCGATTATCGGCACGAAAGCTGCAAACTTTACTAGGTTTTTCTACATCACAAAACCGCTTCGCTGAACGATGTCACGAAGCAGTCTTCGGCCTCGGTGAATGCGGGATCGAACAGTGCCAATCGTCGTATTTTGACGGTCAGCAATCTCACTGTAGCTCATCTCTTCAAGGTCGCAGAGTGTGATCGCTTCGCGATAAACTTCGGGCAGTTGATTAAGAGCGGCTCTTAACTCAAGCCTAAATTCTTCTTGCAGGAGCTCTTCATCAGGGTGTGGCCTTTCGTCGGCAATTGGTAACTCTTGAACATCCCCATCGGCGGGTGAAACCATCGAGTTGAGTGATTCTGCCTTTCGAATGGGATTTTCGCGTCGACGAGAATCGAGATAGGCACGTTGCATGATCCGAAGCAACCAGTTCAGAAATGGGCGTCCAGGGATGTAACTATCAAACCCTCTCCACGCCTTGACGTAAGTTTCCTGGACCAGATCTTCGGCATCAGAAGGATTACGCGTAAGCTGCAAAGCCATGGTGTAGGCTCGCCGCTTCGTGTCATTTAGCATCTCCTGGAAATGTCGTAGTTCCGCTTGCGTGCGGCCGCCAAGTTCTTCAGATGTGATGGGACTCATAACACTTTTTCAGGCAGTGACACACATATTATACGATGATGATGTTTGCCGGTTGCCTTTTTTTGTGATTTCCGTCGCAAGCAAGGTAAACATAGAGCCATTGCGACGTTTCCACAAATATGCGGCCTATGTATATATAGACGCCATTCCATAAGTGTATATTTCGGCTAGATAGACTTTTCTTAATATATGAAATTCGTCGTCATCACAAAGGACTCAGAGTTAGAGGCAGCAGCAAGGGAGGGATTTCACCCATCCGATGAGTGCGTGGTCTTTAGCGATTGGGCAGATGCTCTCAATGCTTGTACCGAAGCTGACCTGCTCTTTGTCGACCTCATCGCGACTCTCGTAGAGCCACACAAGATTGCGGGTTACGAGCGGTTTGCGATGGCGAAGATGGGTCACGAGGTAGCCGCTTCGATCCCCCTCGTTCTGATAGCCCCACCGGCAGAATACGAACTCGACTTTATGGCCGGCTGGCCAGACTTTGTGTTTGGGCACGTTCGCAGGCCGGTCAACTATAAAGTTTTCCGGCGCGCTTCGACTTGGGTCTGACTTTTTTGTCAGTCGAACAGAAAGACGACTTTTCCGGCTTTTCCTGCCTTCATCAGTTCCATCGCTTGCTGGAAATCGGTGTAGTGCATCTTGTGGGTGATGACCGGTGCCAGATTGAGCTTTCCACCGATTAGCAATTCGTGCATTTGATCCCAAGTCTGCCAAAGTCTTCTGCCAACGATGCCTTGAACATCAAACCCGCCAAATATCACCTTGTTGATGTCGATGGGTTGGACCGAGTTCGCATAGACTCCAAGCAAACTAATACGGCCCCCTGGTCGTGTGGTTCGGACGGCGAGGTCCAGAGACGATGGATGGCCCGACATCTCTAAGGTTGCATCGACCCCTTCCGGAACGAGCTGATGTACTTTTTCAGCTAAGTCACCATCGGCAGGCGACAGAACGACGTCAGCGCCAACCTGATGCGCGAGGTCGATTCGAAATGGGCTGACTTCGGTGGTAATGACCTGTTTGGCTCCGAGCGCTTTGCAGATGCTCACGGCAAAGAGGCCAATTGGACCCATCCCGGTAATCAGCACCGTTTGATCCTTGACGGGGCCAGCCATCACCGTGTGGACAGCATTGCCGAGGGCGTCCTGAAACGCCGCGATCTCAAGCGGTACACGTCGATCCGTGGGACGGGCGTTCTGCCAAGGAATGACGGCATACTCTGCAAATCCGCCGTCCACATCAACGCCAAGGATGGACGTGTTAACGCATACATGCCCTTGGCCGCGTTGACATTGCAAACAATGACCACATACGATGTGGGATTCACTCGCTACGAAGTCGCCAACAGACCGTTCGGTGACACCTTCACCGACTTCGACGATGGTGCCGCAAAACTCGTGCCCAATGATGCGGGGAGGCTGAATTCGAGATGCTGACCACTGATCCCAGCTGTAAATATGAAGGTCTGTACCGCATACAGAAGCTGCTTCAAGTTTGAGTTTTACATGTCCCGGTTTGACCTGTGGCTCGGCCACGTTGACAATTTCAACGCCGGGTTCTGGGCGCGTCTTGGCGATCGCTTTCACTGAGATATAAGGGTACCCGCCGAGGTTAAGGCATGTTAACCTAACGCAAAAAGAGCCGCTTGAACACCAGGATTTTGTAGGCAAAGTGCCAAATCCGACGGACTCGAAAGAGACACCGCACCAAGACTGCGCAAGGAACGATGCGCAAGAGAGCTCTCGTCGTCTTGTACGATCACTTTTGTGCATCGGCGGCGGAGAGCTTCCGTGGCACCTGCCCAAGTGCCGCCCTCTTTGAACCTAGCCCGGCAAACGACTGCGGCATCCGATGCCGCGTAGATGAGCAGGTTTCGGTGCATGGCTGCGGCGGCTGAAAAAGAAGCCTCTGGGTGACACGCAGATAGAACCCAAGCGCCGGACGAGTCGCTGGAGCTTCCGAGCCCGTGAGGAACAATTCGTAGTACTTTTCCATCGGAGGATAGTGCGCCAACCTCTGCGGCGTTGTCGCAACCTTTAGCACCCCCGCTACAAACGGCATAGCCGAGACGAACGACCTCTGATGAGACATCGCGAGAGAAGGCAGAGTCGTGGGCAGATACAGACCTGCCGCCAACGATACTGATCGTTGGTTGTGAAAATGGCTGCCCAGCAGACCAAAGCGCCGGTGGCGCACCTGCACCTAAAACCGAAAGCCACCGCTTGGGATAGTGCGGGCTCACCGCTGTAATGGCACTGTTGGCCGCCACCAATCGCAAAGCCTCTGCCAAGGTTTGTTCGTTCTGTAGGCATGCGGCTTCGGCGTGGAGTTGTACCTTGGTGAGGGCATCGGCAGGCGAAAGGAGATGATGCGTTCGAATTGCACGAACGACATCAGGCCAACTTCGCTTCGAAAACGATCTGCTGTTCTGAAATCCTGGCAGATACAAAACAGTGAGGACTGCTTGAATAATATCCTCAATAAGTACCATACTGATATGGTACCATAATGTTTTGATGTTTAATCGAGCGATGTGATTACAAGCGCAGCCGTCGCAGGGTTTGTTGCTAAAGGGATATTCTCAATGTTACAGATTCTCATCAGCGTCTGGATATCAGGGTCGTGCGGATGTACGTCCATCGGCTCAACAAAGAAGAACACAGCAGCCACTTGACCAAGAAGGACTTCGCTCGCGATCTGAACGTCGCCACCAGCCGGACCATGCCGCATGAGCCTTACATTCAAGCCAGTTTTTGATGCAATGATTGTGCCCGTCGAACCTGTCGCGATCAACTCAAAGCGCTTGAGTTTGTCTTGGTTGGCGATGGCAAAGGCTTCCATCTCATCCTTTTTTCCATCGTGAGCAATAAGGGCGATCTGTTTAGGCATCGATACTAGTTTGCAACGAAGCCCGACTGATTTGTCTAATTTGCAGGCGGCTACAATCGAATTGTGGAAACGATTCCGTACGACCTCTTTGCCCAAGTCGATCTTCGTGTGGGCACGATCATAGCGGCGGAATCATTCCCCGAAGCGCGAAAACCCGCCTATAAACTCACCATCGACTTCGGGGATCTCGGAACTCGTCAGTCGAGTGCTCAAATCACCAAGGTTTACAGCCTGGATGAACTGGTAGGGAGACAAGTGATTGCTGTCGTCAACTTCGAACCGAAGCGGATAGCTGGATTCAAATCAGAGTGTTTGGTTTGTGGGTTTGATCGTGCGGAAGGCGAGGTCGTGCTCGCTATGCCGGGTTCGTTGGTGCCAAACGGATCACGGCTCTACTGATCTTGGCTGATTTCCTTAGCCTCTTGTGGGGCGACGGCGGCCTCGGCTGCAACAAACGAGCGCCATACGAAAAGCCCTGCTATAAAGATGAGTACAAGAGATATCCAGCGGATTTTGCCTGAAAACAGGAAGCTAGTTGCCATTCCGACGATCATGAGGGCACCACCAAGAAACCAAAGGGGAAAGACGACCATTCCCGTTTGACCGTCGGTAGGGGCTGCGATAGCGACCACTGAGCCTCCTGCGATCATCGTTAATCCGAGCAAAGACAAGACGACGCTTAGCACAAGGCAAGTATCTGTCCGATTTGGAGCTCGGACGGTCTCAGTATTCTAAGCTCATAAAGAGGCGAATACGCAGCAGCGATAATAGCGCGAATAGCTAACCTGCCGTGTTCATAGACAAGCCCCTGCTTCCAAATCTGTCGAACCGAGTCGCGTTCCGTGGGCTTTACGTATTGTTAACATCTGTAAAGGTAAGGTCAAGGCGAGATGAATCGCAGGGAATTCCTTCGCAACTCTGGTTTGCTTGCTGCCGGAATCGTTTTTGCTCCAAAAGCGAATGCCAACCTTATCAATTTCGACAACCTTCCGCAAGATGCGTCCGGACGACGAATTGCCGAGGGTTATGTCTTTGAAGATTTGAACGGAAACGGGGTTCGCGACGGAGGAGAAGTTGGTATTGCAGGTGTTTGTGTATCGAACGGACGCGAGGTGGTCAAGACGGACCGAAACGGCAAATGGCGATTACCTGTTGACGAAAACACGATTCTGTTTGTGATCAAGCCCTCCGGTTGGAAGACCCCTGTTTCGCAAGACAATCTGCCACGGTACTACTACATCCATAAGCCAAACGGGGCACCAGACTTCAAGCATGCCGGCGTTAAGCCGACGGGCGAGCTTCCAAAGTCAGTCGATTTTCCTCTGCAAAAGCAGAAAGAAGATTCTAGGTACAAGATGGTTCTCTTCGGAGACCCGCAGCCTCGCAATCAAAAAGAGATCAACTACATTGCCCACGATGTTGTCGAGCAAGTGGCCTTAGATGCGAAAAAAGTAGACGCCAAGTTTGGTTTGAGCCTTGGCGACATTATGTTTGACAATCTCTCGCTATACGAAAGCCTAAACGGAGTCATTGGTACGATTGGTTTGCCTTGGTACAACGTGCAAGGCAACCACGACATGAACTACGATTCGCCAGATGATGAACATTCATCGGAGACGTTCCAGAAATACTTCGGCCCGAACTATTACTCGTTCAACTACGCCAAGACCCACTTCATCGTCCTGGATAACGTATTTTGGCCGGGTAAGGGGAAAGGCAACTACCACGGTGAACTACAAGCCAAGCAACTGGAGTTTGTCAAGAACGACCTAGCGTTTGTGCCGAAGGATCACCTTGTTGTCATCTGTATGCATATTCCAATCGTCGATGTGAAAAACGCGGAAGACCTTTATCGGCTGATCGAAGATCGGCCATACGCCGTGTCATTCTCGGCTCATACGCACGTCCAGGAACACATCTTTTTGACTGAAAAAGAAGGATGGAAAGGCGCGAAACCGCACCACCACCTCAACCATGTGACGGTATGCGGTTCTTGGTGGGAGGGTGCCCCTGACGAGCGCGGAATTCCCCACGCCACAATGAGTGACGGTGCCCCGAACGGCTACTCGATCATCGAGTTCGACGGTCACAAATACAAAGTGACTTATCGTGCAGCCAGCCGACCCGATTTCGACCAGATGAACGTATGGATTGCCGACCAGTTGCCAGCCGAGGACGCGGATAAAACCGAGGTGATTGTCAACGTCTATGCTGGCTCATCGAGATCCGTGGTCAATATGCGCGTGGACCAAGGCGACTGGACCAAGATGACGCAGTTCACTGGAAAAGATCCTTTCTATCTTAAGTTGAAGGCAGAAGAAGAATCCCCCAAACCGCCGCAGGGGCTCAAGCTTCCTGGCGCATCGGATACACCACACCTGTGGAAAGCCACACTGCCCGCTGGCTTGAAGAAGGGTACTCATCGTTTGGAGGTCACGACGACCGATATGTTTGGTCAAACCTACACCGATTCGCAAATCTTCCAGATCGTGTAGCGAAGACAAAAAAGAAGAGGCGGTGCGAATATTCGCACCGCCTCTTCTTTGCGTCTCGATTACCTAGTGAGCATCGAACGGCTTGATTAATCGTATTCGATAGATCGAAAAGAAGAGAACTTCTGTATCGCTTTTCCTCAGGCGAACCCATACCGGATCGACGCCCTCCAGAATCCCAATATCCTGTTTCTCATTCCCCGAAGCATCGGAGTAAACGACAACTTTTTTGCCTACCAGCTCATTCATTGCTGCACCTACTTAGAGAATACAGTTTTACCTAGGCTCTTGAGGTCAGTTGCAGCCGTGATGATGCGATCTTTCATTCCCGTCTCAGCCTTCTTCAAGTAGCTTCGAGGATCGTAGACCTTCTTGTTGCCCATCTCACCATCAATTCGAAGAACGCCATCGTAGTTCTTCATCATATGGTCGACGATCGGTCGTGTGAAGGCGTACTGACAGTCTGTATCCACGTTCATCTTGACAACGCCGTACTCGAGCGTTTCGTGGATTTCTTCGAGCAGTGATCCGCTTCCACCGTGGAAAACGAGGTCAAGCTTTGCATCCTTACCGTATTTGGCCTGAACCGCATCCTGACCGTCTCGAAGAATCGTTGGTTTCAACTTGACGTTTCCTGGCTTGTAAACGCCGTGAACATTGCCAAAGGTTGCCGCCAAGGTGAATCTTCCGAGCTTGTGAAGCAGTTCATATGCAAGAACCATATCTTCAGGTGAGGTGTAGAGCTTGTCGTTCTCAATGCCTTCACGATCAATACCGTCTTCCTCTCCACCGACGAGGCCAACTTCGACTTCAAGAATGACGCCGAGAGGAGCCATCTTGGCGAGCAACTCTTGAGCGATTTCAAGATTCTTGTTCATCGGCAATTCACTACCGTCGAACATGAAGCCGTTGAACAGGTTTCTAAGGCCAGCAGCCTTTCGAGCTTCCTCATTGGCGATGAGAGGTCGAACGAACTTATCAAGCTTCTCTGGCACGCAGTGGTCAGTTGTCAGTGCGATATAGACATCCAGCTTTTCGGCGATGCGGTGGACGTGCTCAGCCAGCGAGATTGCGCCAAGAGCCATATCTTTGGCAGGGCCGCTGACGAACTCAGCACCACCTGTGCTGAACTGGATGATGCCATCGGTCTTCGTCTCGGCAAAAGCGGCGAGTGCGGCGTTTGCAGAGTTAGTCGAAGTGACATTGATGGAAGCCAACGCATAGTCCCCCCTCTGGGCGGTGTCTAGGATGGCGGCGAACTGCGAAGGGGTGGGTACCGGCATGGTTCTGAGATTACCGTTTATAGGGTCTACTGACCGTATGTTCAAGCAGAAGGAGGCTGTAGTTGGGGCAATCGTGGCAATTCTGGCACTATGTTGCTTGGCAGGAGCGCCTTCTTCTTGGCTCCCGATCACCTACAGCATCGTCCTTTGGGCGATCATCGGATCGATACCGGTTGTTCGTTCTGCTGGTATTACGGCTGTTTATGGAACGATTGGGTTTGTTCTGATCAGCAACCTTTGGCTGGATTCCGTTGGGCCAACACTCGATTGGAAGCATCAAGCTTGGTTAGCTCGATGCTTGGATGTCGCATGGGTTGTCATCCTTGCAGTCCTCGCCTTGTTTTGGCACGAGCTTCGTTCGAACAAACACAACTTCAAGCGCGCAATCCTTATGTTGCTGTTCCCTTGCATCGTCGCAATCATGAGCAGCGGCAAGGGTGGTCCAGGATTATTCGCTAAGTTAGCGACCGAGTATTTGCACATGACTCAGGCGCAAGCTGGTGAGTTCGAATTGATTTGCCGAAAGACCATTCATTTTGTGTTTTACGGAACGGTGGGCGCCGTTGGTTTTTGGGCCGCTTTCATGGGCGAAGCCACGAATGCCAGGGCGGCCACGTTAGGGCTGATATTCTGCTTTTCGCTCGCCTGCTTTGATGAGATCAGGCAATCCTCATTTCCAAATCGGAGTGGGTCTTTCGTCGATGTTTTGCTAGATATGGCAGGTGGATGCACATTCATTTGCATTTCATGTGCTCTTCGAAACCTGATTTCGCGTAAAACGTATTCCTAGAGATGATTACAGTTGTTGCCCTAGCAATCGGCCTCCAAACACCAAACATCGATCTTGATCAGAAGGTGACTTACGAGACAAGGGGGGCGACGGTGGTCAAAGCGTTGTCTGAGCTTTCAGCGATCACAAAAGTTCGACTCGATTCAGCCATGAACCTAAAAGGCGATGTGCTGATGATTTCAGTGAAAGAGGTTCGGTTGAAAGACCTTCTCGACAAGATTGCCCTCGCGGACTCGGCGGAATGGAAACAGGACGGCCCCTTACTACGTTTGGTTGTCAACAACGTGGCGAGAAACAAAGAGGCTCGAGACGAATTCAACGCTAGGCTTAGCTCTTTTTCAAAGGAACTTGAAAAGCGAAAGAAGCAACTACTTGAGCTCCAGAAAGGCAAGAAACTTGACGATGAGGGAACTTTAGCCGTTGGTTCTAGCCCAGATAATCAATGTATTACACAGCTTTTAGGTTGTGTGTCGCTTTCGGATTTGGCCTCAGCTGGCCCCGAAAAACGGCTCGTCTTTTCAACGAACCCAACGAGAATGCAACTCCCAATTCGAGGAGGTGCTGCCTATGTTGAGAAGTGGATTGCCGCTCATAACGTCGCGATTCCCAAGGACGCCAAAGACGCGGACGAATTGAACAAGATGTTCAATGACAATGTTCCTCCGTTCCTCAAGAAAATGATGGCGGACCGAACGAAACGAATAGAGGCTCCCATTTCGAAGGCAAATCTGGCAATCACACCATTCCCGTTTTTCAACGGCGTTCAAATTCACCTGAACGCTTACGACGCGAATGGAAAAAGTGTTCTCGACGGCTCGTCGATGATGATGTCAGACGATTTGGAGGCGATTGTCGGAACACTCACGGGCAAAGACAAGATCGAGAAACCAACCGGAACCACCAAAATCGTTTGGTCAGAAGATACAAAGGCATTACTCGCCTCGCTTGGGACAGGACGCTCAAGCATTACAAACTCGATGTCTTTGAAACTGCCAGACAGTCTCAAGGCAAAGTTGTACGATCCAGAGAAGTTTGAGCCACTCAGTTTTGTAACGGGCGATCTTCTAGCGAACCTCGCAAAAGCCAAGAGTAAACCTGTGGTTGCCGTTTTGTCAGATGAAATGATGCTACGTGCGGCTTTGCCTGCCAAACAGCCAGACACTGTTGAGGAGTTTGAAGAGCAAATTCAATCTGGAAAGCAACTCGTTCAACTTCCGGAGACCGATTGGATGGTGTACCGACCCATAAAAGCCGCGACCGCGCGAGAAACAAGAGTCGACCGACACGCACTTTCGATGCTGATCAGTACTGCTCGGAAGAAGGGTGTGATCGGACTTGAAGACTTGGCAGCCTATGCCGTGGTAGGAAAATCGCCCGCGCTAAATCAGGTAGCCAGCTTCTTTATGACGATTTTCGCCCCGAACACACTCCAGCAAGGGATGGGTGGAGGAAGCGACTGGAATATGCTGCGATTCTATGGGCAGTTGACCCCTCAACAGAGATCGACACTTGCCAGTGGCGGGCGTATTCCAATACAGAACTTATTGCCCTCTCAGCAAAGCACCCTGTCGACCATGGTGTACGGGCCAAATGCAACCCTTGATATATCTGGTGCTTCGCAACCGTCCGATGATCTGTTTAGCCGAAGTATTCGATCATATATGAACGATATTGAAGACTATCGGTCGGACCCAACTGAATCTCTTCCCAACGGTCTTGTAGGCGGAGGCTATGTTGAGGTGAAGGTCTCTACTGATCAGTTCATTAGGCTGAATGGTGAGGATGGCGGGGAGTCCTTTGCAACGCTTGGAGCTGACGAAATATCTCTGCTCAATTTGATGAAAGATTCGCCGATGGGCAAAATGCTGTCCGAGCAAATGAAGTTGCCAGAATCTGGAAAGCTAGGAGATAGGGTCGAATACACGTTCGTATTTCATCTTCGTTCCGACGTCTCGATGACTCAATCTTTGAAAGATGACAACCTGTCGTCAGATGCACAGACCGTTTCTCTTACCTCGTTACCTTCCGGTTTCCAATCTTCGGTGAACGCAAAGATGGAGCAACTTAAGAAAAGCGGGTTAGCAGGTCTCTTCCAGATGGGTGCTCTCGGTGGGATGAGAGGCGGTGCGCGTCCTTAATCTGCGTGAAATTGGCACGCGTGTCGCAAATCGACATTACTGGGAACCATCAATGAAGTAGACAATGGTATACATTGGCGGGTTATCATGGTTGCTCGCCTAGGCGTATTTTTTTGCTTGCTCGCTCTCTTCTCGCATTCCCTTGCTGCACCGGAGCCAACGCATGTGCCAGCACAGCGGATGACCAAACCGCCGGTAATCGACGGAAAGTTTGATGTTGAGGAGTGGAAAGACGCAAGTTACGCCACGACTTTCATCGATCCTGTAACTTCAAAACCGGCCAATGATCAAACCGAGTCGTGGTTTGGTTTCGACGATTCGGCAATCTACTTCGCCGTCAAATGCCATGATCGATCCCCGGAACGATTAGCCGGTCGCGAAATCCAACACGGGGCTTACTTTAGTGGCGAGGATACGGTCACAGTTCGAGTTAATACGTTCGGAACTCGTGGCTGGAACGGCCGCTCGCACTTTACCGTCAATCTACTCAACACTCAATCAGAGGAAATCGCCGGTGGGCGGTCTAATAAGCGAGAGTGGCGAGGTGAATGGACATCAGCTGTTCAAAAAACGGCAGACGGTTACATCGTTGAAATGCAGATCCCTTGGAAGATCCTGAACTATCCGGCTAAGGAGAAGATCGCGATGGATCTGTCTTTTGAGAGGTTTCAGGCTTATTCAAACGTGACTTCACGATGGCCTGATACCGGACAACAAGATCGACAAGAGCTGACTGCGGTCTGGGATCAGGTTGCTCCTCCAAAACAAGATTCGCGCCAGCGCATGCAGTACATGATCTACACTGCGCCGGAATATGAACACGGGAATTTGAACACAAGATCAGGGCTTGATGTTCGATACCAACTCACCCCCACAATGACGGCTCTTGCAAGCCTAAACCCCGATTTCAAAAACATCGAGCAACAAGTTGCCGGGGTGAACTTCTCCTACACGGAGCGTTTTTTTGACGAACAAAGACCATTCTTTAATGAGGGAAGCGGTTTCTTTAATCTTACGGGTGGTTTTGGCTTTGGAAAAATGCTGTACACGGCGAGAAGGATTTCTCAATTCGATTACGGCGCGAAAACTTACGGGCAGATCAATCCCAAAACCTCTATAGGAGCTTTCTTTACTGAGAAGACAGGAGACCAAACCTCGGCGGTCGCTAAGATTTCACATGATTTCGACTCCAAATCCGGTGTCAGCGCTTATGCAACGCAAATGGTTCAGGGCTCAACGCGAGATGCCGCTTTCGGATTTAACGGTTATTACAACCGTGGCAGTTTTGAGTGGGATACGCACGTTGCAACGGACAAAGTGGACGACAAGAAGCCTGATACTGCCGGCGATGTCTCAATCAATTACAGCGTCCCGCACATTTTCTCGATGCTTCGATACGAATGGGTTTCGCCAGATTTCAACCCGGGTCTTGCTTACATACCGTGGTCGAATCGTCGAGGATTCTTCAACTACTCAGAAGTCGGCTGGGATCTGCGAACGGGTCCTCTACGTGATTTTGGCGCAAATATCTACACGAGTAATTTTGAGACTTATCAGTCGCAAGAGCAGCAGAGAGGGAGCGATATTTGGCTTGGTTGCACTTTTCGAAACGATATGAAGCTTGGCTTCAACCTTCAAGGAACCCGCTATGACGGTCAACTGGCCGACATAAAGGGTGCCGAACTCCGCATCAACAGCTCGAACCGGTATAAGCGGTATGGGATTTACACTGAGTCCGGAACGCGGGGTGGCTTAAAGAGCCAGTACACGAGCGTTGAAGGAAGTTATCGAGTGTTCAAGCGTGCAGACCTCGGATTCAGTAGCGCGGTTGCCATTAATGATTTCGATGATGGAGGCTCCATCAAACGCTCGATTGATCGCCTAAATATCTTGACGCTAGGTTACGAAATAAGTGATACAAAGTCCGTGTCTGGCCGAGTCGTAACGCGCGACCACGACGTTAACGCTTACATCGCTTACCGAAATGGTGGCGGAAAGGGAACTGAAACCTACCTGATCCTTGGCGATCCTAACGCGACGAAGACCGTTGCAAGAATGAGCGTGAAGATTGTTTGGGCATTTTAGAATCGCCCGTGGAGCGTTCGCGGTACTAATGATTCGACGGCCGCGGCTGGCATCGGTTGCTCACCACCAAGTTGACGAGCGGTAACAAGCACTCGGGCGACGCGCTCGAGTGTCTCCATTCGTTCGCATGCATCTCGTAGGTTCTTGCCCATTACGACCGCCCCATGATGGCTCATGAGAATTGTCTTGTGATCATTCAGAAGTGGCTGAACCGAGTCTGGAACTTCGTTTGTTCCGGGCATGGCGAACCGCGCCAGAGCTACAGGGCCAAGAACAACCATCGCCTCGGGCATGAGATGAGAGGGAATGGTTTCTCCTGCGAGTGCAAACGCTGTCGCCGTTGGCGGATGAGCGTGGATGACTGCTTGGCAATCTGCTCTTGCTTGATAGCAAACCGTGTGTAAAAGGATTTCGGATGAAGGCTTTCCGTGGTGAACTGGTTTTCCATCGAGGTCGACTAGGACAAGATCAATCGGTTTCAAAGATCCCTTGCTAACGCCGCTCGGGGTCGTGAGGATAAGGTTCTGAGCCACTCGGACCGACAGGTTGCCTTCAGCCGCGCCAATCAGGCCGAGGCTAACCAGAAGTCGTCCGACATCGCAAAGCTCCAACCCTTCGGCGAGGTATCTCACGAAAACGGATTATGACAAAATCCTAATGTCTGTCCAACTTCTCGTTAGGTTTTTGCGAATAACTATGTATTGATCTTGAATCGATGATAGAACAATGAGAAGTCTCCTTCGGAATGCCCTTTGGTCTGGAGCTTTGGCGAGTGGCGTTATACGCTATACGCCTGCAGCAAGGCAAGATACCACCCACGGTGAACGCGACCTGATCAAACTCGCTCGAAAAGGTGATCGGGTTGCGTTTGATTCGCTGGTGGAAGCGAATAAGGACGCGGTTCGTCGCTTTTTGATTCGCAAAGTTTCCCCCTCAGATGTCGATGATCTGTTTCAGGAAACATGGCTTGCGGCTTGGCAGAATTTCAAAACTTACAGCGGGAATAGCCGCTTCAGAACCTGGCTATTAGCGATCTGTAATCACAAGGTTCAGGATCATTGGAGGCAGACCGGTCGAATCTCGGCAAAGATTGCTTCCACTGAATCGACGGATTCAGTCTCGTATCTTCAAGACGAGTTTGCCCACATCGAACTGCAGTCAATGGTCAGACAAGCATTTGGGCAGCTCACTGAAACTCAACAGGAGTTGCTGGACCTGTACTATGGTAGTGAGCTTACACTTGCCGAGATTTCCAAACTTCTGAACCGAAACCTAAACACTGTCAAGTATCAGTTCTACAAGGCGCATGAAGCGGTATCGGCTGCTCTAGTGAGCGAGGATATTGGCCTTAACTCTATCGGTCTGGAGCGTCAGTAATGTGCCAGGTTTATTTCGATGGGGATTTGCTCTTACACGCACACGGAGAGCTAAGAGGCTGGAAAAAGCTAAAGACCCAAGGGCATCTGCTCGTTTGTCGTCATTGTCGAACTCGTTACCATCAAATGGTCAGTGTTTCGGTTTTACTTTGGGGAACTGTACGCTCCGAGCCTTGGACTGTTGTGAAGCAAATGTTGGATGACGATGATCTTCATCCATGGAAACTTGGAAAGCCGAAAACAATTGGGGCGATTGTCGGCCTTGTACTTATCATTTCTATACTGGTGATCGGACTAACTCAGTCGTCAGCAAGCACCAACAGTGGATATGCCTCAAGGTCATCTACCGCTTATGCTGTCAAGTCAAAACTTCGAGAGAACCTTGATCCAACCAGATGCGATAAAAAAAAGACAAAAATCGGTGCTCGGCAGATTTTTTAATTTGTGCTGTATAATTGCGCACGAAGACGCAATTATGTCAACGCGAACCGTGCTTATTGTCGAGGATGATCCAAACGATGAGAACTTGACTCTACGTGGAGTCAAGCGTAGCGGCGTTGATGCGAACGTTATTGTGGTTCGATCTTCGCAAGAAGCCCTCGATTACTTTGCTTGTCAAGGCACCTTTGCCGATCGAGAGCAATCCAACCCATCCCTGGTCTTTCTGGACAACACACTTCCTGGTTCGGTCGGGCATGAAATGGTGCTCAAGATTCGGTCCCAGGAAACCCTGAGGCACATGCCCATTGTCGTCCTCAGTGGTTCCAGTGATCAGGTTGTTGTAGAAAAGTGTTTACAAGCGGGAGCAAACAGTTTTCTAGAGAAACCGCTTGAGATGACTGACTACGTTCAAAGCGTTTCTCTAGCGACCCAATACTGGCTGTTGGTCAATGTCGGATTCGACGATCTAAGCGCAGTCGCAAGCTTTAGTTGATCAGCTGTCGATATATTCTCTCGGTGCCTTGTTGCATAGCACTCGATGAGAAGATATCTTTGGCCCTTTCGGATGCCTTCTTGCCCATGATTTGCAGATGATCCGGGTTCAACAGTAAGTCTTTTATCGCTTTGGCCAACTCGTCTGGCTTCTTAGCATCAACCATGACCGCAGTATCTTGCGAGACCACCTCAGGAATGCCACCTACATTCGTGGTGACGGCTGGCAAGCCTGACGCCATTGCTTCGAGCAAGGCTATTCCCATGGCTTCCTTGTGCGACGGGAAGACGAAAAGATTCATCTTTGCGAGCTCGGTCCATACGTCTTTCTGGTAACCAACAAACTCAACGGTATCCGTCAATCCTAACTCTCGAACGAGAGACTTGCACTGATCTAGACTGTCGCCGTCTCCAACGATTCGATACTTAAGATCCGGAAAATCCGTTTTCAACACCGCTACTGCTTGAATAGCGTCAACAATGCCCTTCTGAGGAGTGACCCGAGATACTGTTCCGAGAGCAATGCCAGAAACGGTCCTCGTCGGCATCTTGCTTGGGATTTCCAAGCCGTTGTAGACGACGCTGATCTTTTCAGCCGACACGCCTTGGTTGACCAAGTGGCTTTTCACTCCGTTTGAGACCGCAATCAGGTGGTTTGCCGCCGCAAAGGACAATTTGCCGCTCATTCCGTGAACGGTGGCGACGGACGGAATATTTGCTGCTCGCGCGGCAAGACACCCGTTCACGCTTGAGGTTGAAAGATGGGTGTGGACGATATCGAACTCACCCTTGCGAATGATTGACCGCATCTGAACCACCGCACCCGGATCAACCTTGAACCTGACAGGGACCTCGTAGACGGTATAGCCGAGTTCTCTAACCTCGTCGGCAAACTTCATTCCAGAAAAGGCGATGAACTCGACCCGATGTCCAGCTTCTCTTTGTGCCTTTGTCAGTGTGAGCAAGCTCTGGACGGCACCGTAGATCGCCTCTCGTGCGCTGCAAACCTGCAATATGGAAAGCGGTCGTTTATCGGTCATGACGTGTGGCCCGCCACAGTTTGCTTACAAAGACGGGAAGGAGCGTATCACTACGAATATTGACCCTTCGAAGTTCGAAACGGTCCGTATTCGGAAAATTGGGTCCTTTCTTAGTTGATGTTGCCACCCGATACCCAGCCTCTTTTGCCATTGAACGAACTGCTTCGTTTTGTCTACCGTAAGGGTAGCACAGGGTAGTGATCGGAACACCAACGATTGCTTCGAGTTGAGCTTTTGAATCCATCAGTTGTCTTCTGAGTTCATGCAAAGGAAGCTGGTCCAGGTGAACGTGGTCTATGGTGTGCGAGCCAACCTCCATTCCTTTTGACACGCATTCCCGTAGTTGGGCTTGAGTCATCAATGGCTCAGAGACGTCCCCATTCTTCACGTCCCATTCGTTCGTGCCCCCGACCTGTCCACTCACCATGAACACTGTTCCGGAAATCCCTAACCTAACCATTTTAGGAACCGCCGAGTCTATGAAATTGGTGTATCCGTCATCGAAAGTTAGGATAACTCCGCGGGAAGGCCAGTCGTTATCGTAAAGAGTGCCAAGTTGGACGGAAGAAAACTTCAGAAGTTTGAGCGCCTTGAGTTGTCTTTCGAACATGCCTGGATGTACGTAATGCCCACGCAAAGTCGAGCGCCTATTGATAGGCGCGATTTTGTGATACATCAGGATTGGCAATGGAGTTGAAACTGGCATCCGTGCGACAAACATAAGTATGACGCGCAAAAAAAGGCGAAGCGTGCCTACTCGTTTGCACGCTCCGCCTGAGGAGAGTTTCTTTTCGTCATCGCTGTCCTTGTAACTACAGCTTGTTCCCTATGCAACAGTTAGGTTTTGTGATTCGTTCCCGCTAACCAAAAAATATGAGAGATTGACTAAATGAACGAGAATTTCTCCGCTTTTAAACTGATAATCCTTCTTATGCGACGGTTTGCACTCTTTGTTTGCACGATGATGTGCGTTGTTTTGATGGGATCCTTGACACTTAACGTTGCTCAAGCGCAAGGAACTACAACTGAGAAGTGGGACGCGGCGGGCTTAAAATCGGCTCTCGCCGGGTTAGGTTACGAAGTGAAGGAGTTATCCTCGAAGATAGGTTCTGAGAAATATGAGATTCCCGCTAAGTCTGAGACTCTCAACGTTCCTATTGCCGCCGAACTAAGCCCAAGTAAACGTTACATCTGGTTAACCGTCAACCTTGGGTCCTACAAAGATTCGGTCAACGGAAAGGATCTTCTCATGAAGAATGCAGATATCCAGCCTACGTTTTTCTACGTGACGGCTAGTGGACGGTTGATGGTTGGAATAGCAATCGAGAACCGATATGTCACTCCGGTCATCCTGAAATTCAACATAGACAAGATTCTTGCGGATACAGAAAAGACCAAGTCAGTTTGGACTGGGCCTCAAAGCCAGTAATTATCCTGTGACTAGGTCGGTTTATTGCCGAACAAGCACTCGTTACCGGTGACAGCTTGCATTTGAGATGGTGACATCACTATTCTGATGTTAACGTATGGAGATTTCACCCAGCTCGGGTGAATCGTTCTAACGGGGGAAGTCCGGTGAGAATCCGGCGCTGTGCCGCAACGGAGATCGGTCAAAGAATGACCGGAGCCCGAATGCCCGCTCCATACGGTGTTTGTGACGCCGTCGCTCCTTGATCGGAGTATTGGCAGTGAAGTTAACCGTGATGGGTTAACCGGGGCCGAGCAGTCCTGTGCCAAATCCCGATTCAACCGGTGGTTTCACCCGTCCGCACCAATTGGTGAACGAACGAGGTTAATGAACTATATTAGGAACCGAAAAGGTTTTACTCTGATCGAACTTCTGGTTGTCATTGCGATCATCGCCATTCTCGCTGCCATCCTGTTTCCAGTTTTCGCTCAAGCAAAAATGGCAGCGAAAAAGGCTTCTTCTACAAGCAACCTAAAGCAAATTGGGCTTGCTTGGCTCATGTACAACGACGATTACGATGGCACGATGATGCGCGTATCGACAGGCACATTGGCAGATGGCAAAGTGGTTTATTGGTGGGGAAGCTGGGACGGAACCACGCTCCAAGAAACTGAAGGACTACTCTACCCATACACCAAGAGCAAAGGGATTCAGTCGGATCCTAGCTTTGACAACAAACTAAGATCGAATATCGGTCTGACAGGATACGCTTACAACAACACCTTCCTGAGTCCATCCGACTATCCTGCGCCGAATTACACCGAAGTGCCGATTGCGGCAAGTTACAACCAGATCAGCCGCGTTTCCGATTGCGTAGCCTTCGCGACGTCTGCTCGTCTCGGAAACTATTCAGCCCCGTTTGTTCTCCAAGGGAATACTTACCTCAGCCCTCCTTCCTCCGAATTTCCTACTTTCCAAGGAAGACATAGCGGTTTCGGCGTTATTGGCTGGGCAGATGGGCACGTGAAAGCCCGAAAGCCCGTTTACAGGACTGGCAAGTTTGGCTGGGGTGGCATGTATAGCGCCGATGAGTTCAAGAGTTATCAGCTTGGCGACATCGACCAAGATGGTGACCTCACGACAGACGAGCTATTTAGCCTCAACTAAAACAGAAAGCTCCCGCCGAATGAACTTGAAGCGGGAGCTTTCTGGCTAAGGCATGTCACTGGGCAGGTTCTTCGAAGCCGTCGACTCGCACCACCATGACGGTTGTGTTGTCGCTACCCCCGCCCTGAAGTGCTGCGCCGACGAGTCGCCAAGCTGCTTCAGGAGGCGTGTGATTTTTAAGAAACTCGGCGATCTGGTCATCCGAGACGTGGTTCATGACTCCGTCAGAACACAACAGGAAAGTATCTCCAATGTTCAGCTCGGACTTTTCAATGTCAGGAGCGATGTCTCCTTCAACTCCAATCGCACGCGTGATGACGTGTTTGTAAGGGTGGTTCTCGGCTTCCTCTGGCTTCAAAACTCCATTACGAATTGCCTCATCGACCCAAGTGTGGTCGTGAGTAAGCTGCAAAAGCTCACCTTCTCGCAGCCTGTATATTCTTGAGTCTCCAACATGGGCGACGTATGCCGTGTCCTGTAAAAGCACTAAGCTACTGAGCGTCGTTCCCATGCCTTTTCGCGCTGGATTCGAGCGGCTGACATCGGTGACGAATCGGTTCGCGGCAACAACGCCAGCAGTTAACGCGACCTCCGGCTCAGACGCTGGATGGTGTAGATAAACATCGATGAAAGTTTTGCAAGCGAGTTCGCTGGCAAACTGTCCGGCTGCGTGTCCGCCCATGCCGTCACAAACGATGAAAACCAGTCCTCGAGACGCGACAGTCGCGTCATCTTCAGGCATGTAAAACTCGAACTTATCCTCGTTATTCTCGCGAACTCGGCCAAGGTCGGTTTTGGCCGCTACCGTTACCAATGGCTTCTTTCTTAGCTCGGTAGAAGGAGATATTTGTTCAGTTGTATATTCGGCAGTGATTTCATCCATGTTCGCGTATGGTTCAGACGTTACCGGAAGCGCAAGACGTGCGGCAAACTTTCATCATCGGTAGATCGCGAATCCCGCAAAACCGATTTCCCCACTCCCCCCTTTGCCTCCCGCGGAATCGAGTAATCCAAGCGTTTCGATTTGAATGGGATAGTGGATGACCGAGTCTTTGGCTCCCCCCCAATGACCCACATTGGGGTTGTTCAAGTCAAAAGTGATCCACTTCCAACCTTTCCAATCCACTGGGCCGTAATCAGGCTGGAAGGTTTGGCCAGTCGAATCGATATATCGCATCCGCAGCATGTGTCCTGAAGCGTCACCGTAGACGTACATTCCCAGTGATTTTGGCGATCCGGCGATAGCGATTGGATTGGACGGGCTAAGGCACAAAAAGCGCCAACCTGGTTCAAAACTGTAGCTAAGTTTCACAACATTCCCCAAGGGCAAGTCTCCCATGCCGGAGGTGATTTCGCCTTTTATAGACGCTGGAATCTTATTGTCACCATCGACATAAACCTTGAGTTCTGATCGCTCAAGGGAAGTCGATAACCGAATTGGAATCGAAAAGACATCATTGGTAGACCGAACCGGCTCGCCGTTGATGGTAAGTCCGAATTTTTGAGCGGCTGCAAAGTCGCTAACTCGTATTCCGGGAATAGTGATTTCGGCCGATGTTTTTCCTGTCGGAATGACTACCTTCATAGAGGTCGGCATTTGATCAACCTGATAACCTAATTGGCCATTGAAAGCTTGTCCCGAAGGATTGTTGATTATGACGGAAGCATGGACTTTGCCCACGGCTGGTCTGACCGTAAATGTCACCGGATTTCCAGGAATCAATTCGACCGATTGACTGAAACGAGGGTTGCCTCTCATTGAGACCTGCAACATGATCGGACGATCCTGTATGGGCGAAAATGCGGGCAAATACGATGGCAAATCGCCGTATGACTTCAACTGCGCAAGAACATTCTGATACGGGTTGCTCTTCGAGACGATGATCGATTTCGGAAGCGGTTGCCATTTGGCTAGGCTCTTTACGCTGGTAGCAGCGAAGTTTTTCGGGGTGATGACGATAGGCATCGAACTGAGCTCGATGCTAAAGACCTCTGGGTCATTGGACGAAGGCAGAATGCCCAGCGGAGACGTCAAAGTGATCTGCCCAGCCCCAGGTAGAGGTAATTCAAGGATCGGCTTTTCAGTCGGACTAGAGGTCCACGCGACAAATCGGACCTCTGCGCCTTTCGTGAACACCGTGACAAAGCTTCGCGGATTTGCCTGGGTCAATCGATACCTATAGGTGAATCCCTCAAGAGCTGTCGAAAGTGTTTTTAGGGCGTTGTAGGCTAATTTGGGTTGAAGGTCCTTTGAGACTGTTCCGAAGTGATGCTCGGGTTCCTTGGGATCGGCCCCGTCATCTTTCCAGTCGTACTGAATGTGAAGGTTTGCCCCGCCGATCAAGTTGGACAAGTATTGGCGCGGCGCATATCTACCCTGTAGGTCTTGACTGAGCCCCGAATATAGTTCGCTGTACCCCCATTCGCCAGAAATCATCGGCGCATTGGAACCCTTCGCATTGATCATGCTGCGCAGTTTGTTCCAGTCACTTAGCACGCTTTCTGGTTCGCTACCTCGATAGGGGTGGACGCTGACGGCGTCCCAATATTTCAGCAGTCCTGAGTCGAAACACTTAGCCAAGAACGCCCAATCGAAGCCACTAGTTGCTGGGCCAATGTACCACTCGTCAGGCGCGGTTTTTCGGATCGTTTTGCCTACTTCCAGCGCGAGGGCTGCGTATTCATCGACATTGGGTTTGGGTTGCCAAAAGCCGATATTGGGCTCGTTCCACATTTCCCAAACAATGCCTCGGTGCCGAAAATGAGCGACGGCAGCAGAAACCCAATTGCAGAAGGCTTTTCGTGTTTCAGGTTTGTTAGGCGATCCCTTTTGATAGAGGTCATTCCCGTAGTCGAGAATGAAATAGGGTCGAACGCCGTTCTTGTCGAGCGAAGACATCAACTGGTCGTAGGCTGAGAAGTCGTACTTACCTTTCACTTTTTCAGTCGAATGCCAGGTGAAGTCCATTCGAACCCACCTTATGCCTCCCGCACGAATCAACGCGACCTCACCTGGAGATTCTTGAGTGAAGTGAATGTTCACACCCAGTCCGTAAGGAACCGTTGGCTTGGGCAAAGGCTTTGCCTCTCGATAGGTGGCGGGAAGAGCGAGCAGTGCGACGACACACGCAATCGACATAAAGCCAGCATATCTTATGGGAAACCATCTTGTCCGCTCATTCAGCATAGACGGCCACGCTGGTACCCTGTTAAGCACGATGAAGGTTCGCGATCTGCGCGATATGTATGTGCGGTTCTTTGAATCGAAGGGACACAAACGATTTCCCTCAGGTTCACTTGTGCCGATCGATGTCACGGGCAAGTTAGATGAAAGCTTGCTCTTTAACGGCGCTGGAATGATCCAGTTTAAGCCGTACTTCCGGGGGATTGCGCAGCCTGACAGTAAGCGACTTGTCACGGTTCAGAAGTGCGTCCGAACCGGTGACATTGATGAAGTTGGTGACGACACGCACTTGACGTTCTTCGAGATGCTCGGCAACTTCTCGTTTGGCGACTATTTCAAGGCAGATGCCATCGCTTTCTCGTGGGAGTTTTTGACCTCAAAAGAGTGGCTCGGCATCGACCCCGCAAAGCTGTCCTTCACCGTTTTTGAGTCGGACGACGAGGCTGTTGCAGAGTGGTCCAAGTACATGGCGTCTGATCGCATTATTCGGCTTGACGAAGAGACCAACTATTGGCCCGCAGGAGCGTTCAGTAAGGGACCTCCTGGCCCGTGCGGTCCTAACTCGGAAATGTTCTATTGGGTGTCGGATGCGCCTGTTCCTGGCCCTGGTTACACCCGAGAAGACTGGATCCGCGATGACGAGGCCGGGAACTGGGTCGAAATCTGGAACGACGTTTTTATCCAATACGAATGGCAAGGCAAGCTTCGAAATCCTTCTAACCCCAAAGAGGGATACGAAAAGTCGGGAACGCCCGACCTTCCATTCCGCTCCATCGATACCGGAATGGGTCTTGAGCGGACCGCGCTCGTCCTCAGTGGCGGTAAGAGCGTATACGATAGCGACGTCTTCGAGCCGATCTTTGCGGCCCTGGACTCGGTGGCTCGACCGTCTCAGTCGAGCGTATCCCAGACGGCCCCGGACAGGGTAAGTGGCGAATTTGAAATTCGTCAAGGGGCTAATTTGCCAGATTTGCGTTCCGTTGGTTCCAACGGAACCTCGGCGAGGCGTATCATTGCCGACCATATTCGAACATCCGTTTTCTGTATTGCCGATGGGGTTTTGCCGTCGAACACAGGGCGGGGATACGTACTTAGACGCTTGATCCGTCGCGCAGTCCTCAAGGGGCAGCGCGTTCTCGGATTCGATGAGCCCTTCTTCCACCTCGTATACGAAGGGGTAGTGAAGTCGATGGGGGACTTCTATCCCGAGTTGATTGAGCGACGCGACGTCATCATCGAGACCCTTAGGAACGAGGAGACCCAGTTCAGAAAGACCTTGGCTGCTGGGACAGAATTGTTGCAAGCCGAGCTGCAAGCCACGACGCAAACCCTCTCTGGTGCGGTCGCGTTTAGGTTGTATGACACCTTCGGTTTCCCGTTAGAGGTGACGCAGGAACTGGCTTCCGAAGCCGGTGTCGGCGTCGATCTAGATGGATACGAGCAAGCGCTCAAAGAGGCCCAGCAGCGTTCGCGCGGCGCGCAAGGCGACACGTCGGCTTATGGTGGTGTGTCTTCCACCGAGGAAAAAGCAACCGATGACGCACCACCAACGACTGACTTCCTCGGCTACACCGAAATCGAAAGCCCAGCAAAAATCGTCCGCGTCAGAAAATCCCCCTCGCCCCAGCGGGGAGAGGGAAGGGGTGAGGGGGCAAGGCTACTCATCGCACTCGACAAGACGCCTTTCTATGCTGAATCGGGTGGGCAGACCGGCGACATCGGAACCCTTACATTGGGTGAGCAAGCACTCAAAGTCACCAACACGACCAAGAGTGCAGGGACCTTTTGGCACGAAGTCGAAGGATCAAGTGACGATATCCTCGGCTTGGCAGTTGAGGCACACGTTGATTCTCAACGTAGGGCCAGAATCAAACGGAATCACACTGCAACGCACTTACTTCATGCGGCACTACGTCAGGTGCTTGGAACTCATGTCACCCAAGCCGGATCGTATGTCGGCCCTGAGAACCTTCGCTTTGACTTCACGCATGGCAAAGGCATGACCGATGCTGAAAAACAAGAGGTCGAGCGGATTGTCAACGAACAGATCTTAGCGAATACCGATGTCGTCACCTACGTGGACCTCCCCATTGCTGAAGCGCGAGCCAAAGGCGCGATGGCGCTGTTTGGCGAGAAATACGGCGACAAAGTTCGAATGGTCGAGGTCGGCGAGTTTAGCAAGGAACTCTGCGGAGGAATTCACGTTCGAACGACTGGCGAAATAGGTCAGTTCCGCATCGTTAGCGAAAACAGTGCGGCAAGCGGGGTTCGACGTATCGAGGCTATCACCGGTGAAGCCGCCTACGCTCTAGCGCTAGAAGATTCACTGAAACTTCAGGAGATCGCCGACGCACTCAAGGCTAATCCGAAAGAGGTTGTTAACGCTGTCCATAAGTCGCTTGAAAGCTTGAAAGAGGAGCGAAAGAAACGCGAGAAGGCTGAAATGGCCGCGCTTTCTGGCGGCGGTGGTGCAGAGGCAGCAGCGGTTGAAGTCAACGGAGTTGCCTTATGGGTTCGCAACTTTGGAGAGGTCGATCAGAAGATCGCTTCTCAAGCCGTGGACAACGAGGCTGCTCAGCATCCTAATCAGGTCACGATCGCCGCAGTGATTGCCAACGGAAAGCCGGTCTTTATCTGCAAAGCAGGCAAAGACGCGGTAGCAAAAGGAGCGCATGCGGGCAACTTACTGAAAGAAATCGCCAAGATCGCGGGCGGTGGCGGTGGCGGCAGACCTGACTTCGCGACGGCTGGCGGACGGGAAATCTCTAAAGTCGAAGAGGCGATCAGCAAAGCTGAGGAACTCCTTCGAGCGCAACTCGGCTAATGGCAAAAGGTCGGTTTATCAAATCAGCCGAGCGAGCCTGTGCACGCAAGGCTCGATTTGAAACCGCCTTTTCCGCGGAATCATTTTGTGAGTTTCGCTATCGGGCATATTTGTGTCCGATCTGCCACCACTTTCACCTCACCAGTCGCCCTGGCCAGCCTGCATCTCCTCCGCCTGAGCCTCCGAAGGAGCCAGGGCCAAAGCTCGGGGATCTGAATTGGGACGCGGCTTTGAACCCTCAGGAAAAAGAGAAAAAACCTCTTCCGCAACCCAATCCTCCAAAGCCAAAACCGAGGTTAGCGCGCTGCGTCGGCACGGTCAGAAAAGACCACAAGGTCATGCTTATCATCGATGGCCAGATGGTGAAATCGGCAAAGGTCAGCGCGAGTCTGCAAAAAAACATCGGGCCGAATACTTGGGTGGAGGTCAGTCATGACTCTGCTCCCGAAATATTCGGCCCGTATAAAGGTGGTTAAAGCGCGCTACTGCGTGGCGATGTTGGTAAAGAAAACCTGAAGCACTGGGCCGGTATCCGAATCCCATTCAGGATGCTCTGGCTCGTCGGAAGTATCTTCTTCATCCTTGGATTTCTTTGATTCAGATGACTCTTCAGATTTCTTCTTCTTTTTCTTCTTCTTGTCCTTATCTGACTCTTCGTCGGTGGCGGCTTCTTCGCTGAGGATCTTGTTCATGGCTGCAGCCAAGGTCCGTTTGAGCTTTTTCAAGCCTTCTGCCGTGCGAATATCGGCCGGGTTCGTGGTTCTCAGAACGCCGTTTATCGCGTCGCGCACGCCGCCGATACTGCTCGTAAATGCCGCTTCTTCGTATGGCTTGCCGTTGAACTCTTTGATCAACCTGACTGCCATTTTGGTGCGCACGTAGGTTGTTCCGTCCGCCATGTTGGTCAAGAACTCTTCGAGTTCAGTTTCCTTCGCAGCGAGCTCTACTTTGGGTTCCGGCTTATGCTTGTCGCCTTTGCCCTTCATCATAAAGAACCCGCCACCACCTAGCACCAAAACCAATGCTAGGATCATGGGCATCTTGCCGCCCTTTTTCTTGCCTTTTTCGTCTCCACCTTTTGCTTCAGACATCGCGTTACCCTCAAGGTGCTTGTGCACCAACTAGAATTGTTGGCTGGTAGATCTCGAATCGACAGTTTTGAAAGTCAAAGAACCGGTAATCTGCACGGGTCTCGATCCCTAACGGTTCCTAGGCTAGCATGGCTGTCGCAAAGTGCGCCAAACTCTGTGTGTGGTTCACGAAAACGTCGATAATCTGCGCCTAGACGCGCTCAGCGAGGTTGCCGCTGCAACTTCGACTGCTGCCCTAAAAGAAGTAGAGGCGAAGTTTATCGGCAAGAATGGTTCTGTTTCTGGCCTGATGAAGCTTCTCGGTCAGATGAAGGATCCCGAAGAGAAGAAAGCCTTCGGAAAGATCGTCAACGATTCGAAAGCAGAAATTGCTGCGGCCATCGAAGCTCGCTCTGCCTCTTTGAAAGACGAAGAACTCGCGATCCAGTTTGCAGAGGAGAGCATCGACATAACGATGCCTGGCCGACGTCCAAGAGTCGGGTACGAGCACATCCTCCAACAGACCACGAACAAGATTAAGCGTATTCTCGGGTCGTTAGGATTTGAGTATCTTGAAGGCCCAGAACTTGAAGATTTCAAATACAATTTTGACGCTCTAAATTACCCGCCTGATCACCCTGCCATGGATGACCAGGACACGTTCTACATTGATGACGATCATCTTCTTCGAACTCAATGCACTGCGCTTCAGGGTCGAGTTTTCCAAACTCGAAAGCCACCACTCCGTTGCTTTACCGTAGGCAGAACCTATCGCAACGAGGCGGTCGATAGCACGCACAATCACACCTTTCATCAGGTGGACTGCTTCATGGTGGATGAAGGGGTTTCGATGGCGCACCTTAAGGGCACATTAGGTGCATTCGCACGCGCAATGTTCGGCCCCGAGGTCAACATTAGGTTTCGTCCCGACTTTTTCCCGTTCGTTGAACCAGGCGTTGATTACGCGATTTCGACTCCAAAGCTGAAAGGCGGTGCTTGGGTTGAGCTTGGCGGCGCTGGTCTCATTCATCCAAACATCCTGGAGGCACACGGAATCGATACGAAGAAGTACACCGGATTCGCCTTTGGTCTTGGTGTTGAGCGAATTCCGATGATGGCTTATGGGGTGCCGGACCTACGCTATTTCTTAGAAAACGATCTTCGTTTCTTGCAGCAGTTCCGACACGAGCCTGACCTGGGCTAACGGTCGTATCGGCCGTATGTGTTCCTGATATCAAGAACCATCTGGTAGCGTTCGGGGGCCATCCCTTTGAACGCTACATTGCTTGTGCAGTAGATGAAGCCGCCGCCGGGCATACCGTGATGAAGGGAGTAGAGCGCGCTCGCTTTGACCTCGTCATCGGTTCCAGTCTGAAGAAGGCCGCAGTTCACATTGCCGCATAAGCACAATCGGTTGCCGTACATAAGCTTCACCTCGGCGATATCGACTCCTCCCTGTGGGTCGAGAGAATGAAGTCCATGAGGATTGCACTCCACGATTTGGTCAAGGATCGGCATGATATTCCCGTCGGTGTGCTTTACGACGTATGCGCCTGCTTGCCGGTGCGAAGCGATGACATCCGATAAGTAAGGGGTAACAAACTCGCGAAACATGCTCGGAGATAAAAAAGGACCGCGATTAAAGCAGTAGTCTGAACACATCGTGAGCATTCCTGCCCCAGCGTCCACCAGCTTCTTGCCCCATTCTTTGGCCCATTCTGCGTCACGTTTAAGCCTTTCATGAACGACTTCCGGCGTCTCAATCAACTCAGTCGCGAGGTCGGTCATTGTCTCGCCATCTGGGATCGACATCGTCCCATCAGCTTCGCCACAAAGAAGGAACTCGTCGCCTGCACCGATCTTCGTTAATCTCTTGATCGCCTCAATATCAAAGGTGCGAATAATAGAATAGTCGAGGCGCATCGCCATTTCCACCCAGAGGTCGGCATTGTAGCCGATAGCCCGGTCGCGTTCGTCACCGGAAAGACCCTCGTACGAAATAAAGTCCTTCCCGAAGAACTCTTCCATCAGTTGGAACTCCAACTCGAAGGTCGGGACGATGTCGTCAGGCGCTCGCAGTTCAAGAGCAGCCACGGCGCGCTCTTTGGGTTTCATGATCTCATGTTACAGAAATCATTCGACGATTTAGGCATATGTTCTCTGTGTATGACACCAAGTCAGCGCGCTACTGTACGCTGATGCAATTACTTCCAATGATGAGACAAAACCGGACGCAAGGTCCCATTGTCCGAGTTCGTATGCTCTCACAGCTCTCAGGAAGTTGGCTTCTCCTGAGTCCTTGGCTCCTGTCAGAGCATCCTTCACGTCATCGGTGAGCGGCAACTGTTGAACAATTTCTTCCATCGGTGTGTCCGTCATGGCGTCTAGGACCGACAATAACCCGATTGCATAACACTTTTCTTGATTAACCGTTCGATCCGTTTTTGCAAGGAGTTCACACGTCTTTGCGCGAACCATTGCGGTCGTTGTTAGCTCAGACTTGTGTTCCGGCATGTCCGACATGATAACCAAACTCGCCAAAGCTGCAACCTTCTGTAGCCCAAGGAGCATCAGCGCCTCTCGAATCGAACTAACTGTATGTCCGATTCCCATCTGAGCCGAATTGATTAATCGCAATGCTCTGAAAGCGAGGGTCACATTAGACTCAACTAATTCCTCAATTTGTCGTATGGATGCGTTCGGGTCATTTAGCTGCGATAGAAGCCGCATCATCTGCATGCGGTCGGGTGGCAACGATTTTCGGCCCATGAGCAGAGGTTTTGCGAAGAAATACCCTTGGAAGTAGTCAAAACCTAACGCTTTACAAAGCGTGAATTGTTCCTGAGTCTCTACCTTCTCGGCGAGCGTTTTGCGGTTTGTCCCCTTTGCCTTTCTGACGATCTCGGGAAGCTGGCTCTCTGGAACACCCATAAGATCGACTTTGACAATGTTGGCGTGGTTCATCCATGGATCTTGGGCAACCTCACCTATGTAGTCGTCTACGGCAAACTCATATCCTCGTCGTCGGAGGCCGTCAACAACATCAGCAGACTCTTTTGTGTATGGGACGGTTTCAAGGATCTCGAGCACCACACCGTTTTTGGGAAACAGGCCAAGCAGTTCATCGTTGATCAGTTCGACTGGGATGTTGATAAACGCTTTTTTTGATGAGACCAGTGAATCAAGTCCAAGTTCGACTAGAGCATTCGCGAGGGCACTCACCGCCTTGGGGCCATCGACTTCGGTGCCGAGGCCAGTCCCACCTGCGCGGTACAGCAATTCGTATCCGATCAGTTTCAGTGACCGATCAAGGATGGGTTGTCGAGCCATGAAGGCGTGATAGCTTTGTGGCTCTAAATTTGTTACCGCCATGATGAAAATTTTCGGCGCGAAGAAGGTTGTTCGTTATCCGATGAATCGTAAAAACGACTTGAATTTTAACCAGATTCGAGGCGAAAGTAGGCTCAATAGATCCGAATATGTATCCTAACGTCTACTTATTTGGTATCATGGCCAAACGATGAAGAAATCGGCGGCTCTTCATGACCGGATTGTCGTTGTTGGCGCACGCGAAAACAACCTAAAAAATATATCGGTTGAAATACCTCGCGACAAACTTGTTGTCATCACCGGTCTTTCGGGCTCAGGTAAGTCCTCGCTCGCGTTTGACACGATCTACGCCGAGGGACAGCGACGTTATGTTGAGAGCCTCAGCGCATATGCGCGGCAATTCTTAGGGCAAATGGATAAGCCAGATGTGGATCACATCGACGGGCTTTCACCGGCGGTTTCTATTGATCAAAAATCGGCTTCGAAGAACCCGCGTTCGACAGTGGGGACGGTCACAGAGATTTACGACTATCTTCGAATTCTGTTCGCCCGAGCGGGAATACCTTACTGTGTCAACGGTCACGGCCCCATCGAACGTCAAAGTACAGATCAGATCGTCGATGTAGCTCAAACTCTGCCCGAAGGTACCCGTCTGCAGGTGCTTGCACCGGTAGTTCGCGGACGCAAGGGAGAATACAAAAGCGTTCTTCAGGACATCAACAAAGCAGGCTATGTTCGAGTACGAGTAGATGGTCAGATTTACGAAGTCACAGATGACATTCCGATGGATCGCTATAAACAGCACACGATCGAAGTCATTGTTGATCGAATCGTGATCAAATCGGGCATTGAACGTCGACTAACAGACTCAATCGAAGCAGCTCTGAAGCTTGGTAACGGGTTGGTGAGTCTATCACTAGACTTCCCTGCTGGGGTCGATGTTCCGGATAAAGTTCTGCAGCTAGCCGCAGATCAGCATTCTAGATCCAAAACATTCGACCTTCTTTTTAGTGAATCGTACTCTTGCCCGGTTTGCGGTTTTTCGCTCCCAGAACTTGAGCCGCGACTATTCTCCTTCAACACGCCTTACGGGGCTTGTCCTGACTGCACTGGTTTGGGAACGAAAACTGAGTTTGACCCAGACCTCATCGCACCAGATCAAACGAAGCCGCTGAGGGATGGGGCAATCCTGCCATTTATGTATAAATCCGGCGAGGTGAAAGACTGGTGGCCGGAAATGCTCGATGCGGTCGGTCGCGAGAAAGGATTTGACGCAAGTAAGCCGCTGAACCAAATTCCCGAGGAAGGTCTGAAAGCGGTTTGGTATGGCCTCAAAGACCCTATCACAGTGGTCATGAAATATAGCCGTGGCGAAAGGAAGTTTCAGAGCCAGTGGAACGGTGTCCTCGCGCATCTTAAGAAGAGATACGATGAAACCGAAAGTGAATGGGTGAAAGGCGATCTTGAGCAATACATGTCGACAAAGCCGTGTCCGACCTGTAACGGAAAGCGCTTGAAGCCAGAGACGCTCTGCGTCAAAGTCGGTGATAAAGACATGTCTGAGGTCGCGGCATTAGCCATCGATGATGCACTCGAATTCTTCTCCACACTTGCGTCTCGATTGACCCAGCGACAACTTACAATCGGGCACCGAGCCGTGAAGGAGGTTGTCGAAAGATTGAGCTTCTTAAAGGATGTTGGCTTAGGGTATCTGACACTAGATCGAAATGCGCGAACTCTTGCAGGTGGAGAGGCACAACGAATTCGATTGGCTACACAGATTGGGTCGGGGTTAATGGGGTGCCTCTATGTCTTGGATGAACCTTCGATTGGACTCCACCAGCGTGATAACCGAAAGTTGATTCAAACCCTAACCAAGCTAAGAGATCTGGGGAACACGGTACTCGTCGTGGAGCACGATGAAGAAACGATGCTGGAAGCAGATTGGCTGATCGAGCTTGGCCCCGGTGCCGGTGAGCACGGCGGTCATATAGTCGCTCAAGGAACTGTGGATGAGTTTCTCAGATCTAACTCGACGACTGCTGAGTATCTTTCGGGTCGGCGGCAAATCGAGATTCCAAAACAAAGACGAAAGCCAAGAGCGGCTGTTCCCAGGCCTGAAGCCGGAGAACAACCTGCTCGTGTGAGAAAGCCGAAGAAATCCAAGCCGCGAGTCAAGACCGTTAAGGCTACTTAACGCCGGCCATGAGTCGCATGACGGCTTCTTCGCCAGAGTTTGCCGGAAGCTCGCCCACGATGTTGCCGTCTCGCATGACAATGATTCGGGTAGCGAGAGCGAGTAGCTCTGGCAACTCGCTTGAAATGAGAAGCACACCTTTTCCTTCTGCAGCCAAATCGTGGATGAGTGAATGAATTTCAGCCTTCGCACCTACGTCCACGCCGCGAGTGGGTTCATCAATGAGAAGCACTCGGCAGTTCGCTGCAAGCCACTTTGCTAACACAAGCTTTTGCTGATTTCCACCAGAAAGCCCGAGCGATGAAGCGTCCAGGCTAGGTGCCTTCACTTTCATCTGATCGAAATAGACTTGAGCGACGGATCGCTCCTGCTGTTCATGAATCCAACCAGCCGTGGCTACGGCGTCCAGGGTGGGCAACGAGACATTCTCTTTTGCTGACATCATCAGCACGAGGCCGTGCCGTTTACGGTCTTCCGGAATAAGGCCTAAACCGTGTTCCATTGCTTTGGTCGGACCTTTGAATCCGAGTTCTTCACCGTCTACTTTGACTGAACCTGAAGTCATATTGTCCAAACCGAAAATCGCTTCTGCGACCTCAGTTCGACCCGCGCCAACAAGCCCAGCGAGACCAACGATCTCACCAGACTTGATGTCGAAACAGATGTCAGTAAATTTATTTGGGCTTGAAAGGTGGTCAACACTTAGCAATGTCTCCCCAACTTTCAGCTCCGTGCTGGCTGCGACTCTTTCGTCAACCGATCGGCCGATCATCATTCGGACCAGTTCGTCTCGCTTTAGGTTGGCTACTGGCACGGTGTTGACGAATTTGCCATCTCGTAGCACCGTGACTCGGTCGCAGATATACAAGATTTCTTCAAGGCGGTGCGAAACGTAGATGCAGGTTACGCCTTTCTGTTTGAGGTAACGGATGAGCTCCAGAAGTTTGTCTGCTTCAAGCCGCGAGAGGCTACTCGTTGGCTCGTCAAAAATGAGGATATCGGCGCCTCGTCCTACGCCAGCGGCAATTTGAACAAGCTGTTGTTTACTTACCGATAGATCGCCCAATCTTTGGCGCGGATCGATGTTGGAGCCGATTGCTGCGAGATATTTCGACGCACGCTCTAGCATTGCGCGTTCATCGAGCCACAAACCTTTCGTTGGAAGATCACCCAAGCAGAGGTTTTCGGCAACGGTCATGTTTTCGGCAAAGAGCAGTTCTTGATGGACCATGCCAATTCCTGCCTTGACGGCAGCTTGGGGACCGCTAAAGTGAACTTGTTCCCCGTTAAGAAGGATCTCACCGCCATCTTGATGATAGATTCCAGCGATGATTTTGCCCAAGGTAGATTTACCTGCGCCATTCTCACCCATCAGCGCATGGCATTCACCTTTCTCGAAATCAACGGAGACGTTATCGAGGGCGACGACGCCGGGAAAACGCTTGCCGATATTTCGGACGGAAAGAATGGACATGTTATGGTTATATCTTATCGTTTGGTGCCAAGAGTCTCGCTTAGCTGCAACACCATTCTTTCTAGTGTATCTGCCGCACTAAATGAGTCGGACAAGACGCCTTTGAGGCGTGCATCGGTATCGCTAACGATCTGAAGTGCCTTTCTAAGTCTCTTGAAATCGAGACGTTTTGCCGCGTTCATCAACGGCGCTTGACGGTAGGGTGGCTCTTTCGTGATGTTAGGCTTGTCTGGCAAAAGTGCTTCGACCTCGCGAGTTGGCTCGCCAGGAGCACATTTTGCTTCTATAAAGATTCGAGCTTGCCAAAGTAATCGGAGTTGGCGACCAATATTCGGAAGGATGCTCCTAAAAGCCTGGTCTTCTGCCTTCGCAACCGCTCCCACGAGTGTTCGAAGTTGCTGAAGAGCTTCGGTGACTTCGCCATTAACGATGGAGTCAACGAGCTTGAATACATTCCATTCGCGCGAAGGAACCACCAGATTCCTGACATCACTTTCTCGGATTTGACCAAGATCTCCCCCGTACAGCGCGAGCTTTTCGGCTTCGTCGAGAGCACGAGAAAGGCTTCCACCCGTCATATCGACGAGCAGATCCAGAGCTTTGCCACTGAGCTTAATACCTTTGGAGTCGAGTTCACTGGCGAGATTTTCCTTGGCCTTCTTCGGCTCCAAAGTATAAGACAAGACGGCACCTTTGGCCGCATCAACTGCCTTCTCCCAAGCTTTGCGAGCGTTCTTCGCCTTTTGGACTTTATCGTCGCTTCCTCCCTCTTCATCAGCCACAAGAATTAGGAGTGCGGTTTCTGGAAGCGATGACAAGTTAACGCCCTTAAGCTTTTCAAGGTCGCATCGAAGCAAGTGACGAACAACGGCTGTCCGGCGCTCGGCGATGAAAGGAGCGATCCCTACCGATGCGATCCACTCGGTAGGAGAAGAAGAATCTGCATCGAACGTCTCTAGTTCGAAGTCATCCTTTGTCACACCAACCGTAGTCAGCACCGTGTCCAGCGCACGCCTCCGAAGAATTTCCTCTTCTCCTGAAATGAGGATTAATCGGCTTTGTGCGGCTCGCTCAGGTGTCATGACGGTTTCTTTTTCGCTTGCTGCTTTAGCAGTATCCGAAGCAATTTGATATCTTCAGAAGTGCGGATGGTATCTACCGATGTTGGCGTGGCAGAGTATAGATTCTGCACTAATCGCTCGTTGATTTCGCTGGCGAGATACAAACCATCACCTAACTCTGGAGATAATGCGGCGATATATTCGTGAGGAGTTTCGCTCGGTCGTCGGCGTCGGCCAGTTGCCTTGTACAGCATCTTTGAGAAGGCTAGGTAGCTCTTCTCCGTATCTGAAAGTTGTGGTTTTGCCTTTGACTTAGGTTCAAGGTAGCGGTATGCAAAATAGGCGAGTAGAATAACGCTGATCCCTATCAGACAGTTGATAAGTGTTTTGAACCAATCCTGCTGATAAAACGGAAGATGGTCAGTAGAGGCACCCCTGCCCGATCCCGGAACTTCCTCTGCACCGTCCGTTGCATCGAAAACAACCCATCCGACGTCTTTGAAGAAGATTTCTGCCCATGCATGATAGTCGGACTCCATGATCACGTAGTTGCCTTGACTATCCGAGTTATTTGATTCCGGCAGAAAACCTTGCACATACCGCGCTGGCATTCCCGCGGCGCGAGCCATTGTCACCATCGAACTCGCGAAAAGGTCGCAATAGCCTTCATGGGAACTGAAAAGGAAGAATTCAACCGGATCTTCTGAAGGTGGAGTGGCGGCTGCGTTCAGGTTGTACTTACATCGATTTGAAATCTCGGCTTTGATAATCTGAGCTTTTTGAAAATCGGTCTTCGCGCCTTTGGTGATTTCCCGCGCAAGATCAATCACCTTGCGAGAAACATTTGCTATCGATTTCGTCGTTAAGATTTGCTTAACAAGCGTAGTCGGTGCGTTCACAGGTTGGCTTGTCGTGTTTTCCCAAGCGGTGCCTTCGATTTCGGTGCTTACAAGATTGTTCATCTCATAGGCGCCGTCTGACTTCTTTATGACGAGCCCTTCGTTATTGGTTTGGATCGTTTCAATCGGAGTCGGCAGAAGTTTGGTTGGCTGGAGCGGTCGGATCGTGAATTTGTATTCTGTGTGATCGGCCATTTCATCAATAGCAGCGGCATTAGCGCTATTGATAAAGTCTGTAATGTCAGCGGATTGGCTAGACGGGCTGTTCGTCCAACCGCGGCGAACATAAGAATCATAGGTAGCTGTTCGCAAATAGCGCGCTTTGTCTAGATTGGCTGTGTAGATGGCTCGCTTATCGGAAAGGGATTTGTTCGGCCCTCTACCGACCGACACGGTAGCCATATTTTCAAACTGCCCTCCGTTTGATGACGGTGTTGGATTCGGCCGATTGATGCGCGGAGCGACGAATGGAATGGTGCCGCTCAAGCTCTTAAAGGTGACCTGGAGGACCGGTGCGCCTAAAAAACTAAGCAAGACAACGCCGAGTGCCGAAGCAAGTGCCCACTGAGGTCCGGCTTGCCATCTCCAGGGGCCTTTCTTGATGTCCTCAAAAAGCTCTTCTGATTCTTCAGGAAAGTCAGTTGGTGCGTTGGGAGCCTCGGGGCGGTTGAAGTACCCGGACTGCACTGCTTGCCTCATCATTTCGCGGGTTTGTGATCGCGCAAACATCGTCGCAAGGCACAGCAGGAACCCGAAAAACATGTACGGAGTTAGCCGATAGGTGTCATAAACACCTGCGAGGCCAAACAGAGCAATACTTGGAATCGCTTGAAATAGAAGGGTGCCGTCCCTCCAATTAAAGAAGCTTCCAAAGACCACCATCCAGGTCAGTACAGCGGCAGGGAGTACTTCACGGGGAAATCCGCCTTCTGGAAGCAGGCCATTCAATGCTGGCGTAGCGAAGACCGCCGCGATCATCGCGAAAGAATAGAGAAGGCTGTCAACCCTTATCGCAGGAGCGTTTGCGAGGATGATCCTAAGCAAAAGGCTCACCGCCATTCCCGCAATCTGAAGCCCCAGGGCTATTTGTGAGATACCTGGTTGGCTGATACTCATCGCCGCACAGTGAGTCGCCAAACAGCCGCAGCAGGTCATCAGTCCGTAGTCGATAATCCCGAGTGTGCTACGGTCTTTTTTCTTGGGGATAATCAATTATCTCCTCCAATTGATCGCACCTGAGCGCTAATCGGAACAACGACAGGAGTTCCTCCTGCCGCGCGGAGAGCTTCAACATAGTTGCTGTCAACTGAATTCCTAGGGGCTTGCTTGTCTGTCTTCGGTTGGAAAACCAATGTGTCGTAAAGAAGCGGTACGACTCGCATCTGGTAAGCAGCTAACCGAGCTACGGTGTCGGGGAGGAGATCATCAATGACAGAAACGAGCACAAAAATCACGCTTCCGGGAGGCAATGTTCCAACCAGCCCGATCAGTTCATCTGAAACCGTCGTCGTTCGATCAGCCTGAACCAGCGCCAATGTTTGATAGATTTCTTCGATTCGCTCGGAGCTATTTCGTGCTACTGAGTAGTCTTCAAGTCCAGGCAAAGTGACATGTGCGCCTTGATTCAAGAAGGTCTCGGCCAAGAAAGCGATGTGTCCGCACATCACTTCGAGAGTGGTAAAGACTCCTTCGCCGATTTCAGAACCTTGGGTTCGTTGAAAAACAAAGGCCGCCGCAGCCTGTGAGCCAGCTTCGAACTCCTTAACCATCAGGTTGCCTGTTCGAGCTGTCGACCGCCAATGAACCTGACGAAGTGAATCGCCATAGGTATAGGGGCGAATTCCCCAAGGCTCCAGACCAGCACCTCGGGTTCGGCCACTTTCGGCTTCTGTGATGCCCCATCCTGCGGCGGTGGGAAGATCGATGACTACGGGTATAGGTCGGGGTAAGACAAGAATTTCGGCTGGCGAAGTTTCATACACTTGCCTGAAGGTGACCAGCCCCAATGCGTCGGTCCCTTCAACGATCAGTCGATTCCATCGATATCTGCCTCGGCGCTGCGGTCTGAACCGATATTGAGTGCGAATCGGCATGTCGAATGCTGGTGCGATGGGCAAACTCGGCGATCGATCGGCGATCAAAAGTTTCGGTGGAAGCCCATCTTGAACCGTGATAAGTGGGCGAGGCATCTTAACCTCGCTCCAGACCTCGATTTCGACCGTGACCATTTCGCCAACCTGCGCACTTTCAGGCGCAATGCGAATGAGTCGGAGGCGTCGAACTGCGAGCCTTGCTTGGAGACGACACGTGATGAGAATCGCGATTAACGCTGTAGTGATATAGAACAGCGCAGTCGATCCAATCAGGATCGCCATGATGGCTAGGAACGCCGAGGCCGTTCCCATTGCGAGACCGGCGTATCCTCTCATCCTACTGGTACAGGTGCAGCGACTTCATTCAAAATTTGCTTGATCACAGACTCTGTTGTTTGGCCTTGTGCCCGCAGGTCTTCGCGCGGCAAAACACGGTGAGCGAGAACGCTTGCTGCGACTGCTTTCACATCGTCTGGCCAAACATCGGCTCGACCAGCCATGGCTGCATGTCCTTGAGCCGCGCGCATCAAGAGCAACGTTCCACGAGGACTGGAACCCATGAGTAGCTGACTGGATTTTCGTCGGGTGGCATCGACAACATCAACAATGTAGGCTCTAATCTTTTCGTTGACATTGATTTCCCGAATGGCCCGTTGCATGGCGACTAATTCTTGCGGCGTAATTGCCGGTGTGATTGCGTCCACTGGGCGAACTATTTGCTGTTGACCCAAAATGCTTACTTCGTACTCTTTGTCAGGATAACCAAGAGAAAGCCTGGCAAAGAAGCGGTCCAGTTGAGCTTCAGGCAGTCTGTAAGTTCCGGTCATCTCAATCGAGTTTTGAGTTGCAATGACAAAGAACGGGCGGGGTAGATCGCGGGTGATGCCATCGGTGGTTACTGTGCGTTCTTCCATCGCCTCAAGCAATGCCGATTGCGTTTTCGGCGTGGCACGATTGATCTCGTCGGCAAGAACGACGTTTGCAAAGACTGGTCCCGGCCTAAACTCAAACTCTGCGTCACGCTGGTTATAAATCGATCCACCGGTGATATCAGAAGGAAGCAGATCAGGTGTGAACTGGATGCGTCGGAAATCTCCACCGATTGACTTGGCCAGAGCCTTGGCCAACGTAGTTTTTCCCACTCCGGGAATGTCCTCGATGAGCAAATGCCCGTTACATAGAAGGGTTAATACTGCTCTTCGAACGGTTTCAGTTTTTCCAACAATCGCTGTTTCAATTTGCTCAACCATCTTCGCGGCACTTACCGCAATTTCACTAATATCTATCTTTTCCACGCAATCCCCAGTATCCTTCGAAAGCTCTAGCGGCTTCTCATCTGTTTTCATATCCCAATGTAATGACGCAATTATTTGTTCCAATGGTTGGATCTAGCACCCAACCGGTACGCTATTGTTGATGAGTTACGTGATCGGAGTCGATCTTGGCGGCACAAATGTTCGCGCACGCGTTTTTGACCAGAACGGTGGGGAAATTGGCGAAGCCGTAAAATTCCCTTCAAAAGGACAAGACGGAACGGAAGCCATTATCGAAGCAATCGCAAAAACGATAAAGGCTGCGACAGAGCAATCCCCCGAAAAACCGATCGCGGTAGGCATGGCCGTTCCAGGGCACGTTGACACTTCGCACGGCGTTATTCGTTGGTCGCCGAACTTTGGACGGCGGATCAATGGCGTTTTTCATCATTGGCGGAACATGCCAATTCGCGAGAAACTTGAAGCTTACGTCGATATTCCTATCTATTTAGGGAATGACGCAAACCTCGCCGCACTTGGCGAATACAAATTTGGATATGGCGAGAACTCGGCTCCTTGTCTGGTCATGCTCACCTTAGGAACGGGTGTCGGAGGCGGAGTTGTAATGGCTCCGAAGTCTTTAGTTGGAGACGCTCGTGGACCTCTTGTTCTGGTTGGCGGGAATGGCGGTGGCGCTGAGTTGGGTCACACGGTCATTGCTTATCAGGGGATGGACTGCAACGCCGGAAGCTATGGCGCATTAGAAGCTTATTGCTCTCGCGACGCCATCGTTTCACGTACGTTGCACCGTCTCAGCCGTGGAAGGAAGTCAAGCATTCCAGACTTCGCCGAAGGGGATCTGGACACAATCGAGCCGCTAACGGTTAGCCTTGCGGCGCAAGATGGTGACGAACTCGCGATTGAGATTTTGTACGAAGTAGGCACGATGCTCGGCATCGGTATCGGCAACTTCATCAACATTTTTGCCCCGAGCGTGCTAGCTGTGGGCGGGCAGATTGCGAAGGCAGATGAGCTTTTGCTACATCACGCTCGATTGTCAGCGCAGAACGTCGCTATTCCGTCGCTGTTTGAAGATGTAAAGATTGTGCGCGCCAAGCAGATCGATCATGCCGGAATACTTGGCGGCGCAGCTCTTGCCATCGAAGCCCTTAAGTGGCAGGCTTAAATTCAATCTCAGCAGGCTCGGCCTTACTCATCGCAAGAATGCTCGCCTGCTGAGCCAACTTCCCGGCAATGGCATGAAAAGCCCCCGCTTGAGGTCTTGCTGGGAACGAGACTAAGCTTGGAACCCCGCCATCTCCGGCTTCGCTAATGACCGGATCAAGGGGAATACTCCCCAAGAATGGCACCTTGAGGTCTTTTGCCAGACTCTCACCCGAGAAGCCAGCGAAAATCTGAGTGACTGTGCCGCACTCGGGGCAAACAAAACCAGCCATATTCTCGACCACGCCGAGAATGGGCGAATTCAACCTACGGAAAAGCGCAACAGACTTTCCGGCGATGTTCGCGGCAACGTGCTGAGGTGTTGCGACAATCACGACGCCGGTCAGCGGAGCCAACTGTGCTAGTGACATCGGCGCGTCACCTGTTCCTGGAGGCAGGTCGACGAGTAAATAGTCGAGTTCACCCCAACTAACATCCTCCAGTAGCTGCCTGACCGTGCCAGCGACCATGGGTCCACGCCAAAGAACGGCTTGGCCTTCTTCCATGAGGAACCCGAGCGACATCATATGCAAGCCGTAACGCTGAATCGGAACGATCTTCCCGTCTTGGGTGAACGGTTTCTCATCCTTTGCTCCCATCATAAGCGGGATGCTCGGGCCATAGACATCGGCATCCAAGACGCCAACCCTTGCCCCAGTCTGAGCCAGCGCAATGGCAAGATTCACTGTGACGGTGCTTTTGCCCACTCCACCTTTTCCACTCGCGATGGCAATGACATGCTTGACCTGAGGGAGCAAGTCATCTTTGCTCGCTGTTCTCTCTCTCACCTGAGCAGTCATTTCCACTTGTGCGGTCTCAACGCCTTCCAATCCCAGAAGCGAATCAACGCATTGCTGCTGTAGAATTTCCTTTACGGGGCAAGCTGGAGTTGTGAGCTGAACCGACAAGCTTACGGTTGTGCCGTCAATTTTGATGTCTTTGACAAAATTGAGCGAGACAATATCGCGATGCAGGTCTGGATCCATGACATTGCGCAAGGCATCCAAGACCTGATTCTCAGTGACGGGCATGATGTAAGGGTACCGGTTGTCCTCAGTCTTTAGCCGTCACAAGCAATTCCTTTTGGTCAAACGAGGATTTGGCAATCACGCGAATCTCTCCCTCACCGTCTGCTCGGATCACTGCTTGAGCCCGACCGTGATAGGTGAGATGCTCTGCGTTCTGAACGCTACTGACATCATTGGGGTCTGCATTTCCGAAGCCAACCAGCGTTCCTGGGCCGCTCACTTCGATCTCAACTCGCTCGTTGGCGCTTGGACATAACGTTCCTTCGTCATCAACAACCGAGATGCCAATAAAGCATAAATCTTGGGAATTTGCTTTCAGGTTGCTTCGGTCAGGTTCAAGCTCTAGTTGGGCTTTCTCTCTCGCCGTAGCAAGTACGAATTCCTTCCGGTCAGTCTGCGAAATTCCCTTGAGAACGAGTCTTCCAGGCTTATAGGGAACCTCAAAAACGGCCTGATGGTGCTGATCCCAGCCGGTCATGGCTTCACCGATTAACTCGTCATTGAGCCATAGCTCGACGCGGTCAAACGAAGAGCAGATTTCAACGGTGAGGGTCTCGCCTTCTTGAGAGGGCCAAGTCCAACTTTCGACTGCTTCCGTCCATCCCCACGCTCGATGCCAACTTGTGTTTTCAGAGACGCCCATGGCCTCATAGCTGCGTCTGACCGCCATGCGAAGCACTCCGGCCCGCCACAACGCTTCTCGATGAAAAGATTGTGGTTTTCGGTCGCCGATGAGGTCAAAATCACCGCAAACGGCGAGATGGAATGGATATTCGCCAACTGGCGGAGCGTCTGCACCCAGGAATCGAACTCCAATGCCTGACTCTCCAATGTAGTCCATCGCAGTCCAAACAAAGTCACCGAAAATGTAGGGATTTCGGATGACCTGATCCCAGTTTTCCCAGGCTCGGAGGGGATGTGTTTCTGTACCCATCCAAGTCCGATTGGGATGCCGTATATGATCTGCATCGTACTCGTGGTCAAGATAGTTCAGGCCACCGATGTCTAGGCACTCAAAACCAATATCACTGGATGTTTGCCAGTCAACCCACACCTCGCTTTGCCACCATGGTCGACATAACCCTGCATTGATTGGTCTCGTGGGGTCGTGTCTTAGGACTTCCGCTCGAAGTCTTGGGGCGATCTCGGGTTGCTCAAAACTCCCCGGGATCTCGTTGCCGATCGACCATGCGAATACGCACGCCCGGTTTCGATCTCGGCGAACTGTCTCATGAATCACGTTAGGATAGTCGCTGGCAAAGTGATTGGAATATCCATCTGGGTGTTTTGGACGCTCCCATTCGTCGAACAACTCGTCGATGACAACGATCCCTTCTCGTTCACAGATGTCAAGAAACGTTGTGGAAGGAGGGTTGTGCGAAGTTCTGATAGCGTTAAAGCCTGCCTGCTTAAGAAGAAGGACTTTTCGTTCTTCGGCTCGGTCATAGGCGCACGCCCCAAGCGGCCCGTGGTCATGATGCACACAACACCCTTTGAGCTTAATACTTCGCCTATTGATTCTTAATCCTTCCGTGGCGTCGTACTCAAATTCTCTGAATCCGAAGTTCGAAGAATATGTAGTGTATTTGTAACTATTGTCTTGGACGGTAGCAAGAATTGTGTAGATTGGTTGCGCCAAAGTTGGGTCAACGCTCATATCCCAAGGTAACCATTGGAGTGGGTTATCAACGACGAGTGCGGTCTTCGCGACCGTTGTCTTACCGGGGGCCAACGATACTGGCAGTAATCTGCTAGTAACAATAGACCCGCTGGGGTCAACAAGGTTGAACTCAACCTGGGCTTCAAACGTCTCGCTACTCTGGATTTCGACGGCTAAGTCGACCACGTTATGACTGGTCGTAATCGTCATGCCACCAAATGGAATTCGAGCGGAGTTGCCTGATCTCATGGTCACAGGTCTATACATGCCGGAACCTGAGTACCAACGAGCGTTATGGCCAAGATTTGAAACTCGGAGTGCAATAACGTGAACTCGGTTAGGTGATGAGTCTAGCTCGATTGAGAACGGTGAGTAGCCATGAAAATGATGCTTGACCAAATTACCGTCGACGAAAACCTCAGTCTCACCGTAGACTCCGTCGAACGAGAGTTCGATCCAGTTTGCATCTTCAGGGCAGACGATTTCACGTCGATAGAGCCCCACACCACCGATGGCATACCCGGTCGCTGCTTTGCCGCCTGATAATTCAGCGTCGAATGGCCTGCCAATGTCAGGATTATCTTCGATCGACCAGTCGTGGGGGAGCGATACTCTCCTCCAATCGCTTGAATTATAGGTTACATCCTGGAAGCCAAAGTGATCGCCTAGGTGGAACATCCAGTCAAAATCAAGTCTTGTCGGGAGCATCATTGCAGTGTTATGCTGACCAACTATCAGCCTGTTGGTCAAGATGCTTGTTGCAAAGATGCCCCAAAATACTTAAAGGTCTTGACCAATACGCAATTCTGTTATTAAGCCACAATACTGCCAAAACTTAGCGTAATCTAAGCTGATTGAGTTGTTTGGATAGATGTAACTGTCTTTCTGATTCATATGTAAGTGAAAAACGTGAGGCTTTAGAAAATGTGTCGTACAGTTTTAACATCCTTTTGATGCCATAGCCGTTTCTTTATTGCTTGAACCTATTTTGGTGTGGATCTAATCTATATGGCTAATAATTTTCAGAAGCGTGGTTTCACGCTGATCGAACTACTCGTCGTAATCGCAATCATCGCTATCCTTGCCGCAATTCTCTTCCCGGTGTTCGCCCAAGCTAAGGAAGCAGCTAAGAAGACTACAACATTGTCCAATGCCAAGCAGATTGGCACGTCGATGAACATCTATTCAGTGGATTTTGACGACTGCTTCCCCGCAGGAACGCTAAACTATAATGGTTCGTACCTCACTGGATATGTCATTCCATTTCCATCTGGTTCAGTTACGGGTTGGACAAGCGACGCTATCAAAGCTGCGACTAACCTGCACTGGGTGAACAGCATTGCGCCTTACACCAAGAGCCTTGATATTCAGAAAGGTGGCGATGTAATCGCAAACATTGGTGATACTTATCCTGCCGGGGCTCCTGCGCCAGGAACTGGTGGCTTAACATTCAACGGGCTTATGCAATACATGAGCACAACTGAAATGGCATCTCCTTCCAATGCCGTTCTACTTTGGGGTGGAAACGGAAATACATCCTACAAGGGACGAAATAGCTCTAACCCTGAGATGATCTGCGATGCTACCGCTCGCTTTGGGACCTGCAAATTCAATCCAGGAGCGGCACCAGACGGCACATCCACGACGGGATTTGTTACCAGAACCTATCGTGCAAGCGGATCAGGATATAGACCTTGGACCTGGGGCAAGACGGTTCCGATTGTTCGAGCAGACAGTTCGGCTAAATCGAGACGAGTCGGTGTACTTGAGGTCGCGAGTAGTGCAGATTCTAAGCGAAACTACGACTATTGGAACGATCCATTCAACCGCGTCTACCCATCGAGTCCTTCGTATGGATTTGGCTACTACGGCTGTAACACCGGTGACGATTCAGATTCAAGCATTGCAGTCTACTACCACTGCTTCTTCCGACCGGACCGAACCAAGTAATGAGAAAGCTCACTCTATTCGTCGTCGCCTTGCTTGGCGCAGTGATGATCGTCGGTTGCTCCTCGTCTTCGGACGAGGGCAGTGCGCCTGTTACCGAAAAGCCAGCCAACTTTAAAGCTCAAGAGGGTAGTGCCGCTGGTGGTGGCGCTACGCCGCAGGCTAGCACTGGTGATTCATCAGACCGCCCAGGTGCTGGTGCTCCTCCAGGAGGTTAGGGGATAATACATTCCTAATCTGTTAGGTTGAAAAATAGAAAGCCCAGTCACTGAGGACTCAGTGACTGGGCTTTTGCTTTCGTAGAATTGATCTCAGTTCTTTTGCGTGGTGCTGGTCGAACTGCTGGCATCGCTAGGCGAAGGTTGAAGCCCAGGCGCATTGGACTTACCAAATCCTGGAGCGGCATTTCCATCGTATTCACCGGGCTGCTGTCCAGTTCCTTTTGCAGGTTGGTCGTAACTTGGGTTGAGGGGCGGAGTTCCAGACGTTCTAGCACCTTGACCATACGATGTTGCCGGGAGTCGGCCACCCGATGAATCTGCGCTACCGGCACTCCCGTATATATCCGCCGCACGGTTATTTGGGGCAGCAGAAGGGGGATTGGGGTTCGTGGCGGATTCAAAGCTTTCCCACGCTTTCGAGCGAGGGGTGCAACCCACAGCGCTGATAACAACCAGGAAGAGCGCTGCATTCTTGAACTTACCGATACACATTAGAAAAGAACGATACCACGGTTCGTCGATCTTTAGTGATCAGCCAAGGCCAAAAAGAACCGTTCAAACACAAATGCCGATATCAACACGAAGATGCGGAGTTACTGAAGCTTCGCTGTCGATCCATTCACAGAAAGCTGACTGTCAATGAGCACGTGGCGGTATCCGTGAAATTGTGGTTCGTTCATTCGTTCGATCAACAATTCGCCAGCAATTTCACCCATGCGAGTGAAGTCCTGGTGCATCGTGGTTAGTTTGCCGGCATCCGGTAACCATCGAAGTAATCCGTCGAACCCGATTATGGAAAGATCTTTTGGAATCTCGATGCCTCTTCGTTCGCATGCGTCTCTCAAAAGTAAAGCGACCGTATCGTTGACACAAAAAGCTGCGGTTGCTCGCTTGGCTAGTAACTCGTCCAACACGCTATCCGCTACTTCGTTGAGGCTCTGTTGCGCGTTTGGGAGGAATTGCAGGATTAGGTTTTCTGGTTCGTCTATTCCGCCGTCAACCATAGCCCGAATAAATCCCAGCCTTCGGTCAGTGACCGACGAAACTAAATCAGCGTTGAGCACTAGGGCGATCCTTTGATGACCCAAATAAAACAGATGGTTGACTGCGACTTGTGCGGCAGAACGATTATCTGTCCCCGTGAAATCCGAGTCAAAACCGGCTGGTGGCTTGCGATCTACAAAGACAAAACGAAGACCTCGCTTTCTTGCTTCGCTCAGTAAGTCCAAGTTTTTTGGACCACCGAGGTACCAAATAATTGCTCCCACAGAGTGTGGATCGTTGATGACTTCTTCCAAGAACCTTGCTTCACACTCGACAACAGAGTTCCAGTCACCTTCCGTAACAGACGGTGAGCCAACTCCGAGGCGAAAATGAGTTCCATGGATGGCTTTTTGGACGCCTCTTAAAAGGGACGAGCCAATGAAGTTATCTGAATAAGGCCACAACCACAGACCTAGAACTTGTGCCACGTCGGTGTTTACCGATCGAAGTTGAACTGCGGCAGATACAGTGGGTCTGCAGCGATCTTTGATTGAGACGAGCCCCTCGGAGTTTAGAAGAGCAATTGCGTCACGAACGATAGTGCGGCTGACTGCATGCTCCTCAGCAATCGCACGTTCGCTGGGCAATGCACGCCCGTTGGCAAGTTTGCCTTCAAGTATCTGCTGCCGAATCGAATGTGCAACAGATAAGGAGAGTGGAGACTTTTTAAACATTAAATAGATAGGAATATTTGGCTTAGTTTAGGAGCCTAAAACTACATAAAGAAGAATATCAATGGTATTTTGCGGGCTTGATGGATTTAATGTTCATTTGTAATGACTATCGATCATTTAGAACCAAAAAAACCGTCTTGGATTGGTCAGGGAAGATGTTGACTCCATGAGCCAAACTATGGATATGTCATTCGATCCCAAACATCGTTCTAGGACAATTAGCGAAGGCGCGGACAAGACCGCTGCTCGGTCCTATCTAAGAGCGATGGGTCTGACGGACCAAGATATGCAGCAACCGTGGGTCGGTGTTGCAGCCGCTTGGAACGAAGCCACTCCTTGTAACGTGAACCTTGACGAACAGGCCACAGCCGTCGCAGAAGTCATTAAGCAATTCGGAGGAACCCCTCGAAGGTTTCATACCATCGCAGTAAGCGACGGTATCGGCAACGGTCATGAAGGCATGAAGGCGTCGCTGGTATCGAGAGAAGTCATCGCCGACAGCGTCGAGCTGATGATGAGAACGCACTGCTATGATGCGCTCGTTGGCATCGCTGGTTGTGATAAATCGCTTCCTGGCATGATGATGGCAATGGCCCGCCTTGATGTCCCAAGTGTTTTTCTTTACGGTGGAACCATCATGCCAGGCCGATACAAAGGCAAAGACGTAACGGTCCAGGATGCTTTCGAAGCGGCGGGTGCATATGCGGCAGGAAAGATCACTGCTGAGGAACTACACGATATTGAGTGCGCCGTTTGCCCAGGAGCTGGCTCTTGCGGCGGTCAATACACCGCGAACACGATGGCTTGTGTTGCCGAAGCCATTGGTCTTGCTCTGCCCGGCACATCGGCCCCTCCAGCCGTTGCGTCCGAGCGAGCATCCGTGTGGCAAGAGGTCGGTGAAGGAATCATGCGCATCAACAAAGATGGCTTGCTACCTAGCAAGATCATCACGAAGAAGGCGCTAGAGAACGCAATCGCTATCGGAGCTGCTACTGGTGGTTCTACGAACATCGCCCTCCATATCCCAGCTCTCGCTTACGAATTGGGGATTGAGTTCACTTTTGATGACATCCAGCGAGTGAGCGACCGAACACCGATTCTGGCTGACCTACGGCCCGGTGGAAGGTTTGTGATGTTGGATGTTTATAACGTAGGTGGCGTGCCTGCAATTCTGAAAGCAATGCTAGATGCAGGTGTGCTTCATGGAGATTGCTTGACCGTTACCGGGAAGACGCTCGCCCAAAACCTCGAGGGCGTGGTGATTCCAAGCGGGCAAGAAGTTGTAAGAACCAAGGACAACCCAGTGAGCAGTCACGGCGGTTTGGCAATCGTGCGTGGCAACCTTGCACCAGACGGTGGCGTGATCAAGACAGCAGGCGTCAAGAAGCTAGCTCATACCGGCCCCGCTCGCGTGTTCGATTGCGAAGAAGATTGCATGGCCGCTGTTCAGCGACGAGAGATCCAGAAGGGAGATGTCGTTGTCATTCGGTATGAGGGACCGAAGGGCGGACCAGGAATGCGAGAGATGCTCGGGGTCACCTCGGCGATTGTTGGCCAGGGCCTCGGATATGATGTCGCACTATTGACGGACGGACGCTTCTCTGGAGCGACAAGAGGTCTCATGGTGGGCCACGTCGGTCCGGAAGCAATGGACGGCGGCCCGATAGCCCTCGTCAAGGAAGGCGACATCGTTACCGTTGATGCCGACAAGGGCGAACTGTCGTTCCAGGTGAGTGACGAGGAACTCGCAAAGCGTAAAGCTGCGTGGAAACCCATTCAGCCCCGGTACACAAAGGGTGCTTTAGCCAAATATGCCGCACATGTTGGCCCTGCGCACCTTGGCGCGGTCACTCACTAATTTAGGTTCTTTTGAACTCCGGACAATTTTAGCCGGAGTTCAACCTAGCTATAGTTCGAGCAGATCTGTTGCGAGTGTTTCGACAAACCTCCGATCATGTGATGTAAAGATGAGTGCGCCGGGGAACTCAGCTAGAGCCGTCTCTAGAGCTTCGAGCGAGGGGATGTCGAGGTGGTTGGTAGGCTCATCAAGCAGTAAGACATTCGCATTTGATAGCAGGAGTGAGGTGAGTTCTACCTTTGTTCTCTCACCTACTGATAGATGGCAGATCTTCTTGTGAATCTCATCGCCGCGTATCCCCAGCGCGCCTAAAAGGCTCCGGGCAAGAGTCTGATCCTCCTTCGAGGTAACGTCGAGGGCGTCGAGAATCATCTTGTCATGGTCAAGCCTCGTTCTGGCCTGCGATAAATACGCTACCTGCGCTTTGACAGCCCACTCAATATGGCCCATGACTGGTCGAATCTCCCCTAATAGCGTTCTAAAAAGAGTCGTCTTGCCCGTTCCGTTTGGTCCAATCACCGCCAATCTTCCCTTCGGCGAAACGGAGAAGGAGATATCCCGCAAAACGACGCTTTGCCCGAAAGAAACAGACAACTCACTAACACTTAACGCAGTGGAGCTATGTAGAGGAGTTGCCCTAAATTGAAGAGAGATGGAATCGGGTTCGAACGGCTTCTGTACAGGCTCGCGATGAGCTTGTTCTACTCTTTTCAACATGGCTTGGGATCTCTTCTGTAAAGCCTTTTCTTTTGCCGCGTAGAACGGTTTGGAGATGCCAACCAATTCTCGCTTTGTCGGCTTTTTGGTCATCGATATCGCGACTTGCCGGGTTTGTTCGGCGGCGTTTCTGATTCTCCTTTCCTCTTTCTTTGAGCGCTCGTAAGCACTAAGTTGGCGCTCATGGGCTTGCGATTTCTGAACCAACATGTCCGAATATCCTCCGGAATATTCGTGAAGTTTGCCTTGATCCAGTTCGAGAACTCGGTCAGCTACCGAATCAATGATCTTTCGGTCATGGCAAACCATAAGCACTGATTGACGACATTCCTGCAAATAGGATTCCAACCACTCTCGTGCCGATAGATCGAGATGGTTTGTGGGCTCATCTAGTAGCAAGATATTGGGTTCTACAAGCAAGAGTTTTGCGGTTGCTCCACGCATTTTCTCGCCAAAGCTCAGGCATGTGTAATCGGATTCGAAAAGCCTTGAACTCAAGCCAAGTTGATTCAAAATGCGTTTAGCGAAAGCTTCATCGGATGAACTGGGAACTGGAATATCGGACAGAACATAGTCGATGAGTGGACCCATGAACCCGAAGTCGTGGTCTTGTGGAAGATAGGCAATTCGTTCCCCAGAAGACGTGGTGACACGGCCAGTTTGAGCCGTAAGCTTGCCTGCAAGGACCTGAATCAATTTCGATTTGCCGACGCCGTTACGACCGACGAGCGCCACTTTTTCTCCAGGATGCAGGGAAAGGCTGAGATTTTGAAAAAGTGGGCCAACCAATGGCGAAGGACTGTAAGAAAGGCTATGAGCCTGTAGCATAGAAAACTCCTGATACGCGAAGAAGCGGCTGCAACCGACTAAGGGGTGCAGAATGATGCGTGATGAATTAGGAGTTGTTTCTCATAGTCTCGCCCGGGTGGGCGACAAACTAAATATACCCTCAGGGTTCTGAGACTGCAAATTGGGTCCTAGTCAAGCTAGAACCCAAACTCGCCTGGATTCAGTTTGTTTGTTGGGTCGAAAACCTGCTTGATCCGTTTCATGAATTCCAGATAGGTCGGGTTCGTGAACTGGACATTTCTCTCGCCACACTTCGTTCGCAAAACCCAGTCGTCGGCAAAGCGGGGAAGATCATTGTTCGCGTCGACTCGCGCCCACAACGTACATGAGGCCGGATCGACTTCGAGCAGTTTGCCTTCTGCTGCCTTGATGGCTTCGGGAAAGTCCGTCCTGAGGGTTCTTTGAATCCACAACGGCTCTGCTCTGGGCCATTTCTCTTTCCTATTCTCGGGAAACTCCTGTACGTTCGGTGACGGTCGGGCTGCAACCGGCAACGTTCGCAAAGTGACTTCGGCGATGATGCCGAGCGTCTGCCGCGAGCCGATGATCAGCTTCTGAAGGTCGTACCCAGCAACATTTTTCACTGCACGAGAACCGCAGGTTACAACCGTCCCGTCGGGGAGGATGACTTTCATGCCGAGGACCCAGTCGCGCCAGTTTCCGCACTGAGCCTCAAGGTTGTGCGGTAAGTTCATCGCCAGCGATTCCTCGACAGTCCAAAGAGAACTGATTCTTGAATAGAAACCGGCTTCAGCAAAGGGCAGACATTGGCCGTGTTCCGCAAGTGCCTTCTGAAGATCCTGGATGGATATTCTTGAACCGACGGTTATCACCTGATCTTCCGGTTGATAGCTTAATATTTGTCGGAGAGAATGGCGAAGTCGAAGCGGCTTGACGTTGCCCCAATCGCTCGTATCTCCGAGAGCCGTCCGTAGATCGTCGATTTTACGCTCTACCGATTTTCGAGCTTCTTCGCGCCTTTTAGGTGGTGCTAACCACTCAAGGTCGTCCAGCAATAGAAGCTTCTGGTCTAGCTCTGCATACTGTCGGATTCGGCTCGGTCGGCGGTATTCCCTAGAAACAAATCCGCCATAGTAGATTGTCGATGCCTCTCTGACCACTTCTGATAGCGCCTCAATCGACTTTGGCGACCCTTTGAAATCGAAAAGACTTTCGCCTACCATGCCGTTCCCCTCCATCGTCGTTTGTGCTCTGTACACCCTTTTTGGCTAGGCAGAATCTTACACGGATTGCAGAGTGCCTTGGAGTTGAATGCATCACGGACACGACGCTGCAAATCCAGCGACGGCTCATCGAACATCAATCCGATGAGGTCGGATTTCTCAATCCCGATGCCGTGTTCGCCAGTCACGCTTCCGCCTAAATCGACGCATCTCCGGATAATGGCTTCCCCTGCGGCAACGACGGATTCAACCTGTTTCGGGTCTCGGTCGTCGAAGTAAAAACAGGGGTGGAGATTGCCGTCACCGGCATGAAACAGATTTGCGACCCCGATCTGGTGCTTCGCTGCAACTGCGTACACATGATCGAGCATCTCTGGCAGTTTCGATCTTGGAATGACCCCGTCGTGAGTGACTACGCTTGGCGCGAGGCGTCCCATTGCGCCAACGCCGGACTTTCTTGCTTTCCAGAGTTTCGCGCGTTCGGCATCCGTGGCGGCGGTTGCAATCGAAGAGGATCCGTTGGACTCGCAGATTTTCCTCACGGTTTCAATCTCTTCATCAACCGTCGTAGCATCATCTCCATCGCACTCGATGAGAAGTAGTGCCTCGGTTCCCTCGGGATAGGTCAATCCGAACGCAGCAGAGAGGGCGTTCAAAATGCCCTTATCCATCATTTCAAGCGCGGCTGGAATCGTTCCCGTCGCAATAATATCGGCGACAGTTTGGGTTGCAGCCCGTACCGTTGGAAACGAAATAAGGATCGTGCGAATAACGGTTGGAAGTGGTGTCAGCTTGATCCAAGCCTCGGTGACCAAGCCGAGCGTCCCTTCGCTCCCCACAAACAGAGCTAGCAAATCGTAGCCGGGGCCACCAGCCACTCTGCCTCCTAATTTGACAATCTCACCATCGGGCGCAACCAAGGTGAGGCCCAAGATATGCTGAACGGTGACCCCGTATTTAAGCGTGTGAGGTCCGCCAGCGTTCTCCGCAATATTCCCTCCAAGAGTTGATACTGATTGCGATGACGGGTCTGGGGCGAAATGCAAACCGTATTGCTTTACGGAGTCGCTCAATCTTGCGTTGACCGCTCCTGATTGGGCAAGTAAACAGCGGTTCTCAACGTCGATCTCAAGAATCTCGGTCATCCGCTTTGTCGCGATGACAACGCCTCCCATCGCGGGCATGGAGCCACCGCTAAGCCCGGTACCAGCACCCCGAGCGGTAAATGGTACGTCATTTTGATTGCACCACTTGACGACTTTAGCGACATCTTCGGTTGTCGAGGGAAGGACAACACAAGCCGGTTTTGATCGGTCTACGGTATAAGCGTCGCAGTCATATACTCGTTCGATTGCCACACCGCTGAGGACGGAATCTGCACCGAGTAAGTCGTGAAGCTCTTGCACCATTCGCTCTTGAGTCACAAGAGTAATGCTACCGTGCTAACCGAGTGGCTTGGTCAAATAGAGGCACTCTTCGTACCACTGCCGATAAACGCCATCGTCATCAACCCAAGCCCCTTCTTCGGCGAAGAAGGGTTGACCGGCATCCGAAAATCCAAGCCGCAGATACAGGTCGTGCGCTCGAGGGTTATCGATACCAACGGCTAAGCCGACACGCTTAAAACCTTGTTCGACTGCGCTTCGCTCTGCCTCTTGAATCAGAAGAGTGCCGAGCCCTGACGAGCGATAGTCTTCGGCAACATAGATGTCCGACAGGTCTGGACAGTCTGCGATGGCGTCTTCTAGAGGAGGAGAGGGAAGGCCCTCCCACAGAATGACACAGTGCCCGACTGGGCAATTATTAATGAACGCGATTAGATAAGTGATCGCCCCTGCCGCTTGGTCGAGAAGGCGATGGCGATGAATTCCTGGCCAACCTTTGCTTCCAAAGTTTGGTTCTAGTAACTCAAGATCTTCTTCTACAATCGGGCGGATGTACGGTTTCACTGACTTCTGAGGATTTTGTCCGTAATCGCTCGCAAATCGGCCTCCGGAATCTCACGATTTCCTTCTGCGTCGAGAACTCTTGTTACCGGGAGAGTTTTGTTGAATCCGCCAGTTGCCGAATCCAAGTCTGCGGCGATATCGAGCATCGTCAGCCCATCATAAAGCACTTCTTCTAACGAGCGTGTTTCAAATCGGCCTTTTTGCCTTGAGATGTACTCAAAAACGCCTCGAATTCGCTCCGAGCCAGAACCAGCGCAAGCGTATGATCCGTTTTGGAATCGAGCGCCCGCGCCATCAAAGAAGTAGACGCCGAATTCGTTTTTCTTCGGATCGTAAGCAGCGACGATGGGCAAGAACAAGCCAATGCCTTGCATCGCCATAGGGGCATTTCCTGCTAGTGCCCTTGAAATCTCGCTGAGCTTGCCCTCAAGAGACATTTCGTGCAAAACCGTTCGTCGGTAGTACTTGAAGGAGTGTTTCAGGAATCGGCAAACCTCGATGGACCGCGCAAAGGCACCAGAAATCGCCACGACCGTCGTGTCATCAAGGGCGATGATCTTTTCAGCCTGATCGTACATGATCAAGTTTCCGGCGGTAGCTCTTCGATCCGCCAATGTAAGCACGCCACCGCTATATCGAAGGGTCAAAACGGTGGTGCCATGAACTTCGAGGCTCGGATCTGCGGCGTTAGAAGGTGCAAACGGAAACTCAACCAATTCGGAGAAGTTTCTTGACGACGGGCTGAGAGTAATGAAGCTCATTGGCCAGATCGCTGCCGATATTTCTTCGCCTGGTCAGGGTCGACCTTCTTCATTCTTCTAAGGAGTTCGTTTCCGCCCTCAGGCTTGCGAACGTCGGGAGAAGAAGGGCCTTTATCGTCACCGAGTTTTCGGCTTGGTTCAGGGCTTAGCGGGCGCGTTAGTCGGTCACCGTCACTCATTTCACACCTCGGAGCATTTCTATAAAACTTCCTACGTCTTCAGCATGGGCAAGTTGCACTGGATATCTTCCCTCGGGTGGAAGATAGATCTCATGCGTGTCCGCGCCGACTTTCAAAACGAGTCCGCTCCAAGAAGCAGTCAAAAGATATTGGCTGTATTTCTCGATCGCCAATCCCCGAGCAAATGCCCTTGTGTCCGTAGGACGAATCAGTACTGACGACTCATTTGGCCCAACCTCGCCCATTTCAACAAGAGCCTGATGCAGGCTATGGTCGGGATCGATGTTGTGATACTCGAGGTCGTACGCCTGAAGAGAAGGATCATCCCATTGAAGTCCTTCTTCGTTCATAAAACTCTCGATCATCCACTTCTTTGCGACCCAATCGATTTCGCGACGTGCGTCAAAAGGATGATTTTGGATAATTTCAAGCAGGAATCGTGAACTTGAAATCAGCCACTTAAGCTCATCGTCGAGTTCTAGGGTTGCCTCAGCGGCGGAAAAGTACGATTCAAGAATCTCGTAGGCTGTTGTCCAACTTCCTTCAAGTTCAACCCTGAATGCGAAGTGTAGGTCCCGGCTGATGTGCTGGAACGTAGCGACCGGATCTTTGATGCGCCAGACAGGAGTTTGACCATTCTCTGCCAGCGCTATGGCCAGCTTGACGAGTCCGACTTTCCGGGCTGTAGCGTTTGCAATCATGTTCGCATCGCCACTGATCACATGTAATCGAATCCACTGTGTCGGGTCTGAATGCGGTTCGTCTCTCGTGTTGAAAATAGGGCGTTTGTAAAGCGTTTCTGTATTCGCAGGTTCGGCGAAGAAGTCTGCCCTTTGGCTCAGTTGATAAGGGGCTTTTGCACCGGCCTCACTTCCTACTTTTCCTGCTCCGGTCAGAATCTGACGCGCGATGAGCATGGGCAGGACGGCATGAAAAAGCCGTTCATAGCCGATATCGCGAGGGACGAGATAACTTTCATGAGTGCCATACGAGGCCCCATGGAAGTCCGTGTTGTTCTTGTAGAGTTGAGCACCGTGACCGTAGGATTGGGCAGCACGTAGGACAACCGATTGTCCAAACACGTCTTGCCTTGCTAGTTCGTGAAGCCCGTAACATTCGGGCGTTGAATATTCTGGATGTCCGTGGTCGTTATAGAAACGGGCGCCGTTTGGCAGTATTCGATCAGACCTAATCTCTACAGACGATCCATAGGATTTACCGGCATCGAACTTGGCGTCGACCGGGTCAAATGCCAAGTGCTCGAGGTTGAAACCTCGAAGATCGGCTCTTGGGTTTTCAAATCGATAGTCCCAACCAACAAAGCACTCGTCCGGGTAAGCCCGAACGAGTGCTTGTGAGTCTTCTACTTGAGTGGAAGCCCCGCGTCCATCGATGTGGAGTCCATACTCCGTTTCGATACCCGCGAGGATAGCTCTCATTTACTGGCGGAATACTACGAAGGTTCCGGTGGATAGGAAGCCTGTCGGTAGTGTCGAACCGCTCGTGAAGGTGAATGTTCCGTTTCGAATCGCTGGCTCGTATCCGTTTGCAACTGCGACTCCAGCGCTGTTAACGTATCCGGAAAGCGTACCTGTCAACTCGCCTGCGATGTCGCCCTCGTTGATGTCCTTGATCGGGAAGATGTCGAAGGTCTTGTTGGTCAAGTCAACCTCTCCGTAGTACAGATTGGTGATGACTGGGGCCGAAGCCGATCCAGACCAAACGATGGCAACAGCCTGTTGGATGCCGTTTCGATCACTTTGACTTCCTGGGAAGGTGATGAACGAAAACTTAGGTGCGTTTGTGAAGTTAAGCACCTGGTAGGAGTTTCTCCAGTAGCCCTGCAGAGCGGTGATTCTGGAAAGTCCAGAAAGATCGCTTGGGTTGAGAGTCTTAATATCCCAAAGGCCTTTCTTATAGCTATCGGTTGCGACAACTGCAGAGAAAAATCCTTCGACAGGAGCGGTCGGGTCCTTGGTCAGCATGTTGAACAGCTTGTCCGAGGTGCCAGCGCCAGCTACCGAAAGAGCGTAATCGTCGCCGGAGATGAAGAAGTTGCCAGCCTTGGTTGAGCTAACCGAACCTCCATCGTATAGATATGGCTTATCAGCATCGTTCATCGCGCTGATATCAAATCGCACGAAGTCGTTGATGAATCCGACCATCTTGCCTGAAAGCTCAGAATCAGGATCGGACGGAGTGTTCAGAGTCTTGAAGATATCTGAGTCGAATACGACATCGCTAGTCGTCGGATCTTGGTAGTAAACGCCTGGGGCTAAGAACATCGACATGCATGTGAATCGGCCAGGGAAGACCGTGATTCGAGCTGGGATATCCGTCGTGAACGGCGACTCGGTCAAAAGAGTTGTTGCTCCGGTCGACGTTTCGAGTGTGATCTTTGAAGGATCTACTTGGTAGGTGTCGAAAAATCGGCTATTTGATGTTGCTGTAACGCCGGAAAAATAAACCGGAACTGTCGTTCGCTGAACGTTATAGCTAGCAAGATTAATATCTAAGCCAGCAGTGCTCTGCCAGCTAGCCGAATTTCCGTTGGTATCAACTAAGTTGATACGTCCAAACACTGCATGGATGTCGCCTTCTGTTCGGCCCGCACCACTTACATAGTTAACTTCAAGAGCACCCGTAGTTGCTGTTGAACCACTCGCTCCCAAAACAACCGATGGGGCAGAGCGTGTGCCGCTAATAGGGGCAGTGCTACTACCTCCGCCGCTGCCACCGCAACCAACCAATGCAAAAACCGCGGTAGCGGCCATCGTCCAATACGCCAATTTCCTCAAAACGTTATCACCTCGTCGACGCGAAAAAACACAAACCGGTCAGGCTCGGCTGAGTATAGCAACTTTAGCCTGTTCTATGTGGACGGTTTTCGTGGTCAGATTGATCGTTTCCACGAATTCTTTTCCTATTTTGTATTCAACTTTACCGTTCCATCGAGACTGACACCAATACTTGGCACCGGAAGGTTCTTAAACTTTGATGTTGCTTGCAATACTGTGCCATCCGTTTGGACCACGAAATCTATATCCGCAGAAGTCGATTCCTTACCTGGTTCGGAATATTTGGCGGTGAATTTCAGCGCAGGTTTGCCCTCAAAATCTGTTGTCCCAACGTAAACCCCATCAAAAGTGTGCGCTGGAATCGATGAATCTTTCGAAGCCTCAAACTTGATGCTGTATTTTTCTGACGGCGCTAGGTCTGTGGTCGGCGGGACAAAGTGAGTCAACAGATAAAGCCGGGCAATATCTGGTCCTTGAAGCCCCCCTGTAATCTTTTTGACTTCACCGGAATTCGACAAAGTGAGGTTGATGTCTTCATAGGGAAGGGCCATTTCATTACCGCCTACTTCCACTTTGACGTCAGTCAACTTTGCCAGCAAGGAGTATTCATCTTTTTCGACACTTTTGGTCGTCGTAAGAGAGGTCACGGTTACATTGACATCACTATCGTTGAATGAGGATTTCAGAGACAAGACCTGCGTGACACTCGCACCTTGTTTTGGAGTAACGACGACGTGGGCTTTGTCTTGCGACATTAACGACGAAGCCGCAAAGAGGGCTAGTGATATTAGTAGAGGGGCTCTCATGAACAGATCTCCAAGCTTTCCGCGATTTTAGCCAATCAGATACCTCAGTCACTGGGACCTTAACAAACTTCTAATGTCGATCGCGATCTTATGGCATGATTGGCCCATGAGCACGCACTCAGACACGCTTCCTGCCCATAACGAGGAAACTTGGAATGATTACTACGCGGCTTCTCTTAAGCGAGGGAAACACCCTCTTTATCAGGTGTTGCAACCCTATTTAGAAAAGCCGGGTACTGCGCTCGAACTTGGGTGCGGGGTCGGGCACGGTGTTCTTTATCTTGTGAGCGAGGGATGGAAAGTAGTTGCTGCCGACATCAACGAAAGAGCTCTAGAAATCGTACGTTCGCGGCTTGGTGAGTCGAATCTATCTGACGTGGAATTTGTTCTTTCCTCGATAGAAGATCTGAAGTTTGAGCCAGCCAGATTCGATTTAGTCGTTGCTGGCTATTGCCTTTTCTTCGTTCCAGAGAACGCCTTTTTGACTGCTTGGGTAAACCTTTGCAACGGTATAAAGCCAAAGGGGCTTTTCATGGGCCAGTTCATGGGGCCAGAAGACGATTGGGCTGACGATGGTTTGACCGTTCAAACCAGCGCGCAAATCGACGAGTTACTCGCTGGATTCGAGATTCTTCATCACGACGAAGAAAACAAGATCGGAACGACTTCAATCGGCAAATCAAAACACTGGCATATCCATCACGTCATCGCTCGAAAGCTGCACTAAGCCTTGTGCTCGGATCGCTTTGTCAGTTCTTCGATCATCTCCATTTGCATCTGCTGAATTTCAAGTAGATGCTTCCATTGGTCGCTCAACAGCTTATCGATCTTTTCGTTGATGTGCTGGATTTCGAGCTCTGCCTTGAGGTTGATCCTGTAATCGTTTTCACCCCGTATTCGATCTTTCGACTCTTGCCTGTTCTGACTCATCATGATCACCGGCGCCTGAATCGCGGCAACACAAGACAAGACAAGGTTCAAGAAGATGAACGGGAATGGATCAAATGGCTTCGTAAATAGACCAATCGAGTTCACCGCCATCCAAGTGAAAAGCACGACCATGAAGATGATAATGAAGGTCCAGCTTCCCCCAAAAGAGGCAACTCGGTCTGCAATGCGCTCTCCGACCGACGAGTTTTGGTCAAATTCCTGGTCTACGTTCTTCGTGATGAGTTGATGCTCAAGAAGACTCTTGGCGACCTCCTGTCGTAACTTTGTCAGGTCTTCGATCTCATGCTCAGCCATTTCCTCAGCGTGCTTCACACGGGCCTTGTTTACTTCATCAACGGATACATACCCCGACATATCGAGTTGGGGGTGGTCCCTCGATAGTGTCGGAAGCAACGAACTGCGAATGAGGTCAACTGGAATTGCTTCGGAAAGCGGAAGCTGCTTCCCAGTGATCTGGCACTTTACTGTGAGCTGTTTTTGGCGCATCTCTATCTCCTATTCTGATATCGAGTACCAAGAATCAGCGAGTTCTGGTGCGAAGCTGATCGCGATTAGACAATTGTAAGGACAAAAAGACCGTAACGAATTATGAAAATAGTCGTTCCATGGACGGCATGAGACATATTCGGGTTTCGCTGTTGGGCCTGCTTGTATTGACATTAGCTTCGACGGTTAGTTCTCAGATTTTTCTGAAACCATCAGGAGAGAAGTTTGCGCGTCTCACTCCAAAGGCTTTGCAAACAAGCATTGTTGTAGAAAAGCAAATCGCCAAGAGCCACGTCGAATACTTGTTTTCCAACGACAGTTGGAATCGTATCGAAGCCGAGTTTGTTTACACAGTCCCCGAAAACGCTGTCGTTACTGGTTTTGCTTATTGGTACGGGAAGGAAAGAGTCGTCGCGAGAGTCGCCGAAAAAGAGCGTGCGGCGACGATCTATAAAGGGATCGTTGCACGTGAAAGCGATCCGGCGCTGATAGAACTCGTCGGCAAACGAACCTTTCGCGCCAGGATTTTTCCGGTCATGCCCGATGCCGATCTGAAAATCGAAATCGACTTGGTGCAAGTGTTGCCGGGAACTGGAAGTACTTCGACCTTAACGGTTCCTATCAAGATGGAGAAAGGGACGAAACTCGACCAGATTTCAGCCGACATCCTGGTGAAGAATGATCCCGATATTCAGTCAGTCAAAGAAAATGTTGGGGTGGGAGTGTCTCGATCGTCGGATGGATGGCGAATCCACTATTCCGGCTCCAAAGCCCGCCCGACAGACGATCTACGGGTGACTTCAAACTACGAAGATAAGAGTGCTCGAATGGAATTCTATTCGGCGCGATCTGGAGGTCAAGGCGGCTATTTTTCTCTCGTCATCAATAGCTCAAAACCGTATGACAATCCGAAGTTGGTGTGTTCCAAGGGAAATATTCGAAACCTGCACGTCAATACACCCAAAACTATCCAGCCGGGTACAAGTTGGCTCGTCACCGGTGAATACATCAAACCGGAGTCAATTCAGTTCTCTCTCAAGGGTAAAGACCACGTTGCACTCGTGAAGAGTTTTGAGTGTACAAGTCAGTCACTACCGAACCACTTCGCGATGAAGTTATGGGCGAACGAAGAGATTTCGAAACTCGGGAACAATGCGAAAGCCGTCACGGCTTTGAGCTTGCGGCACACGTTGCCGAGCAAATTTACATCATGGATTGCCATTCCTGTCGACGAGCGAAAGCGGTATGAGGAGACGGTCCTAATGCAGAAAGCCAATGTGCTTGCCGCTCAACATGCGGAATTGATCTCTCGGGGCCAAAAGAACTCAGCAAGAGCTAGGTTAGTAAAATCTCAGCTGGATGTTGTGTCTGCGAAGGTTCGCAAAACAGCGACAGAGTATTCAGCGGAGGGAGCGTACTATAACGCGCTTTATTCCTGCGCTGGTCGGTATGCGCAGGCGATCGCCAAGAAAAAAGAAAACGATGTTCAGGCTCGTCGAGACTATCAAGCGATCAAGGTCTTAGCGGAATATGTTCACTACTCTGCCAAAGAAGTCATAAGTTCAGAGTTGTATCGGTATGCCGGTGATGTTGCTCGCATATATGGCGAGGCACTTGCCACCGAAGGGTTCGAACCATCCAAGCTAAAGAGTGTCGAGTCTGAAGTGACGAGGTTGAGAAAGTACCTCGATTCAAATGATCGCATTGATGATGAAATTCGATATGGGTCTCAAGCCGCTTTGGCCCGTCAGATCGTTACTGCTGCCGAAAAAGGTGATGAATCAAAGCAACTGAGATTATCACTTCGAATAATTGCGCTTGACAAACTCGGCCATGGCGAGAGCATGGGAGAGATTCGGAACGCGGCGTATGAAAGGCTCTATGCAGAGAAGAATTTGTTCTCTCGCCAAGAACTTTTGGATCCGAACGCTTTGCAGATGCCCGCTTGGATGGTACGCGTCGGAAGAGCGGGAGATATCAGCTCACGAGAAATTGTCGAATACAGACGCCTGCAGGCTGTTCGGCAGGAAATCCAGAATCTTTATAAGAGGATTAGTGAAAACCAGGACTCCGAGGCTGGCCTCGGTAACGCGAAAAACTATCTTCACGATCTATCTAAGAACAACGATTTGATGGTTCTCACCTGCTCTCTCATCGCGAACAAGCTGTCGATCTACGGACCCTATGGACAAGAACAGACTCTTAACCTCCCCGATATTCTGAGCAAGCTCGATGTAGAGGCTCCGAAATACGGGTTTACCGGTAAAGAAGCGATGCAATATGCGTTCCAGTATTTTATCGTTGAGAACGTGAGCACGCTCGATGCGAGTTATGTGAATGCTCAGCGAAAGGAGTACAGCAAATCCTTTTTGAAGAGGTTCAGTGCAGTCGTTGGAGTGCCGTATGAAGAACTCCTAAAAACTCGCTACCCAACGGAGGGCTATTGGCATCAGGCATTTGACTCGGACAGCTATCGCAAAGACATTTTGGCTAAGTTTGCCGAGGGTGCAAAGCCATCGGATATTCCTGATTTGACGCGACAATTCGCCAAAGAGCCACGAAATATCTGGCTAGACAAGCCGAAGTATACGGACTGGCGAGTTGAGCGGCTCTACGTTCAAACACTTTTGGACAAGCTTGAAAAACAACCGCGAACTGCGGAAGTTGAAGCGGAGATCAAACGGTTGTCCGACCGCCGAACCCAACTCGTCGCGAAAATGGGTGATCCGCTGATATCAATCACGCTTCCAAAGGATACGCTGAGCGCTATCGCCATCATGCCTTGGGGCGAGGTTCGTCCATTGCAGACGTTGTCGAATTCAGGTACTTGGCAAGGACGATTCGACATTCCGGCCGGGGTGACCGATGGACAAAAGACGATTTGCATTGTGGCGATTTCGGCGTATGGCGTCCCGACCATAACCCAGGTCTTGTTCACGGTTGATAACCAGCCGCCGAAGCTTGAGATGAATCATCAACGAGTCGTAGCGAATGAAACCCTTTCGCGACTCAAGTGGGTTTCGACTGGAGAATCTGTCGTTGAGCTCAAAGCATCTTCTGATGGGTCGTATTTGCTGAGCCAAGGCTTTGGAGAGCTCATTGCAATCGACAAGGCACATAACGTCTCACGCTATCGAATCGTTGGCGAACAGCTGATTGAGATTGAGCACAAGCCTAATGTAGTTCCAACGGTCGATGCCGACTGGGAAACGCAGCTCGGGGGCATCAACGTGCAGTCGATCAGTCAGACTAAGTCCGGTCTCATCATCGGCACTTTGGATGGTGGGCTTTCGCTCGAAGACAAACCATCCGCGCCACTTGGCTCACTGATTCCTCGAACAGTGCTTTCAACGATGAGGGGGACCTACATGCGAACCGCCGACTCCGGCTTATACGAGCTAAAGAACGACACATGGGAGCCTCTCGCTGTCCCGAACAAGCAACAAGCTCTGTCTATTTGTTCAGACGGTCGTTACCTTTTTGTACAGAGCTATGGCAGTAGTAGCGTGTATGACGGGAAACAATGGGTCACACGGCCGAATATGCCTGAGGTGGCTGGTTTTAGTCCAAGCGGAATGTGGACTGCTGGAAACCAAATATTCGCTGGCTTCCAAGGCAAAGGGGTGACCGAGACAAGCGTTTCCTCGGGAAAGACAATGATATTCACCGAGGCAGAGGGGCTTACCGATGACTGGATCACCGGGTTCGAATGGTCGAGAAATCGGCTTTATGCGGGCACGTTCGGTGGTGGGCTCTTAGTTTTCGAAAACGGTTCTTGGCGTGAGGTCGAAGGAACCGAGGGACAAAGCGTCACAAGTCTATGCGACACTTCTGACGGCTTATTCTTTGGAACCCGAACCGGCTTGTATCATCTCGTCGACGCGAAAGTCGTCAAGGTCAAGTGTCCCGAAACGCCACAATCCTTGTGCATAAGGCTCAATCAACTGTGGCTGGGTGGTCGAAACGGCCTCTATCGAATGGATGTTACGCACTAAGTCTGACTCCAAAAAGATCGCGGGCTGGCCGTTCCTATGAACAGCCAGCCCGTGGTGATTTGATCTTCTGGTCGATTAGTTGTTTTCGGCTTTAGCCTTTTCAACGTCCAGATTTGTTGGAATGCGGAAGAAGAACGTCGAACCAACGCCAACCTCAGATTCGCACCAGATTCGGCCCATGTGGACCTGATCGACAAGGTGCTTGACCAAGTAAAGACCGAGACCCGTACCGTAGATCTTTCTGTTGTCTTCGTTGTTCACGCGGTGGAACTTTTCGAAAACCTTCGAAAGATGCTCTTTCGGAATACCAAGACCCTGGTCTTGAACTCCAATGAGCAAGGTGTCGCCTTCGTTGGTCGCATGGACGGTGATGTTGCCACCGTTTGGCGAGTACTTGATCGCGTTGTTCATTAGGTTCGTCAGAATCTGATCGAGCTTGTCTTCGTCGCCTGTGATTCGCTCTGGCAGTGCGTTATGGATCTCAAGCAGAATGGTGTGCTTGTGAGTGGCCTGCTTCTGAATCATGACAACCTTCTCAAGTAGGCTGTTGATATCGACGCTGGTGTAGTGCGGCTTGAGCGATTCACCGGCCTCGATTCTTGCCGTATTAAGCAGGTCATTAATAAGGCGCGTCAAACGGTCGCACTCTTGGTCAATGATCATGTGGAACTCTCGGCGCTCATCGGATGAGAAGCCGTCGTCCATCAAGAGGGTACTAACAAAGCCCTTAATCGCCGTAAGCGGTGTTCGCAACTCGTGCGAAGCCATTGCGACGAAGCTCGACTTCATTCGGTCGATGTTCTTCATGTCGGTGACGTCGTTAAAGATCGCCACGACACCAAGGTCTTTACCGTCTTCGTTGCGGACCTGAGCCGCTTGAACTTCGTAAATGCGTTCGCTACCAGCGATGGTGGTGTGAATTTCTTTCTTGTTGCCGTCGCCGCCCTTATGAGCCTCGTCAAGCAAACTCCAAAGCTCTTCGTGCTGCAACTGGTCGCGTGCGCTCTTGCCAATCGCTTCCGCTCCCACCTCGAAGATGGCACGTGCGGTCGCGTTGATTTGGCTAAGTCGACCTTCTGGTGAAACCAAGAGAAGACCTGCTGTGAGCGATTCGAACGTTTGTGCGAGTTCTTCTTTTTCTTCGACGACCTCGCGATAAAGCTGAAGGTTGGCGATAATCGAACCAACGTTGCGCGCCATTCGCTCAAGGAGTCGAACGTCTTCGTCGTTGAAATCTTCGCCATGGCGCTTGTTAAAGGCATGGAGAACGCCGATGGTGTTTCGCTCGACGATGCGGTTCTCCTCGTCTCGCTTTTCGATGACGAGAGGAACAGTGACGCCGTTGAGAACATTCAGCAACCCGAATGGATCTCGCTGAGTTCGAGGGTCATGAGTTGCATCATGGAAAATGACGGCTTCACTATCTCGGAAGACCTGTCCAGAAAGACCTTGAGAGGCTCGGACTCGGAATAGCTTCAGGCGATCTTCCTCAACTCCGTACGCAGGGGGAATACCAATCAAGTCCCCGCCCTCACGATCGTAGAACATGATGACGATCTTCTCAGCCTGAAGGATCATCGCGATACGCTGAACGAGTCTGCGTAACGTGATATCTGCTTCATTAATGGGAGTGTCGAGGAGTGCTTCGCTAGACGTACGCGCGTTCTGTGCTGGAAGGTTCTTTTCAACCTCCAACTCCTTCATGCGCCGCGTAGCGGCTTCCAACTGGCTCTCCCTCTCTTTAACGCTGTTCTCAAGTTCTGAGATTCGCTGCAAAGACGAAGCCAACTGGCTTTTCAGTTGCTCAATGTCGTCGCCAAAAGACACGTATGACAATCTACCTTCCCTCAGCCTCTGAATGCCCGATTGCTTTGATGAAGCTGGTATGCCTTTTGACGACGTTAAGCATCCTTTCTGTTCGCAAATGTCGCGATATACTGTCATTGGTATGTCTCAAGACTTGGAAGAGCTGCCTCTTTTTCCGCTGAATACGGTCCTCTTCCCTTACGCTACATTGCGATTGCATATTTTCGAGGATCGGTACCGCGAAATGGTCCGAGCCTGTCTGGCCGATGATCGCCCCTTCGGAATTGTGCTTATTCGTTCAGGTAGCGAGATAGGCGGTAGGCAGGTTGATCCTTATCTTGTTGGTACCGCTGTTCGAGTCGTCCAGGTCGAGACCTATGACGATGGTCGAATGGATATCCAGGTCATTGGAGAGCGTCGATTTCGAATCCGCCACATCGACGAAGAGAGTCACCCATTCCTCATAGGGCACGTCGAACCGGTCGTTGAGCATCCCATCGAAGACACCCCTGCGAACAGCGAGTTCATTTCCCAAACCCGCGAAGAGTTTGAAATCTTAATTCAGCGGCTGTTTCAGCGGCAGGAGTTCTCGGTTCAGGTCGTCTTTCCAAGCGATCCGACTGCGCTGTCTTTCACCATGGCTAATTTGCTACCGATGGAGAACATCGAGAAGCAGCGAATGTTAGAGCAGACCGACACGATGGAGCGATTTGATGATCTTCGCCCTATCCTAGAAGGGCAAATGCTCGAAGCGAAGCCCCCTGCGTACTATCGAATCGGCGTTGACGATCTTCGAGACTGGACTAACCCCAACTAAGACCGCGAATGGGAGAGCCGGGTTCTGTCACCGAACATTGGTGCGACAGACAATCAAAACACCAAGCAAAAAACAAACAACCCTAGAGTTTTCACTCTAGGGTTGCAAATAAACTCGCTAAATAGCTAGCGAAGGGGTGTTACTTAGCAGCGTCAGCAGCTGGCTTCTCGCCACCTTCTGCTGGCTTGTCGGTTGATGTGCCAGATGCAGCTGCATCTTCTTTAGCACCGCATCCACCGAGGAAAACACCGAGAATGCTAACTACCATCACGAGCGCAAAAATCTTCTTTGTCATATATTGAACACCTCCAAGGCTAGTTGATTGCTAGAGGACCCTTCCTCTGCACGAGTGTTATACCCGCACAAATTACTTGGAATAGGCCCAATGCGTTGGCATTATAGGAGAGCAAGAGCAGAAATGCCAAACAACGTTGGGCCCAAGCCTCTATTTCCCTTGGTTCTCATCAATAAAGTCGCATGAAAAGCAGTGCCCGTAGAAACAAAAAACACCTGAACCGTGGCCGGGGTGCATAATTGTGTCATGCCGGTTGGCCGTTTTCTGCTCTGCCTTCACTCCCACATGCCCTATGTTCTAAGTCATGGAAAGAGCCCTCACGGAACAGACTGGTTAACTGAAGCCGCCGCCGAATGTTATTTGCCTTTGCTGCATGCCATCGACCGATTGCATAAGGAAGGTATCAAGCCTCGGTGGACGTTTAACGTTCAGCCGATTTTGGCGGAACAACTTTCAGATGAAGCCTTCAAAGCAGAGTTTGAGGATTACTGCCAATCGAAGATAGATGCGGCTCTGCACGATCAGGCGTTGTTTTCGAAGCAGGGCGAACTGTGGATGGAAGGAGTGGCCTGTTGGTGGCAGCGATTCTATACTCGTGCGCTTGTTCAGTTTAAGCACCAATGGGGAAGAGACATCGTTGGCGCGTTCAAATTTTTCCAAGATCAAGGCTGCATCGAAATCATCACCAGCGGTGCCACTCACGGATACCAAGCCCTGCTTGGCACCGACGAAGCCTGTGTCGCACAGATTCGGCTAGGCGTACAAACCTATGAGAAGCACTTTGGCAAAAAGCCAAGAGGGATTTGGTTGCCAGAATGCGCCTATCGCCCTCGATACGATTGGAAATCTCCGGTTGAAGAAGAGCAAGTTCCTTGGTCTCGTATGGGAACCGACGAGATCCTGAAGCAAGAGGGTATCGAGTTCTTCTTCACCGACTCACACATGATTCGTGGCGGTACGCCCCTAGGAACTTACGCGGCAAACTTCCCGCAGCTTGCCGAATTGTTCGCCCGATCCAGCAAGTATTTCACGCCTCCTGAAGACCAACGAAGCGAATACGAACACTACGTTTTGCCGACAGGTGTGACGGTGTTTGCACGAGACCCACAAACGACCGTAAAAGTTTGGTCGGGTGAAGCTGGCTATCCGGGAGACGAGCATTATCTCGAATTTCACAAGCAACTGTATCCGGGCCGACTTCGCTACTGGCGTATCTCGCAAAACAAGGCTGACCTAGGTGCCAAGCAACCCTATGACCCATGGAGTGCGTTTGAGCGAATCCAGGGACATGCGCAGGACATGGTCGAGACCTTGAAAGGTGTGTTGGCGCAATACAAGGGGCAAGCAGACAGAACAGGGACGCTCGTTGCTATGTACGACACCGAGCTGTTTGGCCACTGGTGGTGGGAAGGTCCAGAGTTCCTCTATGAAGTCGCTAAAGCGATGCATCTGGACGGAATGGTTCAACCCGTTACTGGTTCTGAACTGATCGATTCAGAACCGGCTAAGCACATGATCACCCTCCCTGAAGGTTCGTGGGGTGAAGGCGGCTATCACTATATTTGGCTAAACGCCGATAACAGCTGGACCTGGAAGAAGCTGTACTCTGCCGAGCGGAAGCTACGTCAAATGTGTCGTGAGTATGCCGATGGACCTGCTCGAGAGATTGTTGAGCAGGCTGCGAGAGAGGTGCTCCTTGCGGAAGCTTCAGACTGGCAATTCCTTATTTCGACTTGGAGCGCGCGAGATTACTCCGAAATAAGGTTCCAAGATCATATTGATCGGTTCGAACAACTCTCAGAGCTTGCGGATCGTATTCATCATGGCGGCACAATGAAGCCTGCCGATATAGCTTTCTTAAAAGACTGTCAATTAAAAGACGCGCCTTTCCAAGATCTCGATTTGTCGATGTGGGCTGAACCGGCTGGCCAAGTTAACCGTCAATGAAATCAATGCTTCTACCAATGTGTGCCGTTTTGGCCATCAGTCCGGCTTTTGCACAGACTAAGTCGCCAGCATCGAAACAGGGTAAGCCACCAGTAATTCCTGAGTTCAAGTTGCCCCCAGGTCTGAAGCCTGATCAACCGGGCACCTATGGATGGGCGAAGTCCAAGGATAAACCAGAAGTCATTGCGGCAAAAGCGGATGCAAAGTTGGTTAACCTCGGCAATGTTGCGGCGAAAAGTGAAGCGTTCATCGATTGGCGGTATGGTCATGGAGTTATTCGCCTCGAATCGTATTTCAAGTCTCCAAACCAGTACAGTGTCATGCTGCCCTGGTTCGTGAACGATGTAAAAGAAGGTCTGCGCGACCTCTTGATCGTTTCAGACGGAAAGAAGTCTGTACAGCACTACACCGACAAGAAGCCGATTTATTCCATACCCAAGATGCCATCTGATCTTGCCTCACGATATACCGTTGATGGCGGGAACTACCTCTTCTTCGGTGTGGTCTCAAAACAAGCTCCGCTCAAGGCGCTTCTAGGGGCTTGTAAAAGCAACGGACTCAACGTTTCGGTAGAGCAGCGCACTTTAACTGCGCAAGGGCGCAAGTTTGGTCAGCATCGACTTTTGATTAGTCGCCCCTCTGCTTTGGAGAAAAAGAAAGGATCTCTGACCTGGGAGATTATCATCGACGACAAGTTCAACTTACCGGTTCGATTGAGGCTTACCGAGCAGAAACCTGGGACGGCACAAACGGTCGTCTCTTGGCGGATCGCATGGGATTTTCGACCGAACTACCCCAAAAACATCTTCATGGTTCGGTAGCGTTTTTGCTCTACTTCGACAAACTTAGCTTTGTCGAAGTAGAACGTACTCTGCAACGGTTTCTAAGAGCGCTTTGGAATCGTTATCTGGCAATGGCCGAATAGCATCTAGCGCAATCTGGACATGATCCTTGGCTAGAGTTTCTGCCCGATCAAACGCTCCGCGTGTCTCCATCCAGTCCGCAATCATTCGAATCTCGTCTTCGTTAACGGTTCCTCCGAACCGGCGCCTCGCGATACTGGTTTCGGCATCGCTTAGCGTCTCTCGAAGGTATATGAGCGGAAGTGTGGCCTGGCCCTCACGGAAATCGGTGGCGATTGGTTTTCCGGTTTTTATTTTGTCGCCTCTGTAGTCTAGGAGGTCATCGACAATTTGAAATGCCATGCCGACATGTAGTCCAAACGTTCTTAGTGCAGATCTGACATTTGAATTGGCTCCGGCTACTAAGGCCCCGGTTTCGCAACATGCTCGAACAAAACTCGCTGTCTTTAAGCTTAGAACATGCAAATGAACCTCTTCGTCGAGGTCAAAGTCGCCACGAACCTCGAGTTCTCGAACTTCACCTTCAGCCATGTCTACGACAGCTTCTGATGTGCACCGAATGATGTCGATGTCACCATCTTGGGCCAGTAAGACCATCGCCTTAGCAAGCAATACGTCCCCCGACAGGATGGATGCGGTGTTACCGTAAATCGCGCTCGCGGTGGGTTTCCCACGACGCGTTGCTGAGTTATCCACGACATCGTCGTGAATTAAAGTTGCCATGTGGATCATCTCCATGCACGCGCCAAGTAATCGTGCTCGATCCTGGCTGAATTCGAGTCCTGTGGCTTGTGCCGCCAACGCGACGAAAGCTGGTCGTAATCTCTTGCCGCCAGCTCGGAGCGTATGTTTACTGACGTTAGCAACCAACTCAACCTGGGAGTTAATCTGACGATAGAGCTCTTCCTCAACCAAGGCGACTTCTTCAGAAACCTTGGAGAGTTGGTCGGGCTGAATTCGCCCATTCGATAAGACGGTGAGTCCAGGTGATGTCATGGTTTGAGACCCCAATGAATGCAAATATTTCCGAACATCAAGTTTTTCCACCTAACTTCTACGAAGCCAGCTTGCTCCATCGACACCTTTAGTTCTTCGCGAGTTTTAAACCTTTGTGTGCTCTTGGGGAGATAAGTGTACGCTTGGGTTCGACCAAAAATCGATCCTAGCTTTGGAACAATCGTGTTAAAGACAAACTCACTTAGGATTCGCATCACGCTGTTCGTTGGTCGAGCCATATCGAGGCTAACAAACCGTCCACCTTTTGTGAGAACGCGAAATATTTCCCGATGAGCTAGATCAATGTCGGGGACGTTTCGAATACCCCAGCCGACCGAGACTGCGTTGAACGATTCGCTCGCAACCGGTAACTGACAGGCGTCGCCAGTGCTGAGATGAGGTGTGGAGACCTTCTTCTGAGCGTGTTCCAGCATCGGCAGACAAAAGTCGATGCCAGTCACAAATCCAGCCTCTCCCACAGCCTTATTCAATGGTGGCAAAAAGTCGCCAGTGCCGCAGCAAAGATCCAAAGCTTTTTCGCCGGGCTGGATTCGCAGGAGTTTTACTGCGTCGCTTCTCCAGCGATGATGGAGAGAAAAAGACATGACCCCGTTGAGAAGGTCGTAGCTAGGCGCAATCTCTGCAAACATCTTTTGTACGGCAGAGCGCTTTTGCGCGCCATCTGTTTGCCAAATTGCTTCCCGATTGCTGTTTGCCATGCTGGGGACTCGTTTAAGAGGATACCTGTGTTACTGATAAATGAACTTTCAGAAACTTGTGAAATCTATTGTTTTTATTTTCTGTAACCTCTTGTGAGGGTCATCGCGTCTAGCAAAATAGGACTTACACAAATGAAGAACCAGACCGACCTGATCCTGCGCATCGTTTCGATTGTGCTCACTATCATCTTTGTTACCGTGTTTTGGTTCATGAAACGAGTTCCGCCAGCGGGTGAGACCCCGACTGCGGTTAACACGTCTCCGCTCAAACTGCCTTCTGCTGCTGTAACCTACGCGACCAGTCTCGGCGGCGGTTCTAATTCTGGCCCTGGTGCCGGTGGATTCCCAGGCGGTGGTTTCCCTGGTGGTGGTGGCTTCCCTGGGGGAGGCGGTTTCCCCGGTGGTGGTGGTTTCCCCGGTGGTGGTGGTTTCCCCGGTGGTCGAGGCGGTGGTCCCCGCGAGGCAGCTTCCAAGTAAGCTCCGAGATATTAGGCTCTACACTTGAAAATGGTGTAGAGCCTTTATTATTTGTGTAAGTTCAATAGGCTAGTTGACTGGTAAACTCAGTAGAGTTTCTGGTGATCAATTCTCATGCCGGCCCCTACCGTCGTCAATGTGGGCTTCTACAACTATGTGATGTCAGATCGCATTGTTGCACTTGTTAGCAGTGAGTCAGCCCCGATGCGTCGCTTAATTCAGACGATGCGGAAAGAAGGCAATGTGATTGATGCGACCCAAGGGCGAAGAACGAAGTCGATTGTTTTTACAACCGGCTCCGTTATCATTCTCTCTGCGATCTCCCAGGAAACGTTAGCGAAACGCCTTAACACTGGCGATATTGGACTAGATGAAGAGTAACGGAAGACCTCGATCATTAATGAGCACACTCCACGCCCGTTTTGGACGTGATATTGGCATCGACTTAGGCACTGCCAATACGCTCGTTCATGTTGGGGGCAGAGGGGTTTTGCTTCGTGAACCCAGCGTTGTCGCCGTCAATAAGGACAACGGTGAAGTCATGGCTGTGGGCGAAGAAGCAAAGCGAATGCTCGGACGAACTCCGGCCAATATTATCGCTACTCGGCCTTTGAAAGATGGCGTCATCGCGGATTTCGAGCAGACGCAAAAGATGCTCCGGTACTTCATTGGCAAAGTTGGAAGAAGAGTCCTTTTTCGGCAGACAGTTGTAGTTGGGATTCCTTCCGGTGTCACCGAGGTGGAACGAAGAGCCGTCATCGAAGCGACAAAGATTGCTGGTGCGACTCATGCTTACGTCATCGAAGAGCCCATGGCAGCCGCGTTTGGCGCTGGTTTGCCAGTGGACGAGCCGAGCGGCTCGATGATCGTGGATATCGGCGGAGGGACTACAGAGGTTGCCGTCATTTCCCTCGGAGGCATCGTTCACTCACGCTCGATCCGTGTCGCTGGAGACGAACTAGACGAAGCAATCTCGGCCTATGTTCGCCGAGCCTACAACCTTTACATCGGCGATAGAACTGCAGAGCAGACCAAGATTGAAGTTGGCAGCGCCTACCCACTAGAACAAGAATTGCAAATCGTGATCAAAGGCAGAGACCTTGTGACTGGTCTTCCGCGTAGCGCCACAATCTCTAGCGAAGAGGTCAGAATGGCAATCCAAGAACCGCTCAACGCGATCGTCGAAGCGGTGAAATTGACGCTTGAAGCGACCCCGCCCGAATTGGCTGCCGATGCAATGGATCATGGAATTGTACTTGCAGGCGGCGGCGCGCTTTTGCGGAACCTCGATCAGTTGATTCACACTGAGACGGGAATGCCCGTACATATTGCCAAAGACCCGCTTTCTTGCGTTGTTGTGGGAACTGGCATTGTCGTCGAAGGCATGCATGAGAACCCGCTGATCAGGAAAATGTTAGAGAGGTCATCACGTACGTAAAGCGTAACAAGAAATACGGATTTCTTGGATTGGCCGGGATGCTCATCCTGGCCATTGTGCTAGGTCGTCTCCAAAACAACGCGAGGAACGCGGGGCGGGTCGATATTTTCACTGGCTTAACTCGGATATTAGTCAACCCTGTATCAAATTCAGTAACCGCGATATCTGGCTTTTCTCGAGATTTTGTCGGCGGGATGTCCTCGGCCCATAAACTCCAGGTCGACAATCGACGGATGAAGGAGATGATGGTCGGACTGGAACTGTATGATCAGGAAGTTGCCCGATTGCACCGCGAGATCGATGACTTGAGATCAACCGTTCAGATGTCGCAGTTACCCGGGCGAACTCCTGTGTGGGGTGAGGTCGTCGGGTTCTACCCATACGAAAATCGCATCACTGTTAACGTTGGGAAAAGTCGCGGTATTCAAACGGGAATGCCGGTTGTGGCAGGCCGCCAACTCGTTGGATTGGTGCAGACCGTCGAGTCCGGCCAATCCCAAGTGATTCTTCTCACCAGTTTCGGACAGCAAATCGGCGCTATTGACCAAGACCGAAATCCTCCACCGGCTGGGCTTGTTCGCGGCAAAGACTATACGACGTTGCAAATGACATTTGTGGACCCACAGGCGCCGGTTCAATCTGGAGATCACATCGTCACGGCAGGCTTCTCAACTAAGATTCCCCGTGGCTTACTGATTGGTCGCGTCATCGAGGTTATCAACGACGTGGAGTTCGGCTCGCGACGAGCCAGCATTGACCCGTCAATAAACCTCGGTTCGCTTCGTGAGGTGCAAATCCTAAAGTGAAGGGCGGCGGTAAGACGGTTTTCGTTTCCGTGGTGGTACTCTGGATCGCCGCCGGGCTTCAGGGGAGCCTCGCGCCGCTCATCGGATTTGGATACGGGCATCCTGATTTTCTGCTCATTGCACTCGCTTGCTGTGGAATGTATTCAACCCGTCAATCGGGAGCGATTTTAGGGTTTGGATCTGGCTTTCTTCAAGGGGCGATGGCGGGTGCGAATATGTCCGCTTACATCATCACTCGAGCCCTAGTAGGACTGTTTGAAGGGTATGCCAACGAACTCGAATTTGAGGGGAGCGTCTGGGTTGCGGCCCTAGTAACCGTCTGTTTGACGATTCTTGCGCAATTGATGCTTATGTTCGCAGTCCATAGGGGTGCCCTGATCCCGTTCCTGACGGGTACGATCATTCAAGCGGCGACCAACGGTGTTCTCGCGATGCCAGTCTACGCGCTCCTAAGGAGAATCCTCGAACCGCCGGTTCGCTAAATACTGACGACATGTCGAGGTGACCCAAAATATGAGCCAACACATAAACGTATTCGAAATGGCCAAAGAGCAACTTGCTGTTGCGGCCGAATATCTTAATCTGGATAAGGGTTTGCATGAAGTGCTTGCCTCTCCAGCACGATCTTTAACCGTTCGATTCCCCGTCGTTCTAGATAACGGCGAGATACAAGTTTTCGAAGGATATCGAGTTCAGCACAACTCAAGTCGAGGTCCAGCAAAAGGTGGAATTCGATTCCATCCGGATGTTGATATCGACGATACAAGCGCACTCGCCATGTGGATGACATGGAAATGCGCGGTTGCAAATATTCCCTACGGCGGTGCCAAGGGCTCCGTAAAGGTAGATACCAAGCAACTGAGCAAGCGAGAGCTCGAAAAGCTAACTCGCAGGTATGCAACCGAAATCAATATGCTCATCGGTGAGAGAAGCGACGTTCCTGCTCCTGACATCGGGACGAACCCTCAAGTGATGGCTTGGATCATGGACACGATCTCCATGCAGGTCGGGCATACCGTGCCTGGAATCGTCACCGGTAAGCCACTGGAACTAGGCGGATCCGAGGGCCGAGTCGAGGCAACCGGTCGAGGCGTCATCGTTGCAGCAGAAGAAGCGGCCAAGACTATCGGCATGAACCTTGGCGGAGCCAAAGTCGTGGTTCAAGGCTTTGGAAACGTCGGTTCTATCGCGGCTAAAATCGCTGAAGAAAACGGAGCGACTGTTGTCGGTGTCAGCGATGCCTACGGCGGAATCTACAATCCGAACGGACTGCCCATTCGCGAGCTCATTCAGAAGTGCGGTGGTCGTGACGGTGGCTTAGGCGAATACACCGAAGCAGAAAAAGTCAGTAACTCCGAACTCCTCGAGTTGCCATGCGATGTTCTTATCCCGGCAGCGATTTCGGCACAGTTAACTAAGGAAAACGCTAACAAAGTTAAGGCGAAACTCATCGTCGAAGGCGCTAACGGCCCTTGCACCCCGGATGCTGACCATATCTTCTCCGATAACGGTGTGTTCTTGGTCCCCGACATCTTGGCGAACGCCGGTGGAGTTGTGGTGAGCTACTTCGAATGGGTTCAAGACCTTCAGAACTTCTTCTGGGAAGAGGAAGAGGTCAACGGCAAACTCACGCGAATCATGCGCCGAAGCTATGCCGCGGTTGAATCAACTATGAAGTCTCACAAGACGGATATGAGAACCGCTGCGCTGATTATTGGCGTCAAGCGCGTCGCCGACGCGACCGTTCGCCGAGGGATTTTTCCCTAAATTTGATTGTGATCCTTCCTCGCTAATCCAAATCGAGGAAGGATCACATTCAAATCTAAAGTCGTTTGCACACTCACCCTCTCTGTCTTTCAAGTGTGCAGATTTTCCAGACACTTCCGGATAGCTATATTGCGGTGTTTGGAACCTAAGTGCTTAGACTTGTCGCTTCTCTGGCGAACTGGGCAGAAAATCACACGTTGCATCGCGGTGGTGATTGAAGGCATCCATTCTGAATGGGACTCTGCCATTATATCGACTACGGAATCGGGCTATTATGCACCCCCTGGAGACATAGATCTGAGTAGTCGAGTATGATGGGGCACAAGAGCTGAAGACAGGTACTCCTCTGATGTTATTTATGAATAAGTTTCTGGCTGTAGCTATTATTGTAGTTGCTGAGTCGATTGGCTTTTCTCAACAGGCCCCAAAAGCCAAATTGGACCTGCTATCGCACGCTGTTCTGGCAGCTTCGAGTAGTGAAGTTTTGCCGGTCAATGCTATTCACATGCCGTTAGAAAAACTACGAGATTTAGCGGCTGCTCGCGGGTTTGATGTCACCGTATCGGGGTCCGCGATGTTCCTGATTGATCCGAAGTTGACGACACCTACGGATGTAGATGCGAACAACTTACTGGCAACCACGGCGAAAATGCAGAACACCGGCACGACGGCTGTTTTGGACATGTCCACTATGACATCAGCCGAAAAGGTTGCTTTTCGCTCTGTGTTACGAAGGAGCCCAATGCCACAGAAATACTGCGCTACGTGGCTCTCTCAGGACAACTTGAAAGTTGTAGTCTGCTCGGTGACCACTATCGACATAAGTTCGCAGGGTCAAACTGTTCGAGTCCGGTTAGGTGAGAGCAATGCTTTATGGGCTAAAGATGCCTCCAATAATCGGATCGATACCAACCAGGCGAGATCAACCTCGCTGGACGCTCTCAACTCGGAAAGTGATCGTGATGGCTTAAAGACGGTGATTTCCTTCTCAACTGATCTATCGACGAAAGATCGACTGAGAGATATCGATCATCTGACTAAGCGCATGACGGAGGTAGCAAAGCAAAGAGAAATTGAAGCAAGGAAGAAGTCATTTTCTTGGTTCCGCTCTTGGCTCAAGTCGCTGAATGCTGGTGAACCCTGGGATGGTTCTTATGACGTTAAGTTTGGAGATCTAACCCCGCAGGTTCAAGACGGACTAAAAGGCGACATGATGAAGTCTGCAATGGAAAAAGGCATGACGTCTGCTGCAGCGACAGCATTCGTGAAGAGTTCTACTGTAAGCGTAAAGAAGTCAACTATTAGCTACTCCATCTATTGGAATAGAGATGGTCAGCCGTTCATTTCGAGTTTTGTCGACTATGGACCGTAATTTGAGTTTGTCTGAAACCTCCACTCTGGTGTGAGTTCCAGCAAGGGTAAAACGAGTGTGTAGGAATTCATCTTACACACTCGTTGCCGTTTTAGTTGTGCTCTTGCTCAACCTGGACTTCGGCAATCAGGTGGACAGTCAATAATGTCAATATCTACGCCCGAGCCAAGAGACCGCGACTCAATAATTGGCCCCAAAAGGCTCTTAGGGGTTTTGGCGGGCAACGATGTCGATTTGAACCTGGTGAGAGCTTGGGCGGATTCTGCCGACGTGATCATTGCCGCTGACGGCGGCGCGAATTTATTACACTCGGTTGGGGCGAGGGCAGACATCACGGTTGGAGATCTAGATTCCCTGAATCCAGAACTGGTTGACGAACAAGCTCACCTTATTCACGACCTAGACCAAGACACCACCGACATCGACAAGTTGCTTAATCTTGCGGAGAAGTTGGGCTATGTCGAAATGACCCTCATCGGGGTAGAAGGCGATCTGCTCGATCACGTCTTGGGAGGGATTCAGAGCTCTGCCAGATCATCGCTGAAAGTCCGACTCGGCTTGCGTCGAGCGATCGGACACATCCTCAAAGGGCCGATTTACGATCACGAAATTGGGAGCCTTGGTCGGGTGTCGGTTATACCGATCACGACTTGCTATGGAGTCACCTTAACCAATGTGGATTGGCCGCTCGAAAAGGTTGTACTTGCCCCTTTGGTGAATGCAAGCGTTTCGAACAAAATCAGCGGCGACGCGCCACTAAGAATTAGCTTCGACGAAGGGGCGCTCATCGTATTTGTCGAAGCAAACGAACCTGTTTGGTAGCTAAGCGCAGTAGTCATTCGGGCAAAAGACCCTGAACTTGATCTCTTCCCGGTACGATATCTCTCATGGGTGCCTCCGAAGAAATCGAGGTTTTGATACGTGCCAAGTATCCGATTCTATATGTCGTCACTTACGAAGAGCGACGGACAGAAGAGGCGGTTCAAAGGGTTTGCCAGAACCTCAGCCGATCTTTACACACTTGGAGCGTCACTCAGGGCATGCGCCCGCATGTGAACCGGGTCAGCGGGCCGGTTAAGCCGAGCGGTGTTCTTCCAGGCGAGCTCGAAGCGCTTGCTCTGGTCCATGAAGCACCCGAATTTACGGTTTTCTTGCTCAAAGACTTTCACCCCTACATGAAAGACTATCGGGTGATTCGCTTGCTGAGGGACCTTGCCGCGCGGATGAGAGGACGTTCTCAGACCCTTATTTTGTGTGGGCCAACCCTTATTCTGCCGCCGGAGCTAGAGAAGGACATCACCGTCGTGGAGTTTCCGCTTCCAACGGCAAAGGAGATCGAAGACACGCTCGATAAGGTTAGTTCGGCGGTCAAAACGAATCCAAGCGTCAATGCAGAACTAGAAGCATCGGAGCGTGAACGGCTCGTCAAATCGGCTCAAGGACTTACTCTAGACGAGATCGAATCGGTATTTGCAAGATCGCTGGTCGAAAAGAAGAAGTTTGATGTCGAGGCAATTCTCCATGAGAAGCAGCAGATCATTCGAAAGTCTGGGATTCTGGAGTACTACGCGCCGGATAGCAAGATCAAAGATGTTGGTGGGCTTGAGCTCCTAAAAGAATGGCTAGATAAGCGAACCAAGACTTTTACCGATAAGGCTCGCGAGTTCGGAATTCCTGCTCCTAAGGGAATTCTTCTTCTCGGCGTTCAAGGTTGTGGAAAATCGCTGGTTGCAAAGGCGGTGGCAGCGCACTGGAATTTGCCGCTACTTAAGCTAGACGTTGGCCGAATCTTTGGTTCATTGGTCGGCCAAAGCGAAGAAAACATTCGAAAGGCGATCAAGGTGAGCGAATCGGTCGCGCCGTGCGTACTCTGGGCCGACGAGCTAGAAAAAGGATTCGCGGGGGTAGGTGGAAGTGGTGTCAGTGACAGTGGAACCACCGCTCGCGTTTTTGCCACTTTCTTAACGTGGATGAGCGAAAAGACTTCACCCGTTTTCCTGATCGCGACGGCTAACGATGTCAGTGCATTGCCGCCGGAAATGTTACGCAAAGGGCGCTTTGATGAAATATTCTTTGTCGACCTACCGGATGAAGGCGAGCGCGAGCAGATCTTCAGCATTCATATCCGCAAGCGTAAGCCGGACATCAGTAAATTCAACCTAAAGACTTTAGCTAAGGCGACGGAAGGATTTAGCGGGGCCGAAATTGAGCAGGTCGTCGTCGGTGCGCTTTATGCAGCTTTTGATGCCGGTCGGCAACTTCAACAAAAGGATCTTTTGGCAGAGGCGAAGGCGGTTGTGCCGCTGAGCGTGATGATGAGCGAGGACATCGAAGAACTCAGGTCTTGGGCCCAACTGAGAACGCGTCCAGCAAGTAAGCGCGAAGGGTAGAGGCTGTGACTTCGCACCTGAGCAACGAACTCAAAACTGCGTTCATCGAAGAATAAAGAGTTTCGGCCACAACCCGGGTAAACCCATGACCTATATGTAGCAACAGGACCTTAAGTATTTGCTTCTAGTCCTTGGAATCGACCAGTTTAGACGTTACTGGAATTTTGAAAGAAAGATACTTGTGCTAGTGGAATAAGTGATGTAATACTTGATGCGTGAAAGTCATACTGATTGGACTTACCGCAGTAACCGCCCTCTCCCTCGGTCTCACTGCGATTCCAAGAAAATCCTCCGCTCACGGATTTGGGCTTGGCACTGCCGATAGCAAGGCTTGTAGTACCTGCATGCAAGGTACTACAAGCGCTTCCGTCGATTGGCTGAAACTTACAGCGGGTGTGACATACCATTTCGCAGACATGCAACTATCCCCCGGAGTCAACCCTAACTGGGAGACCGAGTACGGAACGATCAGCTCAACGGGAGATTACATCGCGCCTAGCTACATGCCTCCGATGGGTCTCGACAGGATCTCCTATGTCGCGGCCGATGGAAGCAACGCGATGGTGACTATCCGCCTGGTTGCCAATCCAAACTTGCCTGACAGCGGTTACCCACGATACCTACAAAGAACCAACATTGTTTTGCAGAGCTTCCCGGCTGGCGGGGCTAATCCGGTTTATGCTTATAATCTCATCGGCGGCGCAGCTCAAACCGTCCTAGCAACCGGAGACATCAACACCATTGCCGGCAACGCCCCCATTCCAGTCCTAGAACCAAACGATACTTACGATGGTCCAGTTGCTGTTGTGGACTGCGTTGCCATAGATGTCGTTTCTGCAACGCCGCTTAGTCAGCGTTTAAGCGTTCCTTCGGGAGCTGTTCAGACCGAATCAGTCAACGCGGTGGGCAGCCTCACTGTCACAGCACCTGGAGCCGGTGTAACGCCAGTGCCATTGCCAATCCCGGCGAAATGTACACCTGTGCCTGTCAACCCTTGGCCGATCAGAGATAACAAAAACTGTACTCTGCCTGGCGGCCTGCACCGAGTTTATGGCCCTTGGGGCAAGCCAGTCCGCAAGAAGGTTAAGAACCAGGATGTTACGATCGAAATGACAGTGGACCTGGCTCTTCAGATACTTGAAAGGTACGGCATCTCGGTTAAAGATGGCGTCAAATATCCAGGCAACCGCACTATTCTTGAATGGACGAAATCCAGAAAGAACGATCTCTATGTATGCAGAAACGGTGTATGGACTTTCCAACGAACAGAGATCTGCACATCGACGGCCGCGGGTGAGTCGACCAGTCCGGTATGGATTGCATTTGTGGATGGGTATCCATCCGACGGAGGGCCTGGACCATGGGGGCCGGAATCCTGCCAGTAAACTGCCACTAAGACAGGAATGCCCTCTTCGATCACTCAGAGGGCTATTCTGCCTTATCCTTTTTGGGCCCAAATCCGTAGCAATCGGCACTTCCAGTGAATGCTTTGGGAAGCGGGTCTACGGCACAGCTTAAAACGCGCCGAGCAAGTAAGGGAGATTAAGATACGGTTTTGTCTTCGTTAAGTTAATCGGGCCTTAAACCTTAACCGCGTAATATCCAGGTCGCTCAACCTCAAATGGAGTTGAGTTTTTGGAGAGATCATGCAAATGTCTGCCCGCCGTGGGTTCACCCTCATCGAGTTGCTCGTCGTTATCGCGATCATTGCCATATTGGCGGCGATCTTGTTTCCTGTATTTGCACAAGCTAAAGAAGCAGCCAAGAAGACTTCTTGCTTGAGCAACGTCAAGCAGATGGCTGTTGCTGCGCATCTATACGCTGGAGACTATGACGACTCACTGTGCGCTTGGAACGAATATTACGGTCGAGCTGGAGCAACTGCCGAGGACCCTGTAACGGGAACAACCTATTTAGGCTATGACTGCGTTGGAACTGCAAACACGAACACCAATTCGGGAGAAATGCGCGGATGCTGGAGCTTCAAACTTTCACCCTACGTTCGCAGCGGCGCGGTGGACAAGACTTCGAAGGATGCAACAAACAACGATGGCATGTGGCACTGCCCAAGTGCCGGAGCGCAAGGAGAATACGTTTACTTCAAAGACTCAACGAATGCCAATACTCCACGATATTCATTCTCGTATGGATATAGCGGAATCCTCTCCTACACGGGTTACTTCCTGCCTTCTGCTTCTCGGGCGAGATACTACCGGTATCCAAACTTCAGCGAGATGGACCAAGTTGCCAGCACGATTTTTGCGGGAGATGGTGGCGGATATAACGGTAGGTTAGGCGCTGTTTATGACGCTAACTGCTACGCCAAACGTGCATCCAAGACGACGGCATATCCTAGCGGTACGTACCGAGAGATCTGTTGGGAGGTCCCTGATCGTCACGGAAAGGACTCGGCGAACTACGCTTTCACCGATGGACATGCAAAAAGCATGAAAGCCGCGGTTGCTTATCCAATCCCTGTCAATCCTCTTTCGATCACTGCGGCTGAACGAAAGTCGATGTATGCATCGGTTGCCAAATATTGGGCATACGATGCAACAGAACGAGACTATGTGACCAGTCTTAGCCAGTAAACTGCCGTCAAAGCTGGGGCGTTTCGGCGTCCCAGCCGAACCCCCCGATTCCCATGAACCAGATATCTCGTCGCGAAGTCCTGATCGGTGCTGCCGCGTTTGGTCTAACTCCAGTTTCCTCCAAACTCCGAATGCTATCTCCCGAGCAGGGGTTCTCGTTTGCCTTCTTCAGTGATACGCATTTTGGGCTCAAAAGCAATTACGACGAGAACGTGTCGATGTTTGCCGAGATGAAGGACGCCGGGTTTGACTTTGCCATCAACGGCGGAGACGTCACTGATTACGGATGGGTTGGGGAGTACGCCAGAGAACGGGCAGCCCTCGCGACAGTGCCATTCAAGGTCCACCATATTCCTGGGAACCACGACGTGAGGTGGTCGCCACTTGGCCCGAAGGCTTATAAAAATGGCACCAGAGACCCGATGTATTCCTCCTTCGACCACAAAGGTTGCCATTTTGCGTTATTGGACAGTACTGTCCCCCTTTCTCACTGGGGACACTTTGAAAGCGAGATGCTTCGATGGCTAGAAAAGGATCTCGCAAAAGTTGGTCGAGCCACTCCGGTCTTTGTTTTCACCCACCACTGGATCGGTCGGGATACAGTTCAGACCGACAACGAGTGTGATCTTCTCAAGGTTATTGAGCCCTATAACGTCAAGATCGTTTTTAACGGTCACGGACACAGCGATCTGCTGTGGACCTGGAACGGAATTCACAATACGATGAACCGGGGCCTGTATCAGTTCTCATGGCAAAAGGTGGATGTCGATCAGTCTGGCGGCTTTGTCCAACTCTCGCGGCGAACAAAAGAAAAGCCAACCCAAACTGAACTGCTCAAAGTTGAACTCAAACCGAGCAAAGAGAAGTTGGCAAAATGGGCGATCCCAGCTTCGTTTGCCGCTGGTCAAGTTCTTTCGGTGGCGCATCCGGATGCAAAAGAGTTCCGATGGGATGACGGGAAATGGCAAGCTATCGAAGCTGCGGGAATCGCTACGAGTCAGTTGGTCGGCGGGACTCATCGCCTTGGATTGCGACAAGACGGCTCAACCTATTTCGATGCCGGACAGTCACGAGTTAAGGCATCGAACGGCGCGCTCCACCAGGTTTGGGAAGCCGAACTACCGGGCGGTGTAATGTCGCATATTCGAGCACAAGGTGACCGTGTTTACGTCAGCACGATGGATGGCTCGGTTACTGTCCTTCGCTTCAAAGACGGAAAGAAAATCTGGACGTCAAAGACCAGCGGATATTGTCATTCGTCCCCTTGCTTGACGCCTAAGAACGTGATTGTGGGTAGCGCGGAGGGAAACGTATACGCCTTCGACATCAAATCGGGCAACCTCATTTGGCGTGCCGTTACGAATGGCCCTGTTTACGGATCAGGGGCAGTGGTTGGCGAGATTGTCGCCATCGCCAGTGGCGACGGTTCGGTCTATGGCCTGAATGTGAACACCGGAAAGCAAATCTGGAAATACACTTTGCCCGTATCGAACACTTCCTTCATTCAGAGTCCAGCCGCAACCGACGGGAACCTATTCTTCTTTGGTGCCTGGGATAGTCATCTTTACGCCTTGGATGCGCTGACTGGCGAACTCAAATGGCGTCAAGGCTGTTGTGCTGATCGCTCGTTCGCTTATTCGCCTGCGATTGGCGGACCGGTCGTTGCCGATGGAAAGGTTGTCGTTCCTGCCAACGGAAATGTTTTGTACGCTTTTGCCTGCGCCGACGGTGCACCAGCTTGGGAGACAAAGAGTCCTGGCGACAAGTTTGGATATTCTTCTCCAACGATCCACAATGGAAAGGTAATCGTCGGAACTTTGGGCGATGGGGGAGAAGGTCGAAGTGTCGATCTCGCAACCGGCAAAATTGACTGGACGGTCTCAACCGGCTCAGTAATCTACGACAGCGGTCCTTGCGTCGTCGGAGATGTTGCCGTTTTCGGTTCCGTCAGCGGATTACTCACGGCTGCGAAGCTGGAAGACGGCAAGATCGTAGGCCAATTCCGAATGCCGACGGGCCATCTACTCGCAACTCCGGCAAGCCTTGGAAACCGAATCTTTGCCGGAAGCTATAGCGATAAAGTTGTGGCCCTCGACGTCGTTTTCTAACTAAATCGCTACTGGCTCAGGCTGTCCGACGCTCTTGTAACAAGCAATCGCTAGTCGGGCAGCTTGGAGCCCGTCTTTTAGCGTCACGGGTGGCGTTGAGTTGTTTAGGCAAGCGTCGATAAATGCCTTGATCAATAGCGTGTCCAGGTTCGAACCGTACCCGGCAAGAGTGTGCGTGAGGTCGCCTTGGTGGTAGTGATCGACAGCTTGACCGAACATATCAAGTTCGATGACGCCCTCCTCGCCAACCACCGTCATCGTCACATCACCCCAAGTTTTGAAACTTTGTGGGCGTGACCAAGAGGAATCGAGCGAAGCAAAAACACCATCTGGAAATTGAATCGTCACCATCGCGGTGTCGTCCCATCCTTGTCCGTACATGTTGTTGCCGATCTGAGCCTGAACGGTGAGAGGTTCTGCACCCAAAAGGTCTCGCAAGAGGTCGGTCACATGAACCGTGTGGTCGATCATCGCGCCGCCACCGGAGAGTTCTTTTTCGATGAACCAACCGTAAGGGCAGCGACCTCGATTGGTCGTACAAAGAGCTTTGATCTTTCCTATTTCACCAGCAGTCACCCTCTGCTTTAGGCGCTGAAAGGCGGGCGAGAAACGGCACGGGAACGCGGTCATAAACTGAACGCCAGCCTTGTTGACGGCATCCTCCATCACTTTGGCATCTTCCTCTGAGGTCACAAGAGGCTTTTCGCAAATGATGTGCTTGCCATGCTGCGCGGCAATTACGGTCAGTTCTGTGTGGCGATTGTTTTCGCTAGTGATGCAAACGGCATCGACTTTCGAAAGCAACTCTTCGATGTCTGAGAAGTACGCAATCTTGGCGTCAGAGGCAAACTTTTGCCCCCGCTCGGCGTTGTCGTCCCATATCCCGACGATATCTGAATCAGGGTGGGCTCCCATACCGTGGACATAGCCCCAAGCGTGCATGTGAGCTGCCGTTAAAATGCCGATGCGTACAGGCATTTCTGTAGCTTACACCAATGGGTTCCAGACTCTTCTGTCACCCTCCGAATCAATGCGGCCAAGTCCGTATTGGGGGGTATGTGTGACTGTCAACAGAAGGTTCTTCTCCATCGCAAACTCCATAACCTCTTTCCTAGTCTTAGCTGCGAGTGTTGGGACTGAATCGAACTTAACGGACCAATCGGGATAAGTCACCTGGATAGCTGAGTGCCATGTGTCGGCTGTGATCAAAAGTGATTCATCAACCAAGACACTCGTCGCGTACGAGCGATGTCCGGGAGTAATCCAAGGCTGAAAGCCCGGAAAAAACTCCAGGTCGGCTGAGATCAGTTCTAGTCGGTCGAGCGGCGGCATCGACGCCTCAAACAACTCTCTCCTCGCTTCTTCTTGCCGAAAGGCATGGTATTCCGCTTCTACCATCAGATACCTGGCGTTTTTGAATGTTGACTTGCCGTCGTTGCAGTTCCCGCCGACATGGTCGATGTCTCGATGAGTTAGGAATACGATATCAACTTGGTCTGGGCTGAAACCAGCTTCCGCCAAGCTTTGGTTCAATACCGCGACAGGCATGTGAACGGGCATTCCGGTATCAAAAAGAATGGTCTGGCCATCGACAACCACCATATAGATGGATTGCGTGAAACGAAGCAGCGATGAGTTTTCGCCAAAAAAGGTTGGGTCTTTCTCAAACTCTGTCCGCAAGATTTCCGGCGATGACGTTGGATAGTATTCCGCTGCATTTACGATTTTGTCGGGTTGAGCTTGCAATGCGAATAACTCTAACCTGCCCAATTGCAATCGGTGAAACGGCATACGGAGAGGTTACTCGTTACGAGGTCCCAGGACTGAGGAACGATGACACTGCACGATTGTTGTGAATAGAACCGAGTAGACTCGGAGAAGCCAGTGATACCCCTTCGCGACGACCGAAAACAGTTCGCTATCCCGACAATCACATGGACGCTTATGGCGTTAAACATCGTGATCTATCTATGGGATCGCCACTTGCATATTTTTGGTCCGAGTATCACATTTGCCGACCTCACGATGCGCCCCAAAGAGGTTGTTGCGGCATTGCGTGGAGCAGGCGACCCGTTCGCCTTGGTGACCGTGTTCACTGCGATGTTCATGCACGGTAGCTTGATGCATCTTGCGGGCAACATGATCTTCCTCTATGTCTTTGGTCAAGGGGTGGAAGAGGCGATTGGTTCCGCTCGAATGGCGCTTTACTATTTAGCTTGGGGCGTGCTGGCGGCGGCGGCTCAGATTTGGGTTGATCCATACAGCAGTGTTCCGACCCTCGGAGCATCCGGAGCAATTGGCGGGATCTTGGGCAGTTATCTGCTTCTGTTTCCCACAACTAAGATCGAGATTATGGTTCCGATTTTGGCTTTTCTCGATTTCGAGGTCAGCGCGTGGATATTGCTTGGGCTTTGGTTTCTGTACCAAATCTTCCTTCCGCAAGACGGTGTCGCTAATTGGGCACACGCCGGAGGATTTCTTGCTGGGATGGTCACGGTGCTCATCATGGGTGGTCCCAGTGCGATCCTTGGGCCAAAACAGCCGAAGAAGTCCCTGCCTACGGCCAATAACGGCTAAAATTTCTTGCCGAGTTTTTCGGCGAAGGAATACGATTTGACCCAAAACCGCCTTCCATCTTGGCTCTGGATTTCTGTAGCCCTAACTGCAATACTCTGTTGCTACTCGGTCGCGCAGCGTCACCGAGTCGAAGCCTCAAACAAAGCAACGACCTTAGCCGCTGAGTATGAAGTCGTCGAATCTCTGGCGACGGCACAGGGCATTACTGCCGAGCAAGGGCTTCGAGACCTTGCCGCCCAAGGCATCAAAGGCGCAGTGATTAGCGAAGAGATTGTTGCAGAGATGATTTCTCAGGGCCGAGCAACATTGGCCGTGGAATACGCAAAAACAAGCCCGATTGTCAAAGCAATGGGGCTTAAACACTGTTCTGTGCTCACGGTTGCTTCGCTTGCAGACGTGCCAAGGCTCCAGGTTTCGATGAAAGTTCGCTACCATCAGTTGGTCGACAAGATGACGGTGGATGGAGCGAAAGTCTATATTCCGAACGTCGAACCGAGCGTATTAAAGACGACCTCTCTGGGTTTGAACCCAACTCAGGTTGCTACTGTGAAGCGAGTAGGCGACATCATCATTGGCCGTTATTCAAATCCGTTAGGCGTTAGCTCGCAGACGGCAACCGAGATGATCCGATGGGCGAAGAGCCAGGGTGTTTCACTGTTTCTTCCTCAGGGTGATCAGGTTCTCGGACGAAGGGAATCTACCGAAGCTGTTTTGACGGCTCTCCGTGAAACCGGTATCCACTATGCCTCGCCGGAGTTCGCAAAAATTGGCGGCGACACTGAGATGGTGGAGAAGGGGCAAGACATTGTGGTGAGATTGCACTCGGCACAAGCGGCGGAGCTCGACAAGCTCTCTCCTGTCGATGCGGTAGATCGTTACGTGAAGGCGGCGCGAGAGCGACAGCAGCATGTGCTTCTTTTAAGACCGATCAGCTACGGATCAGACAAACCGTTGGCATCATTTGCGGAGTTTGGAAGAGACATCAACCGCAAACTCGTGGAACAGGGATGCGCTATCGGGCAACCGAAGCCGTTCAGAGATTCTGGGTTACCAAAGTCGTTCTTTGCTCTTCTGGGGTTAGTGGCGGCGCCCGCGATATGGTTTGTTGGTACGGTATTTTTTTCCAATCGAACGTTGCAAATGGTGGGTGCAGTCGGAATTGCGCTTCTCGGTGCAGCATCGATCATCAAGACCGGACAGCAGTTGATGGCTCTCACCGGATCAATGGCGTTCCCCATTTTGGGGTTTGTCCTCTTTGATCGGCTCAAGATCAAGTCAGTCTTTGCTGGCTATGCTCTTATTAGCGTTTTCAGTGTTCTTGGTGGATTGTTTGTCGCTGGAATGCTTAACGGTCTTCCTTACTTTGTGAAAGCGGCGGAGTTTCCGATGGTCAAGCTCTCCGTTTTCCTGCCCATCGTTCTGGTTGGATTGTATTTTTGGATGGGTCTGACCGACTGGAAGACGGCCCTTAAGGACCCGATCACCTGGGGTAAAGCCGCACTTGGCTTGGCGATCATGGCTGCATTGGTGCTGATGTTAGCGCGAACGGGCAACGATAGTGGTGTCGGAGCGAGCGGTGGTGAGATGGCGTTTCGGAACCTGCTCGATCGCATTTTGTATGTTCGACCGCGAACTAAGGAGTTCATGATAGGTCACCCGATGCTGATCGTCGCTCTCGGATTGTTGGTGCGATATTCGAAGAAGTCAGGACAAAATCAGAGCGCAGCGGGTTGGATCGCCCTCCTGCTAATGTTAGGGGCCATTGGTCAAACGAGCATAGTTAACACAATGTGCCATCTGCACATTCCTGTTTTGTTGAGCATCGCTCGTGCTATCGAAGGGATCGTGATAGGGTGTATTCTGGGTGCTGTCTTGTGGGTCGCGATTCAGCGACTTGCCTTTGCGAAGGAGCGTTAGTTTGCCTGTAAAACTTTTATTTGGGGGATACATCGGAGCGGGGAACCTCGGCGACGATGCAATCATGTTGGGCTTGGTCAACGGACTGGGCGGTGCGGATGTTGATATCACTGTATTGAGTGGCGCTCCTGAGGAAACCCACCGTTTGTACGGATTTATGTCGGTTCCGCGAAGAGATAAAGCGTCTGTTGCCTCCGCGCTTGAAGCTTGCGATGTTCTGGTCTTCCCTGGAGGGAGCATTTTCCAGGATGCGACGAGTGTCGGTAGTGTTTACTACTACGCTTCTTTGGTGAAAACAGCAAAGAAGCTCGGCAAGAAGGTGGCACTCCTGGGGCAAGGCATTGGTCCAATCAAAACATTTCTCGGCAAACGTTGGACAGCCAAGGCTTTCTCAATCGCGGATATCGTGAGCGTTCGTGACCCAAGCTCAGCAACAACACTCAAAGAGCTTGGTGTCAGCCGTCATATCCCTGTTACCGCCGACAACGCGTTTTTGCTTCCACTGCCGCCGGAGTCGCCGGACGGCGGTTTTAATGTTGGAAATATGAACAGCGTTGGCATCTCGGCTCGGCCTTTGAAAGAGGGTGGAAAAGAAGTGATCGACCTAACCGCCGAGTTTTGCACCTTGCTTTATAAGTCTGGTTCCATGCCGGTGCTCATTGAGATGGATCGCCATGAAGATGGTCCGCTGATCGCCGAAATCTCAAAGCGACAAGGTGGAAAAATTCCAGACCTTCGAAAGATTCAAACGCCGATGCAGATGCAGCAAAGGTTGGCAAGGATGGATTCTGTCGTTGCGATGCGACTTCATGCAGGGATCTTGGCTTCTAGTGTCGGAATTCCGCCCTACATGATTAGCTATGATCCAAAAGTTACGGCCTTTGCAAAAACGCTCGATCTTGGTGGCTGTTTGCCTGTAGAAGGACTTACGCCGCAGAGGTTGCTCGATGGGTATTTAGCGTTTAACAAAGATAGAGAACGCAATACCCGGATCATGGAAAGAAAGCGACAAGAACAAGCAAGTTTGGCAATGCGAAATGTCGAATTACTCAAATCACTAGTCCAATCTTAGTGAAAATAGAAAAATGAGCGTAACTTCATTCAGGTTAAATCGTCGCCTATCCGTGAAAAGTCTTATTGCGATGTTGCTTCTCTCCGGAGTCCTCCTCATAGGATGCGGCTCAGGAAGTGGTCCAGAAGGCAGTGCTGCTGGTGTGGTATTTGATGAGTCAGGGAATCTGGTCCGGAATGCCCGCGTTTATTACGACAGAGACGATAACAGTGCGGACGACAAAGAGACTCGATCGAGTACGACTGGAAGTTACACGCTCCAACACCTACCGAAAGGGAATATCATCCTACGAACCGAGGTATCAGTCGGGAGTACCCGATACTATGGGCAGAACGTTGCTCAGATTAACCAGGGTGAAACTGCTCGGAACGTGAATATCGTGGTCTATCCTGACTCGACAATCGGTGGAATCAAAGGCGTCGTTCAGGACCGATACGGAAACGTCATCGAAGGCGCACGCGTCTTTGCAAGACAGAACGACGGTTCAACGTTGTCGAGTGGAGTTGCCGTAACGAATCAGTACGGTGAATATAAGCTGAGCGGGTTACGAGATGGACAGGTTTATGCCCTCGTGACAAATGCCCTCGGATTTGGAACTGATTCGGACACGGTGACCATTGAAGCCGGTCAAAACTTGACCTACAACTTCATGTTGCCCAACCCAACGGACCCTGCGATTGTAGCTCCTGCCGATTTTTCTGCTCAAGCGTTTACATCACCAACTGACGTCACCCGAAGCGCAAAAGTGAAAGCTGCTGTCGAGAACGTTAAAAGGCTGATGTATCCAAAGAACGCAGCCCGAACGAAATCAAAGACGACTCGAGCAACCGCCCTTGGAAACATTATCGAGATGGATCTTTACTGGACACGGCCTGCGTTTAGTGACCTTCTCGGGTACGGAATCTACCGTGGGGCCACTGCTGGCAGTTTGGTGAACGTCGGATTCCTGAGAGATCCGCTTGCTGAGGTCTATGCCGATGCCAATGCTGACTTGATCGAGGGCAATACCTACGTGTATGCCGCTACATCACTGAATACCAGCTATAACAACGGCTACGGCGAAAGTGGTTTCAGCAACACTTGGAGCGTGCTCGCGCTTGGCGATCTGGTTGATCAAGGGGTAACAACGAGTCCTCTGACCTTCCATTGGAGCCCTGCAACCGGTGCAACGAACTACGCGGTCTACGTGTTTGATAACTATCCCACTTTCTATCAATCGGCACGATGGACGAACTTCAGTTCGCCGGTCACAGGAACGAGCGTAGCCTATGGCGGTTCGTCGCTTGTGAGTGGAAACACCTACTACTACATGATCGTCGGTCTTGCTGACTACGACACTCCGACCGCAAGCTGGAACAGTAATACGTTCAGTTCTGTTTACTCTTTTGTTGCTCCTTAGTCTCGTCTAGACCAAAACAAGAATCGGGCAATNNCTGAGATTGCCCGATTCACTTTGTAACGGAACGCAAATGAAAACGGTCGGATTCATGGGCGAACAATGATTGTGTTACCCACGGATCAGACCGTTCAAAGAGTTGATTAGACGTTGATGGTCAAATCGAGAGTGATCTCAAGGTTCAAAACCTTTGAGATTGGGCAACCAGCTTTCGCTGCGGCTGCGGCTTCTTCGATTTTAGCTTTATCAGCACCTGGTGCGGTCACAACGGTTGTGAGTGCGCTCTTGGTGAGGGCAAGGTTTTCGAACGTGATGTCCGACTTAGTGGCAACGCTTTCAGGAACAATGCCTCTTTCGCCCATCTGCGCACCAAACGCCATGCTGAAACATGCGGCATGAGCGGCGGCGATCAACTCTTCGGGGTTAGTGCCTGGTTCGCTTTCAAATCGAGTCTTAAAGCTGAACTTCTGATCGACAAATGCGCCACTGCCAACGCTGAACTTGCCGTCTCCGTCCTTCAAACTGCCATTCCAAACTGCATTTGCTGTTCTAATCATTTTAATTGGACCTCTTGTCCAGAGATTACTACTAGATCATGACTCAAAAGGTCATCACATTCGCACGCCAAGTGATGCAGCTAGGCTACGAAGTTCAAACATTAATCGTTCGAAGTTTGCTGGAGTGAGTGCTTGTGATCCATCGCTCAAGGCCTTCTTAGGGTTGGGGTGCATTTCCACCATAAGACTGTCGGCACCTGCGGCAAGGGCTGCTTTTGCCATCGGAGTTACGTAGCGTGCGACACCGGTGCCGTGAGAGGGGTCAGCAGCAATTGGCAAGTGACTGTACTCCTTCAACACCGGAATGGCGGCAAGGTCGAGGGTATTGCGCGTGTATGCTTTGTCGAGGGCAACGATCCCTCGCTCGCAAAGGATGACATTAAGGTTGCCTTGAGACATGACGTATTCGGCTGCCAGTAGAAACTCGTCAATCGAGGCCGATGGGCCTCGCTTCAAGAAGACTGGCTTCATGCTTTTGCCTGCCTCGATGAGCAACGGGAAGTTCTGCATGGAGCGGGCGCCGATTTGTAGGATGTCAACGTAGCTAGCAACCAAGGACACCCGTTCTGGGCTCATGACTTCACTGATCGTGACGAGTCCAGTTTCGTCGCCAACCGCTTTCATGATCTTGAGACCTTCTTCTGCAAGACCCTGGAAAGCATACGGAGACGTTCTCGGCTTAAACGCACCGCCACGAAGAACGGGGGCACCAGCCCTTTTTACGCAGGCTGCAGCTTCGCTGAACTGCTCATAAGATTCGATGGAACACGGTCCGGCCATGACCGTGAAGGTTCCCAGTCCGATACGAACTCCCTTGACATCAACCACCGTGTCGGTCGGATGAAACTCGCGCGATGCCAGCTTGTAGGGGTGGCTGGTTTGAGTCACTTTACTGACCCCTTCCATGGCGGCCAATTCGCCTTCGATAGCTTCACGCTGGTCGCTGTTGAGGGTGGCAGGAATACCAATCGCAACGCGGTCCTCGCCAGGAAGAACGAGCGGATCGACACCGTGGTTTTTGATGGCTAACGCAACGGCATCCACTTGGGCAGAGGTCGAACCGACCTTCATGACGATGATCATGCTCAAAGTCTACCGAGCAAACAGATACGCGGTAGAGGGTTCAACAAATCAAAGAGCACAGAACGACATGTTCGCTCTGTGCTCTTAAGAATTAGCTAGCCAAAGGCTTACTTGTGGATAGCGTGACCTTCGACATCTTCGAATGCTTCGAGGACGGCTTCGGACATTGTTGGGTGGGCGTGAATTGTGTCAACCATGTAATCGACAGTCGCTTCCAACTTCAGGGCGACGGCGCCTTCGTGAATCATGTCGGTAACGTGCGCACCGATCATGTGAACGCCTAAGACTTCGCCGTACTTAGCATCGGCAATGACCTTGACGAAACCATCTTGCTCGCCGGTTGCCATCGCTTTACCAAGAGGTCTGAAAGCAAACTTTCCGACCTTGACGTCGTACCCCTTTTCCTTGGCTTCGGCTTCGGTTAGACCAACCGATGAAACCTCTGGCGAAGTGTAAACGCAGTTCGGGACGACCTTATAATCGACCTTCTTGCTTTCCTTCTTGATGATGTTCGTAACGGCAACAATTCCTTCGTGTGAGGCAACGTGTGCAAGCTGGATTCTGCCTGTAACGTCTCCGATGGCGTAGATGCTCGGAACGTGCGTTTGTAGCGAATCGTCCACGACTTCAACGCCTCGCTTATGAAGCTTAACGCCGATCTTCTCAAGGTTCATGCCTTCGATATTCGCCTTTCGACCAACGCCAAGTAGGATCACGTCGGTTTCGATGACCTCTTCCTCAGCACCCTTCTTCATGTAGACTTTCCAGCCTTCGCCGTTTCTCTCGACTCGGTCAATCGTAGCGCCGGTCTTGACCTTGATGCCCTGTCGTCCGAGAACCTTGCCAAGCTCAACGCCAAGGTCGGCATCCATGACAGGCAAGAGTTGGTTCTGCATCTCAATTAGGGTGACTTCAGAGCCGAGTTGATTGAAAACAAAACCGAATTCGCAACCGACGGCACCGCCGCCGAGAATGACCATTTTCTTGGGAACGAACGGTGCGGTAACTGCATCGTCGCTCGTCCAAACGTTTTGCTCTCGGCCGCCTTCGAGTCCCTTGATCGGAAGATGAATGACGCTTGATCCCATAGCCAAAACGAAGTTCTTAGCTTTGATGATCTGCTTTGCTCCGTCCTTCTCCACCTCGATGGTGTGGGCGTCAATGAACTTAGCGAAACCTTCAACGTGCTTGATGCCGTTCTTCTTGAAAAGGGCTCCGACGCCTCCTCGAAGCGTTTGGACGATTTTCTCTTTTCGGTTCATAACCGCAGGGAAATCGACTGAAACTTCACCTTTGACGATGATGCCCAGCTTATCGGCTGTTTTGACGTGATGAAGACGCTCGGCTGAAGCGATGAGGGCCTTGCTTGGGATACAACCCCAGTTCAGACATGTGCCGCCGAGGTACTGCTTTTCAACGCAGATGACCTTTGCGCCAAGTTGAGCCGCACGAATCGCCGCCACATATCCGCCAGGACCTGCGCCAATTACGACGATATCTGCATCAAAGTTTCCGTCTGCCATTTTTTGCTCTTTCTCCTCGGGAGTCGGTATTGCCTGAATAGCCTCGATGATCGCCTCGATCGGGGCCGCTGCGACTGTGGCAGGGCCGTTCATGGGTGTTGCGGCGTTGGTTGGCTTTTCCATTCGTGACTAATCCGCTCTTGATTATCGATAAGTGTACCGTTTACTGTATCTACGACCCCATATCGCGGTGAATTGGGTTATATTGGTTTGTGGACAAGGCTGCCAGGGGGCTTTTCAAGAGATGAATAAGGAGAAGCGATTAGCGAGCGGGATCACAGCGTTTCTGATCCTTGCGCTGAGCATTGGCGTCATTTTCTATTCAGGGCAGGTGCCTCTTGCTGAGATTGGTTTTGTTGTCATCGTTTGGTCGAGTATCGCAGGAATATTCTTCTTAGGATCGATCGCATGGCTCACGGTTTCATTGATCTCGCGTTTGTCTTCTCCAAATCGTTTGTCTCGATCCGCGCGACGAGAAACCGCTCTTGAGTCTCGCCTTGAGGAATTGGCAGGTTTGCGCGGGTGGGATTATCGCGGTGTGCTTCCCTATAGTTTTGTAGGAAAAATACAGAGTGCGACGATCGCAAGGGAGGTGACTAGTCTGCGCGGGGGGCGATCATTCACGTTTCACGCCGAACTTGAGACGTTCACTGTCTTTGAAATGACGAGCCCGCGTGGTGATTCTTGGATCGTTTCGATGATCGAGTTTCATGACCTTCCTTCCAAGGTCATGGAGTTCCCAACTCACGCCGGCCGTCCCGAAATCTGGGTTCGAAACGGTAACTGTCTTGTTCGTTCTTTTGCGGGCACTATTGAGAAAGTAGACGTTGAGTCAGTCTTCATCGAAGCTTGTGGGGTCGCAGAACGAATCCACGACGCCTCATAAGCTCTCTTATTTCAAATAGATTTCCACTACAGGAACTGCTACGTTAGGCTTTCTCACCGGTAACTGAAGACTCACGTTGTTCTCGTTGGTCGTGAACCGTACCTCTGAGGCATCGTTGAGTAATTGGGCATATTCAACTTTTCCTGCCCACCCAGGAAGCACCAAGGTTTCGAACGGCCAGGCAAAGACATGAACATAAGCTCTCTGAAGGGCTTCGTTGTAGGTCACGCGGCAATCGAGCGGTTTGCCCAGGTCGGTTGGAGCCATCGAACAACCATAGATAGAGCGAGAGTGCCGCTTCATCCACTCCCCGATCCCTGCGAGGCACTCAAGCGCCCGAGCATCAAACTCTCCACGAGCGGTCGGTCCGACGTTGAGCAAGAGATTGCCACCGTTTGCGACGTTGTCAACCAGCATCCGAATCAGTTGATCGACGGATTTCCAACTGTATTCATCGCGGAAATAACCCCATGAACCGCTGAAAGTCTGGCACGCTTCCCACACCACACGTTGCCCGTTCTTGATGCTCCATCCGTCGGGTTGAACCTGTTCCGGAGTCGTAAAATCCCAACCTTCGGGAATATCCGAGATGTCAAGACGGTCGTCGATGAGGATGTTTGGTTGGAGCTCGCGAATCATTTTCACCAGTTCCTCGCTCTCCCAATCTTCATGCCCTTTCCCAGCAAAAGGTTGTCCAAAATCGTTCGTCCAGCCAAGCGAATTCGGATAACTGAAGTCGAACCAAATAATCTCGATTTGACCGTATCGAGTTAGTAGTTCTCGCACTTGGCCGCGTAAGTAGGCGGCGTATTTTTTCTGATCGCGACCTTCATTCAGCTTTTCGCGATCAGGATGATGCCGAAGCGCGTGCATGTCATCGATCACGAAATCGGGATGATGCCAGTCGATGATTGAATGGTAGAAACCAATTCGAATACCTTCGGCTCGAAACGCATCGACCATCGGCGCGATCAGGTCTTTGCCATAAGGAGTGTTGGTGGCTTTGTAATCGGTCAGGTCGCTGTCCCAAAGGCAGAATCCGTCGTGATGCTTCGTTGTGATCACGAAATACTTCATTCCAGCTTGTTTTGCCGCCCTGGCCCATTCTTTTGGATCGTAGAGATCAGGATCGAAGTGGTCGAAATACTTCTGATACTGCTCGTTCGTCATTTTCTCGCGATGCTTAACCCACTCATGCCGGGCAGGCAAGGCGTATAGGCCCCAATGGATAAACATCCCAAATCGTGCGTCCATAAACCAGGTGCTATCGCCCGTCGTTGGGCGAAGTGGAAGAGAGAGCGGGTCAGTCGCTGACATGCGTCGGTGTTACCCGAGCCGTTCATGACTTCGCTACTTATAGCCCATGAGTTTGTCGGCTTCCGCTTCGACCAAGTTGATAGCATCTTGAAGCTGCAGCCGAATGACTTCGACCTCTTCTTCGGTCGCCTCTTTCGGGACGAAGATGGGCTCGCCGTAAACGATGATGCCCTTCGCACCAGGATAGGGAATCATGTAGTTGTCCCAAGTCGGAATGATCCACCTCGGTCGGGCAGACAATCCGACGGGGACGAGAGCAGCTCCCGACTTTTGAGCCATTGTCATGACTCCGCCCTGGACGATTCCAGAAGGTCCGCGTGGTCCGTCGGGGGTCATCGCCATCGTGCCGCCCTTTCGCAACACCTTGATCGCCTCGACAGCCGCTCTTGCTCCATCGCGTGCTGTGCTTCCACGAATGGTTTTATATCCAAGTCGAGTGAAAATTTCGTTCTGAATGTCGCCATCGCGTGACTGGCTGATCAGTACGTAAAAGCCTTTGTTCTTATGGCGGAAAGCGAACATCACGGACTTGCCGTGCCAACCACAGCAAATCGACTTATCGAAGCTTTCTGGCTTGTTGACTTCGGTGATTCGAACGGACGAAATCAACGTGCGGACAAATCGGTACAGACCTCCGCTAATGATTTCTGGACGCTTCTCACGCCACTTTGCTTTTAGCTTGCCCATCCACGCTTCCTTGCCAACTCGACGCATGGGTGAAGGGGATAGCTTTGGATGAGTTCATCCAAAAGCGCCTTTGCCAACTCTGGCTGCGACTCTCTTTCTAGCCCGATAAGCGACAACATTGCTTCCGGACGCTGAGTATCGTTGGCTGATCCTTCAATCACGCTCTTCAACAGTATGCGCGCTACGGAAGGGTGAGTTCCTCGATACTTTTCTGCGAGCCCTATTCGGCGATGACTAGAGAGTCGGCTTGCTGCACCGAGCTCAACCAAGCGAGCTAGGAATCCAGGCTGATCCTCTTCTGCACCATTTTCAAACAGTTTGATCAAGGTGTCGACTTCCGCAGTTTTGTCGTCGAGAAGGGCGTAGGCTTTGGCCAGATCCCCTAAAGCCTTCGGGTCATTTGGGTGTGTTAGCAAATGACGTTTTGCCGCCTCAACGAGAGCTACTGGGCCGCGCTCATTCATCTTTTCGAGGACTTCGTGACCCAGCTTGATATGTCCCAAATCAGGGGTTCGAAAGACGAGCGATAACAGAGCTCCCGCCGCAAATCCCCCTAGGTGTGCCCAAAAAGCAGTTCCAGCCGCCTGTCCAATCGAGACAAAAGCTCCGACGATCTGAAGAACAACCCAGACGCCAGTGATTGCCGCGACGGATAGCGCCACTTTCGGCGCGATTGGAACGCGCATCGAAGTGTATCGCACGCTGTAGTAGGCAGCACATCCTGCGATACAACCGCTTGCGCCAACGTAAGGCGTTGCGCTGCCGTGTGATAGAACGGCATGAGTTGCCACGCCGACAAGCCCAGAAACGAAGTAAACCGAGGCGAACCTGATGGAGCCAGTCGCAAGTTCGACTGCAGCACCAACAGCGGCAAGAAACACCATATTCCCAAGCAGATGGAGAACGTTGGCGTGCAGAAACAGGCTCGTGAGCGCGTTCCAAAGGCTAGGATTCGAAGGTCGAAATCCGAACTCTAGCTGTACGTCTGGGCTGAACAGCATCGCGAACGCCGCGATAATGTTCGCGGCGATCAAAATAAGGGTCACCACAGGAAGGCGACGGTTTGTGTTCACATTTCTTCGAGCGCTTCGTCGTCGATGTCAACGTTCATGTAGGTTTCTTGAACGTCATCCAAGTCTTCCAGAGCGTCGAGCAACTTGAGCAGCTTAACCTGATCCTCTTCAGAAAGGTTGGCCTTGTTGGTTGGAATGTAGGTTAGGCCGACCTCTTTGGTCTTGATGCCCTGCTTCTCCAACTCGCCGTTGACTTTGTGCAAGTCTTCGACGGCAGTGTAGACCGTGATGTCCTCTTCTTCAAATACGACATCTTCAGCACCAGCTTCCAATGCGAGCATCGTAAAGTCGTCCTCGTCCTTGCCGGCTGCGTCGAGAACGATTTGACCGAGGTGCTTAAATTGCCAACTCACTGAGCCGTTCTCAGCCATGTTTCCGCCGTTCTTGCTGAAAGCATGGCGGACTTCGCTAACCGTTCGGTTCCGATTTTCGGTGTAAACCTCAAGCATCAAGGCCGCTCCGCCGGGGCCATAGCCTTCGTATACGATTTCCTCGTAATCGGCACCCTCAACCTCACCGGTACCGCGGGCAATGCTACGCTTAATGTTGTCTACAGGAACGGATGCCTCGCGAGCTTTTTCAACCGCCAGTCGAAGTCGGGGGTTCATGTTAATATCCCCACCGCCCATTTTTGCGGCAACGATGATCTCACGACTGATCTTGGTAAACAATTTGCCGCGGATAGCATCCTGCTTTCCCTTCCGGATACGGATGTTCTTCCACTTGGAATGGCCTGCCATAGTCTTCCATTTTGGCACGTTCACCATAATTCGTGCCCTACATGTCAATGTTCGTTAGATAACTCGGTAAGGTGATGTTGGTAGTAAGCCTGCCAAAGAGATCAACGATGAGCCTTACCCTTAGCTTGCTGATGAGTTACGGAGTTCTTGCCGGACCCAGTGCAATTGTTAATTCAAATCATAAAGACAACAATATCGAACAACGGGTCGAGCAGACGCTCGCCAAGATGACCCTAGAAGAAAAGGTCGATATGATCGGCGGAGTCAAGGGGTTCTACCTGCGCGGTTATGATCACCTTGGGTTGCCCGAACTCAAGATGTCAGATGGACCAATGGGGGTCCGTAACTTTGGACCGACCACTTCATATCCAGCTGGCGAAACTATAGCTAGCACGTTTAACCCTGCCTTAGCAGAAGCGTTTGGCAGAGAGATTGGACGCGATGCACGTGCTCGAGGCGTTCATATATGGCTTGGCCCTGGTGTCAACTTGACCCGAATCACGCAGAACGGCCGAAACTTTGAGTATTTCGGCGAGGACCCGCTGCTCTCAGGCAAGCTCGCTGCAGGTGTCATTCGAGGTGTTCAATCGCAAGGGGTTGTTGCCACTATCAAGCACTTTGCTGCCAACAACAATGAATCGGACCGAATGCACGATTCGTCTGATGTCGACGAACGCACCCTCCGAGAACTGTATCTACGCCAGTTTGAAATCGCGATTCGAGAGTCAGGCCCATGGGCGCTTATGTGTTCTTACAATCGACTCAACAAAACATACACCAGCGAAAACGGTTGGTTGCTTGATAAAGTCCTTCGCAAAGACTGGGGATATCGCGGCATCGTGATGTCGGACTGGGGCGCCGTGCACAGCGCTCTCGGGCCTGCGCTTAACGGCATGGACCTTGAGATGCCTGGGCCTGATTTCATGAACCGACAAAACCTGCTTCCCGCAATTCAGGAAGGAAAGGTTCCGGTAGCAAAGATCGACGAGAAAATCCGCCGAATCCTTCGAATGGAGTATTCGATGGAGTTCGAGAAGAGGAGCCAAGAAGTTAAGTCTGTTCCTCTCGATAACCCCGAAGGGCATAAAGTCGCGTTGGAAATTGCGCGCCAAGGAACAGTGCTGCTGAAAAACAAAGGTGGCATTTTGCCTCTGGCGAAGGTGAAGAGAATCTTGGTTGTCGGTCCGAACTCGATGCGATACCCGCAGGGCGGCGGGTCGGCTTGGACAACTCCAATCCGAAAAATGACTCTGGCTCACGCCTTGAAGCAAGAAGCCCCTGCTGGAACAACCGTGTCGGTCGCCCCGTACGGAGAAGAATTGTGGAAGTCTTTTGGTGGGACCGACTTTTTCGTGCCTGGTTCGAAAACGCAAAAAGGAGCCAAGGTTGAAGCCTTTAACAATCGCAGATTGCAGGGCCAGCCGGTCTATGTCGGACAGGATGAGAAGCTTGACCATGTCTTTACGGATAACCCCCCGTTCCCTGGGGTGAACCCTCACAACTACTCGGTTCGGTGGACCACCGAGTACACAGCAAAGGAGTCCGGCGAGCACATTCTCTATGCTCGAAGCGATGACGGAGCCAAGATCTACGTCAACGATAAGCTGATTCTTAATGCGTGGCGTGATCGCGGTGTCGAAAGCAGCACCGCGGGTGTTCGCATGGAGGCTGGCAAGACCTACCGCCTGAAGATCGAATATTACGAAGCCGAAGGCGAGGCCATCGCTCAGTTCGGAATTCTCCCTCTCAAAGCTGCTTACCAAGCACAAGTTCCTAGCGAAGAAGTCGCGAAGGCGGACGTCATTGTGGCGAGCATCGGGTTCGACTCAAATCGAGAAGGCGAGGGAGCCGATAGACCTTTTTCTCTTCCAGAAGATCAAGAATCTTTGCTGGAAGCTCTGATCCAGACTGGCAAGAAAATCGTTGTCGTCAACAACTCAGGCGCGAGCATCGACACTTCGAAGTGGTTAAGCCGAGTCGACGGCTTTGTTCAGGCTTGGTATTCGGGCGGAATCGGTGCCCAAGCAGTAGCTGAAATCCTTTTTGGAAAGACCAATCCAAGCGGGAAACTCACAACTTCCTTCCCCGTCACGATGAAGGGGACCTACTACGAAAAAGCCTATCCGGCAGTGAACGGAGACCTCGTGTACTCTGAGAAGCGCGAAATGGGATATCGCTGGTTCGACGCGAAAGGCGTTCGACCGCTGTACCCGTTCGGATTCGGCCTCTCCTACTCGTCGTTCAAGGTTTCAAGCGGGGCTACCAAGACGAAGGGCAAAGAGCTTCTGGTTCCGTTTTCGGTCAAGAACACGAGCAACCGAACAGGCTCGGAAATCGTTCAGGTGTACGTCAAGAGACCCGGCGAAACATTCAAGGATCTTGTCGCGTTCAACCGACAGTTAGTCTCGGCAGGGAAGCGTGAATCTGGAACGATCAAAGTTCCGTTCCACAACTTCGCCAGTTGGGTGAATGGAACCGGTTGGGTTGTCAAGCCCGGGAAATACACGGTGTACGTGGGTACCTCGTCTCGAGACCTTGTTTCAACCTCTACGTTTAACATCAAGTAGGTCCAATTGCCCCTGCGCCTAATGGCGTAGGGGCAACGTCTTTTGCATTGACCGCGACCGATCTTGCTGCAACCAAAAGCCTTGGCTCAGATGTTGTTTGGTCGGTCATAGCTAACCAAATTTGTGCTTGGAAAACGAGGTATCGATGCGAGTTCGAATCTCGTCATCCCCTCGGTTGCCTCAATCTCCAGTTACATGATGGCGTCCATTCGCTTGTAGGTGCAAACGTCTGCACATTGTTCTTAGCGGTCGACGACTCGGAGAACGACTTCAGCGTCTAGGTTGACAGTTGTCTTCAGGGTCGTGATAAACAGGTTGATCTTCACGGGCGCTTTGATAGTCTGCTTGACCTCAAATTCACCATCGCCTGGAATTGAGTCGGACACGTCAGCAACTGCGATCGCGGTTTCAAGCGCAAGTGCGGTTGCTTCGTTTACTTCGATATCGACTGGAGTCACGTTGACTTCGCAATCACCGCTGAGAGCTTATTTCACGTCCGAGCGTAGTATTGGACCAAATCGACACGACTTCATCATGGCTAACTTCAATGATCAGCGGAATACTTGGTGCAATGAAGACAGATCCCCACACAAAATATAGCCCGAGAGCATAGAGGGCCTCGCATAGATCCCGGTCTTCGTGCCCAAAGAGGTGGCCAGGATGGCTCTGAACTGAAGGTACATCTCCTGTAGAATTGCGGACAAGATCAAAGAGGTGAGGATTAGCACTACTTGGCCAAATATCTGTATCACGGATTATGAGCAATACTAATGGCGCTTCGCTTGTAACTTCATGAACTGCTCGGCTAAGTGATGTTTTCCTTCCGGAGTCTTTTGGTAATCCAAAAGACTCCGGAAGCCAGCCAGAAGCATTTCTATGAAGATCTTCGCTTGAGGGCATGTTCACTACCCTCAAGCAATCGAAGGTTTCCTCAGTAGAAAGCACTTTCATATTTCTAGGGCGTTGCTCCTGCTAGCACTAAGCTGCCGCCCAGCAGATCAGATGCAAGCAAGCACTCGCATAATGTGCATCGTTGTTAAACGGAAAATGCCAGAGCGTGGCACACTTCTAAGTATGCCACGCGAACCGAGCATAAGTTCGAACTACAATGCAGGCTTTGATGACACTAGTTTTGAGAGCAAGCTCTGATCAGGGCCTCCAAATTCAATCTTTACGATATCTGAAAGGCTGACAACCGCATGCCCCATCGAAATCAGATTACTCGAGTATTCTGTAATTTCAACACACTCGTAGTCATGATTCACAAACACACCTTTAGTGATATAGTAACTATCATGTATCCAGACGACTGTTTGCATTTGCTTTAACTGATCAAGCATATCATCGAAGCAACTAACCGAGAAATCAGGAAGGCTATTGCTTGGCGCGGAATTTGCGAGACATTCGTAGTAAGTCCCCCCCCTTTTTACTCTAACAACATGGTTCGAACGAACAGCCATAAAGCCATCGAAGTCTCCTGACGTACCAACTAGGCGTAGCCCAATCCAGTCTTCATCAACCCAGGCTACATAACCGGCTGTGAATCTGCTTAGGTCCGAAGCGTCTGTATTTAGAAACAGAAGGTGTTTCTGCTCCGCAGCTTCCATTATCCAACTGTCAATTAGTGCCATTTTTTGTTCTCCGTATCATACTCACCTGGCATATAATAGCTCTTCGGTTTTGGGCCAGGGCGTAAGTAATCATCGCCATTTTTTGGAGGTTGCGTTGGCTCCCCCTTTATTTTTGGAATGTTCCGACGCTTATCGCCCTTTTCTCCTCCCTGATCGCGACGGCGCCGTGACTGACCTTCTTGATGCTGATCTTTGGTGCTAGGACGAGCATTGTCGCGGTGTTCTGCTCTATAGGGCTGGGCAGATGCCTCTATAGCAACTACCGTGACAGCCACCACAGCTACAACGCCAAGGGCCACCCAACCAATTGGTGTGGTAGTGCCCAGAATTAGCACAGCAGGATTTTCTCCGGTAGGATCTACCTCTTTGAGAGGATTGCTATTGCAATAACCATACCAGTTACGCCCGTCTTTGATTGGATCCCTGGTTAGGAACCGGGCTGTCGATGGGTCGTAGTACCGGTGGCCGAGAAGTT
>DDEQ01000021.1 GCA_002336105.1 Chthonomonas sp. UBA1950 | reverse complement strand
CAGAATCTCCTCATTGGGCCTTATCGAGATCACCCGTAAGCGAACTGGGGAATCGGTGACCCAAGAAATCACCGAAGTCTGCCCGATGTGTACTGGCGTCGGACGAATCGCCAGTAAAGAGACGGTTAGCCTTTGGATCGAACGAGACATGTGGCGAAAGATTTCCGAGCCAGGAAATGCATTCATTGTTGAGTGTCATCCAGCTGTTGTCGAAGCTCTCATTGGGCTTGACGGTGAAAATGTTGAGGATCTTGAACACGAGATGCGGCGAGGCATCTACATTCGTGCGAACTTCGATATGGAGTATGAAGAGTACGAGATTCGTGCTGGCACAATCGAAGAGTTCGATCAGAAGTTCATGGGATTCAGGCGAGCTCAGGTGCTTGAGGTCAACGTTCGACGATCTGCATTCGAAAACGTTGGCAAAGTGATCGGTTGGACGGACGGCGGTTACTACGTCGAGCTTCTAGATGGCTCAGAGTATGTTGGCGGACGCGCCAAAATCTGTTTGCAAGATATCCGACGAAGCTACGCAGTCGCGGATGTTATTCTCCCTGGCTCGCCGATGCCTAGTCGAAGTTTGACTTGAAACTAGCTCGATCCATAGGCATAGCCTCTTTTGGGAACTCTCCCAGAAGAGGCTTTCTTGCTTTTTACAGTCGTTCCCGCTGTCTTTCCTTGCCTTCCCCGTAATGATGCTTGGTGTAGTTGCCGATTTTAGTGGAACAGGTAATCCACAGGGTTCCCCATGGCTGGCTAACTGCCGACATGGAATGGAGGAGTATGGCTACCAACACAATTGCGTTAGGACCGCTGCACGAGAGCGTAGTGCGCGAGATGGCAAACATCGGTCTCGGACACGCTACTACGGCATTAGCCGGAATGACGGGTAAGGCATTCGGCATGAGCATCCCCGATGCACAAGCAGTTTCTCTTGAGGAGCTACCTTTGCAACTCGGCGGCGATGAGCTGCTTACAGTTGGCATTTATATGCCAATTGATGGGGATACAGGAGGGCACATTGCCTTCATCACACCATGGAGTTCTGCTCAGTGTCTGTGGCGCATGTTCATCGGTTATGCGCCAGATGCCGCTGAAGATGTTGACGAGCTTCAGGCTAGCACCATGATGGAGGTTGGCAACATCATCACTGGAAGCTTCTTGTCAGCGATTTCGGATATGACTGGCTTGCAGATGCACGCGACACCACCGCAATTGATGGTTGATATGTGCCTTACAGTCATTGAAGGAGTGGTCATGTGTGCTTCGATTGCCGATCACACTGCGTTGTCATTGCGAACGTCAATTAGCGACGAAGGCAACCAGATAGAGGGCTACTTCTTGTTCATACCGACGGTAGAAGGGTTGTCTGCGGTATTCGCATCGCTTGGACTTGCGGAGGCTGCGTAATATGGTAGTCGCCACAACGATTCTCGTTGGTATGGCGGAAACCAAAACCGCAAAAGGACCCGCTACATTCGCTTGTCTCGGCCTGGGTAGTTGTATTGGAATAGCGATTCTGGACCCGATTGCAAAGGTTGCCGGAATGGTTCACGTCATGCTTCCTGAAGCTTTCGCAGATAGACCTATAGAGAAGCCCGGCAAATTCGCCGATACAGGAGTACCACATCTAATTTCTGAATTGGAAAAGTTGGGGGCAATGAAGTCGAGAATGAAAATCGCGATTTCAGGTGGCGCGCAAGTTTTCAAGTTCGGCGATGGAACGGCTAGTCGAATGGATATCGGTAACCGAAACTCAACTGCAGTATTAGCTCAGCTTAAGTCGCTGGGGTTGCATGTTGTTGCTCAGGATATTGGCGGTCATAACGGACGCACAATGACCTTCGATTCTTCTACTGGCGAGATCAGGGTGAAGACAGTTGCACAGGGCGAAGCGCAACTTTGCATTCTGAGGTAATGCTATGGCGAACACGATCACACTAGAAGAAATCGTTGCTAAAACGACGGACCTGCCTTCGGTGCCAACGGCCGCTCTCGCTGTGATGCGCGAAGCTGACAGCCCAAATGGAAGTGCGGAGTCGGTAGCAAAGTACATCCTCCAAGATCAGGCTTTGGCTGCTCGAGTTTTGCGACTGGCAAACAGTGCTTTTTTTGGCCTGAGTCGCAAAGTGCAAACCGTGCCCGAAGCCGTTGTGATCCTCGGCATGCGCTCTGTCAAGAACCTTTGTATGGTGGCAAGCACCTATCCATGGATGACCCGACCAGTAAAGGGTTATTTGCTTGAGCCAAAAGCGATGTGGTCTCACGCTCTAGGAGTAGGTGTCGGCGCGCAAATGATTGCCTCGAAGACGCAATCTGTGTCACCCGACTTGGCATTCACTGCCGGCTTACTTCATGATCTTGGAAAAGTAGCCCTAGGCATTTGGCTAGAGAACAAGCTACCAGCGATGCTCAAGATTGCTGCGGCAATGGAAGCACCTTTTGACGCGATCGAGCGAAAGGTCTTAGGCTATGACCACACAGACGTTGGCGGCTATATCGGTGAAGCATGGAATCTTCCAGAACCAATGATCCTTGCAATGCGATATCACCACCGGCCAGATGAATGCAAACCTGAAAGCGCTGTTGTCGACTGCGTGCATATCGCCGATACGATCTCCATGAGTATGGGAATGGGGCTTGGTGGAGATGGACTCTATTACGAGTTCAGCGAATCTAGCCTAACTCGGCTTGGACTGACTGTTGACGATTTAGGACTCCTCACCGATGAATTCATTGAGCGATTCGAAGAGCAGTCCGGAATGTTTGAGGGACTAGACAATTGACCAAGATTCGTGTCTTAGTAGTGGATGACTCTGCCCTGATCCGTCAGGTGCTTGGAGACATGCTTCGATCTGAGTCCGACATTGACTTGGTCGGGTTCGCGCGAGATGGTGAAGATGCCATCCGACAAGTCGAGTTGCTTAAGCCAGATGTCATTACGATGGACGTCGAGATGCCTCGAATGACGGGGCTCGAAGCACTTCGCACGATCATGGAGAAGCATCCGACTCCTGTTGTCATGTGTAGCACTCTAACATCGGAGAATGCTTCGATTACTATGCAGGCTCTGGAAATTGGAGCAGTCGATTTTGTTTGTAAGCCGAAGAATGGAGCGCTCTCCGCCCTTCGAACCTTACATGATGACCTTCTACACAAAATCCGGGCAGCCACCTCAGCAAAGCTACGACTGAAAGTTCGCAAGCCAACCACGAGCATTCGACCAGTTACAACAGGTGATCGAGTCGTCGTGATTGCGTCATCGACTGGTGGACCGAGAGCATTGTCCGAACTGTGGGAGTGTTTACCGAAAGGCTTAAACGTTCCGATCCTTGTGGTTCAGCACATGCCTGCCGGCTTTACAGCAAGCTTGGCACAAAGGCTTGACCGAATGGGAACCGTCCCATGCGCTGAAGCGACCGAGGCAAACCGAGTGACACCTGGAATTGCGTACTTGGCACCTGGCGGGAAGCATTTACGAGTGGCATCAAACGGATTTCTGACACTAGACACAGCACCGCCGATTCACGGTGTCCGGCCAGCCGCGGACTACTTGTTTATGAGTGTCGCTGAGCTGTACGGAGCTAGAACAGTGGGTGTGGTCTTAACAGGTATGGGCAAAGATGGGGCTGCAGGCGCCCTTGCCATCAAGGAAGCTGGAGGCGTCGCCTTTGGTGAAAGCGAAGAGTCCTGCACGATTTATGGAATGCCGCGGGCAGCAAAAGCAATTGGCGCAACCAGTGCGGAATTTCCGATTCATGATATGGCGCAAGCCATAGTCGCCGCAGTGTCGGCAAGGGTGGCGCATGCAGTCTAGCTCTGAACAATGGCAAACGTTTTACTCACAGGTTCTCAAAACCGCTGGGCTTGATCTTAAGCTCTACAAGCAAGATCAGCTCCAGAGACGAGTCTTGAGCATGGCGGAGCAAAAAGCAGATCATTCAATCGAGGCTTTTGGCCGTTGGGTGACTCAGAGCGAGGAGAACACGCGCTGGTTCTTGGACAAACTTGCGATTAACGTAAGCGAGTTGTATCGAAACCCAGATAAATGGGTTGAGCTTGAAAAGAAGGTGCTCCCTGACCTTTTAAGCAGAACTCAATCCCTAAAGATTTGGAGCGCTGGCTGCTCCTATGGAGCAGAGGCATACTCGCTGGCAACATTGCTGGACAGTAAGTTCAAAGGCAACCACAAGATCGTTGGAACAGACATCGACATGGCTGCCATGGACCAAGCTCGGCGAGGCGAGTTCAGCGACGCAGACATGCGAGGCGTTCCTAGCGAAATCAAAAAGAGCTATTTCACTCAGGACGGAGCTCTTTGGAAAGCAAATTCTTCACTCCGAAGCTATTTGTCATTCCAAAAAGGCAACCTTCTTGCCGATAAGTTTGATACAGGTTTCGATTTAATACTTTGCAGGAATGTAGTGATTTATTTCACAGAGCCGGCAAAGGAAGAGCTATACACAAGGTTCTTCAATTCGTTGAAGCCCGGTGGAGTGCTCTTTGTGGGCAGTACAGAACGAATCTTCCGCTCGAGAGAGATCGGATTCGAAAGCACTGTTCCATTCTTCTATAGTAAGCCCCTGGAGGGGGGAAACGTACGATGGCGAAACGCATCTTAATAACCGATGACGCCCTCTTCATGAGGGTCACGCTCAAAAATATTCTTACCCAGAATGGATTCGAAATTGTGGGTGAGGCGACCAATGGTGTGGAGTCCGTAGAGCTTTATAAATCGCTCAAACCGGATGTCGTAACCATGGACATCACAATGCCTGAAATGGATGGAATCTCGGCTCTTAAAGAGATCCGAGCCTTCGATCCAGAAGCAAACGTTGTGATGTGCACTGCGATGGGACAGAAGAATATGGTGGTGGAGGCCATTCAGTCAGGAGCAAAAGACTTCATTGTCAAGCCGTTCCAGCCTGAACGGGTTCTGGAGGCGATGTCGAAGCTGGCTGCCTGAGGACAATGATGAAAGTCCAGTACGTTAGCCCCTTTGCTGAAGCAGCCCTTAACGTTTTCCAAATGCTCGTCTCTATCACAGCAGAGCGCGGGCAGTTGTCTGCACGTCCTCAGATGTTCACCACACAGCAGGTGAACGTCGTGTGCGGCATCACTGGGAACATTGAAGGCCTTGTCATCTATGGAATGTCGATGGTTACAGCGGACAGGCTGGCATCAAAGATGATTGGTCAACCGATCGTCACCTTTGATCAGCTTGCTGCAAGCGCGATCGCGGAGTTAGGGAACATGATCAGCGGAAACGCTGCCTCTGTTCTCGCCACTCAGGGTTTCAGTGTCGACATCACGCCGCCCACAATCATTCGCGGAAGCAACGTGAAGATCACAACGCTTGATATTCCGTCACTTCTGATCCCAATGGAGATCGGAGACATCGGAACGCTCGAGATTAACGTTAGCTTGCAAGAAAGCCGAAAGAGTCGTCTGGCCGCTGCTTAGAGCAGTGGCCAAACGGCCATTTTATTTGGCTCGAATCGAAACTGGATTATTGAATCCATCCCCGAAGAACTCGGACGTGCTTGTTGCCGTTTCATCGATGTAGCGGACAACTCTATTCGAGGTCAGGTCCGTGACAAGGATCTGCTTGCGTCCTAGCACAGCCAAACCAACCGGATTGTCCAAAGCCGTCGTTGTTCCTGAGGAATAGACAGTCCAGTTGAGTCCAGTGATATCGTCAAATCTCACGACGCGTTTGTTACCAGAGTCTGAGACGTAATATCGATTCTCAAAATCCACGTCCAGCCCAGTTGGCGAGCTGAATTGTAAAGTGCCGTTTCCGAGCGAACCTAACGTAGCCCAACCGCTTCCAGACATGTCATTAAAACGAACGAGTCTGCTCGCACCCTGATCCGTGACAACTATTCGACCATTCTTGTCGAGTCGAATCTGATAGGGTGATTCAAACTCGTTTGTCCCCGTCCCCTGTGAGCCGAAAGTTGTCCAGTTGTCACCGTTAAAGTTGTCGAACCGGACGATTCGGTGATTGCCGGTATCAGCAACATAGATTCGGCCAATGCTATCAAGCGCGATACCGTTCGGGTTGAGGAACTGGTTAGTCCCGGATCCAACGGCCCCAAAGGTAGCAGTTACTGACGTAGTGAAGTTCGAATCATCTGAGACATCAATGCGAAGGATCTGACTATTCACCTTGTCCAGCACATAAAAGCGACTATACGAAACAAACACAAAGTCTGCCGGCGCGAAAGTTGTCGCATTGGTTGTGGGGGTGAATATCTTGATTTTCGGAGTTGTGTCGAGGGCATCAAACCGAACGACGCGATGGTTTCCTTGATCCGCAAGGTAATAGTGGTACACGTCCGCCCCAGCCGGGATCGTCGAGTAACTATCGGTTCCTCCACATCCGCCGAGCATCATTGCTGCCAGGCCAACGGCCAAGCCAAGAAAACTACCTAATCCGCGTCGCATTGCGTCCATTTTGACGCGTAAGCGTCGGTTTCGTTTTGGTCAACAGCGTTTTTCTGCTTACTTCTTCTCGCGTTTGAGATAAGCGTACGCGTTATGATCGTGAATTGACTCGTGATTCTCGACTTCAATCTCGTAATTTCCTACGTTTGGGTGCTGGTCGAACGCAATAGCAACCTCGCGAACCATATCTTCGACAAATCGCGGATTGTTATAAGCCTGTTCGGTCACGAACTTTTCATCCGGGCGCTTGAGCACCGGATAAAGAGGTGCAGATCCGGCTGCCTCGATCATATCGATCACGTCTTCGAGCCAAAGCTTGCCCCTCGGTTGGACCCGAACGCTGACATAACCACGCTGGTTATGTGCACCGTAATCAGAAATCTCTTTGCTGCAAGGGCATAGCGTTGCCACCGGGACAGTCAGCGTTACAAGAAAATGATCTTCATCGCCGCCACAGGCAATAAAGCCGCATTGGTATCCCATCATGCCGGTCTTTTGGGTGACCGGTGCTGCTTTTTTGCGAAAATAGGTGAACTGAACTTCCAGGTGAGAGGTTTCAGCGTGGAGCTTTTCTCTAAGTCGACTCAGAATATCTGGGATCGTGTCAACGCTGATGTCATGGTTGTGCTCAGAGAGCACTTCCAAAAAACGGCTCATGTGAGTCCCTTTGAACTCGCGAGGAAGATCAACCGTTAAAGTGAATGTACCGACCGTCTGTTGCGGGCCGTTGTTCTTCTCACGAACGTAAATTGGATACTTGACACCTCTTACTCCAACGCGATCAATGGGAATGTTGCGCTCGTCTCGCGAAGACTGAACGTCAACCATGGGTGTTTGATCTTTGGACATTTCTTCTTTTGGTGCCATACGCTTGGCTTTCTACGATTTTGAAGTCCGAAGGTTTCATTGGAATGGGACTCCGCTGAATGACGCTTCGAGCAACTCGACGGTGTGCATGACTTGTACTTTCTGGCCATGCTCTCTGGCTGCCTGAGCGATCCAAGCATGACACCCAGGGTTGCCAGTGGCGACAATGTTGGCCCGGGTTTCTCCGATGTGACCATACTTACGGTCAAGCAGACTTCTGGCGAGTTGCGGTTGCAAAACGTTATAGACCCCCGCGCTACCACAGCACATATCCGATTCTGGCAACTCCGTATAAGTGGCGTTAGGGACGGATTGAATAAGCTGACGGGGTTCTATCTTTATCTTTTGCCCATGAGCAAGGTGGCAAGCATCATGGTAGGTGATCTCAGCATCGATGCCTTGACTCTGCTTCAGCAAATCAATGAGTCCCTGTTCCAAAAGGAACTCTGAAATATCTTTGACACGGTCTCGGAATTGATTGGCTTCGGGTGTGCTTAGGAGAGAATCGTAAGCTTTCATCGTGCTTCCACACCCTGCTGAATTCACAATAATCGGCAAGCTGCCCGGCATCTGCTTGATCAGCTTTTCGGCGAGTGCTTTCGCGTCAGTTACGTGTCCATTGTGAACATGCAGTGCTCCACAGCACCCCTGCTCGACCTCTCGGACTCGAAAGCCTAGCCGAGACAAGAGTTGCCGTGTTGCCCAATGAACTCGGGGAAACAGAACGCGCATGGCGCACCCTTCGAGCAGATAAACCTCTCCTCGAAGATTTGCGTCCGTCGGTTGTGGTGGGGAGATTTCTCTGGTTTTGTCGCTTGAGTTGAGTCCACAGACTTGCGGCAAGTCTGCTTCAGGCTTTGCGCTCGCGAAGAAAATGCTGGCAACCAACGGCATTTTCTTTCCGGGCAGTAATTTGGCCAGTCCAAGTTGAGTGCTAAGAATCTTTGGGCTTGTCGTTCCCATCAACAGCATGGACTTGCTGATTCTTGGCTTCTGCTCCTCTAGCTTGTCCCTTGCAATCTCCAGAATCGAACTGTAATCAACACCGCTCGGGCACGCAGTGGTGCAGGCAAGACAACCCAGGCACCTATCAAGATGCGGCCTGACATCCTCTTGCCATCGCAACACCCCTTCCTCAGCGCTTCGAATCAGATAGATCCTTCCACGGGGGCTATCGGCTTCACTTCTCGTGGTTGTAAACGTCGGGCACGATTCGAGGCAAAACCCGCAGTGAACGCAGTGCGTGGTTAGCTCGACAAGGTCCTTCACGAACAAAATTTACCCGCTTCGCCTAATTCCGCTTTGAAAGTGCTTCGTCGATTTTCTGGGCGAGCTTGAGGAAATCTGCGGGAAGTTGCTCACGCGATACGAAGCCTACTTTTCCCAAAGGAATGTCCTCGTTTAAATCGGTCGTTACGAACATGGATTTATTGATGGGTAGGGTTAGCTTATAACCTTTTGCCGAAACAGGCTGAAATCCTCCGAACTCACGCTTTGACGCGTAGTGATTTTGATTTCTGCGGTCATGCTCATAAAGACCCATGTCACCCACTGACATCAAAAAGTGGAACCCTAGAAGGCTCTTGCCAATCACCTTGGTCTCAGTTGTTTCCTCAAGTTTGATAGGCATGGTCGGCGAAAGGCCATTCGGCAAAAGCTCGGTCAGCTCCGATCGGAGAGGTTGGTCCCAGATGTGCCACTCGTTCAAAAACGATCCATTTCCAGCTAATTGAATTCCAGATGAGTTCATCAAATCTGTGATTAGGTTTTGGGTATCAGCATTTACTTGCGAGAGGGGCAAATCGCCACGAATTGCCGAACTCCATTGCTGTGGATTGAGCTTCATAAGGATCGGAAGAGCAGGTGTGAATAAGTTATCGAAGCTGCGACCCGCAATTGCGTGATTGATGAGATTCATCGAGATACTCCCAAAAGTCGGGAGAACGCCTGATGAACTATAGAAGTTGGCTGCAGTCTCCATCGTCAGGGTTCCGGTCGTCCTAATCCCTGAAATCAGATCGCGAAGTTTCCGGCGGTTGACCGTGGCGAGTCTTGCCCGATAAGACAGGAATGGCTTTACTTCCAAATAGGTTTCATTGGGGATGACTTGAAGTTTCGGAACACGTTGATCGGGTGGCACGGCCGCACCAAGCGGGATATCTAGATAATCTTGATCAGTCGTAAAGCCACCCCAACGGTTTTCGTTGAGAATGGCCGCCAATGTTGAGTCATCGATGGAAGCAATTAAGTTCTTCTTCTGACGAGCGGCAATAGATTGTAATGGTGGGGCAACGATGAAGGCTACCGGCTCAAACTGAAAGGGATCGCTGGCAAACTTTTCAATGCTCGCGAGTGGTCCTTGTCCGTCTTGTTCGCGAAAAGGAAGATAGCTACCAGCATGGTATCTTTTGCCCTCGACTTCGACTGAAGTCGAGGAAGCTTCTGCCACACCTATCTCGCGACCCATGCTGAGGTAATCCTGCACTTGCGGTGAAGGCTTGTATACTTCGCCTTCATGCTTGACTTGACGGGAGTAAAGAACGCTGCGTTGGGGAAAGTACGTCTCAAACGTCGTCAAGGGAAATCCCTTTTGGTCGATGAGGGCCAACCTCACCTGAAACGAGAGGCTCCCAAGCTTTCTGACTTTCAGTAGCATCTTTCCGTATCCAGCATCCGAAAGCTTCGAAGCATATTGCGGTAGTTCGCCCATGTTCACTCGTGGCTTGTCCGATTTCTGCTTCGAGTTTTCGACGATGATGCGGCGAACATCCATTTTCAGCTTTGTTAGCACTGGTTTGGTCCGCAAGGGAAGTTCAAACTGAGCCATTGTTGGCTGGTCTGAATAGACAGCGGTTTGCCCGTTACGAAGGCTTAGTAGTTTCTTTGCTCCGATTTCGGAGAGCACTTGAAATAGGAATCGAGCTTCAGGATTGGCTGATGCCTGGTGAGTCAAACGCGTCAAGAGTGCTTTGCGATCCTCTGTATTCCACTGACTATCATTGAGTTCATTGGCAATCGCGTCCTTATCGATTGGGGGCAGTGCTTTAACTCGTGCAAGGTTTTCGGCGATCAAACTCGTCAGCGCAGAGAGAATCTTCGCATCTTCTTTCGCTTTCTCTGCTTTAAGCATTTCCGGACTTCTCACCAAGCGTCGAACCTCGCCATCTGTTTTCCAAGTCGTGTCCGTCACTTTGGTGATCTCCGACATCACCTCGTCTGCGGGCCGATCTGTGATCTCGATCACCAAGGTTTCATCCGCGATGTTCGCAGCACACTCAAGCTTTAGCCCGGTTTGTTGAGCCAGTTGGGCAACCAGTTCGCTCATGTGGATTGCTGGAGAGTGGATAGACACTCCCGGATTGAAAAGGACACAAAGTAGCAGAGGACTCACATGTTAAAGGAACCTTGAAGAATCGTTGTTAGTTCGCGCTGATTTCATCCAGTTGAGAGTTTGGACAAAGAGATACAATGTAGCCTCTCCGTGTTGAACAGAAAACAGCTTCTCCTTGCCGCTGCGGCCCTTTTTGCGATTGGCGGATGTCATAAGAATGATCCGAGCACATTGACGGTTACTCCTGAACCAAAAAAGTCGGAGCAGGCCGAAGCGAACCAAGAACCGGAGCCGATATTCGAGATTTCGATGAGGTGTAGCGGTCAGCGAGTCCCTGTGATCATGTATCACGACATCATCGAGAAGCGGGATAAGAACTCGGTCTGGTTTGACTGCACAACCAAAGAATTCCAGGATCAGATGGATGAGATCAAGGCGAATGGCTACACGCCGATCAGTCTTGAGGATCTTCACAAACATCTGACTTCGGGATTTACGATCCCAGAAAAGTCGATCGTTTTGACCTTTGATGATAACTATCAGGGGTATTTCGACCGGGCATATCCGATCCTAAAGCAACTCGGCTACCCCTCAGTTGTATTCGTTCATACCGGATACGTGGGCAACAAAACGGGCTTGCACCCGAAGATGGATTGGCCAACCCTGAAGGAGCTTGTCAAAGACCCGCTCGTCACGATTGGGAGCCATACGATCACCCATCCTGACCTACCTTCGCTCACGCCAACGGAGCAAACCAAGGAACTCGCTGAGTCGAAAAAGGAGCTTGAAGCTCAACTCGGAAAGAAGATTGATTTCATCGCGTATCCCGAAGGCAAAAACGATTTAATGACGCAAAGCCTGACCCGAGAAGCCGGGTACACGATGGCTTTTAGCGTCGCGAACGGCCTTGCAGAAGAGTCCCCGAGCATTTTGTGCGTGAATCGATACGTTCACACAAGGCTGGATAAAGCGATGGAGGACTACGATCAGGCGGTCAGCGGCGGCGCAGTTGGCATCACTCGAGAAAAGATCGTCGATTCTCCGGTGACCTACAAAGAGCAGGAAGAGGGTGGCGTTAAGTTGGCTCTCGTCGTGGGTGGACAGCCTGAATCGATCACTTCTTACGCGCGCGAATCGGTACTCGATTTCATCCACCGTTCGCCCGGTTCTGTGGCCGGTATCAACGGCACGTTTTTCAACATGGCGGCGATCAAAGCAACGGACAACAAGTTGGTTGGTCCAAGCAAGACTCCAGAAACAGGATCGTTACAGCCAGATCTGGAAGCCTGGCGACTTCCCAAGCTTGTGAATCGTCCCCTGTTGGTTTGGGGTCCGAGCGGGTTCGCAATCGTCCCCTTTAACCCATTCCGCATGAATGACGAAACATGCCTTGCCGACTTCATGCCTGACGCAAACAACGTTTTTCTCGGTGGGGCTTGGCTTGTTCACGCCGGAGTTGCCGGAACCAAAGACGGCATGACTATCTTCGCGAGCAAAGACATCATGGACCCGCGGCGCCGGGCAGCCTTTGGCATCATGAGCGATGGAATGGTCTTTGCTGCCGCATCAAAGAACTCAGTGAGTTCCGAAAAGTTTGGCCAAGCGTTGGCTGCAGCCGGCGCAAAGGAGGCCGTTTTGCTCGACTCCGGTTTCAGCACTTCGCTTGTTTATAACGAGAAGATTTTGGCGAGTGGGCACAGCACAAAAGACGAACCTTCTCGCCCTGTTCCTCATGCGATCGTCTTCAAGGGAACGCTTGACCCAGCGGGCATTGCCTTTGCCGCAACAGCAGAGCCAGCGACTAAACCCGACGCAGGCGGAACAAAGCGAAAGAAAAAGAAGAGAAAGATGACGGTTGAGGCGCCAAAACCTGATGACTCCGTGAAGGTAGTGCCTGACACGAACTGATCTGTGCCAAAATCAGCGTATGGCCACGGTCCGCGTCTTTGTCACACTCAAGCCTTCTTTGCTCGATTCTGCTGGACGCACCGTCGCAGGCGCCCTTCAAAAGCTTGGCTATAGCGAATTGCAGGATGCGCGAATCGGAAAAATGATCGAATTGCAGGTTGAGCCATATTCGGAAGAGCGCGTCAAAGAGATGTGCGACCAGTTGCTGGCAAACCCGGTCATTGAAGACTATCGGATCGAAAAGGTCTAGTCCGTTTGTTCACAATACGCGGGCATAATCCGCCGCACTGTATTGTCCCAACGGGATTATCACCGAAGCATTTGCGGAACTCGTCGAACCTCAATCCTACGTAAAAGTAAGGTAGTTTCCGAGGATAAATGCAGATGTTCCGGCTTTCCCGACCTTTCATGCTCAAGCAGACTGCTTGTTTGGCAACCCTGCTCGTTGTATTTGCCGCCTCGGCGGCTGACGATGCCAAGAAGACAATTACCTCGGAGGACGTTAAGACTTGGGAGAGTTTAGGCGGTTACACCATCTCAAAGGATGGTCACTGGGTCGCATTCGGTGTTTCTACTCAAAGTGGTGAAAGCAATCTGACCGTCAGAAATACAGATGGCCCGCAGACATGGACAACGCCAAACGGTGGTCAGGCTATTTTCAGTGATGACTCCAAGTGGGTTGGCAACCTGATCAGCCCCCCCAAAGCAGTCGCCGACAAACTCCGTGAAGAGAAAAAGCCCGTCGAGAGCAAGTTCTGTCTGCGCGACCTTGCTTCTGGCACCGAACGAATCATGGATGGGGTCCAACGGTTCGTGTTTCTCAAGGGGAGCAAGACTCTTTTGGTTCTCAAGAGCGCCCCTGCCGGAAAGGCGGACGGGGGAACCGATCTGTTGGTCATTAACCTTGCCGACGGGATGACGACTCCAATCACCAACGTTGTCTCGTTTGACTCGAATTATGCTGGGGATTTGGTTTCTGTTCTGATCAAGTCAGACTCCGGCGACAAAGGCGTGCAGGTTTTTGACCCTTCCGCGCTGACCATGAAAACGCTGGCATGGGGCAAAGACGATGTCTCGGGGCTCCAATTTGCAGAACGCGGCGACACTCTCGGCTTTATGGCTGGAAAGACGGACGATAAGAAGGTTGGGGCCTTTAACAGAATCATCCTTGTCAATAACGTTCGTCAGAAGCAGTCCTACACGGTGTTTGATCCGGGGACGTTACAGGATTTCCCCAAGGGCAAACGAATCACCGAAACCGGGTTTAGCCTCAGCCGTGAAGGGGACGCCGTCGCTTTCGGGGTGAAAGAATGGGCTGACAAAAAGGCCCCAGGAAAGCCTAGCGAAGTATCGCAGCCTGAGGTTTGGAACACCAAGGATATTCGAACCATTCCAGAGCAACGGGTTTCGGCTGGAGCTGACCGCGCTCGCGGCGACCTTTACGTTTGGCAACCCAAAGGGAACACGTACAAGTTTATTTCGGATGCCAAGCAGGCGTCAATCTCGTTACTAGAAGGTTACAAACGCGCATTGATCAATGATCGTCAGCCATACGCAGACCCCAAGTCAAACGGTTGGACGCTCCTCGATGTCGTCGTGGCTGATACCGCTACCGGCGTGAAAACAAAGGTGCTAGAAAAGTCTCACTGGGGCGGATATCCCAGCCGGATGGGGCGCTACTTTACCTATTACATGGGGCGTCGATGGTTTGTTTACGACATCGAGCAGGGCAAAACTTTAGACCCATTCAAGAATCTGAAGACAACGTTCGAAAATACGGAAGATGATCATACAACTCCAGAGAAGCCGCCTGCCGATTTCCCAATGTGGTTAGCAGATGATGCTGGTTTCGTTGTAGGGGATGATTACGATGAATTTTTGGTTCGGATGCCTAGCGGCACCGTCACCAAACTTACCGATGGCAGGAAAGATCGTCAGACTTATCGATTTGCGCCGATGGATCGACCGATGGAAGATGGTCCGCGCATTGATCGCCCCTTTGCTTTCTCAGTTTTTGATGAAGATCTGATGGCGACCGGTTTTTACATTTGCGACGCCAATGGTAAGGGAAAGATTGTTGCTCTCGATAAGTTTGCCGTGAGCGGATTAGCAAGAGCGGGAGATACGGACCGCGTCATTTTTCGAATGGAGAACAACGACAAATCTCCGAATGTGTTCGTGACGAATCTTGAGTTTTCTGCGATGAAGCCCGTCTCGAAAACGAACCCACAGCAGTCGAAGTTTTTCTGGCCGAAATCCGAGCTTGTGGAATACAAATCGCGTTGGGGACAGAAACTGCATGGCATCTTGATGTATCCGGCAGATTATCAACCCAAACGTAAGTATCCGATGGTGACCTACATCTACGAACGATTGAGTTCGCGAATGTACAACTATTCAGGGCCGAGCGACCGAAACGCTTATAACAGTCAGTGGTTCTGCCAAAACGGTTACTTCGTTTTCATGCCGGACATCGCCTACAAGGGAAGAACGCCGGGCAAAAACGCGGTAGATTGCCTTGAGCCAGCGGTCGAAGCGGTTCTGAAAATGAACGTTGGAGTGGACTCCGACAAGATTGGCTTGATGGGACATTCATGGGGTGCGTATCAAACAGCCTATGTCACGACGGTCTCGAAAATGTTCAAGGTAGGTGTGGCTGGAGCGCCTCTCACCGAGTTAGTGAGTATGGCCAACACCCATTATTGGAATTCTGGTACGCCAAACAGCGTCATCCTTGAGACCTCTCAAGGGCGACTTGAGGTGCCGTTCTGGGCCGATCCTAAGAACTACATCGACCAGAGCCCTGTTTGGCTGTCGGAAAAGCGAACGGCGCCGATTCTCGTGACGGTTGGAGATCAAGACGGGGCAGTGGACTATCACCAGGGCGTGGCTTTGTACAACACTTTGCGACGAATGGGCAAAGAAGCAGTTCTTTTGCTGTATTACGGCGAGAACCACAACTTCACACGCGAACCCGATCAGAGAGATTACGCGAAGCGAGTCCGACACTATTTCGATGTTTATTTGAAGGGGGCAAAGCCCGAGCCTTGGATCAAGGACGGGGTTCCGTTTATCGACCGAGATTAAGTTTGGCGTTCTGGCTCGGATGCTGCACAACCTCGGCTAGAATCGAGGAATGAGTATTCGAGTTCAGAATCATCCAGCAGGTTTCAAAGTCTTCCAAGTCGGTGTTGGTGATTCTGAGTTCGAGCTGTCGACTTTCGGTGGACAGCTCCTCAGCTGGGAGCATGCAGGAAAGCCGATTCTGTTTGCTAACCGAGAGCGTGCAATCGTCGATGGCAAAACGGCATACCGTGGGGGTTCACCGGTTTGCTTTCCCTATTTCGGGAAGGGGATTTTGCTACCGAGCGACTCCCCGATAGCTCCTCAGCACGGAAGTGCTCGAACCTCGATTTGGGAGTCTGAGGTGTCTGAATCTGAATCCAGAATTATCCTTCGAAACACTCAGCCGACTCCCGAAGGATTTGGACCAACGATGATGAGTTGCGAACTCACTTACGACTTCTCTGATGGAGTTACGATCACCGCGAAAATCGAGAATGTCGGAGACTTGGCATCGCCAGTTCAGTGTGTCTTGCACAGTTATTGGGCCACTTCCGACCTTTCAATGACAAAGGTTATTGGGCTTGGGGCCAAGTATCTGGACAATCTGACGGGATACTCTGAGTCCGTCGATCCTCAGCCGAACCTTCCTCATCAGGCGCCCTTTGACCGAGTCTATCCCGAGGCGGCTCCAACCCTAGATCTGTCCACAAATGATTACAACCTAAGGATCGAAACATCCGGTTGTAATGTGGCAGTTTTTTGGAATCCAGGAGCAGACCACGGCATCAAAGATCTGGGCGAGCCTAATTTCATTTGTGTCGAGAGCGGTCTAGTGACGCCAACGAAACTCCTTGAGCCGGGAGAAACAACCTCGCTTTCCATTCGCTACCGAGTGTCGTGAGAGCATAGACGCCCTCACGACATCGCTTGCTTACTCCATGACGAGATCGATGGCAGAAAGGACTTGGTCAACCGACGGAAGGGCCGCGTATTCATAAATCGGGTTGTAACCGATTGCTACATCGGCACGACAAACCAACTGTGGTGGTGCCAAGAACAGATTCCAGCGATCTGGAACACGGGTCATTTCAGCGAGGATTGTCTGCCCAAAGCCGCCCGTATGGTTGTCTTCATGAATAACGATCAGGCGTCCAGTCTTTTCGACCGATGCGGTGATTGATTCGTAATCGCATGGCACGATGGAACGAAGGTCGACAATCTCGACACTCGCCGAGGACTTCGCTGCGGCTTCTTCAGCAATCTCAAGACAGTTCCCCCAAGTCACAATCGTCACGTCTGTACCTTCTTTGACGGTTCTAGCTTTGCCGAACGGAACCGGGATCACGTTCTGAACGGGCATCGGTTTTCGGAAGATATGCTTGGGAAGCAGGATGTACGCTGGTTCTTTGCTATGGATCGCTGTCCAGAACAGCGCCGCTGCGTCTTCAGGAGTTGAAGGGATCGCAACCTGCATTCCACTTGCGTGGGCAAGGGTCGATTCGTTCGCTTGGCTGTGCCAGATGGAACCACCTGGCAGATAAGCGCCATACGGCGAGTAAAGCACGAGCGGGCAACCCCAATCGCCAAATGAGCGCCAGTGTAAGGTCGAAACGTTGGTCGTAAGTTGGTTCCAAGCTGGGGCGATGAAGTCAATGAACTGAACTTCAAAGACTGGTTTCCAGCCATAGGCTGCCATTCCGACACCGATTCCAACAATGGTTGCCTCAGCTAAAGGTGAGTTAAACACCTGCATTGGAAACTTCTCGCTACAACCTTTCGTCAAGCCAAACACACCACCTTTCGGATCTTCAATGTCTTCTCCAAAGAAAATCACATGAGGGTCTGATTCCAAAGCCTTCATGAAGGTTTCGTTGACCGCTTGCACCATGGTCATCCTTTCAGACGGTTCGATGGGAGGTGCCGAAGGGGACTCGTCGTTGCCGAGTGTGAAGCTGAAAAGTTCTGAAACTCGTGGGTCTTCGTCTTTCTCGGCCCGCAGATAGTCCTCGTCAACAAGGGCGTTCACTTCGTCCTGAAGTTTCGTGTAATCGTCTGCATTGAGTTCTCCAGTTTGTATGAGACTCTCTGCAAACAGAGCAATCGGGTCTCTCGATTCCATCGCGTCGATATCTTCTTTCGGACGATAGATTCGGTGGTCGTCACTGCTCGTGTGTGAAGCGAGTCGATCCAGATCGAACCAAAGGATGGATGGCCCTTCGCCTGCTCTAGCCTTTTCAACCGCTTGTTGAGTGACCGAAAATACTTCGTGCGGGTCGCGTCCGTTAACCGCTTGGATGTTCTCTTTATTGAAAACTCCCAATCGGAAAGGCATCATTTCGGCTGTTGGAGTGGAAATGCCGTACTTGTTGTCTTCAACTCCAAAGACGATGGGCAACTTCTCTTGGATGGCGAAAGCGAATGCTTCGTAAAACTCGCCTTGTCTGCTCGTTGCATCGCCAATCGTCGCAACGGTTACGGTGTCTTTGCCCTCGAGCTTCATCGCCCAAGCAGCACCGCAAGCAGGTAAAAGGGACGCTCCGGTTGGTGTGGAGACGCTGAACACGTTTCTTTCTCGGCAAGAGTAATGTCCGGGCATCTGGCGACCACCAGATGAGCTTCCACGCTTGGCGAAATAGGCAAGAGCTAGTTCGTAGTTTGAGAAGCCTCTGCCAAGCATCAGCGGACGGTCACGATAGTACGGGAAGATGTAGTCATCCTCGCGCAATGTATAGGCCATTGCGGCGAGGGCTTCGTGACCCTTTGCGCTGATCTGGAACCAGCCTTTGCTCTGCCTGAGCAATATTCCTTCTCGTCGGTCACCCTCTCGGCAGATGAGCATGAGTTTGAGAAGGTCGAGATGATTGAATGCCCTAAGATCTGATTGAAGAGACATAAATGTGTCCTAGCTCTTTCTTCGTTGAAAGACTCGAATCAATTCGAGCGAACTGATTTTAGCAAGAAAAACTGCGATAAGTTGTGATGACATTTTCGGCCAAGCCAAGAGGCTTGGCCTCGACTCTTCATTGAGTCGACGGCCCAAGCAATTAAACTTCGACAACAGTCGGAACGACAAGCGGTCGCAAATTGGCGCGTTTCTGAATCATGCGTCGAACTACGTCAGAAGCCTCATGTCGAACCTTGGATATGTCTCGAAGCTCCTCTTTGCTGAGGTTGTTCAAGGCATCATTGAGCACTTCCGAAACCTTGTCGAGCAATCCCTCTGGCCCGTGAAGTCCCTTTGATTGCAGGATCGGCTCTCCAACCAGTTCGCCCTTTGCCCGGTTGATGGCGATAGTGAGAGCGATCATCCCCTCGTTGGCGATGTTGTATCGGTCCCGAAGGATCTCTTTGGTGACGCCAGGCTGTCCGCTGTTGTCGACAAGGACGGCACCACAAGCCACTTGATCTTCAAAGTAAGTGCTGGTTTCGTCGAGGCAGAGAGGAACGCCGTCGCTGAGGGTGTGAATTCGGTGCTCGGGAAAACCCATTTCGGTGACGATCTGCCGATACAGATACTGGTGCCTAGGTTCGCCATGAACAGGAGCCACATAGTACGGCTTGGTCAAATTGACCATCATTTTCAACTCTTCTTGATAAGCGTGACCGCTGACGTGGATCGGTGTAGCTGAATCATAGACCACTCGGCAACCTTGCTCGAAAAGACGGTTGATCGTGCGCCAAATCGCGCTTTCGTTGCCTGGAATAGGTCGAGCAGAGTAGATAAGGGTGTCACCCGACTTGATTTGCATTCGTCCATACTCGCCTTTGCTCATTTGCACTAGTGCGCTGAGAGGCTCGCCTTGACTACCCGTGGTCAGAATCACGATCTGCTCGTCGGGATAGTACTTGAATTCGTCCAGTCGAATTCTCGTTCCTTTCGGAATCTTGATGTAGCCCATTCGCTCGCAGATATCGAGGTTTTGCTCCATTCTGCGACCAACAACGGCAACCTTTCGACCAAGTTCTGCGGCAACTTCGTAAACCTGCTGCATTCTATGAATGTTGCTGGCAAAGGTAGTCAACAGGACTCGACCAGTCGCCTCAACCATCACTTTTCGCAGGCCTTCGGTGACACGGCGCTCACTTGGTCCCCAACCGGGTCTATCGACGTTCGTCGAGTCGCTCAGCAGAAGCAACACGCCTTCTCGGCCAAGTTCGCCAAATCGCGTTATGTTCGCAAGCTTCCCATCAACCGGAGTGAAATCGAACTTGAAGTCACCAGTGAACAGTACAATTCCGTGTTTGGTGCTGACAGCCATGCTCGAGTTCTCGGGAATGGAGTGGGTGACCCTGATCGCCTCAACGGAAAGTGAGCCGACCTCTGTTTTGTCGCCTTGCTTAATAATCCGAAGATCGATCCGATCTTTGGGAAGCTTCTCTTCAAGTTTGCTTCGGATCAAGGTCGCAGTGAATTCTGTGCAGAACACTGGAACTTTGATCTTTTCAAGGAGATAGGGAAGCCCACCTACATGGTCTTCGTGGGCATGCGTGAGGAAGACGCCTCGAACGCGATGCTTATTTTCTACAAGGTAGGTGAAATCAGGGATGACGATATCCACCCCGAGCATTTCCTCATTTGGAAATGCAAGACCACAGTCAATAACAACGATGTCATCATCCTGTTCCACCACCGTGCAGTTCTTGCCGATCTCACCGACACCGCCTAGGGCGATCACTTTGACAACGCTCATGCAAGGAAAAGAGTACCAGGGAATGCCCGTTTGGTATCGGCCACAGCCGTAACAGCAACTAATTGCAACTTGCTGTCACAATAAATATCGAAAACCAGCTGCGAGGATTGCCGTAATTAGGCCCGTGTCTATACGTCTTTCACACATAGCCTGATATATTAGGCTTGTCTGTTTGATTTTGATTAAATGAAAGGTAAGTTAAGGGGCGATTTGGCTCCCCGATCTGGGGCGTCATGGATTCGCTTATACGCGGGTGAGATCAAACTGTGGCTTTTTGCAGTTTTTAGCTTGCAATTGCCAATGTTTCTTGTTGGTTGGGCCCTCATGCCTGCCGATAAGCTCGCGTATTTTTGGATTATCACAAGCTTCTGCCTGATCGTTTGGACGGCAATTTGTTGGCATTTAACAAAGCCTGCTCGAATGTCGCTGCAAGCCTTGGAGAGTTACCGCTCGAAGCAACAAGTTATTCAGATTCCCGTCGGTCCGGAGATTGCTGACCATCCGCTTTATATCGAGACGCGCCAAGTAATCAGTGATTTAGATCGAGTTTTCAAGGAGAGCACCGTCGATCCGCTAACAGGTGCCTACAACCGTAGGTTCCTGCAAATGAAGTTAGCCGCGGAGCTAGACAGGGCCAGCAAATCTGGGATGCCACTTTCTGTGTTGTTCTTAGATGTCAATGACTTCAAAAAGGTCAACGACACTGAAGGACACATCGTTGGAGACGTCTGCTTGAAAGAACTGGTGACCGTTGCCAAAGGGCATATTCGAGACGGAGACTGGTTAGTTCGCTGGGGTGGTGACGAATTCTTGATCGTTCTTTGGAACATGACCAAGAACAAAGCTGCCGGAGTACAAACCAGGATACAAGAGTCGTTAGCGGAGAAAACGATTCGCGGCAAGAATGGCGACTTTAAATTCTCGGTGAGTGTCGGGGTTGCTGAGGCAAAGGCAAATGAAACTGCTGACCAACTACTCGACCGTGTCGACGGCGAATTATATGGTGCGAAGTCGGATTCAAAAGAGCCATATGCCAACCGACCAGCATAGTCGTGGCATTCGAAGCTAAAATAGAGGAATGTCCACCCTATTTGATAAAGTATGGGATTCCCATGTTGTAACTGATCTAGATGGTGGTGGAGTACTCCTTTACATTGATCGCCACTTGGTTCATGAGGTGACATCTCCTCAGGCGTTCGATGGTCTTCGCGAACATAACCGGAAGGTTCGTCGGCCCGATTTGACATTTGCGACGGTTGATCACAACGTGCCAACTGATGGCCGTCCGATTGATGAAACTTCCCTGAGTGGCAAACAGCTTGCCGCGTTGGCTACTAACTGTAAAGAATTTAATGTTCCGCTATTCGGCTACGGTGAATCTAGGCAAGGAATTGTTCATGTCATTGGCCCGCAGCTCGGCATCACTTTGCCAGGGCTAACGATTGTTTGCGGCGATAGTCACACTTCGACCCACGGGGCGTTTGGGGCTTTAGCTTTTGGCATCGGAACAAGCGAAGTGGAGCATGTTTTGGCGACACAAACCTTGCGCGCAAGTGCCAAACCGAAGAGTCTAGGTATTCGCGTCGATGGGCGACTCGGCAATGGAATTACCGCCAAAGACGTAATCTTGGCGATTATTCGAAAACTCGGTGCTGGTGGTGGAACTGGCTATGTTGCCGAATACTTTGGCCCAGCCATCGAAGCGCTCGGAATGAGCGGACGCATGACAATTTGCAACATGTCGATTGAAATGGGGGCCCGCGCTGGAATGGTCGCCCCAGACGAGAAAACTCTGGCTTACATTGCTGAAGGCGACCGACCCTTCGCACCGAAAGGGCAGGCATTTGAGGCCCTTGTCGCTAAGTCCAAAGGTTTACGGACGGATAATCCTGCAGAATTTGATCGACTGGAAGAACTTCACATTGATTCACTCAAACCCCAAGTGACCTGGGGAACCACTCCAGCAATGACCGTCGATATTGACGAGGCGATCCCTGAACCCAGGGACCGTTCTGAAGAGCGCGCTCTTGGATATATGGGGTTGAAACCTGGACAAGCGATGTGCGACCTAACGGTGAATACTGTTTTCATTGGGTCTTGCACCAACTCTCGCATTGAAGATTTACGAGAGGCGGCTTCTGTCGTCAAGGGGCGCCGGGTTGCCACTTCGGTCAGGGCTTTGGTGGTGCCGGGTAGCGAAGAAGTGAAAAAGCAGGCGGAAACCGAAGGCCTTCGAGAAGTGTTTATTGATGCTGGCTTCGAATGGCATAACGCTGGGTGCAGCATGTGCTTGGGTATGAATGGCGACATTCTTCGTCCAACCCAGCGAAGCGCTTCAACGTCAAACCGCCCTTACGAAGGACGGCAAGGTCCTGGCTCTCGAACTCACTTAGTCTCGCCAGTCACAGCCGCCGCAACCGCAATAGTGGGCCGCTTCGCCGACCCGCGAAGCTTGTAATTTGGCGACGCGCATTTTGTAGCTCAATCGTCTGAACATTCAAACCATGATCTCTACAATTGTTGCAACTGCTTCGATGATGGTCGCCACCTCCACGGTGGCCGTTTTGCCAAAACCTGAGCTTGGGTTTCGCGTCGGCGGTGGGCCATGGGAACGATTTTGCGTTGGGGCCGGAGTTGATGTGACGATGCCCGTTCCATTTCTGCCAGTCGGATCTCTCCGAGCCGATCTTGAGAGTTGGACTCAGTTCAGTCCTTTTGCCCAAGACCGAAGTGGAAAAGCGCTATCGTTCATGCTTAACCAGCAATATGCCCTCGCATACGTCGCGTACGGTCCGTCATTTTACTGGACATCGAAGGATGGAGATTCAAGGAACGGAATTGGTTTCAAGGCGCTCGTAGGCACCAAGATTCCCGGTGGTTTGGTCCTAGAAGGGAGCGCCATTTTAGGGCCAGCTCCCATTCCTCTCATGATTTCCGTCGGCAAGAGATTCTAAAGGTCAAACTGAGCGATCACGAATGTGTGGTCGCTCGGCCTTTCCATACGTCGGGCGTCCGTATCGATCCAACAATCTGAACAAAGCTTTGCTAACCCATTGGTGGCATAGATGTGGTCGATTCGCCAGCCTATTTTTCGGTCGAGCGCACGCGGAACAGTGAAGTCCCAAAACGTGTAATGTCCGCCTTCCGGGTGGTGCGTTCGGAAAACATCGGTAAGCCCAAATTCGATGATCTTGTCGAGACGTGAGAATTCGTCAGGATGATGTCCGACGCCACCTAACAGCTTCGCACTATCAAATACGTCGATCGGCTGGCGAGCAATGTTGATGTCTCCAAGCCAAATCAGCGGGTCGGTTGGCCGAAACCGCTGGTCAAGAAAGGTTCGGAATCGCTCAAGCCAGCGCATTTTGTACGCCCATTTTTCGTTTCCGACCGCGTTTCCGTTGGGAACATAGGTGTTAACAATGTTGATGCCGTCGATTTGCGCAGCGATGATGCGCGCGTCGTTCGGAAACAGTTCGTCTTCAAATCCCTTCACAACGGCAGAGAGAGGGGATCGAGAGAGAAGGGCGACGCCGTTCCAAGATTTCTGCCCGTTGAGTGCCAAGTGGTAACCAAGGTCTTCGAAATCGCTTGCTGGAAACTTGTCGTCTTCAACCTTGGTTTCCTGGATCGCAAGAATATCCGGCTCGTTTTCGGCTAGCCATTCGATTAGGAGCGGCAACCGCGCCCGAACGGACGCGGCATTGAACGTCGCAATCTTCATGCTCGCAAGTGTAGCTTAACGGGAGGCAGTTAACGTTCCCAGACCTTTACTTAGGAATCCGCTGAACTCGCTTTCATCGTTTGTATAGGCTGCAGTTTCGACCTTTCCATCGACGCTTTGGGCAACATAGTTCGGCAAGGTTGCCGAACGAGTCAACTTGAGCATCAGGACCTGATTCTTGTTGTCTTCCGGCGTTCTCCTGTCAGTGAAGAGTCGAACCCGAACATACTTCTCTAGTTTCGACTCAATGCCAGGACGTGGGAACATGTTCTTTTCCATCGCACGACAGTTCGTGCAGTAGATTCCCGTGAAGTCGATAAAGAGCGGTTTGTTTTCGGCTTTTGCCTTGGCTACCGCTTCATCGTAGTTGGTAAGCCAGGCGAGCTTCTCGCCTGTCGCAGCGCCGTTGGTGGACTTACCGGGATAGGGTGAAGGCGGCAGGAATGCTTCAAGCTGGCCAAGCGATTTGCCATTAATGGATGCCAGCACCGAGTAAGCGGCAAAAAGAGTTAAGACACCAACACCACGTCGAACCCAACCGATTTTGTTTTCATCGACATGAGGAAGTCGAATGGCTCCAAGAAGCCAAAGGGCGAGACAGAAGACGATTCCGAACCAGAGCGCCAAATACACTTCTCGGGTGACAAAGCCGAGTCCTCCTGGAACGATTCCGAGGTCGACAGAGCTGAGGAACTTTACCGCGGCGGCAAGCTCGATGAATCCCATGAACGCTTTCACTATTGCCAGCCACGAGCCTGACTTCGGCAAGGATGAAAGATACGAAGGGAACAGCGCGAGAAGGAAGAATGGAGCGGCAAACGCGCCACTAAACCCGATCATTCCGAGGATCGGCCAGAGAATATCCCCCTGAGATGCCGAAACCAAGATCGTGCCGACGAAAGGCAAGGTGCAAGTGAACGAAGTGAGGCTAAACGTAAGCCCCATCAAAACCGGTCCAACGAATCCTGACTTTCCGCCCCCATCAATCTTGGAGAGGAGCGACGAAGGAATTCCGAGCTCGAATACGCCGAACAAACTGAACGCAAGAGCGACAAATACGACGGTTAGAATGAGGTTTAGCCAAGGGTTGTTCGCGAACGCTTGGATGCCAGTGGCTCCAAAGGCAACCGCAACGATAACCCCGATAGCTGTGAACGTTCCGACAATCCCCAAACAGTAGGCGAGTGCGTGTTTGGCCGCGCCTTTGACGCCTTGGTCCTTAGCTTTCTTGCTGAAAAAGCTGACCGTAATCGGGATCATTGGGAAAACGCAAGGGGTGAGCAGAGCAAGCAGTCCGTTTACGACAGCCAGCGCAAGAAAGGCGAATAGTCCTTGCGACTTTGCTTTATCAACTGCATTCTTTTTGGGGGCGGGGGCCGAAGGTTGGGTTGACGATTCGGTGGCGGCTGTCCCGGCAGCTACGGATGCAACTAATGGACCGGGATCATCAACTGCGGCGCCTGAAACAGCGACTTCCAAGGGAACGCTTTTGGTTTTCGGAACTTGGCAGGTACGGTCATTGCAGACCTGATAATCAACAACTGCATTGAGCTTAATCGTCCCCGACGCTGTTTTTGCCAATCTGGCTGGGATTCGAAACTCAGCGGTTTCGGCGTAAAACTCTACGTCTTTTCCGAAGTTTGGGTCGAGCTGCTTGATTGGCGTCTGTTGCGCTGGTTTGCCAACTTCAGAAACAGCCGCAGACTTATCCAGTTTGATCGAGGTCGGAAATGGACCATCCGTAATCGGAGTTGTGCTGTAGAGATGCCAACCTTTCTCAATGGTTGCCTTGAGAACGACTTGGACACGCTGTCCAGGCTTTGGAGTGGCTGAATCAAGGGATGCAGACCATTTCACCGGATCATCCGAAGCGAAGCCAACACTTATCAGGAGCGCAAGAAAGGCAACCCATACCGCGCGAAGAAAACGACCGCTCATTACTACCTATAAGTGTGAACTACGGTTAGGAGTTCCGACACGGCAGCAAGAAAAGACTCAGTCGTGATTCAAAGGTTTTGTTATGAGAATGTTTGGTTTTTGTAAAGAATTTGTGAATGGGTGATCAATCTTAATCTCAGCCATGAAAACTGTTTCGGGTTTGGACTTTTGATCATGAAGCGCGCCTTTACACTCATTGAGCTACTTGTCGTCATTGCTATCATTGCAATCTTGGCAGCCATTTTATTTCCTGTTTTTGCACAAGCAAAAGAAGCAGCAAAGAAGACTGCCTGTCTAAGCAATAACCGCGAAATCGGAATCGGTGTCCTGATGTATATGAATGACAACGATGACTACTACCCAGGCAATGACCAGTTTTAATCGAGTCCGACGAACTCATCTGCAAGCGACCCTCGAAAGCCTTACGACTTGATGATCATGCCGTACATCAAGAACACGGACATCTTTGCTTGTCCGAACGATAGAACAAGAACGACCTCTTCTAATAACGTTAATTTTTGGGATATCGACTACCGAAAGAAGGCGATTCCCAGAACCTACCAATTCACCGGAAATATCGTGACTGTCGAAGCAGGATCGGCGCTTCTGGACGCAAATACAGGATTGGCGACATATCCGTATCCGCTCACATCCACTCCATTAGGGCGAAACGGTAGCCAAATCGACGAATCCGCAAACACGATTGCACTTGTCGAAGTGTGGGGACCTACCATGCTGAACAGCGATTCGGGGTTTGTTGGATCGCCTTCCTCTGCCGCCTTCGTTCTTTGCGATACTTGGAAGCTTCCTGGTCGTCCATTCCCGGCTCAAACTGCATCTGATCGAACCCCTAGCGTATGTAGCTCGGTTTACCATGCCGAAAACACCGCTCCAGGTGTTGGTCACGGTAAAGGTGGTAACTACGCCCTGGCAGACGGCCACGCGAAGTTTTTGACCTGGGGACAAGTTCGAAACAACGACTTCGCCATGTTCAAGCTAAAGAAGTCCGCAACCGTTTTCAATCCCTAATTGCCTATCCATTGGACGGAGCCAATTTGGCTTCGTCCTTTTTTACTATGCTCCTTACCCTTTCCCTCATCGCAACAATCGGTTCTCAGCAACCCATCGCAACCCCTCTTCACTACTCATGTGCGACTGCTGACAAGAACTTCTATCTGCTTCGGCTCATCGAAGATGACAGCGCTGTACAACGCATTGTGTTTCAAGATCCGAAGTTCGAAGATATCACTAATAGGCAGCAAAGCCTTGTCAAGAAAGCTTTCACTGAAACCAATTTCGAGAAGATCGACCTACTAGAAGAGTTCTGCTACTCGGACGCGAAGAACGCGGAAATATCGGCAGAGTTTCAGGACCTGTTCGACAAATATCCTTCGGTCAGAACATTTGTCGCCTCGAAACTACGTCCAAGCGGCGCCTATCAGCTTTTCTCCGGCTTGTCTGATCGCGATCTGATTGCGAAAGCCTGGCTAGAGTGCGCCAAAGGGATCAATCGCATCATCCGGAGCTATGGCCTTCAGACAATCGATACTCCTTCACCCCAAATCGATGCTCCTTTATACGAGGCGAAGACGATGAAGCAGTACGGCGGCTTTATCAAGTCGATGTTTGGGTATCTCACAGAGAACTCAAAGTCAACCGACTCCTTCTTTACACTTTCGAGAGAGTTATCATTTCAGTTGTTGAGATTTCACAACCGAGATGAAGCTGGCCGGCTGGAGCCTCTTGAGAAGTTAGGGAACCGTCTCTCCTACCAGAACGCAGCTAAGACCGCTTGGGGAAACTACCCGTATTCTGTGATCTTGGTTCCTGGGCTTGGACCGGAAAACACCATCCAAAGAGTGTCTCCGCTACCTAGAATGCTACTGAAGCTCGTCGCTGAGAAATGGCGCGCCAAGGCTGCTCCATTCATTGCCGTTACTGGCGGATATTGCTATCCAAATCGGACACCCTACGCCGAATCTCTGGAGATGAAACGAACTCTGATGGACGAGTATGGTGTTCCTGAAAAGGCGATATTGATCGACCCTCACGCAAGGCACACGACAACAAACATCCGAAACGTCATCCGGCTGATGTTTCGCTACAGGTTCCCAATGGACAAACCAGGCCTGATCTTCACCAACACGTATCAAGCCGACGATATCGTCGCGAAGTCATTCGAAGTGCGATGTCAGAAGGTGTTTGGCTATCAGCCGGCAACTTACAAACGAATCAAACCATTTGAGGTTGAGTTCATGCCAAGCCTGAACTCGCTCACATTGGACCCTAGTGATCCGCTCGATCCCTAATTAAGCATCTGAGTCGCTGCGGACTTTCCAAACTCCGTAGCGGCTCGCGGTTTTCGCTTCAGGTGTGCCTTCTTGAACAATTTCTTCAACAATCTCTTTCTTCGGTTCCACATAGGGAACTTCGGGCTCTGAAAGAAGGGGATCGGCTGGAGCCGTCTGCGCGTTCCAATGTGCCTTGTCGGAGTATTTGACAACGGTAGCCAAGACGCCGTTGACAAATCGTCCACTTTCGGCAGTGGAATACTTCTTGGCGATCTCAATGAATTCATTGATCGTTACTGCTGGCGCGATGTAGTCTACATTGAGCAATTCCCAAGTGGCAACGCGAAGGATATTTCGGTCTATTGCGGCTAGTCGATCAAAGTCATAGTCGGGAATTGCATTGTCGAGCGATTCGTCGAGGTCGCCTTTGACTTCCCAAACTCCTTCAGCTAGGTACGTCGCGTATTCTTTGAAGCGACTAAAAGCTGTTTCGTTCTCTGGCGTAACCTTGCTTGAGTCTGGGATGACTTCTTCTCGATACTCGGGGTCGTCGTATGTCTCGAAGACCTCCTTGAGGGCAGCTTTCATCGACAACTTTGCAAACTCAGCCAGGTACACAGCATGTACTGCACACTCACGGGCATATCTTCTCGGGGCGTAAGGTGAACCCATTAGTGTGCTTCCTCATCCAAGAAATGCGGGACGAAGCCGGTATCGAAATCTCCGTTTGCGTATTCTTCCGTTGCGATCAATCGGCGAAGGAATGGGATATTCGTTTTAAGACCTTCGACCTCGAACTCGTGGAGAGCCGTCTTTAGCTTCCTGACCGCTTCGGCTCTAGTTCTGCCTTTAACAATGAGCTTGGCAATCATCGGATCATAAAACGGCGAAACGGTGAACCCGGCGTAGCAGTGGGTCTCCATTCGTACGCCGCGACCTCCTGGAGTGCGCCAGCCCGTAATCAAGCCGGTGGCCGGAGCGAAATCCTTGTCTGGGTCCTGGGCGGTGATTCGCGCCTCGATGGAGTGCCCCTGGATCAGAACCTCATTTTGTGTAATCGGCAGCTTCTCGCCGTTTGCTACAGCAAGCATCAAATGAACGAGATCGATGCCTGTGATCTCTTCGGTGACGGGATGCTCGACTTGCAATCGAGTGTTCATCTCAAGGAAATAGAAATCGTTGTTCGAATCAACAAGAAACTCGACTGTCCCTGCGTTGTGATAACCCACGCTGAGTGCGACCCTAACAGCGGCTTCACCCATCTTGCGACGAACATCGTCTGGCAACTTTTCGTAGGGAGCTTCTTCAAGGATTTTTTGGTGACGAAGATTCTGAATGGAACACTCGCGCTCGCCGAGATAGACCATGTTTCCGTGGCTATCGCCGATCACCTGAATCTCGACGTGGCGTGGATTGACCACACATTTTTCGATCAGGATCTCGCCACTACCAAAGCTAGCTTGAGCTTCGGCTTCGGCGGTTTTCCATAATCCGGCAAGCTCCTCGGGGGCATCGACGCGGCGAATTCCGCGACCGCCACCTCCTGCAACAGCTTTGAGAAGAACGGGGTACCCAATTTGTTCGGCAACGGTCAGCGCTTCGGTTTCATTTGGCACCGAACCATCGCTTCCAGGAACAACTGGACAACCAGCAGCGATGGCCGCTTTTTTGGCGCTCGCTTTATCACCCATTGCTTCGATAGCTTCGGTGGGAGGGCCGATGAATTTGATGCCTAGCGAGTTGAGTGCGACCGCAAAATTTGCTCGTTCACTAAAATAGCCGTAGCCGGGGTGGACTGCGTCAGCTCCTGAGATTTGACAAGCCATGAGCACGTTTGCAAGGTTCAGATAGCTCTCGCCGTTAGTGCCAGCACCCACGCAGACGGATTCATCTGCGATTTTGACGTGCAGGCTCTCTCGGTCAGCCTCGCTGTAAATAGCGACGCTGGGGATGCCTAGCTCTCGACAGGCGCGGATGACTCGGCAGGCGATTTCCCCGCGGTTGGCGATTAGAACCTTGTTGATCATGGTGTCAATGTGCGCTGCGCGAATTCGTCGGTGAACTTTGGCAGTGAGAGCACACGAATGCGCTCTTAGAACAGAAAATATACCTTTAAGGACCTAGTTGCTCGTTTTGCTATGTGATTCAACTTCAACGACGGCAGTCACAGCCGATGGCGAATCTGGCACAAAGACTTGGATGGGGAGCGATCCCAAAGTGAAGACATCGTATTTGCTGAGTTTCCGAGGAACTGACTTCTTGATAAACGGCCTTTCGAAAAGCAACGAGAAAACCCAACAGCCGAGTACCGTCAACGGAAGCATATCAGCCAAATAAGTCAGAATGGCCTCCGGCCCTTGAACCGATTTGGGGCGGTAGGCGTAGATGACCTGCATGATTGGGTGGTGCATCAGATACAGGCTGTAGGAGAAATAGCCCAATGCGACCAGAGGACGCAGAGAGAAAACTCTGCTGAGTGCTGTCCGGGGCTGTAACGTGGCGAAGTAGCACAACGACGCAACCGCAACGCCAAAAGGTATGTCGCTTTCGATCAGTTGCCCCGAGTGTATTGCCTTTGTCGTCGAGAACAGAGCAATCAAGCATAGAACTTTGGCAAGAAAAGGTTGTGGGCCAATTCTCAGGTGGGGCCGATAGGCATAGTGAGCCGCTGCCATTCCAACGACAAAGAGCGGCACATACCAGGCATACATCTTTGGGGCGTTCGGAAGACTCGTTACTGCCCAAGCCGTAAATAGTCCGGAAACGACAACGGGCAGGATACGACCTGCCCGGTTCATGAAGGCGACTAAGATCGGAAAAACAACATAGAGTTGAGCCTCGATCGCGATGCTCCAAAGAACTCCGTTGATCTTGTACATCCAGCCATAAGCCAAGTTATGAACCAGAAATACGTGGCTCAAAACTGTTTCCGAGTTCACTGGCAGATACAAATCAAATGGCATTCCGTGTTGGTGACTCGTAACCGAATAACAGACCAAAACAGATAGGGCGAGGCACGCATAGTAAGGCGGCAGGATACGTTTTGCCCGGCGGTAATAGAATTTGCCAAGCTTGCTCACCTTCCCGTTTTGCGATTGAAACAGCGATAGTTGCAGGCAGTAACCACTTAGGACGATGAAGGCAGCTACCGCGAGGTGACCATATGAAAAGTAGCTGGCGAGCGATTGAAACCAGTCTGGTGCCTTACTTTTTTGACCCGCTAAGTAACTCGGATCGGCGAGCGAACAGATATGTCCGAGAACAACGTATAGCGCGGCTAACCCACGCAGGCCTTCAAGAAACGCCAATCTCTCGTGGGGATTTGGTAGAGAGGTCGGCGCACGCCGCATGTACCTATGATAGCGCTAATTGTTGTGGTAACGGTTGCCCGAGTTCTGCGTTAAGATGTTATGATGCGGTTCGTTCAAGTGGTATTGCTGGGACTTGTACTTATGAGTTCGGCTCATTCTCAGCTCATGGGCAACCCTGGCGTATCGAGCAACATTGCCTACAGATCTTTTCAGTCGGGGACAACTAGCCGAGTTCCGCAGCAATCTCTACAAGTTATAGAAAACGAGTCTGCATTTCGAGCGTATTGGCAGAATTCGCTCGGACGAGACCCACGAAACGCGCCAACCGCTGGCATCAATTGGGGCAGGGAAAAGCTTATTGCGTTCCACTTGGGCCAACGCGGAACAACCGGCTATTCGGTGTTCATTGAAAATGTGAAGAAAGGCGTGGACAACATCGTTAGAATCAAGGTGGTCGAGCAAACACCGCGCCCCGGGCAAATGGTTGGACAGCAGATCACGAGCCCTTATACGATCATCAAGATTGATCGCGGGACCTACTCCATAGCCTATGATGTATCTAGACAAGAAGCTGGCTCAGGATTTATGGGGCTGACTTTTAATGATCAAGTGCCCCCCGGAGGAACTCCCCTCGTCCAAACGAATCCACTTGGGGGCGGAACGGTTCCCTTCAAAACTATTGATACCGGCATCTACAGCAATGTAACTCAGCAGTCGATGCTTACCTTCGATACTGCCGCTGATCTCCAGCTTTACTGGCAAAAGACACTTGGTCGCGATGGGCGAATGGCGCCCACCGCAGATGTTAATTGGGGAACGGAGAGGATTCTTGCGATCCATATTGGAACTCGAAAGACAGGCGGGTTTTCGGTCTCTGTTGTCGGTATTTCGAGAGGAAACGACGGGGTTGCTAGAGTGGCAGCTTATGAACGAGGCCCGATGCAAGGCCAATGGGTATCTGATGGCCAGACCAGCCCCTACGTTCTTATCCGGGTACCAAAGAATTCGCTGAAATATGTGATGGATTTCCAACAGAGGCAGTGATTCGGGTTATTCTCTGATTCATGCGTTTGCTGCGTGCCCTGCCCTTCTTGGCTTTGGTTGCTATAGCCTCAGCTCAGGGAGATTCTGCTGTCGTCAATCGTGTTTTAGCCGAGAGCAAAGCGAATAACCAAGCTACTGCTTTACTGGATGAGCTTTGCCACAAAATCGGACCTCGAGTCACGGGTTCGCCAGGATTAATTAAAGCTCAGAAGTGGGCTGTCGGTAAATTCAAGGGTTGGGGCTTGAAGAACGTTCACCTCGATCCAGCTTACGAAATACCCGTTGGTTTTGACAGGGGGCCAAGTTCAGGAAGAATTGCCTACCCAGAGAACACTCCTCTTGTGTTTTCCACCAATAACTGGGCTCAAGGCACACGTGGCAAGGTCAAAGCTAAGGTTGCCCTCGAACCGAAAACAGTTCAGGAAGTTGAGAGCAACAAAGCGAGTCTAACTGGTGCGTGGGTGCTTTGCACCGGCGACGTTGCGATGCGAGGTCCTAATAACACCGAAACCCCCGAAGTTCGTGAAGCGCTCAATAAGCTAGGGATTGCCGGTCGAGTTTTCGGAGCCCCGGCAGAGATCGTTTGGTCGCACGGAAAATATTCAGACAAGACCTTCGAAAAGCACTCAACTGAGGTCGATGTCACTTTACGACGAAGCGACTTCGACAAGGTCAAGAAGCTCTACGATGAGGGCAAGAAACCTGAACTCGAGTTCAAACTGGATAACAGATGGATCAAAGGACCTCTTCAGCAGTACAACGTGGTTGCCGATATTCTGGGAACGGAACATCCTGAAGAAATGGTGATCATCAGTGGCCACCTCGATTCTTGGAATACCCCTGGTTCGCAAGGAGCCACCGATGATGGAACCGGTGTTGTCAAAGCGATGGAAGCGGCTCGTCTTCTAATGAAAGCTGGCGCAAAACCGAAGAGAACGATTCGTTTTCTGCTTTTCTGTGGTGAAGAGCAAGGCCTTTTAGGTTCAGCGGCATACGTGAAGAATCATGCCTCTGAGATGGACAAGATCAGTGCCGTTCTGAACGACGACGGCGGTACAGGTTGGCAAAGCGGCTACCTTGGCTACGAGCCGATGCGCGCAATTGTTGAGCAGGCTTTCGCACCCATGAACGCCGCTTACCCAGATAAACAACTCACGTACGGTACAACGGCGGATCTTGCTGCGGGCGGTGGAAGTGACCATCATTCATTCGCTGTTGTAGGTGTTCCCGCCCTTTGGGTCAGACTCACTGGCACCAAAGTGCCTTACCGCGAGACCTGGCACACGCAGAATGACCGATTTGAGAACGCAGTCCCTGAGTTTCTTGCCCAGGCTTCGACGAACAGCGCGGTCGTTTCGTACAATCTTGCTTGCGCCGCAACTATGCTCCCGCGAAACAAGAACTAGATTCTGAATAGGTATTCATAAAGCAATTCCGGGTAGTTTCGAGTGGATGCGAGCTGCCCCTATTGCCGGATTCTTTTGTCTGGTCGCCTGTTCGTCGGCCCAGCCTGCTTTCCTGGACAAGTCGAATGAGATTCGGTGTTTTGTCCCTGGAAGTCACACCATCGACGAAATGCGAAAAGCTTTCGAGGTTCGCATCGGAAGCAAGAAGGTCCAAGTAGTTGATGTGTTAGCAGGTGACCCGGCGACCGAGTTCAGCCGCGACTATGTCACCTTGCCTGGAACCTTTCAAAAGGCTCTCGGTGGCAATGATTGGGACCCGAGTAGCGCGAACATCGAAATGGCTCACCTGGATGGTGATCGTTTTGAGCTTGTAGTTCACCTTCCTGCTGGCAAATACGAGTACAAGATTGCGCGCGGCGGCAACTGGACGGAAAACTACGGGGCGGGATTCGTTGCCGGAGGCGCAAATCTGGTCATTGACGTGCCCACCGACCAAATTGTCAGGTTCGTGGTCGACTTCTCAAAGAAGATTGTCTTGAACTCGATAGACCATCCTGATTCGGTTTCTAAGCCGACAACGGAGCCGGCCAAGGGATCGAAGCCTGTTGTCGGGTTTCAGTCGTTTCGAGTTGTTCTCGAACGCCCGGTTTCGGCTGGCGAGATCAGCGCGGACATGGGGATTCAGGTTCTAGGCGGCACCGAACGTCCGGTGTTTGTCCGTAACGTTTTGTCGGAACCGATATACACGTACAAAGGCGACGACCTCGGGTCTACATGGACGCCAAGCCAGACGACATTTCGAGTGTGGAGTCCGAGTTCAACTTCAGCTCAGGTAGCCCTTTTTGATGCGGCCAAGTCAGATATTGCTCGAACCTACGACATGAAGCGTTCGGAAAACGGCACTTGGATGACGACGGTTAAGGGCAACTTGGCCGGGAAGTTCTATCAATACGTTTTTGTGAATCGGGGTGAGACTCGGACCGCTGCCGATATTTACTGCCGAGCCGCAACTGCTGATTCGTCCAAGTCAATGATTGTTGACATCTCAAAGACCAACCCAAAAGGTTGGCCCGGAAAGGCAGTGTTTACAAACAAATCTCAAACCGATGCGATCTTGTATGAGCTATCTGTGCGCGACTTCACGATTCAGCCTGAATCTGGTGTTCGGGAAGATTGGGCGGGGAAGTTTCTTGGCTTGACCCAAACCGGAACAACACATCTTGGAATGCCGACAGGGCTCGACTATCTCAAATGGCTTGGTGTCACGCATGTACATTTATTGCCGATTCAGGACTTCAACCCTGAACACCTGAAAGGTTACAACTGGGGATATGAAACCACCTTGTTTAACCTTCCTGAGGCTCAATATGCATCAAATCCTGATGATCCTTTGAGCCCGATTGTCGACTGTAAACAGATGGTTCAGTCGATGCATCAAGCTGGACTGGGGGTCGTTCTCGATGTTGTTTATAACCATTCTGTTCCCGCTCAGGGCGAGCACTCTGCCTTCTGGCAAACCGAACGTTACGCCTACTTTCGAACCAACGACCGAGGGGAGGTATTAAACGAATCTGGAGTCGGTAACGCGCTGAACGATGATATGCCGATGGTCAGGAAGTTCATCGGAGACAGTCTCGTTTATTGGACGAAGGAGTATAAGGTCGACGGATTCAGGTTTGATTTGGTTGGCATGTTTGAACCTGAGTCGGTTAAGGAATGGGCGGGTCGAGTTCGCGCCGTGAATCCAAGTGCTGTGATCTACGGAGAGCCGTGGACAGGGGGAGGACCGACTCGATTAGGGAAAGGCGACCAGAAAGGTACTGGAACTGCAGTGTTTAACGACAACTTCCGAAACACCATTCGGGGTGAGCTGGACGGTCCAGGTGCGGGATTTGCTTCGGGCGGTGGCGCTGATCGAGGTGCTCTTGTCAGTGCGATGATGGGTTCCATTGTCGACTTCACGGACGGCCCTGACGAAACGATCAACTATGTTTCTGCCCACGACAACATGACATTGCTCGATAAATTCAGCCTAATCAAGGGAGTGGACCCAACGAAATGCGCTCGTTTGGCAAATGCATGTGTGCTCTTGTCTCAAGGTGTTCCGTTTCTCGAAGGTGGTGCCGAATTAGGCAGAACAAAAGGGGATAGCCACAACTCCTACAACCTCGGCGACGAGGTTAATCAATATGATTGGAAGAGGGCAACCCAATTTGTGGGTCTGTCTGAGAACCTAAAACAGCTGATTGAGATCCGCAAACAGCACCCAGCTTTCAGGCTCAAAGACAAGAAGTCGATTCAGCAATATGTACGAGCTTGGACTTCGGATCGAACTCCTCCCAGGTCCCTAATCTATGAGATTGACGGAGCAGCTGCGGGAGATTCTTGGGCGAAGATTATTGTCGTCTGGAATGGCCAAACAAAACCCTTGGGTTTTGAGCAACCTTCAGGATATCAGTGTGTTTTCGGAGATTACGAAATCGAAGGAAGTTTGGTGAAAATTGACGCCCTTTCTGCGGCGATCTTCGTGGCAAAGAAGTAACGCCTAGTTGACGCGGCTCAAGATGAGCGTCGAACTGTCGTTGCCTGTATTGGTGAAATCGCCAACCTCGTGAAGTTTTACCGCTGCCCTGAGGTGCTCTTCTTTAAGCTTCCAGGCGCTGGATGGCTTTTTGATTGGCGTGACTAGGTAACTTTCAAGTGGCTTGNNCGGCTTGGCAGAAAAGGCAGTTGGCAATGCCCGAAAGCTTAAAGCCAAGCTCAGGATAACCCAAGCTGCTGACGCCGAAATTATTAATATTTCTAAACATCGGCTTAATTTATTCACTCGAATATGATAGCTTGTGTTTATAAAACTTAAAGGCTGGGACCTAGGACGTTTGCTGCACATAACTTTGAAGAGTCCCGAGACGCAAAAATAGTTAGTAAAAGTTCTTATATTTTTTTGAAAAAGCTATGACAATGATCCAACAGGCGGCCATGGAGACTACAAATCGCAAAATTATCTGCGCACTAGACACAGGGGATCTCGATGAGGCCCTGAAGACGGTGCGAACCCTTTCGTCGCATGTCGGTGCCTTCAAGATCAACTATGCGTTGACTTTGCCTTACGGTCTTGATGTCATCGACCGACTTCGTGATGCGGGCGCGAATCGCATCTTTCTTGACTTGAAATTCCACGACATCCCAAACACGGTTGGTAAGGCAGTTAGTGAAGCCTGCAAACGAGGTGTTTGGATGATGACTCTCCATATTGCCGGCGGTCCAGCAATGCTAACTGCCGCTGTTGAAGAGGCGGCATCGTCAAGTGAAGATTCTCGTCCGCTATTGGTTGGGGTATCCGTTTTAACATCTCTCGATCAGCACACTTTGACCGATCACCTCGCTGTAAACCGCACGATCGAAGAACACATGGTCCAATTGAGTAAGTTGGCTTGCGAATGTGATCTCGACGGTGTCGTTTGTTCGTCGCACGAAGTGTCTGCAATTCGCAAAGCTATCGGAACTAGCGGAGTCATCGTGACGCCTGGGATTCGGCTCCCAGATGGAGATGTACATGATCAGAAGCGAGTGGGTACACCCGCTCAGGCGATCTCTCTGGGAGCAAATTACCTTGTGATCGGTCGGGCTCTTACAACAACCGCTGATCCGGTTGCGGCACTTGCTAATCTTGGATTAGTTGGCGCAGTATGATTGCATAAAGTGTAGCCTAGTAAGGTTGCCGCAGGCAAAGTAACTCGTTTAGTGGTTGACTGGTAAATAGATGGGTCAAAGACATATATGAGCGTGGAAAGCTTCTATCGTGGTTCGATAAACGCCAATCGATCACCTAGACCCCTCCCCCTGAAGCTGGGCTGACCTGGATGGTCAGCCCAGCTTTTTATTCATGTTTGAGCCAGAATCGGTTTTTGAAAGACTTATAGTGGCTTTGCGGGTTCACTCATTCGTAAAGCTTTTAGTGGTTTTAGTCCGTTCTGCTTAACCGGTATCTGTGACTGCTTAGCGTAAAGGTCATACGGTTCGGCTCCGTTGACTGTTGCGGAGATTATGTCGCCGGGTTTAGCATCTCCAGAGCAAAAAACGAGGCCATCGATCTCTGGTGCATCTCGATGCGACCGTCCGATAAGCCAATCTTCCTGAGTGGCTTCCACGAGTACGTCGAGTGACTTCCCAACCCACTGCATATTGATCTCATGAGATATGGTTTGCTGCACTCGCATCAGAGCGTCATATCGCTCGTTCTTAACTTTGTTTGAGATCTGATCCGGCATGTCGTAAGAGGGCGTTGAGGGCTCCCGTGAAAACTTGAAAGCGCCTACCCGATCTAGCCTAGCTACTTTCATGAACTCAAGGAGCGATTCAAATTCGGCATCGGTCTCCCCAGGGAAGCCGACGATAAAGGTTGTTCGGATCGACGCAACGGGCATGGAGCCGCGCAGCTTTTCGAAGAGCTTCAAATATCTCTCGCCGTCCCAAGGACGCTTCATTCGACGCAAAGTTTCGGGATGAACGTGCTGAAGCGGAATGTCGATGTAGTTCAGCACCTTTGGCAAGGTCGCCATCGCTTCGATGACTTCATCTGTCAAGCGGTTCGGATAAAAGTAAAGTAGCCTAATCCACTCGATTCCATCAATGTCATTAAGCTCTCTTAGGAGTTTTGGAAGCGTGAATTCTTGGTAGAGGTCGTACCCATATTGGGTGACATCCTGAGCAATCAAGTTGATTTCTTTCGTGCCTTGTCGAGCAAGGTGCTTCGCCTCGGCGACGACGCGCTCAATCGGCTTGCTTTGGTGCCCACCACGAAATGATGGAATCGTGCAGAACGTACAACGGTGGTCGCAGCCTTCGCTAATCTTTAGGTACGCGCTCCAAGGGTGCCCCGCTCTGGCACGAGTCGGAACGTCTGCCCATAGGTGATGCGGGGGAGTGACATCGAAAACCTGCTCACGAGTTTCTTGCACTTCGGCGACGATCTCATGAAATCGAGCCATTTGACCCACACCGACGTAAGCATCTGCTCCGGGTGCTGCCTTCATCAACTCGGCGCCCATGCGTTGCGCCAAACAGCCCGCCACAATTACCTTTCCGGTTCGTCCGGCTTGCTTGTCTCGAACTGCTTCTTTGATCGTCTTGATCGATTCATCACGAGCTGATTCTAGAAAGCCGCATGTGTTGATAATTGTCACGGCCGTACGCTTCGCCTGACCGTCCAGCGCGTAACCAGCCGACTGGAGAACACCAGCGATTTCCTCGCTGTCGACCTCGTTTTTGGCACAGCCAAGCGTGATGATGCGCACTTTCGGCGGGGTGGGGACCATGAAATTCTATTATGACAGAGTAGATAGCCGACTCTTTGAGAGGGCCAGCCGTAGCGCTAGTTCTGTACATCCTTGCGTGTCTACACAACTCAACCTCCTGGCAATACTGAATGGGGCACACCACGATACAAGCTCAATAGATCACGAGATAGGTAGAATATCGCTACTGGCCTCGTAGCTCAGGGGATAGAGCGCCTCCGTCCTAAGGAGGGCGTCGGGGGTTCGAGTCCCTCCGAGGCCGCCAATTAATAATTCAAGTTTGCTTCAGATTGGGACACCCACAGTTCGATTTGAGGGCGTCGGGTGTACACCTCCGGGTTGTTCCAAACGAGTCCCTCCGAGGCAGCCAACTCCTATGTGTCCATACCGGACACATAGGAAACAGATCGCTCCTTCCCTAACCGCAATAAACAACGCTTCTTCGTCTTAAGCTAAAGCGACTCGGCGAGGCCAATCAGAATTCCTTCGGGGCCGCGAATGTAGCAAAGCCGATAGACATTTTCATATTGGACAACCTCGCCGACAAGCTGCGCACCGAGTTCGAAAAGCTTTTCCAGGGTCTCGTCGAGGTTGTCCACCGCGAACATCACACGGAGGTAGCCCAAGGCATTGACTGGGGCATTTCGGTGATCCTGGACGGTGGCAGGAGCGAGAAATCGAGATAGCTCAAGTCCACCATGACCATCCGGCGTGCGCATCATCGCAACCTCGACGCGCTGATCGGTCAGCCCAGTGATTCGCCCAGACCATTCGCCTTCGATCACGGCTCGCCCCTCAAGGTCTAGACCAAGTTGACGAAAGAATTCAATCGTCGTCTCGAGGTTCTCGACCACGATCCCAATGTTGTCCATGCGTTTGACGGCCATGAGGCCTATTCTACATTGCCCCTCGCAAACGCAACCCGCCGACACATAGGTAAGCCTCGTGGAGTGGTATTCCCGTTATCCAGGTGAGGGTTTCAGATAGGTTCTTATTCTGGGTTTGAAGCCTTCCTCAATAGGTGTTATGGAAGTCCCCACTTGATTGCTGATGGGCTATTTCGCAAAGCATAGATTCTGTTCACTTGGCGAGGTGCTTCGGTTGGATTGACTTACAATTAGCCCTTTTCCCACTTGGCTTCCATGCGCTCAAGTCGTTCGAGAATTTGGGAGATTGCCGTATCTTGAGCTTGCAAATGTTCTTGAATTTGGCGAGCTTCATGAAAGGTTGCGTCGGCATCTTTGTAGGTGAGTTCGGCGCGGCGGTCGGATGCTTCTCCGAGGATGTTTTGTCCAACCATAATGACGGAGAGCATCACGAGTTGGATGAATGTTTGGCTAAGCCACTGAATTGTCGTAAGGAGTCCGCTGCGCAGCGCATCGGGCAAGACAAGGAGGGCGAGAACGGCAAAAAAATAGGCGCACCACATCGTTCCGACTGTTTTGGTGAGGATGAGCGCCAACTTGTCGTTAATGCTTCCTCCCTTTTTACGCTTTACCGGACCGGACGATTTTCGTTCTTTAATGTGAGGATGTTCGACATGTTGATAGTGAACTTTGGAATTCTCCATAATTGACACATTTTGCCACGGTTTAGATAAGTACTTAAATCATACGTGTCGAGTTTCAGTGTCCATCGAGCGAAGGACACGGACCTTGGGTCCTTCGTCGGTCGTGTGAAATGGGTGCTACACTCATAGGACCAGCGTGCCCAGGCCCAGAACTTTTCGAGAAGACGAATGCCTTGACCGAGCTTTAGAATTATTTCGGCATCGAGGATACGAAGGGGCGTCGATCAACGACCTCGTTCGAGCGACGGGTGTTAACCGCTACAGCTTATACGAGACTTTTGGCGACAAACGGGGCCTCTTTATCGCCGCTTATAACAAGTTTCAAGAAAAACGAGTTGCCTTTGTGACGGCGATGTTGAGTCAGCCCGGTCCTAAACTTCCACTGATTCGGCAATATTTCGAAACGCTGACGACGAGTCAGAGTGGCAAAGGCCCAGTTTCGTGTTTCGTGACGATTTCGGCGGTGAGCCTGGCGAACACCGACCCCGAAATGGCAGAGCATGTGCTGAGGTATTCGCTCGAACTGCAAAAAGCATTCGTGGCAACTCTCAAGGAAGCGCGCGATCAAGGCGAGATTGCAAGTGACGTCGATATCGAAGGTGCTGCGCTCTCCCTGATCAATGCGGGCCGAGGGATGCGGATCATGGCTCCATTCGAGGGTTTCTATGAAACGATTACGGCGACCATCGACGCTACTATGCAATTATTACGCCCAAACGTTGAATTTCAGAACGACCGTTCTGTATAGTCACAAATAGCCTTGCGAACAACGTGGTTTTCGGGTTGAGTCGCTTTCATGTGGATTGTTAAGCTTGCGCTTCAACGGAAATACACGTTCATCGTGATGTCGATCGTGATCCTGATCCTTGGGATTTTCACGATCAAAAAGACGCCGACGGACATTTTCCCCAACATAGACATTCCCGTCGTCACCATGATCTACTCCTACAACGGCATCTCCCCTGCCGACATGGAGAAACGGATCACGACGATTGCGGAACGCGCCGCGACGACGACGGTTGCTGATATCGAACACATCGAGTCGCAATCGTCTCCCGGCGTGGTTGTCATTAAGTTTTTCTTCCAGCCGGGAGCAAAAGTCGAAGCGGGAGTTGCTCAGCTCACCTCGATCTCGCAAACTCTCTTGAGAATCATGCCTCCCGGCACGACGCCACCGTTGATCATCCGATATAGCGCTTCGAGCGTCCCTATTCTGCAGCTTGGTCTCAGTAGTAAATCGCTTTCCGAAAGTCAGCTTTCCGATCTTGGAACCAACGTGATTCGAACTCAGTTGGCGACCGTTCGAGGAGCATCGGTTCCAACGCCATTTGGTGGAAAGAGCCGACAGATCGTCGTGGACCTCGACATTCCTCAACTTCAGGCAAAAGGACTAAGCCCGATCGAGGTAAGCAACGCGATCAATGCTCAGAACCTCATCTTGCCGGGAGGTACGGCGAAGTTCGGAAGCCGCGAGTATAGCGTGTTTCTGAATAGCAGCCCCGATGTCGCGGCCGACCTCGGAAATCTCCCGATCAAAACGATTAACGGAACAACGATCCATATTCGGGATGTTGCCCAGGTTCACGATGGCTTTGTGCCTCAAACAAATGTTGTCAGTGTGAACGGTCGGCGTTCGGCGCTGATCAGCGTATTGAAGAGTGGCGATGCCTCAACCCTTGACGTCGTCCAGAGAGTGAAAGAAGCGTTGCCAAAAATTCAGGCGACCCTTCCTCCCGAACTGACGATTCAACCGCTTTTTGACCAATCGATCTTTGTTCAAGGAGCGATCAGTGGCGTCGTTCGCGAAGCCATCATTGCGGCATGTTTGACGGCAGCCATGATCTTGCTCTTCCTTGGAAGTTGGCGAAGCACCCTCATCGTTGCGATATCGATTCCCCTTTCCATCTTGGCGTCCATCACCGCGTTGGGAGTTTTGGGGCAAACGCTCAACACGATGACATTGGGTGGACTGGCATTGGCGGTTGGAATCTTGGTTGATGACGCGACGGTAACGATCGAAAATATCCACCGAAACATGCACGAAGGGAAGCCGCTCAAAAAAGCGATTTTCGATGGTGCGGCCCAGATCGCGACTCCGACTTTTGTGGCGACGCTTTCGATCTGCATCGTGTTTGTTGCGGTCGTCTTTTTGACGGGCCCGGCAAAGTTCCTGTTTACGCCTCTCGCCTTGGCGGTGGTCTTCGCGATGATGGCGTCCTACATTCTTTCGCGAACCCTCGTTCCCGTCCTGACTATGCTGATGCTCCGAAAGGAGGCCGATCTCTATGGCGCTCATGGCGAGGATATCAGCGGCGACTTTTTCTGGAATCTCCATCGCGCATTCAACAAGAGGTTCGAACGTTTTGCCGATCGATACGGAGCGATTCTTCAAAGCGCGCTGCAGAATCGACGGAAAACCATTTTAGGTTTCTCGGCCTTCTTCATTTCATCCCTATTCCTCATTGGCTTTATCGGACGAAGTTTCTTTCCCGACGTCGATGCTGGACAGATTCGACTTCACGTAAGAACTCCTGCGGGAACACGGATTGAGGAAACCGTTCGACATTTTGCCCGTGTGGAAGACACCATTCGGACCATCATTCCACCAAAGGATATGGGAATGACCCTTCAGAATGTCGGGCTTCCGTCAGCGGTCAATTTGGCCTTTACCGACAGCGCAACGATTGGATCGGCCGATGGTGAAATTCTGCTTTCACTCAAGGAAGGCCATGCGCCCACCGAGCAGTACATCGAAAAATTACGCAAGCAACTCAAGGGCGACTATCCAAATGACACGTTCTTCTTTCAACCGGCGGATATTGTCAGCCAGATTTTGAACTTTGGACTGCCGGCGCCAATCGATGTTCAAGTGGTTGGACGAAGTCCGAAAAACTACGCCGTTGCGAAGAAACTGATGGAAGAAATTCGCAAAATTCCAGGTGCCGTCGACGTACACATTCACCAAGTTCTCGATTCTCCGTCGATTAATGTCGCGGTTGACCGAGACCGGGCTCAGACCATTGGCCTTACGCAGCGTGACGTCGCGAGCAGTATGCTTATTTCGCTCACTGGCAGCGGTCAAACGGCGCCGAATTATTGGCTCGACCCCAAGAACGGTGTCAACTATTCGGTTGCGGTTCAGACTCCCCAATACAAAGTGGATTCGCTGAGTTCAATGCTCAACACGCCGATCAATGCTCCGGGCGGGGTGAGCCAGATTCTCGACAACGTTTCGACTTCGACTCGCGGGCGAACGACTCAGAATATCAATCACTATAACGTTCAGCCGGTTTACGACATCTACGTGAATGTCTC
>DDEQ01000035.1 GCA_002336105.1 Chthonomonas sp. UBA1950 | reverse complement strand
CCATCCAGTCCATGGTGGCGGCACCCTCGTGCACTTCACCAATCTTGTGGGTCTTACCGGTGTAGAAGAGGATTCGCTCCGTTGTCGTCGTCTTGCCAGCGTCGATATGCGCAGCAATACCGATGTTGCGAACTAGATTAAGGGGGTGACTACGGGGCATGATATTTTCTCTCTTCTTAATTTCTGAGGCAGTTACAACGTTGGCAATTCTTGTGCCGTTCGGATCACTTGGGCAACAAAAAACGCCACACTGACAACACAGGGGCGTTCGTCAAGCTAGGATATCGTTACCCGTGAACCTGAAAATCGGCCTCCCGCATTGTGCTTCTCCGGGCAACACTTCGACGTGATTACCCAAAGATTATTATGCGTTGTGCAGACGTTTGATTTCAACTCAGTGTTGCTTTATGCAAGTTGATACGCTTTTTCGCCGTGTTGGATTGAACGGATTTTTGACGAAAACATTGACTGATCGAGTTTCTGATCAGCGGGTTGAGTGTTTGGGCACAAATGATCGGCAATCCAGACGAGACTGCTTCTCGGCGTGGTCACGAGTACTTTAGAGCTTTTTGGGTGGGGCTCAGGATGGCCGGGACGCACAAGAACTACCCAAGAAGCTTGCCACTGGAAAGCAAGTTGTTTATTTTAGGGCATCCCGTGGCATCAGCAAAAACTACTTCGATTAACCAACCCTCTAGGACATGATCGATTCCCCGCAGTCAAAACTCGACCGAATCCGTGTTGAAAAGCTTGGAGCTGATCATGCCCTGGCATCTTCCTGTTGCCTACTGAACGGAGGCCAATCTTGGCTGCTGATCCTGGCTTACAGCACTAGGCACCTCCGGAATCAACATACTTGATGACCAGCGCTACGCCAATCTTTGACTTTCACTCGTCCCAAACTGGGGTCGATACGAGTCACCTGCCGCATGGAAGACAGCCAATACTTCCACGATAGGCCTCGAGAAGGGGCTCTTTCGAGTTGCCTTTTCTTACTTGGAGGAAAGACGGACGCACGATATAAATACCTTCTCTATCGTGATCGAGAATCTATATACTCGCAGAATTATGATCATAGGTGTGTAGTTCGAGTATCAAAAAATGAACAAATAGGGTTCTTTTGGCGTTAGATCAGCTAGGCAGGAATATTAGGTAAATGAAGCGACTTTCTGAAACTAACAAAGTGTTTCGCCTGTGGCGTTGGCTATTAGCAGGGATCACCGTGCTAGGTGCGTTCTTAAGCGCCCGCGCTTGGATAAAAGCCAGAGAAGACGCCGAATGGAATCGGCACGTTGCATTCGCCAGGGGTGAGATGGAACGTACGGGTCTCATGAAGGGCACCGACTATGACCGATGTATTGCGATTGGGAAAGCGATTACTGCACGAGGCGGCGTGGTTACTGACAGCGAAATGCGCGAGGTATTCACGAAGAGTCACGGACCATCTGTGTCGAGTGATGCAATGTGGCTAGGCACCTTATTCATCTATGTGAAGAAGTTCACGCCATTTCAAGAGACGGAGATTCGTTCGTTCGTCAAGAGTGAGATGCAAGAGCGGAAGCCTGGGATGTACGAGATAGGTGTTTGCCGTCTGGGGATGCGCTTGAAAGATCCAGCTTCGTTCGATCGACTCAAAGACATCGCCGAAAATGGTGATGCAGCGAGCTCAAGAGTTGCCAAGTTGATTATTGAAGAGCATGCTCGACGACCCAAGTCCTGATCAAAGGCAAGCCTTTACTCTGATCGAGCTTCTTGTGGTTATCGCGATCATTGCCATCCTTTGCTCCATCGCATTTTCAGTTTGGCAATCGATGATCAAGCGTTCGAAGGAAAAGAGTTGCGCGGCAAATTTGCATTCGATTTTTCTGGCGAGCGAGTTGTACGCCAGCGACCATGATAATTCATTCCCGATCGCCGTGAGCTGGCTTCAATTGAAGCCAGCTTGTTCACACTTCTATGGAACAGAGAATGCTACGGCAGATATCACTCAGGTTCTTGGTCGCTATGTGAATGGGCCGTTGTGGCATTGCCCCCTCGACCATGGAATCGTGAGCGGGTTAGGTCTAGAGCCCGCTGAATGTGCAACAGAACTTGCTTCTGGTTCGGCATTTATATCTCATGGCAGTAGTTATGGGTATCGGTATGAAGACTACGATGTGAACCGGGCGTTAGCTTGGGATCTGAGTGGAATATGGCATGGTGCCGCTCGCGAGTATGGAATGCGTTTCAACACGGTCTTTCTGGATGGAAGCGTCAAACTGTTGAAACCAAGCGAATGGAACTCTGCTCGCTAGATGTCTTCAAAATCTGGAAGTAGACCAGAGCGTTGACTCGATATTGGATTTAAGAAAACTCCGACAGTATGCAAGATAGAAGCCAATAGCCTTCGCGTTCTATATTCATTTTGAAGTACTAGCTGAGGGTNNGGCATGGAACGGAGTTCGTTCTCTGGTGTCATAGGTGCAGCTGATTTCAGATCAGCACTTTCTTTGACTGGTCTCCCCAAAGATTTTTTAAAGATGAATAGGTAATAGGTGTCAACTCAACCTTTCATGGGCGACTGAGACGCTTCCGAATGCCATAGATGGCGGCAACCAAGACCACGATCATCAGCAATAGCACGACGACGTTTGCTAGTGTAGCCGGCTGTTCATCTTTATGCTTGTCGAAATCATATGTTCGTTTGAGGAACTCACCGTTGACATATTGCATGGCATAAGACCCGACGGCATTAGTGTCGTCAACTCTCATTCCCTCACGCAAAGGAAAAGCAACCGGCTTTAACGAGGAACTGGTAACAGACATGAGAGCTTCATGTCCGTCCACGTTGTTGCCATTTGAGATCACTCCATCGCGGAAGAGATAGGTTGGGCCCTTTGAGTTCGGAAGCAGTTTGAACGAATGAGTCATTGATGACGGGCCCTTCTTTTTTGAGATAGTAAAAGAAATGAGTTGGTTAGGTGTACCTGTGCCCCTTGCGATAATATTTGCCGACGCCTCCTCGGAAGTAATCGAGAATTCTCCCTTCGAAACAGTCGTAGATACGATTTTGTGGTTTCGGCAGAGTTCGGCAATAGAACAGCCAGAGCCTAATGCTCCACCTGAGTTTGGCCAGTGCCCCCATATTTCGAGCGCAAACCATGGCCCATAACCTTCGTGCGTTATTGTCGCTCGGGTTGCCGAACTAATCGGGGTCTCTTTGGGGCATTGAGCCTGAATAGCTACTTTGTCCTTTGTATCGATAATGAGAACGGATGCTTGCGGTGCGCCTTTGGGCAGAAGAGAAACAATGCTATACCGGCCGTCAAAGCTAGCTACTCCGGTACCCTCGATGTCTCGAGAGGAGGGGATGTATTTGGCGCTGTCAGAGACTATGCCAATGGATAGTTGCGTTTCCCTCGCATGCATTTTGTAACTGAAATTGAATGAGCCAGTCATCTGGCTCATAGGCATAATCGCTTCGTCCCAAGTCATGTGCATTTTGTTTGTGCTGTGGTTAGTTTAGTAGACGATCTTGTCTTAAGCCTGATGTATTCAGCCCTGCGAAACCTGTTGGGGCCTCGCAGAGAGAAATCAGTCACACTTGTTCGTGTAATAGTCCATGGGGTTCGACCATGCCTGGCACCCAGTAAGAACATCACAATGTCTCTGCTTGTATGTGTAGCATAATGCTGTACCCGTTGGTGTGCAACTAGATGCGCCATACAGGATATTCCACACGCAGTCATTGTGTGGATTTGGAATGGTTATGGTCTTTTCATAATAAGATATAACCTTTGGCCAAGTGTCCGACCATGTCGTCCCCGCTGGGTCCTTGCAGGTACCCACACACTTTGAGCATAAAGCAACAGCGTTTACAGACATCCCAATGACGCCCAAAGCGATGGCCATCTTGTGAACAACTTTCATAGTGCTCCCTCAGATGGAACTACATCACAAGTCACTGGTTCGGGAATGGGATCTGAGTTTGTTGCCAGAGTAGCCGTTGCGAGGGCCTATATGGCGAAAAGGAGTATCATAAAAATAGATTTTTTTCTCATGTCGTAGCATCCAATGTCATATAATAGGATATGACGACCAAAAAAGTAAACTATTTAGTAGCAATAATCTCGACAATTAGTGCAGCGGCAGCCTCTATGTCACTAATTGTTGGTCGATCCGGTGGACCAGGCTGCGTAATAGGGACGGCGTGTGGTCGAGTACTGTCCTCATCATGGAGCACGGTAATCGGAATTCCAGTGCAAGCAGTGCTTGTCCTGGCGTTGGTATCCCTTAACTTGCTTTTGATGGGTCTATGAAGAATTGAGTGGG
>DDEQ01000020.1 GCA_002336105.1 Chthonomonas sp. UBA1950 | reverse complement strand
TCATAGACTCGAATCCAGTCGATCAAGGCATCTATAAGGCTCAACAGGATGCTCGTTTCTGTTCTCGAAAGAAGTCGCAACCCTAGAGTGGCATCTCCACTAAAAAGATCCATCGTTATCGTTTGGTGCGCCGCTTGCCGTCGCTAGGTAAAATCGTTGCCTATGTCGCGAGCGGTCGCAAACGATACGAATGCAGGGCGCGTGCACATTCTAGGTCTGCCCATTGACGTTGTAACAATGGAACGATGTCTCTCCCGAATCACGGAGTTCATCCATTCTGGACAGCCTCACTTGATCATCACTGCCGACGCTAGTGGACTTGTTCAGGCGCAAACCGATCAAGACCTGAAAGAGCTCTATCTAACGGCGGATCTTATAACACCCGACAGCGTTGGAGTGCTGTGGGCAGCCAAACGCTCAGGACAAGAGCTTCCAGAACGAGTGAGCGGAGTCGATATTGTCGATCAGGTTTGCAAAAAGAGTGTTGAAACCGGTTGGCGCATTTACTTTGCTGGTGCGGCACCAGGAATCGCGGATGAAGCCGCTGAAAAGATGCGGGAACGTCACCCAGGATGCAATATTGTTGGAACTCGTCACGGCTACTTCCCCGCTGATAAAGACTTGGAAGTAGCGAAAGAGATCGCTCAAACAAAACCAGATGTGCTCTTCGTCGCTATGGGGATTCCGCGCCAGGAGAAATTCATTCGGGCGACTCAAGCAATTATCGGCTCAAAAGTGGCTCTTGGTGTGGGTGGATCTTTTGATGTTTTTAGTGGAAGAGTCAAACGTGCCCCTATTACTTTCCAAAAGATGAAGTTGGAATGGCTTTGGCGCCTCCTCCAAAACCCAAAGAAGATCAGCAAGGTGATGCTGTTGCCCCGATTTGTCGCATTGGTGTTAAAGGAAAAGAAGTGAGAATTTACACAAGGACCGGTGACTCCGGTCAAACAGGTCTTGTCAGTGGCGGGCGAATCTCAAAATCAAGTCCACGAATTCATGCCGTCGGAGAAGTCGATGAGCTAAACGCAATCATTGGAATTGCTCGCCTACATTCCCTAGGCACGCCGCTCGATCCAACCCTCGAAAAAGTGCAGAACCTGCTTTTCGACTTAGGCGCCGAAATGGCTTCGGACCCCAATGGTGAATGGCAATACGAAGCGCTAAAGGAACAACACACACGCTTTCTTGAAATCTCAATAGATGAGCAAACGGCAGAACTGAAACCGCTCAAGAACTTCATCTTGCCGGGCGGAAGTCACCTTGCTGCACACCTTCATCACGCACGCGCAGTCTGTCGAAGAGTAGAGCGATCAATTCAAGCCCTTCACGAATTACAACCGGTTCGAACCCCGGTACTCACTTTTATAAACCGCTTGAGCGATTGGCTTTTTACTGCTTCGCGAACCGCAAACGCACTCTCAAACGTCGAAGATTTGCCTTGGAGAAGAATCGAGGACTAAACAATGATGCTTACGACAATGGTAGCCGCCTCCCTTATCCTGCAGACTCCATCCTTAGCCGCGCAGACTTCGACGGAAGAAAAGGCTAGCACAAAGATCTCGAAAGTCTTTGAGCATTACGCTTCGGGAAAAAGCATTTCCGGAACCGTTACTCTAACCCAAACGGCGATGACTGCGAAAATTAGCGTCGTAAGCAAACTAGCGATGAAACGGCCAGGCTGGATCTATCTCAACCAAGTTAGAAATAGCTCTGAGCCGCGCACTGTATTGTTAGTATCAGACGGTTCGTCATTTGCCTATGACACTCCTGAGGACGTGATTCAACAAAAGCGGTTACTAGAAAAAGTCACCGGGGTAGAAGGAGACGCTACCTATGAAGCATTTCATGCATTTCAGGCTACAACGGTGGATCGAAGTCCAATTATCGACATCGCTATTGCCGCTCGCCCGCTCCTTGAAGATCTAACGGCAACTTTTGTGTCGATAAAGAACGGTCCAAAGGCAAACGTCGGAGGCGACGAATGCGATGTCATCGAAGGTAGTTGGCGAGCCAATAAGCTGTCTGCGGCGACAGGAACCTACAAGATTTATATTACAAAGGATTACTCGATCAAACGATACGTGGTCTCTCAAGCCATGTCGTTTAACTCTGGAAAGGGCAAGGTGCAGGAGTTTAACGTTAACAGCACCTGGGACTCGACGCTTAAATTAGATCAGCCGATTGATCCAAAAATCTTTATCATTCGATAACCTAAAGAAATTTGGGCATCACCCGACAACCCTACTAGGGCCAGCACTTATGCGGGCCAAAAACCTAAAGAGGATTGTCAGGAATGCCCGTTCGAAACATCGAGTGTCAGATTGCGACGAACCAAATCGGTCGCTATCTTGGGGGTGAAGCTCTTTCACCCGAAACCCTGAAGCAGCTTGAGGCACACATAGCCGAATGCCCAAGTTGCCGCACAGGACTAACCGAGCGAAAAGCTGCGTTGCAGTCTATGCTCGGTGGCGAAGAAAAAGTCGTTGCCAAGGCGGTAGTCTCGGCTCCTGTCGAAGCCAAGAATCCTGTGGCCGAAGCACTTCGAAAAGCAGCCGAAGCGGAAAGGTTTTCAGCCTCTGAAGAGCTGACCCGTCAAATCGCCGCGGCAAAAGGGGCAAAACCCAAGGAACCTATTCTTACAAAGCCCATTCTGATGATGCTGGGCCTTGCAGGCGTCTTGACCGCGATGAGCTTTATCGCCAAATCTGGAATGCTGCCGATGGGTCAAACCTCGGATAAGTTATTTGAGACGAAGCCGGTTGTAAAGGCGGTTCCGGCAAGGCCGACAGCGACGCCAAAGAAAGAGGAGCCGAAGCCAGTTACCGAGCCGGTAGCGAAACCAACTCCCTCGACTTCGAGCGTTGTTACGAAACCAACTCCAAGCGAAACCAGCAAGCAGCCTCAGCTTAAGGAAACTACGGCAACGGAGACTAAACCTCTGCCACAGAAGCCGGCCCAAACTCCAGCACCAGTTGCAAAGCCAGTTCCCCCTAAAGCAAAACCTGTCGCAATAACTACCAAGCCAGTTCACAAGAAGACAAAGCACGTTGCGAAACGAAAACCACGACACCTCAAAGCCGGTACTGGTTTTGTGAAGATTTATAAGTAGGGGCAATCAAATGAAGAAAGCAATCTCAACTCTCGTAGTCGCTTGTTCGCTCGCGATTGTTTCTGCACAGAGCAATCCAATTCTGATCAATATAAACGCACGCGGTAGCGATGTGAATGGCGTTCTTGCAGATGTCTTTACTCAAGCAAAAAAGTCGTTCGTTATTCAGCCCAACTTACACTTTGCGCTGTATTTGTCGCTGAACGACGCACCTTACGACAAAGCCCTGCGAATCATTTGCGAGCAGGCTAACCTTGAAGCTGACCTTCGCGATGGAGTTATTTTTATCACCAAGGCAAAGCCCAAAACAATCTCAGCCCCGGCATCCAAACCTTTCGAGGCACAGAAACCGGCAGCCGCAGAACCAAAGCCGCAAGGACCGCCGATGTGGGAAGTGATGTCTCGAAAGGTTACGCTTCGATTAAAAAAGGCTGAAGTTAAAACCGTTCTTGGCGAAATTTCAAAAATGGCGAAAGTTCCAATCGAGATTAACGAGAATGTGCCTACGGTCAAACTCGACGCATTTCTCGTCAAAACGTCGGTCAAATATGCCCTCGATAAAATCACCAAAGCGGCAGGATTGACTTACGCGACGACTGAGCGCGGAACCATCAAAGTCGCCAAAGCCTAAGGGGTTCGCGCGATCATTCGTGTCGTATTCCGGCCTCGAAGTTCTCCTTCTTCATAGTGGAGAATTTCTAGGCCATTTGCTATTTTCTTAAGCTCACCCAGCTTGACAAAGGCAGACTCATTCTTAGGTTTTCCAGTTTTATCGTGATGAACTTCGTTGAACACCTCGACGAGGATCATCGCCTGCGAATGAAGATGCCTAACGGATGACAAGAACACATCGACATCCCAATAAAAGAACATCGTTAGTAGGCTCACCTCTGCAATATGATCTACTAACTCTAGCGAAGGTAGATCAAGAGTAACCCACTTCACGAGAGGTGAATCAGGAGCATAACGAGACTGCAAAACGGTTCCTCGTTCTGGGTTTTCCGACAGGTTGTCAATCGCGGTGACTTGCCACCCTTGTGAAGCCAAGTAGACCGATTCACGTCCAGTTCCCGCCCCAAGATCGACTGCTTTTGCATCCATACGCGGGCTTCTCAGCGTTTCAACTAAAGGATTCGGTTCCCACAACCTCCCGATACCTGACTCCGCAAACCGGTAGTTAGGGGAAACCATAACCTGCCAACCAAGGTCAGTCAAAAACTGAGCCGCCTCCGAGTCTGATGGTCCAGAAGCGACGATGATTGGCACGTGCTTGGCGGGCAACTCGTGAGTTCGACTCGCCAACTCCGAAAAAGGAATATTGACGGATTCGAAGATCGGCTTTATTCGGGCGGCTTCAGCATCCCTGACATCTAGAAGCCGCCTCAGTGGGAGTTTCTCGATCACTTGCCAAGATATTTTGAGTAGAACCTCAGCACATTTGCATGGGCGTCGGCAGATGCTTTGGAATCATACTTCGGGTTTCTTGGGTTCGCAAACGCATGATCGTCATCGTAGGCGAGAGTTTTCAACCAGACCTTGTTAGCCGTCATTGCTTTGGTGAAGGAAGTCACCACGCCTGCGTTAATCCACTTATCCTTCTTTCCCCAAATCATGAGGGTTGGAGTTTTGTAACCCTTTAGCTTGGATGCATCGGTCTCAGGCATACCGTAATAGATCACGCAAGCCTGAACAGATCCTGGAGACTGGAAAGCAGTCTGGAAAGACCAGCCTCCGCCGAAGCACCAACCAATCGATCCGAGTTTGCTGTATCTCTTGCCGAAACCACCAACTTTAAGTCCATGAACTGCTGACTTAACGATCTTGCCACACCGTTCAACATTGACTCCTCCCATTAGTTTGCCAGCCTCTTTTGCGTCCGTAGCCAACTTTCCGTCGTACATATCGAGCGCGAGGACGCCATATCCCGTTTCAGAGGCAAGATCCTCAGCTTCCTTCTTGATATGGTCGTTGAGTCCCCACCACTCATGAACCATGACGATGGCAACCGAACTATCTTTCGAAGGGATGAAATAGCCAGATGCCTTGGCTTCCCCACTAATCGGAATTGTCACCGTTTTTCCAGTGAGCGGAGCAAATGCAAATGGCTCTGGTGCGAGATGGGAAGCCACGAAATCAGGGTCAGAGGCAAAAACTGCCATCGGGTCACAGCAGGAAGCGTGCTGATGAGTAACTACCGCAGCGAGCAAAGCGAGCATATCACGCCATTCTACGAGACCGTTTAGCGTTTGTTCGTAACAATTTGGGCTTAGCAAGGCGATACATGCTGACCGCCAAATCATCTCCGAGTCGGCACCATCGCTACTCCCTGTCGATAGCCTTAGCCTAGAACCATGAAGGCAAACCCGAAAGAGGGTGAAGAGATCACTCGTCGTCTGGAATGTCACCTGCCATATCGGCTTCGAATAGCTCCTCCATTTCGTCCGATACGTCTTCATCCATCGCTTTGCCCATCTCTCGAATGAGTTGGCGCATTTCACCCGGATCGTCCGGGTCGCCGCTGGCTTCAAGACGATCCGCAATCTCGTCAATGCGGTCATCTTCGTTTCGATAACGTTGGAACCGACTCACCAACTTCTTGGCGTTGTGGCTTCCACACTTTGGGCACTTTTCGTCGTCAGGCTCTGCGGTCATGCCCACCAGAGCCGAGAATTTCTTCCCACAATCTTCGCAACGATACTCGTAAACTGGCATCAGTTCTGTTTCTTCAAGGCATCCAAACAAGCCTTTGCCATTGCCTCGGCGATGGTTTGCTGACCTTTCTTGCTACGAATAAAGGCTTCATCTTCAGCGTCTTTCAGATTGACCATTTCGACGAGAACGACGGGTACTTCAGAAAAGATGGAACCGGTCAAGGCACCTTGCTTACTTCCAACCGCAGTCTTCAGGTCGCTCATCAAGCCGTTTGCCTTCATGGTGCCGTTGAGAGCGTTAACGAGCGACTCATAAAAGGACTTGGCTATTGGCTCGGTCGATTTGAGAACCTCGTCTTTGGGACCCGTCACGCCTTGTGAGGTCCCCTTGACCGTTGGGTAATAAACGGCAAAACCTCTCCCATCGTTTGCGTCGCAGTGGAGACGGATCATGAGGTCTGCTTTACATTCATTTGCGATTTCTGCTCGTCGCTTATTGACCACCTTCTCCTTTTCTGACTGTTTGGTCATAACGACCTTTACACCTTTTGATTTGAGAATGTCTCTCAACCGAACGGCGACTTCCCAATTTGCTCGGGTCTCAGTGATCTTCTTTCCCGTCGTGCCACCGTTTTCAGATGGATGCCCGGGATCTATACAGATGGTCTGTCCGTAGGACATGACTAAACCGCAGAACAATGTGGTAGCGGCGATCAGAAAACGCATTTAGACACTATAGTTTATGTAAGAGAGGCAATTGCTACCATGTACGAGCAGTTTGGAGTTCAAGTCGATAACACCCATCATCGAGCAACGTTTCGGCTGTTTCTGCCAGACAATGCTCAGTGTCCAGAGCAATACATAAGAGGAGGCGAGCACAAAATTGCTTCGGTCGGAGTGGTCGGAACATTTCAAGGCTGGGATTTCAACAATCCACTAGCACTTACCGGTTCTGGATTTGTGGACCCTGCGGACAACAAGCGAAAAGGCACCGTCTACGAGGCAACGACGAGGCATCTCGAACCCGGATTCTACGAATACAAGTATCTGGTTACTTTTCAGAACACCGAGCGGCGACTCATCGGCGATCCTTGCGCTCGATATGGGGGCACGCAAAATCAGAACTCTGCCTTTCTAATTGGTGGCCACTCGTATCAGGTACCGAGCTACAAACACAAACGTCGTCCGTTACGCGATCTTGTCATCTACGAGTTGATGATCGATGACTTTACAGCGAATCTCGATTTCCCTAACGAGTGTCCTGTCGCCAGAATTCAGCACCGATTACAAGACTTAAAGGATCTCGGCATTAACGCTATAGAGTTCATGCCATGGATGACCAACATGCGGTCAGACGTGGATGGAATCAACGGCTACAGTTGGGGCTACGATCCAATTCAATACTTCTCGGTGGCTCACCGATATACCGATGATCCGCGTGATGAATCAAAAAAGCTATCCCACCTCAAGGAACTCATCAAAGCATGCCATGAGCTTGATATTCAGGTCATCCTTGACGTCGTTCTGAACCATGCCGATGCCGCCGACCCGTCTCGCGGATTCCCTTACTACTGGCTTTACGAAGAACCAAGCGAGAGCCCGTATGTGGGCCAATTTGCTCAAGCGGCTTTTTATCGAGACCTCGATTACGACAACCAATGCACGTTTGAATACATCCGTGATGCCCTTATCTATTGGATTGATGAGTTTGGGATCGACGGTTTACGTTTTGATAACACACTCGGGCTGTATGATCCAAACGACCCTCATGACGGGCTCCCTGAAATTATCCAGGCCGTTCAGGCTCATCTAGAAACAAAAGGAGAGACCAACTTCCCTTTGATCCTAGAGCACTCGTGGGATTACGGCGCGATAGACGTCGTAAATCGCGTCCATGCTACTGCCTGTTGGCTTGATCCATTCCGCAGCCTTTCCGGCGGCTACCTTCGAGACAGCCAGATCGAAGCTCCTATCATGAGAATGCTGAACTCGGGCAGCGATTTTGCGAGCGGATGCCCGATCACGTACGTCGAAAACCATGACCATAAGCGTTTTGCCTGCATTGCAGGAGGTCGGGAAGATTGGTTCCGAATGCAGCCGTACCTGATTGCGCTGTTCACTAGTGCCGGAGCCCCGCTTCTATTCAACGGACAAGAGTTCGGCGCAGATAACGATATGCCAGAGGATGGACCTGGTCGAGTTATTCCAAGACCGCTCGACTGGAAATGGCTTCAATCCGATGAGGGATTAAAGGTCAACGACCTCTTCAGGAAGCTGATCAAGATTCGTCATGAGCACCCTGCCCTAAGAACTTCAAACTTCTATCCAAGCCAGTGGGAGGACAGTTGGACACTGCCAAACGAAAGTGGCTTTGGCATTCACCGCGACAAGAACCTAGTGATTTTTCACCGATGGAACGAGCACGAGAAGCTTTACATCGCGCTTAACTTTGGCGATCAGCTTCAGCGAGTCCATTTTGAAGTTCCATTTGATGGCCCCTGGACAAACCTGCTGTCTGGTGCGGTTGTAAAAGCCGAAAACGGTCTGATCAGCACCGCCGTAACCTCCAACTGGGGCGCGATTTATTGGGCACCGGTAAAATCATAGACTTGGAGAGCTTTGAAGTCATTGTGGTTGGTGCCGGTCATGCCGGAATTGAGGCTGCGCTCGCCAGTGCCCGAATGGGTCGGCAAACTGCCTGCATCACGATGCGTCTTGATCGAATTGGGCATCTGCCCTGCAACTGCTCAATCGGTGGTCCGGCAAAGGGACATATGGCGCGCGAAGTCGATGCTCTGGGCGGCCAAATGGGGCTGACTACCGACCGCGCGTTAACTCACATTCGACGAGTCGGGACGGGCAAAGGCCCCGCCGTGCAAACAATCCGCACCCATGTTTGCAAAGATCTCTATCCGAAATTGATGCGGCAGGTGATGTCGGATCAGCCTAACTTGACTCTAATCGAGGCCGCTGTTGAATGCTTACACATCGAATCCGGCCAGTTAGCGGGGGTCATTCTAGCCGACGGGTCGGTCGTAAAAAGTCGCGCTGTCGTTTTGACAACCGGCACCTTTTTGAACGGACTTTGCCATGAGGGGAAGAATAAAACTGTCGCTGCGCGACATGGAGATGAAGCAGCGGTCGGTCTCTCCGCAAGCCTATCTTCGCTCGGCATCAGGCTTCGAAGGTTCAAAACAGGCACCACACCGCGAATCAGAAAATCAAGCATCGACTTTTCGGCAACTGATCCGATGGAAAGCGAAGCAGACGCAGGACCGATTAGTTTTATCAATACACGTACTCATCCGGCACATGAACTGCTTCCGTGTTGGCAGTCGAAGACGAACTCTGAAACTCACGAAATCATCGCTGCAAACATCCATCAAAGTGCGATGTTTAGTGGCCAGATTGAGGGTGTTGGACCCCGATATTGCCCCAGCATCGAAGATAAAATTGTCCGCTTCGCAACGAAAGATTCGCACCCAATCTGGTTTGAACAAGAAACTTGGACGAGCGACTCGATTTACGTTCAGGGAACCTCGACAAGCTTGCCTGCAGAGATTCAGATGCAGTTTCTGAAGACCATTCCCGGACTGGCAAACGTCGAAATGATTCGCCCTGGATACGCCGTGGAATACGATATGGCTGACCCTTTGCAGCTATACCCATCGCTACAATCAAAGCAACTTGACGGCCTGTTTCTAGCGGGGCAACTCAACGGAACCAGCGGATATGAAGAGGCTGCGGGGCAAGGCATTGTGGCAGGCATTAACGCCGCGCTTTTCAGTCGAGACGAAGAACCCACGGAATTCCCTCGAAGCAATTCTTTCATCGGCGTGATGATTGACGATCTAGTGACGAAAGGCGTTGAAGACCCCTACCGAATGCTGACCGCCCGCGCTGAGCATCGCCTCGTTCTAAGGCATGACAATGCTGACGCAAGGTTAACACCTGTTTCAAACGAACTTGGGTTATGTAGCGCCGAGCGCTGGTCTGCATTTTGTGACAAACAGGATGCGATTCAAAATGGACTCGAACAACTCGAGTCCACAACCATTTCGAGCATCGACAACCCGACCTTACGAGAACTGGGTGAAGCGGTGGTGTCAGACCGAATATCCTACTTTAACCTTCTCACTCGTCCAGAACTCAATCTGAACCGAGTCGAAGAGATCGCCGCTAAGTGCGGCAAGAGTCTAAGCCTCTCGGACGATTTTGCGGTTCGAGAGCAGATCGAACTTGCTGCCGCCTATGACGGATACATTCAGCGCGAACGACGACTAATCGAGCGAGCCAAGAAGCTAGACGAACTTCGCATTCCAGCTGGATTTGACTATGTTGGAATCGGAGGGCTTAGCCATGAGAGTCGGGAAAAACTTGACAAGGTCCGTCCAACAACCATTGGCCAGGCTTCTCGAATTCCGGGTGTGCGACCCACTGATATAGCGATTGTCGTTGGCCATCTTCGACAACGGTCGTTTGCCACCTCGTAACTACCACGGGTACGCTCCAATAATGCGGAAAGCAGTCATCGATGTTGGCTCCAACAGTGTCCTCCTCGTTGTCGAGGAACGGATCGACGACATTTGGCAACCTGTTTACGAAAGTTCCGAGGTGTCATCGCTCGGCGTCGGAACCAAGGAAACGGGGTTACTCAGCGAGGAAGGAATGAGTTATACACTCGACGCACTGAGGCGTGCTTACGCCAAAGCGGAGGAGTTAGGGGTTGACGAAACTGTTGCTGCGGCCACAATGGCGGCACGAATCGCAAAAAATACCCATGAGTTCCTTCATCGAGCGGTACAGCAACGAACCCCAGTTTTTGTACTCAGCGGGGATGACGAAGCCGATCTTGGGTTCCAGGCGGTAGCAAATGACCCTATCTTTGACAAACACCCGCGTTTGTCGATTGTGGATGTAGGTGGTCAGAGCACGGAGCTAGTCACCGCAGATCGCTCACAAGGATGGGTAACCCGGTACAGAAAAAGCTACGCGATTGGGACATTGGCCTTGCGTGGAAGCACGCTATCTGACGAAGCGAACGGACCCGAGGAAGTGTTGACTGCATCTTCTCAAATCGATCAGATCCTCGGCGAAACCTATTATCTGGACAATGCAGGACATACCATCGTGCTCGGTGCGACCGGAACAAATTTGATCACTATTCGAGAGAAGATGGTGGAATGGGACCCAGCCAAAGTTCACGGCCAGTGGCTCGAGTTCGGTGAGATCAGCAGAGCTGTTGGCTACATGATGCCGATGACCGATTCTGAACGAGGAGCGATCACCGGAATGGAAAAGGGCCGAGAGAAAACCCTTCACATCGGCTCACTCATTCTAGAGAGATTCTTGTTTGCGATCAAAGCAGGCGGATGCTCGGTATCGACACGCGGTTGGCGGCACGCCCTCCTGGAATATGGAATGCCGAAACACTCGCGGGTTAGCGACAAATAAAACCATGAAAGCGACCCTTACCTGAGGGGTCGCTTTCTGCACGCAGTTTTTCCCGAGTAACTTTATGCCGCCGCTACGGCAGCAACTTTCTTCCGAAGCTCCTTCGGAACTACTTTTTCAGGGTCGATGAGAACCGTTAATCGATCCTCTTGTCTGCCGATGCCAGATAGGAACGGATCAGCTTCATTAGCCGACAAAGTTCCAGGAGGTTCAATCTGGTCTTCGTTGAGTGAGATGATTCCGTCGACACGATCGACACTGAGAGCGCATCGCCCCTCGGGCGTGATCACAACTACAAAGTTATGACTCTCATCATCCTGTGTCATTCCGAATCGTTGCCACGCATCGAGCGCAGGAACGGTCGTTCCACGTAAATCGAATACTCCGAGTAACACCTTAGGTGAACGCGGCAATCGCGTTACGTCCTGATTGGGCAGAATCCTTTCTACAGATTCAATGGGTAGCCCGTACCTTTCCTTCCCTAGCTTGAAAACAACGAATTTGGTTTCGCTCACTACAACCTCCACATCGAATATCGTCGAGAAAAGCCAACGACTTTACTCGTAAAGTCACGGTTATTAGAAAGGAATCGTGCGAGACTGGCATAATGCCTAGTAGAGTCATGCTTCTCAACTTGGTTGCCGTCGTTGCGTTTGCCACCGATCCTATTTCATTGAATGAGGCTTGGCACAAATCTCATCCTTCCTACTCGGTTGATGTAACCGCAAAGTACGGGAATGCTCCCACCGCAAAAATCGCGATGCTCGTGCAGTATCCTCGCCGGCTCAAGATCAGTGCAAAGGTTGGACCTTATAGCTATCTCTACAGCTCGACCGAAGATTCGTACACCGAGATTGAACACTCACAACAATTGTACGATGTCCGCCCTAGATACCCATTTGGGATAGTTGATTCACGGATACTCCCTCAAGTGAGTCACTTCCTGCCGATGTTTAGCGTGGGACCAAACCTAAATAAAGCTATCCCATCTCCTCAATTCGAGAAGCAAGGCAATTCGTACAAGATCAAGGGGCATGCTATTACAAAGGAGGGAGAAGTCTACGTAGACGCCACCGTCGCCTCCGACGGATCGCTGACCAGATATAGCTCACATGTGATAGCGATGGGAACTGACATCACCAGCGTGTTCAACTTCACAAGTTATAAATCCTTGAGCGGCCTTAGCCTTCAAAGTTTTGCCACTCCATTGCCGCTGGGTTACATGCCATATAGCCTTCCAGACATGACCGAGCCGCTTCAAAAGGACGAACAGTTTCCTTTGAACGATTGGATAGCTCCTCAATCAAAGAAAAAGGTTAATCTTGGAACAGTCCTTCGCGGAAAGGTTGGAATCATCGCTTTGCTATCTGCCACCGATCCAAGTAAACGCAGTAGGTCCTCGTTACACACATTAAGTTCAAGTTTGCCCGTCATTTACCTTTCGGACGGACAGGGAAAGGTGGACGGAGCCTACACAGACCCATCGGGCTCAAAGATTAAGTCCCTCAAAGCGCCAGCGACTCCCATGTTTTGGTTGGTCGATGGCAAGGGCAAGATTCTCAAATTGTGGATGGGCTATGACTCAGCGAAGGCCAAGGCGTTTGAGTCCGACGTCCTTGAGGCAGCGAAAGGGTCATAATGCAAGCTGTGAAGGAGATACGAGGCAAGATGGATGCGTCTGGCAAAAAGGTCGCAATCGTGGTGAGTCGTTGGAACGAACTAGTCACCAAAGAGCTATTAGCTGGAGCATTGGATGAATTGGCGCGCTTCGGAAATCCTGAAGTCATTGTCATACACGTTCCTGGAACGTGGGAGATGCCGGTTGCGGTCAAGAGTCTTCTTGCCGGGCCAAACAAGCCGGATGCCGTTCTTGCATTGGGTTGCATTCTTCAGGGCCAAACCCCACATGCCAAGTTGCTCGGCGGAGACGTCGGCGGGGCGCTGATGAGCCTACAGGTTGAATACAAGACTCCAATTGCCTGGGGTGTATTAACACCAGATACTCAAGATCAAGCAATTGATCGATCAGGAATGAAGTTTGGCAACAAGGGCAGAGAAGCGGCTCAAGCAGCAATTGAGCTGATTAGTATCGTCGATCAAGTGAGCTAACTGACAAGCTTGACTGCGTACGAATACGCAATCAAGAACGACTCTTGAACTGGAGCGCTTGAAAGGACTGCAAGCACTTTGTCTTGACTTACCTCTTGCAGTTTAACGAGTGCGCCAGACTCATTATTCGAGGCAAATAAATTCAAAGCTAGGGTGAAAGTAGATTTACTCTTGCCCGAAGCCAGATGCATCAACGCTTGGTCCCGTGCCATCCCTTCCAGTAACATCAGCCGATAGGATTCCGCTTCGACGTCAAGAAGGCGTGCTACCCCGAGTAAGCAACGGCGACGCGTGATGATAGAAACGGACTTTTGCGCTTCGGCAAGGATCGGTTTCACATCTTCCTTCACTCCAACTGAGCCAAGCGCATAAGCAACTTCAGCCGAAGCCTCATCACTGTACGTTTGAAGCGCTTGAAGAAGAGTGGGTCTAGCGGCGCGAAGACGCATTTCGGCAACCGCTTCCGCAGCCGCAATCCTAACACTCGGAGATGAATCCATCAAGCATTGGATAATCGTCGGCTCAGCTTCGGTTATTCGCGAATCTCTCAGGGCCTGCAATGCGGCGCGGCGAAGGTCGGGATCGTGAGGATCTCCGGCATACCAAATCAGTGATTGAGTCGCTTTGGGATTGGAGACCCCTTCGGCAGAAAGGATGCGGCCCAAAGCGTGAGCCGAAGCACGTCTGATGATCGATCTTGGACTTTCTAGGCTCTTTTGGAGAGCCGGAATGGCCCTCGCATCACCAATTCGCCCTAATGCCCGAACAGTCTCTTCTTCAATCAGATCAGGATGTTCATCGATCTGATGAATCAGCTCACCGATGGCACGTGGGTCATCAAGCTTGGCTAGTGCGTCAGCAGCTCTTCGACGAACTCGAGGTTGTGGATCATGAAGCGCTTTGATGATCGCGTCTGAAGCGAGATTCACTCGTTTATTACCGACCGCGTCGATGGCATTCTCAATTTCGGTGGTATCGGTACTTTGAGCAAGGGTCCGCATCGCTTTCATCCCTTTGGGGCTTACGTTTCGCAGATCGTTAAACGCATCTTTGATCGGTCTTGAGCCCGCTTCTTTGATCGGCAAAACATAGACCGCAGCGATCAGACGAAGGACGACGCTCAACCCAAAAACAGTCTTGTAGGCGACCTCTTCGCTGAATCCGCCTCGCAATTGATCAAAAACGAGCGCTCCTGTGATGGGCGAGACGCCGCCAACGAGTGCAGATAGCGCCATTCCAGCGCCCATATAGGAAGCTCTTTCAGCGGGCTTGGCGGTAGCCAACATAATATTGAACTGGCACAAACTCCAACCACTCCAGCCAAGCGCCATCAATGGGTGACTGCTCAGCAAAATAATGGAATCGAGTGTGTGATTGCCAGGTTTGCACAGCATCCACGGAATTGGATTCAGCGACAACATGATTGATGTCAGCGCTAACACAGGCTTGTTTCCGTATTTGTCGCTCACGAAGCCCCAAAGCCTAAAGAACACGACAGTGCCAAGTGCGTGCATGAATCCCGCACCCTGGATAATCTTGTAATCAAGGTTAAGGGTTTTCAATCCGAACGCGGCGAACAGGTTCCCCGCGAAGGTTTGGGCGAACATCGTAACGCCAAGGAAAACCAACACTTGACGATATTCACGATCTCTAAAGGGGTTGGCAAGGTTAGCAATTCCCTCTTTTAGCCCTTGCTTGATCGGGTTTTTGCGTTCGACATCTCGCATTCGAACAAAGAACGAAAGCGATATCGCCGCGCAAACGACTCCGATGCTAAAGACAACGCTGAAACCTTTTGCCTCTAGATTTGCTTTCTTGAACGCATCTAAAATGAACGCCCCAACGATGCCGATAAAGGCACCAGTGATCGTTGCAATAGCGCTTCTGCGGCTGAAATAGTAGCCACGGCTGTCGGCTGGCACCATTTCTGCAAGCCAGTCGTTATAGATCGAGCCTGTAAGCATGGCTCCAATCGAAGCCAATATGACGCTTAGGAAAATAACCGCAAGCCTGAATTCATTCGGCCAGGGTAGCAGTGGTAGAAATGCGAACGGAATATAGAACGCGCGCCAAGTAATCGCGCTAGGCATCACGAACTTTTTGTAGCTCTTGAAACCGCGCCCCCAAATTGCCCCTGGTAATTGAAGGATTCCCAAAAGACTAGGAACAGCGGACAAGATATTGAGCTCGAGCGCTGAACCATTCAGGCTCTGAACAAAACCGACCAAAAATGGGCCAGCGACTAGCGTTCCAAATGCGGTGGCAAATGCAACGTCGTAGTTGGCTACTCGGAGCGTTTTCAAATGATCAATTCGGCTTTCAGACACTATTTCGCAAGTGAGTTCATCAGTTTCAGAACATCACACTATTCACGGTACCCGCGTGCCTGTATACTCCGTGTGTCATGGCCCGCATATTAGTGATAGACGACGAAGAGAGTGTTCTTAGTGCCGTCCGAAGACGCCTCGCGCGAGCTGGAAATTCCGTTTCGACGGCAAGCAGCGCTGCCGAAGGTATTCAGAAGATTGAAGCAGAGGAACAACCATTCGACGTGATCATCACGGATATGAGCATGGATGATCCCAACGCTGGGCTAAAAATTCTTCACGCTGCTTTCTCGAGAGATCTCTTCGCAGAAGTGATCGTTATGACTGCCTATGGAAACGTGGCTAACGCGGTCGAGTGTATGCGACGTGGCGCGTTTGACTACGTCGAAAAGAACCAGCCTGGGGTTGATACATACGAACTCTTGGCAGTCAAAACCGACGAAGCGGTGCAGCAACGTCGACGAGATGCGCGAACCGTTGACCTTTGGGAAAGAGCCGCGAAAAGCCAAGAGAAGGTCAACGAAAAGCGAAACGCAGGTGCGTGATGCTTTTTGTCTCTTTGGTTGCCTTGTGTGCGTTACCATCAGCCCAAACCTCTGCATCAATTGAACGAAAAGAGGGCTGGATTGTGCTTCACGTATCCGGAAGCCCCAGAGATATCGGCTATCACTACGGCAAGCTTCTTTCCACAGAAATTGCTGATGCTCATAAATGCGTAAAATGGGCTCTCAAGCAAACCACAAAGAAGGACTGGGAGTTCTACAGAGAAACAGCAAAGAGGCTTCACTGGGATAATTTGCCGATTGAGTTAAAGTCGGAAATAGACGGTCAAGTGGAGGGCCTTAACGAAGTTGGCGTTCACTTTGACCGCTGGGATGTTCTCGCTTTTAATGATTTCATCGAGATATCTGAAAACTACCTCCCTTGGACGAAAGGAGAAGCTTCTGAGGCCCGGGAGTCATGCAGCGCGTTCGTCGCGTGCGGGAGCTACACCGAAGACGGCGGTATCGTCGTCGCCCAAAGTCTTTGGTGGGATTACATAGTCGGCAGTCGCTTCAACTTAGTCCTCGATATCAAGCCGACAAACGGGCATCGAATTGTAATGGATGCCCTCTGCGGGTTTGTCCACAGCGGCACTGATTTTGCAATCAGTGATGCGGGTTTGGCGCTGTGCGAGACTACGCTTCCGCCATTAAAGACCTACAACCCAAAGGGAATTGCCGAGTTTGCCCGAATGCGAAGGGCAATCCAGTACGGAGATTCGACAGATTCGATGGCCAAAATTCTGAAAGAACAAAACTCGGGTGGATACGCCAACACTTGGTTAATGGCTGATATTCACAAGAAAGAGATCGCTCGACTAGAACTAGGTCTTAACAATGTGACATTCGAAAAGACAGCAGACGGCTTTTTCGTGGGTTCGAATTTTGCCCAAGGCTCATCGCTCATCGATACCGAAGTTGCCGGAGCGTATGATTCGTCTCCCAGCACAAGCGGCCCAGAATGCAGAAGATTAAGGCTTTCCGAACTTCTCAATGCAGGAAAAGGAAGCATCGACATCAATACAGCGAAACGTATCCTCTCTGATAGTGTTGACGCAACCAATCCTGATGCAGGAATTTCACTGAGAACAATCTGCGGGAGGTCAGATACGGACCTATGGGGCGTCATGAACGCAAAAGTCACAGACAGCTCCTTGATCAAGTCACTTCAATTTTGGGGGAAGATGGGTTTTACGAACGATAGCACCCTCGAAGTTGGCCCATTTCTAAGGAATTATCCTCAATATTCAAACTGCAGAAGCGTGCTGCAAGCTATCCCAAAGCGCAACTGGATACTACTCGGGCAACGATAACTGGAGCAACAAGCGAACAATCTTCAAATCGCGAGGCGCGTTAATGGCAAACACTGAAAGGTGAATTGACCTTCTTGTTGAAATATCGTTAGTCTTACTAAGCGAGAACAAGTTGCTCTCCAGATCGCAACTTTACAATTCTTAAAAATAGTTCCCAAATAATTATTTTGTTTGCATTTAACAGATTAACTGTTAATATGTAGCGCAATTGAGGTTTTCAGACACGGAAATCGCAAGTGCATTACAAATCATCTGCCATTGCAGAAGGAGTCATTCATTTGAAACGCCACGCTTTTACACTGATCGAGCTACTTGTAGTTATTGCCATCATCGCGATCCTTGCAGCGATTCTTTTCCCAGTCTTTGCTCAAGCCAAAGCTGCAGCTAAGCAAACTGCCAACCTGAGCAATGTTAAGAACCTTGCTCTTGGAGTCATTCTCTATACAAGCGACTCTGACGATGCCTTCCCGCTGGTACAGCGCTATGATCCAGCAACAACAGCATTATTCGGGCTCATGCCTTGGCAAATAGCCACTCAACCGTACATCAAGAGTTGGGGCATTTTCCAGCACCCTCTAGGCCCATCCATGCCAACGGATGCAGCCATGGCGGCTTGGAAACAATCACAGCTTTACGGCTCAATGGGTCGCGCAGCGAATGTCGGATTTACAAACTATCAAGCAACCACCTCGGTCGGTTCTTTCGCGCGACGTGTCTGCGGTAGCCAAGCTTGTAAGTATGATGGTCTGTTCGGTAACGGATGTGAAGGTGCAAACTGCCCTTGGTATGGCGGCACCGTTAACACCTCCTCGCTGACCACCACCTCGGTAGGTAATCCGGCAGATGCCTTCCTACTCGGTGAAGGCGCACACTGGGATCTTTTTAGCAACGTCAGCACGTCCATCAGCAACCCTTGTACTTACATCGTTACATGGTCGCCAGCAACGTACAACGCAAACGGAACTGCAGGTTCGATGGCATGTCCTTCGGCGCGAAAGAATCCAAAGCCGCAGTCTCCAGACGGTGCATGTTCACCATCGAATCTCTGCGACGGATTCGTTAACCAAGGCATCACCAACGGTATGACAACATATGCAGCATCTGACGGACACGCTGTGGCCAAAGACTACCGTGGTGGGCTCATGGCAACAACCACCCTCGCCGACGGTTCCGTCGTCATCAAGAGCATGTGGCCTTCAGGATATTAATCAACAGAATGAACCTAAAATTGAAATTGGGATTGGTGCTGGTAACAGCAATCGTCATGGTCGGGTGTTCAGGCGGTGATTCAGCTCCTTCTGGATCTGATCCTGCCAAACAGATCGACGCCACCGCGAAACCGACAGGTCCTAGACCAGGTGTCGCGGCGGGAGGCGGGGCTCCAAGCTCGGGGAACAGCGCCACCGCCACTCCACAATAAAATCTGCATGCCTGGACGCTTCGTGGGTTCAGGCACTTTTTGAATAATATCAAGGGTGCTGAACTCCTAGACCAAGGAGTTCAGCACCTTTTTCCGTTGGTCTTCTGGCACCGCGAATGCAGACGCGAGCCCGGACATCGAGGTGCAACCCCGAGCCCGACATTGTGCCTTGTAATATTCAAGATAGGGAAATGTTGCAACCTCCCCGCGAAAGAGCGCATAACATCGCATGGCTCGCTCCCACAGGTCCATATCTTCTTGTGTGAGGCGCATAAAGACTTCCGGAACAAAACCAGACAAATCCTCCCAGTTCTCGGCGTAATAGACCGATGGAACCCAGTGGGGCTCCGCTTCCTGAGAGAATGCACGTATGCCAGCGTAAAACCGGGAATCTGGAATCAGCTCATGCGTTGCCGTGTGATCTTTATGCATGCTTCCACGCCAATGAGTGATGATCGTTTTAGGTCGCGCCTCTCGGAGGACCGCCGCAACTTGATGTTTCACCGCATCTGTCGTCGGAAGTTCACCATCTTTGTAATCCAACTGCCAGAGTTCAGCCCCGAGTACAGCCGCACATTCGGCAGCTTCTATACGTTTCTGAGCGGCATATTCCTCTGGAGCCAGACTCTTATGTCCCTTTTCTCCTGGGGTCAGATGCAACATGCCAATCGATAGCCCCAACCGCTTATGCGCAGCCAGCGTCATTCCCCAAGCAACTTCGTCCCCCATGTGGGCCCCGATCGCCAAAACATCAACCATCAGCTTAACTCCTTCTTGAGCAAAGCGAACCGCCGGACTATTTTGAATCCAGCATGGGCGTAAAGCTTGTGTGCGGTCTTGTCATCAGACCACAAGAACCAAGAAGATCGAAATCCCCGCTCTCGCTGCTGGGCCAAGATATCCCACATCAGGATTTGACCGAGGCACCGGCCACGCTCAGACGCCGCAATTCCGATGGGCCCGAAGCGTTCGGAATCAAAATGCCCAAACCCTATCACTTCACCGTTTTCGACCGCGATAGATAGTCCCGTTTTTTGATCACCATCGATCTGGCGGAGTAGCGATTCACGGACAAATCGCGCCCAATCGACCCCAAACTCCTTCTTCGAGAAACGGAGCAAGTCTGATATGAGTTCTCGACCATTCCGTGAAAATCGGACCCCGTTCTGCTCCAGTTTAAGTTTTGCCTGATCAACCCATTCGGGCACTTCATGATCCCAAAGGCTTGCTTCCATCGCTAGTGGACGGTAGACCTCTGCGTAGCCTCTATTCTTTAGGAATTCCAGCCCGCCAGAGTAAGCTTCAACATCAATTCCAGGTTGAAAATATCCCGGTGAATAGCAGCTGGCCAGCATCACTTTTCGTCCAGCTTCTCGAACATAGCCTTCAACCCGATTCAAAAGTTCCGTCCCAACGCCCTTCATTCGCGCCGATGGAATAACGCCGAGGAGCCACAGATATCCCTTCTCTGGGTCGTTGATCTCGCCTTCAGTCGGCACTTTCCTTAGGACTGAAAGCGCATAACCAATCGGTTGATCGTCTTCGTAGGCTAAGATCGATCCCCCGGCATCAAAATTGGGATCGAGCAATATCTGCTTTTCTATGCGAGCAGGACTTATGGCTTCACGTGTCATCGAAACACTAAGAATGCTTGAGGCCACCTCGGCCATGTTGTCGGCTTCGACAAACCGTATCATTGCCAGAGATTAGCGCATCGTGATAGAAATGGCATCTATCGTGCTACGAACTAAGCATGTTTGAGATGAAGATGAATTCCACCGAGACTCGATCTTGTACTCGCGCGACCACGATTGAATTCGCAAAGGTTGACGCTGCCCTGCAAAACTCGCCTTGGTATATTTCAGCCGTTGCAGAGCACCTTGCTCGATCCGCCGCGAATGAATGCGAACTCGTCGATTTCGACGATGTCACCGTCGAGGTAATCGTTTCAGTCCGCAAACACCACTCACCAGCTATCCCCGCCGCCGCCACCGCCGCCAGAATCTGAACCGCCGCCGGAATCAAACCCAGAGCCTCCGGAAGACCAATCAGATCCTGAATCATAACTTGATGAACTCCTGGTCGGCATATTAGGTGTAAAGGAGCTGTCGTACGTGTTCATCATGCTGTCTAGCTGCCAGTACCACAAAGAGCCGGAGTCATAGCCAACGAACCAATCTGGATCATTAAGCTCGATCCCCTCAAAGGCTTGACTCCACTCTTTGACCGCGTTAAACATCACCGCATAGGGCAAAAGGCGGTCATAGAGGGCTTGATTGAAATCCGTCTTCGCAAAATAGTTGAGTTCTCGCTGATACGAACGAGTAATGAACTCCTTCAACCCCAATAACTGAGCCCGAGCCAATCTTCCTTTTTCGGTGTACGAATCGCAAAAAAGAGAGATCAACCCGACAACAAAGAAACCAAACAAGGCTCCCGCGCCAATTACAACGTCGGTCCATTCCGCGATTTTGACGAAGCAGATGATGCCAGCAATTAAGGCAAACAGCAACTTCATGCAACCCGGCGCCATCAGTGTCGAAGTCAGGAATCCTCCATTCTTGAGCTTTTGTAAAGATCGAGTCTGAACTGAATATAGCGCAGTTCCAAACTGACGCCCTTCGACGGATGGATTGAACACCGGCCCGTGTTCAGTTAGCTCAGTGAGTAGTTCCTTGTCGCATTCGGAAATAGGATAACGGGAATGTTGTTTCGCCAAATATTCGGGAAATGTTATCGCCAATTCACGGCTCTCGGGATCCATTGCGAGAAGCAATCGTTTGTTTTGCGCTAGCGATATAACTGAACCCAAGACAGTGCGTGATGTGATCTTGCCGTCGAGAAGAGCACCACTTTCGATCACTCCAAAATCTTTCGGTGGCTCGAAACTCACAGGAATCGCTGGCCGGTTCCAGGGCATTCGCTTTCGCATAAAAAACAATCCGAGTCCGGCCATGACAAAGACAATTCCGCTTGCAATCGCGGCTGAATTCTTCCCTATCACCAGTTCCGGTCTTGTCCCAGAATCTTGATTTACGTAGACCGGATTTGCCTGGATCAATCCCGTTGGAAATGCTAAAACAAGAGTCGCCCCTTCTCCTAATCTCAGAGGACGTGTCGATCCGAAGAACTTGCCATCTGGATTAAAAGAAATCTCCGCATTCTCGTTCCGAGCGACCTTTGCTTGGGTGTCCACCGTAAGAGCATCCTTCGAGTTTGGGAGGCCAACAAACAACTTTGCCTTGAGTGCATCGGGGGTCGGTGGAAAAGCTACGGCAATAGTCGCCGACTCAATGGAAGTCGCCCAATGGGCGGGAATAACGTTCCAATAAAACTCTGTATGTGCCCCCACCGACGAGTCCGAAATATCGGTGATTGCACCTCTGACGGTGTAATGGATTCGGTAAGTAACCGCCCCCGAGACCAGAGAGTCACCTCGACCGATTTTTATATTTAGGTCGCCATCACGGGAAACATGAACGGGATAGTTAGAGCCGGAAGAAGGGTCGCTGGAGCATTCTGCGGATATGTCATCTATGGCAACCTGTCGAAGCACCCCACCATTACCCTTTGTGGAAATAGGGATTTTACGAACTATGCCGTGTTGAGGTTCGAGAAACCTGACCTCGATAGTCTCGACAAAGATTGCGGTTCCGTCTGATTGAAGGGCGACAGCGGTTTGAAAAGACTTCGTCTCAAACTTCGCGGCGCGACCAAGTGCGCCACAGAGCAAGACCAAAAAAACGGCAAGAACCCGTACCGGCTTCACAATCCATTATGGGTCTGTAAGTTAAGCCTGATGATAAAAACACAAATAGGCCCAAACACCTTACGAGTTTGGGCCTTTCAAAGTCGCGCTTTAGAAAATGCTCAGACCAGCTTTCTTCCAGTCATCAAGGAATCGCTCGAGCCCAGCATCGGTGAGCGGGTGCTTGAACATAGCTTGCATGACCTTGAACGGCATCGTGCAGATATGAGCACCAGCTTCGACAGCCTGGGTTACGTGCAACGGACCACGAGTTGAGGCAACAAGAACCTGGCTGTCATACCCGTAGGTGTTTACCATATCGACCGTGGCTCGAACGGCATCCATTCCATCGGCGGCCAGGTCATCAACACGACCGACGAAGTTCGAAATGAAGGTGGCTCCGGCTTTGGCTGCCATCAGAGCTTGGGTGACAGAGAAAACCAGCGTCACATTAGTTTTGATCCCGCGCTCGGTCAGCTCGGAAACGAGTTTGATGCCTGGCTCGATGAGAGGAACTTTAACGACGATCTGCTCATGCCAAGAAGCAATCTCCAAAGCTTCCTTCAGCATTGTTGGGTAATCGGTTGCGACGACCTCAGCGCTGATTTCTCCGCCAGGAACTAGTTCGCAAATCTTAAGAACGGTCTCCTTGAAACCTTTACCGCTTTTCGCGATAAGGGTCGGATTAGTTGTTACGCCGTCGAGAATTCCCCAGTCAACAGCCTGGGCGACTTCATTAATGTCTCCGGTATCAACGAAAAGCTTCATTGTCTTATTATCCCCCCCTTGGGTGGTCTTAGGCTTGCGCCTCTAGCAATTCCTTGGCAACCTTGATAAGGTTGCTCGCATTTATGCCGAACTCGTTCATGACGGTATCTCCCGGTGCAGAAAGACCGAATGTATCAACACCGATCTGAACATCCGAGTACCTCGGCCACGCCATGGTCGAACCAGCTTCGATTGAAACCGTTGGCACTCCTTTCGGCAACACGTCTGCTTTGTAAGCGGTCGTCTGCTTTTCGAACAACAGCCAGCTTGGCAAACTTACTACCCGAGTCGGTGTGCCCTCGGCTTCTAGCACTTTCTTCGCTTCGAGACAGTGTTGAATTTCACTGCCGGTGCCAATTAGGATCAGTTTGGGCTTTCCACCCTCGGCTTCAGCAAGAATGTAGCCACCGTTTTCTGCCGGATGGTTGAGCAAGTCCGTCGGAGTGACGGGAGGCAATGCTTGTCGACTGAGAGCAAGGAAAGTCGGTGTCTTTTCGCTTTCGAGCGCGATCTTCCAAGCGACTGCCGTTTCGTTGCCGTCCGCTGGTCGAATGACGTTCAGATTCGGAATCGCGCGCAATGCGGTGAGATGCTCTACAGGTTCATGGGTTGGGCCGTCTTCGCCAACTCCGATACTGTCGTGAGTAAATACGAAGATTGATGGAGTCTCCATCAATGCCGCAAGTCGAATCGATGGTCTCGCGTAGTCCGAGAAGACCATGAACGAGGAGCCATAGCCTCGAGTTGCTCCGTGCAAGTTGATTCCATTAACAGCGGCAGCCATCGCGTGCTCACGAATGCCGTAGTCGATGTTTTTACCTCCAGGAGTCGCTGGCTGGAAGCTACCAAAACCCTTCTGAGTGGTGAGGTTGCTTTCGGCAAGATCAGCGCTTCCACCGATGACGGTAGGAAGTTTGGATGCGATCGCGTTCAGCACTGTCTCACCCGCTTTACGAGTAGCGACCTTGGCGTCGATCACCGGCAATGCTTTGAGCCAGTCCTGCCCCAAATCACCCTTAGCGGCGGCTTCGAAGACGGTCGCATCAGCAGTATAGGCGGACTTGTAAGCTGCAAACTTTGCTTCCCAAGCGCCTTGAGCTTCTGCTCCCTTAGCCTCAGCTTTTCGGAACTCGGCAAGTGCCTCAGGTGCAATGTAAAAGGGTTCATCCACCAAACCGAGCGCTTTCTTGGTTGCAGAAAGTTCTTCGGGACCGAACGGGTTGCTATGAGCTTTATTTGTTCCAGCTAGTTTTGGCGAGCCGAAACCAATGATCGTCTTTGCCATGATCAACGTCGGCTGAGTCTTGTTTGCCTTAGCTTGGTTGAGCGCTTCGTCAACAGCGGTAAGATCCATGCCGTCGATTCGCAGCACCTGCCACCCGAAGGCTTCGAACCGCATTCCTACATTTTCAGTGAAAGCAATGGCGGTTGAACCGTCGATGGTGATTCCATTATCGTCGTAAAGCCAAATAAGCTTGCCGAGTTGAAGGTGACCAGCCAAACTAGCGGCCTCGCTACTGATGCCTTCCATCAGGTCACCGTCAGAGCAAATCGCGTAAGTGTAGTGATCGACGATCTCTTGCCCAGGCTTATTGTAGGTCGCAGCTAAGTATCGCTCAGCAATCGCAAAACCTACCGAATGCGCCACACCCTGTCCGAGAGGGCCAGTTGCCATCTCTACGCCAGGAGTTGCATGGTTTTCTGGGTGTCCTGGGGTCTTACTGTGAAGCTGCCGGAATCGCTTGAGTTCGTCGAGCGGAAGATCAAAACCAGTCAGATGTAACAGCGAGTATTGCAACATCGAACCGTGACCAGCCGACAAAATGAAGCGGTCTCGGTCAATCCACTTAGGATTCTTGGGATTGAACTTCAGGTGGCGAGTCCAAAGCACATATGCCATTGGTGCCGCTCCGAGAGGAAGCCCGGCATGACCACTTTTGGCGGCTTCGACGCCGTCTAGTGACAGGCCTCGTATCGTATTGACACACAATTCATCAAGCTTCGTAAAACTCATGACAAAATGAGGTTACCAGAGCAGGTTCAACACTATCTGTTAGGACACAACAAGACGATGAAAATAGCAATTGGCGCAGACCACGCCGGATTTGAACTGAAACAGGTAGTTTCCCAAGAACTCGATAAGCTTGGACACGAGGTTATTGATCTCGGCGCACACACCTTTGACCCTCTGGACGACTACCCTGATTTTGCGATAAATGTGGCACGATGTGTGTCAAATAGAGAGGTTGATCGCGGCGTCGTGGTGTGCGGATCAGGAATTGGCGCCTGTATCGCGGCGAACAAAGTGAAAGGAGCTAGGGCAGCGATGGCATTTGAAACCTACACCGCCCACCAGGGAGTAGAGCACGACGACGTCAACATCCTCGTGCTTGGCGGCAGAGTCACGGGCGTCGAAGTCGCCAAAGAAATCCTCAAGTCTTTCTTGGCGGCTGAGTTTTCCGGCGAGGAGCGACACATCCGAAGACTAAATAAGGTCTTGGAGTTGGAACAAGAAGCCGGATTGTAAGGAAAGACCCCTTCCTGCCGCCGCAGAAAGGGGTCTTCGTTCCATATTTACCAGGGCTTAACCCTATTTCTTTTCGGCCCCACCGCCAGAACGGAGTGACGGAATGTCGATCAGAGTCTCATCCTTGTCGTAGTTGTTCGCAGTCTCGACATAGTTCGGAGTCTTAATGACGGGCACCTTGTCCTGCCATTCTCCACGTCGTAGAATCATGTCTCGGCTGATCGGGAGTCGAACGTAGACAACCTTTTGTGGCAGTTCCTTACCGTTTGGCAATTTCTGACCGGGTCGCACATCGTTGCGAAGGAAGTTCTTGTCGGTCATGCCTTCGCCGTTATATCCAAATTTGTCTTGAATATGCGGCGGAGCGCTGCGCGGGTTGTAGTAGAACTCAAGCCAGTATTCCTTCTCGGTGAAGGGGTACATCGTCGGGTCCTTGCTAAGATCAACCTTTCTGCTAAATCGTCGGTTACGGACGAATAGCTGGTCCATCATGAACGTTCGATCTCGGGGCGGGTCAAGATTAACGTCGTTGGAATAATCCCAGTTCATTCCTGCTGGTTTGCCAACATCGGTATCCTTACCGTCAAGGTTAACGGTGTAATCCTTATCTCGAAGAACGACTCGAACGCGAGTTCCGACTGGCAGAACGTTCCAAGTTCCTTCGAACTTGATAACTCGAGAGTCGATGATAGTTGCTTTGGCACTGAATCCGACATCGAATGCTGGATCTGTGTCGTAACCAGTCAGAGGTCGCCCTTCTTTTTCTGCCACCCAACCTCGTTGCACCATTCGAACAAGCGTCGTGTCGATGTTGTTCTGGATAGTGTCACGAAGTTGTCGATTACCGAATGCTTGGTCCTTATCGAACTCAGATTCAGCCTTATTCAACAGCCGTGAATAGGTATCGAGCGCAGCGTCTGGCTGACCATCCCGCTGGAACGCCATGGCGAGCAGGTTCTTTCGAGCAGGAATCATATCCGGCTTAGTTTGAGCCTGTTCAAACCACTTTACCGCTTGTGGATAGTCGTCGTCGATCTTGTGGTACCACATCCAGCCAGTCTCGAAGAACATTTCGTAGGTTTCTGGGTTTTGTCGGCAACCTTCCTTTCCGAGCGCGAGTGCCGACGGGATATAACGTCGGTCCGACCGCTGCTCTTCGTCGGTGAAGTTGTAACCGATGTGCCACATTCCCGTCGCATAGACGTCAATTTGGCTTGGGTCCAAGATCGTAACGAGTCGAATGATCGGAAGAATCGCGTCGTAGTTGCCAGTATCGAAGAACGAGTCTGCACGAACCCACAGGATTCCAGCGATCATTTCGCGGAAGCCAGCAAGAGCGAACAGGAGCTGATCAGGCGAAAGGCCAGCAGCCGCAACCGTCTTGCGCGGGGCGAAGTCACGACTCCAAGAGGAGTAGATGCCCTGGAATGCGGGCTTATCAACGCCTGGCTTTAACTTCTTGACGACTCTAAAGACGCCTGTCTTTTTGTTCTCGACCGTAACTGGATCATAGTCGCTCTGAGACGGTTGGTATCCCAAACCGCGCATCAGAAGACCCTGTCCAACAAAGCAGACTCCGAGGATTCCGTATAGGACTGATTTTTTTGGTCCTTTCATTTACGTTTACACCTCTCGTCGGTCGAAGATCAGAATGCCGCCTACAAGCAGAATTCCAATGTAGAACAAGCCATAGATCGTGACTTGAAGGTAATAAGCGCCTTCATTCTGGATCGTCTGGTTGGGGTTGATGATCGGGTTCTGTACGTTGTAGTTGGAGAAGTTCGGCAAGATCGTATTCACGACCAAAGCGAAGATCTTTGCAACCTGTGCCGTGTTCGGATTCTCTGAGAGCGTCTGGAAGAACGGGCTAAACAGTGAACCGAGCAAGTACATACCGCCAGCAAGGAAGAAGTTCACGAGCGGCGAGACAAACGTTGAGAAGAAGATTGCAACCGATGCGAGCAAGCACATCTGGATGAAATACATCACAGGGGCTTTTGCCAGATCAGCAAGCTGCGAAACGTCTGCACTCTGGAGTCGCCAGAAGACGAGGATCATGATCGAAGACATGAGCGCCATCATCATTCCTAGCGCGCCGATCGCACCAAGATATTTACCGACCAAGAACTGCCAGCGAGTAACCGGCTTGCTCAAGATCGTGTAAATGGTTCTTCGCTCAATCTCGTTCGGAATCATGTAGACGGTCAAGACGATAGCGATGACCGCGCTGGTGAGCTGGATGATACCGAGCATCATTCCGCGTAGAACGGTTGTTTCTGATCGCGCAGAAAGAACACCAAGGCCAGGAGCAACAAACAAGAAGAGAACGCCGATCAACAAAATGATCAAGAGAACTTTTCTTCGGATTGCTTCACCAATGGTGGTGCTTGCGATGGACAGGATTGGCTTCACTGAGCACCTCCGTCCGCTGTAACGCGGGGCTTGCTGGTAACGGTCTCGACGAAGAGATCTTCGAGTCTCTTTCGGCGAGGAACGACACTGATAATCGAACCCTTTGAGTTTCGAACCGCATCGATGACCGAGTTAGGGTCATTTTCTTCGGGAACGTCGAGAAGGAATCCGTTCGGTAACGAACGCACGTTAGCGTCGCTAATCTTCATGTCGCGTAGGAACTGCTCGGAAACACCGTCAACGGTGATCTCGATTCGTCCACCCTTGAGTAGTTCGGTCAGCTTGCCTTGGCGCTCAATAACGCCTCGGTTGATAATTGCAACGCGATCGCAGATGAGTTCCACTTCGCTTAACTCGTGACTCGAGATGAATACTGTTCGTCCTTCGTCGCGGAAGCTGAGAATAAGGTCACGGATCTCTCGGTGAGCGATTGGGTCAAGACCACCCGTTGGCTCGTCGAGGAACAGCAACCTTGGATCGTTGATTAAGCTTTGGGCCAAACCAATTCTCTGTTGCATACCTTTTGAGTATTGAGAAATCGTTTTCGTAGTGTCTCGGTGCAAATTCACTCGCTCAAGAAGAGCGTCGAACTTGGCTTTATCCGAAATACCGAACAACGAACCGTAAAATTTTAGAATTTCCGGTCCGGTCATGTGTTCGTAGTAATACGGGCGCTCTGGAAGATAAGCAATTTGCTTATGGACTTCCATATCGCCGATTTCTTTGCCTAAGACGTAACCCTCACCATTGGTGGGATAGATAATGCCGAGCAGCATTTTGATCGTCGTAGTCTTTCCTGCACCGTTCGGTCCAAGAAATCCGAAGATCTCACCTTCTTCAACGTGAAGGTCGAGCTGATCAACGACGTTGATTCGCCCTGCTGTGCGCGATTTATAGCTTTTCGTTAGCTTCGTTGTTTTTATGGCGGCGGCCAAGGGCTGCGCACCTCCTGGGAATGATGGAACGTGGGATTATACCTTTGAGGCAAGAACCGGGCCGAAGCGCGAATAGTTCCCAAACCCAGTAAGAATCTGATTGCTCATTTCACGAGGTTTTTTATATGTTTAGATTTTAACAACAAAAAGCCACTCTTTTTAGGCCCGTTCCCCGTATATAATCGGAAGTAACAGCCAAGAGGCCACAGTTCTCTTCTGGCCATGAGCCAGACAAGCGAAGAACAGGGTCTTGGTGGAAGCCTAGCGGGGACGTGCTTTGCTCACCTTTCAACGTTCCCGCGTTTTTTGGATTATAGTTCTTCCAATAACGCCCGCTATCTTTGGTAGACAGTCTCTCGCTACAAATAGAGAGACGAGGACGGCTTGTTATATGTTCTGTGCCGAACACTTGTATCTCTGACAAGTTCGTCGGCTTTTGCCGATTTTGCTCAGCAGTCCCACCAACAACGATTCGTGGAACTAAAGCGCAGTAGTATTGCATTGAAATCGTCAGTCCACGCATTACTAAGAGGCACGATGAATCTGTCCAAATCAATATCTATCTTAGCTGTGAGTCTGCTTTTAGCACCGACCATCTTGGCCGCAACCCAAGACCTATCGATTGCCGATGTGCTCCAAGGTTCCAACAAGATCGCATCTTCGATCGCGATCAAGGACCTTTCCGACGACTACAAACCAGTCCACATTGCGATGAGCAATGCATCGTTCTATGACATGATGAGCCCTACCTTCCTTTTGGGAATGGGCGGACAAGCGCAAAATCCCTCGTCAAGGTTGGCTGGCCTGTGTTGGACAAAAGGTGAAATCGTTAGGGTCCAAGGGACAGAGTTTCTCGTAACCTATCGGCTGACCGATGCTGATCTGTTTTCCGCAATCAATTCCGCCACTGTAAAAGAGCAACCGATGGCGTACACGGCTACCGCCCCGGCAGGCGAAGCGAAATTGAGCGACAAGGAACTTAACGAGACGCTTAGCGCAACTCTGCACTCATCTCCCAATCAATCAAACCAGCCAACTACAAGTCTGCGCCTCAGCCTGTTAAAGGTGAGTGAAATCCAAAAATTCGAACCAGATAGCAGTATGTCGAAGGACGATCTTGTTCGAGCGTTTCCAACCACTAACGCGACCGGACAGATTGCTCAGACAGACCAAAATGCTCGGTTCAATGCCCAACAGAGCAACATCAAGCAGATTGGCTTAGCCGCAATGCTGTACGCCTCAGACTATGATGATGTCTATCCCTATGTGCAATCCACGAAGGCTGTCGAGGTTGTGACCAGACCGTATTACAAGAATTCAAGCCTATGGCAATCGCTGAACCCCAATGGGGGACGGATTCTGTTTAACATGGCTTTAGCGGGCGTATCAGCGAGTTCAATCGGACAACCAGCAGAAACGGTGTTGCTCTACGAATCGTCAGCCTGGTCAGACGGCCGCAGGATTGTTGTGTTTGCGGATGGCCACTCAAAAGGGCTCGATCAGCGAGAGTGGGAGCGATATCAGAAATCTCTTTTGTTAAAGCTGAAGAAAGTTGCAAAGCCGTTCTCGCTGAAGTACGAGAAGCAACTAATCCAGGGCAATTAGCTTCAGTCATCTCCCTTTTTGGCCGTATTCTCACTTAAAAGAAGACGGCCATTTTGTTGCAATATTCGCAATTTCCATGTAGATAAGCTGTGAACAACCTGTGCACTCAATGTGGGGATCACAAAAGGACTTGCTACAACAGGTTGTGGCAATGTATAGTGAATACCCCAACATCTTGGGGTTACGTGATCAGCAATGTTGTGTCCCTTCTGCGGAAATCAAGACCAGAAAGTGCTCGATTCTCGTCCTTCACCAGACGGAGAGTCGATTCGCAGAAGACGCGAATGCACGTGCTGCAACCGAAGATTTACGACGTTTGAACGGTTCGAAAGGCCGCGACTTTTCGTCGTAAAACGCGACGGCGGTCGAGAAGAGTTCAACCGAGAAAAAGTGTTCGAAAGCATGCGTGTTGCGTGCCGCAAGCGACCAGTCTCAGTAGACACCATTCGACAGTCGGTTGACCTCATCGAGCGCGATCTATTTCAAGAATTCGAAGACGAAGTCCCAACCCGAGAAATCGGCAACTTGGTCATGCGCGAACTTAAAGGCGTAGATACCGTCGCCTACGTACGATTTGCCAGCGTGTACCAAGAATTCGAATCGGTCGAAGACTTTGCCGAAGTTGTTAGTCGCGTTCAAAAGGATGAAGCCGAGGCTCCGTTTAAGGCTCTTCAGGAGGCTCTCCTATGATTTCCTCCCTCCTTTTCACGCCTTCGATACTAGCAAATCAACTAGTTACCAATTTCATTTCACCACTCTACCGAGAGACCGCGACGAAACGAGTTCGCAAGCAACGAGCCGAAGACAACCCCCTCGGCCCACCCGACGACTAGCCCAACTCGTTCTCACTCTCTCGCACCACGACAACCAAATCCGCTTCTGAGCATTCATGAAAATTTCTCGTTATTTCACAAAATCTGGCTTCGACGCTTACAATGCAATCAACTTCGTGCCGCGCACCAGCACGATCCGCAATCCCGACGGCTCAACCGTTTTCAATATGGAGAACGTGATGGTGCCTGAAACCTGGAGCCAGGTCGCCACCGACATTCTTGCTCAGAAGTATTTCCGAAAGGCTGGCGTCACAAATCCAGATGGCACTCAAGGCAGCGAAACTGACAGCCGACAAGTTTTCAATCGCCTCGCAGGTTGTTGGCGACATTGGGGAGAAAGCCACGGCTACTTCGAAACCACGGAAGATGCTCAGGCGTTCTACGACGAGCTGTGCTACATGCTTGCTCAGCAAATGGCAGCTCCCAACAGCCCTCAGTGGTTCAACACCGGTTTGCATTACGCATACGGCATCACCGGCTCGGCGCAAGGGCACTACTACGTCGATCCCAAGTCAGGCGAACTCACCCGAAGCACCAATGCCTACGAGCGGCCTCAGCCACACGCCTGCTTCATCCTCAGCGTCAAAGATGATCTGGTCAACGAGGGTGGCATCATGGACCTCTGGACCCGCGAAGCTCGCATCTTCAAGTACGGCTCCGGCGTCGGAACGAACTTCAGCAAGATTCGCGGCGAAAGCGAAAAACTATCTGGCGGCGGTCGCTCCTCGGGTCTGATGAGCTTCCTGCGCGTTGGTGATCGAAGCGCGGGTGCCATCAAGTCTGGCGGTACCACGCGACGCGCGGCAAAGATGGTCTGCCTTGACATGGATCATCCTGACATCGAGGAATTCATCAACTGGAAGGTGAAGGAAGAGCAGAAGGTTGCGGCCCTCGTCACCGGCTCCAAGACCTGCGAGACACACCTCAATGCGGTCATGCGCGCTTTCGTCGAAGAGACGCCAGACCTCAATTCAGCCAAGTTTGGCCCTGTCACGCGCCGAGCCATCGCCGCTGCAAAGGCAGCCGATGTCCCGCTCAACTACATCCAGCGAGTCATTCAGTTCGCTCAGCAGGGCTTCACACAGCTTGAGTTCGAAACCTATGACACTGGTTATGAGAGCGAGGCTTACCTGACCGTTTCCGGGCAAAACAGCAACAACTCCGTTCGCGTCCCCAATAGCTTCTTTAACGCCGTCGAGAAAGACCTTGAGTGGGAAATGACCGCCCGAACCACTGGCAAAGTCCTCAAAACAACCCGTGCAAAGGATCTGTGGGATCAAATTTGTGAAGCCGCTTGGAACAGCGCCGACCCCGGTCTGCAATACGACACCACCATCAACGAGTGGCACACCTGCCCCGCCGATGGTCGCATCAACGCAAGCAACCCATGCAGCGAGTACATGTTCCTCGATGACACCGCTTGCAACCTGGCCAGCATCAACTTGGCGAAGTTTTTCGATCAGAAGACAGGCAAGTTCGACATCGAAGGGTACAAACACGCGATTCGACTTTGGACCATCGTGCTTGAGATTAGCGTTCTCATGGCGCAGTTCCCCAGCACCAGCATTGCACAGCTTAGCTATGATTTCCGCACATTGGGATTGGGTTATGCGAACCTTGGCGCACTGCTCATGCAGCTCGGAATTCCGTACGACAGCCCAGAAGGATTTGCTTATACCGGTGCGCTCACTGCCATTCTCGGCGGCGAAAGCTACGCCACGAGCGCAGAAATCGCTGGCGAACTCGGCACATTCAAGAAGTATGAGGGCAACAAAGAGAACATGCTCCGCGTCATTCGCAACCACCGACGCGCTGCTTATAACAAGAGTGACTACGAAGGACTGACCGTAAAGCCGGTTGGCATCGACCAAAAGGTATGTCCAAAAGATCTTCTCAAGGCTTCGCATGAAGCGTGGGATAAGGCACTCGCCCTCGGCGAAAAGAACGGATTCCGAAACGCGCAGGTCACTGTTCTCGCCCCCACCGGCACGATTGGCCTCATCATGGATTGCGACACCACCGGTATCGAGCCCGACTTCGCCCTCGTGAAGTTCAAGAAGCTCGCTGGCGGCGGTTACTTCAAAATCATCAACCAGTCGGTTCCTTCGGCGCTCAAAAAGCTTGGATACAGCCAAGAGCAGATCGAAGACATCATCGCCTACGCCACCGGACACAAGTCGCTCAAGGGCGCTCCCGCCATCAATCATCAAACTTTGGCGGCAAAGGGATTCGGACCATCCGAACTCGAAAAGCTGGAAGAAGCCGTTCAAAATGCGTTCGAAATCGGGTTTGCGTTCAACAAATTCACGTTTGGCGAAGAGTTCTGCAAGTCGAAGCTGGGCTTCACCGATGAGCAACTGAACGACTGGTCGTTCAACATGCTCACCGCTCTCGGCTTCTCAAAGGCAGATATCGACGCGGCAAACGAGTATGTCTGCGGCACCATGACGGTCGAAGGCGCGCCACACCTTCGCGAAGAGCACCTTGCCGTGTTCGATACCGCCAACAAGTGCGGCGCAAAGGGGACCCGGTTCATCAGCGCAAGCGGTCACATCAAGCAAATGGCGGCGGCTCAGCCCTTCCTGAGCGGAGCCATCAGCAAGACGATCAACCTCCCTGCCGAAGCCACGATTGAGGATGTTGGCAACGCTTATTGGCTCTCTTGGCAACTCGGCCTCAAGGCGAATGCGCTCTACCGAGATGGCTCCAAGCTGTCTCAGCCGCTCAACTCTAGCAGTAGCGATGCCGCCGCCGCAATTCTGGAAGCAGCGCTCGAAGAGCCAACTCCTGTCGTAGCCGCGCAGTCCGTCGCACCGGTCGAACACGTTGCAGTCGCTTCTACCGCCGAGCAAATGAGCCCGCAAATGGAAGCTGCAACCAAGCTCATCTATCGCTACATTTCGAAGCGCCGTCCGTTGCCAAACCGACGCCGAGGCTACACCCAAAAAGCCCGCGTTGGCGGTCACAAGGTCTACCTGCGAACCGGTGAGTTCGAAGATGGCGCACTCGGCGAGATCTTTATCGACATGCACCGCGAGGGGGCCGCATTCCGGTCGTTGATGAACTGCTTTGCCATCGCGATTTCGCTCGGTCTGCAATACGGTGTGCCGCTCGAAGAGTTCGTCGAAGCGTTCGTTTTCACCCGATTCGAGCCCAATGGATCGGTCATGGGTCACGAAAACATCAAGATGTCCACGTCGGTCATCGACTATGTTTTCCGCGAGTTGGCTCTGTCGTACCTTGGCCGCGCCGACCTCGTTCAGGTGAAGCCCGAAGACCTTCGCAACGATACGGTAGGCAGCCCGTCGCAGTCCCCGGCCTACGATGAAGAAGAGATCGAGGATGACAACTTCGATGCTAAAGTCGTTCCGGGCCGCGCATGGGAAGACCATAACAGCACCGGCTTCACCAAGGGGCAAGATTCTCTCCCTTTTGACGGAGGCGCGCAGAACGTCGGTAGCCCAACGTGGAACCTCGAACAAGAGCAGCGCGCCCATGCTCAGGCAAACCCAGTCGAACTCGTGCCGTCCGCTTCAGTCCTCGTTCGAAACGCGGCACAGTCAGGCCAAAGCGCTCTGCACCTCGTCGAACCCACGAAGCCAGCCACACCTCCGGCCCCTGCCCCGGTAGCTTCAAAAGTATCGAAGGTCAGCGAGCAGATCAGACAGGCCAGGCTAAAAGGGTACGAAGGCGACCCCTGCACTAACTGCGGCGCTTTCACAATGGTGAGAAACGGCGTGTGCTTGAAGTGTGATACCTGCGGAGAGACCAGCGGGTGTAGTTAGGTTTTGAGAAGCACAGTGGATAAGAGGATTAGCAATCGTCGTGATATCTACCTGGGCAGCGTTATGCCTGAAGACGGGCATAACCAGTTAAAGCATGATCCAGGATCCTGGATCATGCACGGTGGTTTCCTGCAAACAGCCGCAGACCAGCTGTTTGACATAGCAGAGCCTGCTCACGAACGGCTCATCGCACTAGAAGATCGTGAACCGAGCCAAATAGTTGCTGACTGGAACCTCTCGATTGTGTTAGGCCCAGCGGCTATGTTATTCGGAATGGGGATAGAAGCTGTCGTGAAAGGCATTTACATCTTCCAAAGCCAAAAATTCCCAGAACCCATGCCAAATTGGTAGGTGCGCCATCGAATCATTGATGGCTTCAGTGAAATCGGAATAGACATATCCTCCCTAACAGAAGATGAATACCTAAATATTGTTTACTTAGAAGCTCAAATTAAGAATGGAAGATTTCCTGTACCACTAAAGCAAGCACCTGGCAATACTCCTGTCATCAAAGGTGGACCTCCACTTATAGCCACATTTGTAAAATTGGCAGAGCTTTTGAATCCATCCGTCATTGAGATTATCGGCAAGCGGTTGATCCACTGAGACCGAAGTCGCAAGGCAACCTACTCATCGAACTAGCGTTAGCGAGTAAAGAATGTGTACAAAGAAACACTGGTCGGATACTGAAATGGAAATTGGGTAGCCGAAGACGGGCCACATCAGATCTATTACGAGTAATATCCAAAATGTGGCGGTCCCGGAGTTTTATAAGTTTTTTCGTCCATTGCTTGAAGTGCTTAGCGACGGCAATGTTGCCAAAGGCTCTGGACTTTTCGATATCATCGCAGATCACATGAAGCTCTCGGACGCTGACCGTGAAGAACTTCTACCTAGTGGCAATCGAACTAGGGTTGCCGACCGGACTCTTTGGGCAATCACATACTTGTCTCAGGCAAAGCTCCTAGATCGACCGCAGAGAGGCTCTTATCAAATCTCCGCTAAGGGTAAGGAGTATCTCTCAACGGCCCCAAAGGTGATCACGCCAAGTGACCTCTTGGTATTTCCCGAGTTCGTTGATTTTCAGAACCGTACTCGAACCACTAGGACAACAAACTTTTCGACTCCTCCGACGACACTATCAGGAATTCATGAATCCCCGCCGGAAGAAACAATCGAAATTGCTCACCGTGAGATAAACGCGAAACTAGCCGACGAACTGCTTGACCGTATCAAGGCAATGCCACCTGTATTCTTCGAACAACTAATCGTTAAGCTGATGCTTAAGCTAGGCTATGGAGGCAGTCATGATGACGCTGGGAAGACGATTGGAAAGTCGGGAGACGGCGGCGTCGATGGCGTCATCAAGCAAGATAAGCTTGGTCTTGACAACATATATCTGCAGGCGAAGCGATGGAGTGAAGGAACGGTCGGTCGCAAAGAAATACAGGCTTTCGTAGGGGCACTCGCTGGCCGTGCCGCAACTAAAGGTGTATTCATCACGACTTCGACCTTCACGAAAGAGGCTCAAGCTTACGCGATTAGCATATCGAGCGCAAAGGTCTCGTTGATCGACGGCTACGAACTTGCATGCCTTATGATCGAGAATGATCTTGGTGTGTCTCTAGTTTCTCGTTACGACGTTAAACGCATTGATTCTGACTTCTTTGAAGGCGAATAGAAATCACCTTCCGGGTGCAGTTACTCGGCCGATAGCTACCTACAGGCGCTACAGTGTTTGGTTGGCATAACCGCGCCCAACTTCCCAATAGTTGGCGTAGTTTAGCGAATATAACTTAACTGTTCTGCGTCAAAGTCGCCACAACCTCAATTCGGCTTGCCCTCCGGCAAACACCTGTATGCCCTGCTAGTGCCATGCTTGTGGTATGCGTTCGGTATGCGTCGGCGCGCATACCGAGTAGTTGCCAGATCACACGCAGTGGGTGGGCAGATCAGTGATTCTCCCCTTCGCCGCAATAGGCTTTTGAGTCTGTTGTGCTCCCAAAACAGCCAGTCAGGTGAATTTGTACAGAGTGCTCTGGGGCCAGATTTCGCCTGTGAGCTACCGCGCGGCACAGGTTTTTGGAAAGACAAGACCGTTTGAAGGGTCCCTTGAATCTTTGGCGTGAGCGAAATCCGTCAACTTCTATCCAGGACCGCTATCACGATCAGCATCAAAACCACCGAACCCTTGATGCAACAAAAAACCGGACCAGAGATGACTCTCTGGTCCGGCTGATCTTTCGCTAGTTTGAAAACTAGGCGATGATCTCGGTGATGGTGCCTGCGCCAACGGTTCGGCCACCCTCTCGGATAGCGAACTTGGAACCGACTTCCATAGCAACCGGCTTGCCCTCGATGAGCTCGATGGTCATGGTGATGTTGTCACCAGGCATAACCATTTCAACGCCCTCTGGGAGGTTCAGAGTACCGGTCACGTCTGTCGTTCGGAAGAAGAACTGAGGTCGGTAGCCCGTAACAAACGGGGTGTGTCGACCGCCCTCTTCCTTCGAGAGAACGTAAACCTGGCCCTTGAACTCGCGGTGAGGAGTGATGGAGCCTGGCTTAGCGATAACCTGACCGCGCTCGATCGAAGTTCGATCGACGCCTCGGAGGAGAAGACCAACGTTGTCACCTGCTTCGCAGTAGTCGAGAGTCTTTCGGAACATCTCAACACCGGTGCAGACAGTCTTTCGAGGAGCCTCGGAAAGACCAACGATCTCAACTTCTTCCATCGACTTGAGCTGACCGCGCTCGACACGACCGGTGGCAACGGTTCCACGACCAGTGATCGTGAAGACGTCTTCAACAGCCATCAAGAACGGCTTGTCCTTGTCTCGCTCAGGGGTTGGGATGTAGCTGTCAACAGCGTCCATCAGGTCGAGGATTGACTTAACGTGCTTGTCCTCGAAGTCCACGCTGCCGGACTCGACGAGGTCGAGAGCCTTTCGTGCGGAACCCTTGATGATCGGGGTGTTGTCGCCATCGAAACCGTACTTGCTGAGCAGTTCGCGGATTTCCATCTCGACGAGCTCGAGGAGTTCTGGATCGTCGACTTGGTCAACCTTGTTGATGTAGACGACGATGTAAGGAACACCGACCTGTCGGGCGAGAAGGATGTGCTCTCGTGTCTGCTGCATAGGACCGTCCGTACCTGCAACAACCAAGATTGCGCCGTCCATCTGTGCAGCGCCGGTGATCATGTTCTTAATGAAGTCGGCGTGTCCAGGACAGTCAACGTGTGCGTAGTGTCGCGTCTCCGTCTCATATTCCTGGTGCGAGATGTTGATGGTTATGCCTCGGGCCTTCTCTTCAGGAGCCGAGTCGATTTCATCATACTTGCGAAGTTGCGCGAGACCCTTCTTGGCGAGAACGCCAGTGATCGCAGCGGTGAGTGTTGTCTTGCCGTGGTCGACGTGGCCGATTGTGCCAATGTTGACGTGCGGCTTCTTTCTTTCGAATTTAGCTCGTGCCATTTGTGGTTTTTTAAATCCTCTTTATAAAGCGTGGGAGGGCGACCCGTCGCCCGACTTCGGTCTCACCCTAACCGCGAGGCAGGGATTGCGACAAACAGAGATATTACCGAGTCTTTTTGATGATCTGCTACGTCTATCGACACATTTTCGACAGGTTCATATCACTGAGGGGCCAGTTATGAAATTCTCGCCCCTTTTTGGCCCGAAAAATGCTTAGCGCATTCTGAATTTTGCGATGGTCTGATCGCCGAACGTTAGAGCCAGATCGTAATCATAAAGCTTGTAACCATCCGCCTTGTTGAGCATGGCAATGAAGTCGTATTCTAGTCTTGCTTGTTCAGGAGATCCCGCCATCATCGTTCTCGAGCCTGGCGTGAGATTGAGCTTATCACCCGTAAGTGTGTAGGAGCCACTGAACCGGTTGACCCCAGTAAAGCCGGACAAGCTTTTCGTTCGACTACCAAAATTGATCGACACTGGGCGAGAACCAAGAGTGACCATTCTGGAATTCAATTCGTAAAGGTCCCAATCTCGGTCTGTCACCTGCGACCACGCGCTGCTTGAGGCAGAGGCTCCTGTTCTGATCAGGTTCAGATTAACTTCATATCGACCGTTTGAGATGACGGGTTCGTACTGCTGAGTGCGGTAAATCGCCCTGCCGTTCACGCGAATCTCGCTGTACACGGTGTACTTATCGTTGGGACGCAACGCAACCGATTGAAACGGCAAACTGAAGGTAATCGGCACTTGCTGAGACCCGGTTCGCATCGTCACTTCGCTCAGCATCTCTCTTCGGTTGCCGCCAGATTGATCCAAACGAATGTAAAGTTCGGCCCCAATCGGCATCGCGCTCCGCTCCCGGTACGAAACTGTCCCGCGAATCTCTCGTGCTTCAAAATGAGTGACGGCAAACAGGGTGGAAGCTGCAACTAATGAAATCATGAATGGGTCCTTAACAAGCTCTAGACGAGTAAACCGCGAATGCGGTTCCTAAGTGCATAATCATTACATGAAGCCCGCAATGATCGGCATATTTACGGTTCTTGCCACATTATCGCATGGTCAGATCAGCCCGACAAAACCTTATAACGGTGTCGGACGCGCCTTTTGGGTGAACGTAAAAGCTGGCGGTGGCGATGCGGAAATTCGTTTGCTTGCGCCGGTGAGTGCCGAAATCGTTTCGAAGGCACCAGTCAAGGCGGGCAAAGTTGATTTATCGCAACTATTCCCCGAGCTGTGGACGGCCAAAAAGCCAAAGCTCGTGTACGCGCAGTTGGTGGTAAAAAACAAAAAGGTTGGCCCGGCTCTTGTGCTTCAGCCGATGACGAACCCGGCCATCTCCAAACTGGCGGCAGACGGAAAGACGGTGGAGTTTGAAGCCGATGAAGACCAAGCCTATGCGGGCATTCGAGCTTGGGTCGATCAAGACATTTTGCTCGATACAACACTCGGCAAAATCCGATTTCGGATGCGCCCAGACTGTGCGCCTAACACGACTTGGAACATCATGCAACTCGTAAAGGGCGGCTTTTATACCGATGTGATTTGGCACCGAGTAGTTGCTTTGGCGCGCGGAAACCCCTTTGTCATTCAGGGTGGCGATCCGACGGGTACCGGAAGTGGTGGACCTGGATTTGCCTATCCGCTTGAGAACAGTCCACTTCCCCACGACTTTGGCGTCGTTTCCATCGCTCGATCCACCGACCCAAACACGAACGGATGTCAAATTTTCGTGTGCCTCAGCCGAGAAGGAACTGCGCGCCTCGACGGCAAATATGCCTCATTCGGTGAAACCATCTCGGGAGCCGATACCATCCTCAAAATCGCGGCGGTGAAGGTCGGAAAAGATGATCGCCCAGATCACCCGCCGGTCATCAAGTCGGCAAAGTTAGTAGATGCCGCGCCGTATGGCGATGGCCCCAAACCAGTCAAGCGTCCTTGACGTAGTATTGACCATATGTCGCGCTTACCAGGTGAACGAATCTTTGGCGTCGAGACGGAGTTTGGCTGCCTGGTAGCCGATGAAACGCTCGGCGATCCTGAAGACGCCGTCGAAGTGATCAAGGAATATCTGTTCACACAGGCGAGGCTCGGAGCGATTGATCTACACGCTCGCGACGACGTATTTGAGCCCGCCCGCAGCGGCGGATTCCTCATGAATGGCGCCCGGCTCTATATCGACGCCGTCGGCTCGCACCTTGAGTACGCAACCGCCGAATGCCGCGACCTCGCTGATTTGATCGCGAATGACCGCGCTGGTCAGCGGCAAATTGTTCGCGCGTTAAAAGAACTCGATCATGATAACGATATCGACATCTACAACAACTCCGTCGATCACTTTGGTGGGCACACATTTGGGTGCCACGAGAACTATCTCGTTAAGGCAGACGACGACATTCTGAACAACTCTGTTCACATGCTCTACCCGTTCTTGGTCACACGCCAAATCTTCGCTGGCGTTGGGCGAGTCGGTGGACACATCCTGACCGACCGCATATTTCGCCCCAGCTATCAGGACATGATGGAGCGCCCGGTCGACTACATCTGGGTTTCGCACATCTACGACGTCATTCCCGATGACTCGGTGAAGTTTCAGCTGAGCCAACGCGCTGACCATATTCTGAAGCCCGTTGCTTCGAGAGTCCGCTTCAACCGAGCGCTCATCAACCCGAAGTGGGATCAAATGTACAGTTATGACGGCATGACGCGGTTGCATATGCTGTTTGGCGAGAGCAACCAAAACGAGTTCGCTTACGCGTTAAAAGTGGGAACGACGTGCCTCGTGCTTCGGCTGCTAGAAGAATCGCGAGTTCCTGAGAGCCTGGCAATGCACGACCCCATTGGCGAAATGCAAAGAGTCTCTCGCGATGAGTCTCTCAAATGGCCAATCGAGTTAGTTAATGGCGTTCACATGAGCGCCGTCGACCTTCAACGGGAATATCTGAAACTCGCTCAGGTCTATCGCGGAGAATCCAAACAGAATGACTGGATTTTGGACAACTGGGAGTCGGTTCTCAACGGCTTAGAATCCGACCCGATGTCGATGGGGGACCGCATCGATTGGGTGGCGAAACGCTACATTCTGGAGCAGTACATGACCGAAGAAGGTCTCGATTGGGGCGACGATGCCTTGCATTCAGTTGACCTTGAATATCACAACATCAACCCAAGCAAAAGCCTCTTTTACGCTTATCAGGAGATGGGAAAGACGCTACGGATCGTCTCGGACCTCGACATCACGATGGCGATGACCGACCCACCTCAGAATACGCGAGCCAAAGGACGGGGAATGCTAGTCGAGAAAGTTCTTGCTAAAAAGAATCCTCGGTTTTACATATTCGAATGGAGCGGAGCGGCACTCGACCGAGAGAGCTTCCTTGATATGAGCGATCCATTTGATACCTACTCCGACCTCGCTCAGATTTGACCTACTGAATCTTAGTGTCAGAACTCACCTTGTTGCCGTTCTTAAACACTTCTAACGGTCCTGAGCCTGCAGACTTGTACCGAGAACGCGAAATCCTCACCCAATCAAAGGTGTCCACAGATACAAATGGTGTTTCAGCAATTCCAGTCCGTAAGGTGAGGTTCAGATCCTCCAAGGTCATTTGAAACTGTCTGTCTTTATCGCCGACGACTTTGAACCCTTCCCTAATATTTGTCGCAACGATTCGTTTGAAAGTCACCTCTGCAACCGGTTGTCCAGTCTGCCACGAAGGGTCTCTAAAGTTGTAGTTATAGAGGCAGTCCGCTCCGTCAATTTCGCAATCTTCAATCAGCCACTTTGCTGAGTGCGGAACTGAGCTGTTGAATCCGCGATCCCTCGGCGAAAAGTGGATGAATGCGTTTTCCATATTAGTTCGACCGCTTATCTTGTGTGCGAATTCTCCCGGTCCCTTAATCTTGGATCTTCGAACATTTAGGTCAATGCAGGAGAATCTGAAAGCATTGCAAGAGCTATTGAAGTAGCATTGGTCGAAAACGAATCGATTGTTACTCGCTCCAGCGATACAGTCATCCCCAGTTCTGAAATCACACTTTTCGAAGCGAAAATCTTTGCAGTTCGAAGCATCGAAACCATCGTGTCCCGCGCGAACGGACAGCCCAACGACCTGCACGTCCGAGCAAAAATTGCAGTTGAACGCCCAATTTGCCGATCGCATCACCTTTATTCCCTTGATTCGAACGGACTTGCAACGCTCCAGCCAAACTGCGTGTGGTCCGCGAAATCCCTCTTCTCCATTTGGGTTGCGGCAGTCTGAGCCGTCCAGAGTCCCCGGTCCGCTCAACTCAACATCAACCAGGTCAATACCTTTTAGTAGAGCATCTGACCAATCCAACTTTCCACCATAGTCCTTGCAGTCGTCACTTCCCTTCAGAATGGCCCCCTCTTCGAGTCGCAAGTTCACATGACTTCGCAATTGGAGACCTCCAGTCACAAACGTGCCTGCAGGAACTCTAACGATTCCCCCACCTTTTGCGGCGCAATCATCAATTGCCCGCTGGATAGGAACTGTGTTTAGGTTTGTCGAGGCAGGACTCGCCCCATATTGCGTGATCGTGACGTCCATTGTCGGAATCAACGGCAATCCCATACTTAGAATCAGAGGACAAATCATCAATTGCGAACCTTCTTCAGAATTTTGTAGGCGGCTCGAAGCACATCAAATCTTGGATTCGGAGTGAGACCATCTTTCTCGAAAATAAAGTGCGAGTGAGTGTAATCGAGGCCGATCAGCCGATTGTTGACAACGGTCGTAGCTAGACTTACCGGATCGTTTGCAGGACCAGGATCGCCTGCGTTCTCGCCCCAAATTGGATAATCAGAGTGTCCAGATTTGTCGAGATAGCTTCGCAAAAATTCCACCTCTGGTCGGTTATCTACACCGGTGTACTGAAGGACACAACCTTTACTGACAGCAGTATCAATCAGCCAACGAGAATCGCACATCAACCTGATAGAAACGCTTCCTGCCCCGGTCTTAATGGCTTCCTTCCACTCTTCATCACGAATATCAGACCCCGGGATATACACCAAAACCTTGACCCGGTCGTTCGTGTACTCGTGTACCAGACCTTTGAATAATTCAATTTGACTTGAGATGAAAGCTCTTTTTGTATCTCGATACCATTTGAGCACATCCTCCCATTGCTGTCCAGGCGTAGTTCCTGGCTTGGGAACAGTCACCTCAGACCATGAGCCAAAAGTGGTCTTCCAAGCTGAGTTCGCCTTCGAGATCGTGCGGTATCTCGCGATCATCTTTTGCCGGAAGTCCTTCTTGGCATTATCTCCATAACACCAAAATGTCTCCCTGTCAACCATTCCACCCATCGTCCAGGCAGCTGGATAAATAGGTTCTCCGGCAGGGCCGAAGTCAGCGACAACGTAGTCAGTCCTTGCAAGCAAACCAGTTGTTCTTAAGTAGTCAAACTGCCGCTTGCTTTCTTTGAGCATCAGTGCTTTCAGCCCCGAATACCAATAGCTGACCGTGTTTCGACTGAAAACCCCATCCTCGTTGACAATTCTTGCCGCTGGGACTCGATCTAGAAACTTTGCCGGGGGAGCCATGATCGTGCCGACGATGAACTTGACCCGAAATTTCGTCTTTCGAACCTCATTTAAATAAAACCGAAGGCTTTTGTCGGACCATTCGCCGTCTTCGTCACTGAGGAAGTCGCGCCAACTCATTTCAACTCTGAGAGTATCAACGCCGAGTTCCTGATACAGTTCGAACCGCTTTGCTATTTTCTCAGGAGAGTCCTGATAGTAGGCATGGGGGTCGGTGATTCCACACCGACCTATGTTCGCTAACGTGGTTGGGTTGGTAGCGATTACCATGCATGCGAGCAAAGCGGTCAACGATTGGTTCCCTCGGTTGCGTTAGGCGCCTTCGAATTGTTTTGCTGAATCAACTGATCAACCTGTGTGGGACTGGCTCCCTTCTCGCCCGATGTCGAGCAGCCGCACAACATCAATGCGCTCATTATCGCGAACCAAACAACCTTTCTCATGGGATGTCCGTACCGTCGGAGTTCTTCACCCAGTTGTAGTCGTATCCGGAACCCGGATTCCAAGATGCTCTCAGCAAAGCTCGATCGACGGCATACGCTTTGGAATGGCCATCAGCCCAAGCGAAGTTCATTTGAGCCTGACTGACCCATCCGAGCTTTAGGTCACCCGTCCACGAGCTCAGCCATGATTTAGCTTCTCGACGGTTGTCATGCCAAACCCACATTTCGTTGAAGACGAATATTTGAGAAGATTTGTCTAGTTCGCTGAGAGTGAATGCGCTTCCTCGGTGGCTTCCTCCTGGATCTTGCGGAGTGAACGGGGCGAGCATAAAGAACCGGTAGGCAAATGAGGTGAATCTTTGACCGATTGCACTCGAATCAAGCCCTTTCAGAACTCCTCCGACAGATGCACCACCAGGACCGGGAGCGGCAACACCAGAGTCGCTCGGACAAGCCCAAATCTGAAGATTCTTGACATACGGATTGAGTTGAGCATAGATGCTGTACTGCTTCACGTAGTCCAGTTGAGTTTGATTCGAGATGTTCAGCGCTCCACGATAGACATTCCCGTAGTCGTCACCTGCCGCAGTGGCGGCAACATTATTCGGGACGGGAAAAGTGTCGTCGTAGTCTGACAAATACATCTGAAGCGAAATTCCAAGTTGCTTTGTGTTGGACAGACAAGAGCTTTTCTTAGCCGCTTGCTTGGCCTGCGCGAAGACTGGAAATAGAATTGCAGCGAGAATTGCGATAATCGCGATTACGACGAGTAGTTCAATGAGAGTGAAGGCTCTTTGCTTCATTGCCAAGTTCTTCATAGGGATTCCTTTGTGGGTCGAACAGGTCCGATCAGTGGCATTGGTTGCGACTGACCGACAAGAATCATGTCTGCTGGCATGCGAGTAATCGTAGGCCCCAAGACTTGCCCCTTTAACTTTGCATCCATTCTTTCTGCGGCAAAAACACCCATCGCGCGAACGCGTTGGACTATACGGTGTACTGAATTCGATATTCGACGTGTCGTGTTAGGTAGATCGCAGTAACTGACGAGTTGTAATTGTCCTGGAGTGTCGATACCCAAACGATCGCAACCATCTAGCACTGCCCCCATGTAGCCGTCGTATAAGCAAAGAGCCGCCGTTGGAGGCTCCGAATCATTGAACATCGCGGCTAGCGAGTCCTGCACAAGTTGTGCACGAATCGCTTCGTCCATACCCACTCCTTGCGGGTACCTGCGGAACCACTTGTCTGGGTTCTGACCGATGCCAATGAGAGCATCCCGATACGCAGAGTTGAGTTCGCGAATTGACGAAACACCAAGCGCATTTTCCGTAAACAGTGCGATTCTCTGGTGTCCTTGCTCAAACAGAACTTGCATTGCGGCGAAAGTCGAGCCGTAATAATCCGTGACGACAGCATCGACGTGCGGAATATAGGGATACCTGTCTACAAAGACAATCGGCTTTCCTTCCGCTATCAGAGCTGAAAGCCGAGGCAATGTGAGTTCAGCACCGGTCATGTATCCTACAAAGCCGTCCCAGTCATCAACACGGTCAAGTAATGAGAGTTCGATTCGAGGATCATCTTGCGTGTCGAAAATCAGCATGTGCGCTTCTTCTTGAAGCGCGGAGCGGAAACCAGCCAAATAATTGCTTTGAGGCGATTCCGCAATATGCGAGAAAAGCCCAGCAACAGTCTGGGTGCGAGATCCCCCTGGAACAACAGCCGCATGGGACACAAATGTCCCCCGGCGACTATCTACGTTGAGTAATCCATCGGCCAACAATTTCGAAATCGCTTGTTCGACTGTGCCAGGAGCAACGCCATACTGCTTAGCTAAGTTTCGTCGACTCGGCAACATCGAACCAGGGCCATACACCCCGCTCCGAATCTTTTCTCGGAGATCGTGTGTTACTGCCTGTCTTGCGTTGTTTCCTTGCGGCTGAGTCGACATTGCCTAAGCTACCGTATTTGTCTGAAAATCAACTGGCTATATCAGTTGGCTATATTTATAGTATCACTAATTTTATTTATCGCAATAGGGTTTTCTACTTTTTTCTAGTCTCTGAAAACATAAGGAGTGCTAGAAAATCATCATTGAACGGACTAGACTGTCGATATGCGACGAAGCATAGCGCTCCTCTCCCTTGTTTGCATCGCGTCATCTGCTCTTGCCGGCCTTGGTGACGTTCCCGATTCCATACTCAAAAAGCTCACGCGTGGCGTTAATGTCACTCGTTGGTATTGCTACCAAGGGAAGTACGACGCCAATCAGTTTGAGAACTACTTCACTCCGGGAGATATCAATGCTCTGAAGAATCTTGAAGTCAAATGGATCAGGCTTTGTGTCGCCCCGCCTGCCATTTACGATGCTGGCAAACCGATCTCGACCAACATGGACTTCCTCGAGAAATCCATCAAGCAACTGAACAACACTGGATTTCTGGTCGTGCTCGACCTCCATGATAACGGGCAGCTCAAGCTAGATGAACCGAATCACGACAATTCAGGATTTGTCTCCTTTTGGCAAGCGGTCGCCAAGAGATTCAAAGGACTGAGTCGCGACAAAGTAGTGTATGAATTAGTCAACGAACCCGTCTTCACCAAAGATAGCTCGCCTTGGTACAAGCTTCAAAACGAAACGGTCAACGCGATACGAGCGATTGACCCCAAGCGCACGCTCATGGTTTCACCAACCAGTTGGAGCGGAATAGATGCTCTAGCGAAGATGCAAAAGCTGCCTCAAAAGAACTTGATTTACACCTATCACTGCTATGATCCGTTCTTCTTCACACACCAAGGGGCAACATGGCTAGGCGATTGGCCCGGAAAGCTGAAGTCGATGCCGTTCCCTAGTAGCCCAGAAGCCGTTGCCGACGCGCTTACCAAGAACGAACCGAGATTTGCTGATACGATTCGAGATTTCGGAAAGAACAAGTTCGACGCAAGGTATCTCTATAACAGACTCAAAATTGGAATTGATTGGGGAAAGGCGAACAAGGTTCCGGTGGTTCTCGGCGAGTTTGGGAGCTTTCCAGCACAAGCTCCAGTTCAGTCAAGAATGAACTGGTTTGCGGCAATGCGAAATGCCATCGACGAGCTCAAACTTCCGAACGCGATTTGGGGCTACGACGACGGGTTTGGCCTCGGCCGAAAGCTCGAAAACGGAAAGGTCGTCCTTGATCCCGTAACTCTGAAGAGCTTCTTCAGGAAGTAAGAAAAAGCCCTTTCCTTGAACAAAAAAGGAAAGGGCTTAAAGAGTTACTCGCCTTCCGACGATCCCCAAGGTGAGGAATAGTTTGGTGGCTCCTTCGTGATCTGAACATCGTGAGGATGGCTCTCGCGAAGTCCTGCGTTGGTGATTTTTACAAACTCAGCCTTCTCCTGAAGGTCAGGCAGCGAGTTAGCGCCTACGTAGCCCATGCCCGAGCGCAAACCCCCAACGAGTTGGTTCATGGTGTCGGCAAGAGGTCCCTTGTAAGGGACTCGACCCTCAACACCTTCGGGAACGATGACGCCCCCTTTCTCCTTCACCTGCATGTACCGGTCAGATGAGCCTTGGCGCATCGCACCTACAGATCCCATGCCTCGATAGACCTTGTAGGCTCGATTTCGGAATATCTCGGTTTCACCCGGGCTTTCCTCGCAACCTGCAAACATGTTCCCCATCATCACGCAAGAAGCACCAGACGCGAGACATTTGACAACGTCACCCGAAGATCGTATTCCGCCGTCGGCGATAGTCGGAACTCCGAGTTCAGCTGCCGCCTCCGCACAATCGGATACAGCCGTGAACTGCGGAACGCCAATTCCTGCCACAACGCGAGTTGTACAGATAGATCCTGCCCCGATTCCAACACGAAGCGAGTCGGCTCCAAGTTCAACAAGTGCCCTGACACCTGCTTTGGTGGCTACACTACCCGCGACCACTTTCAGATCAGGTAGTCGCTCTTTCAGCATCTTCAGGCAGTTCATGACTCCAGCGCTATGACCATGAGCCGCATCGATGACGATGAAGTCAACGCCAGCGTCCATAAGCGCTTTTGCTCGTTCGTACGGCTCGCGCAGTGCGCCAATCGCAGCCCCGACTACCAACCTTCCTTTCAAGTCTTTAGTTGCGTTCGGATGTCTTTGAACCTTTAGGATGTCTTTGATCGTGATCAAACCTTTCAGTTCGCCCGAATCGCCGACAATTGGGAGTTTCTCGATTCTGTGCTCTGCAAGAATGTCTTGGGCTTGACTAAGTGTCGTACCGACAGCCGCTGTCACGAGATTCTTACTCGTCATTCGAGAGCTAATCGGCTTGGTGTAATCAGACTCAAACCGAATATCTCGGTTCGTTAAGATGCCCACAAGGACTCCATGCTCATCGACAATTGGAACGCCACTGATGTGATACTTTTCCATCAAATTGACGGCGTCTTGAATTGATCGCTGGGCTTCAAGTTTGAAAGGCTTTGTGATGACTCCACTTTCTGAGCGCTTCACCCGGTCTACATGGACCGTTTGCTCATCAATGGTCATATTTCGATGAATTACGCCAACGCCGCCTTCGCGAGCCATGGCAATGGCGAGTCGGGCATCCGTCACCGTATCCATTGGTGCCGATACTACGGGAGTTCGTAAAGTGATTCCAGGTAGGAAAACCGTCGAAATGTCCACTTCGCTGGGGAGGACGGCAGTGTGTTTGGGAACGAGTAATACGTCGTCGAAGCTTAGACCTTCGCGAAAAGCTGGCATTGATTCTCCTATTGCTTTTCAATGAATTATGGCATCACGAGCCTATTCGTTGCCGTCCCCCGTTGCCAGGTTTGCCCTCCGAGCCGCAACTTGCTTACCTAACAGCCTGGTTCAAACCATAATCAGCGACCAACATCCTATGGTCGCTGTGCTCCGTCTTGACGACCCAAGAGTTCACGCATTTCAGTTTTGAGCTATGCCATATCTGATCGATGCGTACGACACAGGGATAAGGATTGACGCAAGTTGCGCCATAACCCCGACCAGCCTCTGCAAAGGAATCCATCAATCCATCTACCACTGCGAACTGAACATTCGGGTCCGGGGGTGTGTTGAAATCACCGCCAAGGATGTCTGGCTGGACACCCATTTTGCTTAAGTTCGCTGCGAGTTCGTTCACCTCGTCACGACGGGTTCGCCTGTTCTTTGAGAATTCCTGTCTCGCCTCGGATTTGAACAAGTCGATTCGCATGACAGGTGGCGTTAGTCGCAAGCTAACAACCTCAAGTTTGCCAAATCCCGACTCCCATTCACCACAAACAAAGTCGCTTGTTCCCGTGGGCAAACCGTGAACAGTCAGCTTTCCAGGAACCACGATGGATGCGTCGGCTCCGACGATGGCAGACCCTTTATCGCCAAAGATTCTTTGGGCAAATGCTTTAACCTCAGCTTCTGAGGGCGACTCTTGTAGAAGTACGACATCGGGCTTCAACGGCAAAATCTCCTCGGCTGCAGCACCGGTCCCTCCCGCACAATTGAGGGTCACCACGCGTAATCTTCCCCGATCGGCATGTAGCGCCATCCTCGGAAAGCTCTTTGCTTCGTCAACAAAAGAAGCCGCGAACAACAGCCAAAGCAACAAGAGTATCCATCTCCCCTTGGCAAAGAGACTCAACCCAATGCCTGAGCAGAAGTAGATCGAAGCCGGCCAGACAAACAGGAAGTACGTTTCATCAGTCCGAAAGAGAAAGAGCCCGGAAGAAACGAACAGCCAAAAAATTGAGAGAAAGCTCACCCAAGTTTTCCCCTTTTTCTTTCGCGTTCGGCTGTCCTTGTTGACCTTTTTCAGCAGAGCTTCATCTTTCATGTTGCGACAACACTTATTTGATGAAAAGGACGAATGAAGCCTCCCATTTGGTTTTGCAACTTTTGGGCAGACGTTCTCGACACAATCACCTAGAACCTCCAGCGATTTGTTAAAAGTACGCGTAAACTACACCATGCTTCGTAAGCCCGCTAGTGTTCTTCTTGGCTTCGGCCTTTCTGTATTTGTATCAGCGCAGTTTCCCGGTGCGGACTCACCGGATGCAAAAGTCCGCAAAGGATATGATGCAATCACAATTAGCGATGCGAAGAAGATCCTTAGCTTCTTGGCTGGTCCTGAATGCGAGGGTCGCGGGACTGGTCAGCCAGGTTTCCAGAAGGCGGCAGACTTTGTCGCCAAGCAGTTCAAATCTGCAGGGTTGAAACCTCTCGGCGACAACGGAACCTACTTCCAGAACGTTCCGTTTTATCGCAATGCGGTCGAGATCAAGAGCCTGACCGACGATGAAGGCAAGAGTCTTTCGACTGACGGTTTTGCGCTTCAATCTATCGGAGATGTTGACCTAAAGGGAGAAGTTGTCTTAATCCGAACTTCAGATCCTAAAGCAACTCTTTCTGACGAAGCACTCGCTGCGGTCAAGGGAAAGATTGTCATCCTTGATCCTCCAAAGGAGAAAAACTCACTCCGTAGTCAGCTTTTCACCTCAGATGCAACTGCGATTTTCACTCTGACCGACGAGAAGCCAACTTCTTCGACTCGTGTTGCACAAAGAAAGACCTCAACAGGGCCCGTCTTCGGCGCCGTAACAGGTTCCATTTCACGAGCGGTCGCAGCGTCTTACAGCCGTAGCTTGAAGACGGCACTAGATGCAGAAAAGTCCTCCATTCCGGTTATCACTGAGACTAAATTCTCGCTGAATCTCGTTGCCAAAGGCGTGAGCGAGGAAGTGCCTGTCCCTAACGTCGTTGGAATGCTTGAAGGTAGCGATCCCAAGCTCAAGAACGAAATCATCGGGATCGGCGGGCATCTCGACCACCTTGGCAAAACTGGAGACGTCATCTACTACGGCGCAGACGACGACGGGAGCGGATCGACCGCAGTTCTTGAGATTGTCAAAGCATTCAAGGCAAACAAAGTCAAGCCGCGTCGCAGCATTATCTTCATGACCTTCTACGGTGAAGAAATGGGCTTACTTGGTTCTGCTCACCTTGCAAACAATCCTCCGGTTCCGCTTGACCAATGGGTTGCCGAACTCCAGATGGACATGGTTGGCCGCGACAGCTACGGCGTACAAAACGGAGACCGAAACCGTGTCGATGTTGAAGCAGAGAACAAGGATACAATCCGACTCGTTGGAAGTAAGCGTATTTCGACCGAGCTAGATCAAATCATCAATCAGGTCAATCGTTATGTCGGATTCAAGTTCAAATATGACGCAGAGGACGTTTACACCCGAAGTGATCATTACAACTTTGCATCCAAAGGTATTCCGATTGCCTTCTTGTTTGACGGCTTCACTCCTGACTATCACCAGCCAAGTGACACCGTCGACAAGATTAACTTTTTGAAACTCACAAACGCGGCCAAGCTCTATTACTTAACCGCGTTTGAGATTGCCGATCGGGAGGAGCCGATCAAGCGCGACGTCCAGTCAGGAAAGTAAGACCTACTTCACCACCAGGGTCATGATGAGGTTGGTGTTCCCTTCTGCGCCAGCGGGGGCACCAGCCGTAACCACCACCTGATCACCTGGATTCAACTGCTTCTTTCGCATGAAAGCGTCAATAGCGCAGTTGATTGTCTCATCAGTCGTTTCTGGCAATTCGATGTGAACGGCTTGTACACCCCAAACGACAGCAAGTTGTCGGTGAGTCTTTTTGTTCCAGGTAGCAGTCAGAATGGGCGCTACAGGTCTGAACTTACTCACCAGCCGAGGGGTTTGCCCACTTGTTGTTGTCGTCACGATTGCTTTACAACCGAGCAATGACGAGAGCCTATCGGCGGCATGAGCAATCGCATCGGTATGGCTCACGTTCGTTCTGGCATGCTCCCAGAACCAGCGATCCATCTTTGATCGGTCTAGATGTGGCTCAGTGGTGACAGCGATGCGAGCCATCGTCTTGACGCACTCGATGGGATAAGCCCCTGCTGCAGTTTCGCCGCTGAGCATGACCGCATCCGTTCCATCAAGAATGGCGTTTGCTACGTCGCTTGCCTCGGCCCTCGTTGGACGAGGATTTGTCATCATGCTCTCCAACATCTGAGTCGCTGTGATCACAGGCTTACCGCTGAGCGTACAGGCGTTGATGATTCGTTTCTGCATCAGGGGAACATCCTCGATGTCCATCTGAAGTCCCAAGTCACCACGAGCAACCATGACCAAATCAACAACCTTAAGGATGTGCTCTAGTTCATCAATCGCTTCGCGAGTCTCAATCTTCGCACAGATTCGAACAGCCGGATCGAGTCGATCCACCACTCTGCGTAGCTCCCGAACATCCGCCGAGTTCTTTACATAAGAAAGCGCGATGAAATCCGTTCCATTCGAAACGGCTTGGATGGCATCCTCGACATCTTTCTCGGTGAGCGCCGGTGTTTCGAAAACTTGATTCACCAGCGTCACGCCCTTCTTACTTTTGAGAGTTCCACCCGTAATAACCTCTGCCTCAAAGACAGTGCCATTGCCAGAAAGAATCTTGAACTCGATCTCACCATCGCCGAGGAGTAATCTGCCTCCAGGTGCCATCACCTTCAATATTTCAGGTTGGGTGATCGGAATCACACCCCCATTTCCGATGGTGATCTTCTCGCCAGGCAGAATATCGAGCGCTCCATTTGGAAGATCGCCAATCCTAAATTTCGGTCCTTGTAGGTCGCAAAGAATGGCAATCGGGGCAATATCTGGACTCAGTTCTCGGATCCATTCGATCCACTGCTTCCTTTGTTCCCAGTTGCCATGGCTACAGTTGATTCGGGCCACGTTCATGCCCGCTTCAATAAGCAGCTTGACCTTTTCCTTGGTGTCGACGGCCGGCCCAAGTGTACAGACGATTTTTGTGCGTCTCATAAGAAGTAATTGAGTTTAGCTGGCAAATTCACCGAGAAACACTTCTTGCGGCGACCTGCGCGAGTATCAGCACTTTTGACAGCATTCAAAGTGTCGGCTAACAATGACTTCCACCGCATAATGAAACATGAAAAATGGTAAGTCTGTTTTAGTTGCCACCCTCGTCATCTCGGCGTTGGTCGTGTTATGGCGATCTGCTGGTGCCCAAGACCCAAACAACCCACCGTTTGATCCCCATCCGCTACAAGACCCTAAGATTTCTGCCAACGGAAGCGGTTCAGCGATGACGACCTCAGGGCAGTATCTGTACGTCCTGAAGGGCAACCGAGTCTATCAGATCAAAACAAGCACCTTCGCCGAGGAGCGCCCGCGATTCATCGACCTTCAATAGCCAGCACTCAGTTCCGCAATCTTCCCGAAACAAGAGAGATCAGGACTGGATACGGTTAGGAAATGAATAACTCCGATGCCGGGAGACGATGTCCAGAAATGCCGAGAGGAGAGCTGAGATACAGCTAAAACTCTAGATTCACACTGAATAGCTGAGCTTTTGCGATTACCTTACAGTACTTAATCTAGTTATAACGGGGAATTCCCCGTTCTGACTCAAGAAAACAAAATGGGGCTGCCTCGTTAGAGACAGCCCCATTTCCGACATTATCGGCGAGGTCGGAATCGAGCGTTTACGCTGTCATCATCTTCGTCGCGATCTCGCTTAGGGAAGGCGTCTGGAACGCTCGGAGGCGTTACCGACTCCGTTGCTTCAACGACTTCCTTTTCAGCTTTTGGGCCGCGATCACCGCCACCATTTCGATGGTCTCGATCTCGTCCGCCGCGATCTTTACCGCCACGATCTCGGTCGCCTCGGTCACCACGACCGCCACGATCTCGATCTCCGCGTCCGCCGCGATCTCTGCCGCCGCGATCACCGCCACCTGGCTGTGGTGGTGGAGGAGTCGCTCCTGCATTGTCGGCCATGGTCGCCAAAGTCTGCGCAACACCAAGGCAAGTGAAGTTCACTCGTCCCATTCCATCGACCTCGAAGACCTTGACATTGACTTCGTCGCCAACGTTGACTACTTCCTCAATTCGACCGAACGAGATTGTTGTGAGTTGCTCCTTCGGAACCATGCCTTCGCGTCCAGGAATGTACTCAACCATTGCGCCTCGGCCCATGATTCGAGTGACGGTTCCTTTGAACTCAGCACCTACTGCAACTTCACCAACGAGCGACTGAATGCGATCAATCGCGGATTGAACCTGCTCTCGACCGTTTCCGCCAATCATGACGGTTCCATCTTGCTGGATGTCTATGCTCGCACCCGTCTCGGCAGTGATCTTCTTGATAACCGATCCGCCCGGTCCGATGACAGCTCCGATCTTCTCAGGGTTGATCTTGATTGTCTGAACCTGAGGAGCACTAGCGCCAACTGACTCTCGTGGAGCCGGAATTGCTTCCTCGATAACGTCGAGGATTCGGAATCTTGCATCCTTTGCTTGGCTAAGAGCACGAGCCAGAACCTCATCAGGAATACCGTCTAGCTTAGTATCAAGCTGCAAAGCAGTGATACCGTCGCGAGTTCCGGCGACCTTGAAGTCCATATCGCCACAGAAATCTTCCATGCCGATGATGTCTGTTAGAACCTTGAAGGTCTTTCCGTCCGACATCAAGCCCATCGCAATTCCAGCTACAGGAGCTTTGATCTTGATACCGGCATCCATCAGTGCGAGAGTGGAACCGCAGACTGAAGCCATCGAGGTCGAACCGTTCGATTCCAATACTTCGCTGACCAGAAGAAGCGTGTAAGGGAATGCTGGATCGTCAAGCGGAATCATCGGGCGCAGAGCACGCTCAGCAAGAGCGCCGTGTCCGACTTCTCGTCGGCCCGGGCCGCGCATGGGCCTTACTTCACCGACCGAATACGGCGGGAAGTTGTAGAAGTGCATATAGCGCTTCGGCTCTTCCTCTTCGATTCCGTCCATCGTTTGCGCATCGCCCGGAAGTCCGAGTGTGGCAATCGTGAGAACTTGTGTCTGACCTCGAGTGAAAAGTCCAGATCCGTGAACCTTTGGAAGAAGACCAGGGATCGCTTCCAACGGTCGAATATCTTCGAGTCCTCGTCCATCTGGTCGCTTGTTCTTTTCCAAGATCAGCTCGCGTACGGTTCCCTTAACAACGCCGTCGACAGCCTCAGACAATTGGCTGAGCTTGGCAGGGTCGTCAGCAAACTTAGGCTTCATTCTCTCGACGACTTCTTTCTTTAGGTCGTCAAGAGCCGACTCTCGAACAGCCTTATCGGACTGCAAGAGCGCCTTCTGAATATCTTTGCCCGCTTCCTTTTTAATCGCTTTCTTGAGTTCTTCGTCGATCACGAAGAGAGGAATTTCTCGCTTGGCTTTGCCTGCGACCTCTGCGAACTTCTCGAACTCGGAACAAATGACCTTAATGGCATCGTGAGCAAATTTAAGAGCAACAACCATGTCGTCTTCGACGACCTCTGTTGCTCCGGCTTCCACCATCGAAATGGCTCCTTTGTGTCCAGCAACCACGAGGTCAAGATCACTTGCCTTGATTTCGCTGCCGCTTGGGAACAGGATCAGCTCGCCATTCACTCTTCCGACGCGAACGCCAGCAATAGGGCCGTTGAACGGAATGTCGCTTACAGCGAGTGCTGCGCCGGCTGCGTTAATAGCTAAAACGTCAGGCGGAAACTCTTGATCTACTGCGAAAGGCATCGCCATGACCTGGATGTCGTTTCGTGTTCCTTTCGGGAATAGGGGTCGGATCGGACGATCCATCAGTCGGCTAGTAAGAATCGCCTTATCTGAAGGGCGTCCTCCTCGCTTTACAAATCCGCCAGGAATCTTTCCTACAGAGTATTTTCGCTCTTCGTAATCGCAGACGAGGGGCAGAAAATCGATGCCCTCTCGTGGATTTTCAGACATGGTTGCGACGCCGAGGATAACTGTCTCGCCCATGCCAAGAAGAACTGCACCGCCGGCTTGCTTCGCCACGCGGCCCGTTTCGAGAAAGAAGGACTTGCCCCCAACCTCGAATTCGTGGGTATGTATCATATTTGTTGACGTACTCCTTTCAGGGTGTCCTTCACCCTGAGAGCTCCAATCAGAACTCAGCTACTGTCAACCGCTCAATTGAAGGTCCGGTTTTTAAGGAGGGCCCTCGATTCAACGGTTAGCAAGCAAACTAAGCACTGGATAGAATCCCCAAAAGATTACCCAATTACCGCAATTTCGCTATATCCGAAGAAGCCGACTCGACGGATTTGGGGAAAGACTTACTGGAATTCGCACATCCTTGCGTTTTCTCGCCCTGGCAGCAGACCCTTCATTGACCCTCTCAACAAGCAGATTTGCGGCAGCCATTCCCATTTGATAAAAAGACTGTGAAACGCTAGTTAGGCCCATTGCTTCCGTAAAATCTGGCATCAAGTTGCCATAACCCGTAACAGCAACTTGGCTTGGAACAGCAATGCCTTCATCATGCAAAAAGCGCATTAGAGCAAAGGCGACGATATCATTCGAGCAAACAATCGCCGTTGGCGCAGCTTCTCCGCGACCCAGAACTTCTCTCATATAAGAAGCAAAATAGGGTTCGTTGATTCCATACACGAACAAGCTCAACGACGGAAAGAACTCAATGTTATGTTGCTCATGCGCAGCAGCATAGCCCTGCCACCTATGTTGAACAGTCTCGGCAAACACTTCGTCAGCTAGAAAAGCAATGCGCTTGTGCCCCTGAGCGATCAGGTGCTCAGTGACCATCCCCCCCCCACTAACGTCGTCAAAGCGAACGCAATCGGCAACAACTCCGTGGACACGCCGGTCAACCAACACCAGTGGAAGCAGGTCGTTCAGCTTGTTGACAGCATGTTCGTCCGTCGGGTTTTGTGGCCACAGAGCTATACCAGCAACATCTGGTTCGATTTCCTCTATCTTTGGGATCGGATCTAGGGCAGCGCCTGATGCTGGCATAGTGTCGTATCGCCTCACGTTCAGGCCCGCCGATAGGACTACTCTCGAAAACCCGTCATAGAGGCCGGCAAGCTCAGGAGAAGACTCTCCATGAAGACTAAGCAGTAGAGTGTTTCGTGCAGGCGCATCCGTTAAAGACTTAACAAATGAGCCGCGCTTCCCTTCAATGACAATCTGCCCCTTGTCTTCGAGTAGCTTGAGCGCCCGACGAATCGTGTTACGTTGAACGCCAAAACGCTCGACCAGAACACGCTCAGACGGCAACTTCCCATTGATCCGATATTCACCTAATCGAATCTCTTGCAAGAGATTCTTGGCTATTTCCTCATATCGATGCTCGGCACGCCCCTGAACCATGTGAACCAACGAAAGTGTATACCAGAATTGCTAAATCACGCCTAACAATCTGTTCTGGTTTACAATATTGGTATACATGCTGGTCTAATTGATTTTCAAAAATCTTGGCATTTTGGTATATCCGTGGTATAGTGGCTTCGCAGACATCCGCGTTGGCGGAAAACCCAAAGGCGGGCAGACGCTGCGCTGAGGTTTTCACCGGCGGTATTCGTGCAATTTAGTCGGAGCCGTGATATGAGTCAAAGAAGACAGGGATTCACCCTAATCGAGCTTCTCGTCGTAATCGCAATCATTGCGATCCTTGCTGCAATTTTATTTCCCGTATTCGCACAGGCTAAAGTAGCTGCCAAAAAGACAGTTGCGCTCAGCGGAGCAAAGCAAATTGCTCTCGCCGCCCACATGTATGCGGGAGATTTTGATGATAAGTACGTTCCTTGTGCCATCTACAACGAACCAGGTATTAACAACCCAGGAGCAAAACAAGAAAACGGTACTTGCTTCTATCACATCAAGCCTTATGACATGATGCTGATGCCTTATATGAAGAGCGCTGAGGCTTGGTCGGTCCCCATGGACACACATGGACTAAACGACCCATGGACCAGCGATGACTGCCTCTGGGACGGTTCGTACAGAAATCGCTTCATTCGAAGATCCTTCCAAATGACCAGCCACATCGACACCGTTGAAGCTGGTGGTTGGCTCGACAGAAACACTGGCGTCACGCCATCTTGGTGGGACATTACGGGCGGCTTCCCCATCAGAAGCATGACCGAGTTCAGTGACCCATCGAATACGATCGCCTTTGCTGAGCTATGGCCACCAAATGGAGAGGCAGGTCGTGTTGGCGCAGTTTCAGACCCAATCTTGTTCGGATGCAACGCTTGGAAACTTGCTGGACGAGTTCCACTCAGCGGAGCTCCTGGAGATCGCCTGCCTTCTGGCGGTGACAACTGCGACGCTTACACCTACAGCACGCACTTCGCTCCTACACAGGGTTACAGTGGCCGAGCCTGTTACGCCATGGCTGACGGCAGCGCAAGAGTTCTGGGATGGGGTCAGGTTCGACGGAACGACTTCTCCATGTTCAAGATCCAAAAGACATCCACGGTGTTCGTTCCATGAGATTGCTCATCGGGTTTATGCTCCTCATCGCTACTTTCGTAGTGGTGGGGGGATGCGCCCAAAAAACTCCCGAAGAAATCGAGGCGGCGAAATATCCGCAAGTAAAGCAAAACACTCCGGAACAAGACAAAGCCTTGTTAGAGAAATCGTCAATGCACTCGATGCCTGGCGCGTCGGGCAAATAGGCAAACCAAGGGCGTAAGGTTGATAAATCTTACGCCTCTTTTATCGCATTCTAGAAGTTATAGACTGTGCCTTGGAGGCAAGAAGGAATGATTTTCACAGCCGTAGCGGCAGCGATGCTTATGCAGCAATCTGCACAAGAACGAACCATTTTTCAAACAGGCAGCACATACAAAGACCGACTCAACATTCGCGCCGACGTCGCGATTGTTTATGGTTTTGACAAGTCGATGCCCGATCGGGTGAAAGCCTGGCGCAACAAAGGCTACAAAGTCCACCTCATGACCGGTGTGGCTTGGGGGGAATACCAAGACTACTATTTCGGTCGCTGGGACGGTATCAACCACGAAGATGAAGCGCAAACCCGCGCAAATGGTGAGAAGATTGGACACGGCGGCGATGTTTACTACATGTCACCAGGCAAGAACTATGGAAAGTACCTTGCTGAAGGCGTTCGACGAGCACTCGATGTGGGTGTCGAGGCGGTCCATCTAGAAGAACCCGAATTTTGGTCTTGGGGCGGATATGGTGGAGGCTTCAAGAAAGAGTGGAAAGAGTATTACAACGAAGAGTGGCGAGACCCAGCAAGTTCACCCGACGCCCGCTGGCGAACAGCGAAGCTGATGTACTACCTCTATCGAAGAGCTCTTCAACAGGTGTTCAACTCGGTCCAGGAATACAACAAAGAAAAAGGCACCCATGTTCGTTGCTATGTGCCAACGCATAGCCTGTTGAACTACGCCCATTGGGGAATAGTCAGCCCACAACAAAGTCTCGCCATGCTCAAAGGGTGCGACGGCTATATCGCTCAGGTCTGGACAGGTACAGCAAGAACTTCGAACTTCTATAAAGGGGTTCGCAAGGAAAGAACGTTCGAAACTGCGTTCCTCGAATACGGTTCGATGCAAAACCTCGTTCGTTCAACGGGACGAGGGGTTTGGTATCTCGCTGATCCGATTGAAGATAATCCAGACCATGATTGGGGGGATTATCGTCGGAATTACCACGCAACTCTGGTCGCCTCGCTGCTACAACCAGACGTAGCGCAGTACGAAGTCATGCCTTGGCCGGAACGAATCTATCAAGACAAATATCCGTCTGAAGCTGACCCGAAAACCCGCGTTCTTATCCCCGACGCTTACGCAACTGAACTTCAAGTCGTGATCAACTCACTCAAGGACATGAAGCAAGCGGCAGTGAAATGGGATAGCGGCTCTCACGGCATTGGACTCGTTATCAGCGATAGCTTGATGTTCCAGCGCGACAATCCCAGCCGAAGCGATCCCGATTTTGGTCACATCTATGGTCTGGCGATGCCGTTTGTGAAACGGGGTATGCCGATCCAGCCGGTGCAACTAGAAAACGTTGGACTTTCTGGGTACCTCGATGGACTGAAGGTCTTACTCATGACCTATGAAGGAATGAAGCCGCTGTCGGCAGAGGTGCACACGCATTTAGCGAAATGGGTGAAAGATGGCGGCACACTGATCTTTGTTGATAACGACAAAGATCCCTTTAATGGTGTCCGCGAATGGTGGAATTCGAACGGACTCACCTTCAAGAACCCACGCGAGCATCTCTTCTCCCTTCTCGGCCTAAGCCCGAATCCTCTCGATGAAGTCAATCCAGCCGGAAAAGGAAAAGTTGTCTGGCTGAAACTTTCGCCAAGTAAAGACCTTTCTCACCAAGCAAATGGAGATGTCGTTCTCACCAGTAAAGTTCGGCAAGTTGCTAAGAACTTCAACTGGAAGGAATCATCTGCTTTGGTTCTCAAGCGCGGGCCCTATGTTATTGCAGCCGGAATGGATGAAACTGACGCGCCACGTCAGACTCTAACGGGCTCATTCGTGGACCTTTTCGATCCAGCGCTTTCCATACAAAAAACTATCGAGCTGACACCAAATGCTCTTCATTTCTTAGTCGACCTGTCCAAGTACAAGCAGCAAATCGTCGCCGCGGCAGGGAATGTCGTAACGAAGAGTTCGTCTAAAACGAGTTGGAAAGGGACGATTGAGGGGCAAGCCGACACTCAATCCATCCTGCTACTTCGAACGCCTGGCAAGCCGAAGTCAGCAACGTTAGATGGCAAAGCTCTTGCCATCAAGAGATACGACGAAAAACTGAAACTCCTTTGGCTGCAATTCCCTCAGAAAAGCAGTCCGCAAATTCTGGACATCTCTTTCGAGTAATCCAGACAAGCTGGGTCACCGCGACGAGGCGATGACCCAGTCGGGCACCTCTTCCGCGCCTCCATCCAACCAAAAAAGCGAGAAGGGGTTGCCCATATTGAGCAACCCCTTCTTGAGTTGAAAACGATTTAGCTTAGCGAGGTTTGACTTCGCGGATACCAAGCTGCTTGATCAGTTCTCGGTACTTGGCGATGTCTTTGTTTCGCAGATAACCTTCGAGACGACGTCGCTTTCCGACGAGAAGGAGAAGACCACGTCTTGAGTGGAAGTCCTTCTTGTGGGTGCGAAGGTGGTCAGTGATTTGCAGGATACGAGCCTGTAAAATCGCGATTTGCACCTCGGTCGAACCAGTATCCCCGTCGGCGGTGCGATAGGTCTCGATTTGGCTTTGCTTAATTTCAGGATTCAGCGGCATGCTTGAAGTTTCTTTGCCTCGTTAAAATTCTTTCTTGTTCGGCTCGGGTCTCGTTTGCCGCTCAATGCAACATCTCTAAAGATGCTCCAGTCAACGGCGAACGCAACACTAAAAGCCTCAACATAAAAATATACCCTATTCGAACAATGTCTGCAGGGGTTTGTGCATCTTATTGGCCCACAAATACGTCTTAAGTTTCTTGCGGGCCAATAAATTGGCACTATCGCTGCAATTGGAATCGGTTCATCGAGAGCCAGTAAAGGCCCAATTGCTTAACTGCATCAATAAACTCATTGAAATCGACTGGCTTGAGAACATAGCTATTCACACCAAGTTCATAGCCGCGACGGATGTCGATGTCCTCATCGCTCGAAGTTAAGATAACGACAGGAAGGTTCTTTGTTCGCTCGTCCGAACGAATCTTTTCAAGAACTTCTAATCCGTTGAGTTTCGGCAGCTTTAGGTCTAGCAAGACCAAGTCAGGTGGACGGTTGATAACCGCCTCACTAAAAAGATAATCAATTGCCTCTGCACCATCCCGCGTAACCTCGATTACGTTCGGGACGTCGCATTGGCTCATCGCTCGCAGGGTAAGGCGCTCGTCTTCAGCGTTATCCTCAACCAACAAGACGTTCTTGGGTTCCAGTGCCATCAATTTTGTGCTCCGGACCTACTTGATGGGTCAAGGGTCCAGGATTTGTTTTAGCATATGAGGGATCATATGATAATAGGAACTTGACGACTCAGCCGTTGGTTGCGCCGTATCAAGCATTAGAGGCAATATGGACTTTGCGTTTAAGCACCTATCCAAGATCGTTCAACCTTCTGACCTGCTTCGACTTTCGGATAAAGAACTTCAAGAAGTGGCAGAAGAGGTGCGAAGAGCAATACTGGAGCACGTCAGTCGGACCGGTGGGCACCTCAGTAGTAACCTCGGTACAGTCGAGCTTACGGTAGCCATGTATGCAACATTCAACATCCCGCCAGATAAAGTAGTCTGGGATACTGGCCACCAGGCCTATCCTCACAAACTGTTGACCGGACGTCTCGACAGATTTCCCACCCTTCGAAAACACGGGGGCTTGAGTGGATTCCTCAAAAGGGACGAAAATGAGAACGATGTGTTTGGAGCGGGCCATGCTGGGACAGCGATTTCAGCAGCTCTTGGGTTAGCCGTTGCCAGGGATCAACTTGGAACCAAGGAACGCGTGGTTGCTGTTGCCGGTGACGCCGCTATTGCCAGCGGCATGAGCTGGGAAGCTCTGAACCATGCTGGTGAACTCCGAACGAATCTTTCAGTTGTTCTCAACGACAACAGAATGTCGATTTCGCCGAATGTTGGCGCCCTAACGAATTACTTAGCCAAGCTGAGATCTCGTCCATGGCTACAACAAATTGCCCATCGTGCAAAAAGCGCGATCGAACGTGTGCCCGGCCCATTTCCAAAAGTCGCAGCAGGACTTCGACACGGAATCACTCACTACCTTGCGCCTGAAGATACTGGAACAATTTTCGAGGAGATCGGCTGGGAATATATCGGCCCCATTGACGGGCATGACTTGCCCACTTTGCTTGACGTTTTCCGAAATGTCAGAACTCTTGCAGGCCCAGTTTTTGTTCATGCGATCACAGTCAAAGGCAAAGGCTACGATGTCGCTGAAGCTGACTCAACGAAATGGCACGGGGTCATCCCGTTTGACCTTGAGTCGCATGAAATGAAAAGGGCAGCCACTCTTCCGACCTACACGCAGGCATTTGGTGAAACAGTGGTTGAATGTGCCCACTCAGACGAGAAGATTGTGGCTATCACTGCTGCAATGCCTGACGGAACCGGTCTTTCTAAGTTCGGCGAGCTCTTTCCAAGCCGCTTTTACGACACCGGTATTGCCGAGCAACACGCAGTGACATTTGCCGCTGGGCTTGCGGCAGGTGGTATTCGCCCCTTCTGTGCAATCTATTCAACCTTTATGCAGCGGGGATTTGACCAGATCCTACACGATGTCTGCTTGCAAAACCTCCCGGTGCGGTTCTTTATGGACAGAGCGGGATTGGTCGGCGATGACGGGCCAACTCACCACGGTGCATTTGACATTTCGTTTCTGTCCTTCATCCCCAATTTAACATTGCTCGCACCTCGAGACACTACCGAGATGGCGGAAATGACCCGATGGATGGCGACTTACGATGCAGGCCCAACTGCGGTCCGCTACCCACGTGGCTCTAGTTCCGACGCATTACCAGAGGCACGTTCCACTATCGAACTCGGGAAAGCTGAGGTCTTACAGTCCCCGAAATCACCTGATGTCTGCATCATCGCGATTGGTTCTATGGTCGCGGGGGCTTGGCTCGCAGCTAAAGAGTTGGAGAAGGACGGGATAGCGTGTTCAGTCATCAACGGCAGATTCGTAAAGCCAATTGATAGCAAGACGATTTGTGAGGAAGTCTCCAAAGCTGGAACTTGGATTAGCATTGAAGAGAACGTCCGAGCAGGAGGCTTTGGCGAGAAGGTCCGAGAAACCCTTGCTGGAAATCACTTAGGGCACCTTCCTTCGGAGCTACTTACGTTGCCCGATGCTTTTGTTGACCATGGGACTCAAGCACTTCTACGGTCCTCTTGTGGCCTAGATGTCGAAGGAGTAGTCCGGTCTGTGAAATCGATCATTCGACCCAACATTGCCATCGTAAAACCATAAAAAGGTCTCGATCTAGTTACTAGATCGAGACCTTTACTTCTTGTCCGACAGGTTTTGGTTTACTTAGCCTTTTTAACTGGAGCTACCTTGGCAGGGATTGGGAAGCCAGGGTTTGCCTTGGCATACTTCTCTGGGTTCTTCTTGAACTCTTCTGGGCAACCTGGGCAGCAGAAATAGTAGCGCTTGCCTTTGTAGTCAGTGAATAGCTTCTTCTTGGTTGCTTCGGCAATGTTAACCTTGTCTTTCTTGCCCTGAACGGCACAGTACGCTTCGTTGCTGACCTTAACTTTGGTCTTAGCAGCCGGTTTGACCTTAACTGGCTCGCCAGCCTTTGTCTGGGCGAAAGATGCGCCACACACGGCGATGATTGCTGAGATCGCAATTAGTTTCTTCATGTTTGCTCCGTAATCCTTACAGGTTCCGAAATGGAACTTATCCGTAGTATACGTCTCACACCAGAAATCAAGAAGAGGAATGCACCAAACATGACCAAGGGAGCGGACAAGCGCTCCCTTGGCCCAGTCAAACGGGCTTAGTTTGACTTTCTTCGCTTTCGAAGAAGGGCTGCAAGGCCAAGGCCCATCGCACAGATCGAACCTGGCTCTGGAACAGCTTGCACCTTCACGTTATCGAGAGCCCATGACTCATCACTAACGCCTTGAAGGTTAGAACCCTGCCAGCTGAATTCCATTGTAGAGCCGGTTGCGACAACCTCGAACCCAGCGTTAATGGAACCACCGAACTTGTAAAGTGAATTGCCATAAAAGCCGTCCGGAAGAGTGCCACCTTTCGAAATATCCACATTGTCTGCCCCAGTTTGAGCAGCGTAGCTGCCAGTCAAATCGCGGACTGGATAGCTCTGTTGATAGAAAGAGACGTTTGCGAAGGTCGTATTGAGTTGGGTGGCTCCATCCACACTGAAGTTGAAGTAATCGGGTCCAACGCCGCCCGTATTACCATCCCAAGAGTCCAGAATGTACAAGTCAAACCCGACTTTGACGGTTTGCCCCGCGGTGAATCCCGATAGAGTGAGCTTGACCGTATCGTTCGCGTATCGACCGAGAACGGTAGTTCCGTTGAACGCGCTTGTGGTCGTGCTCGACCACTCAGACCCAACTGAGCCTTCGAAATCCTGGAAATAGTCTGCTGAATACGCAGCGGAAATAAGCGACGCTGCAGCGAGAAGAGTAATAACTACTTTCATAAAGTTAATCCATAACTTCAGCACCGATGCTGAAGCTATGGAATTATAAACGCTATTGAAACTTCTTGGTATTACCGATTGACAGTTTCATAAAAATCCGGTAACAAAACGGACCAGAAATTGGCAACCTAGACGAGCGCCAAAGCGGCTGTCAGATCGTCGATCAGATCTTGCGGGTCCTCTATGCCGACGCTAAGGCGGAGCATGGTTGGAGGAATTCCGCGCTCTAAGCGTTGTTCCTCGGTCATGGTCGCATGTGACATCAACGGAGGATATGCGAGCAGGCTTTCAACTCCGCCCAAAGACTCGGCTAACAAGAACACTTGAGTGTTTTCGGCAACCTTTCGGGCGGCTTCGACGGACTTCAGCTCAACCGAAACCATGCCGCCAAAGTCCTTCATTTGCTTCTTGGCGACCTCATGGTCCGGATGATCTTTGAGCCCTGGATAATGAACACGGGCCACCTTTGGGTGACCCGCCAAGAACTCAGCTACCGCCAAGGCGTTGCTACAGTGAGCCTTCATTCGACAGCCCAGCGTTTTAACGCCACGGAGGGAGAGCCAACAATCGAACGGCGAGGGAACGGCGCCTATTGCTTTATTCCATTCGAAAATAGCTAAGTTGAGTTCTGAACTATTAGTGACGGTTGCACCACCGACGACATCGGAGTGACCAGCAATGTACTTGGTTGTGCTGTGGACAACGATATCGACACCCAAATCGAGAGGATTCTGTAGCGCAGGAGAGGCGAAAGTGTTGTCGAACACAACGATAAGGTTGTGCTTTTTCGCCGCCGCAGTCACCGCTGCAATGTCGCTCACTCGCAGGTTAGGGTTAGTCGGGGTTTCGAAAATCAGCAGCTTCGTGTTTGGCTGCACCAGTGCATCAATGGTTTCGGGCTTATGTGCATCAAAGAATGAAGTTGTGATTCCCTGTCGCGGCAAAACCTTCTCTGCGAGCCTGAAAGTTCCACCGTAAATATCAGTAGCCATCAAAAGGTGGTCGCCGTTTTGAAGTAGCGAGAAAGCACCGGAAATCGCTGCCATGCCACTCGCAAACAACACGCAGTGTTTGCCGTTTTCTAGTTCCGCTATCACTTGCTCGAGTGACTGACGATTAGGGTTTGTACACCGCGTGTAGTCGATCTCCGGGATATGGTCTAGGTCTTGCCATGCAAAAGTCGAAGATTGGTAAAGCGGTTGAATGACTGCTCGAAACTTCGGATCGGGCTCCTGTCCAACGCGCAGTGCTTTTGTGGCAAATCTCATAACTATAAAGGATTACACATTGTTAGGCGGTCATTCGGCGTCCAAACTATTCCGCTGAATTTCCATGCAATCAAAGTGGGTTTCGCCTAATAGCGTTCGGTGTTCGGTGCCACAAACAGCAACTTCTAAACCCATATTGCCCGTATCTTATATCCGATGATGCTTGCTCCGATCGCCCTTCTACTCGCAACAAAAAGCGAGAGCTTTGCTGAGACATGGGATCAGGTCGCCTCCGCCATAAGAGGAACCTACTATGCCCGTGTACCCAGAAAAGACGAGATGAACAAACTCCTCGACAAGTACGGAGCAATCGCGTCGAAAGCAACTTCTCGAGATCAGTTCCGAAGCTCTATCCTTAATATGATTGCCGAGTTCAAAGACTCACACTTTGACTTTTTGACTGATGAAGATCAGGGCTATTACCTCATGGATAGCCTGGTAAAGAGGGACAAGGCCGTAGAGGTCCCGAACATCGGGGCGTGGTTTAAGAAATCACCCGATGGCTACACGGTTCAAATGGTGCTCAATGCTTCAGCTGCCGAGAAAGCGGACCTGCGAAAGGGCGACATTATCGAATCAGTCGATGGAAAGGATTTCGCACCTATCTCTTCCCTAACGTCGGCTATCGGTAAAGACGCAATCTTCAAAGTCCGACGAAAAAACGTCTCTCTAGAGAAGAAAATTGCAGTTAGCAAAGATAACGCGCTAGAGATGTTTTTGGAAGCAAGCCGCAACAGCTCGAAGATCATTGAGATCAATGGGAAGAAAATCGGCTACTTCCATCTTTGGACCTGTGCGAACGAATCCTTCCGGAATGCCCTATCCTCCGCTGTTTACGGCAAGCTAAGTGGGACCGATGCGATGATTCTCGATATTCGAGATGGGTTTGGCGGCAGACCTGAAGGATTTCTTGACCCATTCTTTCGCCCAGAAGTTGAGCTCCGTTGGAATACGTCCCCAACAGTAGGCACTAGCCAATTGTTCGGCTATCAACGTCCGCTGATCGTTCTTATCAATGGCGGATCACGAAGCGCAAAGGAAATTGTGAGCTACCTCGTCAAGAAGAGCAATCGCGGCAAATTGATCGGCACCCAGACTGCTGGCAACGTTCTCGGCACATTTCCGCGACGCATAAATGCTTGGTCGTACATTGAAATTCCTATCGTCGAGGTGTTAGCTGACAACATCCGACTCGAAGGTAACGGAGTCAAACCAGACATCGAAGTGCCGAAAGAATACGATGATAATGGCAAAGACTTGGTTTTAGAAAAGGCTCTTTCAATTCTGAAGAATGTTCCCAGCCATACTAGTCATTAAGAAACTCTGGCTGGTGACCTATACCTAGGACCCCATAAAAAGAGTAAAGTGCAAAGGATACATGCAGTTTATTGAGATTTCGGCAAAGTCGCTGGCAGAAGCGACGAAGGCAGCGGCAGATAAGCTCGGGGTTGCCCCTGAGAAGCTGAACGTGTCCGTTCTCGAAGAGACCAAGGGCCTCTTTGGTAAGAGCGTCGTACGCATTAAGGCAGAAGTTTCTGAAGCAGCCCCAACACCAGCGGCTCCGGTAGCTCCAGTTGCCGTAGCGCCAGTCGTAACAGAACCTGTCGCATCTGAAGCGGAAGCACCTGTCCAAAAGAAAGGACAGCCAAAGCGAAGAGAGAAGAAACCAGCCGCTACGGTTGAAGAATCGGCTCCCGCTAAGGAAGACGCGAAAGAAGCGGTCGCACCTACTTCAGAGACTGTCGAAGAAGAGCCTGTCAACACGGTTGTCGCAACTCAAGAAGACGCAGAGCAACTCGCAGAGTTGGTTCGTGAGCTAGTTGCGAGCGCCGGGCTTAATGTTGCAGTTAAACCGACAACGATCAACGGTCGATACGTCAACATTCAGCTAGACGGAAAGGACGTAGCCTTTCTGGTCGGTAAGCACGGCGAAGTCATCAACTCGCTCCAGTATCTGATCAATATCATTGCTGGTCGAAAGTTCAACAACGGCGTCCGCGTAACCCTAGACGGCAACGATTATCGACGAAGACGCGAAGACGCGCTTACTCAGTTGGCAACCAATATTGCTCAGCAAGTGAAAGAGCGCGGTGAGGAAGCCGTTCTAGACGCTCTTCCTGCTTTTGAGAGACGAATCGTTCACAAGGCTCTTAGCGAATACGCCGGAATTGCGACCTACAGCGAAGGCGAAGAGCCTAACCGCAGAGTCGTTATCGCTCCTGCTGACTAATCTTGACCGTCAAAGAATGGATCAAACGGGCTCGAAGTCGACTGGAAACTGTCGGCATCGAGCCCGCTCGCATTGAGGCGGAGGTTTTAGCAGCTCATGTGTTGCGAGTTACTCGTGCCTGGCTTTATGCACACCCAGATGACGAATTCCCCGAACTTGCCGGAGAAACCTTACTGGTTCGGCGGGAATCAGGCGAGCCTCTCGCATACATCCTGGGATACCGAGAGTTCTATGGACGATCATTCTCAGTTGATCCAGCCGTTCTGATCCCACGACACGAGACCGAAGGATTAGTAGAAGCAAGCCTTCAATTAGCAAATGACAGAATCAAGAGCGTTCTTGATCTCGGTACTGGTTCTGGAATCCTCGCGATTACCCTTAAACTAGAAAGACCAAATCTCGATGTCACCGCTTGCGACATTTCTCCGGAAGCAATCGGAGTAGCCTCGACAAATGCGCGTTTCCACCATGCCGAAGTGAAGTTCGTCCTCTCAGATCGTTTTTCGTCATTCCTTGGAGAGAGCTTCGACCTGATTGTCAGCAATCCTCCCTACATCGCCCATGGCGATTTCTTGCCCGATGAAGTTTCTCAACATGAACCCGCTCAAGCCCTTTGGAGCGGTCCCACCGGCCTTGAATTTTACGAATCCTTAGCCGTAGAGGCTAAAGACCACATGAATGACGAAGGGCTCCTCGCCCTAGAAGTTGGGCATACACAAGCCGAGCAAGTTAAAGACCTCTTTGAAGCGGCTGGTTGGTCGTATCTTGAGACAAGACAGGATCTCGCTGGTATCGATCGAATCGTCGTCTTTCGGTGGCTTCCCTTCTAGCCGCCTTGCCCCCTCATATAGAAGGGGACAGGCGACTAGCCTGGTAACCGCAAGAAGTCTTTAGAAGACGCCAACGAGGCTTGCTGTCGCTTCCTTCGCCGACCAAGCTCCGGCAGGCTGAATTGCAGTGCTCGGGTGAAGTTTGATACGAACGATATGATCTGCATTCAAGATCGTTACGCCGTGTCCATCCTTCAGATGGATAGCGCCTGTAAAGAGTCGCTGTTGAAGGAACATTCCGATATCAATCGCAGGTCGTTCGTCGGCCTCGCTGATGATCCTAACGAAAACCTTTTCAAGGTTTACCATCTCGATTTCAGCAAATAACACGACAACCCGGGATTGCCCGATCACAGTGTTGTCCGCTGTGCTGGCAGCTAGTTCGAAGAACTCCGTACGATCAAGAGATCGAGCGTCGAGGACACCAGACGCAAGGTTAGGAGACGGAACGAACCGTCCATCGACACTTACTCGCGAAATCCGATCAGACGGATATACAGATGTTTCTTCAGAACTCCACAAGATAATCGCCTTTTGAGCGAATGCCTTCGGAGCAAAGATTCTGCCAATCGTCGCCTTGGCTTGCTCTTCATTGTCTTGTCGATAGTGGACGATTCTGCCATCGTGCAGATGCAGTGAAAGTTCGAGTGCGGTTTCCATGCTTATAAGAAGACACGGCATAATTAGCGAAAAATGAAGGGCTGGGCACTAAAACCTAGTGCTTCAGCCCATTTTCATTTTTCTGAATGTTTCGTCTAAGGATTCTTGACAATGATCGGCATTGCAAGACCAAGCCCAGCGATCTGCTTCTCAATCTCGGCTCGATCTCCGACAAGCACGATCAGTGCCTTTTCGACTGGAAAGGCAGACTTCGCTAAGCTGTTGAGTTCAGCGGATGTGATTGCCGAAAGCGTCGAAAGATCCTTACCCATCAGGTCAAAAGAGCTGCCAGTGAAGTTATTGCCGACTGCCACTTGCAGTAACCCATCAATACTGCCTAGAGACGAAATCTGATTCTGTCGAATCGTAGTCCCAGCCTTCTGAGCTTCCTCGTCGCTAACGTCGCCCTTGCTGATACGGCTGAACTCTGCTAAGAACTCTTTCAGAGAGGCACCCGTGACATCGGCCCTGACATCTGAGCTTGCTAAGAAATAACCAAGGTCTTTTTGGAATACAAAACGACCTCCAGCACCATAGCAATACCCTTTGTCTTCCCTAAGGTTTTGGTTCAAACGACTCGTAAAAGTTCCGCCAAGGATGGTTCCTAGTTCGGTCAGCTTCAACCGATCAGCCGAGTCAAACTTCTGACCAGGCATGTAGATTCTGATTGTTGTTTGGACAGCACCAGGCCGATCCAAGATGACAACACGTTGAACTGTTGGTTCAGGATTAGCAAATTTCGGTAGCTCATCCGTCTTTCCGGTCGATTTCCAACCACCGAAAACTCGCTCTAGCTCGGTCTTGACCTGGGCTTCGCTGAGGCTACCGGCGATATAGAGTGTCGCGTTCTCTGGCTTTACAATCTTCGCGTATCGATCCTTCAAGTCAGCTATTTGAAGCCCCTTCACAGTTGTCGTCGAGCCAGCATTTGGACGACCAAGGGGATGGTTTTCGCCGAAAAATGCTTTTGAACCAATAAGGGCGGCCAAGGTGCCAGGCTCATCGAGGCTCTGCTGAAGGCCCTCGGCTGTTACTCTTTGCACACGCTCAAATGCGTCTTTCTCAAATCTTGGTCGAAGAACGGCATCGGCAAAGAGGTCTAGTCCCCTGCCAAACGAACTTGCGAGACCGGAGAGCGAAACTGAAACTCCTGTCGCAGAGGACGAAGCCCCAAATCTTGCCCCTAACAGATCCAACGCCTTTTCGAACTGCTGGCCGTCTCGCGAGCCAGCCCCTTCATCAAGCATGGATGCCATCAAACTGGTGGCTCCAAGCTTGCTGTCAGCCTCATCAAATCCACCATGGTTTAGTGAAAGAATGGTGCTGACCAAAGGAAGCTCAGGGCGATTCCAGTATTCAACCTTGATGCCATTCGAAAGCTTAAACTCTGTTGCAGAGGTAAAGGTGAACGGCTTGGAAGCCGCCACTGCAGGTTTCGAATCAAGAATCGACTCGTCTGTGGCGGCGACTTCTGGAACGATCGTCATTTCAAGACGATGCGCATCGACTATCACCGTTCGAATAACCTTTGCAATCGATGCCGTAGTGACCTTGTTATAGCTCTCGATCACTTTTTCAAAACCGTTCGGATCACCCAAAAGGGCTTCAGACTCGGCCAGTTGAGTTGCCTTGCCACTCACCGTTTGCAGGTTATTCAGTTGAGATAACTTAATCTTGTTGATCTGCCTCTCAAGTTCCTCCTTGCTTGGTCCTTTAGCTGCGAGTTCCTTGATCGTTTCATCGACAGCTTTGATCGCGGCATCAACATTAGCTCCGTCTGTCAGGGTCAAATCGACATAAAAGAGCGATCCAAGCTGACGGCCATCGAGGAAAGCACCAGCCTCCGAAGCAAGCTTGTCCTTAACAATCAGTCGCTGATAAAGCCGACTCGAAAGGCCATCCGAAAGGACTGCGCTTGCCAAGTTCAGGTCAGCAAATCCAGCTGTGTACTGTGCAGGCGCATGCCAGACCAGGACGACCTTTTTCGACTGGACCTTGTCCACCATCGTCAGCTTCTGCGTCTCGCTCAAGGTGACGGGCTGACGCGTGGCGTGAGCAGCATCGCTCGACCGCGGAACAGCTCCAAACAACCTCTCGATGTCGGACCGAATTGATTTCGAGTCAAAGTCACCAACTACAGCCAAGACCGCATTGTTTGGCGTGTAGAAGGTTGAAAAGAAGTCCTGAACATCCTTAACCGTTGCTCGGTCAAGATCCTCCATGCTACCGATCACACTTGTGTGATAGGGATGCCCTTTGGGAAACATGAGCCCATTGATCGCCTCATACGCCTTTCCATATGGCGTATTCTCGACTCTCTCGCGTCGCTCGTTCTTAACGACATCACGCTGTAGGTCGAGCTTCTTTTGATCGACATCTTTGCCAATTCCGACCATTCGATCAGCATCGAGCCAAAGTAAAGTCGGAAGGAGATTTGCCGGGCCCTCAGAGAAATAGTCGGTTCGGTCTTCGGTGGTATTCGCGTTGTTTGCGCCACCTTCTTTCTCCATGATCCTGTCGAACTGTCCATTGGGAACACGCTTAGTACCCATAAACATCAAGTGCTCGAAAAGATGCGCAAAACCGCTTCGCTGAGGTGGCTCATCTTTGCTTCCAACTCGATACCAAATGTTAATCGTTGCCACTGGGAGTTTGTGATCCTCGTGAAGAACAACGGTAAGTCCGTTGGGAAGAACAAACTTCTCAACTTTCAAAGATTGGGCAAGCGATAGCGCGGCTAAACACGCAACAGAGGCTGCAAAGAAGGGTCGTAACGCAAACACGCCCTATGTTACGGCGCACTAGAAACCGTTTGCGTCCGATGAATACACTTTTTTTGAAAAACGACGCCTGAATCCAGATCTTCGCCAAAAGGCATGTAGTTCTCTCCTCGTCACATAAACGGCCGCTCGCCCAATAGAGGCAACGTGCTTTCGTACGGCCAGAACCTTGGAATAGGAGTTCACTGGGAGCGCATTCCATCTCTTCTGCCACAACGCGTTCCCTGCCATCAAATCGAGGTGTTGGACTCCAGATTCCAGCGCATCCTGAAAAACCCTCGCTTGCAAAATGAAGAGCGGACTGTATTTTGAATACTTTGGATCGAAGCCAGAGTAGTGAACGAGCAAAGTATCCTGCTTCCGCAAAAAGACTTGGACGGCAGCAGTGTCTCCCTCGATCACGAGCTTCGCAACAAACGCTTCTTTCAGAGGCAACATTCCCACGACTGCTTCGATGTAGAACCGTTCTTGGTCGATCGTCTGAAAGTAGTTTTCGTGGCTATGATTAGGATCTTGCTCTACCCTTAGCCGGTGTAGTCGCACAAGTTCGCCAACAGCCGCTTCCACCTCATCGACCTCGGTTAATACTTCAATGGCAGAGTCAAGATCGTGTCGTTTGAGTAGTTTCGGATAGTACGGCAGGTTCTCCCGCATCGACTTTGAAAGCTCTTTTTTGTAAACACTCCATGTTTCGGGCAACTTCACAAGGTTCATTCCCGCCTTGTGTTTGGTCCAGCAAATGTGCCGATTCATTTCTTCTCGGGCACTCTCAGATAAGACTCTTGCCTCCGAATGCCAGATTCCAAACTGAACACAATCCCACTTTCCCTTTGACAAACCGTCGGATAAGTACTTTGCAGTTTCTGAGAACACCTGAACTTCATATCCCGGCTGGATGACGTAGAGCGGTTCTTCGGTTAGGCCGTTCGGTTCAAGCTCGCCGTTGTAGCCCATCAACCTAAGCCTTGTCATGTCAAAGTGAAACGCGCGCCGACCTTGGAAGAAGAAGGGAAGAATAGCGATTACGTTCTGATCATCGCTAAAAACCAGAACTTCGAGGGAACCGATTCGACCACTTTGAGGGCATAGTCTGCCAAAACATTCCCACCAAGACCATAGCCAACTCCACGAGAGTTGCGGAGCCCGTGTTGACTGAGATAGGACCAGACGCTCCCAGTCAGGCTGAAGCGAAAGAAACGCTTCCTCGTCAAACCTTGCCTCGATCCATCGGCGTGACAGTTCCGACGAATACATTTCAGTCTTTATTTGCTGGGAACCGAGGCAGCTTGGCTTGCATTCAGATTTGCTCGTAATGTGTCCGTGGCAGAGATTTTCCATACGGCGTTCTCTTTCACGACGACCCACAACACGAACATCGGCGTACCATCAGTACCGGTTGTTGCCGTAGCGGCAATCACCCGATCGGTAGATCGATCTGTGCGTACAACTCTAAATCCACGCCCATAGTTGACCACTTGCCCAACTTGAGCGAGTAAAGCCTGTACTGAACGAGCCGAAATTGGCTCTATCGTAACGGCCCGCAAAGCACTCGCGTCATCTTGACGTATGGCTTCTTGAAATCGCCGAATAGCGCTTTCAGGTCCGTAGTCTCTTAGCGAGCCAAAAACAAATAACACAACGAGCGCAAGCAACCCAGCCGCGATGTAGCTGGCAATTCTTCCCCGCTCTGTTTGCATTGTTCTTGAGGATACTCTGCAATCGATTAGGTGAACTCATTAATCTGCTCGTCGTCACAATACATGAGATGTCTTGTGACTCAAGACAAAAAAGTCGATAATGTAGGCACGGTATGAGCAAATTAATCTCTCGAAGAGACGTGATGCGCGGCGGTGGCGTTATTGCCATCGGATTCGTTGCACCAAGATGGCTGGGGGCTATCGCGCAAGCAGACATCCTTCAACAGGCAAAGGGTGGAAAGGCGATGGGAGACACCGTATTGGTTGTCTGCCAGCTCTCAGGTGGAAACGATGGTTTGAACACTGTTGTCCCCTACGCTCAGAAAGAGTATTACGATTTTCGCTCAGCCATCGGTATTCCTGAAAAGGATGTCCTTAAGCTTGACGAACACCTGGGATTCAACCCTGCATTATCTGGTTTGCACGAACTCTACAAAGAAGGGAAGGTCGCGGTCATTAACAATGTCGGCTACCCCAACCCAAACCGCTCTCACTTTAAGAGCATGGACATCTGGCAATCGGCAAGCCCAGATGACAAGCTCAGATACGGTTGGATTGGCCGATACTTCGACCAATTCGCTGCCGGAAGCCCCCTAAACCCCGTCGTCGCACTCGGCTTGTCTACCGAAAAACCGCTTGCGCTTACCGCTCACGACGCCAGCATCCCCTGCTTTGCAAGCCTTGCCGACATGCAAAGCATGATCGGAGATCCAGACACCGAAAAGATGCTTCGAGAGGTTCAAGGCATGGATGCCATGGCTGGTTCAGCAACCCGCGTCGTCCAGCAAGCTTCAAAATCTGCTTTGGATGCGATGACGATCTTGAACGCCCAATTGAAGAGTTACACGCCAAAACAGACTTATAACAACGACTCATTTGGCAACGGATTCAAGCAGATTGCTCAACTCGTCGCGACATCGCCAAACACCCGCGTTGTTTACTTCTCTGCGGGCGGGTTCGACACTCATGCACGTCAGCCAGAAACTCATCCGAAGCTGCTCAAGAGTTATGGCGATGCCGTTCTTGCATTCCAGCGCGAGATGGAAGCCATCGGCAAAGCCGATAAAGTCGTTCTTCTCACTTTCTCCGAATTTGGACGACGCGCCAAAGAAAACGCTTCTCAAGGTACTGACCACGGTGCTGCGGCGCCGATGTTTGTCATCGGCAAGAAAGTTAAGGGCGGAGTTCACGGCCCAGTTCCTGATCTCAAGAACCTGCAGGACGGTGACGTCCGAATGACGACCGACTTCCGTGAAGTCTATTCGGCGACGCTTGACCAGTGGATGGGTGGAGACTCCAATCTCGTCCTCGGCAGTCAGTTCAAGCACGCTGACGTTTTCGCCTAAATCTCCTTCTTCACGCTGGGATTGCCCTATAATCCCAGCAGAACAAGCTCATGCGAGCACTCAAGTTCTTACGCTGAGTTAGCTCACCTGATGCTTACTGCCTAACACTGATTAATGACAATGTCTGCATTACAGGCACCTATCCTGACAATTCGTTCGTTGCCGATAGGATAGAATCCTAACGGCATGGGTGAGTATCTCGCAGCATTCAAAGCATACGACGTTCGCGGCAAAGTTCCAGGTGAACTGAACACCGACATCGCATACCGAATCGGTAGAGCGTACGCCGACCAGATTCAACCGAAGACCGTTTGCATCGGATATGACATCCGACTGAGCGGTCCGGAACTATACGAAGCCCTTGCAAAGGGTCTGAACGACGCAGGTGTGGACGTGATCCACCTCGGCATGGTCGGGACCGAGATGGTTTACTTTGCCACGGCTTTCTACGGCTACGACGGTGGTGTGATGATCACCGCAAGCCACAACCCCGCGGACTACAACGGCATGAAGATGGTGCGAAGCGAGAGCCGCCCCATCAGTGGCGATACGGGCCTTTTCGATATTGAAAAGCGTGCCCATGAGCAAAAGTGGGAACGCACAGGAAACGGCGGTCGATCTGAAAAGAACCCCTATCCAGACTTCGTACACCACTTGATGAATATCGTCTCANNAAAAATCCTTGCCGATCCAGGAAACGGCGCTGCTGGCGTGGCTCTCGAAGCTCTCCTCCCGCACTTACCACTTCGAGTTACGAAGCGACACTTTGAACCAGACGGCACCTTCCCCAACGGAATCCCAAACCCGATTCTAGAAGAAGCTCGTGCAGGCACTGAGGAAGCGCTTCGAAATGGCGACTTTGACTTCGGCGTTGCATGGGACGGCGACTATGACCGTTGCTTCTTCCTCACCGGAAAAGGCGAATTCATCGAAGGCTACTACATCGTCGGATTACTGGCTCAAGCGCTCCTCCAGGGCAATTCTGACCAACGAATCGTTTACGATCCACGGCTGACTTGGAACACCATCGACATCGTTAGCAAGCTCGGCGGCGAAGCAGTACTTTGTAAGAGTGGTCACGCCTTCATCAAAGAAAAGATGAGAGCTGTCGATGCGACCTATGGTGGCGAGATGAGCGCTCACCACTATTTCAAAGCCCACTGGTACTGCGATAGCGGCATGATTCCGTTCCTGTTGATTGCAAAGCTAGTCAGCGTTACCGGCAAGAGCTTGGACTCACTGGTTGCCGAAATGATCGAGAGCTACCCGTGTAGCGGTGAAATCAACTCGACGGTCGCCGATGTGAAGGCCATTCTTGCTAAAGCTGAGGCGGCATACCCAGATGGAGACGTATCGAAGGTAGACGGCCTGAGCGTCGACTATCCAACATGGCGGTTCAACCTTCGCGGATCGAACACCGAGCCGCTGATTCGTCTGAATGTCGAGACCAAAGGCGACAAAGCTCTCCTCAAAGAAAAGACCGACGAACTTCTCAAGCTCATCCGAGGCTAATTGAAACCTCTCGGAAAGATTACCGTCGTCTGCGGCAGCATGTATGCGGGCAAGTCGGAAGAACTCATCCGGCTTGCTCGTCGTGCGCTGTACGCGAAAAAGAAGGTCCAGGTTTTCAAACCGGTGATCGACGACCGTTACCACCAAACGATGGTCGTGACTCACATGGGTGTGCAACATGAGGCGGTGCCCGTTGCGGGCGTCCCAGACCTTCGGTCAAAGATAATCAAAGAGTCAGATATGGTTCTCATCGAAGAGGTGCAGTTCTTCGATGAGTCCATAGTTGACCTTGCCGTTGAACTAGCCGACAGTGGAAAAGATGTCATTTGCGCTGGACTAGACCAAGACTTTAGAAGGCAACCATTCGGCCCAATGCCAAAACTCTTAGCTGCAGCAGACGAGGTCGTCAAGCTCAGGGCAATCTGCATGAAATGTGGGGCTCCAGCAAGCCACACTTATCGAATGATCGATGGCAAACCGGCTCACTGGGATGATCCAATCATCCTAATCGGAGCCACGGAGGCATATGAGGCTCGATGCCGTCGGTGCTACGAGATCCGTGGTGTGCCCAAAAAGAAACGCTAGTCCAGCGAAAGCATTTCCCGCACTCGAAGGTCGATCTGCTCGCGAACGACTCTCACGGCTTCGATTCCTTGGCCAGCCGGATCGTCGAGTCCCCAATCGACCGAAGCAACGAACTTCGCAGGACAAGATTCAGCATCAACGCCGCAACCCATGGTGATAATCAGATCGGCCTCGTCAACCATCTCTTTGGTGATCAGCTTTGGCAGTTGGTTTGCCATGCTGATTCCGACCTGATCCATCGCTTGCACAGCGACGGGATTCAGAGATTTGCCAGATACCGTTCCTGCCGACTTGGCGGTCACTGGCAGACTATAGCTCTTGGCATAGTAATTGACAAAGGCTTCCGCCATTTGTGATCGCCCCGCGTTATGGACACAAACAAACAAAATTTTCATGGATTAGGCTCCAGTGCTTGGCTCCCGAAGGACAGTTTCTTGCGAAGAAACAGCGAGACACTCACCAAACCGATCAGAGCCGGAACCTCGATCAGCGGCCCAACCACGGCAGCCAAAGCTTGTTGAGATCCAATCCCAAAAACCGAGACGGCAACGGCTATCGCAAGTTCAAAGTTGTTTCCCGTCGCGGTAAAAGCCACCGTTGCGGACTTGGAGTAGTCCACCCCTGCCCGTTTGGTCAGCCAAAAGCTGACCAAGAACATGACCGTAAAATACGCCACAAGTGGGACGGCAATTCGAACTACGTCGAGCGGAACAGCCGTGATCACTTTTCCTTTCAGTGAGAACATTAACACGATGGTCAGGAGCAAAGCAATTAACGTAATAGGGCTTATTTTCGGAAGAAATACAGCCCCATACCATTCATCACCGAACCGTTTTCGGAGCAATATCCGAGAAATAACGGCAGAAATAAACGGTATTCCTAGATATATCATCACCGATTGGAATATCTCGACAGGACTCACAGAGATGCTCGTACCTTTCATTCCAAAGATTGGCGGCAAGACTGTGATGAAGATCCACGCATAAACTCCGAAGAAAACCACCTGAAATATCGAGTTCAAGGCGACTAAACCGGCGGCATAATCCCGGTCCCCATCTGCCAGATCATTCCAAACGAGAACCATGGCAATACATCGTGCCAAGCCGACGAGAATGAGCCCGGTAAGGTATTCGGGCTTATCACGCAGGAACAGCATCGCGAGCCCAAACATCAGGATCGGCCCAACCACCCAGTTCAAAACTAAAGAAATCCACAGTGCCCTTCTGTTGCTGAAGACATCTGCGAGCTTTTCGAACCGAACTTTCGCAAGAGGAGGGTACATCATCAGAATCAATCCTATCGCCAAAGGCACATTGGTTGTTCCGACCTGAAATCGCGCAAGCTCTGTTTCGATGCCAGGCACGAAACGGCCCAAGGCCACGCCGAGGAGCATGGCCAGGAATATCCAGATCGTCAGATAACGATCCAGAAACGATAGGCGTTTGGAACCTGGGGCTTTCATTGTTAGCTCGGTTTGACCGCCCTGATAAACCCGCCCCAGATCTTTCCATCGAGCGCCTCTTTTTCAGCTTGAGTCATCGAGGCGACCCCTTGCGGAGCCCATGCCCCTTCCAGTTTCGAGAACTCGTATCTGCGAACGGGTTCAATGGAGGCTTCGGTGAAACCAGCGTTCATCAACTTACGGACATAGTCGTGATGTTCTAGCGCACCTGCCACACAGCCCACGTACATCTCCATATTCTTTCGAACCGCCTGTGGCAGGTCTCCATCGACGACCACATCTGAGACAGCGAACCTACCGCCCGGCCTCAACACTCGAAAAGCCTCTTTAAGAACCAAATCCTTATCTGCGGACAGGTTGATGACGCAGTTTGAAATGATGACATCCACCGAGTTATCTGGCAGAGGGATGCTTTCGATGTTTCCCTTAAGGAACTTCACGTTCGGAATGTTGGCTTCTTTCGCGTTTTGTTCTGCCAAGCGCAGCATCTCGTCTGTCATATCGAGCCCGTACGCAAACCCGGACTCTCCAACTCGTTTGGCAGACAGAATCACGTCAATACCTCCGCCAGAGCCGAGGTCTAGAACGATTTCACCTTCCTTAAGTTGAGCTAATGCAGTGGGATTACCGCAACCTAGCGATGCCAAAATGGCTGATTCCGGAATCTGGTCGATTTGATCGGGCGAGTACAGATTGCTTGTGATCGGGTCGACAGTCTTTGACTCGACACCTGCACTACTACAACAGGTGTCGCCGCTCATTTCGCGAGTGGCATTGCCGCAACAAGATTCCTTTTCCTCACTCACCGAACTGCCGCAGCAACGGATTGGTTGATTCGAAAGAACTCGAAGCGCAGCCTCGCCATACTTCTTTCGCACATGCTCCTGAATCTCCTGCGTTCCTATCGTTTTCTCGTCCATCTTAGTTTTCCTTCTCACAGCAGTCGCAATCATCAAGCGACACTCGCAGTGCCTTAACAGTCTCCGGGTTCACACAACAGATCATGTTTTTTCCGCGTTTTTCCATCGCGATTAAGCCAGCATTTCTAAGCTCTTTCAGGTGAAAACTCACGGTTGACGTGATCTTGTCGATCCCTGTGACATGACAACAGACCTCGCCCACAGTCGGTCCGCTTACTGGCCGCACATCGCCGTTCTCCTCGACGACAACCGGTGTTGCACACCCTCGCAAGAAATAAAAGATCGCAAGACGCGTCGGATCTCCTAAAGCGCGAAACGCAGCCGCGAGCTGTTTGTTATCCACATCGGCATTATACATACATTTCGAGAAATATAGAAATATAAAGAATAGCCTGGAAACAGTTACTGTCTCAACCACCTATATCCACATAGGTACACTTTTGAAGCCCCAATGATCGACAAACTCAGGGAAATTGAACGCAAGTTCGAATCGGTGGATGCGGATTTTCAAAATCCAGATATCGTTACGAACCCAAAGGAAATGCAACGGCTCGGCAAACTACGTGCAGAGCTAGAGCCTATCGTCAACGCGATTCGCGAGTACTCCAAGACTCTTCAAGGCATTGAAGAAGCGACGGAACTTCTTTCGGACCCTGAGATGAAAGAAATGGCTTTCATGGAGTTGGAAGAGCTGAAGTCGAAGGTTGGCGAGCAAGAAGAGAAGCTCAAGACGATGCTCGTGCCCAAGGACCCGTGGGACGACAAGCCGGTTATCATCGAGGTTCGTCCTGCCGCTGGTGGAGACGAAGCCGCTTTGTTTGCCAACGAACTCTTCCGCATGTACCTTCGCTACTGCGAGCGTCGAAAGTGGAAGTCTGAGGTTGTCGAATTCGAAGAAAGCGGTATTGGTGGACTTGATCGCGTCGTGTTTAAGGTCGATGCTGTCGGGGCATATTCGCAGTTGAAATTCGAAAGCGGCGTTCACCGCGTTCAGCGAGTTCCCGCGACGGAAAGCCAAGGCAGAATTCACACGTCAACCGCGACCGTCGCCGTTCTCCCCGAAGCCGATGAAGTGGACGTCTCCATTGACAATAAGGACCTAGAGATTTCGACCTTCTGTTCCTCTTCCGCTGGTGGCCAGCACATGCAGAAGAACGAGACGGCTATTCGAATTATTCACAAGCCGACCGGTACGGTCGTGACCTGTCAGGACGAACGAAGCCAAGCGCAGAACAAGCTTAAAGCGATGGAAGTCCTTCGAGCTCGCATCGCCCAGCTTGAGCGCGAAAAGGCTGAGGCAGAGCGCGCAGGGATGAGAAAGGGGCAGATCGGTTCAGGTGATCGAAGCGAAAAGATTCGCACCTATCACTTCCCCGAAAGCCGAATCACCGACCACCGCATTAAGCTGACGGTTCACAACGTTCCCGCGTTCATGGACGGCGACATTCAGGAAATGATCGACGGATTGGTTCACGACGAGCAAGCACGTAAGCTCGCCGAACAAGAAGAAGCCGCTTAAGCTACATTCCAGCCCGGACGGCGGCCGTGGTCACAACCACCGTTAAAAAAGAATAGGCGAACTCTTGAAGCCCGACGAAAGCGGGCTTCACTTGTTTCTGCTTTCCCGAAGCCCCAAAACCCGCACGGATGGCCAAAAGCACATACAACAGCGCAACCCAAACTGAAACGGTGCAAGCGAGGGCAGCAAACCCGAGATGAAGCAAAAACGGAACCAGCCACTGGGGTTTTTCTTCTTTCTGCTCGGCAAGTCTGGCTCGAACATAGACGATGGCACCAATCGACTGTAGTGCAAGCGCCGACATCGCAAAGGCAGCGTCTCGCCCCGTACGTCCGTCTGCGATCAGGATCATTCCGACAAGGAAAGATAAGCCGACAGCACCGGCAAACTCTGCCAACAGAGTCCTTCCCTGTCCTTGGAGGTCAAGGACAAACTGAGCGCCACCTAAAGCCAGAGCGGCGATGAGCAACCCCAAAAACGGTCGATTGCTGAGATGGATCGACTCGGCAAGCATCGAAAGAGCGCAGCCAGCGAGGACAAAGGCACAGACGATTGCCCACTTGGTGCGAGGATAAACCTTTCGGCGCAGAATGTCCTTGGTCGCCAGCTTCAACGGTTGTCGCAACAAGAAAGTAGCGAACGCGGCAAGCGAAAGAGACGCCCCTCCCCATGAAGGAGAAATCAGTAGCCCTAGCATGCAGGGAAAGATCAAAAATCCCCATCCACCATGTTCGGTAGGAACCACTAACAACCGAATCTGCCGAAGCAACTACGCCCCCTTTGCTGCGGCGATAAAGTCTCGCAACTTCTTGATATCTTTGATTCCTGGACGCTCTTCGATCCCGCTACTGACATCAACAGCAAACGGTCTAACCTTTTGGACGGCTTCGGCCACATTGTCCGGGTTTAGCCCACCAGCCAAGATAACTGGGACGTTTGAGAGCTGAACCACTTCTGCGGCAAGNNGGCCCGTCCCGCCGTAAGCATCCGGTCGGTAGGCATCAAGCAGCACAGCGGTTGCATGAACCAAGGTTTGCAAAAGATCCCGAGCTTTCTGGCCAGGCATCGGTCGAACGACCTGAATTCGCTTGGGCATCGGCTCTGGATATACCTCCCAATCAACGCCCTGAATCACATCAAACAAACCTTTGTGCACCGGACGATCTACTCGCCCAAAAACGGCAATCTTCACCGGGAATGGCGGCAAAACCGACAGCCAAGGCATTTCACCTTCACCGACAAATCGTGGACTACTCCGCTCATGAACAAAGCCGAGGGCATCCGCTCCGGCTTCGATAGCGGCCTCGGTGTCAGAAGCATTGGTTAGGCCGCAAATCTTGACGCGGGTCATTTAGCCTCCCACTCGTCTACGGTTTTCGAAAAAATGCTCAGGTCCGCCAACTCACCGTTTCCCATAAAGGTTATTCGCCTCACCGTTCCGTCGTAACGATATCCACACCGTTCAGCAACTCGTTGACTTCGCACGTTGGATGGTACGAGGCGAATCTGGACGGTGTTCATTCCTAGAACGCCAAACGCGAAATCCTCAAGAAGCTTCACCGTTTCGATGACGTATCCTTTGCCCTCAAAACCGGTTCGAATCCAGTAGCCAATCTCGCACAGTCTAAGTTTCCAATCGAATCGATGAAGTCCAGATCCACCCAGGATGGTCTTTTCATCAAGGTCCCAAATGCCCAATGTCAGGTCCTGCTGATTGAGAAATAGGTCGGCGAGCATCTCGACTTTGCTTTCGCTAATTTCGACAGAATGCTCAGCATTGGCCCATAAAAACCATGGAGTAATGCGATCTAGCGACGAGTGAATTGCCTCATAAAGAGCGAGTCCATCTCCCTTTCTGTAGGGTCGGAGCAAGACTCGGTCGCCCACCAATTGCCTGAAATCTATGAGTTCTTGTGGCCACATCAGGTTCCCATCACTTCGCGAACTTTGGCAAAAATGTCCGGAGCCGCGCAGAATGTCGTTCCGATCAGAACCGCCTGGGCACCAGCCGCTTTGACCCTATCTAGATCACCCCGAGTTTCGAGCGCGCTCTCACTCACTTTAACCAAAGCCTCGATTTGAGGCAAGAGCACTTCGCTCATCGCAATGTCGGTATGAAAGTCGGCAAGGTTTCGGTTATTGACTCCAACCAAATCGCACTTCAACTCGTTAGCGATTTCGACTTCTTCGGCTGTATGAACTTCGACCAGTACGTCTAGGCTGAGCTCTTTCGCAAGGCCATACAGGTCACGGATTTCCGACTTCTGCAAAGCAGCGACGATGAGCAAAATTGCATCTGCTCCCCAGACTCGAGATTGAAACACCTGGTACGGGTCCTTCACAAAATCCTTTCTCAAGATGGGCAATCGCGAAGCGGCTCTCGCTCTTCGAAGATTTTCTGGCGACCCTTGGAAGTACTTTTCATCGGTCAGAACGCTCAAGGCATTTGCGCCTGCCTTCTCGTAGACAGACGCAATCTTTGACGCATCGAAATCAGGGCGGATCACTCCCTTAGATGGACTGGCCTTTTTCACTTCGGCAATCAAAGCCAAATCAGCTTTGCCCATGAGTGCTCTTCGAAAACCGAGAGTAGGGTCACAGTCTGCAACAGCCGCTTTGAGTTCTGACAGGGGCAAGATGGACTTGGCTGCCTCAATCTCTTTTGCTTTCTGATCGAAAATTTTGGTCAAGATACTCATGAATTCACGGCGAGTCGATCTAGAGTATGAAGTGCCGCCCCCGAAGCAACCACATCACGGGCAAGATTCACTGCCTCTTTGAGCGTTGGAGCTAGGTCTGCAATCCAGATTGCAGTAGCAGCACTCGGTAATATGGCTAAACAACGTGGGGAATCAGGCTTTGAAATAGCTTCCTTAAAAATCGCTGCGTTCTCGGTTACCGACTCGCCAGGAGCGATTGCCTCCGCGCCAAGGGACTTGAGCCCGAAGTCCTCAGGTTTCCAGACTTCCCGGACGACCTCGCCGTCCCAAACCCGAACAACATGGGTAGGCGTCACAGGAGAGATTTCATCCAATCCATCAAATCCGTGCGCCAGCACCGCCCGTTCAGTTCCTAGTCGACGCAAAGCGTCACCCATATCCAACAGCAAATCGGGATCGTACACACCCATTAGCTGCCGCTTTGCATTTGCCGGGTTCGCTAATGGGCCAAGTTGGTTAAACACGGTTCGAAACCCAAGCTCCTTTCGAGTCTTCCCTACGTATTTCATCGCTGGATGATGGGCAGGGGCAAAAAGGAATACGATTCCGTTATCAAGCAGAACCTGTCGAAGGGTGTCGATGGACGCCGAGACAGGAACTCCGAGTAGCTCCAGAACGTCGGCGCTGCCGCACTTGCTGGTCACGGCTCGGTTGCCGTGCTTGGCAATCTTGACTCCAGCCGCAGCGGCAACAATCGCGCTTGATGTCGAAATATTAAAAGAGGCGCTGCCTCCGCCGGTTCCGCAGGTGTCAACCACGTTTTCTAGTCCGTGCTCAACGCTTTGGGCATTGGCGCGCATGACGGATGCAAACGCCGCAAGTTCTTCTCCTGAAACGCCTTTGATCTTGAGCGCGGTCAGGGCGGACCCAATTTGCGAATCCTCCGCCTCACCGCTCATGAGAAAGTGCATCAGGGCCGAGGCTTGCTGAAAAGTCAGATTTTGCCCCGAGAGTAGCGGATCAATTAGTCGAGCGAAAGACACAACATATAAAGGATACAGTCCCGCGCTGGTAGAATCGAAGAATGCAGGGGCAGTACATCGGAATCCTTATGCTTGTAGCTATCGCCGCAATCGTTTGTGGTGCGATGGTCACGCTTTCATGGGTGCTTGGTCCAAAGAAGCTTACACCTTACAAATCGTCTCCGTACGAGTGCGGTGTCGAGCCTTCTGGCGACGCCAAAGAGCGGTTCCCCGTCAAGTTCTATCTGGTTGCAATCGTCTTCATTTTGTTTGATATTGAAGTCGTTTTCCTTTGGAGTTGGATGACCATCTTCAAGTCGGCTGACACCAGCTTCATGATCGCAAGCTTTATCGAATTTTTGACTTACATGGCGACATGGGTGATTGGTTATGCCTATGTCATTCGAGTCAACGCAATCAACTGGGACGAAACCACTTCCCTCGTTTCCGAGAAACTAGGAAGCCTGAGCGGTAGCGAGGAGTCTGTCAATGCCTAATCCGATGTCAGGCGAAGAGAGACTCGAAGTCGCGCTCGTTCGCGAGAACTGGCCCGATGCCATCGTCAAAGTAAAAGAATACGCCGGGGACACGTTCCTGTGTATCACAAAAGAAAGCCTTGTCGAGGTTTCGACCTTACTGCGAGATCACCCCGAGCTTCAGTACAAGTATTTCGTAGAGTGCGTCGGAGCTGATTACAGCGCTTGGAAGCATGAGCGAGACCTGTCTGGTCGCTTTGAAGTGATTTATAACATCATGTCGCTTAAGCACAACTCACGACTATTCGTGAAGGTTGCGACCGACGATGGTGAGCCTATTCCCACGCTCATCGACGTCTGGGCTGGCGCAGAGTATCCAGAAAGAGAAATCGCCGATCTTTACGGCATCGAATTCGAAGGAAATGATCTACAGCCAAAGGGGCAAAGGTTCTTGCTCCCAGATGACTGGATCGGCTTCCCACTTCGCAAGGAGTATCCGCTCGGTGGCGATGACGTTCTTTTTGACGGCGGATCAAGAGGTCCGGCGATCGAGGACAAGATGATGCCGCACGCCGGCGAAAGTTTTGACGGAAAGACTGGTAGCGAAGGCGTCTCTGGACGCTGATTCTGCGGGTAAGTTGGAGTTGAGATGCCATTCGCTCAACTCCAATATTTTTCGGCGGCTCTTCAGAAACAGACAAGCGCAAATCTGATCCTTCCCGATCCTTCTCTTGATGGACCGTTTGAGGTCATGTTTTTGCTTCATGGTCTATCTGATGACCATTCGATTTGGGGTCGCAGAACCAGCATCGAGCGGTACGTTGATGGCCTTCCCCTCATCGTCGTCATGCCCGACGGCGGTCGCGGATTCTATCTGGATGCCGAACAAGGCTACAGCTACGGAACCGCGATAGGAGTTGAACTTCCCGCTTACATCAAGAAGACCTTCCGAACCAAAGATAAGTGGTCGATCACCGGTCTTTCAATGGGAGGGTATGGCGCATTTAGGCTTGCGCTCAGCCACCCCGAAACTTTTGCTTCCGCCGCTTCACACTCTGGAGCAGTTGGTTTTGGCCACCATGAAGAGTATCTGCAAGATGAGAATAGGGGTGCCGAATTTGCTCGACTTCTCGGAAAGCATCCGAAGGGCGGCAAGAACGATCTTTTTGAGTTAGTCAAAGCTGAAAACCTTCCCGCTTTGAGGTTCGATTGCGGGGTAGATGACTTCCTCATCGAAGACAACCGGCTCTTCCACCAATACCTAACCCAAAGCGGCATTTCCCATGAGTACGAGGAGTTTGCAGGTGCGCATACGTGGGAGTATTGGGATGAGCACGTTGTCGAAGCCGTTGCGTTCCATCGAAAGGTACTTGGGTTCTAGCAATATCATCTAAGGCCCAAAAACAGTCCTTCGGAAGCGGGTAAAACTTCTTAATGCTTCTCGAAGGAAAAAAGGGCCTTGTTCTCAATGCAACAAACAAGAATTCACTTGGTTGGGCAATTGCAGAAAGGGCTAATCAAGAAGGCGCCATCGTTGGAATCGGCGCACAGAACGAGCGTATGCTCGCCGGTGTTGAAAAGCTCATTGAAGGTCGAGAAGGTTTCGAGACTTTTACAATCGATTTTAGCTTCGAAGAGCAGTACGGCCTTCTTGCCGAGCAGGTAGATAAGAAGCTCGGCAAGTTGGACTTTCTCGTCCACAGCGTCGGTTATGCGCCAAAAGAAGCGCTGGCAGGTCGTTTCATCGATACGAAACTCGACGATTTTTTAGTGGCGATGAACGCTTCCGCTTACTCAATGGTTCGTCTGTGTAAAGAGATGGAGCCGTTCCTCAACGAGGATGCTTCGGTAATCACTCTCAGCTATCTCGGAAGCACTCGAGCTGCACTCGACTACAACATCATGGGCATGTGCAAAGCCGCGTTAGAATCTGCGGTTCGCTATCTTGCTGTTGACCTGGGTGATCGAGGGATCCGAGTGAACACTGTCTCGCCTGGCCCTGTTAACACAGTCTCAGGTCGCGGCGTAAAGGGCTTGACGACAAAGATCGATCACGTTTTTGACACCGCACCCTTGAAACGCCCCTACGCTCAAGCCGAAGCCGCTAACGCAACGCTCTATCTATTGAGCGACCTTGGCAAAGGCGTCTCCGGTCAAGTCCTGATGGTCGATAGTGGCTACAGCATCATGGCGTTATAATCGAAATGCCAGTTCTTGCGGTTCCCAACTGGTCCTTTGGCCGAAACCGCGACCTCATGCACCAGTTCCGGGAAATACTCGACTCGGAACCGGTGCTTTTTCATTATTGCGAAGGTGATCCTGACCACAACCGGACCGTAACCGCCTTTAGCGGCGACATGAAGGCGGTCGGGACAACGTTTTTTCGTCTTGCCGAAGTAGCGCTCAGCAGCATTGACCTCAACAGACATACGGGGGTTCATCCACGAATTGGCGCTCTCGATGTCTGCCCGTTTGTCTCACTTGGCGAAGCAAATGAGGAAGTTCTGGATTGGGCAGAATCCATGGGTTCTGAGCTCGCGATGACCTATGATTTGCCGATTTTCTTGTACGAGAAGTCAGAAAGTGGGCGGCACGAGTCGGATCTACCTTCGTTACGCAAAGGTGGTTTCGGGGCTCTATTGGGGAAACAACTCCGACCCGATTTCGGCCCAAATCACGCCCATCCGCGGCTCGGCGTCACCGTACTTGGTGTGCGAGACTTCTTGGTCGCACTAAACGTCAATATCGACAGCGAGAACCTCGATCTTGCTAAGGCGATTGCTAAAGATATCAGGATATTGCGTGCAAGCGGGGATACACGTTTTCTTGGAGTTCGGGCGTTGGGTTTGCCTCTCGATTCACAAAAACGGGTTCAGGTCTCGATGAATCTGACATTGCCAGACATAACGCCTATCGACCCGATTGTCGAGTGGATTCGGGCAAGGGTAACGCAGCGGGCTGAAACGGAGCTCATTGGTGTCATCCATGAACGACACCTTGAGCAGGCGACATCGCTCAAAATCCGTGAGCGCCAGATTGTGCGTGACCCGACCGTGATTGATGCAGACGATCCATATCTGTCATCCTGATTACCTCTGATGCACTACGACCTCGGGTTTCTCGGTGGCGGACAGTTGGCCCGCATGTCTATTCAGGCAGCACAGCGTATGGGGTTAAATTGTTTTTCACTAGACCCAGGCGAAGACACCCCTGCTTCTCAGATAGCGGACTCTACGGTCGGAAAGTTGAGCGACCCGACCAAGATTTCTACAGTTCTCAATAGTTGCGAATACGTTACTCTGGAGAACGAATTCATCCCTGCGGAAGCGATCCGTGAAGCAGTGAAACTATCGGGTAGAAATGAAAGCGTCATTGTCCCAGGAATTGATACCCTGGCGGTAATTCAGGACAAACTGCACCAACGACTCGCTCTGGAACGAGCCGGCGTGCCTTCTCCGAAAGCCGTAGCGATTGATGATAACGGAGAAGTCGCAATTCAGGAAATTGGGTTCCCAATGGTGCTCAAGGCCCGATTCGGTGGCTACGATGGAAAGGGCACTCGGTATGCAAAAACGTTAGAAGAGTTCAACTCATATCGAGACCTTTGGGAAACAGGAGGATGGCTGGCAGAGCAGTTCGTCCCGTTTAAGCGTGAGTTAGCCGTAATGGTCGTTCGATATGGCGAAACCTCGAAGGCGTTCCCAACGATGGAAACAGTTCAGGTCAATCACGTTTGTGACCTCGTGTTTCCGGCAGACACCGACGGAACCGCTGTTGCCATGGCTGCAATCGAAGCTGTCAACGGAACTGGACTGTTTGGCGTTGAGCTATTCGAAACAGAAAACGGTGAAATTCTGGTTAACGAAATCGCGCCGCGACCGCACAACACTGGCCACTATACGCTTGACTGGGGAGGACCATCACAGTTTGAAGCTCATGTACGCTCGGTTCTTAACCTGCCACCAATTGCACCGGTTTCCGATTCATTTGCGGTGATGGCAAACTTGCTCGGTCAGCAAAACGTCGGCGACTATCGACGTGCCATCCCCGCTACTCTGAAGATTCCAAACGCCTTTCTTCATTGGTACGGGAAGGTTGAGGCTAAACCTGGAAGGAAGATGGGGCACATCAATGTTCAAGGCAAGGCTGGCGATTCTGTCGCTGATATCAAAAACCGTGCAATCAATTCAAGAGCGAATTTCTATTCAGCATGGAAGTAACTTTATTAAGAGCTTAAAGCAATAAACGCTCTAAGAATCGGCTGAACTAATGCCAAAGATTTGGCTGTTCTCTTCGTTGATCAACAGCACAACTGGTAACCCTATATGTCAGCTTCATAATCAGTCTCCATTAAGAATCGCCTCGCGATGAACCAGATCACGCCTCAAGATCAAGCGGCACTGAAAGAACTTCAGCCATTGATTGAGCGAAATATTGATCTTATCATTGACGGATTCTACGGTCATGTTTTGAGATTCCCCGATATGGTGAAAATCATATCGAAAGCAGGGACCACAATCGACAACCTCAAGAAGACCAATCCCAGTTATCTACGTGAATTGGTTCGAGGTGAGTTCGATCAGCAATATTTCGACTCACGGCAAAAGATCGGCGTTATCCATGCCCGGATCAACCTTGATCCCATCTGGTTCTTCTCATCGATGAGTTCCTACTATCAGAGCATCATTCCACTCATCGTCAAACAATACCGATTCAACCCAGGGAAGTTATCCAAAGTGATGCTTGCTTTCCAAAAAGCACTAAACTTGGACCAAGAGTTGATCATCGAAGCCTATACCTCCGGTATCACTCAAGAACTCAATCTTATCGTTTCTGATACAGTTTCGGCTGGGCATGGACTTAGCGACGCAAGCGCGGTAGTGAGAACTTCGGCAAGTGAAATCGGAAGCGGGACAGTCCAGATCGCTCAAGCAGCTGAATCCATTGCTCGAGAGGCGACCAGTCAGGCAGAAATAGCCAGTAGTGCTCGAGACGTGATGGACAAGGTCTTGGAGGGAACTTCTGCAGCCCTAGAGGCACGTAGCCGACAAAAGATTGCCCTTGATAAGTTTGAGACATTCATTCATGAAGTTGCTAACTCGGTCATGGAAACCGCAAAGCACGCCTCGACTTATGAAACGGTTCGAGAACAGCTAGTCGTTTTGGATCGCCTTGCAGAAACAGCCACTGATGCGCAGGAACAAATCGCTCAGATGAGCAGCTATTCATCTGAAATCGGTCGCATTGTTGGAAGTATTCAAGCGATCTCGGAGCAAACGAATCTGCTAGCTCTCAATGCCGCCATCGAAGCCGCTCGGGCGGGTGAGCATGGTCGAGGATTTGCCGTCGTAGCAGACGAAGTGAGAAAGTTAGCCGAGCAAGCAGCTACGGCTGCACAAGAAATCGCGCAACTAGTTGCGACGGTACAGTCCGGCACAGACAGCACTCATAAAGCAATTGAGAAGACGGTATCAGATGTCAAGAGCACTTCTGAGGTCACTAGAAACTCTGCTGACGCGCTCAAGATGATCAACAACACTTCGGCTGTAGCCAAACAAAAGACTGAGGAACTTGTCGAAGCATTACGGCTCGTTCTGGGCATCGCGACAGAAACAACGAAGATCCTTGCGGACAACGGCGACCGAATTAACTCTGCTCACAATTCGATCACGGCGATGGAGCGCATTGCCTGCGATAACGGAGCAGTGAGCCAAGAACTTGCGGCAGCAACAGAAGAGCTCAGCGCACAAGCTCAAGAGCTTTCGAATAGCAGCGCAAATCTCGATGCCCAAATCGACGTGATCCGTAGAGTCGGGCAGCGAGCGAAGTCAGCATCAAAGCGACTACATAGTAGCTTTGAAAACGCGGCTTAACCTTTGTAGTCGCCGTGAAGAATCACATCAGCCNNATTTAACTTCACCGCCGAGGATGGCCCTGCTGATCGAACCATAAACCGTCACTTTTGCCCCTGGCAGAACGACACTATCTGTGATGGAATCACATTCAACAACGGCTCCTTCGCCAATCACGACATTGTCACCAATCTTTCCGTTGAGTTGCCCTGCAACTAAGTTGGTCCCTTTCGTCAAGAATGTGCTGACTTCCAGGAATGAGTCAAGAGTGCCGCTATCAAACCACACGCCGTCATACTGGCTCGCCAAAACGGTTTCGCCCTGGTTAATCAGCAATTGAATGGCATCGGTAATCTCGTACTCGCCGCGGGCGCTCGGTTGTAGATCTGGCAAGACTTCCCAAAGTTGGGGGCCAAAAAAGTAAACACCGGCCATCGCAAGGTTCGACTCGGGGTTCTTCGGTTTCTCGACTAATTTAACGATCCTGTCGCCCTCCGTATTGGCGACACCGAACCGATGCGGATCTTCAACAGCCTTGACGAGGTTGACATTGGCTGCCCCACCTGCAGCGTAGGTTGCAGCAATTTTGGTGAGCGGGGCATCGTAAATCGCATCGCCTAGGTAAAGAACGAAACTGTCTCCGTCAACAAAATCCTTAGCGAAACCGACCGCATGAGCAAGTCCATGAGGGTCCGTTTGACGAACGTAGCTCAGGCTAATCCCTAGCGCGCTCCCGTCTCCAAGCGCTTCTTTCATGTAGTTCTCGTTCTCACCAACGACAATGCAGATCTCAGTAATGCCGATCTCTTTCAGTCGGTCAAATGCATAGTAAAGCGTTGGACGATTCGCAAGTGGCAACAGAGGCTTAGGAATGATATGGGTTACCGGATAGAGTCGACTTCCCTTGCCTGCTGCGAGAATTACACCTTTCATATTTGCCTTCGCCGCTCAAGGATTGTTCAAAAAGCGGTAACCGAATTCTACCGACTTGAGATATTCTCGTTATTGCCATGGAAGGCATTCGAGCAAGATTCCTTATTACGACAGCAGTTCTGATCGCAGGATGTTCGCATCAAACAAGCTTCCCTTACCAGAAGTGGGCTGAGAAATCGGATGTACCTCCAGCAAGTTCTGAACGGTACAACACTCTCGAAAAGGCGGCTCTTGCGGTCGAAAGCTCACAAGCAGAAGCGCTCGCCAAAGCGACCACGAAGAAGCAGCGAAGTCAGCGAACCGTTCTCACCCGAACAACCTTCTTTCCACAAGAGAAAGCCATCGCGATTGGGATTGCCGCTAAAGGTTTATCGCTCGTCTCATCTGGGATGAAACAACCTGGGGAGTTCGCCTACATGCCTCACGATGCGTTACAGCCCCATAAACTTCACCCAGCATGGGGATTCATCGGCAAAGTTCTAGCCTGGAGGATCAGAGATTACTGTGCGAACGGCGATTTTGACAATGCCATTCGTCTCTGCTCCTTGGCAACCCAATATGGCTTCTTCCTTACGGGAGGAGACGCGGCAGATGCAGCGCTCGGATTATCCATAGTGAACCAAGCTCGAATTTCAATCGTCTCCAACATCCCCAACCTTTCGGCAACCCAGCTAAGAGCGTTATCAGGAGCCGTTAAGCGTGCCTATTCAGCAAGGCCGTCTGTGATGACGACGCTCGAGAATGAACACAAAGTGATGCTCGCAACGATACAGCTGATTCAGGATTCGTATCAAAAATCGAGCTATGATGCGCTCAAGCTCTCGATGGGTCAAGACGGCAAAGACTGTTTGGCTTATTTGAACCGACTGCACAACGACGAGTCAAAGCGGCCCGCCTATTTTTCAGGAATGGCAGCCGAAATGGAAGAAGAATACAAACGGTGGAAGACCTGGGCCGCCCAGCCAACTGAACAGCGCAAGCCACGCCCGAAGTTCAAAACCGAACGCCCCTGGAAATGGTTCGCAAGATACTACTTCAGAAGTGGTGAGCCACTACTTCGAATGGAAGACTCAACGATTGCGCTGACTAGACTTTTCATCCTAGACTGTGAACTGCAACGGTACGTCAAGATTGCGAAGATCGCTCCGAAGAGTATTGATACCTTTGATAGCGAACTCAAGACGGATCCATATTCTGGTCGTCCATTTCCCTACAATGCTCAGGGAATGGTGTACCGAATTTACAGTGTAGGCAGTGACCTGAAGGATAACGGTGGAGATCAGACAAACTCATTTCGAGAGCCTGATCTGATTCTAGAACGCTCATAACTCCGTAAAACCTAAAGTCGATTGCGAAGTATCTGACCTAAACCCAGTAATCCTGCCTGCCGATACTCAGAGTGGGATGAACCGCGGCGTTTACTCACTGGCAAACGGAATGATCGCAAACCAGCAATGGCTTGAGGTCACTGCTAATAATTTAGCCAATGTCTCAACGAGCGGTTTTAAACAAGATGGACTCTTGTTCAACGACATCCTAGAGCGAAGGCTGAATGCGGATGGCGGAAAAGGCGCATTGATCGGTTCGCTTGGGTCAGGTGGCGAAGCAAAAGCGGAGTACACCAACCTCGATCAGGGACAAGTCAACACTACCGGTAACGCTCTCGACTTTGCGGTTGAAGGACAAGGAATGTTTGCGATCCAGATGCCGAACGGTCAGATCCGGTTCACCCGCGATGGAGCGTTCACTCTGGATGCTAATAAACAGCTGGTCACAAAGTTAGGACAACCGGTATTGAACGACCAACTCAAACCGATCACAATCCCCGACGGAACGATCAAGGTTGACGCCGATGGCACGATGTCAGTTTCGGGCCAGCCAGGTTTCGACAGGCTAGGATTATTTGCTGGCAAGTTCAGTAAAGAGGGTTCAAACCTCTTTTCGTCTGCGGGAACACCGACCCTAGTCGAAACCACTGGCGACGGCGCCTCAAGAGTGAAGCAAGAAGCGCTGGAAGGTTCAAATGTTTCACCTACCTCGGCGATGGTGGACATGGTGACAATCGGTCGGGCGACCGAACTCGCCCAAAAAGCCATTCAATCTCAAGATGAGATGACTGGCAAGCTGATTCAAAGCCTAGAGCAGCGATAAGCAACGTGACGGATATTTGGGCGCGCAGGATGCAAGCCCGAAGGAAGCTCAGGATGAGCCTATATATAGGAGCAACTTCGGACTATGATGCGAGCATTGAACACCTCGGGAACGGGGATGGTGGCCCAGCAATACAACCTGGACGTTATATCGAACAACTTGGCGAACGTTAATACGACGGGCTTCAAACAGCAACGCGCCGAGTTTCAAGACTTGATGTACCAGACGATGAAAGCTGCCGGCGTTAGCAGTGGTGGCAGTTCAAGTTCACCCGTTTCCTTGCAGATCGGTCTCGGCGCACAGTTCTCGTCTACTGCTGCAAACTTCACCTCCGGCCCGCTTCAGTCCACTGGAAATGCCTTGGATATGGCGATTAACGGCTCGGGCTTTTTCAAAGTAAAGCGCGGAGAGGAAATCGTCTACACCCGTGATGGCAGTTTCAAAACCGACGCCAATGGACTCGTCGTCACGAGCGACGGCTATCCTCTCGAGCCGCCGATCACGGTTCCTGGTAACGCAACCGCTCTTAGCGTTTCGACTGACGGATACATCTCGGTTATCACTCCCGATAATCCCGGAAACTCACAGAAGCTAGACCCACCTATCACCGTCACGATGTTTCCTAACCCGGCGGGACTTCAGCGTCTGGGACAAAACCTCTATCGGGCCAGCGATGCGAGCGGCACACCAGTCGATGGAAAACCTGGCGAAAACGGTTCAGGTGACCTGCGTCCCGGATTTATTGAAGGTTCGAACGTTCAAGTCGTCGAAGAAATGGTTCGCATGATTCTTGCCCAGCGCGCCTACGAAATCAACTCGAAGGCTATCCAGAGTTCCGACGAGATGCTAGGCATTCTCAACAACCTAAAGAGGTAATTGAATGAAGTTTGCCCTTGTTCTCACAACCGTGCTGGCCTTTGGGTTATCTTTTGCCGACAGCCTGAAAGTTCATGTCGATGGCGATGCATACCTTCGGTTTTTCAGATTGAATCATATCGTTTTGCGTCAGGTTGCAACCCTCAAAGTCTCTAAGGGCCTGATCTGTAGCGAGGACGATATTCCGGTATCTCCTGAAATCAAGGCAACGGATGGTGCGCTGTCGGTCGAACTCGATGGCACTGTCTATGTATCAGGCAAACAAGTCGGAAGACTCGTTTTAGCGGTTCTTCCGCAAAAAGCGTCCCTTACGCGTGAAGGAAATTACCTATACACGGATGCAAAAGCTGTACTCAAGAATCCTGGAGAGGGCAATACGCCGGTTGTACGAGGGGTCGCAGGGGAGTCAGCCTCCAATACGGAATCAAAACCTAAACGTACAGGTACAAAGACGTCTTCGAGCGATAAAACCTCATCCGGCGCAGCGAAGATCAGTATCGCTCCAAACTCAGAAATAGAGAACGAAGAGTTCTTCATCAGTGATGTGGCGACGGTTCGTGGTCCCAAAAACATCACTGACAAGATTCAAGGCGTTAGCCTCGGACTCAACACGATCGTTGGCTCAAAGCGAGCATTAAGCGCTCCCATGATCGTGAGGTGCCTTCTAAAGGCCGGATTTGAAGCAAGCGAATTTGATATTGATTGCCCGTCGACAGCTACGGTCACCAGGATCGGACAAACCATTCCCGGTCAAGATGTGGACGATCAGGCAATCGACGCCGTGCGTCAACAGTTGGGAATCTCAGGCGAGATTGACCCATCGAGACAATGTAAAGATTTTCTAGCCCCTATCGGAAAGGTCGAATACTCATCGACATCGGCTCGTGTGAGCTCGGGGGTCATTACCATCACCGTCTCCGTTAAGATCGATGGAAAACGATATACCGACCGAATGATCACGATGCTTCCTGCTGCCGGAACCGCGCAGGTCAAAGCATATGAGAAAGTAACGGTTCGATTTCAAAGAAATGGCGCGATGTTGGAACTCAGCGGAACCGCCAAATCCAATGCGTTGGCAGGACAACGTGTCAACGTTCTCATCGACATGACGGGGGCCATCGTGACAGGCATCCTGCGAGAAAACAACGTTGTGGAGGTTCGATCATGAAGTTAACGACTACATTTGCACTCACTTTCGTCGCTGCTCTATCAGTAGCCCAAAGCTCGGATCAGTTTCGAAAGGGTCTCATCGTTGATCCCGATGATACGTTCACGCCTATTCAACGAAGGACAGCGACTAAGGTCGGTGACATGATCACGATCCTCATCAGTGAATCTTCGGCGAGTTCTTTTAACGCAACGACGAGTGCGACAAAAAAGGACGCCACAACCGCAGGTCCAATCACGGCTCCAGTAGTTGACTTCTTCAAGTCGACCCTATTCGGATCGATAATGCAAGGCGCATCGACTTCAGGGAACTCTAGCGTTGCTGGAACCGGGCAAACGACGAACAATCACAGTTTTGTTGCGAAGCTAACTGTGATCGTTAAAGAGGTCAAGTCGAATGGACTGCTCGTGGTTGAAGGCGAAAAGAGACTTCGAGTGAACAAAGACGATCAGAAAGTGACGTTGACCGGGATTATTCGTCCCGACGATGTTGCCTCAGACAACACCGTCCTAAGTGAGTTCGTTGGTAACGCAAAGATCGAGTGTGATGGCAAAGGCGTTGTCGCAGATCGGCAACGAAAAGGCATTCTCACGAAGATGCTCGACTGGCTGATGTGAAGGGGAGAAATAGATGAACAAACTACTCGTATGCATTCTCCTTTGTGGGCTTAGCCTCAGTGGTTACTCGCAATTGAGCCAAAACAATGCAAATGGCCAGGGCGCGATACCGGGCAACTCCGGTCAAACACCGCCAGACCCTGAGCAAATAAGGCTTGCTCAAGCGAGAGAAGTCGCTGCCAAAAAGGCCGAACTCGACCGTATTCGAAAAGCGTTTCAGGAATCCGAGCAAAAAGGAGTGCTGGTACGAATCAAGGACATTAGCAAGTTCCGTGGCGCCTATTCCAACCGAATTTCTGGAATTGGCCTCGTCACCGGGCTGGATGGGACTGGAGATTCCAGCAAATTCACGTTAACCACGGACAGCTTTAGGAACCTGGTGAGAACGCATCATCTTGACGTTTCAAGTGCCTCTCTTCAGTCTAAAAGCATCGCTTTAGTGATGGTGACCGCAACCTTACCGCCATTCTCGGCAATTGGTCAGCAACTAGACATTACGGTAAGCGTATTGGGAGATGCAAAGAGTCTTCGAAACGGAATTCTGCTTTACACACCGCTAATGGATCCTAAGGCGCAAAAAGTTTACGCCGCAGCCGAAGGGCCGATCACGGTAGGGGGATTTGCTTTTGAATCGGGGGGAAATCAGCAATCAAAGGGATTTGTCACCGTTGGCAATATTCGTGGTGGGGGCACTGTTCTCAACTCCGTTGAAATGGACACGATCTTCAACGGCAAAATGTACATAGACCTTGATGATCAGGACGCGACTACAGCTTCGAACGTTGAGACTAGGATTCGTGAGGCTTTCCCTGAATATCTCGCCCAGGCAGACAACAACCGAACAATCTCTCTAACAATCCCGAAAGGTCATAGCGCAACAGTTGTTCAATCAAAGATTGAGGAGCTCATGGTCCGCTCGGATGTCGAAGCCCGAGTTGTTATTAACGAACGAACTGGAACCATCGTGATTGGCGGAAATGTCCGAATTGCTGCCTGTGCGTTTGCTAAAGGCAACCTTAGTGTAAGAGTAGTCGAGGATATTTCTGTGAGCCAACCGGCCCCATTTTCTCAGGGAACGACCCAGACGGTCTCTAACAAAGCGCTCAATGCGAATGAAGACGAGGCACAAGTTGGGTTGCTAGTCCCTAAAACCACTGTGGCTGACTTGGCATTCCTGTTTCGGGAAATGAACCTCAAGGTGAGTGACATCATCGACATCTTGCAGTCCCTTAAAACACAAGGCGCTCTCAAAGCAAGGATCGTGATCGAATGATAGGAACAGACCCGGGCAAGGTTGCGATCATGGCGCTTGCCTCGAAAAAGGTGGCTCCAGAGCTCAAAAAGCTCAAGCAGTCAACTGACGGATTTGAATCAGTTTTTCTTAAAAACCTTCTTCAGAACATGCGAAAAGGCATCAAGAATACGAGCTTTGGCGACAAGCTTGGTAATGACACCTACCAAGACATGTTCGATCAAGCATTCTCCGATTCTATGGCAAAAGAAGGAGTTTTGGGATTAGGCGAAATGCTTTACAAACCAATGGCAAACAAAGTTATGAATCAGGCAGTTGATGCGGTGAAAGCCGCAGCCGTAAAGAAGACAGCGTCCCAGGAGACGCAAAAATAGGAGATCAAGGGAATGAGAACACGCGAACTACAGACTCTATGGTGGGACTGGCTTAGCACCACAGAGCGATTACTACGATCGTTACACGAACAGACAGCCGCGATCACACTTCGTGACGTCGCTCGTGTCGAAACGATACAACCAGAAATTGAGATGCTCATGGAGCGGATAAAGACCGTTGACGAACAAGCCGTGGCTTGTGCCCAAAGGCTGGCCGCAGAGTTAGGCGCTGAACCTAATCTGCGAGGCCTGGTACAGGTGCTTGATAAAGCCGAAGCACAGCAGGTTCAAGGAATGGCTAATCGCGTAACAGTTGCCGCCAGAAATGTACAAGAGGTGATGGCCAAGAACCGAGCGTTGCTCGAAAACGAGATGACCTATATCAATGGCACTCTCACGCTAATCGCCAAAGCCGCTGTCCACGCGAAGTCGCCCTACCGAAAGGGGGCCGATTCCTCAATCCTGGTCGATCAGGCCGCATAAACCGCTATGTCATCTTTCAGTCAAATTGCCATGATGTCGAGCGCGTTGAGATCATTTCAACGCGAACTGGATGTAACCGGTCACAACATCTCGAATGTGGATACGACCGGTTATTCAAGGCAATCAGCAAACCTGGTTGCCCAAGTGCCGGGCACAGCGTATGAAGGCAAGGTGTTGTCGATGGGCAACGGTGTCACCGTTAGCTCGGTGAACCGTGTCCGCGACATGTTTCTAGAAGCCCGTCGGCTTGATGCAACTTCAGAACTAGGCAAGCTCAGTTCTGAAGATGACGCTATGTCAAAGATCGAACGCGTCATGCTGGAGACGGATTCCAACGGTATTGGATCTGCCCTGGACGGTTTTTTCAACTCGTGGTCGAGCCTGTCTTCGAACCCAAACCAGTCCTCCTGGAAATTGCAGGTCCAAAACGCGGGCAACACTTTGGCGACTCGAGTTCGGCAAACCTACGCAAATCTACAAGACCAAAAAAATGCGGCGAAAGGCGACATTACTTCGCAACTACAAAAACTCCAGAGCCTATCGAACACGGTTGCGACACTCAATGACCAGATTCGAGTGAAGTCAGCCGATGGTGCTGTGCCTAACGATCTACTCGACCAGCGAGATCAAGCTCTTAGAGATATGGCGGACATTACCGACATCAGTGTTCAAAAGTTTGGTGACGGCTCCTACGTCGTCAGCACTGGGTCGTTGGTGCTCGTCAATCAATATGGAGCGGCAAAGGTGCCGACCACGTTTGACGCGAGCACAAACACACTGAGTGATGCGAGCGGAAGCTACAAAATCACAAGCGGAAGCATTTCGGGTCTATTTGGTGTCATCAACAACGTTAACTCGTATCAGTCCCGTTTAGACACCTTCGCAAATACGCTGAGGACTGAGGTTAACAATATCTTCTCAGGCGGTGTGACGGCAAATGGCGCAACCGGGCTGAAGTTCTTTAACGACGTAACTTCCGGACCTCAGACAGGCGCAATAGACTTTGCCCTCGACACAACCGGGGTTGTTGGACCGCCTGCTGCCGCCGGCGTAGGGACAGACTACAACTCGATCGTAACCGGTACAACCTCCTCGGCATCCGACGGAACGATTGCCTTGGCACTGTCGGAGCTGCGAGACACAAACGTGGCGGGTATCGGCAACGTAACCTTCACATCGTTTTATGCGAACATTGTGGGGGATGTCGGACGAGATGCTGCTAATGCAACCGCCGCAAAAGCCACTCAAGGGTCGATTGTCACTCAGATTGACAACCAAATTCAGAGCGTGAGCGGCGTGAGTTTAGATGAAGAAATGGCCAATATGCTTCGCTTCCAAAGAAGCTACCAAGCCGCAGCCAAAGCTTTGTCGATGTTCGACTCGCTCATGGATGACCTATTGTCAATTATCCGGTAGCGGACCGAGCGAAACGCATTTCGGTCTGGCTTCTTAATCACGCATTGAGTTACGATTTGTGTCAATGGTGAAATAGAACGTTGCGCCATCGCCAACGTTTCCTTCTGCCCAGACAGTCCCTCCGTGTCGATGGATAATGCGGGCAACATTGGCTAATCCGATTCCGGTGCCAGGATATTCGTCATCGCGATGCAACCTCTCAAATGGCCTGAATATTCGCTCGGCATATTCCGCATCAAACCCGATGCCTTGGTCGCGAACAAAGTAAGTGTCGCCCTGCTGACCCACTGTCACAACCGGAACGTGCCCTGGCTCCACAAATTTGCAAGCATTTTCCATTAGGTTTTGGAACACCAACCGGATCATGGCCGGGTCGGCAAACCCTTCCATTTTAGGTTGTATGTGGAAGATTGGGGTAGAGAAATCGGCTCCACGAATCAGGTCTGTGGCGATATCCTCGGCGACGGCAGAAAGGTCAACCGTGTCGAGCGTCACACCACGTCTACCAAGTCGCGAGAATTGTAGCAAGCCATCGATAAGTGCGCCCATCCGCCTTGCGGAAGAAGCTTGTCGCTTCAGAAGCACTTGCACTTCTTCATTTAAGTCTTCACCAAAATCATCGAGAATGATCGAGCTGGTGCTGATGATCGCTCGTAACGGCGCTCGCAAGTCGTGTGAAACGGTATAGGAGAATCCTTCTAGGTCATGCACCGCCGTTTCAAGTTCTGCGGTTCTTGCTTTTACTCGCTGCTCAAGCATTAAGTTCAATGCTTGAACATACTCAGCGGATCGCTTTTGGTCCGTGATATCAAGCGTGACCCCGACGATACGATCTCGGTGAGCGCGACCGTTTATTGCGACCCAATTTGGCTCCTGACTCGGAAGGCCGGCTCGAATCTGAATACTGAATTCGCCTCGCATGTTCGCCGCCTGCCTCAAGGTATCCATCAATGGACCTCGGTCTTCTTCTATGACCCGACGAGCCGCAGAAAAACGGTCCAATTGCTTATCGTCTGGGATGCCAAGATGACGCTTTACCGCCGAAGATCCCTCTAAACGATCGGAAGCATAGTAGTAGGTCCAAACGCCGATGTCCGCTGCTTCGATGGCAAGACGCAGTTTTTCTTCACTCTGCCTCAGTTCCTTTTCTGCAGACTTTGTTCTCGTGACATCGACAAAAACGCCAACCGCGCCACGAACCGCGTTGGCATCGTCAAATATTGGAGCCGCAGAGCCAATTATCGATGTCCTTCGCCCATCTTTCCAAACCAGTTCCTCCTCGACTTCCCTAAGAACCTTGCCCGACAACGCTGTTCTCAAAATCGGCATATCGTCCGAGAAACGTTCTAGCGCCACATCTAGTGAGCGGAGGTTGGCACTCATATACTCTCGAATCGACTCACCTGGGGCAATACCAAACAGTTCATAAGATGCTCGGTTGCCCACGACGGATTTGCACTCAGGGTCTTCAGCGATCCAAATAGCCGCTGGTGCCGATTCCATGATCGCTTCGAGTTCGGCAGAGCGGGCGCGCTCTCGTTCCAGACTAAGACGCAAGGAGCGTTCAGCCAACTTTCTTGAGGTGATGTCTTCAACGACAGCAAGAGTCCATCGAACCTGTGAATCACCGTCTAGAACTCCGTTTGAGGCAAGATCCACCCAAACAATGGAGCCGTCTTTTCGGATGTATCGTTTCTCCATCTCGTAGTGATTCGCTCCACCCGCTCGAACCGTCTCCAATGAGGTCTTTTCAAACCCCCAATCTTCCGGGTGGGTGATCGATTCTGGCCCCATCGTCAATAATTCCTGCTCCGAATAGCCTGTAATCTCGGTCATTCGGCGATTTACGCGGAAATATCGCCCTGTCTGTACATCCAGTTGTGCCACGCCAACGGTCGAGTTCTCAAAAAGCGTTCGGAACTCAGCCTCGCTTTGCTTGAGAGCCTGCGCAGTACGTTCAGCCCGCGATGTCCCAATATCTGGACTTCCTTTCAGAAGAAACCCAAATCCTGCGCCAAGTGTGATCACTTGAACCTTTATTCTGATGACCGTGCCGCGATACTGCCTTAAGAACACGAATCCCGTATCTTTGCCACTTTCAACAATGGATTGACTCCGGTCCGTTCGTCCGTCGATAAAGCCGTAAGTTTTGCCGATAAGTTCGCCCGTCGCGAATCCCAACAGACGGTTGAGGGCTGGATTGGTATAGGTGATTACCGAGTCGATATCCAGGACTAGCACCGGAGTTGAAATAGCTCCGACGATTAGTTCAAATGGGATTTCCTCCTGGGTATCAAATCCTTCAGCGATCATAGACTCACTCGAGAATACTTAACTTACTCAAAACTCAGGAAATTTCGGCAAACTCCTGTAGCCGGGCATACTTTCCATTCAATTGCATCAACTGGTCATGGCTACCCATTTCACCTACTTTCCCTTCACTCAACACCACAATTTGATCGGCATTTCGAATGGTTGTCAGTCGATGTGCGATTACCAAGGTCGTTCTTCCCTTCATCAACTGTTCGAGAGCGTCTTTTACTAAAGCTTCTGACCGCGTATCCAATGCGCTTGTTGCCTCGTCGAGGACTAGAATTTGAGGATTTTTGAGAAAAACCCGAGCAATCGCCACCCTCTGTCTTTGCCCCCCAGACAGTGTGATGCCTCGTTCGCCAACAATCGTCTGATAGCCCTCTGGGAAATTATTGACGAATTCGTCCACCCGTGCCAAAGCCGCAGCCGCTTTCACTTCTTCGTCGGTTGCGTCAAGTCGTCCGTAACGAATGTTAATGAGGATGCTTCCCTCAAACAAGATAGGGTCCTGCGGCACTAATCCGATATGAGCCCGTAATTGACTCCTTTGAATCTGTCGGATATCTACGCCATCAATGCTAATCACCCCTTCAGATGGTTCATAGAAGCGAAACAGAAGAGAGGCAACGGTTGATTTCCCTGCACCGCTTGCGCCGACGAGGGCAGTGACTGTGCCTGATTTTAGGTTAAGATTCAGATCGCGAATGACCGGAACGTCAGGGCGATAAGCAAATTGAACTCCTTGAAATTGAACGGTACCGAGCCCATTTGGAAAGGCGACCGAGTCATCTTTATCCGGAACTTCCGTAGGTTCATCGAGTATGAGGAACAGACGTTCGCTCGCTCCAACAGACCTTTGAAGGCGAGTATAAAGTGAAGCGATTTGCCCCATTGGACCTGCGATTACCAAGATCGCCATCAAGAAGCCGGCGACGCTGGAGAGGCTTAAGGTTCCGGTAAGGAATCCATGACCTCCATACCAAACGAGCCCTACCAGCATTAACATGAAGCTCGCGCCACCTACCGTTCCCATCAAGCCTTCGAGCTTTGCTCCTCGCATCGAAAGTCCAAGAATTTTGCCTAACCCAGCGTAAGTGCGCTTCTCTTCGTGGTCTTCTCTGGCAAAAGCTTTCACCAGGCGGATATTTGTGATGACCTCGGTGATTCCGCCCATGGTTTGAGCCACAGCATCCAATGTCTCGCGATTCAGCAACCGTAACGAGCGCCCTGTGACAACGAAGAACGTCATCATAGCGATCAACGTCCCCACCACGATGATTGTCAATTTCCACTCTAGATAGAGAGCGGTCACGACTCCACCCATCAGAACGATGACCTGCCCTGGAAAACGAACAAGATCGTCAGTTAAGGTCGCCTGCAATTGACTCACATCGTTGGAAAGCCTTGATGTTAGATCGCCAGAGCGAGTTCGATCAAAAAACGAGACTGGCAAGTGAGTAATGTGCGAAAAGAGCTTTTGCCGCAAGTCTTGGATCACGCGGTTTCCGGCGTAGGCCGATAGCAGGAACTGCATATAGCTAAAAACCGAACCGATCAGTAGAACGCAAAGCAAAACCAAGACTTCTGCGTTGAGAGCGCTACCGTCTCGAGATCTCTCGACGTGCTTAACAGCGTTTTGAACTAGCAGCGGCATTGAAAGTGTGACGCCAGTGCTGACCAACATTAACGCGCCTGACATGGCAAGCAAACGTCTGTATGGGATCGCTAACGAGAGCAAACGCCGTACCGCTGCTCCGGTTAACTTTAGCTTGAGATCTTTATCGTCCGAGTCGCTGTATTGTCTCATCCAACGGCACTACAGGTTACTACGCCGATGATCGCGTAAGCACACTTTGAGAGCCGTATTCTACAATCAGGCTGTCATGATTGCTGAAATCGTTTCTGTTGGCACTGAACTTCTTCTGGGACAGATTACTGACACACACGCACCTACAATGGCTCGAATTCTAGCCGAGTGCGGTATTGGGTGCCAAAGGCGAAGCACGATCGGAGACAATTGGGATCGATTGGTTGGCGGGCTTAAAGAGTCTCTTGAACGCGCCGATATCGTGATCACAATTGGCGGTCTCGGCCCCACGGTTGATGACCTCACCCGAGACGCAATCGCTGCAGCTTTAGGTGATGAACTAGTTCAAGAACCAGAAATCGCGATAAAGCTGAAGGAGTTCTTTTCCGCTCGAGGTGTCGTGATGACCGACAACAACCTGAAACAGGCTTTGAGGCCCTCTTCAGCCCAACTCATCGAAAACCCAAATGGAACTGCTCCCGGTTTGCTCTGTCAGAAAGGGGGCAAAACGGTCATTGCTTTACCTGGCCCGAAAGGCGAGTTTGAACCTATGGCGAAAGGACCGGTCACAGAATTCTTGTCTCACCTCCAGGGCGATCAAGTCATTCACTCTCGCGTGCTTCGAGTGATTGGTATCGGCGAAAGTGCCGCCGAAGACAAGCTACGGGATTTGATGGATTCAGCCAATCCTACTCTTGCTCCTTATGCCCACACTGGTGAAGTACACCTTCGGGTCACCGCTGTCGCGCCCACAACAGCCGAAGCCGACCAAATAATCGACCCAATGGAAGCCGCCGTTCGCGAAAGACTCGGAAATGCTGTCTACGGAACCAACGATACAACTTTGGAGATGGCCGTCATCAACCAACTGAGATCGTTGGGTAAGACAGTTTCGGTTGCAGAGAGCATTACTGGTGGTGGGATAGGCGAGAGATTGACGTCAGTCCCAGGTAGTTCAGCGGTGTTTCTCGGCGGCATCGTCGCCTATACGCCAAAGCTTAAACAGAACCTCCTTGGCATCTCCGAGACAGATTTGAGCGAGCATGGTCCAGTTAGCCCTCAGACTGCAATCGCTATGGCAGAAGGCGTCCGAACTCGAACTGGTTCTGACTTCGCGATTGGAATTACAGGTAACGCCGGACCAACCGCCGACGTTGATAGCAAGCCGGTTGGACTGGTGTATGTTGCTATTGCCGGACCTACTTCGACTGAAGTATTCGAAGGAAAGTTTCGTGGACTTCGTGAGGACATCCGACGAAGAGCTTCGCAGCTCGCGCTAACTCAGATAAGAAATCACCTCATTTAATTTTGATGCTTGTGTATCAAAGAGTATTCGGTTTAGAATGTGTAAGATTCTTTTATTGGTGTTTAGCTTATGATTAAGTTTCTCTCGAAAGGCTTCTCAATTCTAGCAACCACTGCTGCTTTTGTTTCCGCACACGCGCTAACGATGGATTACACAGGCATGACCGGTAGTTCTTCGTTTACCGATGGAGATGGAAACTCGATTACAACCACAATCGACCATATCTCTAGCTCTTCTTCTGCGATCCAGTTCATCGTTGATGACATCGTCGGAAATGGTCGATCCGTTGAGCTCGGACCAGACCTTGACGGAACCATGCATGTTCATGAGTTCGGTTATGCCGACTACGGATACAACACCGATGGGTTCCGTGTCATGGGAATGACGTACGGGTTCTCAACCGAGGGCACTGATATTGGCAACAAGAGCTTTCTCTTTTACAATGGGATTCAAACGCCAACTGGATTCTGGTGGAGCAAACAATACGGCGATTCCGATCTGGCGACATTCCCGCTGAATCCAACCCCTGATCGTCCAACAAGCGACTCGGTTGACTATTACTCCAACTATGGTTGGTGGTTGTCAAAAGGTGCTTACACAGATACACGCATCATGTTGTTCGGTGACATCACCACCGATGGCGATGGACACCAAACCGTGCACATCAACGACGGTGTCATCATGACCGCCGAAATCAATGTCGTTCCTGAGCCAACTTCGATGATTGCCCTCGGACTCGGTGCCAGCGCGTTTCTTATTCGCCGCAAAAAGAAGCAAACATCAGCCTAACAACTGATCAACAACTTCTCTCAAACCCGTCGAAGCTCTTTCTCGAACAAAGACGAGATTCTTTACTGAAAGCTCCGGCGGGTTTGGATCAACAACGAACACCTTCTTTGCCTTCGTTTCCGTCGCCACCATGGCCGCCGGGTAGACGTTGAGCGTGGTGCCACACACGATCAGAATATCCACATCTGGTGCAAGTGCAATCTCCATCGCCTTCTCAAGCTCGGGAAGACCCTCTCCAAACCAAACCACGAAAGGCCGTAGCTGAACTCCTCGTTCATCCAAGTCGCCTAACTTCAGGTCGCGTCGCCATTCGATGGTTGCAGTCACGTCGTCAGTCGGATGCGCCTTAAGCACCTCGCCGTGAAGGTGGATCACATGCGATGAGCCTGCTCTCTCGTGCAGATCATCAATGTTTTGTGTGATCACCACCACCTCGTGATCTTTCTCTAAATCCGCAATCGCCCGATGCCCTTCGTTCGGTTCTGCGTTGATGACCTCACTTCGCCGCATGTCATAGAAGCTGAGAACCGTGGCGGGGTCTTCCCACCACCCTTTGATGCTTGCGACCTTCATCACGTCGTATCCTTCCCACAGACCATCCACGCTGTCGCGAAAGGTTCTCAAACCACTTTCACGACTAACGCCAGCCCCAGTGAACACAACTATCCGCATCGCAAGTATATTGACGGGGATCCATGTTTATACGTTCATTTTGTAGCCTCTTCCTTGCAGCCGTTGCGACGAGCGTGATGGCACAAGCTGGTCCACCGTTGATCACCGACGACCCTGGAACCGTTCCCAAGAACCACGTCGAGCTGAACCTAAGCGTCACTGGCACACGAACTCGATCCATCCGCGATATCGATGCCCCTTTGGTCGATTTCAACTATGGATGGACGCCTAGAACGCAGATTCGTGTTGAGGTTCCATGGATCTTTCATCACGAAAGCGGACCAGAGATCAACGGCTTGGGCAATGCAAGTCTTGGATTGAAATGGCGGTTTCAAGATGAAACTGAAAAGCGCATCGCTATCTCAATGTATCCAGGTTTAGAGTTCAATGAAGATCCATCGGCGTCACGCCGCGGCATTGCCGAAGCAGGAACGAGCTTGGTTCTCCCTCTTCAGTTCGAAAAGGAAGTCGGCGGAGTGACATGTGGGGCAGATTGCGGCGTAGTCCTTAACCCTGAAAGTGGCCCTGGATACTTCACCGGCATAGCAGTTGGTCGGAATCTCACACCTAAGTTCACGGGTTTAGCCGAGCTACACTTTGAGGGCGTTTCGTCAGAAAAGTCAGATCAGCTTATCGGTCAAATCGGAGGAAGATACCGGTTCGAAAAGGAGAGCGCTTTTATCTTTGCGTTGGGAACAGGATTGTTCTCTAAGAACACTGAGAAAGAGCAAGTCACATTCTTCTTTGGTGTCACGTTAAGCCGATAGCCCAGCATTTTCATCAGCAATCATCATTTGGTCATCATTCTTGTGAAGCACTCCCCAGCGAGTTCATGGCAAACTGGCTCCGATGATTGCTGCTTTTGCTCTATCTGTCTTGATGTCCCAGACTCAGGGACCCGATTCGCGCGCCGTTGCCGATGTTCCAGAGGAATCACATCTACAGAATGTACGCCAGTTAACTTTTGGCGGCCAAAACGCTGAAGCCTATTGGTCAAGTGACTGCAAGAAGATCATTTACCAATCACAGGTTCCCGGAAATGTATATCCGGACGAGCAGATTTTCTCGATGAACGCCGACGGTAGCAAAAAACAACTCGTCAGCACGGGGTTAGGCCGATGCACTTGTAGCTATTTCACCCCCGATGGAAAATGGCTCTATTTCTCATCGACACACGCCACCCAACCCGGACCTCAACCTCCGGTTGACATGAGCAAAGGTTACGTTTGGGCGATCAATCCGCATTACGCGATTTACCGAGTTTCTGCGAAGCAACTGAAAGCTGGAAAAACCATCACCCAACCAGAAGCAGTTTTGGTTCGCCCAAATGCTTATGTCGCTGAAACGACGATTGCCCCAAACGGTAAATACATGGTTTGGACAAGTGATTCTGAGGGAGACCTCGACATTTATCGCTCAGATCTAAACGGTAACAACGTGAAGAAACTCACCGACGAGGTCGGCTACGACGGTGGCCCATTCGTCAGTTGGGACAGTAAAAAGATCGTCTATCGCCGCGACTCATTCAAAGACGATACGGCTAAGAAGTCGTATCAAGATCTATTGAAGGAGCACATGATCAGACCCTCTCGGCTTGAGATTTGGATCATGGATGCCGATGGATCGCACAAGAAACAGGTTACAAAGCTCGGTTGCGCCTCCTTTGCCCCATTCCTTCACCCGAGTGGTAAGTACATCGTGTTCAGCAGCAATTACGGTGACCCGAAGGGCCGAGAGTTCGACATCTTCAAGATCAACGTTGACGGTACCGGGCTAGAAAGAATCACCCATTCGAAGGATTTCGACGGCTTCCCGATGTTCTCCAGAGATGGAAAGAAACTAGTCTTCGCTTCAAACCGTTACGGTGCCGCACCGCACGACACTAACGTTTTCGTCGCAGACTGGAAGAACTAACCTTTCACAACACAACGATAACACCCAAGGTCAAGGATGCCCTCTTTGTCTTGGGTGTTTTCCTATGGAGTTTGGCGCACAATCTCGATATGAAAATCTGGACCAACGCTGAGCTACCGGAGAGCTCATTCAAAATACTAAAAGAGGGCCTTGCAGGGCACGAGTTGGTGATCTCGACACAACAGGTGAGCAATCTTACTGCACCTGGGCACTCTGAAAACCTCCCGGGATGCGACATCGCGTTTGGGCAGCCAGATCCATCCCAAGTCATCTCAGAAACGTCCATACGTTGGGCTCATATTACGAGCGCCGGATACACCCGATACGACACGAAGGATTTCTTTGATGCTATTCAGTCTCGTCAAGGTGCCTTCACGAACAGTTCCTCAGTCTATGACGAGCCTTGTGCACAGCACCTGCTCGCCTTTATGCTGGCTCATAGCCGCGAGTTGCTCGAAGCATTCTCCGCACAAGGCAAGATGGAATGGCGCCAAGGACTGATCAGAAGGCAGTCGACACTTCTAAAGGGCTCGAAAGCCGTGATTTTAGGATATGGAGCAATCGCGAAGAGACTTGCCGAGTTCTTGACTCCTTTTCAGATGGAATTGAAAGGTTTCCGCCGAAATGTTCGCGGCAATGAGACCATCCCAACTTTTGCCATGGACGATCTGCCGCTTCACATTGGCGATGCCGACCACGTCATCAACATCCTTCCTAGCAACCCGCACTCTGATGGAATGTTTACGTCTGATTTGTTTGCCGAGCTAAAACACGGAAGTGTTTTCTATAACATCGGGAGGGGAACGACAGTCGATCAGTCGGCTCTGTTGTCGGCCCTGGAAACCGGCCAACTCTCAGCGGCTTACCTTGATGTCACCACGCCTGAGCCATTGCCGAGTGACCATCCGCTTTGGAAAGTGCCCAACTGCTATATCACGCCCCACACCGCCGGAGGGTTCGCTGACGAACATGAGGCACTAGTGAAACACTTCTTAGCAAACTTACAACGATTCATTGCAAGCGAAAGACTTCTAGACCGAGTGATATAAATCGCAAAAAGAGGTCATAATGAGCGATCATGGCGAAATCGATCCGCGACATCTTGGCTAACGAAGACGTTGTCCTGCCTATCATCGCATCCTGGATCCTCGCTCCGTTGGCGCTTGGTATCAGTTTCTTTTACTTTGGAACAATCTGGGGAGACCCGCACATCGGAGATCTTCATGTTGCAAACATGGTGAACGGATTGAAGTTCGGAACGGTTGGAGTGATCGTCGGAGCCATTTTTGCGATCTCGATTACCGTTATCGCGCCGAAAACGTTCGGCGCCGAGAAGTCCGAGCACAGCCACTAATTTCTCACTTTAATCGGGTCAACTTGAAGAAAGTTGACCCGATTTGTATTTATCGAGCTCCTTATACGCCGCGTCTTTGTCCCCTGGCGCAAGCTTTCCTTCGAGCACTTGCTCCAACAATGCGTCCTTGATTTTTCCGACTTCTTTTCCAGGCTTGAGATTCAGGACTTTCATGATTTCTTGACCAGAGAGAGGCGATTGCAAGGTATGTAACGGTGTTTCACTCTGAACCTCAGCAATTCTTGCTCGAATCGGCTCCAGATTCAAGAGACGTACACCGGGCTTGAGTGAACTAGCATCCGCATCAACCAGCACAAGTAATTGCTCCAAGTTGTCACCCAGATCCCTTATGAGCCGCCTTGCTGCCGTCGCGGAGAACTCTGGCGAACTGCCTAACCGCATATGGTTCTTGATGAGCAGGCAAATCTGATCAATTTCGCGTTGAGGTAATTTCAACCGCCTCAATAATGTGGCTGCTAGATCCGCCCCCATTGTTTCATGCCCAAAGAATCGGGTGTTTCCATCTTGATCAACGAATCCCGTCGGTGGTTTTGCAATGTCATGGAGAAGGGCGGCCCAACAAACAACTTCATCCCATGGGCCAACCTGTTGAAGAACTAGCAATGAATGATCCCAGACATCCAGATGGTGATAGGGCCCTTGCTCGCACCCAACCATCGGTCGCAGTTCTGGAGCGAATTCGTCCAGCAACCCAAGTTCCATTAGGTCAGAGAACGCGTTGCTTGCCCTCGCCAGCTTGAGCATCTTTTGAAGTTCATCGCGAATGCGTTCAAAACTAATGATTTTCAAGCGATCTTTCGTGTTTCGGATTGCCTCATACAAACTAGAAGCCGGTTCAAAACCTAGCTTCCATCGAAACCGCACAGCTCTTAGCATCCGCAAAGGATCATCATAAAAGGTGGCTTCCGGTTCGAGAGGGGTTCGCAAAACTTTGGCTTCAAGATCCTGAAGTCCTAGCCCAGTTGGATCTACCAACTGGCCAGAGTGAAGGCTACGCATTAGCGTATTAACAGTGAAATCCCTTCGCAAGGCGTCTTCGAGATACGTCGCCGGTTCGACATTTGGCTTTCGCGATTCTTCGTCGTAACTTTCTTTACGAGCGGTGACGATTTCTATGTCGGAACCAGCGATCCGAACCATTGCGGTGCCAAACCGCTCGTAAGTGACGGGGGAGAACTCACAAACTCCTGATTCAAACAAAAGCTGGGCTAGAGTCGCGGAGGATCCACGAGTCACAAGATCAAAATCATTAGCTCCGTCAATAAGGAGGAGTTCATCGCGAACCGCACCTCCAACCAGAAAAAGATCGTTTTCAAAATCCGATCGCTCGGTGAGTCGTCGAATCGTTTTTAGTGCAGGATGCATGGGGTTAAGGCGGTAGCGAATCTTACCGCCTTAACGTTCAGAGCTTGGATCAGTTTCGTGTTGACCAGTCGTCCATCGCGGTTACGCCACCCTCATTGTACGTCCATTCGATTTTTTGGTATGTAAAAGCGATGGTGAGCGTAGCGTCAGCCGTAAGACTGTCTTTTGCTGATGGCTCGCCATACTCGATAGAAGCGATTGAAGCACTGGTGAGCTTTACGGTGTAGAGATTAACTTCGGCTCCAGCACCCGTCGCCGCTTTTGTCTGTGGCGTCCAGAACTTAAGAACCACTTCGGTCAGATTCTCGTTGTTTACGAGCGCGTTGTACAGCAGCGGCATAGCTTTGTCGATTCCGATGGTGACGATGTAAGGTTTGTGCTGTCTCTTGCCTGTAGGTAAACCCGAAGCAGAGTCACGAGGCGAGACAATGGAATGACTTGCAGCGAGAACCTTGATGGAATTCTCACGCCCTTTTTGGACAACACCGCCTCTGATTGGACCCTGCTTTTGACCGGTCAACGTCATATAGATGGTTTCAGCCGAGCTGACAGCCATTGTAGCAACAGCAAAGATGGAAGCGAAAAGCAATTTTTTCATCTTTGCAACTATAGCCTCGTTCTCCGAACATTTCAACCCTAAATACATAAAGAATTCAGAAGCTATATATTTGATTTCCACGAATACCTTTCATGCGCTTTTAGTGCCCTACACTGTCTTTTTGCATCAGCATAGGACTTCACGCGAACGAATTCAGACTATTTATCAGGCAGTCGAAGACATTCACTGCACGACGCTTTGCGTACCCATAAATGCTGTCGTAGGTTAGTAGTCTCCTGTGGAATCTACCAGGTCGATCTCAATTCAGAACGGAGGTTGCTTTGACTTTCAAATCATCTGTTTTTGCCACTACGCGGCTTTCTTTGTGAACTGTCATAGTTGCATGCGGCGATTCGAATCAAAAGAGCGCCTCTGCCTCTAGCTCGACAATGGCTTTTACCGACGGAGTCCTCACACGTCAGATCGTTACCCATCTAGTAGTTTTGATCAAAGGTCTCAGAAACGAATGGGCGGTTTTTAGTCAACATTTTCGGCACTAAAATGCGCCGAATTCGTCCGAGCAGATCAGCCGGGGAGTGTTAAGAAATAACATTCCCCGACTGTCTTTTTTGAACGCCCAGATCGCATCTGTCACGTGGATTTTCGCCTACTAAGACGCAAGAGATACAGACGTACACACTGACCGGAAAGTGGCCCGATTTTAAGATTTTTCTTTAAAGCCTTGACATTCAAGGTTCATTTGCGG
>DDEQ01000034.1 GCA_002336105.1 Chthonomonas sp. UBA1950 | reverse complement strand
CTATTCCCGGTCTTTGCCCAAGCAAAGGCTGCTGCCAAGAAGGCTAGTGACCTCGCGAATCTTAACCAGATCGGCAAGTCGACAATGCTCTATTTGTCAGACTATGACGACACCCTCTATCCTCACCGGTTTAACTGCAATACTGCTGGCGACCCAACCGGCGGAGCAAATGCGATCTGCCCGGCCTACGATAATGGTAGCGGTGGATTGAAGCCTGAGGCTTATATTCTGTCTCAGGATGGCAAGGGCGGCGGAAATATCGAAGCCTCATATCGATACTACTGGGTGTACATCATTCAGCCCTACACTAAGAACTACCAAGTGTTCAAGAACCCGGCCGCCAGCAACGCTTTTGTTCCTGGTTCGGGAGTCACACCTCCAGTCTGTAGCGGTGCTGGCTGTACCGGTTACGGCTACGGCGGACAGAACAGCTACGGACACAACGATGCATGGTTGAGCCCAGCCGGTTCCTACGGCGGTGGCGGAAGCCTTCCAGCATCAGTTTCGCACACCAGCATCCCAAGAATCGCAAACACCATCATGATCATTGATGGCACCTACTACGGAGCGGTTCCAGACGTTGGAAACCAAAGCGGTCTTGCAGATACTTCGAAGCTTAACGGTAACGAATTGGCCTTTGCTAACGCTCAAGGTTCTCAGTACAAGTATTACTGGAAGAACATTGGCGGAGCAAACTGGAGCTACTCAGGTGGTGAAACCGGTCCTCTAGCCACAGGTAACGAGGCGAAGGCTGTTCAGATGGGCAAAACCATGCACAGCGGCAAACTGAATGCTCAGTTCGCTGATGGTCACACCAAGACGCTTGATTACAACCAGGCTATCGGAAACATCTGCTACTGGTCAACAGACCTTGATGGAGCTCATCCGAACTGCTCGGGTGGCTAGTTAACCAATAAAGAAAGGAGGAGACCCGTGTCATTTGGCGCGGGTCTTTTTGCGTATGTCGGTACACTTTGGAAATAATGTCCAGCAAGTCCGGCAAAAAGAAAGCGTCAGTTGAGCCGCACACGATACAAAATCGTCGTGCACGGCATGACTATGCCGTCTTGGATGAGTATGAAGCTGGGATGGTCCTTGTAGGATCAGAAGTCAAAAGCATCTATCTTGGCAAGGCACACCTAACTGACGCCTACGTCAAGATTTTGGGTAACGAGGCATGGCTAATCAACTTGGATGTTGAACCATACGACAAAGCATCGGTCTTTGCTCACGAGCGCAGAAGAGATAGAAAACTGCTTCTACATCGCAAGGAAATCGACACGATGGATCGAAAATCTATGGAGAAAGGTTTAGCCTTGGTTCCTCTACGTGTCTATTTCAAGAACGGAAGAGCGAAAGTTCTTGTTGGTTTGGCTCGTGGTAAAGCCGAATACGACAAGCGGACGCAGATCGCAAAGGACGACGCGCGTCGCGAAGTGGAGAGAATTCGCGCAGGTCGAGACTAAGTTTTCAAATCGACTCTCCGACAATCCCAATGTGGAGATCATGGAGCAGCAGAACATCAAGGTATGTGTGGGGAGCACATTGACGGGAATATTATTCGTCAACGGTCGCCCAAAGGCTATTTTCGCCCGTGTCGTGTCTGAAGCACCGCTTTATCTAGAGACCGATGAACAGTCGTTGGGTGAGTTGACTTTTCCTCGCTCAATACTCCTTCTCTGGCATGAAGGCGATCAATTGATGAAGGGCGAAGGCTCAGCCATGTCTCTGGTTGTACAAGACGGTATCTCCACTATTGAAGTGAGAGACGTGACGTGGCATGATCTTGAACGACGTAAGTTTCCAAGGTTCAATGTCAGCGTTCCCTGCATGATGCGGGCCGTCCAGGAAGTTCGCGGCGAGGTGATCATCAATGTCATTCCGGGAACGACCGAAGATCTCAGCCTAGGGGGCACATGGGTCTCTACTGAAGCCGCGTTGGAATCTGGTACGTTGGTGGAATTCCAAGCATGCGTCGCGCCAGGCGAATATGTACGCATGTTAGGCGTTGTGGCACACTACGACAATGAGAGGCAGGGATTCGGATTAGCATTCCTAGACTATGTTGGCCCCTCAAAACGTGCGCTTCATGACATGCTATTGCGTGCCTCATAGCCAAATTGGAATGTGGCGGTGTAATCTTGTCTTACTGTGGCAAAGTACACCGTAGGTTTGGATTACGGGACGAATAGCGTTCGTGCCCTCCTCGTCGATATTTCCAATGGAGCAGAAATCGCGACCAGCGTCTTCGGATATCCATCCGGCGATGCCGGGGTGCTGTACGATGAACGCGACCCCAATTTGGCTAGACAGAATCCCGCCGATTATATCGAAGGGTTTTATGCGACAGTTAAGGATGTTCTAGGGAAGTCCGGAATCGCACCTGCGGATGTAATCGGAATTGGTGTTGACACAACCGGATCGTCTCCCATCCCAGTGGACGGGGAAGGGGTTCCTCTTGCCTTGAACCCAGAGTACAAGGACAAACTTGCCGCCTATTGTTGGCTTTGGAAAGATCACACCAGCTTCGCCGAGGCAGCCGAGATCACTGCGAAGGCGAGCGAAATGGGCATGCCATACCTCGCGAAGTGTGGCGGGACGTACTCAAGCGAATGGTTCTGGTCCAAGATTCTCAAATGTGCCCGCGTTGCGCCTGACGTTTTTGATGCGGCAAAGTCCTGGACAGAATTTGCAGACTGGGTTCCAGCTTTCCTCACCGGGAACCAAGCAAAACCCGTTCGCTCGATCTGTGCGGCCGGGCACAAGGCCATGTACGCGGCTGAATGGGGCGGACTTCCTTCAAAGGAGTTTCTGAGCGCTCTTGATCCACGATTGGCTGATCTTCGTGACCGACTATATGACGCCGCTGTACCGAGTGATCATCTTGCCGGATATTTGACTGCCGAAGTTGCGGCTAAGACGGGGCTCACGGAAGGCTTACCTGTCGCCGTGGGAGCGTTTGATGCCCATTTCGGCGCAGTTGCAAGCTGTGCTAAACCAGGCACGTTGGTCAAGATCGTTGGAACGAGCACGTGCGATTGTATGGTTCACCCGCTTGAAGAGCCGCTGGCCGACATCCCTGGAGTCTGCGGGATTGTGAAAGGGTCCGTACTTCCAAGTTGCTACGGAATTGAAGCCGGGCAAAGTGCCGTCGGGGATATTTTCAACTGGTTCGTTGGCTTCTGCGGCAAATCGCACGAGCAATTAACGGAAGAAGCGTTGAAGATGCCTGTGGGGGCATCGGGATTGTTGGCACTCGACTGGAACAATGGTAACCGCACGATTTTGGTTGATCCATTACTGACCGGATTGCTTGTCGGGCAGACGCTTCACACAACCCCCGCGGAAGTGTATCGCGCATTAATCGAAGCGACAGCTTATGGTGCTTACAAGATCGTTAAACGTATCGAGGAGTATGGGGTCGCTGTCAATGAGGTAGTGAACTGTGGAGGCATCGCCGAGAAGAGTGCGCTCGTAATGCAGATCTATGCTGACGTGATGAACAAGCCTATGAAAGTTGCTCGGTCATCACAAACTTGCGCACTTGGCTCAGCTATTTTCGCCGCAGTTGTGGGCGGAGGTTATGACTCGCCCGAATCCGCGCAGGCGGCAATGGCAGGCGTAAAGGATCATGTTTATACGCCGATTCCTCAAAACGTTGCAGTCTATAAAGAACTCTTCGCTCTCTACGAAGAGTTACACGACGCTTTTGGGACAATTTACTACGAAGGCAAACTGAACCATGTGATGAAGAAGCTCATCGCGATACGCAACACAAGTAGACAGTAGCTACGAACAAAAGAGCCCAGCCCGTTCGATGAGGGCTGGGCTCTTTGCATGTGTGTCCCCGTTGACGCTTATCGTTTGAATCGCTCGAATGCTGCTCGCTCCAGCTCTTCTCGATCGTCTGGATGGGCGATGTTGATGAGAGCAGTTGCGCGCTGTCGAAGGTTCTTGCCGTAGAGGTCTGCCACGCCGTACTCAGTGACAACGTAGTGAACGTGAGCTCGAGTTGTAACAACACCTGCACCAACCTTGAGAACTGGGGTGATGCGGCTAACGCCTTTCGCAGTTCGTGAAGGAAGGGCGAAGATTGGTTTTCCGCCAGGTGAAAGTGACGCACCTCGAACGAAGTCCATCTGACCACCAACGCCTGAGTAGAATCGGGTTCCGATCGAGTCCGCGCAGACCTGACCAGTCAGGTCGATTTCGACTGCGCTGTTTATCGCTGTCATCTTCGGAAGCTGTCGAATGACATGGGTGTCGTTGACGTATCCGATGCTGAGAAGATAAACGCGCGGGTTGTCGTTGACGAAGTTGTACAGTTTCTTTGAACCGCTAACGAATCCAGAAACGATCTTGCCTGCGTGCTTAGTCTTGTGTTCGTTTGTAATGACGCCTTTGTTGAACAGGTCGACCACGCCATCCGAGAACATTTCGGTGTGAATTCCTAGCTCTTTATGATCAGAAAGTGATGCCAAAACAGCATTTGGAATCGCGCCGATACCCATCTGAAGGGTAGCACCGTCATCAATGATGCTTGCGACGAGCTGGCCAATCTTGGCCTCGATTGCATCTGGCTGACCGGGCGCGTGCTCCGGAAGCGGGAGGTGTCCCTCGCACATGTGGGTGAATCTGGAAACGTGAATGAACCCGTCGCCGTGAATTCGCGGCATATTCTCATTGACTTGGGCGATGACAACCTTTGCGTGCTGAACTGCAGAAAGCGATGCATCTACTGAAACACCAAGCGAGCAATATCCATGAGCATCTGGAGGGGTAACGCTCACCATTGCGACATCGAGGGGAAGAATCCCGCGCTTAAAAGCGTTAGGAATCTCGCTCAAGAACATTGGAATATAGTCGGCTCGACCTTCGTCAACGGCTTTTCGAACGTTCGCACCAACGAACAAGTTGTTCGTGAAGAAACTGTCTTTTACTTCTGGTTCAGCATAAGGTGCGGGGCCTTCGGTGTGAAGGTGCATTACTTCGACGTTTTTCAGCTCGCCAGCTCGCGCGACCATTGCGTGAGTGAGCAATTGCGGTGCCGCCGCCATTCCATGAACATAAACGCGGTCCCCTGACTTAATGACAGAGACCGCTTCTTCGGGACTCACATATTGCGCCATACACCTAGATTGTGAATACCCGGACTCGAATCTTTCTGTGGTCGCTAAATTGTCAGCGAAATTGACCACAAGATTGACATGAATCCCGAAGGTGAGTATCCGTTCTAATGCCTTATGTTAAGAGTCATTAACGAAGCATAATATCTACTTTCTGTGCACGGGTCTCTAGCTTAGGGGTGCTTTTTGTAAAGGATCCTCGCGCTAAGCGGAGTTCTCGCAGATACTCCTGGAGACTTAAAAGCTCAGGAGTGCTTATATTTCGATCTGAAGCCAAGATGGCATACCCACAAGACTCCAAATGATTGACCACTGATGAGGCGAAACGAGTTCCATGGGTGGCGTCGAACTCTAGGGCTCGAACCATCAGTTGCGGAGTTGAACCCCCATAGGTCGTGTCGATCAGGCTAATGTCAGGTTTTTCTAGTCCGAGAAGTTTAGATTCCTCGATCAACACGTCAAGGACGTGACACTCATGGGCATTGAGCTGACGATCGCTCCAAACCAAGCGATGCCACAACTCTGAAACCGCAAAAACGGCTTCTTGTTTAGGATTGTAAAGTTCGCTATTCTCGTCGCGTCCAATTGCTTCGGCTATGACAGCAAGCGCTCTGAGACTTTCGCGCGCAAGTTCTGCGTATTCATTTCGCTTTCGGTGGAGCTGATTTGGCTTTTTCATTTGGACACTTCGAAACTCGCTATTTCACTGTTTCGCTAGTAGGTCCAACGTTTTGATGGAGCAAACTGTTCCTGAAATCAGCCAATATGGGTCACTAAAGGGACCTTTGGTCTTTTTCGAATATCTCCGCACAGACCCGTTCCGCACTTTCAAGTGCGCCTTCTATTGTGCCGACCCAACTCGACGTATGCTCTCCGGCAAAATGAATTCCCGACTCGTTCGGGCCAATGAATTGCATATGCTCGGTCACGTAACCCGGAGCAAGGCGAGAGATTCCGCCGCGAGCAAATGGATCGAATACCCACTCATGAAACCAGCCGCGAACGTAATTTAGTTGAGCCTCTGGGAACAAGACGGATAGCTCGTAAAGCCCCGCTCGAATCGGATCGCCAAGTCCTACCCATTCGGAAGCTTCTTTTCCGCAGACATACGCGGTAAGAAGAGGAGCTTCACCGAGTCCCGAATCCCATGTGGATTGAATGGGGCCGTCACAAAGCATTCCGCCACCCCAACCGTAATCTCGCCACCAGGCTTTTTCGAACTGCCAAACGATCTTGACGGCTCGTCCCATGCGGCAGGCTTCAACCGCGCAACGTTTGTTCACAGACAATGCCGGTTCAAAAACGATACGCTCCAACGCGGGCGGGGGTACCGTGAGCACAACCTTATCAAACGTGAAAGTCCCATGGTTAAAGACCAACTCTGTCTGATTGTTGTGCTGACGAATTCGTTTGAGAACACAACCCATTTCGCGATCTCCCTGCAACTTTGAGGCCATCTTTTCGCAGAGGTCTGAAGCTCCACCCGGAATTCGGTATGCGCCTGATTCGTCACCGTCTCGGTCGGCTCGTTGCTTGACACCGAGTAGCCACCCAAGCAGACTCGCATCGTTCAAGTCATCCCCAATCTGAAGTCGAGCTTTTGCGTTTAGCCACCATTTCCCGGTTTCACTAACCGTGTTTTGTTCAAAAAACTCAGCTACAGAGAGTTGGTCAAAGTCATTAGCTTGATGATTTGAGGAGATGGGCGAGTGCAAGTCTCGAGCCATTTCGCGGGCAATAGCCTCGATGCGGAGATCATCCTCAAGCGCTTCTGTCCAAACGACGTCTTCGCTAGCTTCTCTGCCACGAAAAATCAATTTTCGGGGCCACTGACCAAGGGGATTGGGTTCGCTACCCAGATATCGAATGAGGTCGAGAACGCGATGGTGGTCGGCATCAATCCATTCCCCACCCGCTTCATAGAGGACACCATCACTCTTAGCTATACTGAATAACCTTCCGCCAAGACGGTTCCTTGCTTCAAAAATGGTGACCTCGTAACCGGCTTCTTCGAGAAGCATCGCGGTACGCAGGCCAGATATTCCTGCGCCAACAACCGCGATTTTCAACGGCGAACTCCGGAATTGATAGCCCGAAGGACAAACTCGACGATCAAGCAAGCTATCGTCAGACCCGCGAGCGCATAAGTCACCCAACTTGGTCCTAATTGTCGATAGGAGAGTACGGCGCATGCCATCGCGAAGTTCGATGCGGCCATCGCATATCTGCGAACGACGTTTTTCTTAATGGCAAGGAAAACATTCATTGCAGCCAAGGCAAACGAGAAGACGCTGACCCATAAGAGATATGTTTGAAGCTGTTCTTGCGTCATAAGTAGATAAGGGCGTTAGCGTTGGGCTGCAGCCCAACGGTCGGCTGCTTCTCGTTTATGCTGTACAGAACTCGACAATAGCTCTTGCCAGAAGTTTTCATCTGAGTATGTCGCAAGGTATGGCTCAATGATAGCTGTTAGACTTTCTGGCGGCTCAACATTAGCCGCATTCAGGGCGACTTCGACTTCTTCCGGGCTTCGAACACTCACTAATACCGGATGTTCTTTGCATAAACTTGCAATCACGGCAGTTGCAAAGGGTTTCTTTTCTTCGTCTGATGCTAGATCGGTCACTGGGAGTCCGTATCCCCAATTGAGGGGTTTGCAGGAGACGATCCCCACTCGTCGTTCTTGGGCTAGTGGCGAAAGAGTCTGATATTGATCGGCAATGACGGGATTTCTTGGCACCATAATGGCTTCAAAGGCATCGTGGAACTGCCAAAGGCCAAGTGTAGCTAGAGCCGGTCCATCACTGAGCAATCCCAGGTGACGAATATGGCCTTCTTGTCGAGCCATTTCCATCGCTTCAAGTGCGCCGGAGATCTGGGCCTCTCCCATATTCTTGCGAACCCTTAGGAAATAGATATCAATCCACTCGCGACCAATTGAGGACAATGTTTCGAGAAGGTGGGCCTGAATGAGGTCGGCGGCATGCCGGTCGTCTGTCGCCGAATCATATGAATGTGGGCTCAATTGAACGAGAGTTAGCTCATCAGCCCCGCGCATTTGGCCTCCNNGGCGGGTGAGCCGCTAATGTCGATTGGAACGCCAGAAGAGCGAACAGAACTTACGAGGCTCTGAATTGCTCCCTGATCAGAGGAGCGGGGAAGCGAAAGGCTAAGCCAGACAGGCGGATATGCCTGGTTGGTTCGACCGAAGACGTTCAGAGCCATTTCTTTGTTGTACCTGCTCCTAAGGTTCTACTAGCCGAACCTCGTTTCCTTGCGAGTCGATCACGTAGTAGCTCACCTTTACTGTGCCGACTTTGTCTTGAAGCTCGCTCCGCTTTATTTTAAGTTCAGTCGGGGGCGTTCCCCGATACTCGTAAAACGCGCTTGGATGACCATCTGCCTCTGCTCCAAGAACTCGGATGCCATACGGAGCTTTAACCACGAGTTGTCCTTCGACGATCGTGAGCGTGGGTGGAGTGGCAGTTTCGAATTTCTTGCCAGAGTTTCCGTCGGCTTGAAACCATTGATGAACATTCAACCGGGCTGCCTGAAAAGCGTCCCAACGTGAAGCATCCTCCGGCTTAATACTATAGATTTCAGTCTGTCCCTTCCTCGGAGGCTCGGTCTGCATGAACATCCGATTGATGTGATCAAAGCCTCTGGACATGATGCTAAGAGGGTCGTTTGAATGAGGAAGCCCAAAGGTGTGCCCCATTTCGTGCATCACCGCGCCGAGAGTTGTCGCAGCCGATGCCCACATCGTTCCTCTCAATCCGCTATCGTCGAATGACTTGGCAGGATCGATCACTGTCGCGTCGCCAAACACTTTGGGAACATCGCTCAGGCTTGCTGGCCAGGTGTACATGCTCCCAGAGCCGAATAAACCAAGCCCTCCACCACCCAAGGCTGTGTGGCCATGAGCTTTCTGCGTCGCAACGTCGTAGCGAGTAAACGCCATAATGGCGCAGACCTTATTGACATCATAGGAGTAGGTGGGTTCAAGAAACTGATAGAACATGTGCCACAGGGCCTGATCTTCCATTGATCTCAACTCAGCACCTGTCTTCGTGTGTTTAGTGACATGAACGACGACTTTCCCTTTGTCATCTAGTTCAAGGGCAAAGGTCTTTCTTCCATAGCCTAGGCGATCCATGGATTCAGCCGTGAAACTTTGAAGTAGTTTCAGTGAGGTATCGATTTTGGCAAGGTAGTCAGTGTCCTTGGGATCCGGAGACTGATATTGGGTGTCTTCGTCCGATGCCGTTAAATAGACTACTCGCACCTTGTAAGGAGTGGTCATCGGGCGGTAATCCAGACGGATCTTTATGGTGGATTCCGCAGATTGAAGGATGACCATGTTAGGGCCCTGCTTGAGCTCAACAAGTGCCGTGTATTTGCCATCGACATTTGGAAAGCGATTCATGTGCTTCCAGTCAAGACCACAAATGACATCGTTGCCTTTTGCGGTTCCTTTCAGAATCACGACTGGATAGCGAACCAACTCTCCAGCATCAATATTATCTACAGTGACTTGTGCGCCAACGAGTTGACACATTGCTATCACGGCAATCAGTAGAATACGCCGCATGGCGAGACTTTACCCAAGGTCGAAAACCGAGCATAACTTGGTAGCATCGTTGGGCGAGATGTTCCAAAGCTGTCCTCAGAATGATTGGTGAAGCTATTTCTATAATCGACCGAGTTTTCTACACACCTTTTATCGTTAAGCGAGGTTCATAGCAATAGGCTAGTCGGACAGGGCCTCTGCGTGATAGTCTAGAAGGAGTCAAAAGACAAAAACAGAGGCTAAGCTGGCCGGGAGATACTGAAGATGCGAACAAAGTTGGTGGTTGGAAACTGGAAGATGAACCTAACACAGCGCGAAGCTGTGGCGGCGGTACAAGCATTTTTGAAGCTTGTGGATCAGAAGCAGAATGTAGAAGTGGGGCTATGCCCGACCTTTCTGAGCATCCCTGCAGTGAGAAAAGCCCTCGAAGGAACTAAGGTTTATCTTGGTGCGCAAGACGTTTTCTGGAAAGACGCCGGAGCATTTACTGGGCATATCAGCGCTCCCATGCTGATTGATGCTGGAGTGAAGATTTGTATCGTCGGACACTCCGAAACTCGTGGCAAATTTGGAAAACTCGAAACGCCAGAATCAACGGTTCCTTTCTTTGCAGAAACCGACGAGACCGTCAATCTTAAAATCAAATCTCTGCTACATCATGGAATCACACCAATTCTTTGTGTCGGAGAAACACTCGATGAGCGAGAAGCGGGCAAAACCGACGAAGTCATTAAGACTCAACTCAAAGGTGGTTTGGCTGGTATCGATGGAGCAGAGTTCCTTTCTGGAGTCGTGGCCTACGAACCGGTTTGGGCAATCGGCACCGGCAAGGTTTGCGACACGCCTGAGGCGAACCGAGTCTGCGCAATGATTCGAAGCACTCTCGCTGATATTTTCGATACCGAAACGGCAAATAGCATCCGAGTTTTGTACGGTGGCAGCGTCAAGCCTGCTAACTCCGGTGAGCTGTTCTCGCAGTCGGACATTGACGGAGGCCTAGTGGGTGGAGCTTCGCTCAACCCAGACGAATTCAGCCTAGTTGTCCTCAGCGCCTAGTTATTGTCCAGTTCCCGCAGAGCCTGCCGAGATTATGATCGGCAGGCTTTTTATTCCTGCTTTGTCGAGGGTTCGTCGTTTTTGTCGGACAGATTCTAGCAAACCCGTCAATTGATGCGGTGCCTTCCTCGATACCGAGAACGCACGTTTGAAAACTGGCCACATTGGCTCGATATCATGCGAAAGGTCAAAAACCATGACGCCCTCGGTTGAGGCGCAAGCGGCTTGGAGGGATTTTTCGAGGCCGGTCGGGTTTCCGGCGAAGTCAATGAGAGAGAGACCAGCATAGACCCAAGCCTCGTCTCGGGCAAGCTGATTGGTCAAAGTTCCTGCTGCCTCGACGGTCGAACCAATCGATTTACCTAAGGACATCGCATCGTAAATCGTAGGAACCGAGTAGTAACAACCAGAAACGAGGTAGTCCAACAGGGGAGCCATACCTGACTTTCGATAGTTCTGAGTAGCGAACCAGAAACTCGTTTCTGCCTCTGGGGACGCATAGTTGCTCCCAAGTGCGGGATATTCGCCGTACCAAGACCCAGCGTAAATGCCGAGCTGAACACTAGGCTTTGTTTGCTTGATGGTAGCCCGAACAGAAGCCAGAAACTCAGTTAGTTGCGAAGCTCGCCATGCCATCCATTGATCGTAATATCGACCAGGCTGAATTCCTTTCGATAGGTCGAGATTCAGTGTGTATTTGAACACGTCATCGGGCCATTTGAGCTTCTTGCCGATACGCTGTTCGAAGAGCTTTTCTGTGACCGGGCTGAAGTCGGCATACATACCACCGTATCGAAGTCGGTCGTCGAAAATGATGCCGTCAACATCATAATTTGAAACGACTTCCTTGACAATGGACCTTGTGTAATCCTGATTTCGCGGATCGTTGGGGTTCATCATCAGCGGATATTGGCTCTTTGGCTTTTCGCTAATCGGCACAAAAAGTGGTTCTGCTTCAAAGGTCAAGTGGTGTCCTGGAATTCCGTTCCACCGCAGAAAGTCTGCTCCCTTTCCAACTCCGTAAAGGGCAACGCCACCTTTTGGGATGGTAGGGATGCTGAGGCCGATACCTCCAAAGGCGAATCCGTCGATGACACGACCGGTTCGGTCAAGGGTCACGGCAAAGGCGTCGGGTGAGGTTGTAGCTATTTTCGTGTCTGTAAGTACAGCGATAGAATCTGGCTTCTTGAAATTGATAGATTCCGCTAAAGAGAACTTTTGCCCTGATCCAATGACGACGTTCTGAGTGTCATAGATGATGGTTTGCTGGTCAACTTTTCCGTATCCAGGGCCAACTTTAAACATCGAATGCCCTTCGCTGAAGGCGTTCAGGCTCGTAATCAAGAAAAGACCGTGTTTGTGGGCCTCTCGAACGAAAATAGGGAGGGGATCGAAGTCCGCAGGAAGCTTTTTTGATCTCCACTCTAAGAGTTTTGGTGCGATGTGGCTTTTGTAGACGACTTGACCGCTGATCGGCTTGATGTCGAAGACGATGGTGTTGAAACCGACATCGGCGATCTTAGCGACAAGGCTAACGATCTTTTCCTCAGTGTTATATCGCTCGATGTTCGCCGTGGCGTCGATCCACATCATTCGGCCCTGAAGCCCTTTTGATCGTGCCGTCTGAATCGCCAAGCCCGATCCATTAGTGTAGGAATCGATCATCACCCCGGGAATTCCACTGAGCGGTGTCGCTAGTTCAAACCGTGTTTGAAGCTGGCCCTGCGCCACAAAGGTGGTCAAAAGCGTGATGATCGCGATCATGACGTTAGCCTACCAAACCGACGTGAAAAGATCACTTATCAAGTCTGCTCCTAGCGTAACGATATCGAATATCGTATCATCGAATTGTTCAAGTGACCGACACTGACTTACCTGAAAAGTTCTACGGAATTACCGAATGTCGTGTGACTCAGCGACCAGCAATGATAGGTGCGAGTGCAATGCTAGCAACCTGGTTGGGATTCCTCGTTGATGGTTATTTCGGTTTCAGTTATTTGTTCGAGGTAGCTGTGGTTTCGTGTCTGTCGGGTGCCGTATTTGGGCACTTCTATACACGTGATTGGTCGTCTATGCGATTAGTCGCCGACGAGGAACGTGTGCAGATATTCGTGGGCGACAAAGTGAAATACGACCGGGAATGGAGTTGCGAATGGTGGCGGCCACTTGGCTTTGTCGCACCTTTCTATCGGCCAATGACACGGACCGGTCAATTCTACAGAAACATTTTTGTCGGCGGTTCTGACCTTTTAAGGCTTGAGGAAGCATACAAGTCTCAGCAACCTCCGTTTTTTTGGAATTTACGGCCGCAGTTCCAGCGGCGTCTGATCTTGTTCTTTGTTGCCCTCGTACCAGCGGTTTGTTCGTTTTTTGTGTTGACAGATGCAATCAACGGTGAGGATTTTGTTCGAGCGAAGCTGGTATCGATTCCTTTTCTTTTTGCTGCGTTAGCGGTGATTTACTACGGCTACGGGGTTGTCGCGTTTGGTTTGGCCGTTCGTGAAGAGACCGTCTCGAAACCTCGACTACGGTTTAGCCCTCAGACTCGGTTCTTAGAAAAAGGAAGGCGATTTGTCTACGATATTCCAGCGGAATGCAGTCCAAAAACTCGTGCGAGTGAAAAGTATCTGTGTGATTCCATCCTGATTGAACAAGACGGATCTTTGCTGGTCACTCGAGGCAAGAACAGTTTTCGTTGTGAGTATCCAATCGGCATTAATATCGAGTCTCAATCCTCATGCTTTTTGGCGTCTTTCGAAGTCTGGAAGCAGGGCAAGTACCAAACCTATCGAGTCGATCGCAGATATCTGGTCGAGGCTTGAGCTTCAGAAATATCCAAGAGAACCGATTCTTTTTGTCATTTAATTACGTCTATAGTTCGAATGTCTGATGTACCTCCTCCGCAATTTACTTCCTATCCTCGTGGTGCAATATATGGTTCCAGTGAGAAGCTGGAGGCGCTTTATAAAGGCTACTTTGGACTCAATAAGATCTTCCTGGTCAATGTGATCATTGCACTCGTTATCAACGCAGCTTTCCGATCTACAGGTAATGTTGTCATCCTCTTGGGCGGGATGTTGGCGCTTTTCGTCGTAGTCGTCGCGGGCACCCTCCCTTTTAACAAGCAGATTGCCATCGGTAAGGACTGGCAACCCGGACAAGCTATTCTCGCCTCCATACTGATGGGTATTAACTCGGCACTCTGTTGCGGAATCATTGGCTATGTGGTCATGCAACAGCTTGCCAGCACTGAAATCAAGAAATACGGGCTAAAGGTCGGTTTCGGTGGGTTCAAAAAGAAGGAACTGGAGGCAGCCATTGCAAATCTTCGATCTCAAGGTTTGTGAGCCTTTAGATTGTCAAAGTTCATTAGGTCTGCGGACCTTCAAGATCGACCGGAGATTTCTCGTTCCTTGTGAACCGAACGACCAACCGATGAGTCGAGGAAATTAGCACTCTCCAGTCGATTCTGCTAAAAGTGGTTGACGACTACCCCCTCTAAAATCGTACAATTTAGCAGTCCCCTCGTGGGACTGCTAAATCAAGAACGAGTTTTGGAGGAAAAACACTATGGCATCGATCAAGCCCCTCGGCGATAAGGTCGTTGTGCAGCTCGTCGAGCAAGAAGAGAAGACCGCATCCGGCATCTTTCTTCCCGACAGCGCCAAGAAAAAGCCCCAGGAGGGCAAAGTCATCGCAGTTGGTGAGGGACGAACCCTCGACAACGGAGAACGAAATCAGATCAGCGTAAAGGTCGGCGACCGAGTCCTTTTCAGCAAATACGGCGGAAACGAAGTCACCGTCGGATCGCAGGAATACACGATTCTGGATGAGGATCAGATTTACGCAATTCTGAGCTAGCGCGCTAGGCATTGCATTGCTTAACGTGGCTTTGCATAGCGTTCCGAAAGGGTTAGGAGATGCGGAATTACAAGAAGTTGGAGATATGGGAATTGGCACGGCAATTTGCCGTCAGTTGCTACATCTACACTCAGCCATTCCCAAGGGAAGAAGTCTATAACCTCACATCTCAAATTCGGCGAGCGTCCGTTTCGATTGCGGCAAACATCGCTGAAGGATCTGGGAGGGAGTCTGACGCTGATTTCCATAGATTCATACGAATAGCTCTTGGCTCTCTCAATGAAGTCGAGACTCTGTTCGCGATTTCCTCTGACCTTGGCTACATCAGTCAAGAACAGTGCGAAGAGATCGAAACATTGTCAAAAGACCTAGGGGTTCGTATGCGAAACCTAGCCGTCAAGCTTCAGAAGGATCTAGGGACCCGATTGACTAGCCTTAAGCGGCAGACCGTCGAGACCCTTGTAGAAATCCAAAAGGATCCACCTACTGAATAGGGCACCACGCCAAGCAAAGCTAAGCCATTGCAAAGCCACTGCTAATCAACCGCTCAGCACCCGGAGAAATACACATGTCAGCAAAAAACCTACTATACGATGAGAACGCACGACGCGCGCTTGAGCGCGGCGTAAACAAGGTCGCCGATGCAGTCAAAGTGACCCTCGGCCCCAGAGGACGAAATGTCGTCCTCGACAAGAAGTGGGGAAGCCCAACGATCACCAAGGACGGCGTCACCGTCGCTAAGGAGATCGAGCTAGAGGATCCATACGAGAATATGGGCGCTCAGCTCTGCAAAGAAGTCGCTTCCAAGACAAACGATGTCGCCGGAGACGGTACGACCACAGCTACCGTTTTGGCACAGGCAATCGTTAACGAGGGCCTTCGCTATGTTGCCGCTGGCGGAAACCCAATCGCGGTTAAGCGAGGCATCGATAAGGCCGTCGATACGGTTATCGCCTTCATTAAGAGCCAAGCTCAAACCATCGTTGACAAGGAGCAGGTTGAGTTCGTAGCAACCATCGCTGGTAACGACAACGAGATCGGTAAGCAAGTTGCCGAGGCTATGGATAAGGTCGGTAAGGACGGCGTTATCACCGTCGAAGAGTCGAAGGGTCGCGAGACCGTTCTCGATGTCGTCGAGGGTATGCAGTTCGACCGAGGCTACATCAGCCCGTACTTCGTCACCGATCCTGAGCGCATGGAAGCCGTTCTCGAGAAGCCGCTCATCCTCATTCACGAGAAGAAGATCAGCAGCGCGCAAGACTTCCTTCCTTTCCTTGAGAAGGCCGCTCAAACCCGACGACCGATCCTCGTAATCGCTGAGGACATCGAGGGGGACGCACTTGCAACCATCGTTCTCAACAAGATCCGAGGCGTTCTGCAAATCGCAGCGGTCAAGGCTCCTGGTTTTGGCGATCGACGCAAGGCTATGCTCGAGGACATCGCTGTTTTGACCGCTGGTCGATTCATTAGCGAAGACCTCGGCACCAAGCTGGACAACGTCACCGTTGACCTTCTCGGTACCGCCGAGCGAATCGTCATCACCAAAGAAGAGACGACAATCATTCAGGGCGCTGGTTCGAAGGAAGCCGTTCTTGGCCGAATCGAACAGATCAAGGCTCAGATCGCCAACACCGACAGCAATTACGACCGCGAGAAGCTCCAAGAGAGATTGGCTAAGCTCAGCGGCGGAGTTGCCGTCATCAAGGTAGGCGCTTCCACCGAGACCGAGCTCAAAGAGAAGAAGCATCGATACGAGGACGCTCTTTCGGCGACTCGTGCGGCTGTCGAAGAGGGCATCGTCCCTGGCGGCGGTTCAACTCTGTTGGCTGCTGCTGATAGCCTCGATGCAGCCTCGCTCGAAGGCGACGAGAAGACCGGTCTTCTCATCGTCAAGCGCGCTCTCGAAGAGCCGCTTCGCCAGATCTCGAAGAATGCTGGACTTGAAGGTTCGGTCATCGTCGAGAAGGTTCGAGCTGCAGCTAAGGGCTTCGGCCTCAATGCTGTGAGCGGCGAAATCGTTGACCTTGCGAAAGCAGGCATCGTCGATCCAGCCAAGGTCACTCGTTCCACAGTTCAGAACGCTGCTTCTATTGCTGGCTTGGTTCTCACCACAGAGACTCTCGTGGTCGAGAAGCCAGAGCCGAAGAAGGCTGCTCCTGCTGCTCCAGGAATGGACGGTATGGGCGGAATGGATTACTAAGAGTAATCCTCATCCTAGACACCCCGGTCCGAAACGGACCGGGGTGTTTTTGTTTTGCTCAGACAATGTTTCAGGATTCGGACGATGGCAAATCTACGGCGAATTCAGATCACCGAGGACATACGCGCTCGAGCGTCCATGTCGCACAAGGATGGTTGGAAATGCTCTTACGGAGAGCGTCGTCGTGCGAAGTTCTGAACGCCTGATCCTCTCAGACTCCATTTGACTAGGTGTGAAGTCTTTGTTTGCTCCTCTCAACTCCGGCCAATGGGCGAGCGTCTTGACTTGGGAATCTACCGATTTACCTTCGAGAAGGCGAAATAGAAGTTCGCCCGCATGTAGAGAACCTCTGGATGAGATGAGGACCTTCGCTGAATCTCCTCGGCTGATGTTTGCAGATAAGGTACCCAGTGCCGAATCGCAGACGTGGCAGTTTGGATCTATGATAAGTAGCCACTCACTGCCGCCCTTTGACTGAGAAGTGATTGATACGGCTTCCGGAATATCGTTACCGAGTTCATTAAGGCGAACAAGGTTGATCGGATGGTTCTTGACCATGTCGATTTCCTTCGTCGCCATGAAGAGCCCCACGGTTCCGATTCCCGCTGTAAGCAAAGCTGCTCCAACGTACACAGTTCTCGGAATAGCTACTTCTTTGTATGCCGAAATCGCTAGGAGAGTATAGAGGAGGGTAAGCGCCACGCAATAAGGGCAGAGCACACCATTTTCCCTAAGCGAGATGATCTGAATTGTGATTGCCAGCCATGCTTGAACTGCCAATCCAATCAGCAGCGGCTTGCGAAAAACCCCCTTCGAGAAGAGCAAGTAAGCCCACGGAATGATGAGTCCGAACAGCGAAAGATCGGATGGACGCAAGACTAGTCCGAAAACTGTAATACTCCTCGCAGCGCAACTCAGGCCAACACCGCAAGCGGGAACCATATTTTCTGCACTCCATAAGGCTAGGTACGACGTCAGAAAGGTGATCGCTAACCCGAAAATATCTGACAATTTCATGGTTTTGTCTTGAATCTGGACTATTCGTACCCTATAATGCCCTAGAGGTGCATTATGCTATCTAAAAAGCTGGTTATCACGATCCTCGCCGTTTGCTTAAGCTTAGTTGCAGTCGCTTTCGCCACGAACAACGATTCCGGGTCGCAATACGTCCGGTGCGAGTCACCAGAGTAACTCTGAGATAGACCCTAACTCCTGAAAGAAGCTCGTTGATGTCTTCGTTCCCGGCTAAAGCGCTAATGCGATTGCCGGGTCCTGGTGTTTATAGAACCGGTCATTTTCTAGCTTCTCAGATATGGGAGCTGTGCTAGAACATCGTTTTGAGCGATGACAAGATCACTTAGCGGTCTTTGGGCTAAGAAATCTATGGATTTTCAACAAATAGATCGCTACTTCTCTGCGTTCCGAGTTTCGTACCGAATGCACTCGAACTCAATGGTTTTGAAGGGGGCCAAACTAGCCGAAGTTCCGGTAGAAGAGAACTTTGCCTACACTTTCGTTAAGACGAGCCAAGGTCTCTATGTTAAAGACGATCTGAAATCGCACATAACGTATTACATCAAGAACCTGAGGCTGACTTTTACGGCTGGTAAGGACTTGATGATCGATACACAGGTGCAAAATCCTTTCGCTGAAGCCAATTGGGCCTATGAAGCATCTCCCAAAGCATGTCTCCCATTTAGTTCGGGGCTCAGTAATCTGTCGTGGCACAACGAAGGGAAGGTTCTAGTTAGCCAACTTGGGGCTCGCATTCTGAAAGCACGAATCACGGGAGATACGCTCGGTAGCATCTCTGGTGAAGGTAAACCTCGGAATTGCAGTTGGAGTTTTAGTGACCACACCGATGTCGGCGAAGGTGTCAAGGTCGCCAAAGTGGTCAAGTTTGATGCCGATCCTCCGCTCTATGTGCATCGAACTTATAACATCGACGACTTGAAGTTTCTGAAGCCTTCGGACCCTCTTCCGCCTTTCCCTTGGGATTCTCTCAAGAGTATCGGCGACAATCGTACAGAGCCCGGCTATTCGATCTCCATCGAAAAGTTCAAAAAGCATAACGGGGGCAAGCTACCGAACGACGTCGATAACTTTATTGCCATTGTCAACTTGATCCGCCCGAAAGCTCAGGAAGAAATGCGTAAGGCATTAGAGGCAGGTGCGCGTATGCAAAAAGCTAAAGCCTCCTCTTCATCAAGCTCCAGTCAATATATCTTTCTGATCGCCGTAGCAGCCGTTGCCTTTGTCTTGTATCAGGTTTTCACTACTCGAAAGAAGAGTTGAGATATCGGTCGATTCGTGGTCAAATGGCTAAAAAATTCTTGAGCACGAGCGATATGTGTTGAATATTTCGCCCATCGTCGGTGAAATGCAGACTGTCCATCATTACTTACTGTGAGTAGTTGGAAGTCCTTCGCCTACCTCATTATTAGCGAGCCATGTGGGGAATCTAGGAGCTTAGCATTTTAGGCAATCCAAACTACGGCCAGGTTTTTGAATGCACGAAATATGCGCTTAATTGTTCGTATGTCCGTCCGACCGTGTCGAGGACAAATAGGTGCTCAAATCCGCCCGTTTTCTCGAACTTGATGAACAGGTGTAAAGCGTCTTCTCGCAACTCAATCCCACTGACTCGTAAAGGCGATGAGAGATGCAATCCAACTTAGAATGTACCGCTCATTCATAGCAACTAGGTTACGCTATCTACTACAAACAGCGAAGAGCGCCAAAGGTCTACCCATTAAATACATCGAGAAGACTGATTTCGTTTATAGAATCCGGTATTTAGAAGAAAAAGGTTATCAAAAAATAATAAGTATGATATATATAACTTACAGTGATTGTTGCCAAACTTCTAAGATATGCACTTTCTGTATTGTTCTTATTTTCAGCGCTAACAAAATTATTTGCGTTGAAATCTGTATCTAGATCACTTCTAGCGGCAAATCTTGTCCCAAGCTATGAATTTGGTTACAAGATGGGCATCGTATTGATCGCCATTGAAGCTCTCGCCGCAATTGCTCTTCTATTCAAGTCATGGCGCGCAGGCGCAAGTATCTCACTGATTCTAACTTCGCTTTTTGTGGGATATGGTGTTTGGCGAATAAGAGCTGGAATAGGGGTGCCATGTAGTTGCTTTGGTGCAATTTTATCCCTTAGTCCGATTCAGTCTTCAATACTTGCTCTCGCAAGTTGGGGCGTTTCAGCAATCCTCGTGCAAATGGTTTGGAGACCATTGGAGATATAGAATGAAAACAAGCTACATTCTGAAGTTCACAATAGCATTTGTTGCTACCGCTACCGTTCTCGTCTTCCCGATGCCCATGTCGGCTCATGGCGCTACTACTGACCCTAGCGATTCACCTGTAGAACCAAGTGACTGTCCGTCTGAAAATAACGCATGCAATAACCCGGATGGGTGTTGTCCATTCCCTGGTGGGATTTACACTTGCCTAAACGATTCTGGCTACTGGGTGCACTGGTTTGGTTTGAAGAAAGGTTCCGTGAATCCAACATTGCGTCCCTGTAAGGAGAGGTTTTTGCAGGTAAATGACTCAACGGGTTGTCATAAAAATACACAAGCAGGATCTCAAGGAGGAGTTATCAATGAGTACAGCTGTCCATAAATTCTCACTTCCTAATGTGCTCGTTAGCGGGGCATTTTTGGTTGTGATGCTTGGTTCGGCGGCTCATGCCCAGACCTCCGAAAGTGAAATCAAGAGTCTGAAAAATCGGTGGGTTTCTTCGAGAGTTTTGGTAACCACAAGCGGGAAAGCTAAAGTCGGAAATGAATCCGAGCATGCGATCAACGCGAGGACCGAAACGCGCATCCTTCAGGACAGTGCGAAGGTGTCGTTGCTTGATGAAAAGGGAAGGTTCACTGAATCTAGTGTCTTCGCTAACAGTGAATCTTTTTCGATTTCATACGATGGCAATGGAAAGCCGAACCATATCAACCGAGATCAGACTCTGAATGGCCCCGTCACCCCCCTTCAGTTTGGCCTGAAATATGGCGACCGCTGGCTCGCCGATCTGGTTTCAGACGGTACGTTAAAGCCACTGGGGAATCAAGAGCGGGGAAGATACATGATATACGAAGGAGATCCGGGGCATAACTGGAAGTTACGGGTCACGTTTGATAAAAATGCCAGCATGTTAGCTACCAAAATCGAGGATTGGTCCCCTGACGGGAAAATCCACGGTGTCAAAGAGATCTTGCAGACTCAAAAGGTGGACGGGATTGTTGCTCCCCTAGATGCAAGAGAAACAAGAATTGATGAAACCGTTGGTAGCAATATCCAAGTTTCTGATCATTTTTCAGAAATCAAGTTTGGAGATACTAGTCCTAAAGATTTTGTTGAACCCGATCTAGATCCAGGTTCGACCGTGAAAGATGACCGAACCCTGGAGATGTATGAGATAGGGCCAAATGGCGAGAAAATCCGTACAGGAACTGTGTCTGGCGGTCAAAAACCGTCATGGATTAACATGGGTATGGCTTGGGTAACTGTCTTTTCAGTCGCAAGCCTGCTTGCACTAGGTGCCTGGTTACCTCGGCAATTGAATAAACGCTCGTCTTAGGATGTCATTGATTGCCTTGGTTTACAGATAAACCAAGGCAATTTGTTTTAGAAAGGGTGTTTACTTGCCGCCCGTCATGACGATGCCTTTGACGAACCAGCGTTGTCCTGCAACAAAGAGCACAACAAGCGGAATCATAACGAGCACCGCCCCTGCCATCATCAGGTTCCATTGTTCGTTGTTCAGAGCTCGGTAAGTTTGCAGACCAAGTTCAAGGGTTTGCTTCTCTGGTGAGTTGAGGTAGAGCAGCGGCCCCATAAAGTCTCGCCAGTTGTAGTTGAAGGCGAATATACCGACCGTTGCGAGAGCCGGACCGCTAAGCGGCATGATAATTCTCCAGAAGATCACCGAGTGATTTGCGCCGTCTAAGATGGCCGCTTCATCAAGCTCGCGCGGAATTCCCATGAAGAACTGCCGAAGCAAGAAGATGTTGAATGCACCGCCGCCGAACCATGCCGGTACCCAGAGCGGATAGAAAGTATCGACCCAATGCAGATACTTGTAAACCACGTAGGTGGGAATCATCGTAACGACGCCTGGCAGCATCATCGTCGCAAGGAGTAGCAAGAACAGACGGTCGCGCCCACGAAACTTCAGCCGCGAGAACGGATATGCGACTAACGCGGACGAAACGAGGACGCCTGTCGTGGACATAATGGCAACGAACAAGCTGTTCTTGAAGAATCCGAAAAAGCTAACGTTCGGGTTGGTTAGAACCAACGAGAAATTCTCTAATGTCGGGTTCTTTGGAATATCCCAGGCCGTTGTTGCCGCAATCTCCGCTGGAGTCTTAAGTGACATCACGATCATCAGATAGAACGGAGTCATAAAGACGGCCGCACCCGTGAGCATGACAATCCAGAGAAGGACCTTCAGTAGGAGATTGATTCGTTCGGAGCGTCTCGTAGCCGCACGATAACGATCTAGTTCTGTTTGTACGCTCATGTTATTTCGCATCCGTTTCGTAATAGACCCACTTGCTCATCCGGAGTTGAAGCAATGTGAAGATAAGGACGATGAAGAACAACACCCAAGCGAGTGCTGCGGCATATCCCATTCGGAACGTCGTGAACGCCGCTGAGAAGACGCTAATCATGAAGACGAGCATCGAGTTGTTGGGTCCGCCATTCGGTCCGTTCGTGATAATGAAGACCTGCGTGAAGACTTGGAACGCGCCGATGAATCCGGTGATTAAGCAGAAGAACAATGCTGGAGTCAGCAAAGGAACTGTGATTGCTTTCATCCGCTGGAACGGGTTAGCACCGTCTACGGTCGCTGCTTCATAGTAGTATGTCGGGATGCCCTGGAGGCCGGCAAGGAGGATAACCATTGAGCCACCCACGCCTAGCAGTCCTAGCAAGATGAGTGCTGGCATTGCCGTGTGCTCGTTTCCGAACCAGTTCACTTGCTCGGTCGGTGTTCCCGCCGCCTTACTGATGAATTCTCCTATCGGATGGAAGACCTTGCTGTAAAGGACAGCGTTTAAGATGCCCTCTGGAGCAAATACCTTTCTTGCGACCAATGTGAGCGCGACTGCGCTCGTGATCGAAGGCATGTAGTACATCGACCTGAAGAGAGGTACTCCGCGAATCTTTTGGTTCAGCAAGAGTGAAAGCAGAAACGCGAAGATGATTCCAACTGGCGTCGAGAGCAACGTAAAGAGAATCGTTACTTTCATCGAGACCCAGAATCTGGGGTCTTGCGTAAACGCCTCGGTGAAGTTTCCAGCGCCGCGCCATTGGGCGTCTCTGATCATGTCCCATTTCATGGTGGACATGAGGAGCGATAAGACCATCGGACCGACCGTGAAAACGCAAATGCCTATCAACCATGGTGAGATGAACTTATAGGCTGCGACACTCTCTCGTTTTTCGCGATAGGTGTATTTCACCTTTCGCTCAGGCCAGTAGATGAACGCGAGAATTCCAACGACAACGGCTAAACCAACTGCAATACCTGCTGGCCAAGAAAATGGCGCGAGGTCTTCTTCTTTTAGTAGTTGGTCAAGTCTCGTTTGGGCCTCTTGGGTGCCCTCTTTGAGCGCTTTCTCGACCGGTAAGATACCGTTATAGATGCTGTCACGTCTTCCGTCGATTAGGCTGAAAACTTCCGGCATGTATTCGGCAGTAGCGCCAAACTCAACGAACGGAACGGCTTGGTCTGTTGCCAGTCGGTTTGCCGGATACATTTGCTCTTTTGGAGTATTGGGTCCGGGAACCCAAACGCCGGGCTCTAGCGCCAGTCTTCGAATCGCTGGTTGGGCAATTCCCGCTTGAGCCATGGCTCTCATCGCGACAGGGCCAGACATAAACTTGGTCAATCGCCAAGCTTCTTCGGGATATTTTGTCGAAGAGAAAATGGAATATCCTGATCCACCAGTGGGAAACGCGCGGTGTTCTTTGCCGTGAATATCCTTGGCACAGGCTGGATAGAGTGCGATATCCCATTCGAAAAACTCTTTCGAACCAGGCTTGAGCATTTTTCGCATGTTGGGAACTTCCCAAATGCCGTTCTGGTACATCGCAACTTTCTGCTGAACAAAAAGCTGTTGTGTCGTTGATTGAAGAACGCTACTCACTTCTTGGTTGCTTGGAATCCACTTCTTTTTCAGAGCAAGATCGCAATAGAAGTTGTACACCTTGAACATGTCAGGTGAGTTGTAAAGAATCTTGGTAGGGTGCTGGTCGTTATCTACGGCTTTGATTCCGTAGCTGTACATGAACGAATCAACAAGCTCGCCAGGCCAACCTGCCGTAAAGCCATAACGGGAAGTCTTGCCATCTTTGCCGACTTTCGTGAGCTGATGCATCACCCAAAGAAAGTCTTTTTCCTTGAGTTCTGGCCTTTCTTTGAAGTCCCACGTCCAAGAGCCATCTGGATAAGGAATTCCAGCCTCATCAAAGGCTTTCTTGTTGTAATAGATCAGGCCTTCTGGAGCGATGTCTCTTGGGAGTACGTAAAGGTTGTTATTTAGCGTGTGGACCTTAACGATCGGCTCGTAATACTCTTTGATGTTGAACCCAGGCGTCTCAGCAAAGAACTTGTTGAGAGGCAGGAGAGCTTTACGAGTTGCAAGGGCTTGAAAGTGTCCCATGTCCATCATCGCCACGTCGGGAGCACAGTTCGCCGCATACATGACCATCATTTTCTGGTGGTACATGTTGTAATCGGCGAAGTTCTCTAGTTTGACTTTGATGTCAGGGTTCTGCTTCTCAAACTCCTTTAGAACGTTTCGAACGATCTTGAGAGATTCGTCGCCGTCCCAGACGGTGAAGCGGAGAGTTACCGGCTCTTTGGCTGAAGCTAAGCTAAAGACAATGCTCAGCACCAGAAAGATGGCGAGTCGAAGCGTTTCGACTAATTTCTTAAATTTGGGGACGCACATCATTGAGGGACCAGAAACATAGTAGCCCAAAGGGTGTATACCACTGCACTGGTTGCCCTACGTTTCGCAATGTTGCGTAAGCGTTATGACGGGAGATCCTGTGGAACCCCTATGTATGGCGTAAATTTCCCGAGCCAACGCCCTTGCATTTCAACCTCGCCCGTCATGCCCTCGCCGCAGCAGACAAAGGTTTCATATCGGCACTCATACTCAGAGGGCTGGGTGTTCGGAAAGGCCATTCGAACATAAAATCGGGGTCGATCAGCCGTTTCGATTTCGTAGTCTTGAGTGAGCACATAGCCTTGGCCATCGACTGCGTAACGGGCTAGGATCTTGACAAAGCTTGAAGTTGTCGTCGGTCCAGAAGCGAGGTTCTTGTTGTACCAAAAGCCATAGCCCAAAGCTCCCCCTACCATGAGGACGCCGACGACAGTGAAGACCAACATCAGAGGAACCAGGTTCATATCCCCGGCATCAGTGATCTTGTTCGTGATTGGCTCTCGGGTTGCTGTCCCATGAAGTATCCCAGCCATACCGAAGACCCAGATCAAGACGAAGGAGACAATCGCGATAATTGTTCCTGCAACGAGGACACAGCCTAATGTCTTTTCTTTCCTAGGGTCCATTTTTCATTCAGGACGTTGTGGCAGCAGAATTCGTTCAGTTGACGAATGATCTTGTCTCTAGTAATCGTTTGAAACAGTAGCTAGCTTGCATCGATTGCTGAATCATTGAGCATGTCGTACCGAGTTTTATTCTGCGTTGTCTCGGAGGTTCGGCAACGGGGCAGGTATACCGTGTCGTCAACGCGAGTAATTGACGGATCATTGCTGTATAAGTACGGTCGGTCGGTGGGTTTACGTCTGTATCGGCAGTTCGTACCTGCTGCCCCTCGCTAAATGCGATTTACGTGCCGTTGCTGATTTAGAACTGGTACTGGATATAAACTATAAGTGTTTTTGCTAGTTCTTTCGCATTCTCACAAAAACTCCTAACGAATAGAGGGGGTTAATCCGAATGAACAATTAACAGACGCTTATCTATAAAGCGCGAAGAAAGAAACTCTCCTCCTTGCCGCCGGTTTCGAGAAGCCCGGCGGCTTTTTTCGTAGTTACCTATAGGTAGAAGCCATGTCAGTGGCAGTGCGCTCTTCTACTTTCTTCTCATGCTTCGAATTTGCAATGAGATCCTTTAGTCGCGACTCGTATCTCGCACTATCGAGAGGAAGCTCAACCGGAAGACCGTTATTTAGTCCGGAAAAGATCATGGCATTGGCGAGTTCCACTGAATGAATGCCTTCGACAGCGGGCGCGAGAAGTTCTTTCCCCGATAGGATGGCATCTATGAAGTTTTGGAAGATTTCGACGTGCTGTCCGCCATAACCTCGAACAGGTATTTCACATTTCCATGTCGGGGCAGTGCCAAAAAGCTCTGGAGTTGTATCGCAGAACTCCTTCACCGAGACAGTGGTTCGGTCAAAGCTGATCTTGTCCCCTTCAACCACGATTCGCCCCCGGTCACAGGTGACTTCGAGGCGGTTTGTTCCGGGACACTCACCGGTGGAGGTGATAAATGTTCCTACGGCACCATCCGAATGCTCGAAAATCGCGGTGACATCATCTTCGACTTCGACGTCATGGTATTTGCCAAATCCGAGGACTGCTCGAACCCGTGATGGCATACCGAACATCCACTGATACAGGTCGATGTTATGGGGGCACTGGTTCAATAAGACGCCGCCACCTTCGCCACCCCATGTTGCTCGCCAGCCGCCGCTGGCATAGTAGGCTGCTGACCTGAACCAATTGGTGATGATCCATGTCACACGCATGACCTTTCCGATTTCGCCGGATCGAATTAAGTTTCGTATGGTCTGGTAGTGTGGATCGGTCCTTTGATTGAACATGGCGCTGAAAACCTTGGTTTTGCCACTCTTCTCATAGGCTGCAATCAAACGCTCACAGTCGGCTTTGTGAACTGAAATCGGCTTCTCTACCAAGACGTGAAGGTTGTTCTCAATGGCGTCTATCCCAATTGTAGTGTGGTCGTAGTGCGGTGTTGCGATAAGTACCGCGTCCACTAAGCCAGATCGAATCAGGTCTTGGCTACTCTCAAAAGTTGGGACCTCGCCATATCCCTTTAGCTTTTCTGGGTTGATGTCACAAACTGCCGCTAGCTCAACCCCGGTTAGTTTGGGAATGTGTGCTTTTGCATGGGCCGACCCCATATTTCCTAAACCGATGATGCCAACTCGTACTCGATCCATTGCCAAGTTTAGCCATCATGACGTTCTGCGAATCTCTGAGAACACGAGAATTGCCAGCTTTTGCTCACATTAGGGAGCTATTACAAAGTCATATGCTCGAACCCTATCATAATTCGAATGTTGTCGCTTTAGCGAAGCGAGACCGGGCGGTTCGCACTGTTGCACCCCTCCCGACAGTGACGTGAAGATTCACTCTAGGAGGCCCACCATCTATGCTACTGGCAATCACAGCCGTTGGCGTTTGGGCAACAAGCTACGTTGTCCTCAAACGTGGATTAGGCGCAGTCGATTCAGACTAAGAAATCATTCGATTGAGGCGGTCCCAGACCGCCTCCCATTCTGGAGTTCTGGGTGGCTCTTGAATCATGATTTCAGAAACATTCATCTCGTCCAATTCATGGAGCATTGCGTAGAGTTGTTGTGCAAAACCAACTGGATCTTTTGGAATTTGCCTTTGTTGTGATGAAAGAGCCTGGTCAAAAGTCAGCCCCGCTTCTGCGTTGCCGAGGCGTTCTACCAGTCGCACCAAAGCTCTTGGAGCGTAGTGCTTAGGATACATTCCTGGAGACTTACGTTCCTTCGAAACTTGGGCGCCGACTGAACCCGCGATATGGAGAATCTGTTCGCGGCTAATGTGACCCGGACGTAGAACAACCGGTTGATTCCCAGTGCAATCGACTACAGTTGACTCAATCCCAACTTTACATGGTCCGCCATCAATAACAAGCTCAACGGCATCCAATATTTCAGGGGCTAGGTCGTTTGCCCTGGTAGGAGAGACCGCCATGAAAGGATTAGCGCTTGGTGCAGCAAGCGGAACGCCTGCAGCCCGAATGACAGCTTGAGCAATGGGATGAACCGGTACCCGGACGGCAACCGAATCAAGGCCGCCAGTCGTGATGTCTGGGACAACAGGTTTCTTTGGCAGAACCAATGTGAGCGGACCTGGCCAGTAGGTTTCTGCCAATTTTTGAGCGTACTCCAGCACCTGTGCCGCTACGAGATCGATGTCCTGGATCGAAGCGAAATGAACGATGAGCGGATTATCTGCAGGACGCTTTTTTGCTTCGAAAACCCTTAGTACGGCAGCAGGATCCAGTGCATTTGCGGCGAGTCCGTAAACAGTTTCGGTTGGCAATCCCACCAGTTTGCCGTTTCGGATAGCTTCCCCGGCAGCACTAATAGCTTCCTCAGATGGAGGGAAGATCTTCATCAAGAAATCGCTTCCAGCATCGTCATTCGAGGCGCAATTTGCCCCGTCCACCATTCAAAGGATAGCGCACCTTGTTCCATCAACAGTTGTCGGCCATCTTTGATATTCAGTCCAGCCTCTTGAGCGGCGGCACAAAAAGGCGTCAGACCATGACCGTAGGCGAGATCGTAAGCCAGTGCCCTCGGCGAGGCTTTTCGGAAATCGATAGGCAACTGGTCGCCGGTCAACGAGGCGCTGGTTGTGTTGAGCAAAAGCCAAGCGCCAGTGGGGTCTGGGGTCTCGGCAAACTGACATTCGGCGATCTCTGCAAGCTCCTTTGCTTTCTCCGGAGTGCGGTTCCATATGCGAACCGAAAACCCAACTTGACGCAATGCAACCGCGAGCGCTCGTGATGAGCCGCCAGCACCAAACATGAGCACATCCTCTAAACAAGCTTCTAGCGGATTGATAGTAGAAATAAACCCGGGACCGTCTGTGTTGATCCCACTCCTCGTCGAAAGATTAACCGTGTTGACGGCTCGAACTCGTTGAGCATAGGGTTCAACTTCTTCGCACCACAGCATTGCGTCCTCTTTGTGCGGTACCGTCACGTTCACGCCCTTATAACCCAATTCTCTGAGGTGATCAAGGGCTATTCCGACCTCTCCGCGAGGTACATGAATCGCCACATAGCGGTAGTCTAGCTCGACCGCCTGATATGCGGCCATGTGCATTTTCGGTGAAAGACTGTGAGCGACCGGATCACCGATCACGGCAAAGTCAGCTTTTGGAGAGTCTTGCCAGCGGAATACTTGGCTCATTTGGAGTGCTCTCGAAAGGCGAAGTGGCGCTGACCAAGGAAATTCCAGACAGCTACGATTGCGGCTGCGACAGCCTTCGATAGAAGCGTCTTATGCTTCGAGCCGAGCGGCAACACACTGTAGAACACGCTGAAAATGAGGGTGTTGAGCAGAGCGCCGAAGATCGCGACCGAATAAAAACGGATGACCTGCTTTTTCACGTTGCTCGATTCCGTAGCCTCGAAGGTCCACATACGATTGAGGATGAAGCTGTTGAACATGGCAACAAATGATGCCAAGCCTCCAAGAATCGGAGCGGCCGCAGAATCATCCTTGGTTGCAAACTGGAAAATAAAGGGTGCAGATTCACGGAGTGAGTGCCCAAGAACGTGCCCAAGAGGCTGATCCCCGACGTGAATGTAGTTCATGAGCAGGGTCGTAAGACCAGCGTCAATGATAAATGAAAGCCCGCCGACGACTACGAAGCGAATGAGCTGTTGTAATGTTTTGCTTTTTGGAGCACCTTGTTCGCCGTCAGACACCAAAGCATTGTAGACCACGGCAGCTATTCGCCTTTCTATCGCACGGTTGATTTTTGTTCCTGCAAACTCGGGTCCGTCCATTTTGCAGACCCAGATTGCTTCGATTCCTGTCCGGTTAGCTCCCAAGATATCGGTCATCATTTGGTCGCCGATCATGATCGCTTCTTCTGGTTTTCGACCGAATTTGGAGAGGGCTGCTAAATACATTTTTCGGCTTGGTTTGAACCTGCCGCGTAATGCCTCGATTCCAAGTGCCTTACTAAGTCGCATAAGGCGCTCTGGGTGCCGTGTGTTGCTCAGGATGCAAAGTTCGAAGCCCATCTCCTTAGCTTGAGTGACCCATTCTGGAACGCCGATTGCGAACTCTTCGGCCTTCCAAGGAACCAACGTGTGGTCGACATCTAGCAAGATCAGCCGCTTGCCGTTTTGCTTCAGTTCTTCTAGTGAGATGTCGGTTAGTCTTGTAAATGCTTCGACTGGAGCGAAATACCTCGCGGCAGGACCAAGCAAAGTACGGTCTACTTTTCCATTCCGCCAATTGCTCATGGTTTCACCTGCATGTCATCACGAGCCTTGACCTTCTTCAGATGGTCTTTGTAAGTCTTCGAAAACAGCGTTCCTTTTCCTTTGATCGCAATGTAGTAAAGCTGATCGTGTTTAGCCGGGTTCAAAGCTGCCTCAATACTCTTGACGGTTGGTGAACAGATCGGCCCGGGAGGCAACCCTTTGTGCGTGTACAGGTTGTAAGGTGAATCAATGGTTTTGTAGTCGGAATACTTGAGTCGGCGCCATTTCTGAATCCCGTAAAGAAGGGAAGCATCAATCTGTAAGGGCATCTTTTTCTTTAGTCGGTTATAGATAACGCCAGCTATAATCGCGCGATCGGTGTCTTTCCCAGACTCAAGTTCAACCAAAGATGCGACGGTGAGGATCTTGTGAACATCCTTGTCTTTAAGTAGCGGCCATGCCTTTGCTTCGAACGCTTTGAGCTGACGATCAATCACCGCGGAAGCGCCAATGAGTGGAGGCAGATCATAAGTGTCAGGATAGAGATAACCTTCGAGACTATTCTTTGGGAGACTGAAATCGACTTGTTTCTGAACCAATGATGGGTTCTTCACATAGTTCATGTAATCGTCTGCATCGACAATTTCCTTCTGCGCCAGATATTTCGATGTTCTCAGAGCCCAGTTGGTTTCCGGTATACGAACCTTTAATTCAATTGGCCTTCGAAGAGAAGCGAGCACTTCAGAAGCAGAAAACGAAGACCCTATCGAGTAAGAACCGACTGGCACAACTTTGGGGCTTCGCTTGAATAAAGCCAACAATCGAGCTGCCCACGGATCTTTCACATACCCTTGGCGAGTTAGTGAATTTAGCACTTCGCCTAGGTCGTGCTTCTGCTCGAATCGAATGTACTTGGGTTTACCAGACCCAGCAGGTTGGATTCCAACAACGAACCAGACCGTGAAGGACGCCAGAATGAGGACAATGATGGCTCGTTGGATTCGCCTAAAGATTCGTTTGCGCATCGAGGTATCTCTCCAAAATCAGGCAGGCTGCCTCGCCATCACGTCGTTTTCGTCTTTCGCTTGCCTTCAGTCCTTCTTCACGAAGCCGATTATCTGCCGTCACGCTGGTCAGGGTTTCATCAACGAACGCAACCTTTGCCCCAAGCGCTTCCAGATGCCCTCCGACAGTACGGCATATCCTCGCCATCTTTCCTTCAACGCCATCTTGCTCTAATGGGAGCCCAAACACTGCTAATTCGGCCTTTTCCCGTTGATAAATGCCCCACAAAGCTTCTGCATCTTTCTTGAGCGTTCCGCTTGCCGCGAGCGGCGATTTTGGCGTCGCAAAACGAAACTCAGTATCGACAACGGCAAGGCCGATCCGAGCAAAACCAAAATCGATGCCTAGAATTCTCATCCTTGATAAATCTTCAGAATTTCAGAATGGATGGCTCCATTTGAGGAAATCGCTTCGAGGCCCAGGTCGCCTTTTTCGAATGGATTCGCGTTTTTGAAGTCACTAAATCGACCACCAGCTTCCTCAACGATAACTTTTACAGCGCTTAGGTCCCATCGGCTAACGACAGGATCGACCATTGCGTCAACACGTCCTGTCGCCACAAGAGCGTGTCCGTAAGCATCGGACCAGGTTCGCGTCACCAAGGCTTGCTTCACAATCTGCTCAAAGCCCTGCCAACGGTTGTAATTCAGCATGCTTTTGTGCCCGCCGCAACAGATCGTGCTTCCGGGAAGTTCGCTTCGGGAAGTCACATGGCATTGGCGGCCATTGAAGAACGTTCCGCTTCCAGTTTCGGCGTAAACAAGTTCGTTTAGAGCAGGGAAGTAAACCACCCCCAGAATGGGTGAACCGGCAACTTCGTAGCTGAGAAGGGTTGAGTAAAGCGGAACGCCTGAAATGAAAGACTTTGTGCCGTCAATCGGGTCGATAATCCAGCGGTCATCTGCTTTGCTTCCGCCTTCTTCCTCGCCTAATATGGCCTCGCCAGGATATTGTTTCTCGATTGCCATTCGAATAAGCCTTTCAGCATTCTTGTCTGCAATCGTCACCGGGCTTTCGTCTGCCTTCGACTCAATTTGTACTGGCAATTGAAAGTGCGCCAAGGTCGACCGGCCACCCAAAAGAGCGGCCTCAATCGCGAAAGCTAACCGAGGAGACATACGCTGAATCGTACCGGATTAGTCGCGAGTGTAGCCTGCGACTAGAAGGAACATTTCATCGGTTGTTTGCTCTCCCCATGTCACTCTTTTGGGTGGAGAGTTGGGGTTTCTCAGGTTGTTCGCTGAATTATCATACTGAGCGTTCACAACAATGGTGGAGCCCTTTGGAATCTTGATCGGTTCCTTGTAGGCGTACATCAGTTGCCAGTTGAAGTCCCAATCGTTGACCTTGATCAGCGGCTTTTCAGAGCCGTCGGGCAGAACCACATGAGCTTCCATTTTTCGACCAAGTAAATGCATATGGGGAAGCACAAACCGGAGGGTGACATCGGTTGGAACCTTGTAGTTCCGCGCAATCTTGTAATCGCTTTCCCCGGCGGGGATGTTTAGGCCGAAATTCATGATCCATGCAAGATGAATTTCTTTGTCAATCGGTTCTTTCGCAACGTAAAGCCCAACCTTGGTGAGATCCTCTTCCGGCTTGCCAGACTTGTGATAGTGAACTTGAACGACTAATCGAGCACCAGGATTGACCTTGAATGCAGTCCCTTGCGCGTTCATAATGGGGCGCAAACCGGGAGCCCAACCCCCCAAAGCACCGCTCGGAAGGAATCCGACCCCACCGCCCTGAGAAACATATCCTTCCTGGCCATCAGTTGTCTTCGCTGCCAACTTATCAGACATACCGTTGTTGTCGACAAACACGATGACGTGGTGAACAACCTTGCGGTTGCCAGGATGAACATCCATCGCTTTTACCCAGATAGGCTGATCGCTGTTGGTTTTTATGACAAAGTTTCGGTAGACGTCGTCGCCCTCGGCGTCGAGTTTGAATGCTTTGCTTGGACTTACGATCATGTCAGGCTGACCGAGGGTCCAATCTGAAGCCGGTAAAACGAGTTTCGGTTCTTTCTTCTTGTCCCCTCGCTCTGCACCAGTTCCAACCCAAGCTTTGAGCGTTGCGATCTCTGAGTTTGTCAGACGATTCTCGTCTTGAAATTCTCCGTAACCGTGCTCCGCTTTCCAAGGTGGCATGAGGCGCGAATCGCTCACTTTCGCGATCATTCTCGCCCATTTCTTAGCGTTGTCGTAGCCAATCAGTGAGAACGGCGCAACCTCATTTGGACGATGGCACGGGACGCAAGAACGGTTTAGGATCGGCGCAACGTGCTCCGCATAGTTGACTTTCTTTACTGGTTTGGTCGTGTTGATCCCACCAAGAGCAATACCGATGCAAGAAAGTCCAATTGCACCAAGAACGAGCGGCTGACGCACCATGATCGCATTAGAATACGCATTGTTGCATCCGTTTGTCGCGTAGACTTCTGTTTATGAGTAAAAGGGTGCTCGTGACTGGCAGTAGTCGAGGGATTGGACGAGCTATCGCGCTGCAACTTTCCGCCGAAGGTTGGGATATCGCGATTCACTATTCGGTAGCAGAGTCTGAGGCGCAGAGTTTGAAAGGCCAGATCGCAACTGCTTCTGAAGTTTATCAGGCAGACTTGAGCGACCCATCAAAGGCAGGTTCATTGTTCGACAAAGTCATTTCCGATGGACCTCTGGATGCGATAGTCAACAACGCTGGAATCTATAGACCAGGATCTTTTGTTGACCAGACTGACGAGGAATTTGGGGCACAACTAGAAGAGACCTTCAACGTCAACTTAGCCTCGCCAATTGCTTTAACAAGAAAAGCGACTCGATATTTCTCAGAAAGAGGCGGCGGCAAGATTGTAAACGTCGCCAGCCGAGTTGGGTTCAAAGGTGAAGGTGGAGCGGCACTTTATGCTGCATCGAAGGCCGCTCTCATCAACCTAACGAGAAGCTTAGCGGTTGAACTTGCTCCCAAGAACATCGGCGTTTTTGCGATTGCGCCCGGCTGGGTGAATACGGCGATGGCCCGCGATGGGATGCAGGAACGGCTCCCCGCAATTCTTGAAACTCTTCCGCTTGGTCGAATGGCAAGCCCTGAAGATTGCGCTCACGCAGTTTCGTTCCTACTTTCGAACGGAGCCGCCTACCTGAGCGGTCAAACTATTGATATAAACGGTGGAAGCTACTTCCATTAGGCTCCTTTGATGCTCATTACTACTCTGATTTGTGCGGTCGCCTTGCGACAAGGTCCTCCACCTCCGGTTCGTCTACTTACGCTTCTTCCAAACGGTGCATCTCTCTTAGTAGAAAGAGTCGAATCGGCAACCACGGCAAGCATTCAGCTTTTCTGTTCTTCGGTCGGATCGAGAGATACCACTGCAACTCATGGTGCTCGCCATCTTCTTGAGCATCTTCTGAGCAAAAGCGCGGACCCTTCGAACACCCTTGAACTGAGTGGCGGCGTTTTTCGAGCTCAGACTACACGCGATTACATGCAATTCGAAGTCGAAGTGCCAGCGAGTCAGATTCAGATAGGCATCGACGCAATCAGCCGCACGATGCGGATGCCGGTGGTGAGCCAAGAAACGATAACGAAGGAGTCGAAGATTATCGGAGAAGAACTCGCACTGGCGGATTCAAAGGCAGAAGCAAGTCAACTAGCCTGGGAGGAATTTTTGGGGGAGGCAGCACTTTCTCCAGGTGGCGACGCGAAGAAGATGATAAAGCTCGAACCCGAGCAGTTGTATCGAGTGCACAAAACGCAGTTCGCAAGCAACCATATTGCTCTCATCGTGGTCGGGCATGTAGATGTCGATCAGGTGACGAAACAGTTAGCACCCATGTTAAAAGTGCTTTCAGAAGATAAGCGACCGAGCACTCCTCGAACGTTTGATGGTTTGTACCTGCGGCGACGGCAAGGAGTTCTTTCCGTTGGCGTTGGAAGTGTCCGACAAACATCAACTTTGGCCATGGTTGCGGCGGCGCTTGCGTTGGCGAATGAACTCAATGGCGGTTATTTCGTTTACACTCCGAGTGCCGAGTCAGGAGTTGTGACAGTCGGCTGTGATAACCCAGAAGCTCTTGATGCTGTTTTAAAGTCTACGGATGCTCCGTTTGTTTTCGTCCCGGGAAAGAACCTTGCGCGCCAGTATTTCGAGTCTCAATTGAGAACTCCGGAAGGTATTGCGTCGTTGCGAGGTAGTTTGCTTGTTCAAAGTCCGAGCCTAAAGCCAGAAATCCTCATTTCACCTCTCAAGTCTTTGACTTTCAAGGATTTTCAAGAAGCTTGGGTGAAATTAGGAGGTCGGCCATGATGTTCGGTCCTGCACTGCCAACCTTTCATCAGGAAGCAAATCAGCCGACGATTGCTTTTTGTGCAATAGCCCCAATTCCAGAAATGGGAGCCAAAGACTGGGCTCTTCTGCAGATTTTAGCAAAGACATTGTCACGGAGAACTGATGAATATGTCCGCCCCGAGATTCTCAGCTTGACCGATGGCAGAACGGTGCAATGTCAGATCATGCAGGATTGCCTCATCATTCAGTTTGAAGTCAAGAGGAATGAGATGCTGCCGGGAGTCAGCTTGCTCGCCTCTATCCTTACGAAATCTTCTCTACTACAAACTGATATTGACCAGGCTATTCAGGACTTGACTTTGAAGTCAAAGAACTACTGGGATATTGGGCTAGACCCGTCGATGCCACCTCCTTCGTCGGTAACGAGAGATCAATTGCAAGAGTTCTACAAGCGGTTCATCAATCCAAACACGATAAGGGTTTGTGTTGGCGGCTCGGTTGACGAGGAATTAGTGAAGCAGGCTTGGGTTTCAAGAACCCTCGATTGGAAGGTAGGGGAATGGCCCCAATACGGTGACATTACACCGATGCCGATGGCCAAGAACGAAGTTGGCCCCTCAAGCTTTGTGGAATTGAAGTCTCCGACTTACTCGGCGAATTCACCCGGACTCGAATTAAGAATACTCGCGTTGGTCGCTCTCGGAAGTGGTCGAAACGGCTCACTCTCTCGTGTCTGTAGAGAGCAATACAGTTGGAGTTATCGTCAGGAGTCTGTTTTGTGGCCGCTGAGAGATGGCTTTCAATCTCGACTCGCTTTTATGTCGACGCAATTTGATGGTTCGGCTGAACACGTCAGTGAGTTTAGGAAAGGGTTGTTAGCGGATATTGACAGTTGGAATGCCACTTCTCTGGCTAGAGCACAGGTGCTGGCCGAGCAATCAGTCAATTTTCAAAATCCGTTTTCGCCGCTGTACCTTTCCCCTCGCGGATTGGTGGACGACTCACTTTCCGGTCGAACCTATATCGATGCGTATTGGCAAATGAAAACCGGCGTGGCGTGGAACTCGACAGATCTGATTCGTAAGATGAAGCAAATATCACTGGAATCACTCAAACAAGCGGCAAAAGAATTAGTCGAGTCAAGTAGTTCGTCCGTGCTAGTCAAGAAGAACTGAAAGGGGTACAACTAAAACAAATGAAACCCCATACGTTTGCGATCCCGGCAGCATTTTGCATGGCTGCATCTGGAGCTTGGTTGCACCATATCTCAACAAAGCAACCAGATCTCGGGCTGAAAAACCTGGGGAGTCAACCGCACTACGTTACCGAGCAGATGCTTCTGGAGACCTCTGCGATGCAGAACAAGCTAGCTACCGAGTTCGAGGGTCATGGGGTCAATGGTGAGTCGGTCAGCATCGGAAAGCCAAACGCTCCGACTGCTCAATACGTCTTGTTTATTAAAGATGGTTGTCCTTGTAGCGTAGATGGTCAAGGCATTTTTAATCGTTTTTCCGAGAGATATAAGGGCAAAATCGCGTTTATCGGGGTGTCTGACGCAACGCCTGAAAAGACAAAGCAGTATTCGGCAGATTTCAAAGTCCCATTCCCAATTGTTTCAGACCCCAAACTGAAAATCGTCAATGGTTTTGGTGCTAAAGCCGCCCTCTACTCTGCCTTGGTGGCAAAGAATGGCCACATTATTAAAATGTGGCCAGGCTATTCAGATGAGATGCTCAAAGAGATGGACGTCTATATGTCTCAGGCTGCAGGCGCCAACTTCGACAAGCCTTTTGTCGCCGAATATGCTCCGAAGCGAAAGACAACCGGGTGCGAGTTCGAACAAGCCATTACCCAATAACACGTTTGCGTTTCGGTAACTTGGCGCTCTCCTCGGACACTGGTGTGCGTTTGAGCTTGGATGCCATCTGGTCAATGCGAACGAACTTGAACCCTTTTGATTTCAACGATTGAATCATCGTCGGCAAAATGTCCATTGTCTGTTGCACCCCTTCGTGAAGCAAGATTACCGATCCTGACTTAGCCTTTCTAAGTGTGTAATCAAGAATCTGCTGGCATCCTGGGTTAGCGTAATCTTTTGGGTCGTCGGTCCACATAACCGAGGTTAATCCCAGTTCTGTTGCGCACTTGAATACGTCTGGATTAGCCCGACCGCCTGGAGGCCGGCAGAACATTGGGGCCTTACCGGTGATACTCGTAATGAGATCGCTGCAAGCCTGATATTCAGTGCGAATCACATCACTTTTTTGCTTAGACAGATTTACATGGCTGAACGTATGGTTGGCGACCAAATGCCCGTTCGATACGATATCACGGATCAGATCAGGATCCTCCTGAACCATCTTTCCAACCACAAAGAAAGTTGCCTTCACATTTTCTTTTTTCAGAATTTCTAGGAGTGAGGGCAAAGTCTTCCAATGAGGGCCATCGTCAAACGTTAAAGCAACTTCTTTTGCCTTAGGGTTTCCTTGTTCGATGACATCGGGCCACTTTCTCAGGGGAGCGTGTTCGAAGTGGTAGGTTGATGCAACCTTACGGTAGGCGTTTTGCCACCAAAGATTGGATGACTCGACCGTCATGTTGTTCACTTTGTATCCGTGAAACAACCGAGGTGGTTTTTGTTTCGTACTCGTATCGGCCGATGATAACTGCAACATTGCGGTTGTGAGAGCCAGGACACTAAAAACCGCGTTTTTCATATTTTCCAAGTGCTTTAACCAATTTCTAATGATGCATGGTTCCCAAGCGAGAAAAGCAGATCAGAGCAAATTGTAGTCGGTCCGAACGGAAAAAGAGCCGCTGACGTTACATCATTACAGAGCAATTCATGGAGCAGAAGCCAGTTTTTTTTGACCCTGAGGGGAGAAGGCGAGTTTGGGCCAGAAGATTCACCATTGTTATCGGTGCCTGCTTCGCTGTTTTAGTTTCGATGTTCGTGCTTAGCCTGATGGCAATGCCCACGTTAACCGGGGCGAAAAAGACTAAGCCAAAAGGGGGAGCGTACTCATTCGCAGCCTCAGACCCCATCATCGATGCCGGACGTGGCGGTAAAGCTTGGCGCGACTTGATGCGAGAAGTGGTGATTAGCCACCGAAAACACAAGCCAACCCCAAATGCTCCGGAACGGATAGTGGCTGGGTTCTTTGCACCTTGGCAGGTTACAGGCTTAGAGTCGTTTCGAAAGAATGCCGACAAGATGACGACGGTTGTTCCTGCCTGGCTTCAGCTCAAGAGCGATGGTAAATCCCTAGGTACTCAAGATTTTGACCTTGACTCGATGCCTCGAAATAGAGATCTGATTCGAATTGCTAGGGAACACGGCGTTCGAATCATCCCACTCATCAGCAACTTCCAACTGGATAAGACCCATCCAGAATGGGTCAATAAACTCTTTGGTAGCCCGGAGAACATGGCTTCTTTGGCGAAATCGATTCGCGAATTTTTGGTGACCAATAAGTTTCAGGGCATCAATTTGGACTTCGAGGGACTCGATTATCAGGATCGAAAGCGATACTCGAAGTTTGTTGAAATTGTTGTAAACGAGCTTCGACCGCTGAAACTATCGGTAAGCGTCGATATCGAAGCGGACAGATCAGGTTTAGACGTCGTTCGGATCGCTGAAATATGTGACTGGGTCTGTTTGATGGCTTACGACCAACACGACGACTCATCTGAACCTGGACCGATAGCTTCGTCAGACTGGTCTGACATGCTCTTGGATGACCTTCTCAAGTTCGTGCCAGAAGAGAAAGTCGTCTTAGGAATAGGCAACTACGCATATGATTGGAAGGTCGGGAAAGAGGGTGCCGAGAGCCTAACCTATTACGAGGCACTTTCAACCGCACATGGCTATCGAAACGAACCACCTAAAACAGTCATTCGCTTTGACCAAGATAGCGGTAACTCTACATATAGTTACTACGATGACAACGATCAGAAGCATAAAGTTTGGTTGTTAGACGCTTGCTCAGCACTCAATCAGTGGCGTTCGGTTCAAGAAACCGGCATCCGGGGTGCTGCATTATGGGCACTAGGCGATGAAGACCCAACGATCTGGAACTACTTTGATCGCGTCAAGATCCATTCTACGTCTAAAGCATCTGACCTAGAAGAAATCAATTTTCCGTACGACATCACGTTCACTGGCAAGGGAGAAATCGTAAGCGTCAAAACGAGACCGCAAGTCGGACATCGGGTCGTTTCTATTAGCGATAAATCGGGAACTGTCGAAGACGCCTACTACAAAACTTTTCCTTTGCCGTACGTTCTTCAGAAAACTGGGTTTGTGCCAAAGAAACTTGTTCTGACTTTCGACGATGGTCCAAGTTCGGAGTACACCCCAGGAGTGTTGGATGAACTCAAAGAGCTAGGGGTAAAAGCTACCTTCTTTTTCATGGGGGCGGCAGCCGAGGAAAATCCTGGACTAGTCAAACGTGCTTACGAGGAAGGGCACGATATTGGAAGTCATAGCTTCTTTCATCCTAACCTTGGCGCTGTTAGCGATTTGCGCGCCAGACTTGAATTCGACGCGACTCAGCGAGCTATCGAGAGCATTTTAGGGCATTCGACCGTGCTCTTTAGGCCCCCCTATAACGCCGACAGCGAACCGCAAACTGCCGAAGAAATCCGCCCCATTGAGCTGGCGGACAAACTTGGCTATATCACTGTTTGCGAAAATGTTGACCCTCAGGATTGGAACCTGTTCGTCGAACTTCCGAACGGTGGCAAACGAAAGAAGACGGCAAAGGATATTGAGAACTCAATCTTTTCAGAGATTCATCGTCGAGACGGGACTGAAGGCGAAGGCAACGTCATTTTGCTTCACGATGCAGGTGGTGACAGAAGTGCTACCATCGAAGCTCTTAAGACCATTGTTCCAGAACTTAAAAAGCAAGGTTATCAGTTCGTTACAGTAAGCGAACTACTTGGCGTGCCGCGAGACAGGTTTATGCCTGAAATCTCAGCCAAGGAGAGGTTGACGATTTGGGCTGATCGCGTCGCATTTACCATCGTTTTTGGTGGGTCTTCATTGTTGGCGAAGTTGTTTATAGCAGCAATTGGGTTGGGCCTGGTGCGCTCCGTTCTCGCAACTTCTCTTGCTGTCATCGAGTCAAAGAAACATAAACCGCTCTTTTCTGGAACTCCGACGGTGTCGGTGCTTATCGCCGCCTACAACGAGGAGGGAGTCATCGCGAGGACGATCCAGTCCGTCCTAGAGTCGGACTATCCACTACATGAAATCATTGTTGTGGACGACGGCTCAAAGGATGGGACTTCTCAAGTTGTAACAGAACAATTCGCTGGCAATCCAAAGATCCGTTTATTTACAAAGGAGAATGGAGGTAAAGCTTCGGCTCTTAATATTGCAATTGATAATGCCACTGGCGAGGTCCTTCTTTGCATTGATGCCGATACCCAATTGAATCCAAATGCGATTGGCCTTCTTGCTCGCCATTTTGACCGTGCTGAAGTCGCTGCCGTCGCCGGAAATGTTCAAGTTGGGAATATCGACAACCTGCTGACCCAGTGGCAATCCATCGAATACACAACTAGCCAAAACGTTGACCGACGGGCTTATGGAATGTTAAACGCGATCACGGTTGTTCCCGGAGCGATTAGTGCCTGGAGAAGAGAAGCTGTTATCGAAGTTGGAAAATATTCAAGCCAAACCTTAGCCGAAGACATGGATCTGACTTGGCGATTACGAAGAGCAGGTTATCGTCTAGAAAACGAAACTGAGGCAATCGCCTATACAGAAGCTCCAGACAAGCTTGGAGCATTCTTTAAGCAACGATTCCGCTGGACTTACGGCACTTTGCAGTGTTTGGTCAAGCACCGCAAGGCTATTTTCACAAACGGTTGGTTCGGCTACTTTGCTCTTCCGTTACTTTGGCTCTTCCAAATTCTGTTTCAGGTTCTCGCCCCCTTGGTTGACATCCAAATACTCATCTCGATCGCGTCCTACATCATGGCTTTCTCCAGCTCGCTGGAGACAGAGGCTGCTGCTTTGGCACTCCATAATCTGCAAGTTGTTGCCTTCCTGTACGCACTGTTCTTTGCCGTCGAGTTAGTGGCAGGTTTCCTCGCATATCGTCTTGAGAAGAAATCACCAGTACCACTCATCTGGCTGTTTACGCAAAGGTTTGTTTACCGACAGATCATGTATGGTGTGGTTTTCAAATCCCTGCTACAAGCAATCCGAGGTGGAAGGACTGGCTGGGGCAAGTTGGAAAGAAAGGGAACGGTCCGACTGCCTAAACGCTAGGCTGCCGGACCCTGCTCGTAACTGATCGACTAAGCGACTTTTTGCTGTTGCGTCTCTTCAGAGTTCGTGAAAAGGTGAACCACATTGTCTTCAGACTCTCGTCTTGGCATTGTGGGTTCTTCTTCGTTCATGAACGGTGCCGTCTTCGCTAACAGAGCATAGAAGATCGCTGCTGAAACGATGTATCCCCCGAAGAATTCGATGCCCATACAATAAATATCGGGTGGCAATACATTCTCCATTGCTGTTATTTCAGCGGTAGTTTTTTCCTTGGATTCCCTTAAAAACGAATAGTTAATCCTCTCGATCGCGCTCAGTGAATATCGGGGAGATGGAAAACTTATTTCTCTATCCTCTTACTCGGAAGTGCCCAGTGATCCTAAATCGGATGAGAGAATCCTCTTCTTTCGTTCCCGCGCCAATGTTATGGATGACCAAATATCGCCCTGGTTCGGCGAGTTTATCGCTAACAACCATGATATGGGGCAGATTTTTGGGTAAGAGGCAGGTCACCAAATCTCCGGGTAGATAATCGCCACGAACTTGCCAACCTTGATGCCGAAAGAACACCTGTAAGTTCGGTACTCGACGGTGGTCGATGTTTGAATCCGGCTTTTTGAGCCCCCATTTGTGAGGATAGGTTGACCAGTTGTTTAACATATCCTCATGTATGGCTTTCTGCAAATCGAGATGTTTGATCTTGCGAAGCGCACGGACGATAACATCCGTGCAAACGCCAGAGCTGGGATTCACATCACCACTCGGATACGCTAACTTTCGATAGGTTGGATCGTATCGAACCGTGACCCTAATTTGAGATCGGGCAGCACTGACAATCGACAGCCCTATTCGAGGGGAGACAACCAACGCTGCGACGAAGCTAATCACGAGAATTTGAGCGGAGTAAACGCGAGATTGAAAGTGGTCTCGTTAAGGTATCGGCAATCCACAGCAGGGTTGGTCCATGTCTGCGAGATACCCGTTCCCTTTGAGCCCCAGGCATAGCCTGAGTATCCGCCGAAAGAAGGGATGAGCGCCTGGTACCAGCCCGTTGAAGGGAAGACTTTGCCGAACATTTCAGAAATGGTTTCTAGAGAATACGGGCAGAAGACGAGGTTGTCGGCTTGGGTGACGACGATTCCGCCTGGCTTGAGCGCGTTCTTGCAGTCGGTGTAGAACTCTTCGGTGAACAGCATCGCGCTCAGCTCGCCTTCTTCTTCCTCGTAAACGTCGGTGCTGTCAGCGACAATGATGTCGTAGGTTTCAGCTGGAGCATTTTTGACAAAGGGAAACGCGTCTTGAAGCAACAAATTGACTCTGGGGTCATCAAAAGCGCCGTCGCTGAGGGAGGGCATATGCTCTCGACAAGCCTCGACAACACCGCCATCAATCTCGACCATGTCGATCCGCTCGATTGACTTATGCTTGCAGAGTTCGCGGATGACTCCTCCATCGCCACCGCCGACGACAAGAGCTGTTTTTGGGGATGGGATTGACAGAAGCGGCAACTGAACTAGAGCCTCATGATAGGCATGCTCATCGAAATCAGTGAGTTGAATGTGCCCGTCCAAAAGCAGCGTACGACCGAAAATGTCGGTGTCCAAGATTTCCACTTTCTGGAACTCGGTCTGACGCGAATGAACACGAGCGGTGACGCTCACGTTCATAGATAGCTTGTCACTACGGATGGGGAACACAAGGATGTCGTTCACGACATCTATTGTGTCACCGCAACCATTTCAAAAGCGTTCTTGAAAGCGCAGAAGCAGTCTGTGTGGTCTTGGACCGTACTGCACCCTGAGCATCCTTTCCCTTTCGGCCATCTGTGAGAATTGACTGTTTGCGCTGACGGGTCGAACGGGTGCAGTAACTTTCGGTTTGACCGGTTTCGCCGCGCTATTCGCTACCGCTAGTGTCTCGTCAAGCTTCTTCATGCTTTCGACTTCAGACATGTATCCGAGCCGTGTTACCGAGAACAGAGGCGTGACGTTGTCATCTCGGCTCGCTAACAAACCCTCTTTGAGTGAATTCACGGCTTGGTGGATATCGGCATCTCGTTGGAACGCTGATTCGGCGCTGACAACTCGGTCACATTCCTGGATTTCGTTCGCGGGTAGTTCCATGCGAATTTGGTAGTCCATGAACAGGTTGCGCTGTTTGGCCGCCATTCTTCCAAGAGCCTCTTTTGGCATTCTTAGGTTGTTCAGTGGTGATACGTAAGCAGCTCGCTCGCTTTGAGGCAACGCAGCCAAGACTTCGGACAAGACATGTAGCGAACGTCGTTCGAGAATTCCTGCGCTGCCAAGTCCCTGAAAGTCGATATATTTCACCGTTCGAACTAAGTTAGCCGCTAGCATTGAATCTTGAGCTGCCTGAGAAAACTTTTCTTCTTTTATCTCTTTCTGGGCAGAGTTCAGCAAGATACTTCCCATTGTGTGAATGGCTAGATTGATCTGGCCCTTGACGCCTTCCTGCATGGTGTCTTCGTATGCAATGGGTTCCAGAGGCTCCAGCTGTTTACTAGCCCTTAGGGCTATCCATTTAGCTGCTACCTTCCGAACAGAAACGACGCCTTCTTGATTAGCTTTTAAAGCTGCTTGATACGGCTCTTGATATGCTTCAACCTTTGCTTGTTCCTCAGGCGAGGCGTTGACAAAGCGAAACGTCTCTGTCCGAGTTCGCGAGTCGACGGTCACTCCAAGAGTGAGCATCACTGGCCCAAGCATCATGAGCTTATAGACTAGCGTTCGGTAGTTATTCACAATCTGGATATTCGGCAGCCTTGCAAATGCATGACACCGGCAATTTTGCTAAGTCTCTGCAGTTTCACTAGCTCGTGGCGATACGTGGCTTTTTGATAACTTGTTGACGGTGATTAGGCAGGTACATATAGACCTATGTTTAGACCTATTTCTGATATCGGAGATACAGAGGGGCTATACAATATGTGTGTCTTCGCAATTAAGGAGACATAACAAATGAAAACAGGACGCGTCCTAAGTTGGGAGTCACACCTCATCGACAGAGCCTCGCAAGGCGATCAGGTTGCTTTTGACATTATTACGGACCAATATCGCCCTACACTCACTGCACTCGCTATGCGAATGCTCCGCAATAGCGATGATGCCAGTGACGCCGTTCAAGAAACCCTCGTGAAGGCATTTCGGGCTATCCACGATTTCGATCCAGAACGACCGCTCAAGCCGTGGCTTTGTCGCATCTGCGCCAATTGCTGCGTCGACTCGGTTCGACTGCGAAAGCGTGATGGAGAAAGCCTCGATCAACACGAGAACTTCTTGTCGAATGCAGATGACGTAGATGCTCAAGCTGAAATGGAGATTCAGCAAGGGCAGGTGATTGAGGCAATTGACCGGTTGCCGGCTCGATACCGCGAAATCATCATCCTACGCCACTTCAAGCATATGGACGTCACCGAGATTGCTACCGAGTTGGACAAACCGGAAGGCACGGTCAAGAGCTGGCTGTTCAGGGCCCGAGCTCAACTGAAGAAAGATCTACAACCTGCGATGGGTTAATTTATAGATCCGCACAATTGGGTGCGTAATCCGACCTTAAAAAATTACGGCACAATGCTGTGTCTTGTCGTGCCTGAATATCCCGCTGTGTTGCCGACTAGGCGAAGACCATCATAGCGGGATCGATTGTTTTTGAACCTACTTAGCCTTCAAACTCGGGGTGCTTTTTGCACAGAGGCAGGAAGTCGCATCGCTCGCAAAGAGGTTTCTTAACAGGGGTCAGATCCTCGTAGTCCCGATTCAGCATCTCCAATCCTAGCTGGTGAACGGAAGACTCGAATTCATTCAAAGTTTTCTCTTCGAGGCTTGCCGTGGCTGAGTCTCTGGTTCGCAAGGCAATGATTGTTGCTTGCACCTTTTGTTCGGGATACTTTCGCTTTACTAGCAGTTGGTAGCAAGACATCGCGAGGTCGTTTTGAACTTCGTCTTGTTCGACGCCCTGCCGGCCACTCTTGTAGTCAACTACTTCTAAAGTGCCATCCGGATACTCGTCCATTCGGTCGATGCGACCGATCAGCGCGAATTCTCCCATGTCATAGCGAAGTTGCCTCTCGACAAAGACGGTTTTCGCTTCACGAGGGCGAATAAACTGCTCTTCGACGTGTCGTTGAAGGATTTCTTTTCCTTCGCTGAAGGCTTCAGCCATTGCCTCGGCAGACGGAAATCCAGCATCTATCCACGACTCTTCGTATGCTGTCATAACCTCGTCTGTGGTCGTCACCCCTGTGTCGTTCGAGTCGTGGAACCGCTCGAGAACGCGGTGAAGGCTGCTGCCGAACGAATAGTAACTCTTGGCTCGCAAATAGAACTTACCGCGACTATCGATGTACGTCCAGCGGTATTTGACTGGACAGGCGAGATAGGTCGTGATTTTCGTTGGGCTGAGGGTCGGCTTTCGGGCCACTCATTATTGTGGTCGGCACCTTGGACTTTGGTCAAGCTTAGGTAGTCTGGTGCCCCCCATGGAACCCGGCAATGAGATAACTCAGATGGGAGAGTTAACAGACGAGCTGTCTTCGCTTCAACCCGCGACATGGTACTCGTCGGAGTGGATTTCTGATTCTGTCACACGGATAAAACCGTCTACTCAGATTATCGTTTATGCGTGCGGTGTGTTTCTTTTCGCCGGGTTGACTCTAGAGCCTCTCATACGAGCAATATTATTGCTAATTGCCGTGTTGGGCATGTTCGGCTCACTGTCGGTCCAAGTGAGTAACAAGCTCAAGGCTTCAAATAGGGTCGAAGATTTCGACGAGGTCATGCTTGAAGGAATTCAAAGCACAGAGAGGTACGTCGTCGAAATTGCCATCTCCCAATTTCAGATTATCACCGGACGTGATCGTGGTGTGATGTGGGAAGAGGATGGCAAGATTTGCTTCAATGGACACGCTTGCTCGTTCTCGGTTGGCGGAGCAGATTTGACGTCATTATCTTCTACCATCCCGGTTTACGGCGGGCAAATGTCGAACTATCCGTATCAGCTTGACCTACGGTTTTGCGTGTTATCGATCAAGCTTGTTCCAACTTACGAGCAGAACCTTTTGCACTTTGCTCAGATGTTGAGCATTCCAACTCTCAAAGAGAACCGGTCTTTTGTGGGGCAATCGCCACCTTTGACCCAGGGGCCAGGTGCGGTAAATGATAAGGAGATATTGTCTGCTTATGTCGCGACGATAGCGACGAGTATGGCCGAAGCAGCGACAATGAGACTCTTCATCGAATCGAATGTAGCCTTGATCGCAGGCATTTTATGTGCATGGATTTTGTCGGCGATTTATCTTCCGAGTTCAAAGCTTATTCGACACTGGAACAGACTTCACAAGAGCGGACCTTTGAAGCCACCGCCTAAGTTGTTGGAAAAGTAATCTCCAAAAACTTAGGCGGGGAAGTGTCTTACTCTTCGGTGGTCGGTGCGTTCGTGATGGGGCGCATGAACGGGAACATCATGACTTCGCGAATGTGATCGCTGCCCGTGAGCAGCATGGCCATTCGGTCGAGACCGATGCCGCAACCGCCCGCAGGAGGCATACCGCTTTCGAGAGCGAACAGAAAGTCTTCGTCCATTGGATGAGCTTCGTCGTCGCCCTTCGCCGCCTCGCGAAGTTGCTGTTCGAAGCGTTCTCGCTGATCGATTGGGTCGTTGATCTCGCTAAACGCGTTGCAGATCTCTCGTCCGAGAACATAACCCTCGAATCGGCGAGTCATCCTCGGATCGTTCGGATCCTTCTTGGCAAGTGGGCTTGTTTCAATTGGGTAACCCACCACAAATGTCGGCTCTTGCAACGTTGGTTCAACGAAAACTTCAAGTAGCTTTTCGATGAGGCCGCCAAGGTTTCGCTCTTCGCTAAGATTAATCACGTCGCCGGCAGCGCGAGCTTTCGCAGGAATGTCGAGTTCCTTTGCTCGTGCAATCGCAACATCGAAATCTGATAGGTCAGCCGCCGTCATGCCCGTGAACCTCTCGATTTCACCCAAAAGGTTGACGCGATTCCATGGCTTGCCGAAGTCGATTCTGCTCCCGTCGGCTCTCTCCACAACCGCTGATCCGAAAACTTCGTTCGCCACAAAGCGGAAGCACTCCTCAACCCGTTGCATCATCGTCTCAAGGTTGCCAAATGACTCGTAAAACTCAAGCAAAGTGAATTCAGGGTTGTGCGTTGCATCCGCACCTTCGTTTCTAAAGACTCGACCAATCTCGTAGACGCGTGGGATATCTCCGCAAAGAAGCCGCTTAAGATACAGCTCAAGCGAAATTCGCAACTTAACGTCGATATCGTAAGCGTTATATCGAGTCAAGAACGGTCGGGCCGATGCACCGCCAGCTTCTAGCTGCAACAGCGGAGTTTCGACCTCAAGATATTCCTGAGAGTCAAAATAGCGCCGAACCGACGAGATGATCTTCGCCCGGTTGATGAGGTTCTTTCTAGAGTCTTGGTTTGCAATCAGGTCCAGGTGGCGATGTCGATATCGCACCTCAGTATCGGTCAGGCCGTAATAGGTGACGGGAACGTTGACCAAGACCTTGTTCAGTGGAACCAGATTTTCTACATGAATCGACTTTTCGCCGGTCTTCGTCGTGAAAAGGTAGCCCTCGACGCCAACGTGATCTCCAAGATCGAGAAGGTTATAGAGTTCCCAAGCCGTGTCGCCGAGGTCGTTCTTGCGAAAATAGCCCTGAATCTTCCCGTCGCCATCGCTTAGGTGTGCGAAACCTGCCTTACCCATGAGGCGGTACGAAACCACACGCCCCACGAACGATATGCGGGTCTTCTGATCCACTTGATCATCCGGCAAATCTCCTCCATCGAGGGCGAAGTTTTGGATTAGTCCATCGGCGGTGTCGGTGCGTTTGAACTTCTCGACCGCAAACGGGTCGTGGCCCAGCTCGCGCATGCGAGCGAGCTTCTGAAGTCGAATCTCACGCAATGACAGTTCTTCACTCATTAGAACCTCTCAGTTTACTGTTTTCAGGTAAAAGCGGATATGCTTCTGGCTCTTCTAGCTGGCGTTGTTATGCACGATTTCACTTCAGCAGACCTTCAAAAGATCTCTACAGACTCTGCGAATGCTGCTATTTCTTGCGGAAAGTTCAAAGACCTGAAGGCTGACCAACTCGGCGTCTCTGTTGCAGAACTCGACTTAACGTCTGGAACTAGCGTCGTCGGCAGCTACCGTGGCGATCAGGAAATGTATCCTGCAAGCGTAGTTAAGTTATTTTATATGGCTTGTGCGGCTGGTCAATTTGAGTCTAAAGAGCTTGCACTAACTCCGGAATTCGAACGCGGTGTCAAGGAGATGATCGTTGAATCAGACAACGATGCGACGGGATATGTTTTGGAATGTTTAACAGGTGCGACCAGTGGCCCTGAATTATCCGACAAGGCACTCAAGTCTTGGATGAACAAGAGGCAAGAAGTCAACCGCTGGTTCAAGTCTCTGGGGTACTCGGGCGTTAACGCTTGTCAAAAGCCTTGGAGTTTTGGGCCGTTTGGACGCGAAAAACAAGGATATGGAAAGAACTGGGAGCTTCGAAACTCGCTCACACCCGATAGCTGCACGAGATTGATGTCTGAAATTATGCTCGGCAAAATCGTTAATGCCAAGCAGTGCGATTGGATGAAGGGAATCTTACTGCGACCGATTTTGGCTGATGGGCCATTTGAAGGGCAAAGTCAGAGCAAGAACTTCGTTGGCAAAGTTTTGCCGAAAGGGACTAAGCTGTATTCTAAGGCAGGATGGACCGACACAGTTCGGCATGATGTTGCTGGGATCACGCTTGCAGACGGAAAATCGTATGTGATTACGATCTTCACGAAGGCTCATTCAGGCGAAGGAAACCTCATTCCGACGATCGCAAGCGAGGTTCTAAAGGGTCTCCGAGTCACCCCGAGGGCAGAATAGTCTCATTTTTGAGTCGTTTCTGTACCCATAAACCGTCCCGTAACATATACTTGCCGTTTGAGAAGGGAAGAGCATCAGGATGAAGCCAGTCGCCGCTAGTTACTATATGACCACCGTTTGCAACGCAAAGTGTGGTTTCTGCAATATCTGGGAGGGTCCTGCCCACCTAAAACCAAAGCTTCAAAAGCCAGAAGGCGTGAAGCACACGTTGACCGCCCTGAAAACTCTTGGCGTCAAATACATTGACTTCACGGGTGGAGAAGCTCTGCTTGTTCGAAACCTACCGGATGCACTTCGCCAAGCGAAAGAGATGGGCTTTAAGACAGGCCTCGTCTCAAACGGCTTCTTATATCCGGCGCGAGCAAACGAAATCGAGGGTCTCGTGGACTCGATGTCGTTCTCTTTGGACAGTGCAGATGAGGAGCGACATAACAAGAGTCGAGGTCTCAAGTGTTACTCACGAGTTCTCGAAAGCATCGAAATCGCGCGACGTCGAAACCAGTGGGTCAACATAAACTTCTCGGTAGCAAACGATAACCTTCACGAAATTGAGCCCATGGTCAAATTAGCGCAGGAGCTAAAGATCGTTTGCCACGTGATGCCGGTATTCAGCTATTTCGGCAATGAGGCAATGGACCTGCGGTATGCCAAGGCCATTCGCGACATCGCAAAGGAGCCCTATATTTCGGTCAACCTCGCTGCGGTCAAATTCGTTGAAGACGGTGGAAACGACATCAAGAAGCGAAAGTGTATTGGCCCGGATGCCAACATCGCCGTCACTCCTGACGGGAAATTCCTGATGCCTTGCTATCATGCAGCCGTCGAGCAGGTTCCGATTGAGCTAGATGTGAAAGCTCAGTGGAATTCCGAAAAGATGCGACATCTGCGAGATATGTCCGGTCGATACGATTTCTGCCAAGGCTGTACGGTTTGGTGTTATCTCACACCGTCGTTCTTCTATACGATGGACAAATACTTCTTCCTTCAGATGTACTCGTACGGTCGAAGTTCGGTCAACGCAACACTGAATAGACTTCGAGATCGCAAGCTTCCTGGAATTGAAAAGATCGCAACTGCGTAAGTGCCGAGAATGCCCGTTTGATCAGCTATCAAACGGGCATTCTTGTGTTTCTACAATTGAGCGGAGTGACCGGTTAGGGCGAGTTCTTCCTTCGTCTCAATCTTAGCGAGCTGTCCGTCGCGGATATGAAAGATTCGATCGCTTACATCCAGCATTTTGTGATCGTGAGTCGCGCTGATGATTGTCACGTTGCGGTCTTCGTTCAGATGCCTCAACAGGTCAATGATCTCCTGACCGGTTTTTAGGTCCAGGTTTCCGGTCGGTTCGTCTGCCAAGATAATCGCCGGATTATTCGCGAGTGATCTTGCGATGGCAACGCGTTGTTGCTGGCCACCCGAAAGCTCGCTCGGACGGTGGTGCAGTCGATGGCCTAATCCGACCAAATCGAGCAGCTTTGCCCCGCGCTCCTCGGCTTCATCAGGCGATGTGCCAGCAAACAGCATCGGTAAAGTCACGTTTTCGAGCGCTGTTCGAACCGTAATGAGGTTAAAGGTTTGAAAGATATAGCCGATGGTGTGACACCTCAAGAAGGCGAGTTCTCTCGGTGTGAGTTGCGCAATATCAACGGAATTAACGAAGACCGAACCTTCTGATGGTTTGTCGAGACCGCCGATCATGTTGAACAGGGTCGATTTTCCTGAGCCAGAAGGCCCCATGATCGAAAGATACTCACCTGAGTAGATTTCGCAAGAGACTCCGTTAAGTGCCCGTACCGCAGCCTCTCCCTCACCATATTGTTTGGCGACGTTCGAGGTTCGAACCACGACTTCATGTTTCTTGACTTCGCTCATACTTCAACTCTTAGCGCGGCCGCTGCGGGCATTCGGGCTGCTTGCATGGCCGGTGCAATCGCCGCTGCCACAGTCATAAACATCCCGACAACAGTTCCGATTAAGACAACTCCAGCGGCAGCAGGGAAGGGGACGATATTTCCGCTGGTAAGGTTGGCTAACTGCATCAACGTTACGCCCAATAGCGATCCGCCAAAGGAGCCGACTAGACCTAATAACATGGCTTCCAAAAAAAAGACTTTCACGATGAAGCTGTCCGACGCCCCTAAACATTTGATCGTGCCAATCTCTCGATACCTTTCGGCAACCGACATCAGCATCGAATTGGTCACACCAACTAGACACATCACGAGCGAAGTTGCGACCAGCCACTTAAGCCTAGCTTCTGTTTCTGCTTCATGGCTCGCCTCGGCTAACCGCATCGTTTGGATGCAAGCAAAGAACGCGATACCAAGGGCGATTCCCACGCTGGTGATGAGTTGACGGAAAAAGCGAACTCGAATGCTGGCGAGTGCCTGGTTCCAAGCAACCCAAAACGGAGGGTCAACATTCTTAAACTGCTCTCTGCTCATTTTTTCGCCACCATTAGCGTGATAAGCCCCCTTTGGCTTAAGGTTTGAAGGAATGCAGTCAATGATGCATCGGCTTCTAACCGATTCATTTTGTACTTGTCTCTAAGCTTTTTGGAGATTTTTTCGAAGGTATGTTGCCCATCGCACAAAGAAAAGACAAACGCACCTACTGGTTCAAGTTCAAACTTGCGGGTCGAATCTGTTTTCGACCACTTCTTAATCGCTTTCGATAGCCTGTCATTTTTGACATCGAGCGGGGCTTCAATGAGTGCCGACCCGTCTTCGCACATTTGTATGGTTACGGTTGGGTTTTGCAACGGTTTCGATGAGCGAAGCTGATCCAACTCGATTGGAGGGCGTCCATTAACTCGAGATTTGACTAGATCAACCAATCCCATTGCGGCCTCCATTCGTCTTTTCTGAAACGGGAATCGACGAGAACAAGTTGGTTCCGATCTGGTTGGTGGATGACAATTATTTCCCGACTCCCTAATAAACTTGACGGATGAATGAGGCGGATGCGATCTCCGTCCTCTTCAATTTTCGCTTTCGTTGAACGTGTTACTGCTTGCGACCAATCTTTAAGGGAGTGCTTGGAAAGCAACTGCTCTGCAAACGCCCACCTTTCGGCTTTTAGCTGGCAGCCTCCAGCAAACTGGACCGTAGTCCGGCCAGCAAGCAAAGTCTTGCTCTTCAGTTCAAGTGGTTGCGGCAGAATCAATCTTAGGCCAAACAGAGACCATTCTTCTGGTACATCCTGGACCGAAAAGCTACCGGAAACTTGCTTGAACGTCGGTAAGGTCGAGTCAGTTCGTCCGCCCTGAACTTCGACAAAATAGATCCTTCCAGATTTGCAGATCACCGTTCCGCGGCCATGAAAGATCCCCCGATAGGAGTAAGACGATTGGTTGACATCACGTTTGAAGTCAACTTTCTTCTTTTGGGCATCTTGGCTGAGGCGGTCAAGATATTGACCGAGGCTCTTGAGCGGATCTTTGTTTTTTCCGCTTGCCCATCGAACATGAATGGCAAGGCGACCGGAAGATACTACACGGACATAGCCCTCTTTCCGGTCGCCTACTAAACTGACAGGTGACCAATCGTCAGGATGCTCTAGGCGAAATCCCTGCCAAGCAAAAACCAACTTAGTTTATGACTTTGGGGTCGTTGACTGAGTCGTTGAGTTCGTTGTATCTTCGGAGCGAACACTTTCAGCCATGGCTCGCTTGCCTTCTTCGATGCCTTTCTGAAGTTCGCCAACTCCCTTGCCAACGCCTCGCATTAACTCAGGGATCTTGGTTCCGCCGAACAGCACGAGGACGATGAGAAGCACGATGATCCATTGATCAAAGCCCATAATGGTTGCAACAGGATAAATCATTCTTGTCTTTCCTAATAAACTGATTACGTCAGAACAGTATACGCCGTTTGAATAACTTCCAACGAATTACTTCGAATCCTCCGAAGCTGGCCATTTCTGTTTCGTCTCGACATTAAACCCGCTTCGCGAAGTGTTCACATTGAACGGGACTGATCGACCGTCTTTGTTCATTAATAGGGGGCCCTCAATCGAGATCGTGAACCATCCGCGTTTTCGACCGAACATGGTCGGAGAAGTTAAGGAATCTTGCTCCTTGTACTCCTGAGCAAGATTTTTCTTTGGTGTACTTACTTCAAAGAAGATCACGCTCGTATATTTGCTTTCGATCTTGTCTAGGTTCTTGGCCGCGAGCGCGGTGTTATAAGCCATGCCGGTCGCGCTAGCTTCCCCTTTGCAACCTAGAGGTTCATCAATGTTTGGCATTCCAATCGGGCCAGACTCCTCTTTACTAGGAAGATTCTTCACGAAGTAAGGTTTGATAGCCTCTTGCCAATTGTCGGCAGGGGGTAGATTGCCATGATGGTCGGCGGCATAAGCCTTTGCCGCCTCTCTTGCGCCCTCGAAAGCGATCGCGCACTCAACAAAACCGAGGCCCTTTTTGCCAACCATGAAAAGTCCGATGGAGGGCAGTCCGCAACAAATCGCGAGGACAGCGACAACGATACCAACGATTAGTCCAACTTTACTTCTAGGTTTTTGAGGCACAAATGGAGGAGGTGCATCCATGCGGCAAGTGTACAGCAAATTGACGATTAGTCAACTCACTGCGCTGTCGAATCGGACCTTTGACATAGCAAACCGTCAATATAGAATCCAACTTTGACTTATTGGCTGTTTGAGGCCGCTAACGGCTGCCTACGAGGGATATCGCAATTTGACAGTTTGTACTATATTGAATCTGCTATCCGGTGATATACCTGGGTGGTATCAAATAGACTAATAAGATCGACTCGTTGTGGTTCTTCGTTGAGAAGCTAAGAACATAGGACGCAGTCTGAAGGAGCACTTATATGACGTTAGGCGAAAAGAACAAGATCGTTCGGGGGCTGGTGCGAAATCTTGATAGTCACTCACCTGGCGAGGAAGCCCACGCAGAACGTGTCGCGGTTTACTCGGTTGCCATGGGAGAAAGGCTTGGGTTGGACGATGAAGAACTCTTGAGCCTTCGTTACTCGGCGCTCTTGCACGATGTTGGCAAAGTTCGTGTTCCATCTGACCTGCTTTCCTTTGTTGGGCATCTTTCCGACGACGATATGCAGACATTGCGCATGCACGCCACATTGGCATTCGCCGTTTTGGAGAGCATCCCGTTTTTAGAGGCAAGTTTGCCTGCAATTAAGCATCACCATGAAAGGTGGGACGGCGAAGGGTATCCAGACGGGTTACGTCGTGAGGCAATCCCGCTAGGAGCGAGAATTCTTGCCATCGCCGAAGTGTTTGACACAATGACGATGGGACCAGCTTGGGCAAGAAAATTAACTGAGCAGCAGGCTCTAAGGTCGCTTTTAGCGGAATCGGGGACTTCGTTCGACCCAGAAGTAACCGAAGCTTTTCTTGAGGTCCAACCCCTGATCCAACCGATTGGCCTACCTCTGGACGAGGCGTGAGCTACCGGTAGCTTCGACGTTGCATGTAGCCTGGCCCTTGACTTCGATAGTCGAGGCGCCAGATGCAATGCCGGTTACGGATCTCGATACGTTCAGCGATGTGTTAGAGGCGCCCGAGCACTCAACTTCAGCCTGACTAATGCTTAGCTGACCCAGATTAATCGAGCTTGCTCCACTCTCTTGTAATTTCAGAGTTGAAGCTGAACCGTCTGCAACTAATCGCGAACTGCCAGAAACTTCGACTTTGAACGTATCTAGGTTGAGGTTGCCAAATTTTGCAACCGAAGCTCCGGAGAGCATTGCACTAAGGTCCCGATAGTTTCCATCGACCTCAACGGAACTCGCACCACTAACATTAAGCGCGAACTCAGCAGTCTTCACTCCGAGTAGTCGTCCGTGTGCAGCACCCGATATCCAAGCTTCCGATAGAGTCGGGCTCGAGATAGTAAGTCTCGGAGTCTCTGTAATAGATGTGTTGTCTTTGAAGTGGATGTTAAGTGTGTTACCTTGTTGTTCAACTAGAATCTGATCTAAGGTTGAAGGAGAGGCACTGATCTTTAGGCTATAGGCTGGTCCACTCTTGTAATCGAACCCGAACGGCCCGCCGATCATGAGGTGACTGAACTCCGATACCGAAGGATTTTGAGAAGACAGATTGCCCGGTCTAGGGCTTGAGACGGAGATGTCCAGAGATTGGGATGAAATGTGCCCAGACGTGAACGACGAGCTACTACAACCCAAACCTAAAACCGAAATCAATGCGACCAAGGCTATCGGAGTTCTCACACAGATATCTTGCTTCGAATGGTTCGGTATTGGTACAGCGGTAGGCCCAAAGGTATCCTTAAGCCTATGACAATGCAGGAAATGATCGTTCGCCTTAACGCCTATTGGGCTGCTCAAGGTTGCGCGATTCTTCAACCTTACGATGTTGAAGTAGGTGCTGGAACAAAACATCCTGCAACCGCCCTTCGGGTTTTGGGACCGGAGTCTTGGAATGTCGCCTATATTCAGCCTTCAAGACGACCAGCTGATGGACGATACACAAAGAACCCCCAGCGAAATCAGCGATATTACCAATACCAGGTGATCATGAAGCCCTCACCCGAGAACATTGTTGACCTCTATATGGGTTCTCTGGATGCTCTCGGCTTTGATACTTCGAAGAACGACGTTCGCTTAGTGGAGGACGACTGGGAAGACCAGGCGGCAGGCGCTAGCGGCGTGGGCTGGGAGGTTTGGGTCAACGGAGCCGAAGTCACTCAGTTCACGTTTTTCCAACAAATGGGTGGTGTTGAGTGTAATCCAGTCTGTGCTGAGATCACCTACGGCCCTGAACGCCTTTGTCTCATGCTTTCCAACCAGACGTCGTTCTGGCAGGATCTGATGTGGAATGACCACATGAGCTACAAGCGATCGGAGTATCAGCTTGAGATGCAGCACTGCGTGTACAACTTCGAGGTCGCTTCGACGCAAATGTTGTTCCAACTTTTTGAAATGTATGAGGCTGAATCGAAGCGAGTGATCGAGACTCCTGTTTATTGGGATCAAGCACAGTCGATTTTGACGACGACGCCAAATGCGGATGGGCCAGCGGTCCCTTCTACCGAGAACGCGGGTGGCGCTCTGGTTTATCCCGCGCTGGACCTTGCTCTCAAGTGTTCGCACATCTTCAATGTTCTGGATGCCCGTGGTGCGGTGGGCGTTACCCAAAGAGCGGCTTACATCAACAGGATTCGAGCAAGGGTGCGCGCTTGCTGTTTGAAGTACGTTGAGCAATACAAAACGCCAGTCAACGCTTAAGTCGGCTACGGAATAAACAGAGAAGGGCCATCCTGATGATTCAGGATGGCCCTTCTCTGTTTAGAAAGGTCTAGTTGAGGAAGTAGCGAACATTTGCCACAACGACTCTTGGCCGCTTGGCTAAGGAGTTCTTGAGTTGTTGGGCTACATTCTCTGTTAGCAGTCGGTGATACCAACGGTCGGAAACAGACTCCGCAACGATAACCGTGATCGTCAATCCTGGTTGAGATTGCTTCAATTCGTCGACGTAATCTAGAACAGGTGTAATCAGCGAACGGTAGGGTGATGGCAATACGACCAGCGGGATGTCGCTGCTGAACATCGACCATTTTCGCTGGAGATCGGGCAACGTTCGTTCGTTTAGGGTGACGTGTACGGCTTCGATATCCCCTTTGAGCTGGCGAGCGTAGTCCAGAGCCGTGACAACACCTTTATTCACTCGCGGCACGAGAAGGAGAACCTTGTGCGAAGAGGCCGCAGTAAAGTCAAGTTCGGACTCTAATTGCAGTCTTGCCGCTACATTTCGATAGTGTCGCTTGATCGCAATAAAGGTTGCAACGATGATCGGCAAAAGAACGATGACGATCCATGCTCCCTCGGTGAACTTCGTAAAGCCGATGATGAGCAAAACGATGAAGCATAGAATTGCTCCAACAGCATTGACCGATGCGCGGTGAATCCAGCCTTCGTTTTTCAGCTTGTACCAATGCACCACCATTCCGGTTTGGCTCAAGGTAAAAGCGGTGAAAACGCCAACGGCATACAATGGCAGAAGCTGATCGAGTTCGCCTTTGAACAAGACGATGAGACCAGCAGAAGCCACGCAAAGAACGACGATTCCATTATGGAAAACGAGTTTGTCGCCGAGTCGGGAAAGATAGCGGGGAAGGTATCCGTCCCTGGAAATGAGGCTGGCAAGACGAGGGAAGTCGGCAAAGGCGGTGTTCGCAGCCAGAATAAGGATCGCCGCAACAAAAGCCTGAACAATATAGAATCCTGGGCTATTGAGGCCAAACGCAAATGCCGCAACCTGTGCTGTGAGTGTGATGTATTGAGGATGCGAACTGCTGTGGATGCTGAAGCTGGCGTAGTGCTCAGGCAAGTGAAGGGCAATATAACCCAAGCCCAAGAACAGCACCGTCAGTAGCATCGACATGATGCGTAACGTAGTGGTTGCATTCTTAGCCTCTGGAGCTCTAAACGCCTGAACACCGTTTGAAACCGCTTCGATACCTGTGAGCGCGGTGCAACCGGCTGAGAATGCCCTTAAGACGACGAACAAGGGCAAGAAGTGAGCCTCTTTGCCGAGCAGATCATCTGCCCGAACCACTGGCGTTGGAAGGGTAGGCGTATGGGCAAGACAATAAATGCCGTAACCGATTACACCGATCATCGAAAGTATAAACCCGTAGGTTGGAATCGCAAATAGGGTTCCGCTTTCCCGCAGTCCGCGAAGATTAGCAAAGCCGATCACAGCGACACACAGCAAGCTGATCGTTACGTGCGCATCGGGGATCGCTGTTTTTACCGCAGGAAAGGCAGACAAGATCGCGGCAACTCCGGCTGCGACTGATACCGAAACAGTAAGGATGTAGTCTACGAGTAGAGCTGCTCCGGCGATCAAACCAACGAGTTCGCCCAGGTTATCGCCTGCGACGATGTACGATCCGCCACCGCTCGGATACGCATGGATTGTTTGTTGATACGAGATCGAGATGATCACGATGAGAATGACAATCGAAAGTGAAATCCAGATTTGATAGCTCAGCGCCGCGGCACTGAGCAATACAAGGATTTGAAGAATGGCTTCAGTAGCGTAGGCGACAGATGACAAAGCATCTGAACTGAAAACCGGCAAACCAATGAACGGACCGAGTCGCTCGTGATGGGCGTGGGCTGTTGCAATGGGTGCGCCAAGCAGTTTTCGGATAACGCGTTGCAGAAATGAAGGTTGCGGCGTATCGGTCATAAATCAGCGGATGCCACACCGCGTTGTGGGCCAAGGTGGATGATACACGGCTCGGACAACAAAAAGCCTCGATGATAGGACTGATTTGTTCACAGCAGCAAGGGAATTGCACCCTCTACCGATGAACAAAAAAACGCACCTGGTATCACTACTAGGTGCGATTTTGGCAGATTTGCGGATCTAGTGAGTCTCTTCCGTCTTTTCAGCAGCGATGAGAATTATGTCAACCGTTCGCAACGACTTGATGAGTTCGTTGACAATGCTCTTTTGAACGATCTCCTGAATTCTTGTTCTTTCAGGATGACCAAGAACGATCTGGGTGATGTTGTTCTCTTTGGCAAACTTGATCAGTTCGTGGGCAATTTCGCCTCTCAGAACGACAGTTCGAATCCCTAGCTTTTCCGCAAGTGCGAAGTCGTCGCGAAGGATTTTTCGCTCCGAATCAGACATGCCCTTTTCTTCAACATGCACAGCGACAACCTGCCCATGAACACGCTGGCCAAGCCTCCATCCCTTTCGGATGAGCCTTAGGGAGTTTCTGTTTGGGGAAACACAGATGAGGATTCGGTCGGACGTCGCCCACGGCTTTTCGATACCTTTGACCTGGCGGTATTTCGTGACATCCTCATCAACGCGGCCTGCCGCCTCTCGCATCGCGATTTCACGAAGCGCCGCGAGGTTTCCCTCTCTGAAGAATCCCTTACGAGCATCTGGAACCTTTTCTACGTCCACGATGTCGCCGCGCTCAAGACGGTTGATGAGAGCACGAGGCGTGAGGTCGACAAGCTCAATTTCGTCGGCAAGTTGCAAAACGTTATCTGGAATCGTGTCAACGATTTGACTTCCAGTAATGTCTTGAACTTGATCTTTGAGAGATTCAAGGCTCGAAACGTTACAAGTTGTGAGCACGCTGATGCCAGCACCAAGAAGTTCTTCGACGTCTTGCCAGCGCTTTTCATGAGTTGAACCTGGCTTGTTGGTATGTTCCAACTCATCCAGAAGAATGACGCCTGGACTTCGCTTGATAATGGTCGCAAGATCCAATTCTTCATTGTCATCGAGGGGGAGTTTTTCAAGATCTCCCATCTCTTCGAGCACGTCTTGCCGACCGTGAGCGTTGAGGACTCCTACGACAACGTCTTGTCCTCGGCGCTTTCTTCGGTGAGCCTCTTCTAGCATCCCGAACGTCTTTCCAACTCCTGGCGCATAGCCTAGGAAAATCTTTAAGACACCACGATCATCGGTTGCTTCAGGTGGGCGACCGTTATTATGAAAAGTTTCAGCCATTGTCTTGTGAAATCGAAACGGTTAGAACAGAGTCCAGCCACCGTTGTAAGCTTGTCGACAGATCCTCGATTGTCAGGCTTTCCGATGACGGAGCTTCAGCATTTTGCCATAAGTAGTTGGCTAATGCTTCCTCGCACATCGCGGTCCAAAACCGATTGCCACCAGGAACTCGCTCTGAGTCTGTGTATGCTTTCACTAATTCCATCACGTAAGCTGGTAGCGTAACTGCGACAGTTTTGCTTGGTTCGGTTGCTCTGGTAACCGAGAAATTGCATGTGATATCACCCATGTGTTCATCAACATGCTCTTCATCCAGCTCAAAACTGAAGCCATTGAATGTTGTTCTGGTGAACTCTCGGCAAACCAGGTTTACCGGAACCGCGGTCATGTGTTGTACTGGGCGGTCCAGCGCTGACTTGACAGCTAGTTTCAGAGTCTCAGCTGTAAACGGTTTTCGCAGAAAGTCAGAGGCCCCGGCCTTGATTGCCTCAAGTGCCAGATCAATCGTGCCGTAAGCGGTGATTAGAATAAGTTTGGCGCTTGGATTCCGAACGAAAATCTCTTTTTGAACTTCGATGCCGGGCATTCCTGGCATGCGTTGATCGAGAAGGACAATATCCCAAAATCTGCCGTCGCCATATTTGACAAGACCTTCAGGTCCGTCTGCAGCAACATCTACTTCATAGCCAGCGTGTGCTAACGCTAACTTGATCATTGTACGGATGTTCGTTTCGTCATCGATGATGAGAACACGTGCGCTCAACTGTTTTTTCCTCCACCCGCCACCGGCGGGTTTNNACACGCTGCCTTTCCCAAGCTGACTTTCAACATTCATTCGTCCACCATGTGCTCGAACAATCTCATCAGCTATCGAAAGGCCGAGGCCAGCGCCACCCTGCGTCGCACCCGGTACTTGCACAAAGCGATCGAAGATTTTCTTCAAGTATTCCTCTGGAATTCCTTCGCCACTATCGCGCACCGAAAAGGTTACTTCATTGTCGGCGTGTGTTGCGCAGACTTCTACAGTTCCACCGGATGGTGTGTGGCGAATCGCATTTGTTACTAGGTTGGTGAGCACTCGGCTAATCTGACCTCGATCTACATGTATTTCTACGTCTGCATCACATGGACCAGCATGCAGATCGACTCCGTTGGTTGCAGCTTGAGACTTCAGACTTTTCACTGTAGATACAACGAGGCTAGAGGCCATCATTGTTTCTAGTCGAACCCTGGTCGTTCTCGAATCGAGCCTGGTCACATCGAGGAGATCTCGCATGAGACCCTCCAATCGTTGAAGATCTTCACGCTGCATCTTCACTACGCCTAGTTGCTCTTCTGTAAGGGGGCCAAGAGCGCCTTCCTCAAGCAACTCAGCTGACAAAATGAGGGAAGCAACAGGGGTCCGAAGCTCATGAGCGGCGACTCCGATAAACTCGGATTTCAAACGATCCACTTCTCGAAGCTGGGTCACGTCTTCCAAGACGGCAACGCTTCCAAGGTGTTTGCCATCATCGTCATACATCGGGGTCACGCGCAATCGATAAGCACTCAGATGACCGTTCTTCTCAAACTGCAAGAAACTGTGGAAATCTTCGGGTGCTGCCGTCTCTCTTGATTCGACGGCTTCCGCAATCGCTTTTTGAATTCGATGGTCATGAACGACGTCTGAAATCTTAGGACGAGGTGACTTCTTAAGCGGACCAAATAGATTTTCGGCAGCTCGGTTCATATGGGCTACTCGGCCCTTGCCATCCGTCACAAGAACCGGGTCGTACAGGTGCTCAAGAGCGGCGTCGGACATCCGTTCAGCTCTGATAAGTCTTCGGACATGCGTCTTTCGGAGTTCAGACAATCTTTCCGCCATTTCGTCAAACGACTTAAGCAGCACACCGATTTCATCGGTCCGTTGGACCTTTTCTCCTGTAGTCAAGTCTCCAAGAGCAATCTTTGAAGCCCTAGAGGCTAAAGCTTCGAGCGGCGGGAGAGTCTTTCGAATCATCCTTGCTGCGAGTAGCAACGCCAATCCTATTGCGATAACAGTAACGAACAAGGCGCGATCAATCGCGGCTTTGGTTTCGGCTCGCCGGATTCTATTCTGATCGAATAGGGAAGTCTCGTTTGTGGCAGTGAATTGCTGAATTCTGACGACGAGCTCGTCCCTAAGAGGCGTTATTCTTTGTAGGATAGCGGGTTCAGCGTCGTCATGAACACTCAACTGGTTCTGATCCAGAATTTGCTTACCTGCGCTGAATAGTTCTGTGGATTGCCTATCCAGATCGTCAAGCAGAAGCAGATCACTCGCTTCAATTGCATTGGCACGAGCGACGGATAAGCCGGAGTCAAATTCCTTCTTGCTGGCGATAAATATCGCTTCAGCGGTGCCAGGACGTCCCCCAATCAGGCTGGCAAACGCAACGTCTTGGCTCTTGAGAGCTGAAGCCATCGTTCTGGCCCCTTGCAATGCTCTAATATTCTTCTCTATTTCGGTTCCCAAGCTGTGGCTGAGCTGAATAAAGCTGAGAATCGCCGAGGCCGTTACCATTGCCATCAGCAATACCAAAACGAGGTGACTGCCGATCAGTTGTGTTTTAAGGCTGCGCATTGGCTAAGCAGGATCGGACAACATGTAAATCTCAATCTGTTGTGCGACTCGAACATCAAGGTCATAGTAGCTTCGAACAACCTCACGATCAAGCTGTCGCGACACTTCAGCTTCAATTGACCGACGAGTGAGGGCTCTTTGTTCCCTTCGAGCACTTTGAATTAACTTGCGGCCTTCCTCGCTTTGGCAAAGCGTCTGCTCTGTTGGCGTGAATATACCGTCGCATACGACGACGACCATCGATGGAAGTATCGTGGTGTAGGCGCGTGAAGGACTGTGCCCTTGTTGCTCACGGTGAAACCGGCTGACCACTTCGCTAATACGAGCTTCTAGTTCTGCGCGCTCGACGATGCTCATGACGCAAAGGATACTCTGAATACATCAACCCGGAAGCTGAAACTTCATAGCAGTGCCCTTACCCAACTCTGACTCGACCCATATCTTGCCGCCTTGAGCCTGAACCGCGAGTCGACAGAACGTCAGTCCTAAGCCTGTACCACCGCGAGTGCCTTTAACTTGCACAAATGGATCGAAGATCGATTCAGCATAATCGGCAGGAATTCCGGGGCCTTGGTCGATAATCGAGAACTCCGTCATCTTCGAACCAGATGGAGCTATTTTTAGGATGATTTTGGTTCCGGGAGGGCTGATTTTGAGGGCGTTACTCAACAGATTGACGACGACTCTGCTGGTCAACTCTGCATCGAAGATACTCTTGTGGCGAGTGATCTCGGTCTCAAGGGTGATCTCATTTGTTTTCGCCCACAGGCTAACTTCGACGAAGCACTTCTCGGCAAATTCATCGGTAGCGTGTTCCGCCTTATTCACGCTCATCTTGCCGTCTTCAAGTTTAGCTATATCGAGTATGGCGTTGACCAAACTCAGTGCTCTCTGGTTGCTTACGAGAGCCAACTGGAGCATCTCCTGATTCTCTTCTGAAATTGAGTCTTTTGTAAGCTCAAGAGTTTGGAGTCCAGTGATCGCGCTTCCGATGGGGGATCTTAAGTCGTGAACAATGAATCGAGTGAGTTCTTCTCGTTGTTGCATTGTTTTGCGAAGGCTCGAAATTATGCGAACAATGAGCAGGTAAATGAGTAAACGAGCAACAAATCCCCAAACTGAATCACTTGATACACTCCACTTCACCTTGTCCATTAGAGAGACTAATGCCGCACCGGCGCAATAGATGGCGATAACCCCGCCGACGCTAGATCCGCCGTACCATGCCGCGACATAAACGGGGATGATGTACAAAATGAGAAGGTCCGCTCGAGTGTAATAATCGAGCGCACCAATGAGGAGAGACGAGCCTAAAGTGAGCAACAAAACAACGTTGCGAGACTGTCGGCTTAAATATGCATCAGGAATGCCGTATAGGTTCAAAAGATGACTCTCTTTCTACCCGGATAAACAGTCTATTTAGAAGCGTTGTTAGGATACCGGTGAAGTTATCAGCCAAAGGCCTACGGAAATGGGTCGTTCTGCGCGAAAATGGAACCTAATCCGCCAAAGTTGTCGAAGAAATCATCAATGGGATTTCCCATATCAGAAGCTCGTACCTATGAATCGAATAACCCTTCTAGCACTTTTTGTTTGCGCCGCTTCCTTCAGCTCTGCGCACCTCAAACAAGACCAACAGCAAACGACCCCTGGCGCTAACAAGGCTGAGGTCAAACGCGACGAGCACTCGGTTGATTACGAGAAGTTCGTAAAGGACCTCAAGAGAATCGACGGAAACATGACCTTCTACCAGAAGGGGAAAACGATTTACCTTGAATTGCCCGAGGACAAACTTGGTGAAATCTTCCTGTTGCAGGGTGCTTTTGAAACCGGTCTAGATAGTGGTCTCGCATTTGCTGGAATGGAACTCGGCGATACAGCTGTCGATGCCTTCAAATTTGAAAGGAATGACGACAACGTCTGGATGGTACGTCCACATTTGTCTCACAGATGGTCGAGCGACAATGACTTTAAAGTTGGAGCGGAGCGTGCATTTCCAGAAGCCATCCTAGGAACTTATCGCATCGAACAAACTGACCCTGAAAAGAAGCGTTTGTTGGTCAATATCACGACACTTTTTAATGGCGATACTTTCCGACTAAACGAGATGGTCTCGCAAGTCCTTGGCGGAGCTTACGCTCTTGATATGGGCAAATCTGGACCAGATAGCATCAAAGGTTTTGCTGAGAACATGGTTGTGCAGATGAAGTTGCACTACTTTTCCCCTCGCGGTTCAACGGGACCGAGTGTTCTTTCGATTCTCCTCGGGCTCGGGGAAAACACCTTGGAAGATGACCGAAGCGCCCCAGTTCGAGTGACGTATTCGATGAACTGGAGAAAGAAATCTGATTTCGTCGCTCGCCAGTACGATCCAAGAATCGGCTATTTCAACGTTGCCTTTTGGGATCTAGACAAGATTCTTAAACCGAACACCGAGACTCAGTACATCATTCGGTGGGACCTGCGAAAGAAGGATCCGAAAGCCAAGATGTCAGATCCCATCAAACCGATCATGTGGACGATCGACACGTCGATTCCAGAGAAATATCGACCGGCGATTCGAAAAGGGGTTTTGGCTTGGAATAAGGCATTCGAGCCACTTGGACTAACAAATGTCATGCAGGTTCAAGATGCGCCAGTTAACGATTCGAACTACGATCACGCCGATCACAGATACAACGTCATAAGGATGATCTCAGGACCTTCGGCGATGTTTTCGGCCATCTCGCTACCTAAGGCAGATCCGTTTACAGGAGAGATTCAAAGCTGTAGCGTCACACTAGACAGCAACACGATTCAGGACCTATTTCAAGACTACAACCGAGTGGAAAGTGGTGTGAATCCGGTTGCGTTCGATCGAGCTACACAGGTGCTTTTACGCGACAAGTCTCGAACGGTCTCTGATGATTTCTTTGTTTTTGCCACTCCAAAGGAACGGGCGGCGCAACAGGCGTTTACGAACATGAAGAAATTCGGTTGGAGCAATTCTTCCTGTCAATTCATGGGTGAGCTTGGAGCGCAAGCTTCACTTGCTTGGGTTTCGTCGATTGCTGTGGGAGCCAAGATGAGCCGCGACGAGTATGTCAATAAGTACCTGACTGATTGCGTGATGCATGAAGTGGGGCACGGCCTTGGTTTAAGGCATAACTTTGCGGGTTCAACAAGTCTTTCCACTGCACAGTTGGGCGATGATAGAGTGACTGATGCATCGGAAGTCTCCGCCAGCGTGATGGACTACACTCCACCAAACGTTGCGGCAATTCTCAAAGGTGGTAAGAACGTCTTTCAGACCTCGCCCGGAGAATATGATAAGTGGGCGATCCGTTATGGATATGAAGATTTCGGAGCGAAAACACCTGTCGGTGAAAAGTTCCAACTTTCCCAAATCGCAGCTCAATCTGGAAAGTCTGGTCATGCATTTATGACCGACGCAGACGCAGACAGTACGAACCCATATGCCGTTCGATTTGACTTCGGAAGTGATCCTGTAACCTACGCCGAGGCTCAGCTCACTTCGTTTAAGAAGGCCCGTGACTACGCAATCTCTTCGTTGCCAAAACCTGGCGAGAGCTATTCAACTCGAACGATGGTGATTCTTTCGACGATCACCAGATCAATTCGAGAAGGACGAATAGCCGCTCGGTTCATCGGTGGTGTAGCTGCTTCGAGAAGTTTCAAAGGAGACAGCGGTGAGAAGGGAACCCTGGTCCCAGTATCACCAAAGGTCCAACGCCAAGCGCTTTCTCTCATAGTCAATCATTTCCTACAAAGCGATTCCTTCGCTCTGCCAAAAGATGTTCTGGAAACAATGAGCATTGATGAAGATGCTGGTTCGAACTGGACTGCACCAATGAGAAATCTTGTCAGCGGATTTCAGCAAGGCTTGGTGTCTTTGACTCTCAGCGCCAAAACAACCGACCAGATTTCGGAAAACGCCTACAAGACGGGTGAAGGCGCCTACTCGCTCCCAGAGCACTACGGTGCAATTGTCGGAGCTTGTTTCAAAGAAGTCGGTAGCAATGAGGCAATTGCCCCGCTCCGTCGCGACCTGCAACGATTTGTCCTCAACGCGCTGATTACTCAGGCTGGCGCTCCAGCTGGAGGGATCGGTGAGGATGTCAGGCTCATTGCAAATGACACTCTCAAACGTTTGGATGCTCGGTTTATGAGTGCGAAATCATCTGATGACCTAACGCGCCTCCATTTAAGAGATATGCACGAACTTGTCGCGCGGTTCAAAGCAAGATCGGTGGCAGTTACCCGGTAATCTCTCGTAGAGAACTTTGATGGAAGCAACGATGATTGATGGCGAGAAGCTGCGGTGTGATCTGCAGCAGTTCATATCCGAATCCGTTCGAGCGAACGGAGGCGATACATCCGCAATCAAGCCTGGCAACCGAATCAAGTTCAGTTGGCCGCCGCACCCCGTGAGCTACGAGTTCCACGTCCTTTCCAGCGATTGGAAAGGACGGGCAACCTTTGAAGCTCATGGGGAGACCTTTGAAGTCGAAGTTGCTCAAACGCCTTTTGGAGTATTTGGCCGATGCCAAGAGATCTGGCACGAGGCTAGAGGCGAAAGCCTCGAAGAGATGCTCGAAGAACTTCGCAAGTCTAGCGAACCGCTCTTTCAACGTCAATTCCTGATTAACAAGGGACTTGGGAAGCCCGGACGATTCGTTGGGCATGTTCGTGAACTGCCAGCTGAAGGGTTGCTACACTTGCTTTACAGCGAGGATAGGGACATTGCGAACGAGGCGAAAATTGCCATCGAACTTCACCCGCACCGACGGGAAATGATGCCTGGGCTTTTGCTTATTCTTGAGGATTGCCAGCATCCGCTCAGGCGGTCGGCTCAGTGGTGTGTTCTTGACCTGTTCGAAGACTTACCAAGTTTTACTCGACATCAAGACGACGAACTAGCTGCGGTGAAAGCGATTCGTAACCTTATTTGGGATGCCGAAGACGATTACGCCAGAACAATCTACAAAGCAGGCGTTGTGCTAGGCGGACACATTCCGAATCTGCAAGGCGGTCCGACGCTTATCGAATGCCTTGATGCTCCCAGTAAGGTTGGTAGGCGAAGTGCGATCCATGGTTTGTATCATGTCGTGGAGTGGATGCCAGACATGAAGCAATCAGTCTTAAATGCTCTACAAAATAAGGTGGATTCGGAAACCGATCCGCTTCTTAAGCAGTATGCAATTGAGATGCGAGAAGATATTGCGAAGGGAACTGACCATCGCCCTGAGCCCGTCTTTGACTTCGAACGGTGAACGATCTGTGTCTTTGATTTTGCTACCCGCCATACTTGTCCTCTCGCCTCTGACGGAAAAGCTTGATAGCGTTCTGAACGACCCTAAAATGGGTGGGGCGACCGTCGCGGCATACGTCTCTGATCTGGATGGCAATGTGCTCTACGAGAAGAACTCGCGGACGAGAGTGATGCCTGCGAGCAATCAAAAGCTATTCTCTTCAGCGTTTGCCCTTTGGTCGCGAGGGTCTGATTATCGACCACAAACGAAGATTTGGAAAGAGTGGAACCGAATCATTGTCGAGTCACCAGGCGACCCATTGCTTACGTATGACACCCTTAAAGAAGCCGCCGACAAGCTTGAATTGGACCGATCACTGCCCGTTTATGTGAACGAAGCTTATGCGCCTGGGTATGGCGGTGGATGGGAGTTTGAAGATCTTCCGAACAAGTACGCCGCACCTGTGAGTGCATTCACCATCGAGCGTGGGGCGTTCGCGATTTGGAACGTTGACGGAAAACCGAAGCTATTACCAGAAGCATTCGGGGTTAAGATCGTCCGTGGTGACACGCTTAATTACGATCCGTTTGCTCGCAGGGTCATCGTTCCAACTGATTTGCCGAACGAAACGAAACGCCTGGATACTTTGTCGCTTCCGAGAGGAGACGAAGCGGCTTCGATGTTGTTAGGGAGATGGTTTAACCGTACAAAGGAGTCACCGTCTAACGATCCAGCTTTGATTATTGTTGGTCGCCCCATCTCGATGATGCTGAAAGCTTGCTTACCTCCAAGCGATAACAACATCGCTGAGCATCTTTTGCTTATCGGTGCCTCGAAAGACAAACCTTTGCCTGAAGACCCATACCCAGATGCGAGAAAGAAACTTTCTTACTTCCTCGAATCTGTTGTTCAACTGCCGGCTGGTGATGTGATTCCTTACGATGGCAGCGGATTGAGCAAAGAGAATTTGGTCACGACGCGGGCTATCGGCGAATTGCTCCTCTGGGCAAACCGTCAACCCACTGCTGACGTATGGCGAGATGCATTAGCCAAAACAGGGCAACCTGGCACTCTTTCCAAGAGGCTTGGCACGATTGAGTTTTCTGGGAAGACTGGAACACTGAATCGGGTGGTCGCCCTCTCTGGATACCTCAAGAATAAGGATGGGAAGACTGTCGTCGCCAGTATCGTTCTCAATAACTTTCGCTGTTCGAGTTCGGAGGCGCAAGGTGTGGAAGATTCTTTTATTAAGGCGTTGACCGAGTAGCGGGTACATTCGAGTGGTGCAAATTGACCCCGCCCTGTTCGAGGAGAACGAGCGGACTAACCCTGCTGAGAACCATAGGCAATTCGCTGAAGTAGGCTCGTTGGCTTGTAATGCAGGCGGCGTCCTTCCGTCAGTAACGGTCGCCTATGAAACGTGGGGAACATATACTGGTGACAATGCCGTTTTGGTATGCCACGCCCTTAGTGGAGATAGTCACGCAACAGGATGGTGGAGCCGCATCGTTGGTCCTGGCATGCCGATAGACACTAGCCGCTTTTTTGTGATTGGAACGAACGCGCTAGGGGGATGTCAAGGAACCACCGGGCCCGCCTCAAATGCTCCGGATGGGAATCCGTATGGGTCTCGCTTTCCCATCATCACGATTGAGGATATGGTCGAAGTCCAAGGCCGGCTTCTAAAACAGTTAGGCATTTCAGAACTCTTGTGCGTTGCTGGCGGCAGCATGGGCGGTATGCAAGCGTTAGAATGGACCATTCAAGCTCCGATTCCTGTCAGAAAAGCTTTTATTACTGCGAGTAGTTCCTCGCATAACGCAATGCAAATTGGGTTTAACGAAGCGGCTCGCCAAGCCATCATGCGTGATCCTAAGTGGAAGGGTGGTGACTACGCAGTAAACGACCAACCTGTCGATGGCCTGAGCATCGCTCGAATGGTGGGGCACCTTTCATTTTTGAGCGAACAAGCCTTCGATATCAAATTTGGTCGAAAGTTGCAAAAGAAGGAGGCGTTTGATTACAAGCTTGGGGTTGAGTTCGAAGTCGAGAGTTACCTCAATTATCAAGGCGATAAGTTCACGACTCGATTTGATGCGAACAGCCTTTTGATCTTTTCAAAAGCGGTTGATTACTACCGTGTCGAGTCGCTTGTTGGGTCGGAATCGGATTACTTGGTCGCCAGCTTTTCGACCGACTGGCTGTATCCTCCGCACCAAAGCGAGGCGATCCACCAGATGGCCCTTCGAGCAGGATGCAGGAGCCGGCATTTGCAGATCGATCTGCCTTATGGGCATGATGCCTTTCTGTTAGATGCCGAATACCAGGGTGCGGCTTTGACGAGATTTTTAGCGGAATAACAGAGGCGTCGAAACCTGTTTGACTTCCGCAAAATCGTGAGCGGAAGTCAAGGTGTAAAGCTTTACTGTCCGTACCGATTGTGGTACCTGTCGTACCACTTTTCTGCTTCTTCAGCAGGAATAGGCTTTGGCTCTCCGATCTGCATGGCGAGCCAAACCGTCTTTGCAACATCCTCGGTCATCACTGCAGCTTTAACCGCAGATTTTGGAGAGTTACCCCAAGCAAAAACACCGTGGTTACCCATGAGAATCGAGGGAGCGCGGTTTCGATATTTCAAGATCGCTTCGCCGATATGCTCTCCTTCGTTATCGATATAAGGTGCGCAAGGAATCTCTGCTCCGAATTCGTCTGCGATAGCCGTCAAACAGAGGGGAACTGGCTTTCCGACAGCCGCGAATGCTGTGGCGTAGTTACTGTGAGTGTGGATAACGCCTCGTAACCCTTCGATACGACGATAGAGGAAAAGATGGTGGGGAAGGTCAACGCTTGGGCGAATCCCTTCAGTGAGTACTTTGCCATCGCTCACGCGAACAGCGACAAGATTCTCGGGCGTGATCTGGTCATAGTCCATACCACTTGGCTTGATGTACAAGACGTCGTTATCAGGGTCGTAACCGCTTGCGTTTCCGCTGTGCATCGTCACGAGTCCAGCTTTGGGCAGTGCCCAATTGGCTTTCGCCACTTCGAGTCGCAGGTCTTCCATATTCTGTTCCTTTACGGTCTAGTCGTCAGTATTCTCGTTTGGCTATATGCACCGCAACTCAATGAGCGGTTGTCGTCAAATCATTCGCAATAGAAGAAGCAGACTGCCTTCGTCGGCGTTCGGTTTTCAGGCATATTCTGTTCTTGGTGCCACCTTTTGACACGTCACCCGAGCCAGCCCATTCAATCTAGAACAGTTTCTCTGGTAATCTATTAACCTTCCTGATCTGGTCGGGGCGTGGCGCAGTTTGGTAGCGCGCTTCCATGGGGTGGAAGAGGTCGCACGTTCGAATCGTGTCGCCCCGACCAGATTTAGGTTCAAAGTTCCGTTCACGCCTTCGATTATTAGGCGTTTTGTGGATTTGGTCTCTCAATTAATTGAGAGACCACCAGCTATCTGCCATGGTTTTGAACCCCAAATAGGGGCACAACCACTTTCCAATCGTGGAAGATGTTGGGGCACCAAAGGACCAAACATTTGACCGACCTCAAACAGGTTGCTAAACCAGTTCGATTTGACACTCATTAACCCGGTCAGGGATTATTCAATCCTGCAAATACGAAGCGCTATATACGGCTTGCCGGGCAAATCTACTTTGGCCTTGCCTTTGTATGAGCTGGGAAGCAGGCGAACCGTCATTTCCCAAGTGTCAATCACTTCGATGGAATACTTGCCCTTTTGTGGAAGTGGTATCTCCTTGCGTGCGGGCTGATGTGCGCCAAAGTAGATCAGGTAAAAGCTTTCGGGAACGCCCTGTACAGCAATGACGTCGTGCTCCCAGTCGAACATATCTGTGATCGAGTGGATGTCGCTGGGGGCTTCTTCGAAAATCCGTCGCAGGAATGCGATTCGTGCCGGGCTCTGACCATGGAGCAAGCCTCCCTTGCTCCACCAAAGAACATCATCTGGGCTCAGATACGTTTCGCCATGGCCTACATAGCAGCCGCGCATAAAGCCATCCCAGAACCGTTGAACCATTCCCTGTGCGCTCAGGTTGCCCCAAAGGTGTTCGGTGTTCCCTTCATAGCAGCACTCATCATAAACAACTGGCTTGTGATAGCGATCCCGAACTGCATTCGCCGACTTCATATCAGAGCTTTGGACGCTAGCATGGGTCACCCAAGGCTTTGAGTGGTCATACCAGTGGACTCCGTTATGGATGCTTCGTAGGCGGTGGTATGGATCGGTTGATTCGTTGATGTGGAAGAACCTATCCCAATCTTCCAACTTCTTCTCGCTCATGAAATCGTATTCGTTGGCGAGCGACCACCAGACGTTACGGTAAGCCGACAGTCGTGCAATCGTGTACTTAAGGTAGAAGGCGTCGCTGCTTGCGTTCATGCGATCGAACCCCCATCTGCCGCCATCATAGGGGTGGAAAAGAATGATATCGGCCTCAATTCCGAGGTCTCTCAGCTGTGCGAGTCGGTGCTCTAGGTTCTTCCAAAACGCCGGGTCAAACCTATGATGGTCAAACCTGCCATCGGGCAGTTTCGTATAGGGGAAGACTTCTGGCTCGTTTTCGTTATAGGCGTAATTCTTCGGAAAGACGCACATGCGCAGCTTGTTGAATGGGCCGGTCGCAAGCGTCGCTACCGTTTGGTCCTGGAGCTCTTTAGGCTGATGGACCCATGCGTAGCATGTCGTTCCGAAGCAGCTGTACGTCGATCCATCCGCATAGGCAAACCGAGTGCCCTTGACGTGCACGGGGCCGTGGTTCTTCGCCGTGGGAGCAACGCACGTGAACGCGCCAATAACTCCGTCAAGCGCACGAGAACTGGAGTGAGTCGTGTATGCCCATTCCCCTTGAGCGTCGGGCATGAACCGGACTCGGTAGATGCCGTCGCCATCGTAGAAACCATCGACGGTTTTGGTGGTTACGCCATTCCGAAACTCGGCTTTGACCTGAACGTCGGAGTACGGGTTGCCCGAACTTGGACCTTTTAGTTCGACTTCAAAGACATCCCATTGTTCAACTCTGTTGTTCTGCATGTTTCGAATTCCTTTGGTCGGCGAATCGGACTTCCGGCCTTCCTCATCAACGGCAACCATCCAGGCTGCTCGTGTCGCAAACTCCTGCTGGACCTCTCGACGCCACCCGTACACCGATTGGGCACCATCTGCACCATCGAACCAGTGGTTCCGAGTCGGGTCTGGACGAACAAACTTTCCACCCCATCCGCCTTGGTCTGGCTGTTCCGGGTCATTTAGGCCCCGAAGGCCGCTGACTAGGTGCAGGAAAGAAGGCGAGTCGCCCTCCTGCTGACCGGGCTGCATAGGGTCCCATCCACTTCGCGGATAGGCTGCACCTAGCGGGCCGTGTGCCTCACGAATGTTCTTGTTGATCCATGAAAGGTCGGCGAGCTTTGGGTCGCTGCCGGTGCAGTAGGAGAACATCCCCATGTAGTTCCTTTCCGATAGGATCACGAATAACTGAGGATAGTTTTCGAGTAACCAATCTGCGGTGCCATCCTGCTTCGCGATCAGGAAGATGCGAAGTTTCGAGAGGAACCGTTTGACTTCTTCGGGGTGGCGGGACCTGCTGACTCTCCAGATCGCCTGCGCAACTTCGCACGATCCACCCCAAACGCAGACCCAAACCGGACGGCTATCCGGCTTGTCGACTGCCCGGATAATTGCGTTTGAGGCTTCGCTGTCTCTGCCTTCGCCAATAATCTCGGCCCATGGCTTTCCCCAAGACCCCGACCGCCCTTGCGATGTTACAGATCGCAGTACCCGTGCGGTCGGATAACGTTTGTCGCGACGAACGAGTCTGGGATAGACCTGCTCGTATCGATCGAGGATGGCGAGTATGTTTTTCTGATTGGCGACGTTGGCCAATGTCCCTGACGAAGCGACCAATCCTTCGACATCGAACTCATTCGAATACAGGAGGAAACGGACCATCGACTGAATGTCGTCGGGATCGCTGCGCTTCTCTGGCGGGCCACCAGGCGGTGCCTTGATGGGGACGACATCCAGAGGCGGGAAGTCGGTTGTGACAATGACTCTTGGTTTTGCGGTGAGTGCCGAGCTCTCCGAAGCGGTTGAACTTCCAACGATCATCGCGGTAATACCTAGCACGAAACTGGTCCTGAAATTGATATGGGCACGCGCGCCCATTCGGATCAAACTGTGCAAGAAGAATTCAATCATGCGAAACTCAGCATGGCTAGTCTAGCGAGTTCGCCCCTAGCCTAGTGGGGCACGACCTCAATCTTTACGCAAGCATTGGGATCAGTGACGATAGCCATCTTCTCGACCAACTCATCGATGCCAAACCGGTGGGTGATCATTGAGGCGAAGTCGTAGTTCTTCTGTTGTTGTCGGAGGATCGCTAGGACTGGACTCCAATCCGTTCCGCAGTGGAAGACGGAGTAGATGTGGAGGTTTTTCGAGCTGATGTGACGCATCACGTCGAGATCAACGGGCTTGCCTAGGTCGACCCAGTTTCCTACCTCGATCACTGTGCCACCTTTGCGAACCATTCGAAGGGCTTCGACAAAGGCCTCAGGCTCGCCAGCACATTCAATAACGAGGTCTGGTCCAACGCCTTCGGTAAGGTCGCGAACCGCGGAAATCCTTTCGTCGACTGTGGTCTGGGAAGCATTGATAGTGACATCGGCATAGAGGGACCTCGCCGTATTCAGCCGCAGATCACCAAGGTCAGTTGCGATTCGAAGCCCCGCCCCGTGGATGCTGGCCATGATGCCGTGGAGAATCCCCAAAGGGCCATTGCCGAGGACCGCAACCGAGTCGCCCGGCCCAAAGCCCTCGTTGACGGCTGGAAACGGCCCACATGCTCTTGACAATGAATGATAGGCAACGGCAAGTTCTTCAACGAACACAGCGACGCCGGTTGGCAGGTCGTCGGGAACCTTGAACAAATGGGTTCCGGGCATGATGTACATGTATTCGGACCAACCTCCGCGCAGGAATGGAGGCGTTTCAGCGTTGGGATGCAGGCCGTAAGCCATGATCTGATTCTCACAGGTCGTATTGTTATAGTGGTTTCGGCAATACCAGCACTTGCCGCAATTGACCTCGACGGCAACGGCTACGCGGTCGCCAACCTTCAGTTCTTGCTTATCGTAGTCAAGGTTGAGAGATGCACGATCACCGATCTCCACTATGGTCCCAATGATTTCGTGACCACCGACGTAGGGGAAAATGTTCTTGCCTCGAAGTTCGCGCGCTTCACCCTTGAAAATGTGTTTATCGGTGCCGCAAACACCAGTCATATCGACCTTGAGAACAGCTGAATCTCGATCAATGGATGGGTAGGGGTAATTGCGGACTTCCATTGCCCCAGGACTTGTCATTGCCGCCGCTTTCACGGTTGTAGGTGTTCGAGGAGCTTGGGCAGGCTGAATTCCAGGAGTTGTTGCGTCTCGCGTGGTGCTAGGGGTGGATAGATCGGTTTGTGACATGGCGGGGGTGGAACCTATGCCATTCAGTTTCTCATAAGGTTTCAGGATATCTATCCTTAGAAATCACTAAAAACTACGATATTCTAAGATCATGGCAAAGTTTGATCCTTCGCGGCCAGACATGTCTCCATATGGATTCAGTTGTGTCCGCTGGAAGCCAACCGCGATGCCAAGGTCTGATCGGCACAATGAAGTTGAACTGAATTTATTGGCTACGGGAAGACTGGTCTACTTGCTGGGCGGACGGAAGGTAGAAGTTCATGCCGGAGGGTTGACCGCCTTTTGGGCCTGCATTCCTCACCAGATTCTGGAATTCGAGAGCGTAACTGAATACTTTGTGATGACGATTCCTCTGACCTGGTTCATTCAGTGGCATCTGCCTGAACAGGTGACTCTCCCGATACTGAGCGGCAAAGTCTTGGTAGATCCTGATCATCAGAGGTGCCTCTCAGATCAGTTACAGTTCACTCAGTGGACTGACGACCTCGCGACGGGCGGTGAAGAACGGTCACGCGTATGTGCGTTGGAAGTCGAAGCACGTCTTCGACGCCTTGCCCTTAGCCTGGACTCCGCCCCTTACTCTCAAGCAAGGCGAAAGGCGTCGACCGCAGTCGATCAAGACCTAACTTATGCTGAGCGCATGGCAAGCTTCATTGCGCAGCACTACACGGCGTCGCTCTCTGTGTCCGATATTGCCGCCCACGTGGGGCTTCACCCGAACTACGCGATGGCTCTGTTCCAACAAGCCTTCGGAACAACACTCGGACGATATGTCACTCAGCACCGCCTATCCCACGCTCAAAGGCTGCTCATCACCACCAAAGAATCGGTGCTTGAGATCGCAGTCGGATCAGGATTTGGTTCAATAGGTCGATTCCATGAGTGCTTTCGCGAAGCATTCGGCTGTACCCCGCGAAGGTTCAGAGAATCAGTGAGGACACCATAGTGCGGCGGTAGGTTCGCCTCCACCGGCTTTCCTTCGCCAGTCTGGCTGTAATCAGCAAAGGGTTGTGACATAGCGCTAGAGAACAATGTTTGCTCCTGAACAGTCGTGCGTCGATCACCTTGCGTTGGTACGCGTGGTCTCTCATTTGGTCTCTCAATTGGCAGGCATTTTGAGAGACCATCTGAGACGCCTGTAGACTCAAAATCTTGCGGTTGATGCCGCAATTTCGTCCATGGGGTGGAAGAGGTCGCACGTTCGAATCGTGTCGCCCCGACCAGGTTTTTTGAGCGTCCGTTCTCGGTGCGTCGGTCCGTTTCTCTTCTGATGAAACGACTTTGTTTTTCTGTTGATCGTTTATTGGCTACAGACTTTTTCTTTCAAATCGACCTGACATCGTCTTTCTTGTCGAATGTCGGTGAGTTAACCTGAGAATAGTGTGCAGATCATCATTAGCACGACAAGCGTTTTCTCATAAATATCCGAGTTAGAAGAGGTTGATCGGTCCCTAAGAATCAGTTTGAGGAGTTGCCCCATGAATGGCGTAGAGCCAAGCCGTATAAGGTTCCAAAATGGATGGTGGGCGGTACAGGATTTGAACCTGTGACCCCTACAGTGTCATTGTAGTGCTCTACCACTGAGCTAACCGCCCGGAAGGTCTTAGATTATACCTTTGCGAAAGTTTAAAGGCAAGACGACGAGGCGAATCTAGGTGCAATCTGCAAGAAAGCGAGGCATGAATTAGTCGTCCGTCGCACTAAGGGCCGAGTGCGCAGATGGTCCCGAGTGCTTTGCTCGAAAGCTACCGGCGACGATTTTGGAGTAATTTGAGGTCGAAAGCTCATCGCAGGATTGGACAAAGGCAGAAATCGAAGGCCCACGGAGTTCGTGGCAAATTGAGAGGGACAGTGTGCGGACAAAGCGTCAAGACTTAACGGAAACGAATCGGGGCAAACGAGTTTGCGAAGTCAGGGTCTACTTGGTGCCACGACCAAATATCCGCAAGATCGACAAAACATCCGGCAGATTGCTGATCTTGGTCATGACCGCTTGAAGGTGTGAGGTGTCGTTGACGTCAATCGTGACTTGAATGAGAGCACTGTGGTTTGGCATCGTGCCAACCTTCGCGGCGGACACGTTAATTTTCGCGTCTGCGAATATTGTAGAGACATCCATCAGAAGACCCTGACGGTTGATGCACTCGATTCGTAAACTGACGGCATAACAGTTGCCGTCTGGTGGCCACTGGTAGGGAAGTAGTCTATCTGGATCAGAGGTCAGGTAGGCGACGGCATTCGGGCAAACGCGACGATGGATCATGATCCCGCGACCTCGAGTGACGTATCCAACAACCTCGTCGCCTGGAATTGGATTGCAACATTTGGCTCGGTTCACCAAAACGTTGTCGACCCCAGCCGTCATCAGAGCTAGCTTGCCCTCTTTGGTCTTTGTGACCTCAATTCGATCTGCAGGAGGTAGTTCGTGTACGGATCCCTTGAGTTTGGATACGATCCCTTGTGCGGCTGCAAGCCCCAATCCGACTTTTGCAAAAACGTCGGTTGCTGTTTCCAGCCCCATTCCTTCAGCAATTTTAAGAAGCTTTTCTTCGCCGAGATAGAGTTTAGGGTCAAGCCCTTGAGCGCGGAATTCCTTCTCAAGAAGGTCCCTTCCTCGGGCTGCATCCTCCGTTTTTGTGAGTTTCCTAAAGTGAGCTCGAAGTTTTGCGCGCGTGTGAGGCGACTTAACGAAGTGCAACCAATCCTGACTCGGCGAGGCATTTGATCGTGTGATTAACTCTATGACATCGCCGTTTTTAAGTTCGGTCGGTAGGGGAACAAGGTTTCCGTTGACCCTTGCTCCGACGAGAGTCATTCCGATTCGGGTGTGGACACGGAAGGCAAAGTCAACACAAGTTGCTCCGGAGGGTAAGTCGATGACGTCGCCCTTTGGCGTAAAAACGAAGACCTGCTCGCTAAAAAGATCGGTTGATACCGTTTGCAGAAATTGACTCGAGTTGTTCGAATCGGATGCCCAGTCGAAAAGTTGCTCGCGAAGCCTGGATAACCTTTTAGTCTCGTCGACCTGGGCTTTGCCTTCCTTATAAGACCAGTGAGCGGCGATTCCGTGTTCAGCGATTTCGTGCATGGCACGAGTTCGAATCTGAATTTCCAATGGCTGACCGTGAGGGCCAACCACTTTCGTATGAAGGGACTGATATCCGTTCGACTTTGGATTGGCAATATAGTCGTAGAACAGGTGCATCATTGGCACCCACATTGCATGGACGATTCCCAATGTCAGATAGCAGTCGGGAACTGTCTCAACGATGATTCTTAATGCTAACAGGTCATAGATCTCTTCAAACGGAACGTTGTGTTTGACGATCTTATTGAAAATCGAATACAGGTGCTTTGGGCGTCCTCGAATGTCGGACACCTTGATGTTCGCGTCTTCGAACCCTTTTTTAAGGGCCAGAATGACTTCCTGAAGTTCGGTTTCTCGTTGATCGCGTGTCTTCGCGACCAACTCTTTGATCTCGTGATACTCCTTAGGGTGCAGATATTTGAAAGACAGGTCTTCCAATTGCCACTTCATCTGCCAGATTCCTAATCGAGCGGCCAGCGGAGCATAGACATCGAGCGTTTCGCGAGCGATACGTGTTTGGCGTTCGGCGCTCAAGGATTCGAGCGTCATCATGTTATGCAGGCGGTCCGCAAGTTTGATGACCATGACTCGGAAGTCCTTGGCCATAGCCAGGAGCATTTTTCGTAGGGATTCGGCTGTTCGGGTGGTTTCTGCCGCCTTCTTTTCTCTATCGGTGAGTCCGGTGTTCGATTTGAATCGGAGTTTTGTCACTCCTTCAACTAGATGAACGACCTCTGCTCCAAAGACTCGCGTGAGCGTTTCAGCGTCGGGGGTGACGCAATCTTCAAGGACATCATGGAGAAGTGCGGCGATGATCGAATCATCGTCCATACGTAGATTAGCCAGGATTCTTGCAACGGCGAGCGGATGAATAATATACGGTTGCCCCGAATCTCGCTGCTGTCCCTGATGCGCTTTCTCTGCAATGTAAAACGCGTAACGAATTCTACGGATATCAGCGTCGTCGCGCTGTTCCCGGATGCACTGCAGAAGGTCGACTAGCCCTTCGGGCTCTTCCCAGTCGTGGCTAATTTCGAATGATGGGGCGAACATTAAACGCCTCACAACCACTCAAGCCACGTTGCTTGAGGGAAGCGAAAACCTTAACTCAAGTATAACGTACGCGACATCCTGAATCAGAGTTCATTTTTCAGGATTCGTCGGACCTGTTCGGCTTGTTCAGGCGTATCGACAGCAAGTGCACTGCCCTTGCCTTGACTCATCTTGATTCGAACGCCGTGTTCTAGGAACCTGAGTTGCTCTAAGCTTTCCGTAGTTTCGAGAGGAGTCATATTCCAGGTTGAGAATGATTGGAGCACTTCTTTGCGATAGGCGTACAGTCCGAGGTGTTTTTTGAGCGGTGTTTCACGCGCGTTTCGTGGGTATGGTATCGGGTGACGACTGAAGTACAAGGCGAAACTATCCAGATCGGTCACGACCTTCACGACCGCTGGATTATGTTCTTCCTCGTTTGGGCAAATCGCAAAAAGGCTCCCCATAGAGATTGAGGGGTCTTCCTGCAAAGGATTCGCACACGCATGGATATCCGCTGGATCGAGCAGCGGCTCGTCGCCTTGGACATTTACATACAAATCCGCGTCGAAAGTTTGGGAGACTTCGGCGATTCGATCCGTTCCGCTGGGATGATCTGCTCTTGTCAAGACGCTCTTGACTCCAATCACTTCACAAACATCCAAAATTTTCGCATCTGGTGTTGCGACGATTACATCCCCAACTTGTGATTTGATGGCTGCCTCGACCACCCACTGGATCATCGGCTTTCCCATTAAGTCAACTAAAGGTTTGCCTGGGAATCGTGTACTCGACATCCGCGCAGGAATCACGACTAGGGTTTTCATTCAATAGAACACTACCTGCTTCGACAAGTGTTTGTTGGAAGTGGACAACAACGATTTGAATTCTATAGCCTTTACCAGTTAGTTTCGAAACAAGTTGCGGAATGGCAGATGCATGTCACGAAAACTCGCTTGTGGACTCCTGATGTCTCTCGCACTTAGCACCTTCGCAGCGGATGACTTTGTTGGTGCCTATCGTCTCGTAGTGCCAGATGAGGTTCGATCACTAGCAAAAATGGCTGGAAAACAGGAACCGTCAGGTTGGTTAAGGCTAAACAAAGGTCGAAGGTTCTTGTTCGAAGACGGAACGTTAAAGCGCGAAGGGGATTACCGTGTAGAAGGCGGCCAACTGACCTTGTCCTTTCCAGATCGGGCTGAAATGAGCGGGCAACTCAGCGAAAAAGGAATCAAGTTTGGCGGCCTTTATTATGAACTTCAGTCTTCGGTAGACCTCGTCGGAACTTGGGTTGTTCGAAAGGGCGAATTACCAGATCGCTCAATCAAGCTCACATTTAAGAAGGATGGAAGTTTTCAGTTCGTGTGTGTGGGCGCAAAATCTGCGGGGAAGTACCAACTTGAAAACGGCAAACTAGTGCTCCTGTGGACAACAGTTGATAGTGAGCCAGTTGAGCTCGGTTCGATGAGAAAAGAACTCAGGTTGTCGTCGGATGGTGGTTCATTCGATATTGACTCTTACCACTACGTCAAAGACTAGGGTCTGAAGAACAAAAAAAGCTCGCTAGTCGACGTTGACGAAGCGAGCCTTATTAAGTCAGAGCGAGTGTTAACTACTCTGAAGCAGTTTTAGAATTTGCTGCGGCTGAGCATTTGCTTGTGCTAGAACCGACATACCGCTTTGCTGCAGAATCTGAGTCTTGGTGTATGTGGTCATTTCGCTTGCCATATCGACGTCACGAATCGTACTCTCTGTGGCTGTTAGGTTCTCGTTTGCCACGTCAAGAGACCGAAGCGTAGATTCAAGAAAGTTCTTTTGGAACGATCCTAGATTGGATCGAATTTGGGCGAGCTGTTTGACCGCTTGATCAATGATTTCAATACCTTGTGTCGCACCTGCTTGCGTTGTGACGTCCAGTGTCGCAAGACTTTGACCCGAATACACGCCTGTTCCAAGTTGTGTTGTTCGTGCGTCAGGCATTGAGAATGTGACAGCTTGGCTTGAATCTGGGCCGATTTGGAACCGGACGTTTCCAGCTGTAACCGTTCCAATTGCAGTTGCAGTCGTTAGAGATGTCGCAGCATTTCCGACCGGGGTTAGGGTCAAAAAGTTGCCTTGTCCGTCGGTCATTCGCAGACCTGACTCGTTAGTCCCCTGACCGCCTTGGAAAGTTACAGTAGCTGTTGTTGGTGTTCCATTCGGGTTCAGAACTGTTGCTGTGACCGTGGCGACAGCATCAACGCCAGCAACTGTTGGACTTGGATTTGCCGTGGTGCTCAGAACACCGGTTGCATCGAAATAGTTGACGCCAAATTGGCTACCGTAGTTAACGTTAGTCAGCTTTACGCTGTAGTTCGGACCGCTCGTAACGATCGATGCGGTAACTCCGGTGTTCGATGATGCAGCATTGATTTTGTCAACCATGCTCTGCATCGTGTCAGTCGAACCGTTCGAGTTAAACGTATATCCGTTGATTACAATGTTGCCTGCGGAAGTAATTGTTGATGGTGAGGCGAACGTTTTGTTAGTCGTAAGGCTCGTCTGAGTTGCATTGGTGGTCTTGTTGATCGTCACCAGACCACTTGAAACTTGCAGGCCGTTGAATGTACTCGTCATGTCGACGCCGGCAATGTCAGTGGTATCGGTAAGACCGACCGAAATGCCAGCGCTACCGTTAAGCAACTTCTTGCTACCCCAACCTGTTGTGTTCGCGATTCTGTCTAAAGACTGTAGAACGGATTTGATTTCGTTTTGGTCTGCTTGGAGCTGAGCGCTGTCTACAACTGCAGAGTTAGCCGCATGAACAGCGATACCCCTAATGTCAGTAAGCAATCTCTGACTTTCTTGGAGGGCTCCTTCAGCTGTCTTGGACATGTTGACGGCGTCTTGAGCATTCATGATCGCCTGGCTAATACCTTTCAGCTGGCTTCTCATGCCTTCACTAATGATGAGACCGGCTGGGTCATCGGCTGCGTCATTGATTCGCAGACCTGTACTCAATCGGTTGATGCTCTTTGCCATCGCATCGTTCGCAGTTCCTAAATTGCGAAGTGCGGTCATGGCTGGGACGTTTGTGTTAATTCGCAGACTCACTCTGGGGGCTCCTGGATAATTTCGCGAAAATTGTTCGAATTACATGTTAAATCCTCGGGGATATGTGGAAGAACTTTAGGTTACGTGCGAGAAACTCTAAAGTTAAGCTCTAAAATTGGGTTCAATTGGCACCTTTTTCGCTGAAGATTGGCCGATTAGTGCGTTCGAGCCCATTTGGTTTGACCATTGAATCGAACAAAATGCGTTCACTATTGGTAAAAAGATCGCACTGCAAAAAGGGGTTTTGCCGACAGATAGGATAAATTGGTGGCGCATGCAATATCTTGTTCTTGGCGAGGACGGAAAAGAGTATGGTCCTGCCGATATCGATAAACTAAAAGCTTGGGTTACTGAAAATCGCTTACGCCCGAACACCGTTTTACGTGACTCATTAACCGGAAAGACTTTGACCGCTGGGACTTTACCGGAGCTTTTTGGCCCACAGCAGATCCCCCCAACAATACCGCCGAGTTCTCCCTATTCCGTGCCACCCTCAAACTATCCAAGGGCCACAGCGAACGGATCAACCGAAGGAAGTGGCGAACTGGTAGGAGCGCTGTTCAGATGTGGTTTAGCGTTGGTTTCATTCTTCCTCATTGGTGGTTTGGGCTTTATCTTTGCTGGCTATGCTTTGATGTACGCCATTCAATGCCGACAAAAAGGGCACAAGTATGGAAATGTAGCCGTCATTATTTCCGGCGCTACATTGGCGATTATCCTTGCTGGATGGTCGTTCCGAATGAAACAATAGAGTCAGACAGGTAGAGTCTTGATGTATGGCTGAGCAGGACACTTGGAAGCGCATGGTTCTAAGTTCCATGCCGAGACCTTATTGGCTACAGGGTGAAGGTCCCGAAGTCGATGTGGTTATTAGTTCCAGAGTTCGATATATGCGGAATCTCCGAGGCCATCGGTTTGTGAGTGAATGCCAGACCGATGAGATCATGCCCGTGATGGAAAAGATTCTGGCGGCAGTTACTGCCGCACGTTTGAACCTAGATCTCAAGAAGTCTTTGACATTGGCGGAGAGGGATTACCTCATGGCGTGCCGCGTTCTTTCCCCCGACTTCGCTTGGACTGAGCCCGGACGTGTGCTTCTGACTGATGCCCAACATCGTACAGCTTTGATGGTGAACGAAGAAGATCATATTCGGTATCAGGTTTTGACTCCGGGGTGGTCGGTCTACGAAGCAGATGACATTGCCAGAGCGGCAATTGTGAAGCTTGGAGACGTCCTGGATTTTGCCTTCTCGCCGAAGTTTGGCTACCTAGCATCGTCGCCGTATAATTGCGGATTGGGAAGACGGGTTTCGTCGATGTTTCACTTAGTTGGCCTGGCGCACACCAAGCGTCTGCCTCAGGTGATTAAGGCATTAATAACCGAGAAAGTGGCAGTGCGCGGCATTTTTGGCGAAGCCAGCCGGGCGGTTGGTGCCTTCGTCCAGGTCAGCATGTTGTCAGGGACGAGAGAAGAATATGTCGGAGCATGCGACTACCTCTTACAGGAAGAGAGGAGCGCGAGAGAATCGGTTTCCAAAGATGAGCTAGTCGATCTGTCTATGACGGCTCGACAACTTGCACTGAGGTCGAACACCCTATCAGTTGTGGATTCTCTCAGAATCTTTGCATGGGCGCGGTGGGCAGGTTCCGCTGGTGTCGAAGTGTTCGGGCTGAAACCAAGGGACGTTGACGAGGCGCTGACTTCGCTTCAAATGCAAGGTTCTGCTGACGAAAGGTCAGCTTCGCTGAAACGAGCGACAACAGTTCGAGCTCTTTTGGGACTCTAAGTCGCACATTATTCAGACCCATCATCTCTCTCCGAAAGCTTGATAATAGTTTCGAGGGGAAGGGAACTATGAGGAATGTAGGTTCGGATCGATTGGTCACTTGGATACCGCGTCTGCTTATGTTGGCGGTATGTGGGTTTTTCGCTCTTCTCGCAACAGATGCCTTATCAGAAAGGCATCAAGGTTGGCAACTTGTGTTAGCTTTTGGGATGCACCTGTTACCTTCATTTATCGTCGCCTCAATTGTAGCGATGGCATGGAGGTGGGAGTGGGTCGGTTGTTTGGCGTCGGCAGTGTTAGCAATGTATCACTTGTCCAACTCCAACCTTCATTGGACTGCCTACGCGGTCGTTGATGGGCCGTTGTTACTCCTCTCAGTCTTATATGGATTGGCTTGGTTTGTCCACCGCCCGAAGACCCCAGGGGGAGTTACAGGCCGTTCATGAATTCGACCATCCGAGTAATAACTTGCTTATCGGAGATTAGGTCGTTGTGTGCGGCACCAGCAATCTCGGTATGAATTGCATTTGGTAGCAGGGAAATACTTTCGAGCGCATTGCTAGTCGGTGTAAAACCGTCCAGCGAGCCGGTGACGATGAAAAACGGGAGGTTAGAGGTTAACGGTGCTCGCAACTCGTCACCCATATCGAGGGTTTGTAACGCTGTTCCGATGCTCGGGAACGGGAAGTTTGCTGCGTTCCCAAGTCGGTAGTCACCAGTTTTTGAGATTGCGTTCCATCGATCTTTCGTTGCCCCAGAAGCGCTATCCTTCAAGTAGAAGGTCAGCGGTTTGCACCAATTCTTCGCATAGACAGGAAGCTGCTTCACCAATTCTGTTGTCTCGTGTTTTGCCAGAGATTGATACAGTTTGGGCAGGTTATAGAAACGGTTGCTGATTCCGATCCAACTGGCGGCCAGTTGCTGGATAGCGAATTTTCCAACTGACAAAGCTTGGCTGGGATTTGCTTTATCCAGAGCTATCTCTGTTTCGACAGGCGTTTCAAGCCATTCATGGGCAGCATCCATGTCGTTGATAAAGTCGTATCCGTCATTCCGAAATCGCTCTGACAATCGGACGACTTGTGCTTCTATCTGTGAGGGAAACTTGAATGTTTGGTTTGGACCTTCGAAGCCGCACAGTATGACCCGGTCGATATGGTCGCCCAAAAGCTTGACCGCCATCTGGGTCAAGTGAGTTCCATAGCTATATCCCCAAAGGATCACCTTCTCAACACCCAAAGCAATTCGCAAATCCTCAATATCTAGTGCGCTTTGAACAACCGTGTATCCATTTAGATCAGCTCCTAAGGAGCGATGGACGTCTGCAGTTGATACTAGGTGATCAGTTAAGAAGCTCAGATAGTCTTGTTCCGAAGCAAGCGCATTTTGAGGCACGAATTTCGGAAAGGGAACTGATAATTTTGCTTGTGACTGGCCGCAGCCACGTTGGTCAAGAAGAATAAGGTCATGAGTCTCGATGACTCGACGGAAGACCTCTAAGAACGGACCGTGGGATGCCCATTGTATCCCTGAATCTCCCGGCCCACCACTAAGGAATATGATCGGTGGGTTTTTCGACCGGTTTCCCAAACGGGCAAACTTCAGACTGATCAGCCGCGAATTGTCTGAATTCCTATTCTCAGGAACTTCGATTGAACCAAGCTCTGCTTGTTGCTCGTCTCCGTCACGAGTTCGAAGCAAGGTAGGTTCCCAAGGAATCAACTGTTTGTCTCCTCAAATAATGCGTCTGATGCTGATCTCACTGTGATCTCTCCTTTAGCGACCCTTTCTTCTAAGAAGGCTAATCGGTGTAAAAGGTTTGGCCGACGGTAGAAGTCTTCGAGAATTCGGGTCTCGATCGTCTGTTTTAGCCACTGCTTAGATTGGTTTCCGCGCCGCTTCTCAAAAAAGTGACCGGCTTTCTCATGTTCGACAAACTTGATGATCTCACTCCAGACTTCGTCTATCCCGAAGGCACTCATCGAAGATGTGAGTAAGACCGACGGGCTCCATTTGGAAGCTGTGGGCGGAAAGAGGTGAAGTGCGTTTCTGTACCGTTGAGCGGCAACTTTTGAGGCATTGATATTTTCGCCGTCGACCTTGGTGATGGCAAGAATATCAGCCATTTCCATGATGCCGCGCTTGATTCCCTGCATCTCGTCTCCTGCACCTGACAACATCAGTAACAAGAAGCAATCGACCATCGAATGAACGGCAAGCTCGCTTTGCCCTACACCGACCGTTTCAATCAGCATAAGTTCATAACCTGCGGCTTCGCAAAGAATCATCGCTTCTCGTGTTTTTGCAGCGACTCCACCAAGCGAACCACCGGTTGGAGAGGGCCGTACGAATGCGTTTGCATGTGCAGATAGCTTTGGCATCCGACTTTTGTCGCCTAAGATGCTGCCACCAGAGATAAGGCTGGTTGGATCTATCGCAAGAACTGCCAATTTTTTGTTGAGTTGGTCTGCAATATAAAACCCGAAAGCCTCGATGAAAGTGCTCTTGCCAACTCCAGGAACACCAGTAATGCCAACACGAATAGAATTACCTGATAAAGGTAGGCACTTTTCTATAACTTCTTTTGCTGCTGGCCTATCTCGATAGGAGGAGCTCTCGATAAGGGTTATTGCTTTGCCTAAAGCGACAGGATCACCTTTGGTCAGCAATTCGACTAGCTCTGTCGGTGTTTGCCGACGAACCGATCGGGCTGAACCTCGTTTTGGGTTCATTGTTGGCGGTTGTTCTACTCCGCCTTCGACAGATAATGCCGCGTATTCCACAAGAATGCCAACCTTTACGCAGTATATCCAAACAAGGTTGGCGGGTACCCTCTATAAACCGATGGTTGCCAAAAGAGGCGCATTTACGCTGATTGAACTTCTGGTGGTGATAGCCATAATTGCTATCCTTGCCGCCATCTTATTCCCTGTTTTTGCAAAAGCAAAAGAAGCCGCTAAGAAGACCCAGTGTCTTTCGAATCTGAAGCAACTATTGACCGCGACTTCGATGTATGTCAACGACGCGGATGATTGCTTTCCGAACACCGGCGACCCGTATCTCTGGGTCGGGATGAGGTTTCGATGGCCCCTCATGCCCTATCTAGCAATAGGCCAGAAAGAGGGAAGTAACTTCACTGCATCAAATGGATCTCCGGCAGTATTGGTTTGTCCCAGTGACTCAACGGCCTCTTCAACTTACAATTCAACGTCCTACGCGTATTCACTGACCCTGTTTCATAGCCCCGAACAAGTGAACGCTATGACGATCAGGAATACGATTGCTTCCCTAAACAATCCGGGAGCCGGTGCATCCACGGTATCTGTGAGCTCAACTAGTGTCTTAGATCCTGCTCGAAAACTGTCGTTTATGGAATGGTTGAATGCTCATCAGAACTCAGGCAAGCCGACTGGTTTCTGGGGCACGCTTAAGGCCGGATTAGTTCCTGGCGATGATCGCTGGGAGGGAGCAAGGAACGGAGGGTTTGTCGACGGACATGCAAAATTCGTTTTCGCACGCAACCAGACTGCATCGGCTCAGGATTGTCCGGACCTCAACTTGACTAAAGACGGATTCAACGGCACAGACTTGAAGTAAGTGCTGGCTTGGTCAGCCAGCACAATTCAAACTTATTTGTGGTGTCGCTTGAACATTGAGACCATTGCAGGGATTGCACCTTGCGGAATGATGTGCCCCGTTGGATGTAAGAGTGTCACGATCTCTAGTCCGCCTTTGCCGGAGTAGGTATGAACAGTTCCGTCAGGTTTGAGGTTTGGCAATGTTACGCCATCAAGACGAGCAATCAGTTGGAGTGAGATCACTTGCCCCTTGTAATTCACGATAGGGTCTGTCTCTCCTGCAATGACCATGACATTGTTGGGGTTGAACTCGCGAACCATTCCAATTGCTGGCGAGCCCGAAATGCCATATCCAGCGAACACATTGCCTCGACTTTGCCACAAGACGTAGCTGAATCGGGCTCCGTTTGAGTGACCCATTGAATAGATTCGAGATTTATCTATCTTGGAATTAACCATAACGTAGGTTAAGAGCGCGTCGAAAAAGTGAATATCTCGGTCATTCTCTTGACCGACGTTCTGTTGCCAGCCTCGCTTAACTCCCGCAGCATCTGTTTTGCCTTTCGTGGGTAACCCTTGCGGATAAACGACAGTTGCCTCTGGCCAAGCGTCATGAATATCGTAAGAAAACGATGCTTGTTTCATCCCTCCGCCGTGACCGTGCCAGGCAAATATGAGTGGACGCCCTCCGGCAGGAATCGGTCCCTGTCCTTCGTAGACTAAAGCCTCCCTTTCGACTCCGTCAACTTTCATGGTGATTGTTTGTGGTGTTGTGGCTAATGCTAGGCAAACAAAACTGAGCATATTTTGCTAGACGTCAGCAGAATCTGACGGTTCTGTTCGTTGTTCTCATTTTTGATTCATGATTGCCAATTAACTTATGTATAACCATGAAAATACTCATCGTAGAAGACGATCCGGGCATCTCCTCGGCCATACGTGAAGGTCTCGATGAAGCGGGCTATTTTACGATGGTCTGTCGGGATGGGGAGCGTGCCCTCAAGCTCGCCCAGCACACGAACTTTTCGCTGATTCTGCTTGATCTTATGCTTCCAAGCATGGATGGGTTATCGGTTTGTAGAAACTTGAGGAAAGCCAGAGTTAATACTCCGATTTTGATGTTGACGGCAAAGGATACTGTGCCTGATCGTGTCGTCGGTCTCGAAGCAGGTGCAGACGATTATCTTTGCAAACCTTTTGAATATGAAGAGTTGCTTGCTCGAGTAAGGGCTCTTTTGCGACGAGAAAATACCCTTAAGCAATCAAAGATTCAAATCGATGATCTCGAAGTGGACACCGCGGCTCGAAGGGTCCATCGGAACGGAAAGGAAATCATCCTGACAGGGCGTGAGTATTCACTGCTAGAATCACTTGCTGCCCACGCTGGTCAAATTCTTAGTCGAGAGGTCATTCTTGAGCGAGTCTGGCTTGATGAGCAAAGTGTCTCGAACATCGTTGACGTGTACATTCGAAACCTGCGAAAAAAGATCGACGATGGGTTCGACCGAAAGCTGATTCATACGGTCTATGGCATGGGTTATGTTTTACGCACTGAAGAGGAAGCTATCGCTTGATTAGGACGCGCCTGACACTCTGGAACGCATGGGTGATGGCGTTTGTGCTTACCCTTCTTGGGTTATTCGTGTATTGGACTACTCGTCTGAGCATTTACGCGGCCGTAGATGCTGATCTACAGCGTGGCGCAGAGTTCTTTCAAACGATGTGGCAGAACGACCGGTTTGGTGGCCCAGGCGGTCCACCGGGAGGGAATCTAGGTGGTCCGAATGGGCATCGTGGTCCCCGAGACTATGTAACAGAGAACAAGATGCTCGGACCGTTGTTCCAGCAACAACCTCAGCAACCCAATGTTGAAACCCGCGACACAACTTTCAGGGACCCCAGCAATAAGCCTGCAGATCAACAAGATAGTCGATTTGGGATTGAGCCCGGACGCCTCAAACAGAGGTCGTTGGAAATGGAGCTTAGTCGGCCTCGTGTTTGGCGTTTCGGTAGTCGCGGTAGGGACCCTGGGAAGCCCTGGGATAAGGACAAACCATGGGACACGAATGCTGCGATTGATGCCAAGGCCGGAGAAGTTGTTTTATCCACTAACCTGGTCAATGGCCAGAGAGTTCGTTTTGTTTCGAGACCACTCTACCGTGATGGTCGCATAGACAGTGTTGTTCAACTCGGGTTTTCGCTTAGACAAGCGGATGCTTCGGTAGGAAGGCTTGGCATGGCTCTTCTTTCTGCGCTTCCGTTAGTCTTGATTTTTACGACAGTAGCAGGAATGTACCTAACTGGGCGAGCGATGGCACCAGTACGAGATATAGCGCAAGCCGCAGAAGCAATCGAGGCTTCAAATCTGAGTAGACGACTTACCGTTACGGGGAAAGACGAATTTGCCAGTTTGTCGAACACGTTTAACTCAATGCTCGATCGTCTCGAACGTTCCTTTGTTGCTTTGGCAGAACAAAACGAAGCTCAAAGGAGGTTTATCGCCGATGCTTCTCACGAACTTAAAACACCATTGACAGCCATTAAAACGCGTGTCGGCATTGCGGCGGCTGGTAAGAAGGATCCAGATCGATTAGCAAATCATCTAGTCGAAATCGGAAAGTCAGCAAATTCAATGGCTAGCCTTGTTCAAGATTTGTTACTACTCGCTCGATCAGACGATGGGAAGATGGAACTGAGAAGGACGACGGTTCCGTTGGAGCAACTAATAGTGGAAGCAATAGAAGCCGTTTCCCCTGGGAATGCCCGTCAGATCGAGTATTCAGGTGCAGATTGTATCGCACTGTTGGTTGATCCGCCTCTTATTACCCGAGTAATTATTAATCTGCTGAGCAATGCTGTTAGGCATACGTCGGAGGAGAAGCTAGTCTCGGTTGAGTGTTTCAAGAGCGACCCTCTCGTGGAGATCAGGGTGATTGACGAAGGATCGGGGATCTCGGCTGAGCACATTGATCACCTCTTTGAACGGTTTCACCGGGCGGATGCCGCGCGAGATCGGGAATCAGGTGGTACAGGTCTTGGCCTACCAATTGTGCGGTCAATCGTCGAGGCACACGGCGGAAAAGTCTGGATTGAGAGCAAGCTCGCTCGGGGAACGACCGCAATCGTTCAGCTTCCGATCATACCGCGTTCTGAAGGGCCAGCCAGTTCAGACTAGCTGGCTAAAGGTACGAGTGGATCAGCGAACGACGATTTCTGCCGATTCGATAATCGCAGGATTCTCTTCTAGAGGATTGTCGCGTGAATCTCGTTTGAGAGCGACAATCTTGTCAACGACATCCATACCTTCGATAACCTGGCCGTAAGCGGTGTACTTACCGTCTAGGTGCGGAGCCGTGTCGACCATTAAGAAGAACTGACTACCTGCTGAATTCGGGTCAGAGGATCTCGCCGCGCTGAGTATGCCGCGCACATGCTTAGTGTCGTTGAATTCTGCGTTGATTTGGTAACCGGGACCACCTGTGCCGTGAGTTGATCGGGGGCCATCCACGGTGTTTGGGTCGCCGCCCTGAATCATGAATCCAGGGATAACGCGGTGGAATCGCACACCGTTGTAGAAGCCTTCTGTCACGAGCTTCTTAAAGTTCGCAACATGGTTCGGAGCCTTATCGGTGAGGAATCCAAGCACAATGTCGCCAAGATTCGTGTGAAGAATCGCGACTTCTGTTGTAGTTTCAGACATACCTGATTAGGATGAACGAGAACGAACATCCTTTGCTACGCGATGCCCAAGACTATGTTGGCGATTTTCCGTGAACCTAAGATCAGAATCCTGGCTGCGTAACAGTGTCGGGGAATGGCGATGCGGGCTGATTTTAGTGAGGACCTGATGCTAGCCAAGCGAATCGCAGCAGGTGATATTGAAGCTACAGAGTCTTTTGTAGAAGTCTCATACTAAATGAGATAGTCATCTCGAAAGCGTTTCGTCGAACACACTTTGCCACTTGAGAGGCGGTTCAATGACGACTCTTCTCGTTCTGCACCAGAGTGTTCAAAGTGCGGTTTGAAATACTGAGCGGGGAACGAGGCTTTGGCCCTGTCAGTCAATGATGGGTTTCGCTGAGAGATAGGTAATCGGTAACCGATTGAGCATTTGATCGAGCTTTTTGCTTCCTCTAACGTGGGAACGCTACTTGAAGATGGGGGGATGCAAAAAACTGCAAAAGTCTGGACGTTCGACTAGAGTTCGATAACTATCAGGCATGTATCGTCTTCGACAGGAGTTTGTAATGGATCAGGAACAGTGTTGTCCAACGGGCACCGATCGCCCAGTTTTGCCTCGTCGAGATTTTTTGCGTTTGACGGCTTGCGCGACTGTAGGCATGCCAATTCTGGCGCAAGCCGGAAGGCTGGTGGGAACAGTTCCGCTCGACAAGGGAACAGTTCCGTCTCTATTTGATCGAGGAACGCGTGAAATCTACTCGAAGCATGAGCTGAAGTACATCGGCATGCCGGTCGGCGGGTTGTGTGCTGGGCAGGTCTATTTAGGCGGCGATGGGAGACTTTGGCTGTGGGACATCTTCAACGAAATGAAGTTAGGGACAATTCCCAAGCCAGTCGAGTATGAAGGTGAAAAGCTAGACCCTGTGAGCGGTTCGAATTACGCCGTGCCTCCACAGCAAGTTCACCCGTTTCAACAAGGATTTGCTATTAATGTGGATGGCAGAACTCGCACTTTTGACCTGAATGGTTGGGATGAAGTCAGTTTTGAAGGGAAATACCCGATTGGCGTGGTCAACTACGATAGCACTCAGTCTCCGATCTCGGTTTCGCTTGAGGCGTTTTCTCCGTTCGTCCCTCTAGACGCTGATTCTTCGTCTTTGCCAGCGGTCCTCATGCGGTTTACGTTGACGAACAAAACAGACAAAACGCAAACTGTCGAGATCGGAGGCTATCTGGAGAACCCTGTCGGTTTGCACTCTTTAGGAGCCGGCGAGGCAGTCCGTGTGAACACGCCAAAGAAATATGGGGTTGAGTTTGGTCTAAAGGTGCCCCAACCAGAAAAAGGCGCCATCAGACCCCCAATTAGGTTCGAAGATTGGGAAAACGGTTTCGGTGATTGGAAGGTAGAAGGCGAAGCCTTCGGATCTGGCCCAATCGATAAGGACACATTGAAATATTTGAGTGGGCCGATTGGAGGCCCCGGGAAATTTTCGGTGAAATCTTTCCGACTAGAAAAGTCGCCGACTGGAGTTACGGGTGATGCGTTAGTTGGCAAGCTCATCAGTAAGTCATTTGTGATCGAGCGACGCTATGTCGAGTGTTGGGTCGGAGGTGGACACCATCCGGAAACAGCGGCGATACGACTGGTTGTTGAGGGGAAGACTGTACGATCTGCAACAGGTAACCAAGTTGACGAGCTTTCCCTACGGTCGTTTAATGTTTCAGAGTTTCAAGGCAAAACTGCCCACTTCGAAATCGTAGACGAAGAGACGGCAGCATGGGGGCAGATTGGGGTTGGTCGCATCGAGTTTGTTGATACTGCGGCATCCCGTTTAGAGGATCGGGCAGATATTGGCGAGATGGCTCTGGCGTGTCTAGATCACTCTGTGCAGATTAAGCAAGACCTCGGAAAAGATCCAGTTGCAGACCTATTTACTAAACCGACATCAAGCAAGGTTGTCTTTGCCGATGTGCCTGTGAAGCCAGCTAGCGGAGTAACAACCAGGCTAGCTCTTAAGCCACGACAATCAGAAACAGTGACGTTCGTCGTTGCCTGGAGATTCCCTAATCTAACATTGAACAAAATTGGAAAGGTCGGACACTTTTACGCCGAGCGCTTTAAGTCAGTCGATAGCGTCATTTCACACCTAAAGCAGGAAGGTGAGCGTCTGATTGCCGTTACTCAAAAATGGGTAGATACTTGGTACGACTCGACCTTGCCAATTTGGTTTTTGAACCGAACGATGGCAAATACCTCGACTTTGGCGACCATGACAAGCGTTAGGTTCGCTAACGGACGGTTCTACGCGTGGGAAGGAGTTGGCTGCTGCGAAGGAACGTGCGGTCACGTTTGGCAGTACGCCCAAGCAGTTGGACGCCTCTTTCCAGAGCTAGAGAGATCGATTCGTGAGCAAGCGGACTATCAACTCGGAGCTGGATATCACGAAAGCGGTTTAATCGACTTCCGTGGTGAATATGGCAATGGATTCGCGGCTGATGCTCAGGCCGGTTACGTTCTTAGAACCTATCGAGAGCACCAAACGAGTGTGGATGACAAGTTCTTACGCCGTGTCTACGATCGAATGAAGACCGCGCTTGAATACCTCATCAAACAAGAGGGGGGCGAAACCGGAATACTGACCGGAAGCCAACACAACACGCTTGATGTCAATCTGTACGGTCCGTCTTCGTGGTTGACTTCGCTTTTCTTGTCAGCGGTTTCCGCCGGTGCTGAAATGGCCAGGGAGGTAGGCGATACTGCGGCGGCATCGAGGTGGAGTGACATTTTCCAAAAAGGCATCGCAAAGTTTGATGAGATGTTCTGGAACGGAAGCTACTACATTCATCGGTTAAATGTGAAAGAGCATTTCGATGGGATGAGAATTGGCAACGGTTGTGAAGTCGATATGCTGATGGGACAGAGTTGGTCTCACCAAGTCGGTCTTCCAAGGATTGTCTCAAAAGAACGAGCGACGCAAGCTCTGAAATCTCTCTACAAAAACAACTTCCTTCCAGACGTGGGGCCTTTCAGGAAAGAACACAAATTGGGCCGATGGTATGCAGTTCCTGGTGAAGGAGGCCTTCTCCTCTGCAGTTTTCCATTCGGAGATGAAAAGGAAATTCTTGGCCCAGAGCCAACTTGGGCAGCCAAGTATTTTAACGAAGTCTGGACTGGAACCGAATATCAAGCAGCCAGTCACATGATTGCTGAAGGGTTAGTAGAAGAAGGCTTTCGCGTTGTCAAAGCCGCCCATGACAGGCACCATCCGGCCAAACGCAATCCATTCAATGAAATTGAATGCAGCGACCATTACGTACGGGCGATGGCTAGTTTCGGGGTCTTCATCACGACTTGCGGATTTGGCTATCACGGTCCCAAAGGTGAACTTACCTTCGCGCCAAAGGCTCAGCAATCCAACTTCAGGGCTGCATTCACCGCCTCAGAAGGATGGGGCAGCTTCTGGCAGAAAGATGAAAACGGAAAGTTTCGTGCTGGAATCGAAGTAAAGCACGGGGTTTTGCGTCTCCGAAAGGTAAGTCTTGCCTCGGCAGGAAGTCGTGAATTGACCGTAAAACACAACGGGAGGCGAGTTCCATGTGTCTGGACGAACGAAGATGGAATCGGCTTTGTGACATTCGATCTTGGATTAGTTATGAACGAAGGTGATGGGGTCGTTTTCGAGTCGGTCTAGATCATCAAATCAATAGCTGGCAATTAGCGGATCAGGTCGAAAAGATAGACACTTCTCAACCTGATCCGTTTTAATGTGACTAATTGTTGTTAAAATTCTCATAGTGATGATGAACAGACTGTAAATTTGCTGGCTCGATTCCAATAACTATGAAAGACGATCTTCCGATGGTTCGGGATCGTGTTGGGATTAGGTCCATGCTCAAGACACTAAAGACTATTTATCGCCCGGCCCTTGGAGGGCTACTTGCCTCGCTGTTACTTGCTGGATGCGGAGGCTCGGGCCCAAGCGCAGCAGCAACTGTCGATTTCACGGGTTCAGTGACTGGTCGATCTTACGACAATACGTCCTCGATCAGTTCGGTAACCACTCCGACTCCCAGAGTGTTTGGAACGGATACCGCAGTGGTACCAGCCAACATGACTGTACCGGTCGGAAAGGTTGCCATCGTGACGACAGACACTCCACTTCTAAACACGACTGGATCAAGTGGCTTGATTACGGTGAACGGGAACGAGACGGGGTTAAGCCTTGTTAATGGGTATCTCAGCGGGAATCTTGCTGTGCCCGCCTCGACAAGCGCCTACGAAATCAACATCGGATCGGGTTCGAGAAGTCGCACCGATGACTCTATCACCTTAGGAACTATTGAGAAGAATCTCAAAATCTCTGACTACTTGATGCTTTCAAGTTACACGTCATCGAACGGAAAGCTGATTCTGCCAACCCTATTCGGGACTCTCCCGACAAACGGTGGATCTCTATCAAGCGGCTATGTCATTGCTGATTTTACGGCATATCCAGATGACATGACAGGCTGGAATGCTCGACTGGTTATCACCTGGGTAGCTGGTGGTCAGACGGTTACGGTCTCAAAGACTGTGGATATTCCGTCGAACAAGCGACCGACCTTCACATCCCTTTCAACTCAAAGTATTCCGTCAACTGGCGTAGAATCAGTATCCCTGTTCGTTCAGAAATCCGGCTAGGGGTCGGAGATCGTCAATGACTTTCCGGGTAGCTTGCACTTTTTTTCGCAGGCTACCCGGACCTCTTAACAACACTGAGAATTAATGAAGCACTGTGCAGGATCGATTGCTCTACTCGCAATGATAGGGACCGCATACGCGGATCACACACCTTCCTTATCTGAGGCTCGGTTCTTTACGGCACATTCGTGGGATCGGAGCGTAGTTGTGACTGGCGCGGTTTCTGATGGGCAGTTTCACGGAAGGGAGCTGTTCTCCAGAGAATTCAATCTCGCATTTGCACCCAGTTCGTCCTGGGCGTTCTGGCTGATATCAGCAGATGCGACGGCTTTTGGAAGAACGACCAATAGCCGATTTCGAGCTACGACAAAGAATTACTCCTTGAGGTGGCGATCACCCATCTCAGTAGGTGCGGATGTAGCGGTCCAACTGGATGCCGACAGGCCTGGGGATGGCACAGCAATTACCAGTTCATCCTCAACCTATGCAAAGGCTATCTATTCCGGGCCAAGAATTGATCGGCTATCAGCTATTTACTCAAAAGCAAATTGGGACTACTCAGCTTCCTATGCAGTGACAACCTCGCCAAGTGGATACGCTGATGCTTACCGCTTCACTATTGGAAATCGGCAACCCGTTGGCGACAAGCTTGCTCTCACTGGACAACTGGGAATGGCGGTTCAAACTTGGAATGGGCCAAATACCTTTCGTAGGACTGATTTCAAGCTTTCAATGAGCGGTTTGGCATCCTACGAGGTCAGCCAAAATGCCGTTTTGCAGTTGGGTGGTGATCTCTTTATAAACGGTCTACCGATGGATCACGCCCTTGGGTCCTATTTGCTATACGATCCGAGCGACTCCGTGGCAAATAGCCTGAAGAGCGGCATGATCGGGTACGGGGCCTTTAGGATTTCAATTCTGTTTCGCTTTTAGAGGATTGGCTCAAGAACACCTTGTCTTGAGCCCAATCCTGAATGCATGGGTTAAACCGTGACCCAGCGTTGCTCACGGTGCGACTGCAAAATCGCTTCGCAAACTAAGATTTCCTGATGGCCCTCGGCGAAAGTTGGGAATGTCGCAGGAGCGGAAAAATCACCGGCTTCGATGTAGTTATAGAACGACCGGAAGCACTGTTTGAAAGAATCTGGGAATCCTTCGTTGTGACCTCCTGGGAAGGAGATGTACTGTCGAACAGCTGGATCGACCAGGGCAGGATCTCGGAGCAGGTTCTGGTTCGGTTCGTTTCGGTTTCCAATCCACAACTCGTTTGGTTTCTCACTCTCCCAAGCGACGGCACAGTTTGAACCGGCAATCTCATACTTCAGGCAGTTCTTTCTACCCGCGGTCACCTGAGACACCCAGAGCGATCCTCGAGCGCCACCTTTGAATCGAATCAGGATGGTGCCGAAGTCTTCGGTTGTGATGTTGACAGGTTCAGTTTGCACCTCCGAAGCCATCTTTCCGCTAAAGGTCTCGACTTCGCCTGTTGGTCGAAGGCGAACCGGATATACGACTTTAAGATCTGCGAATACCGCTTCAACTTCCAGACCTGTTACGGCGTGAATAAGGTCTAGCCAGTGAGTTCCGATGTCGGAGACAGCTCTTAGCTCGCCGCCTTCTTCAGCGAGAACGCGCCAGTTATAGTCGGTTTGGTAAAAGAGCCAGTCTTGAGCATAACTACCACAAACGTGATAGATTTCCCCCAGCTTGCCCGTCTCTCGCATCCTTCGTGTATGAAGGTTGATCGGATAGTAGCGGTTGTTATAGTTCACAGCAGCTACCAAACCAGTCTTTTTTGCCAACTCGACAAGCTCAGCAGACTCAGCGGATGTCATCGAGAGTGGTTTCTCGCAAAAAACATGCTTGCCAGCTTGAAGTGCTTGCTTAGCCATAGGGAAATGGAGTCTGTTTGGTGTCGCAATGTGAACAGCGATCACATCAGGATCGGCAAGGACCTCCTCAAAGTTAGCGTAAGCTTTTGGCAGGTTCAGGGCTGCCGCCGCTTTCTTACTCTCAGCTTCATCAACACCGAGAATTCCAGTAACCGGAATGTTCAATCTCTTTAGGGCTTCAACATGCACCGGGCCGATAAACCCAGCACCTACCATCGCGACTCCTAACACCTTCATCAAATAACTCCTGGGATCTTGCCCCATTCTTTGTACCCGGTTGAAGGTGCAGTCATCATCGGCAAATCTGATGAAGAAAACCCGTCTTCGGAATCATCCACTGAGGTCCATCCAAGATATGACAACAAGGTAACAAAAAAGACCTCCCCAACCGTCGAGAGGTTAGGAAGGTCTGAATGGTGTGATTTTCTCGCTACGGGGCTGCTTGCAAAACAGCATCCCACGAAGTGTCTCTTGCGAGTGGCAAGCTGAGGTAAACACCGGTCGAAGCTGGCGGCCCTTTAAGTTTTGCTTCGAAGTCGATTGCTATCCCTTTAACCAAGCCGTGATAAGGGTTGGATGTGTCTCCAGCTAAGGTTCCATTCCATAGGATCGCGTTATCGACTGCAGTGAGCACTGAGTCTGCGCTCGATTTTACGCTCGGCACAACCGAGGTGTTCTTGATCCTTGTAGCGATGTCGGCAAGGTCGTAGAAGTAATAACCGTCTCCCGTCTCGCCGAACTTGAACGATGCACTCCTAACCGCTGGCATGAGGGTGTTAAAGCTGGTCTCATCATTCAAAAGGGCTGTACCGAATGTGTCAATCGCAGTTGCCAGTGCGCCTATTTTACTCATGTCGATGACGCTCTCCTGGATGTTCCACCCCGAAGTGTAAGTGCTTGTCATCGCTGTTACAAAATTCTTCGAAAGGTTCGCTGGCGTATCGTCAGGATTGTCGGCAAATGGCTTGAACACCTTGTTGTATGGATATCCTGCGGCAGGAACTAGGTCTTCGCTTGCGGCCATGTAATCGACGTTTCCTTGTAGTCCGTAACCCACTTCGAGCATTTGCATTAAGCAGGCATCGAAACCTAGAATATCGATGTGGCTGCTGCCTAACGCGTTAGCCAGTTGATAGGTGGCGATGTGGTTTCCTGATTGTTCGTCGTACGTAATGCCTCGGGTCGGATTGGCATAAAAAACACGCTTTGATCTCCAGCCATTGCCGTGGCTCCATAGAATCAAAACGTAGTGATCCGCTGGATACTTGGTCTGCGCCCAAGAAACAAAGTTTGTGAGCGTCGCAGGACTACCCATGTCCACCGAGGTACCGAGATCTTGAATGAGTGAAGCTGCAGAAGTCGAAGTAGCCGAATCATGTTGGAGCAGGTAACGACGTGTGCCTTCGAATGATGGATTTGTGCTTCCATTTACGCCGGTTGGGTCCTTAAATTGCTTCCACTGGACGACAAATCGAACATCAGGGTTGTATGCCGCCTGAAGCATCTGATTGATGTTAGGTTGTGCATAGGGATAAAGAGAGTTTGCGGCGTTTAAGTAGACCATGATAGTCCACTTGCCGCGAACAGGGGTGTCGGAAACAACGCTAACTGTCGAAGTTCCGGATTTGGTTCCGTCAGTCGCTGTGACCGTGACTACCCCAGTCGACACTCCAGTCACAACTCCTGTCGATGAATTTAACGTGGCAGCCGAACCGGAGATCGACCAAGAGTAATCGGAGCTTTTTTTGAAAATGTAAAAATCTGCGCTTGTTAACGATGAGGCCGATAGCTGTACGGATCCATCAATTGCTACGGTTGTATTCGATGGGGTGACAGTGACGTTTGCTGTCGTTCCTGTGTAGACCGTGTTAAGCGTCATGAACGGGCTAGATGAGACATTCGTTTCGACTCGTCCTAACTCGGTAGAACCACTCGTCATGACGGCTTTAACATGCAGACTTCCAGACGGTAGGCCGCGAAAGTTAAGCGTAGACCCCAGAGCACTTGTCAGAGCTTGTTGGGCAACCTGGACATTTGCGCCGTTGTAAATCGTAACTGTCTCGACTGCATCTCCGGGCGCGCCAGTCCAGTCCGTATTATATGTCAGGGTTGCGCCAGAAGTTCCGCCGCCGCCACTACCACCACAGCCTGCCAGGACGAAGCCAACAACGGCAGACACTACCCAATATCTTCCAACTTTCATGTGTGTGGGCAACCTCGTAACCATAGTTGTTTTTTCGAACAATATGGCGACTTGTTTGTTTATAACGTTAGGTTGAACGATTCGTTCGCCGATAAACATGAATGAGTGGGCGATTACGCGAAAATCGAGGTGCTCCTCGAGCAATTAAGAGAATTTGGCATCCGAACGATCGAGGATCGTAGGAAAGATGGTGGCCAGGGGTTTCCGCTATCTATGCCAATTGAGGGGGGAGGAAGTCTTGTTCTGGACCTTCCTAATCCAGGTTTTCTTGCGTCTCTAGATCCCGAGGGGATTGGGGTCGCTATTTTGGATCCTCTAGGGTATCCAAAAGCAACATGGGGCCTTGCTCGTCGAATCGCCTACTTCAAAGCTCACTCAAGCGTCTTGGAATCTCCAATTGGAGCACTTCTGGAAGGGAGCTATCAGGGGAGTCATGGGGCGCTTTATCTTGACGGTTACCGCTATTTTAGTAGCGGCATGGCTATCGAAGGCACGTCGGATGTCTTTGTCCTCATCGTGAATGCCCTTGAGGAGAAAACGGCTAAGAAGCAGGCTAGCAAAAGTTGGAGAACTGCGAACGCGCTCAAGCGTCTTGGCAAAGCACTCAGCATGAACCAAAACATGCTGCCCATGTGCGTTGCTGCGGCCCACGAAATTGCGTCTGCGACAGAGTTAGCAGCCGTTCTTTTGTGGACGGTAAATCCCGAAGACAGTGCTTTGAAGCTTGCCGCAAGTGTCGGGGCTAATCGACTAGGTTCGCAAGCGCTGAATTGGCTAGCGTGCGAGTCGCATTCACCAGGATGTGCAGCAGAACTTGTTTCGGCGACGAGACAACCATTCAATGTTTCCAACGTTAGCTCGCACGTATTGACCTCGAATCTTGAGGCAAAGTTTTGCTATTTGAAGCCCGGCGGAATGAGTGTTCATCCGTTAGTCATCTCTGACAAACTGCTCGGCGTTCTGGAACTGGTCGGCAGGGAAGACGATCAGCACTTTGAGGAAAACGAGGAACTCTTCGTCACTGTGGCTGAACACCTGGCGCTTACTCTTAACGGCGCCATGTTGTTCGAGAACTTCGAAAGACTCGCGTCCCATGATGCACTCACGGGTTTATCAAACCATCGATCGCTTCACGAGTTTTTACACCAGCGAATGAGCGAAGCAGAACGAACGGGGCAAGGGCTCGGTTTGATCATGCTTGACGTCGATCATTTTAGGTCGTTCAACGAAGAAGAAGGGCATGATGCAGGCGACGAAGTCCTCAAACTGGTTGCCGAGGCGATCAAAGGATGTTTACGGCCCTATGACATGGCAGCTAGATATGGCGGCGAAGAATTCACCGTCATCATGCCTGGTAGCGGTCCGGATGGAACTCTTTCGGTTGCCGAGAGAATTCGGCAGAAGGTGGAAGATTCACCTTTCGTGACCCGTTCGGGGCGAATGACTCACGTCACCGTGAGTCTCGGGTGCGCCACTTACCCTCATACGTCCTCTGAAGGTTCAGCCCTGTTAAAGGCGGCCGACAACGCCCTCTACGAGGCGAAACGAGGAGGCCGAAACCGAGTCGTCATGAGCGATGGCGGTTACGAACCATCGCCAAGACGAAATGTAGTGTCACTTGACGCCCTCAAAGGGTGGGTCCACCCTATCGAGTGGAAAGAAAGTGAAGCTCGTCTAGAGAGACTTCGAAAGGAACTGGAATGGCTGTCCGAATCGCTACGACTCAGCGAATCGCAGCGTTCGATCCTGGAGGCCTTGATCTTGATCGCCCCTACCTACCAGAGAGCAGCCCAATGCGATGATCGTGTTGAACTCGAAGCTATGGAATCAGCAAGTGAGTTCAGACTTTTGTTGCCGTCGCTGATGAGACTCGGAGAGAGATACGACGGTCAGGGGCCAAAACCAATGGGGAACGCCAAGATCCCATTGTTGGCCCGTGCCCTTGATGTTTTGCTTGCACTCGATGTAGACGGTGGTCGGTCACTTATTCTAGATAGCGGAAGGTATGACCCTGAGATCGTGACGATGCTGGAAAGGTACGGTGAAGCGGCCTAAAAGCCGCAATTGTCATCGTGGCAACCGTCGCTACCAATCTGTTATCTTCGTGAAATGGCGAATCCGCGACTCAATCTAGACGCGTTCTTATTTGGTGGAGACTACAATCCGGACCAGTGGTTGAAATATCCCGACGTTCTGCAAGAAGATCTTCGGTTAATGACGTTGAGTCACACGAACGCAGTGAGCTTGGGCATATTTGCTTGGGCAACGCTTGAACCAGAAGAAGGGAAGTTTAACTTCGATTGGATGGACGAGCGAATGGATTCGCTGCACAAGAATGGCCAAAAAGTGATCCTCGCGACTCCAAGTGGAGCAAAGCCAAACTGGATGGCCTACAAGTATGAAGAGATTCGCCGAGTCGACAGCGAAGGACGGCGCGAAGGACAAGGCGGTCGCCACAACCACTGCATGACATCGCCAGTGTATCGCGAGAAGGTCACTCAGATGAACACCTTGTTGGCTGAGCGGTACAAGGACCATCCGGCCCTCCTGATGTGGCACATCTCGAATGAGTACGGTGGCTATTGCTATTGCGACCTCTGTATGGCAGAGTTTCGATCATGGCTCCAGAAAAAATACGGGACGCTCGATCAACTTAACGAGTCTTGGTGGTGCAACTTCTGGAGTCACACGTTTACAGACTGGTCGCAGGTGCAAAGCATTGATGGCACTGTCAACGGCATGCTCGTTGATTGGCGGCGATTTATGACCGAGCAAGTCGCTGATTTCATCGAGGTTGAATGTGCGCCGATCCGACGAATTAGCCCAGATAAACCTGTTACCGCGAATTTCATGACACTGTTCAATGACTATGACTACTGGGAACTTGCTAAGCGCCTAGACGTCATTTCATGGGACGCCTACCCACAGTGGCACCAACATGACGATACGCATGTCGCGGTAAGCACTGCGTTTGTCCACGATCAGTATCGGGCGATGAAGCCCGACCGCCCTTGGTTGCTTATGGAATGCACGCCAAGCGTGACCAACTGGCAGGCACATTGTCGTCCTAAGCGAAACGACATGCATATGCTGACTGGCCTTCAAGCCGTTGCTCATGGTTCGGATGCAGTACTTCATTTTCAGTTTAGAAAGGGAAGAGGTAGTTGTGAACAGCATCACGGCGCCTTTGTTGACCACACGGGAGACGAGAACAACCGAGTATTCAGAGAGGTAACGAAGCTAGGAAAAACTCTTGTTGACATTAAAGAACTGATCGGAGTCGTCGAACCAGCGTCGGCAGCGGTGGTTTTTGACTGGCCAAACCGGTGGGCAATTGACGGCGCTGCTGGGCCGAGAAATGCTAACAAAGACTACGAGCAGACTTGTATCGAGTGGTACCGTCCGCTTTGGGAGGCTGGTGTAGCGACTCACATCATCGACCAAACCGGCGATCTGAGCGGTTACAAACTTGTAATTGCTCCGATGAGCTACATGATCCGCGACGGTTTCGCCGATCGAGTGACCAAGTTCGTCGAAGAAGGCGGAGTTTTTGTTACGACCTATTTATCGGGTTGGGTTGACGAAACAACACTTGCGTACACGACAGGTTTCCCTGGACCGCTCAGAAAGCTACTGGGAATCTGGGCTGAAGAGATGGACATTTTGCTTGACAACACCGCACAAACCATCCTGCCTGACGCAAACGCGTTAGGACTATGCCAAAGCTATAAGTGCCAGCATTACGCAGAAATCATTCATCTAGAAGGTGCTGAAGCCGTTGCTGTTTACGGCGAGGATTATTACTCTGGACAACCTGCCATAACAGTGAACAACGTTGGTGCAGGAAAGGCGATCTTCGTTGCATCGCGTTCAACTGGGGCGCTGACGAACGATGTTGTAAACAACTTGATCAGCGAAACAGGTTTACAACGTGCTGTTGAAGAAATCCCCAAGGGAGTTAACGTTCAAAAACGTGGTAACGCATTGATAGCCATAAACCTAAACTCAACATTGACTCCGTTCGATCTTGATGGTAATTGGACGAACTTGGTTGATGGCGCCGAAGTTTCAAACGGTCTTGTAATGCAGCCTTATGGCAGTGCAGTCTTGGTTCCCAAGCGTTAGCTCAAAAAAACAGCCCCGACCACAATCTTTGTGGTCGGGGCTGTGATTTCTCGTCGACAGATCAGTCATAATATCTCTCTGTCTGGCCCGGTCGTCTAGTGGTTAGGATGCCGCCCTTTCAAGGCGGAGGTCGCGGGTTCAAGTCCCGTCCGGGCTACCACTCCTTTAACTTTGCCTATCAGTTCGATAGGTTTCGATGAGTTGAACTGCCATATCTCGGCCATACCAGCCTTCGATCTCAACAGACTTCTCTTCAAGCTGCTTGTAAACCTCAAAAAAGTGGGTGATCTCTTTGAGAGTGTGCTCATTGAGCTGGTGGAGGGAATCTCGATAACCAAATCTTGGGTCTTTCTTAGCTACGGCAAGGATTTTCTCGTCCGGACCTTTCTCGTCAGACATCCGCATCACGCCAATGGCGCTCGCCTCGATGATGCAACCCGGAAATGTCGGATGCGAGAGAATGACAAGAACGTCGAGCGGGTCGCCATCCAGATATCGTGTCTGAGGGATATAGCCGTAGTCGAACGGATAGAACAGTGGAGAATAAAGCACGCGATCTAGGTAGATCAGACCATCTTCCTCGTTGACTTCATACTTGTTCGAGCTGCCTCTTGGGATCTCGATGACGGTATTGAAGACTTCAGGGGCATTTGCACCGATTTTCGCGCTCAGCAATGACATATGGTTATAAGCGTACCGGTTCCTTCCACTTTGCAACTAAAAGTTAGCCAGGATACGTTGCGAGATATTGATGAAAAGTTAATTCTAGTGAATCAACCAACCGCATAAGTTCACGCTTTCGGGCTGTTTACGCGATAAACCTGTTTCTGGTCCAGCTTCGGTATTCGACTTTTGGTATTCTCTCGCGGTGCGTAAATGGCTTCTTCCTATTACTCTGCTTGTCGCGGCGACGTCGCAAGCGGACCGGTTGATCACGATTCCGACAGGAAGAAAGCTCGCCTACGAGACTTTTAGGATCGAGAATGTTTCTGAGACGAGTCGGTCTAGAACTCAATACAACTACTTTGGACTCGGAATTGGCAAATCATTTGATTGCGAACTGCGGACCGAGAGATTTGACGCGACAAAGGCGGTTACCACTTTTGATTTTGCTTATAACCATATCTCACCCATTCCTGGATTAACCCCTGGATTGGCAGTAGGTGTACAAGACGTAGCCAACCGAACAGCGGACGGCAGACGCGTGTACTTTGCCGCTACTTTCAGAGATATCGCGGAAACAATAAACGGCGAGTTCTATTCGGACACAACGATCGGCTTTTACCTCAAGGGTCCAGCTTTCGGTTTTGTTGGAACCTCGATCCCTTTTAGTAAGGAATTTCGAGTGATGTTCGAGCACAACGGTCTCAGATTTTCTAGCGGCTTCGAAGTGCGCCCAATCCCCGCACTCGGAATTCGGATGTTATTTCAAAACCAAGACACGCTTTTAGGTGTTTCATTAACTAGTAAGTTCTGAACTCTCAACGTTCTGAATCGTCGTAACATTGCTATCATGCCTTTTCGTGGTTATGTTTCACGTTATTGCCTTGCTTTTGGGATGTTGTGGTCTGTTGGGTTTGCTCAACCCGCATCGGCTCCTGAAAAGAAGGACAATAACCCGTTTGTTACTGGGCCGGCATCGCCTGCTTCGTCATACACATTAACTCCTGAGCTTAAAAAGGAGATTTTGGATGCTCTCGGCCAAACGATCACTACGCGTGCTTTCGTCCCCGGCGTTGACCTAAACAAATGGCCGGAATTCCTCAAGAAACATCAAGAAGCGGTAGACGAATCAAAGACAGAAGCCTCCTTTGTTCGCGAGGTAAATGCTGCGCTTAAGGATTTTGGGATCAGCCATATTCGTTTTTCCGCTCCGAGGGCAGCTCTAGCCAGAGTTCGAGTGTCGAGCGTAGGCATCGGTGTCAGCGTTCGAAGCGAAGAGGCCGGGTTGGTCATCACTTATGTTTTTCCCGATAGTCCAGCGGATAAAGCTTCATTGAAGGTTGGCGATACGATCACAACCATCGAGGGGGCCGCTGCATCGGGTGCCGATCTTCTTCAGGGCGAAAAGGACACCGAAGTTTCGATCAAAGTGAAGCCAAAAGAAGGGGCAGAACGCGAGCTTAAGGTTAAGCGAGACACTTATTCCACTGTTCGTCCAGATACGGTCACTTGGCCAACAGAAGACACAGCCTTGGTCAAGATCCATAGCTTCACTCGTGGATATAACAAAGATAATATCGAAACATTGATTAGTGAAGCTGCGAAGGCTAAGTTTTTGGTTCTCGATTTACGGTCAAACGGTGGGGGAGCAATCAACAATCTTCAGCACTTGTTGAGCCTTTTGATGCCAGACAATACTGTCATTGGCACATTTATCTACAAATCGACCTCAGAAGCCTATGCCGATGCACACGGCGGTCAGGCATCGGTTGATGTGAATGAACTGGCTAAATCGGCAAAGAACAGCTACAGGACGAAAAAGGGCAATGTTCCACCTTTCAGCGGCAAGATTGCAGTCTTGGTGAATAAAGGGTCCGCTAGTGCAAGTGAGATCTGCGCTTGGGCTCTGAAGGAAAATCTTGGCTCACTCGTCGTTGGGCAGGAGTCTCGGGGAGCGGTTCTTGCGTCTGTGTATAGAAAGCTTCCGGCGGGATTCGAGGTCCAGTATCCAATTAGTGACTATGTCACTGCGAAAGGAGTTCGGCTGGAAAAGAACCCGATTAAGCCCGATATCGTTGTCACCGAGCCAGCAACCGACAAGGTTGATCCAGTATTGGATGCAGCGATAGCAAAGCTGAAGGCCTAACTTCAACCCGGCAATATTAGCTGGAGCAACTCTTAAGTAGCTCCAGCGCCTTAACTCGTTGGACGGCGTGATCCACTATCGGTTCAGGATAATCCACGCCGAGTTCAACTCCTTCGAATAGGCAAGCGCTTCTGTTCGCGGCAGGAAAGTGGATGAGATCATCGGACAGACGGGATAGTTCGGGAACCCATTGTCGAATGAACTGACCTTTTGGGTCAAACTTCTGACTCTGAAGGATAGGGTTAAAAATGCGAAAAGTCGGTTGAGCATCGCAGCCTGTAGACGAAGACCATTGCCAATTGCCGTTGTTCGAAGCCAAGTCGAAATCTAAGAGCATTTCGGCAAAGTAAGCCTCGCCCCATCGGTAGTCAATTAACAAGTCTTTGGTAAGAAAAGATGCGACAACCATTCTGAGACGGTTTGGCATCAGTCCCGTTGCATTGAGACATCTCATTGCAGCATCCACGATTGGGAAGCCAGTATGTCCGTTGCGCCACTTATCAAAATGGTCTTTTTCACCTGGCCAAACAAGGTTTCGAAATTGGGGTCGGAAAGGCTCGGAAGTGACGACTGGAAAGTTCACTAAGATGTGGTGGAAGAATTCCCGCCAGATCAACTCATTTAGCCAAGTTTCCCCATCTGGACCAAGTTCTATTGCGTTACGAACACATTCCCTAACCGAAATGGTTCCAAATCGGAGGTCAGTCGAAAGGGAACTACATCCATCAATAGCCGGGAAGTCACGATCTTGTTTGTATCGAGACATTTTGGGGAGGAATGCGCTCAGCCGACTCATGGCTCCAAGCTCACCGGCGGTCATCTGCAAATCGGTCGGCTCAAAACCAATCTCGGAAAGACCCCACTTGCATGACGCCGATTCGACAACGGATCGAGGTAGAAGGTTATCGAGGTTAGGCGCCCGCTCTGAACAATAGTCTGCCTGCGAGAATCTATTGCGCCATGCGCGGGAAAAAGGAGTGTAGACCGTAAACGGAGTGCCTGATTGTGTCGCAATTTCGTTGCCGTCAAAAATGACATGATCTTTGACCGGATGAAACTCGATGCCAAAAGAGTCGAGTTTTGATCGAACTTGGTCGTCCCGCTGAACGGCATATTCCTCGTAATCTTGACTGCAAAAGACCTTAGCAATTCCTAGTTGACTGGCTACAAAGGGGATTTCTCTAATCGGATCTCCAATTCTGACGATTAGCTGCGATCCCAATTTTTTGAGCTCATGATCAAGTTCGACAAGTGATTTGTAGATGAAGTCGACCCGCCTGTCCAACTTGTTTCGTAAGGCTGACAGAATGCAAGTATCGAACACAAAGAGGACCGCGGATTGTTGTCCTATCGAAGTAGCTAGTTCTAAAGCTGAGTTATCTCTAAGCCTTAAATCGCGGCGGAGCCAACACAGTGTTCGCATTATCAAGCGGCTTCTACGTTGTTTGTCTAGCATCCTTCGCACGAATGCATTCAAACTGTCTTACGTCTGAGTGAAAGTGAACATTTTAGGAGCATGAGCGTCCGTTCCTAATGTTGTCGCGGTTGCGCGCCGAAGAAAAACCGAAAGGAAAACGAATGAATATGTTTTATTGCAAAGCCATTTCCACCATCACTTTGGCAGGGGTTCTCATGACTTACGGAGCAGCTCAAACATCTCAAGGTGAGCCAACCTTTGGTCGAGGAAACCTTGAACAATTGAGAGCACGCCATGCTGGAAAGCTAACGCTCGTTTTGCAACAACTGAACCTTTCCGATTCTCAGAAGAAGAGCATCAAACAGGTTGTTAACGACGGGCGGAGAAATATCATGAAGGTACGAAGTAGCTCTCTGTCCCAAGAGCAAAAGACCGAGGAAATCAGAGGCATTATGAAGCAGGTCCGCGATGGAGTGTTGAATCTGCTCACAGCGGAACAGAAAGAGAAGCTGAAAACGCTAATGAAAGAGCATGATAAGAAAGAAGAGGTTCGACCTTAGTTTGTCAATCGGTAAGCTTGCGCAATGTCATTTCGACGACGTATGCGCAGTTTGCCGATTAAGAAACTGAAAATCACGGATCCGTTCTGGTCACGGTGGCAGACAGTTCTCATTGAACAAACGTTGCCAGCCGAATATAAGCAGATTATAGACACCGGGCGATTAGAGAATTTTCGCCGCGTCGTAAACAAAGAAACAGGTGGTTTTCAGGGTCTGTTCTTCAACGACAGCGACATTTATAAATGGCTAGAAGCCTGCGCCTACGCGATCGCTGGATCAGAGAATATCTCTGCTAAGTCAAAGCTTCAACCGATGATTGATGAGGCTATCGAGCTTATCCAAGCAGCTCAAGAAGAATCGGGCTATCTCAACACTTACTTCCAACTAGATCATCCGAATGACAAGCTTCGCAATCTGAATGCGATGCATGAAATGTACTGCGCTGGTCACCTGATGGAAGCCGCAGATGCGCTCTTTTGTTGTCTTGGCGACAGGCGCTTGCTCGAAGTTTCGATTAAGTTTGCTGACCACCTCATGTCCATCTTAGGCCCGGGCAAGCGTCTGGGGTATTGCGGTCACGAAGAGATCGAGTTAGCTCTCATTAGGCTTTCAAACGCTACGGGCGACAAGAAATACCGCGAGTTTGCGCGATGGATGGTTGAAATGCGAGGGCATAGACCAAGTCCCCTCGGAGCTGAAATGATGGATCCAGAGATTTTGGCGATTTCGCCCTGGATGAACACTTTGTTGCTGAATGAAGGCGAATACTCAGGAGAGTACAACCAAGATCACAAACCCATTCGCGAACACGATGATGTAGTTGGACACGCTGTGCGAGCGATGTACTTATACATTGCCGCTGCTGACCTCGCCGACGGACTTGAGGATGCCCAACTCGAAGAAGCATTGACTCGGTGCTGGAACAATCTTGTTCAAAAGAGAATGTATGTGACGGGTGGAATTGGCCCAAGTTCGAAGAACGAAGGATTTACGACCGATTTTGATTTACCGAACATGAGCGCTTACGCCGAAACTTGTGCGGCATGTGGCCTCGTGTTTTGGGGACACTAAATGCTTGAGATGACCGGGAACGGTGATTATGTTGAAGTCATCGAGCGCGCTTTATACAACGGAACAATCAGCGGAATTTCACTCGATGGAACCAGCTTCTATTACGACAATCCACTGGAAAGCCGGGGACAACATGCAAGGGTTCCGTGGTTCACCTGTGCTTGCTGCCCTCCCAACATTGCTCGTCTGATTGGCAACGTGGGTAGCTATCTAGCCGGTGCCTCAGAAAGTGATCTGTATATTCACATTCCCGCCGACATGAGCGGGGAAGTCACCCTAAATGGAACGAAGGTTCGCTTCGAGATCACCGGTGGCTATCCGTGGAATGGTAAATACCAGATTCAAGTCTTCCCAGAGAAGCCAACGACCTTCGCGCTTAGGGTTCGAATACCAGACTGGGCTATCGAAGTGAACGCTGAACTACCTGGGCTGGAAAATCCGGCTGAATACGAGGACGGTTATGCCGTTTACAACCGCGTCTGGACGAAAGGTGAAGTGCTTACAATCGACTTGGAGACTGAGCCAACTTGGGTTGAGGCTGATCCACGAGTACGAGACGACCTCGGACGCACCGCGCTGACGCTCGGGCCAGTTGTGTATTGTGCCGAAGAAAAGGATCTTGGTTTTGCGCCTCAACTTCTCGCCATCGACAGCGAGGCTGAAATCGAAAAAACGACTGCTGACGGACTTCCAGGCATTGTGGCGCTCAAGGTAGAGGGAGTACGCGAACTTGAAGAAGAACTCGGCGAACTCTATCGACCATTAGGCTCAACTTCGGTCGAGTCGGTTAGTGTCTCCTTGATTCCATATTTCGCTTGGAACAACCGAGGCGCTAATAGCATGCTCGTTTGGCTACGACGAAGTTAACCGAACTGGCCGCTCCATATAGACAACGTCAGGCTCGGGATTGTGATTATACGGCTCGGTTAATCGAAATCCGAGCCTTTCATAAAGTCGAATGGCTGCCACGAGCCGTTTCAATGAATCAAGCCGTGCGGTTGTATAGCGGAGAGAATCGGCATGTTCAAGCAGGGTAAGAGTAATGTCTTTCCCCACTCCAACGTTGCGATATTGAGGGCGAACGTAGATTCGTTTCAACTCGCAAACAGAGTCGCCAAGATCCTTCAAAGCTCCGCAGCCAACCGGAGCAGAACCATCAAGAATGAGAAGAAGCGCTCCTTTCGGCGGTCCATACTTGCCAGGAAGATTTCGCAACTCTTCTTCGAAGCCTTGAAAGCACAAGTCAATGTCAAGCTCTTCTTGGTATTCCTCGAAGAGCATTTTGACGATGGGAATCAGCTCATGCCGTCCCCGATGGACCCACACCGAAGTGAGCATAGGCGTAATTATGAAGCGGCGTCGTCTACCTTAAAGGCTATCGCATCGCCCATATCGGAAGTGGAGACGAGTTTGCAACCCTTCTCATAGATGTCAGCGGTTCGAAGACCAGCTTCCAGAGCGTGCTCGACAGCGTTTTCTATGCGTGTGGCATTTCGGTCGTCGTTAAATGTGTATCGAAGCATCAGCGCTGCTGAAAGTATCGCCGCTAATGGGTTAGCTCGTCCCTGTCCGGCGATGTCAGGTGCTGATCCGTGAACCGGTTCGTACAAGCCAAAGAGGCAGTCGTCATTTCTCTTTTCGCTGAGGCTTGCAGAAGGCAAAAGACCGAGCGAGCCTGTTATCATCGACGCTTCGTCCGATAGAATGTCGCCGAACATATTCTCAGTCAAGATCACGTCGAACTGACTTGGGTCTCTAACGAGTTGCATTGCGCAGTTATCAATCAGCATATGACTGACCTTGACATCGGGATTATCAGCGCTCATCGCAGTGACGGTTTCCCTCCAGAGTCGCGAGGTCTCAAGAACGTTTGCCTTATCAACACTTACAATCTCGTGTCTTCTCTGTCTTGCAATTACAAAAGCTTGAGCGGCAATTCGTTCGATTTCGGCTTTCGAGTATATGCAAGTATCGACTGCAACGGTTCCGTTTTCGCGTCTTTCTCTTGGTTGACCGAAATAGATTCCGCCGGTCAATTCTCGAACGACGACTAAATCAACAAGACCCCTAGAACTCTTGAGGGGACTTGCCATGAGTAAGGGCCTGAGAGTCTTAGCTGGTCGAACATTCGCGAACAGATTGAGCCCGCTACGGAGCGGTAATAAGGCTCCTACTTCCGGCCGAAGAGATATCGGTTGGATCGTGTCCCACTTCGGACCGCCAACCGCGCCTAAAAGAACGGCGTGAGACTTCTTGCATAGTTCAAGCGTAGAGCTTGGTAACGGATTACCGCAATCATCATATGCTGCGCCCCCAATGAGCGCATGTTCATATTCAAAGTTGACGCCAGTTGCGTTCAACACTTTGATGGCTTCGGCGATAACCTCAGGTCCAATACCATCTCCAGCAAGGACCGCTATCTTCTTCGGCATGTAGCTATGCTACCTTCGCGGAGCAGTTTTTCGAGACCAAAGACTAAGTGCTGCGGCTGGGAGGGCAATGCAACCGATGATAGATGCCCATAATGACGCTCTTCCTGGGATGAGCAAGCCGCTTGCACCACCGATCAGAACGCACATTTCGCATAGCACGGAGATGAGGCAACCGTCAGTTTCTGCTCCCTTGAATTTGCCAAGCCTGATACTGGCAATGTAGAAGAAAAGTGCCGCAGTGCACCAAGCAAATCCAATCAGCCAAAAGGCACCCCCATTATCGAGCCAGTTCGAAGCCATTACGTCATGATTATGGGAGATGACAGTGCTCAGAATAAGCGTCCTTGGTCGAGTTCAAGGTGTCGGATTTCGTGCCTATGTGTGTGACTTGGCGATAGATCGTGAAATTGTGGGAGAAGTCTGGAATTCAAGAGAGAGGACGGTAGAAATCATTGCCGGACATTTATCTGATGAAATTCTCTATGACTTTGTTGCAGCACTCAAGCTTGGACCCGGACGAGTTGAGTCGGTTGATGCCCATTTGACTGCCGAAAACCCTGGAAAATGTTTCGATATCAGCTTTACCCGTTGATTTGCTGAAAGAACCTTTGCGAGTTTTCTGTAGACCGGAACTGTGGCCCTTTCCTTGCCGTTTATGCTGTTGCGACCCGTGTCGTAAGGCATCAATTCATGTCGGAACCGTATAATGCTCCTGTGAAGGCGATCACCTACAATCGCATATTGCTCTTTCTAGCATTCGTTGGCGTTTTTCTCGCGGGCGTGCTGACTCTCGAAAAAGTCCTCGGTGTTTCATTGCCGTGCGGCCCAGCAAAAGGGTGCGACATCATCGCGAATCACCCGAGCTCGGTCGTTGGCGGTAAAAATGGAGTGCCGACCGCCGCATTTGGACTGGTTGCTTATATTGCTTTTGCAGGATTTGCGATTTCGAGGTCACTCTACGGGTTCAAGAAATCAGCTCTTACTACGACACTTGGATATGTTGCGGCAGCATTAGGCACGATCATCAGTATCGGTTTGCAGGTTTATGCACTCGCCGTGATTCATGCCACCTGCATCTACTGTCTTGCTTCAGCTGTGACGATGACGATCACTTTGATCTTCTATGCCCTGTTGACTTCTGCCGTAGATGACATGGGTGAAGAAGAAGAAACTGTCGTTAAGAAGGACTACGCACTCATTGGAGCCTTGGCTGTTGTCTCGATTGTGGCTGCGCTAGCAATGGGATTTAGCTCTTCTTCTTCTCAAAAGATTGCCGCTTATGTCCCGCCAGATATTGCAAAGAAGGTCGATCTAGTTCCGAAGGATGCCCATATCTTCGGTAGTGAAACCGCTCCTGTGACGATCATCGAGTTTGCAGATATTTGTTGCCCAACATGTCAGAAAACTTCGCCCCTGGTTAAAGACCTTGTTCGTAACAATCGAGGGCGCATCCGGTTGGTTTACCGGCACTTTCCGCTTCAAATGCACAAACTTGGTTCTTTGGCGGCGACAATGGCCGAATATGCAGCGACAAAAGGCAAGTTCTGGGAGTTCTTGGAGACTTCGATGGCGGCTGGCAACGGCACGATTATCGAAGATACACAGATCTTGCTTGATGCCGCAAAGAAGGTTGGACTCGATACAGAAGACCTCCAAAAGCATATTCAAAACGACAAAGACCCCATTTACGACGTAGTAACTCGTGACCTAAACGCTGCGAATGCGATCGGCATTCAGGGAACACCGACCTTCATGGTTCTGGTTCCTGGCAAAGATCCAAAGGCGTTTACTGCGAGTGGAATGAAAGAATATCTAGATTCAAAAGAGGTTCAAGCCGTTATCAATGGCAAATAAACCGACTGTCTTGGTCGCCATGTCTGGCGGCGTTGACAGTAGCGTTGCGGCCGCGCTCATGAAAAAGCGCGGCTTCAACGTTATTGGGCTTACAATGCAGATCTGGCAGGAAAGTCAGACTGATCCTCGTCATGCCGGGTGTTGCTCGCTTGGCGCTGTCGAAGACGCGCGCCGAGTAGCGCGAGTGCTGGATATCCCGCATTACGTGATGAACTTCCGTGAGGAATTTCGTCAGTCGGTCATCGAGAACTTTGTGAACGAATATGCGGCGGGACGAACTCCAAATCCTTGTGTTCAATGTAACCGACACGTCAAGTTTGAGATCCTCCTGCAGAAAATGCATGAACTCGGTTGCGATAAACTGGTTACTGGGCACTACGCCAGAATTCGCCAAGTTGAAGAGCGATATCGATTGATGAAGTCGCGAGCTCAAGATAAGGACCAGAGTTACGTGCTTTACATGCTTGGTCAGGATCAGCTCAGGCACACCTTATTCCCCATGGGAGAAATGCCAAGTAAAGCCTATGTTCGCGATCTCGCAAAGTCTCTCGGACTCCATCTAGCAGACAAACCCGACTCACAGGAAATCTGTTTTGTGAGCGAAGCGGGCGGCTACAGCGAATTCCTAAGGAAAGCGAGACCCGAGATCTTTAACAAAGGTGAAATCGTAGACAAGGACGGACGAGTCGTTGGCGAACACGACGGAATCGCCTCCTTTACGATTGGGCAACGAAAGGGAATTGGCGTCTCGGCGAGAAAGCCATTGTTTGTTTTAAAACTAGACCCGGCGAGTAGCAAAGTGACGGTAGGTGACTCTGAAGCATTGCTTGAAAATGAAGTGGCGCTAAGTGACTTGCACTGGCTTGAACCGGAATCCCCAGAAGAGAATGTTCTAGCTAAGATTCGATATAACATGTCTGCTCAGCCAGCGAAACTGATCGGTGGTGATCGCCCAAGATTGGTTTTCAAGAAGCCCGTCCGAGCAGTAACGCCAGGACAGATAGCGGTGGCTTATCGCGGTCAAACTGTCGTCGCTGGCGGGATCATCGCCTCGTAGAAGTCGTTAGTCCCTATCTTAAGGTTTCAGTGTAGATACCTGTACACTATGAGCAGATGCTAAGAAAAATCAAAGAGCCGTTTTGTGGTCTATCGCATTGGGTAGGTGTCGCACTTTCGCTCCTAGGAATAGTGATTCTTCTAGCGATGTCCGCTGGGGAGACACGGAAAACGATTGCATTTAGCGTTTACGGTTTTGCTCTCATCGGCTTGTACACTGCGAGCGCTTTGTATCACTCCTTGAACGTTCAAGAGAAGATTGTTCGGGTGCTACGTAAATTCGATCACATGGGGATATATCTGCTCATTTCTGGCACCTATGTCCCTGTTTGTGTGTTGGCATTAGGCCCTCGCGTAGGTTGGATATTGCTTAGCCTTCAGGGTTTGTGTGCCGCCATCGGAATTCTTGGAACAATCTTCCTTAAGAAGTTTCCTTCGGCTCTTAACCTGGTTTTGTACATTGTGATGGGCTGGATGGCCGTCGGCGCGCTTGACTACATTTCGAGCAACTGGCCGAGTTACGCGGTGAACTGGCTCTTAGCAGGTGGTGTGATTTACACGGTCGGTGCTCTCATCTACGCTCTAGACAAACCGCACCTCATCCCCGGCAAGTTTAGTGCACACGATCTCTGGCATCTATTCGTTTTGGGCGGCAGTATTTGCCACTTCTTCTTGATGTACACCTATGTGGCTCGTATTTAGGAAATGACACCCGAGCAGACTACTGAATATCTCCATGTGGCGATGCCGGTTGCGCGTTTCATGGAAGTCAAGGTTTTGCGATGTCTGCCAGATTTTGAGATTGAGGCTCCGCTCGCGCCAAACCTCAATCATCGACAGACCGCGTTTGGTGGCAGTATTTCAAATTTGGCGACTCTTTCCGCCTGGGGCTGGCTGTTCTCGGCCCTGAAGGATATTGAGCTTTCTCCGCGCCTAGTCATCAGCGAGAACTCAGTGAAATACCTAGAACCGGTTTCAGAACCTTTTCGATCTCTAACCCGTCAACCTGAACCTGCAGATTGGGAGAAGTTTCTAAGAACACTTAATCGGCGGGGGAGCGCAAGATTAATTCTTCGATCAGAGGTGACATCAAATCAGAACCTCTGCGCCACATTTGAGGGTTACTTCGTAGCCCTGATGCATCACTCTTAGGTGCCACAATAGAGGAATGCCCTACCAAGCCCCAAGAGGAACTGCAGACATTCTGCCCGACGACATTAACCGGTGGCAGCATGTAGAGCATGTGTTTGGTGCACTAGCGGCGAGCTACGGCTACCGAGAAATTCGCACTCCAATATTCGAAGATCGAGATCTGTTCATCAGAACTTCCGGTGAGACAAGCGACATCGTTACGAAGGAGATGTACGAGTTCGTCGACAAAGGTGGACGGAATCTCGCGCTCAGGCCCGAGGGAACGGCGAGCGTGATGCGAGCGGTCATTGAACACGGACTCTGCCCTCAAGGTGTTATCCAAAGGCTTTTCTATTTTGTTTCGTTCTTTCGGTACAACCGACCAGGTCGCGGACGACTTCGCCAAGCTCATCAAGCGGGAATTGAGCTGATAGGTGCGACCGGAGTGCAAGCCGATGCAGAAGTGATCGAGATTGCAGCTACCGCAGCAAAGTCCCTCGGAGTTGCAGACCTTGTCACGACAATCAACTCTATCGGTCGGTCAGAGGCTAGGGCTAAGTATCGAGAAGTCATTCTGTCGCACGTCGAATCATGGCTACGAGACCAGACGACTGAAGCGCAAGACAAAGCTCGCAAGAACCCCCTTGGGCTTCTTGATTCCAAAGACGAAGATGCAAAGAAGGCTCTAGTTGGTGTTCCATCCATCCTTGAATTCCTCGAAGACGAGTCGAAAGCCAGATTTGATAAGCTGCAACAGCTATTGACTGATGCTGGAGTGAGTTATATCGTCGATCCGATGGTCGTTCGAGGCCTGGACTATTACACGGAGACGGTCTTTGAGGGAGTTTCGCCTTCGCTCGAAGGCTTATCTATTTTCGGTGGCGGACGATATGACAATCTCATCAAAGCAATCGGTGGCTCAGCAACTCCAAGCGTCGGATTCGGCATGGGAATTGAGCGCATCTTGCTTGCGATGGAAGCCAATGGTTTGCAAGTCTCGGCTTATAAGCCTGATGTGTTTGCAATCGCCGCAACGCCAGATGCAGAAACAACCGTTCTCAGACTAGCCAGGGAGTTTCGCGGTGCTGGCCTAAAAGTGACCACCGATCCTGATGTTCGAAGCTTGAAATCACAACTTCGGCAGGCTGATCGTTCGGGTGCCGAATATGCCTTGATCGTTGGTAGTGACGAACTATCCAAGGGGACTGTACAGATAAGGAGCCTGGCGACGAGTGATCAGACCGAGGTTCAGATTGAACAAGCCCTTCGTGAGGTCACATCAAGCAAAGTTGGAGCGTGATGAAATTTCGTACCGGGCTGGTATTGATCGTCTGGCTATGGGTCTGCGCTAGTTTCGCGCAGATTCCTGACGTTCGCTTCAAAGGCGATCTCACGATCAGCTACTGGTCCCGAACAGGGCATAATTCAACGCTTAGGCTATTTGATCCGCTGGGTCGGCCAAGTTTGTTTAGCTTTACCTTGTACTTGGAGCCCGGTCTCAAAGCATATTTGGCTCAACGATTAGAGCGGATTCCGAGTGACAATGACGCTGATCTCCTCGACGAAATCTATGTTGAAGACGAAGGCGTTTGGCGTCTAGGAAAGCAGTACATACCCTTCGGCGCAGGCACGTTTATCCACGAAAGTGCGATTGCGGCACGTGCAGACACAAATCTGATTGTCGAGGGTTTGCCGGTAGCAGCGGCATTGTTCGATGGTGGAGATGGATGGCAGCGAGGCGTTTCCGGACGTGTTGGTCGAAAATCTTACGGGGTCAGTATCGCTGTCGGTCACCACATTGGGGCGGTCGGAACGTCTCTCGGACTCGTGAGACCGTCGTTTGAGGCGCCTGGTCGTCGGGCTGGATGGCAACAAGCTTACGGGCTAGATGTCTCTCGCAGAAATGGCATCTTTTCTTCTAAAGCTGAATATGTGTTGCTGAAAAATTCTGATGTCGCGGGTGTTCAAGACATGGGATTGTTTGACGTTTCGTTCACCTCCACGCCGTCGAAATATCAGTCATTTAGTGTCGGGTGGACTCGGCAGAGCCCCGACAGAAAAGACTTCTATCGATTCACTGGAAGCATTTTTGTCTGTCAAGGCGTGACTTTTGAGCCTTGGCTTCGTTATCTCGACGGCAAGCTTTTCGATATCAGTTTGGGAATGCGTTACAAGTTTTGATGGTCAAGAATTCTCTTGACTGTTTCCTCGGTAGACATCGAAGTATTGTCTAGTAATAGCCATCCATCTGAAACTTCCTGGCGCATCCGGTTATGGACGAACCGAATTGTTTCGACAAGGATTTCGGGATCAAACGATTTGTTGGTTCGCTTTGAGTTTCGTTGCAGGTTCTCTTCCAGCGCAGGTAGCAGGCAAATCTTAACGACGTGTCGATTCGGCAGACCTTCATCAATGACCTTGGATACCCTTGGAAGATTGCGACAGTGATCGACAACAACCGCGAAACCATTGTCTTGGTAGGTTGAGGCTATTGAACAGACCGCCTTTTCTGCCACCTGAAACTGCCGCTCAGTCTCTTCCGTCCAGGGAACAGAGTCTGCCATGCCGGATTTGACCATATTTCGGATGTCGTCTACTTCAAGGTGGAATCCAAGGTCGAAGTGGTTGAGCAGGGCGACCGAAAGTGTGGTTTTTCCTGCTGCGGGAGGGCCGCTTATCCAATAGATGGGTTGCATGGTTTGATCTGTAGTTTGACAAATCAGATTAAGCCTTGATCAGTTTTTTGTCCCGACACTTCCTTTTCGATCACTTATCCAAGTAGTCTCAAAGTTTGGCGATGTCGTTAACCTACGAAACGCTCCAGCATTACTTTACGACGGACACTCTTAACCTTGCGGCAGTCTATGTTGCCGAAGGAAGGGTGATGCAGGTGATGCTCAATCGTGATGCTCTCGTTGGAACGGTTCGGGGGAATCAAGGTAACTCATACAACCAACGGATTGTTCTTGAGCAGATCAAACGCGGATGGAGCATCAAGGGCGCCTGCACGTGCCCTGTCAAGCAGAACTGTAAGCATGTTGCAGCGGTCCTTATTGATTTCTACAAGCTTCGAAAGACGGCTAAACCACCTGTTCAGGAAATGAGCCACGAGCTTGTGGAGTGGATCAAGGAACTTGAGGCAGTGGCAGACTCAACCGTTAATGAGTTTCCAGACCAAATTACACATAGGCTGATTTACATCATTGAGTCTGTTGAGAACCACCATAAAACGCACATTACGGTTCGGTTAGTATCTTGCAGAGTAGGACCAGACGGAAAATTTGGTGCTCAGAGCAAGTTTAGGGTCTCGGGGTCGTATAGTCCCAAGTGGCCGAACTATGTACGGCCAATCGACAAAAACATTTGCCTTGGACTGCACAAGACGGCGATCAATGTTGGGTACGCAGGAGACCAATACCGGCTTTCAGGCGCGGAAGCTTCCATCTATCTTGCCAAGATGATTTCCACCGGGCGATGCTATTGGTCTGATCCCGAATCAGAGCCTTTGAGATTAGGGCAACCAAGGGAAGCAAAACCAACTTGGACTACCAACCCAGATGGTTCGCAATCGCCTGGGTTGGCTGGCGTCGGGCTAGTTGTCATCCCCACGGAGCCGCTGTACTATGTCGATCCCGAACTGAATTTGTGCGGGGTGATTGAAACTGCCGAATCGGCTGAGTTCATCCAGACGTTCTTAGCCGGCCCCACGATTAGTGCCGCAGAATCTGCCGCTGTTAGGAGGCGAATAGAGGCGCTCGGCAGCGAAGTAAGTGCAGCTTTACCGAAATCGTTGAGTGATCTGCGCGTGATTTGCGATGCTCCTCAGATCAAGCTCACCATAACCAAACAGGATGCGACAAGAGATTCTGGAGTCTCAAAGAAACCGCAAACCGAGTCTAGACTCTCACTTCATATCGCCAATCTCACTTTTGATTACGGGCCAGTTGCTTACCCATTTCGTTACCGATATGCTGAGGTCGATCTTTCGAAGCCAATCTGGACTGGAGAGGAACTAATTCAGATCGAACGCGACACAGATATCGAGCGTGAGGCTGGTCAGTTTCTTGTCGAGCGTGGTTGGGTGCCGATGGAGAACATCCCTTCGTCCCTTAATTTCAACCTCCCGCTCGGAAGCTTCGCGTTCTCCTCGGAAGTAGACGGCCCCAAGCGGGAAAGTCACCCGGCTTTGTACCGATTTCTGGGCGAAACAGTGCCCTATTTACGATCTAAAGGTTGGAAGATCGAATCCGACGCCCCAATCGAAATCGTCGCTCACGACAAGTACAGTTGGGATTTCAACCTTAAAAAGGAAGGTATCAGCTGGTTCTCGATTTCACTAGGGGTTGACGTCGATGGCGTCAGACTCGACATGAAGCCGATCTTGGTTGAGGCTGTTCGCCAGTTCTTAGAGTTAGGCGGTCTGGAAAAGAGTGCTGATGCCGACATTCGCGTATTTCCACAACTCCCCGATGGTCGGTTACTTGAAATTCGTGCAGATCGGCTCCGACCTGCACTCGAAGTTTTAACGGAGCTTTTTGGTGGTGTCGAGAAGTGGGAGGAAAAGAAGAAAGTTCCGACTGCGATGCTCGCGGCAATCGAAACAGGTGGTTTCAAGCTCCCCCGCGATATCGAAGAACTGAAAAGGAGTCTACGAGGATTTGATTCGCTTGAACCTGTTCAACTTCCTGATACCTTTAACGGGACATTGAGGAAATACCAAGAACAGGGAGTCGCGTGGCTTCAGTTCTTGAGACGATTCGGGTTCGGTGGGATACTAGCCGACGACATGGGGTTAGGTAAGACGGTCCAAACCCTTGCTCACGTGAGCATCGAAAAGGCTTCTGGTCGGATGAAGTCACCGGTCCTGATCGTAGCTCCAACGAGCACCCTTCCAAACTGGCGACACGAGATTTCTCGATTTGCCCCAAATCTATCGGCCAAGGTTCACCACGGGCTTGTGAGAAATCGGGAGTCTGATTCATTTGCAGAAATCGATGTCATTGTCACTAGTTATTCGTTGCTAGCAAGAGATGTAGAACTGTTTAAAGACCTCGATCTGCATATGGTTGTCTTTGACGAGGCACAGTATTTGAAGAACTCAAATACTTCGGTCGCACAAGCTGCCGGAAAACTGAATGCGCATCATCGACTCTGTCTCACTGGAACACCGATTGAGAACAATTTGATTGAGCTTTGGTCGCAGTTCAACATCCTCATGCCTGGCTTTTTGGGTGGCATCTCTGAATTCAAGCAGAAGTTCGCAAAGCCAATTGAGGCTGAAAATGATCAGGCAACTAGGGAACGGCTTATTAGTCGCGTAAAACCCTTCATCTTACGAAGAACCAAGTCTGTTGTAGCAAAGGAGTTGCCGGAAAAGACCGAAATGATTGAGCGAATTGAACTCGAAGGAGCTCAAAGAGACCTTTATGAGTCGATCCGGTTAGCGATGGATGACCGCATTCGCAAGTTGTTCTCGGGCAAAGGGCTGGCCAAGAGTCGAATTGAAGTTCTAGATGCTCTGCTGAAGCTGAGGCAGGTCTGTTGTGATCCTAAACTGACGAAATCGGAGTCGGAAAGCGGATCAGTGAAACTCGACCGACTCTTGGAGATGCTGCATGAGCTTAGGCAAGAAGATCGACGAATTCTGATCTTTTCGCAGTTCACAAGTATGCTCGACCTGATCGAAGAACGATTACGAGAGGCAAACCTAGAGTGGGTTCGAATTAGTGGAGACACTGTTGATAGGGAGACGCCTGTCACTCGATTCCAAAGTGGGGAAGTGCCGTTATTCCTGATTAGTTTGCGGGCGGGAGGTACTGGGCTGAACTTGACTACTGCGGATACCGTAATTCATTACGACCCGTGGTGGAATCCTGCCGTTGAAAACCAGGCCACAGATCGCGCTCACCGTATTGGGCAGAACAAGAAGGTCTTTGTGTTTAAGCTGGTTGCGGCGGACACTGTAGAAGAAAGAATCATCGACCTGCAAGTCCGTAAATCACAGCTTGCAGGGTCGATTCTCGATCCTAATGCCGACCCAGTTGACACTCTCTCGACTGACGATGTTCTCAGTCTTCTTGCGAAGTAGTTTTAGGTTTTAGCGAGTCTCGCACGATAATTCCAGGAGGAAGGTTCTTGCCGAGAGCGTTGTTGATACGCCTTGAGAAAGTGTCTTTCGAGGATTCCGGGTCGATAGAGATGCAAAGCTTACGCTCTGCCCTGGTGAGCGCGACATAAAGGACACGGAGTTCCTCTTCTACCCCACGATCCTTTGCGGTTTCGGCGAGAAACCGATGGTAAATGCTCTGGCCTTTGCTATATTTGGTCGCAATCAATCCTTGGCGCGATTCGATGAGTAAGTCACGGGTTTTGGGTTGTAGTGGCTTATCTGTTTGCCCGAGAACAATCACCGGATACTCTAGCCCCTTTGCTTTGTGGATGGTCATGATCGTCACCACATCTGCATCCTCGGCACCGGCAGGAGCATCTCCTTCTTTGTGTTGTAATGCTTGAACCTCTCGTATCTGGTCTGCATATTCTCTTGGACCCATCTCTGGTTCTTGAGTGGCGAGGGTCAACAGCTTTCGAACATTAGCGAGCAATTGTTGAGCGTCGGGACGCGTGGCAATTTGAACCAGATAATCTGATTCGCTCAGCACCTGAGACAGAACCTCCCATGCGCTTAGGCGGTCTGCGTAGCGGCTCAATGGCTCAAACCAAGTCCGGAATCGTGCCAACTTGGGTTGGTCAGATTCAACAGGGCTTATAAACTTCTCTAGGGCTCGAATAACCGGTTGCTCTTGCTTCGCCAGCGAGAACACTGCGTCCAAGCTAAGGTTAGCCATTGGACTTCTCAAACAACAGAGCATCGCAAAGTTATCAAATGGATCGGCTAAGGCTGTCAGCGTATTAGCTAGGTCGCGAACCTCAAGCCGAGTATAAAACCGATCGGAGCCGCCTGCGATTCGACTCTCGATGCCCGCCTTTTCGAGGGCGTCATAGTAACGCCCTGCGGCAAACCCGTCTCGAACGAGGACGCAGATATCTTTGGGTGACGTGCCATCCGAGATAAGTCGTCGAATATTCTGTGCGGGTACGTCAAGGTCCTTTGCTGAATGTCGCCAAAGTTCGACTCCTTCGATTGGGCGAATAGGTTCATCTTCGATGTCGAGCGAATCGGGAAGCGGGACCATCGGTTGATAGTCTTGCGACCAAATCTTTCCGAAAAGATCGTCGATGAAGAGTAGGATTCCTTCATCAGAACGATAGTTTTTGGTGAGCTTTCTGGCACCTTCGGTTTCGATTCGTTGAGAGAAGAGCTTTACGTCAGCCTGACGAAATCCATAGATCGATTGCTGCCGGTCTCCAACGCGCATTTGGTTATCAATTCCGAGACGGTCAAGAAGTTGATACTGAACTGGATTCACGTCTTGAGCTTCGTCAATCATCAGAACTTTGTATTGCTCTCGAATGCGATTACGAGTGACCTCGCTACGTTCCATCAGTCGCACCGCTCGTGACTCGAGTTCAGAAAAGTCGAGAGCTTGAAGTTCGAACTGATGCTGATCGAACCGCCACCACGCCTCTATTGCTAATTGGACAAGCCCAAGAGACTGGTAAAGCGCTTCTTCGTTTGTTTCGTCGTCGAAGGCTGGGCTCAGCCAAGCAGGAATCTTCTCACCGACTGATTTATGGGCAGCCTTCATTTGCTTTATCCAGTCTGTTTCTGGACTTCTGCGCAGTTCCTCGATCACTTTGGGTTTGATAGCTGAGGTTATTACTTCGTCCCATCGCGCGCGTAACGCACTTGGATTCTGATGCCAGATTCCGATTTGCTCTCTCGATTTTCCGCTCGACCTCAGCTGCATGAGGACTGTGTAAATGGAATCTTCGAGAAGTGCGTAAGGTGATCGACGCAGTCCACGCGTGTGCTTTCCAGCGAGTTCGCTAATTACGCCTTCGGCGGCTGTGGAAAGGTCATCTGAATTTGCGAGAGCTTCTCTAATGCTTTGAAGAGCAAGCTGCCTGGTTTTACTGTCCCCTAAGATCTCAAAGTTTGGGTCTAGACCTGCCTCAAGAGAGTTCTCGCGTAGGAGACGCTCACAGAAGGAGTGAATCGTCTGAATCGGTCCCGTTTCCGCTATCTGAGCCATATCGAATAGCTCGGCTTCGCGCAAAGACGTCACGATTCGTTGCTTCATTTCAGCAGCGGCCTTCTTCGTAAAAGTGATGGTTAGGATTTGATCGGGGCTGAGCAGATCTTTCTGAACATGGCGCAGGTATCTCTGGACCAAAACGCGCGTTTTTCCTGCGCCAGCCGCTGCAACGACATTGAGAGTTTTGTCGTTAGCGTTGATGATCTCTAGTTGCTCCTGAGAGAATTGGAGGGGACGATTAGTCGACATCCATCACCTCGTCAACTCCAAAGGGACTATCTGATTCTCCAAAAGCTTGAGAACGTCTACAGAGTTCTCCGAAGCGACATCGTTCGCAGTGTTCCCCTGAGATGGTTTCTGTCACTCCCTGGCTGATGCGCGTTACGGCTTTCTTAAGTGATTTCTTGATGGGCTCGAAGAACATTTTTGCGGCCACGCTCGGTTCGTCACCGACACCAAAATCTTCGATTCTGAGCCGTTTGTTGACTTGCTGTTGAATTCCAAATAGACCAGATCGGCCTAAAAGAACCAGGCATCTTTCGCCCTCGAAGGTTTCTACTTCAATGCCGACTGGTTTACCAAGCTCAAAAGAGGAGAGCAGATGGATACCGTAGAAAAGTCGATCCGCCTCCGAAAGGAGATCGAATTTAGGATTGGGGCCACCATAGATGTGGGTGATCGGTGCACCTTTAAGGCGACTGTATGCAGAAATACTTCCGGTGAGGCCAACTCCGCCCGGTAGTCGGTCTTTGAGTCCAGCTTCACCGAAGGCAACCTGCGTTTTTGTTTCGCCAGGGTCTTTCTTCCAAATATCTCGCGCAACGGCTTCACGTTGCATCCACTCTTTCAGTTGCCGACGTCCGCCTGCGCGAAGAAGCTCTAGCTCCCATTCTGGAAGTTCGGCATACAAACCATCGATTTCGCTTTCTAGCGAAGCAAAGAGTCGATTCTCGGCGTCAACCGATGACTCGATCTTAGCTAGACCTAGTTTCGCCGGTAAACGATTTAAACCAGTCCAGCTTGAACGCGATGTTTCGGTTTGGATTGCGAGACGGTACTTTGCCGTATAGAGGAAGGGACATTCGATCACGGTGCGAAGCTGATCGGGAGTATAGCGAACCTGCTCATCCACAGAAGCGCACCGAAGAATCGTTTCGTCTATTAGCTCGTTCGTGAGCGAGTATTCACGCGGACCATTGAGGGCCACTTTAAGCGTCTCATCTCGAATGCTGATGGGGTTCGTGGGCGTTAATTCGGGTCTCGGATGGTCGACTTTTTGGACGTTTGGGCTGGCTTGTTTGACTACTTCAAGATAGAATGCCGGAATGTTGTCACGCCCCTCATCGGTGAGAGGATAGCTGAGAACGATCCTGGACCGAGCGGCAGCACAAACCCGATAAAACTCGTCTCTTTCGGCATCTGCTTCGTCATGTGAGTTCGGTAGCTCCGGAGCATCTGAGTTTAGTTTCGAGATTTCGGCTCTTTCGGAATCAGTCAGAATTGGATCTTCGGTTCGCCGCTTCGGAAATACTCCTTCAAGCATTCCAAGAACGAATAGCCTGTCAACGTCAACTAGCGCCTCTGACTTTGAGGAAACAAGAATGCCGGAATCGTTCGTTGGCAAGCTAACGTCAACTGCTGACCATACTTCTCGACATTTGATAGCGAACCCCTCAAGTGTCAATGAAACTGACCGATGCACTGCATTTTGAATCGAGGCCTCACTCGCCAATGACGACGATAAGGTGGTGGTTGCCCGGATGTCTCGGTCGATGTTGTAGCCTTCCTGCAACGTCATCTGAAATGGCTTTAGGATGGCGACCAGGCTCTCCATTTTCTCTTTCCACCCCACCAGGCTTTCAGTCTTAGACTTCGCCTCTTTTCGCCAGTCGATGATGGCTTTTAGCCAAGGGAACTCTTCTGCGTGAAAAGCTGACCAGCGTTCGAGTTCATCCCACTGAAGGACTTTTAGTCTATAGGCTTCGCGAATTCCATCTTCAAGTTTCAACTTTTCGTCTGTTCGAAGTGACAGGTACGAAGAAGGCAAGAGTCGAAGGAGCGAGCGTACGTCTCTTGATGCGCAAAACTCGATGAAGCCAAGAACGAGACGGGCGAATGCATTTGTCAATAAAGGCGAACGCCGGTGCAAGCGAAGAGGAACTTGCAGTCTATGGGCCGCGGCTTCAAGCAATGGGGCATAGTTTGCTAGATCACGAACGTATATTCCGCTTGTTCCCGATTGCTCAAGACATCCTCTGAGAGCCCACTCACACTCTGCCAGTAAATCGGCCGAACTGGATATTTCCACTTCGATACCAGCTCCCTCATGTACCGTGGAGGAAAAGAGGTTGCGCAGCAGACGATTGCCTTCGCCGATTTCGACAACATTCTCTTTCAGGTAGTCCGCGACAGAGGTTGACGATTCAAATATTTCTCCGTCTGTGGCGTGTCTTGCCAGAACGATTGTGATATTGGCACCATGATCAGCGGCCCACTTGAGCCAATTCAGTCTCATCGGGCTGAACTCGGCATCGGCAAAAACGAGTAGTCGCATCTCGTCCTGCTCCCACTGTGGCACCGACTCGAGTGCCATTGAAAGGTGTTGTCCATGCGTTTCTCTGCCAAGAATTTTCAGTAGACGTTCGCTTTCTTCGGCGATCTTTGAAAGTGATGTCAGCTTGGCAGAAAGTCGTCCTGAGGTTTGCGCAGCAATCTCACGCAAATGTGGCCAAAAGAGACCCCAAGAATCGAGCTGGTGAATGGTCTTGGTCAGAGCGGCATGCAATCCTGGAAACTTGGCTGTCTCAAAAAAGGGGGAATCGAAATCTAGCTCTCGACATGCTTGAGCAATGGCCGCTTGTCGGTGTTGAGATGAAGCTATCGGACGCGCGTCTTCGCCAGAGAGGATCAGAGTTTTGAACACCAATAGCCCAAACGGTTCGATCTGAATATCGGGATAGTCTTCTGCAAAATCTTTAAGAATCGGAAGAAGAGAATCGGCAAACGCGGTGATTACCCCCTCGCCTCTGCGGCAAAAGTCTGTAACCAACGGTCCAATGCTTGCGGACCCAGGAATCGCGCGGATTACGCGAATCTCATCCTTTGCCATCGAGTTGAGTGTATCATGCCCCCGTGGGTGCAACGGTCTGGTCACAACGTAGAAAGCTGATGGGGAATGCAATTCCAGCCCTCATCTGGGTTCCTTTCTTTGCCTTTGGGCTATACAAATTTGGGACAACTGGTCAGGTCTTTGGCATTGGTTTGGTTGTAATGCTCGTGGGTTCCGTTTTGGGATGGGTCGCAATCAACCTTTTTGGTTTCTTTGATAACCACAAGATGCGGTCTGAGCTAGAGCGAAAATTGACTGCTGGCGGCGCCAATCTTCCTTCTGAGAAGTACTTCGTTGGTTTTGCCACGCCGACCTATGCGGGGACTCTGGACGCCCACGAAGATATTGGCTTTTTATGCTTACTTGACGACCGCGTTCTCTTTCTTTCAGAAACCAGAACGCTTGAGGTCAACAAATCAGATATTGAGTGTGTTAAATTCCGTCCTAACATTCACTCGATATTAGGTTTGGGTCGATGGATATCGATTGAAGGAACTCGAGCAGGAGTTTCCATTCGAATGCTTGTCGAGCCTCGGGAGAAAAAGACAATGCTTCAAAACAGGAAGTATTCGATTTCACTAAAAGCAACTCTGAATAGATGGAGCGGCAAATAAAAAGCGGTGATGGGCACGAGTGCCCATCACCTAAATCAACGATAGGCTTTCTCCTTTCAAAAGTCAGCCAACTTGTTTGACCGAGGTTCGCCTCGTATTGTTCTATATTCGCAAGAGTCGCTTGACTTCTAGTTGCCAAGGTTCAACGATTCAGAAATCAGTTTTTCAAGCGAATGAGCCATTTGCGAGTTTGTTGCGAGGATGTCACAGCCCAAGGTCTGACCTAATTCATGAAGTTGCTTTTCTTTGTGGCCGGCATGGGCAATGATCTTTATTCCTTGATCGTGCAGCGATTGAACTAGTAAATCAAGTTGAAAAGCTGATGATCCCAAGTTAATGATTGCGATTCCTGCGGTTTCGACCGTACCAAGTGGTTTGGCAATGACAACCGGCTCGTGGCCAAGACTCTTGACCGCGTTTTTGAGACGAGTTGACCAAATCAGGTCCGATTCGTATATCAGTATTTTCATGGCTTTTGATCGCTTGCAGTCATTCCATAGGCTACGAGCTGGACTCGATGATCAGAATCATTCATTAGAGAACCGACTTTGCGCAGGGCGGAGTCTGACAAGGGCCTGTTAAGACATAGCATGGCTTCAATCTTCAAGCCCGGGGTCGGTGCACTGAGAAAACTCTCGATCACTAAGTCAGCTTCCGGTCGATGACAAGACGCAAGGAGCCGAATTCCTAGGCGTTTACATTGTTCGTCATCTTGTTTTGCCAGAAATTCGCCGGCAACAAAAGCGGAAGTTGGTTTTAACAGTAGCAGTAAAAAGGCTTCACGTCGAACGGTGAAGTCCTGCGACAGAACGAGGGTTTTGGCGCTAGACAGAGGTGTTTCGCTACCGAGGAGCGCAAAGGCTCGGAGCGCGTTGGCGACTAGATCAAGGTCGTTTGATGCTATAAGCTCAAGCAACCTAGGTTCCATTGATTTCAATTTGAGTTGCCCCGCGGCTTGGATCGCTTCTGGGCAGGGATCTGGGTTTTTGAGCTCTGTTTCGATACAGCCAATACCAGCGACAGATTTTGAACGTGAGATGATGGTGAACAAGACTGACTTTGGCGCTTCACGATTGAGTCTGTTGACCATCGCATCCTGATCTTGTGGGGGCAAATTCTCAAGGACTCGAGCCGCTATCCGCGTTTCATCCTTTGTTGCATCTGCTACCCGTTCTTCAAGGAAACGCTCGAATGCCGGTTTACCTGCCCTGACTAACTGAAGAATCATGTTGGCTTGATCGCATGTTGGTTCGGAAGCACGTGACCAAAGCTTCGATAAATCCACGTCTGAACTGTCAGGACTAGGGATGACGGACGGTTTTTGTGCCTCAGAAAGGCTCGCAATGATTGAGGTTGAAAAGGGAGAGGTTGAACTCAGCTGACTTATGTTAGAGCCGTACACAGCCCTATTTGAACCACTCGTATCTACAAATAGTGAGACTCCAGTTCGCGCAGAGTTCGTGCTGTTGATGGCGTAGGAATCATCTCCAACGACATCGAAAAGCAGAGATGTGCCGGCGTCCTCACCCCGACACACGAATTCACCTGAGGCCGAGTAGTTATCGTTGCCTTCGCGGTCAAACATCATGGCGAAGCCTGCGTCAGTTGCGTAGGCGATCCCGAAATTATTCAGTGAGTAATGATCGTTCCCAGAGAGATCGGCGAGCATAGCAAACCCTGAGTCTGCGTAGCCCTGAGCTTGTACTTGCCCAGAGTAAAGGTCGTTGCCACTTTGATCTATCAGTAAGCCAATGCCTTGTCGAGCCGCTCCTTGAGCAAAAGAAGGAGCGCGATAAATATCATCGCCGCGCAGATCTTGAAGGATACCAACGCCGCCTCCTTCGGTTTTGATTGAAGCGCCAGCGCCTTGCCCTGTATGACGCTTAATCGTGTATGTATCGTCTCCATCTCGGTCGATAAGCCATCCAAATCCTGAAGCTGAACCACATCCCTGGGCGTTGCTCAACGCTTGGTAGTGGTCGTCCCCTCCTGAATCGACCATGACGCCAATTCCGAAGAACCCAAATCCCTCGCATGCACAGTCACCGGAATACAAATCGTTGCCTTTGTTTTTCGCAAACAGCCCAAATCCGGCAATACCAGCTCCCAGCGACGCAGATTTTGTCAAGAAGCGGTCATTGCCGCCGAGGTCGTGTGACAGGCCGATGCCTAAGATTCCGACGCCAAGGCTTGCGTCTGGAACTTCGTAAATGTCGTTGCCCGAGAGATCGATCTGCACAGATGCGTAGCCGATGCCTGCGCCAAACCTGCCGAGATAGGTGTCGTCACCTCCAAGGTCGATGAGCAGGTTGGTGTCTTTTGAATCGTGTAGGTCGTTACCGATCCCTCCAATTTCGACCATGAGTCCTTCGATTCTTTGTCTGACAACACCGGTGAAAACAGAATTCTTGGCAGCGTTGATTAACCTAGGCAATTCTTCGTTGACACGAGTATCGAGCACAACTCCAGCCGCTCGAATTGCCTTTAGATCAACCTTTGCGACAAGTTGAAGGAGTTGACTTCGTTTCAGAACTCGTTCGTGAACAAAATCCAGAGTGTGATCGCTGACCAATGAAGGCAAGCCCTCGATGAGTTGTCGTTGTTCGGTTGGCGTTAGTTCTTTTAGCGCCGTCTGGATCGATTTGTTCGCCTCTGACAGTGCCGCAACGAGCCTTTCGACTGAAGGTATGACCTCTGCCGGCAGATTGCTACCCTGGATTTGGACTTGAGAGGACGGCGCGGGGACCGATACAGACTCGCCAAATACAAGTTTTAGTCCATCGGAAACTTGCTGAATGGCAGAGCTTTGAGGTTGAGAACCAAATGTGAGAAGCTCGTCAACCGTTTCAAGACGATTTGTAATTGACCTTCGAACGAGCGGAAGTTCCTCGCTATTTATGTGTCTTGCGGAAGGCGAAAGATCCGAAGTCTTTAGGTTTGCAACGAGTAGTGCGTCGGACAGCTTTGTTTTTTCCGAATCTGAAAGCTGCGCTTGTGAACTCGCTGAGATTAAGAATATGAGTGCTGCTACCCACCGCATAGGGCATTTTAGCCGAAAGCACTACTACTGAACCTCAAAGATGATGTATCGTCTACCCACCGAAATCCGCAGATAGGACAAATCATCATGAAAAAAGTGATAGGTATAGTTGCACTCGCAGCAAGTGTTTTTGTTATCGCAGCACAGGTAAGTGCTTTCCAAGGAAAGCCAAAGCCGGCATATGGCCCGACCTACACCAAGGTGCAGGCTGTTTTTGACAAGAACTGCGTAGGCTGTCATGGCGTAAATGGTCGTGGACGAATTAACCTAACCAGTTACGAGACCCTGATGAAAGGTGGCGAGGACGGAGCGATCATCGTTCCAAAGAATCCCATGAAGAGCGCTTTGGTTCAAGCGATCAAGCACACCCAGGGCTTCCGCTCCATGCCTCCGGGACGTGAACTTTCTGCCGCCGATGTAAAACTCGTCGAAGGATGGGTCAAGAGCGGCGCTAAGTCTAACAAGTAATTCTGTCAAACGGCACCCGGCATATTCCATAATCTCCGGGTGCCTGTTTGGGGAGTAGTCAATCAGAAAGGTGGTGTAGGAAAAACCACAACTTCCGTTAACCTTGCGGCTGGTCTCGCACTTAAAGGTCAAAAGACCCTGATCGTAGATTGCGATCCACAGGGGAATGCAACGGTTGGCTTAACTATTTCGGATGAGCCGTACAAAATCACTCTCTATGATGTGCTTGCCTCGGCTGTCGAAAAGGCTAACGAAACGGTCGCGGTAAGTGCCATCCACAAGATTAGCGATCACTTAGATCTCCTTCCGGCGACGTTGGAACTTGCTGGTGCTGAGGCTCTACTCTTAGGGGCAGTCGGGAAAGAAATGATTCTGAGAGACGCTCTTTCTCCGCTTAGAGAGCACTATGACTGGATCATTTTGGACGCACCTCCTAGCCTGGGGCTGCTTACGATCAATGTTTTGTGCGCAGTTGATGCCGTGTTGGTGCCTATGCAGTGTGAGTACTACGCATTAGAGGGTTTGAGTCAATTGGTCAAGACAATCGAACTCGTGAAGCGGAGAATCAATCCGGCTTTGAAGATCGAGAAAGTTTTGATGACCATGGTTGACAATCGAAACCGACTTACACAGCAAGTTGCAGAGGAAGTCGTGTCCTATTTTGGCGATCGCGTTTCACCTGTGAAGATTCCAAGGAATGTTCGATTAAGCGAAGCGCCAAGCTTTGGCGAACCGGCGATAACGAGATTTCCATCGAGTAAGGGAGCTGAGGCGTATACTCAATTTGTGAACGAGGTGTTGTCGGAATGCGGCGTGCGTTAGGACGTGGACTTTCACAGCTTATTGCCGAACAGTTAGACGGTGGGGCTTCAAACCTTCCGATCGACGCGATTGTTCCGAATCCTCGGCAACCACGAAAGGTCTTCGAGGAAGAGTCCCTTCAAGAACTCGCTACTTCGATTCGCCAATTTGGCCTCTTGCAACCTATTCTCGTTCAGCCAGTAGCAGAAGGCAAGTATGAACTGATCGCGGGTGAGAGACGTCTCCGAGCATCAAAAATCGCAGGCCTTAAAGAGATTCCGGCGCTGTTCCGCTCAGCGACGGATCAGGTCTCTTTAGAGATTGCACTTATCGAGAATGTTCAACGCTCTGACATCAGTTCGCTTGAATCGGCCCGGGCATACCGACGGTTGATGGACGAATTTGGCCTGACTCAAGAAGCCGTCGCAGAGAAGGTAGGGAAGAGCCGGGTCAGCGTAGCTAACTCTGTTCGACTTCTGAAATTGCCCAAGCGAATCCAAGAAGGTTTGGAAAGTGGAGCGATCACCGAAGGACATGCCAGGGCATTATTAGGATTTGAGGAAATCGAGCGCCAGTTAGCTGTTTATGATCAGATCATCGAACTCAATTTGACAGTTCGTGACGTAGAAAAACTTGCGCAGGTTCCGCGCGAGAAGAAGAATCCTGGGAAAAGAAGCAAGGAGCTTGACGCACATATGAATAGGCTACAAATTGGCCTTTCGCGTCACTTTGCAACGCCAACAACGATTCAACCCGGAAAAAAGGGAGGCAAATTGATTCTTGATTACTACTCAGATGACGACCTTCAACGCATTCTCGACATTTTAGGGTTCAGTCTTTGAGCATTTACGAAGTACGACACATGACCTCCGGAGATATCTCTGGAGCTGTCGAGCTTCAGCGAGCAGCTTTCCCGCCTCCTTTCAGTGAGGATTTACATTGGGGTGCTGAGCACCTAGCTCGGCATATCGAGGTTTTTCCCGAGGGGCAGTGGGTGGCCGTGTGCGATGGCTACATTGTTGGTAGCTGTAGTAATTGCATCATCTCTGAGTCACTTTGGCAAGCCCACGGAAGTTGGGCTAGCACTGTTGGCGGGCCGTTTCTTGAAAAACACTCTTTAGACGGAACGACGCTTTACGGGCTCGACATCACAGTTCACCCAGGATTCCGAAAGCAAGGAATAGGCCGAGCCTTTTACTCAAAGCGGTTTGGGTATGTTCGATCCAACAATCTGACTCGATATGGCACTGGTTGCCGTATTCCAGACTATATTTCTTCGGGTGTTGCAACGCAGGAGGAGTATTGTCAACTCGTAGCAGTTGGTGAGATGAATGATAGGACGATGACTCCTTTACTGAGAATGGGGTTGTGCTACCAAGGCGTTATTCACGCCTATATGACAGACGGTGAGTCTGGAAATGCGGCGGCTATGTTGGAGTGGCTTCCTTGAGGGTTGCAACGGTTAATTGGAAGCTTCGAATCCCGCGATCAGACAGCAGGTTTTTCGGGCATTTTTACGATCTCGTCAGTGAAGCTCACGAAGGTGGTGCCGAGCTCGTTGTTTTTCCTGAACTGTTGTCGCTTGAGCTTTTGCCGTTGGCAAAAGACGTGAGTTTGAGGAATGGCGCTAAATACCTTGCTCAATATGGACCCTCGATCTCGGAGTGGATCGGTCGAATTAGTGCCTCAAGTGGAATGACCATTGTGGGTGGTTCGCACTTTATGCCATTCGGTGATCTTACAAAAAATATCGGCATGGTCGGTCTTCCCGATGGGTCTGTTATTCATGGTGAGAAGAACAACCTTACAAGGTTTGAGCGTGAAATTTGGAGCGTTGAATCTGGGGCGGGACTATCACAGTTCCAAGATAAGTTTGGAATGACGATTTGCTACGATTGCGAGTTCCCTGGAGCAAGTCGCGCGCTTGCTGAAGCAGGAGTATTGGTTCAGTGCGTGCCTTCTTGGACAGAAACGGAGCACGGATTCAACCGAGTTCGATATTGCTGCCTTGCTCGTGCCATTGAACTTCAAAGTTTTGTCATTCACTCGGCGTTGGTTGGTGATTTTGGGGCAGAGCCTGTCCCGGAATCTTACGGTGCATCAGCTGTTATCGCTCCGAGCATTAGCCCTTTCCCGATGAACCCTATCTTGGCGGAGACTGAGACTAACGAGGAAGGAATCGCATTCGCTGAGCTAGACTTTGAGTTACTGGATGACGCTAGAAACAACGGCGAAGTAACGAATTGGGACGACAGAAATCGGGGCACTTGGGTTGTTTCGCAAACCGCCGGTCACTCTCAGAATTAAGCTATCTTAACTAAAACAACAATTAGCAGAATTGGTTTGATAGTGTTAGCCAACACTATTGCATAATGGCTGTTGTGTCAAGGGTTCGTGCGGTCTTCATTGATTGGTACGGGACCCTTTCTGTGTCAAGACTTTGGGAACATTGGTCTGAACCGCGACACCCTCGGCATAGCGAATTTCAAAAGATCCAAGCAGAGTGGAACGAGAGTCTTCGCCCTTTGGTGCACAGGTGGTGCTTAGGAGAGATCCGTTCAGAGGCATGGGCTAAGTCTGTCGCCGAGCTGATCAATATTCCTGTTGCTCTCGTGCTTGCCGAAATGGTTCGGTCCTGCCGCAACGCCGAACTTGTTTCGCCAGAAATCGTTCCCTTGGTGAGGGCTTTTCGTGAGGCTGATGTTAAGGTCTTCATCGCCACGGACAATTCGGATAGTTTTGATCGGTGGACGGTTCCTGAACTCGGTTTGAATCGCCACTTTGATGGGATTCTTAACTCATCAAACCTGGGTGTAGCCAAATTTGATTCCCCGGAAATATTCTTTGGGCCAACCTTGTCACGATATGGAATTGATCCACAAGAAGCGATCTTACTAGACGACTCTGCCGGTCAGGATTGCGCAGTTGTTCAATTTGGAATGATCTGCAGGCAAGTAGAGTTTGGTACAGGTTTGTTAATTGAGTTAGAAGCTCTTTCTCAAGAGAAATTGCTCTCTGTGCAATCGTAATTTCATTTAATGTTTACGAAATATTTCGATAACGCGGCCACCACGCCCATAGACCCTAGAGTCTTGGCTGAGATGATGCCGTACCTGTCGGATCATTTCGGAAATGCTCATAGTGTTCATTCTTTAGGCAAAGCGTCCTCGACTGCCGTGGATTTAGCCAGAGAGCGCGTCGCACAGTTGCTTGGTGCCGAAGATCCCAGTCAAATAATTTTTACATCTGGAGCGACAGAAGCAAATAATTGGGTGATCCGTTCGTTCAAGCATGGTGCTTTCAGCCCGTTTGAACATGCTTCGGTGAGGGAGCCTGGTCAAGCTCAGAATTGGAGCGTGCTTCCGAATGAGGGTTTGAAGCTAGAAGTTGGCTCGACAAGCTTCGACTGCGTATCGGTTATGTCTGTGAATAACGAAATCGGGAGCATTTTTCAACCAGAAGCATATAGGGGGGCAGCCCGATTTTTACACTCTGATATGACGCAAACAGCAGGGAAGTTTCCGATTAATCTATCCGGTATCGACTACGCTAGTCTTAGCGCGCACAAATTTTACGGTCCCAAGGGAATTGGCGCGCTTTTTGCACGTGATCATATGCTTGAACCGCTCCTAAGAGGTGGTGAACAAGAAAGCGGGCTCCGGTCTGGCACTTTGAATGTTCCCTTCATCGTTGGAATGGGTATGGCAGCATCAATTGCAGTTGATGAAATGGAGTCAGATTTGCATAACGCGCACTCTTGCCGGGGCATTTTGCTCGATGAGTTGGGTAACTTATCCGACTGGCGCGTTAACGGTGGTCCGGAAGTATCTCCTTACATTCTCAGCCTTAGTTTCTGGGGAGTGGAGGGTGAAAGCGTGGTTATCGATGCTGATCTTGCCCATTTCGCAATCAGCAGTGGTGCGGCTTGTAGTTCAAGAAAAACGGAACCAAGCCAAGTCTTGAAGGCGTTGGAAATGGAGGTTCAATGGCTTAGAGGCACGATTCGTGTGAGTTTTGGCAGATTTAGCAATCCTAAAGAAGCTGGAGAACTAGCTAAAACTTTGACACGATCTGTTGAAAAGCTTCGTACAATGAAATAGTGAGTGAAAGAGGCGCAACTAAACCATACCTCGATCACGTCATTTATTAAGGAAAAGCGCACAACCTAGCCGGTGCAGACGGAGAAAGATTTCGAACCGTTTGCCGGATATGTTTAGAAAAGCATACCTGTTTCTTGACAATGCAAGCGTTGAGTGTTATTTTCTGATGGGACGGAAAAATCCAACCCTAAATTTATAAGAATTTCGGAATTATATAGGCAATCTCGAAGCAATTTTTCGAGGATGAAGTAAAAGCGAGATGCCTCACGACGTAGAAGTTCTCCGGGACTTCGGAGGTTAGGAAGACAGTATGCCAGCAGACAACGGGATCGCCACACAGCCACGCAGAGGGCGCGCTATTACAGTTCGCACGCCTGGAAAGCACTCTTATTTTGAGGCTGGGGCAAGTCCCGTTACAGACGACGCACATGCAGAGCCAGCAGAAGACGATCTGATGGAACTGGATGCGGCCGATGATGACGATGTTGAAGAAGAAAAGCCAGCGTCTGATGATTCTGAAGAACTTGAAATGTGGATGCGGCAAACTCGCCGCGCTCAGCTTCTAACTCCAGAGCAAGAAGTCGACCTCGCTCGTAAAGTTCAAGCCGGGGACATGCACGCAAAGAAGGTTCTCATTGAGAGCAATCTTCGACTGGTTGTGTCTATCGCTAAGAAATACAATGCACGAGGTATTCCGCTTGCAGACCTAATTCAGGAAGGCAACCTCGGTCTTATCCGTGCTGTTGAGAAATTTGACTGGCGCAAAGGCTTCCGATTTAGCACCTACGCCACTTGGTGGATTCGCCGAGCGATCGCGCGCGCCATCATCAATCAGGGACGCACCATCAGAATCCCGGTTTATGTTGCTGAATTGATCAATAAGGTCGTGAAGACGGCTTCAAGACTTCAACAAGAGCTTCAGCGTGAACCGACCGAGGAAGAGATTTCTCGAGAAGTTGGGCTTTCTATTGACCGCGTTCGAGAGATGATGCGAGTTGCTGTCGAGCCAATTTCACTTGAGACTCCTGTTGGTGAAAAAGACAACAGCTCCATTGGTGACTTTGTGCACAGCACGAACATGCCGAACCCAGGCGATGTCACCTGGACGCTGATTCGTCGCGAAGAAATTGACGGAATACTTGGTCGACTAACTTCGCGTGAACGAGATGTCGTTCGTCTCCGATTTGGTCTCGATGACGGACGAGCGCGAACCCTCGAAGAGGTCGGAAGCGAGCTGAATGTGACCCGCGAACGAGTTCGACAAATCGAACTTCGAGCTATGAAGAAGCTAAGGCACATTGGGCAAGAACTCACGGCTCAAGGGTTCACGATCACGCCGACTCCGAGCTAAACCTTTTGTGGGTCAATGTCTGAAGAGCCAAGCACACCGTGCTTGGCTCTTTCTATTTAGCATCAGGAACCTGGATTGTTACTAGTAGTCCGGGGTATGCGTTATCGGCAAAGATCTTTCCGCCGAGCGACTCGATAGACCGCCTTGCGATTGAGAGTCCTAGCCCGAACCCGCCTGTTCTTCTGTCGCGGTCGGTTCCTACTCGGTAGAACGTGTCGAAAATCCTTTTGCAGTCTTCTTCCGAGACGCCCGGGCCGTAATCTCGGATCTTGAGCGTCAATCCGTTTTCTGCACTGACAACGATGTCAACAACCCTTTCTGAAGGGGTGTACCGAATTGCATTTCGAACGACATTTTCAAAAGCTCTGGAAATCAAGGCAATATCTGTGCGCATCCTAAGTTCTTTTGGAGCCGAATAGTTGACGAGCTTGCCTGATCCGGTGGCCTCAAACTCAGCATCTGCGACGACTGATTGCAATGAGGCGATTACATCGACCGGTTCGACGGACAGAACGATTTCGCCGCTTTGAAGCTTAGATATTTCGATCATGTCGCTGATCAATTTGTCCATTTGATCGATGGTTCTTGATATTCTATTGAGTGACTCAGTGGGCGATTTATCGGTTTGAAGGGCTATTTCAGTTGCGACTTTCATCCGGGCAAGCGGTGAGCGCAGTTCATGCGAAGTATCGCGAATGAGGGCTTGCTGAGCTTGGACAAGGCTTTGTATTCGATCTGCCATTCGGTTGAAATCACAGGCTAAGCTGCGCATCTCTGCTGAACCGCCGATCCGTTTATGATCAATGCGGACGTCCATTTCACCAGAACCCAAACTTTGTGCCGCTTTGCGAAACCGCTCTATGGGTCTAGCGATGGCTGATGAAGCTGCATACGCTAAGCCAGAGACAATCACGATGACAAGCAAGACTCGGACGAGCAACTGCCAAATGTGGCCAAACGGAGCAGCCACGGGCTCAGAAATGAATGCGTATGTGCCAGCAGATCCGTCAACGGGGCGTCCCAACAAATAAAACCGACCAAGAATCGCCCGATGCGCAGACTTATCTTGGATGATCTGTTTGGCAAGTTCCAGTTCTTGCGTGCTACAAACGCATCCTGGAAGCGCCTTACCATTCGGCGCAACAATACACGCGTCAACTGTAGGAGATCGAAGGGCCTCTAGGTATCCGCGAAATTCCTTTTCCCCTCCACTTTCGTAGGCTTTTACTGAGGCGGCTGCAAACCTGACAGTGACTCTATTTTCAGATTCCAGGATGAGAGGGAATGCTCGTCCGTTTGCCACCAGGAATGCCGTCGAGGCAGAGGCAATAATCGCGCAAACCACTGTGATCCAGAACCAAAGAAAAAGGCGTACGGCCAAATTACTTAACCTCGTCAGCCGGTCTATAGAGATATCCAATTCCTCGAATTGGAACAATTCGATCAACGTTTCCTTTGTGAGTGCCGATCTTTTTCCTAAGATTGCTTACATGCACATCGATTGATCTCTCGTATGGCAAGTGCTTTCTTCCAAGAACTTCTTCAGTCAAGTTCGTTCGTTTGAGAATTGCCCCAGGATTGGAGATCAGTTTGTGAAGGAGGTCAAACTCTACAGAAGTAAGGACGACTTCAACTCCCCTTTGTGTCAATTGACGTCGCATAGGATCCAGCACTAAGTCGTCTACAGTAATCACGTTAGGTTCTTCTTTTAGCGACTTAATGGAATCCATTCTCCGCAATATTGCGCGGATCCGCACAACCAATTCTCTGGGGTTGAACGGTTTGTGCATGTAGTCGTCAGCGCCTATTTCTAGGCCTAATATCCTATCGCTTTCGCTTGCATTTGCGGTCAGCATAATGATGGGAACAGAGTTGATTGCCCTCACGCGGCGTAATACTTCCATGCCTCCGAGACCTGGGAGCATACTGTCCAAAATGACCACATCGACGGGACCGGTTCTGACTCTATTGACTCCGTCTAGTCCGTTGTAAGCGACATCTGTGCTGAATCCTTCGCTTCCGAGATATTCTACTAATAACTCGCAAAGCTCAGTATCATCATCGACAATTAGAATGCGTTGATTCATAACCTATTGAGATAATCCCCTTTGTAAACGATGTCAGAGTATAACTTTACATATCTTTACATAATATTTACTGACCCTTGACGTATTGCCGATAAATTTGTTCGTCAAATCCTCCGAACCAACATGAGTTGGTCTGATTTCTAATGAGAGGAAAAATGAGCAAAATCAAAACCACTGCCTACACAATCATCTTCGCTAGCGCGATCATCACGCAAGCATCTGCACAATCGTATCACTTCACGATTGATCAGACAAATAGCTATTTGCAAGGTAATGTTGCAGGTGCGGCTAACCTAAAGGGTTCTTTAATCGGTAACTACAACTCAAGCACGAACCCAACCGGAACGAGGACGAAGCCGGGAACTTCGGGATCCTTCGGTTCGACAGAAAATGTAGCTGTGCCTGTGTCAGCTAAGGCGACATGGACTTTTACCGTAAATAACTCGGTTGCCGGAACGTTTGATCTTAGCTTTGACCTCACAAAGAAGAAGGTTGTGCTAAAGAACTACACAGCTAAGATGACTCAAAATGCCATCCCTGTGGAGTCGGGAACATTCACGCCCTTAACTTCAGCATTTCGAACCAAAAACCCGACATTTGCTTACCCTGCATTTGGGACAACGTTAACCGCTAACGCTTTCACCCTCTCCGACTTTCAGATCTCGCAAACATCTACACAGGGCGGAGGCGCACTAAAGCTCATCAGCGGAAGCACATATGCCTTCGCCGCGACATACGTCGCCACGGTGAGTGCAACCATCAGCACTCATGGGGCGACAAAGACCGTAACTGGAACGATGCCAATGTTGATGAACGGTAAAGTCACGTTTACGAGTGAAGGTGCTGTTATCACGTTGACCAACGGTCTGTCAAGCAATACTTTATCCCTGAAGTCAACCTATACGCTCCCAGCCGTAGACTTGGCACTTCCTGCTGGCTCGGCAAAGGCATACGTTATCTTCAACTCATCGATCACGAGCGCTTCAATCGCTTTTGATCACGCCGCGAATGTTTCGGCGTACGGAGACATCGTTAAGTAAGGAAACTCAGAATGAAACAAACCACTAGAATCGTCTACATCGCCTTGGCAGTTACCGCGCTGGTAGCTTCTTCCGGGGCACAGATACGAAGCGGCTCAATGAACAGAACTGGAAAACGAGGCGGCAATGTGAATGGTGGCTACGCGGTCGGTCAGGGAAGCGCTTCTGGCAACGTAAACGCAACGACCGCAAAAGGAAAGACCGCGACGGGTAGCGCCAGCGCAACCTACGGGAAAGGGCAAGCATCAGGACAAGCTTCTGCTACAGGTCTTAGAGGGAAGTCGGTAAGTGCAAAGGGTTCTGCGACCTATGGCAAAGGTCAGGCAGATTATAACGGCTCAGTAACGGGGCCGAAAGGCGGAACTTCAACGGTTAATGGCAACGCGAGTGTCAGTAACGGAACAGTGAATTACTCTGGAACAGCAACTGGGCCTCAAGGTAATTCAAAAAACTATAGCGGGTCCAAGACCAAGGGTTCGAAGACTAAGTCGAAGTCTTGAGCTTGCGAACGAGAATGCTGAAACGCAGGCTCCCTCTCTCTGGTTATCCAGNNGCTTACTGTTTTGGTTGACGGTCAGGGTTGATAGTCTGGCCGGAAGATGTGCACTTGGCACTGGGTGTCTTTTCTGGCTGCGTTGTCGACTGGGACACCGTCGCCAGTGTATTTGCTAAATGGATCGGTCTTCGGGTCAAGAGTTCCCAAAATGCGCCATTTGGCATGTCCATCAGCAAAGGCCCAGTTCATGCCTTTTCCGTAGATAAATGCTGAATCGAAAACACCGCTGCCAAACCCTGATCGGGTTCCGTTGGGGTAACCGTTCGGAGTATGGTCGTCGTCGTTGTACGGACAAGAGGCTGGATCCGAGACAACATCGGCACCTCCGCCGTTGAACGTACAAGCCGAGTTTGGGTCGGGACAGATGAGATATGGGTGCGAGTAGCTGTCTCCAGATCTGTTCGTTTTACCAAACCCGGACCACCAAGTTGGCGTAGTAGAAGGGCTGACTACACCTGTTGTCGAGTACGAACTAAGTAGGCCATTGAAGTTGTATCCAACTAGTGCGTAAGGTTTATCGGTAGCAGAGAGGGTGAAGTTGACGGTGCGGATGTTGCCAATGCCAGGGAGCTTCTGCATCTGTATGCTTTTCTCGTAAGGCATCACGAGGTTGTTAGGGAGCTGAAGGGCACCTCGCACTCGTTTGCTACAGGTCTTCGCGACTTCGACTGAGTTCCAGTCTGCAGGAACGAGGACACGGGAGTTGAAGTCCCAATAGCCGTCGGGGTAAGCACTGCTAATGTTGCACGACCGGCTTCAGGAAAGAACGTATCATCAAAGTCACCACCATAGAGCATGGTTGCAGTTGCATGTTGCTTTTGATTGCTCAGGTCAGAAGTCTTTTGAGCTGCGACTTTCGCTTGAGCAAAAACGGGAAATAGGATTGCTGCTAAGATCGCGATAATGGCAATCACGACGAGAAGTTCGATGAGCGTAAAGGCACGCTTGGGCATTCTGAGATTCCTTTGGTTCGATAGCCAAAGGAATCTTAGTTGGTAATTGTTAAGTTAATATTGCAGATACATTAACAGATCAATAAGGTTATTTGCCTCGAACTGGTGCAGGATACGGCTGACCGGGCCGCATGGCTTCCCAAAGGATGTGATTCAGCTCTGTGAAGTCTGCTCGGTCGATCTCACTGAAATCTAGCTTTGCAGATCGGCGAGCGAGCGCCGTATTCCTTGGGTTCCTTGCGTTCAGGTCAATCGTCGGTTTGAGAGCAGTGAAAGGCGTTAGATCAGGCTTCGTCATAAAGCATCGATACATCGGCGTCGCTCGTGCATCAAATTGACTCATTGGCGGTAGACCGAGTATGAGTTCTATGGTGCGGAGCATCGAAGTCGTCGAATACATGGTGCTATCCACGACTCCACGCTTAACGTAAGCGGAGGCGACATATCCGGTTGTTCGGTGTGAATCAACGTGGTCTGGAGCTGCCTGAGCATCATCCTGAATCACAAAAATTGCCGTATCTTTCCAGAATCTAGATTTGCTGACGGCTTCGACCAACTGTCCAACCGCCAAGTCATTCGATCCGACCATCGCTTGCGGCGTAAATGCGCCTGCAGACATGCCTCGCGTGTGGTCTTCTGGGAGAGCCATCACCATGAGTGCCGGCCATTTGCCTGTTTTTTCTGCGGCGCGCATCTCCTTCAAGAAGTCTGCGACTTTCTCAGTATCCCGGCCGCCTCTGGCGAAAATCTTTTCAAATGATTCGCTGTACCCATACTTCTCCGGGTTCGCCTTGACCTCTTTGTCTTCGAGTGAATCGTGATCCTCCTGAATGTCGACATACTCGCCGTAGACGCGTGCCCAGAGCCCTTTCTTTCTCGCGAGAGACCAAATGTATTCACCTGGCGAAGCTGTAAGGCGTTTATCGCTCTTTACCTCGCCGTGTCCGCCATAATTCAGCTCCCATTGACGCTCAGTGTAGTCGCTTGCGTAGGCTGCGTCAGTCCACTGATGCCCAATCTGGGAAACGTCTCCGTCGGTATAAATATTGTCGAGCAGAGTGAACTGTTCTGCGATCTTGTGCAAGTTCGGGGTGATTTGCCTGCCAAAGATCGTCAAAGAAGGGTCTCCATTTCCCTTAGGAATGTCGCCGAGTACCTGATCGTAAGTTCGATTCTCTTTGATCACGTAGATAACGTGTTTGATCTTTTTGAAAGCAGTCTGCTCGATCGCTTTACGCTCAGCAATTGGTGGAGCGGTGAACTCCAGAAGTGGCGCATTCATCATCACTTGGCGTGTGTATTTCGCGAGTTCGCTTCCAGTTGGAATCGGCAACACCGCGAGTCTCCCAGCCATTTGATTACCAACGTATAGAAAGTCTGTGGAACGATCTTTTGTCGGGCCATCACCTTTTCGATTGAGTCCTGCGTTAGGTCCGTACAATCCCTTTGCGGTTGCGATGAGGAGTTGCTTGTCGTTCGGTGTTACGGCAACCGCGGTTGGATACTTCTCAGTTGGAATGAAGCCAAGGATCTTTGACATGCCAGCTTTCGAGATATCGACCACTGCGACACAGTTGTTTCCGGCGTTGGCAACGTAAAGTCGTTTTTGTCCGGAATCTGTCGCTAGTGCGATCGGTGTGGTGCCTATTCTGTCTGTGTGGTCAATTCCGGTTCGAATCGTCTCGGTGACCACACCATCCTTGATCACAGAGACAGTGTTAGCACCTGAGTTTGTCACAAAAAGTCGACCATCTTTGGTCCAAAGCATCGCCGTTGGTCTAGCTTTGACCTTGATCGACTTGACGAAGGAAAGATCGTTAGCTTTAAGATAAGTGACCGATTCGTTACCCCACTCGCTAACCGCGAGGAGGTTACTTACTGGCGAGACGGCTACAGCGTATGGCCGATATCCCACCTTAGCTCTTGCTCGCTCTTTGCCATCGTAGCCAAGTTTGATAATCTCGTCTGTCTGAATATTGGCGACGTACAGGCTCTCCGGAGCTGCAACAACGCCCGAAACGAAAGTTTCCCTGGGTGATATCCCGGTTAAATTCATCGAAGAGAATGGCGAAAGAACAGAACCATCCCAAGTGGTTTTCAGGAGAGCAGAGCGTTTCTGTAGGTCTGAAACTAAGCCACCAGACATCCAGAAGTCTTGTCCCTTGCCATCGAGCCCGATCCAACCATGATCAACCTTCAGAGACGAAGCCAGCCGCAACGACTGCAAGTCAACGACATTCAACGAGTGGTCGTGGTAGCCAACGGTGTTGACGATGGCATAACGTGAACCACTCAAGGCGATCAGGGTGCCCGGCATGTCGCCCGGCAGAGCGATGCGCTTGCCAGCGGGGGTTAGCTTCCAGCCATTATGAAGCGTATAGGTTCCAAGCTTGTCCCATCCGACAATTTTGTGTTGGTCTATCGGAGGCGCCAATGCAATAAGGGCAAGAATTCCAACTGCCATATCTCAGTCTTACCTACTAAACCTGTTAAGAAAAATTGCTTAGAGAAATAAGTGCGCCTAAATAAAACAAAAGGCCGTGCTCTCTGTATGAAAGCACGGCCTTGAGATTGCGTTGGTTTATCAGAGTCGAGAAGCGATCTTGCCGAAACCGCTCTTTCCAGCGTAAATCGCGTTGGCACCAAGCATCTCTTCAATTCGAAGAAGCTGGTTGTATTTAGCAACACGGTCGGTTCGGTTCGGAGCGCCAGTCTTGATCTGACCACAGTTGGTTGCAACTGCGAGATCGGCAATCGTCACGTCTTCGGTTTCGCCTGATCGGTGGCTCATAACTGAGGTGTAGCCTGCGCGCTTGGCCATATCGACGGCGGCAAGCGTTTCGCTGAGCGAACCAATCTGGTTGACCTTGATGAGAATCGAGTTCGCAACGCCAAGATCGATTCCCTTGCTGAGCCGCTCGACGTTGGTGACGAACAAGTCGTCTCCGACGAGCTGGACCTTGTCACCAATCGCGTCGGTGAGCTTCTTCCAGCCCTCCCAGTCCTCTTCTGAACAGCCATCTTCGATGGTGATGATCGGATATTGGTCTGCGAGTGACTTGAGGTAAGCGACCTGCTCATCGATGCTGAGCTTGCGGCCGTCTTTGTAGGTATAAACGCCGTTCTCGAAGAACTCGGTTGAAGCAGCGTCAATTCCTAGATAAACGTCCTTTCCGGGCTTAAGGCCAGCTTTCTCGATGGCTTCAAGAATGTAGTCCCAAGCGAGGTCCTGCTCGGTAAGGTTAGGAGCGAATCCGCCTTCGTCGCCGACGCCCGTGTTGAGGCCTTTGCTCTTGAGAACGCTCTTGAGCGAGTGGAAGACCTCAGCGCCCCATCGGACGGCTTCGGTGAATGAACCTGCGCCGACTGGAAGAACCATGAACTCTTGGAAGCTAACGTTTGAGTCGGCATGTGCTCCACCGTTGAGAATGTTCATCATCGGAACAGGTAGAACCTGAGCCGTGACGCCACCCACGTAGCGGTACAGCGGAAGATTAACGTGGTTAGCAGCTGCTTTGGCTACTGCGAGCGAAACGCCGAGAATAGCGTTTGCTCCGAGCTTGCCTTTGTTCGGGGTTCCGTCGAGCTCAAGAAGTTGAGCGTCGATGGCGGTTTGGTCGGTCGCGTCTGCGTCTGTAAGGGCTTGAGCGATTGTCTCGTTGACATTGGCTACGGCGTCCAGAACGCCTTTTCCAAGGTAGCGCTTTTTGTCGCCATCGCGAAGCTCAACGGCTTCGAAGGCGCCCGTGCTGGCTCCGCTTGGAACTGCGGCGCGCCCAATAGCGCCGCCTTCAAGGTGTACGTCGACTTCGAGGGTTGGGTTTCCGCGGCTGTCGAGGATCTCGCGGGCGGTGATCAGTTCGATGTATGGCATAGGGTGCTTTTCCGGCTCAGGCCTTAGGCCGGGCGGGCCGTCATCGTCCACGACCCCGGGCGCTCCTAGCGCCTGACACCAAAAGCAGATTACCGCTAATGATCGTTAACCCGTCAGACGATGCGAAGGGAATAGCAAATATGAGCTTGCATGCAACGCTAAGGAGTTAAGAAACGCAACAAGAAGCGCCAAAAAGACTGTTACTCGGTATTGGTCATCCCGAGTGGGTCGTGTGGGTCGAGAGGTCGCCACAAAACAAAGTCAGCATTGAGTTGTCTTGCAATCTCTTCTGTCTCACTTGATCGATCTAGAACGAGAACGAACTTAAGATTGTTTTTCGCTGTTTGGGCTTGCTTAAGAATGCTAAAACTCTCAAAAACGCAGATATGCGGGTGCCAATAGTCAATACATTCGATGACTTCAAGGGCAGAGGTGCATAACTTGACCGCATATCCGATGTTATGCATGGCTCGGGTCAGTGATTCAACTTCTACCGGATCAGTGAGATACAAACAAACACGCCACACGTGCTGCGGTGGCGGGTCTGATTGACCGACCGATGTTGGCCGCATCGGCGGTGGCGGAACCCTCGTTTCGGCGTTCTTTGTGTCCACTTATGATGGTTAGGACGAAGAGGCTTTCTCACTAGGTTCGCATATTTCGTATGGGTAGACTCCTCAGCGGTAGCATCCTCTGAGGAAACAGCCTTTGGCGAACTATAACCCTTTCCGCCGTTTTGACCCGCGTTTAGCGGCCGAGTTAAAAACCCAACGCAAAACAATTCTGATAGGCATTTTATGCGTTCTCGTTGCCGCAGGACTGGATGGTTTAGTTCTGCCCCTTCTCCAGAACAGCATTAATGCGATTCAGCAAGCAGCGCCTCTGGTCAGCGCGCGAGAGAAGTCGATGGAGGATAAAGAAAAAGAATGGAATCAAAAGGCTCCAGATATCTCCGCCGCCCTGAACATTCCGCAAAAGGATGTCGAAGCGGCTATCAAACGCGCCGTGCCGAAAGTATTGGCCTCACAGTCTGAAAACGAGATCACCGCTCTAGCTCCTGAACTGGGTCTCTCACCTACCGACATGAATCGGGTTTTGAATAAGGTTGGGAATCTACCAACGGGAGACCCGTCTGCCGTAACCCGGCTGGGTGGTTACTGCCTCATGGTGGTTGGGCTATTTCTGGTTCGGTATTGGTTCGTTCGAGGTCAAACCTATTACCTGGCGAAAGCGGCTGCGCGACTATCAAGCGATCTGCGCGAACGGTTGTTCTCCAAGTTGCTTCGACTACCGGTCTCCTATTTCGGCGAGAAGCGTGTTGGCGCGATTAACAGTGTTTTGACAAACGACGTCAACGTGTATCAGAACGCTGTCGGGATTTTGAGAGACAGTGTTGATGCTCCGGTGAAATCAGTCATCGCGCTTGGTTTCGTTTTCTGGACGCAATGGAAACTGGCAGCAGTGACTCTCCTCTTCCTTCCGATCATGGCGGTGATCATTGACCGCAATGGCAGAAAGATGCGTAAGACCCAAGGGGAAGTGCAAGTCGCTCTTGCGGATCTTGGTGCTTCGACAAACGAAGCTTTGTTGGGTGCGCGAGTCATCAAGGCATTTGCCGCTGAGCAAACGGTCATCGGTCGGTATAAGGCGCTTGTCGAAAAGACTTTTTCGACTCAAATGCGTGCAACAAAGGTCTTTGCCACCTTAAAGCCAATGGTAGAACTCATTGGTGCGGCCGCTCTTGCCACGATCCTTTACCTATGCGGGCAAATGGCTTATACCGGCCAACTCCAACTCGGCCAAGTGGCTGCACTGATCTTTGCACTTGACAGAATGAACCAAGGATTCAAAGGATTTGGATCCATCAGTTCTACATACAATCAGGTTCAAGCGGCAAGCCGACGCATTTATGAAGAGGTGCTTGATGTGCCTGATCAAGTCGTTGACGCTACGACAGGAAAAGAACCGGAAGGATTTAGGGGACTCGTCGAGTTCAAGAATGTCACATTCCGATATCCCGACGGCACAGAAGCTCTCAACAAAGTTAGCTTCACCATCAATCCCGGCGAGTCTCTTGCACTCGTGGGCCCGAGTGGGGCAGGCAAGAGCACCATCGCTGACCTGTTGCTCAGGTTTTACGATCCAACCGAGGGGCAGATTCTACTCGATGGTATTGATCTCCGGGAAATTAAGCTGTCTTGGCTTCGTAACCAGATTGGAGTTGTGCCTCAGCAGACCTTCCTTTTTGCCGGCTCCATCCAAGAAAATATCCGCCTTGCCGATCCGCTAGCCAGCCCAGAAGCTGTTACTAAGGCTGCGAATCAGGCGCACGTCACCGAGTTCGTCAATCAGATGGAAAGTGGGTTTGATTCTCAGATTGGTGAGGGCGGTGGCAGAATTAGCGGTGGCCAACGTCAACGAGTCGCAATCGCGCGAGCATTGGTGCGAAACCCCAAGATTCTTCTTCTTGACGAGGCGACATCTGCGCTGGACGCCCAAAGCGAGATGGCGGTGACCGAGGCGCTCGACGAAGTGATGAAAGAGCGTTCGACGCTATTCATTGCTCACCGGTTGACGACCGCCGCTCGAGCACAAAAGATTGTCGTTATGAGTCGTGGTCAAGTCGTTGAGCAGGGAAGTCATGTCGAACTGCTCGAAGCAAACGGAGCTTATGCGGGACTATTCCGAGCATTTAGTGGCGGAGTTTTGGGTTAAGACAGGCAAAACGGCCTAGGAAACGCAACGCAAACTTTGAAACAGCGTAACCTAGGCTAACTATGGACGAACGCAAGATTCTGACTGGCATCACTGCCGAAGCGTTTGTATCGGATGCCGATAAGTGGGCGCTCGACAAACTCAAAAAGGTTCCACTTCTTCCTATCGTTGTGAAGAAGTTTTACGAAGTTGGGTTTGACCGTTGGTTCTATTGCATGAACATGAGCATGAGTGTTCGATGCGGACCAAACCAATATCCAACGCTCCACAGAATCTTGCAAGAGAGCTGTAAGGTTCTCGATATGCCGGAACCCGAGCTCTATCTGAGTTCCAACCCATTTCCTAATGCTTTTGCAGGTGGAGTCGAGCGACCATATATCACGCTGCGGTCTGGGATCGTGAACAACCTGACCGATGAGCAGCTTTATCATGTGATTGGTCACGAACTTGGGCATATCAAGGCGAATCACGTGCTGTACTTCTCAGTTGGAGCCGTGTTGTACGCACTGTTGGATTTGCTGGGAAAGAGAACCTTGGGAGCTTCGGATCTAGCTTCGTATGCACTCATCCTTGCCTTTTATGAATGGTCGAGGCAGGCAGAATTTTCGGCTGACCGCGCTGGTCTTCTCGTGTGTCAATCGCTTGACATTAGTCTAGATGCCGAAATTGCCCTCACCGCTGGCCCCAACCGCCTGTCCGGCGAGGCAAATCGTGAGGCGTTCATGGATCAAGCTCGAGCCTACCAAGACGCCGACATGCTCGACCAAGTCGGCAAAGCAGTGTTATTTGCACTGTGGGGCAAGACATTCACGCACCCAATGCCGGTTCACCGAGCTCAAGAGCTTGAGCGATGGGTATTGTCCGGAGCCTACGAGCGTATCCTTTCCGGCGACTTTCCGAAAGCTGAATCGGTCGCGTAGCGTTCACAATATAGAGACGTGAGTAGAACGCGTCTCTATATATTTGATTTGGACGGCACCTTGTACCGGGGAAACGAGCCTATTCCGTTCGCCGTCGAGACCGTTCAACAGCTTGTTCGTACTGGCGCTCAGGTCGCTTACCTGACCAATAACAGCACTCAAACTCGATTGCATTTCACGGAAAAGCTACAGAAAATGGGCTTTCCGGTTCAGGCTAATCAGGTTCATTCGTCGGCGACAGGAACGGCGGCATGGCTTGAATCACAGAATGTTTCGTCCTCATTCGTGGTTGGAATGCCCGGTCTGGTGGCGACTCTAGAAGACCGAGGTATTCGAGTAGTGAATGAACTCCCCAGTCTTCAAGATTTGAATCTTAATCAGAAGGAACCACCAGTTCAGGCAGAAAGCGTTGTTGTGGGGTTGTGTCAAGTTTTTACGTACGCGTTACTCGACGGAGCGCTTCAGCAGCTACTTGGCGGCGCAAAGTTTGTGGCAACAAACACGGATGCCACATTTCCGCTTGAAGGGGGGAAGTTAGTTCCAGGTGCGGGTTCTTTAGTGGCGTCGGTTCAAACTGTGTCGGGGATGGAACCCTTCGTTGTCGGGAAGCCAAATCCAACGATGATTGAACAGATAATCCGCGAAGCGGGTGTTTCAAAAGACGAAACGGTCGTCGTCGGAGATCGGTACGAGACAGATATCGTGAGCGGACTACGCGCAGGGTGCGCTACACACATGGTGTTGACCGGCATCACTTCGGCCGCACCTGAAGGGCAAAGATTCAGCCCAGATTTGCGCGGATTGCTTTGACGCGTGATGTACTTGGGAGCCCTAGTATCGGGCTCCCAAGTACCGCTCTTAACTTTCCTGCATGAACGGATAGCGGTAATCCGTCGGCGGGTTAAAGGTTTCTTTGATGGTTCGCGCGCTAAGCCATCGATAAAGGTTAAGCGCAGAACCTGCCTTGTCGTTAGTACCGCTTGCTCGGGCTCCGCCGAAGGGTTGCTGTCCCACGACCGCACCCGTTGGCTTGTCGTTTACGTAAAAGTTTCCAGCGGCGTTTCTCAACTTCGATGTCGCCAACTTAACTGCAGCTCGGTCGGTTGAGAAGATCGAACCGGTCAAGGCATAAGGTGACGTCGAATCAACTAAGTCGAGCGTCTCACTAAACTTGTTTTCGTCATATACATAGATGGTCAGAACTGGGCCGAAAAGCTCCTCACACATCGTTGTGTACTTCGGATTCTTCGCTTCGATGACGGTCGGTTCGATGAAGTAGCCGAGTGATTTGTCGTATCCTCCGCCGACGAGAATGTCAGCATCAGCATCTGCTTTCGCCTGGTCGATGTATTTCGCTAGGCTGTTAAAGCTAGATTCGTCGATGACGGCATTGACGAAATTCGAGAAGTCTTCAACACTTCCCATCTTAAACGACTTCACTCCGGCGATGAGCTTTTGCTTGACTTCCTCAGCCATGTTGCTTGGGATGTAGGCTCGGGAAGCCGCAGAGCATTTTTGGCCCTGATATTCGAACGCCCCTCGAAGTAATCCAGTCACGACGGCATCGATATTAGCCGAAGGATGGGCGATGACAAAGTCCTTTCCGCCTGTTTCACCAACGAGTCGCGGATAGCTTCGATATTGGTGCATGTTCTCGCCAACGGTCTTCCACATTCCGTTGAAGACACCGGTCGAACCCGTGAAGTGAACGCCAGCAAATTCGCGGTGGCCGAAACAGACTTTGCCGACCGCAGCCCCACCAGCAAAAACAAGGTTGATGACGCCGTCGGGAAGACCTGCTTCCATCAGGATCTTCATGAACATCTGTGCGCTGTAAACCTGAGTCGTCGCGCATTTCCAAATGACCACGTTTCCACACATCGCGGCAGAGGTCGGCAGGTTTCCGCCGATTGCGGTGAAATTGAAGGGGGTGACAGCAAGGACAAAACCTTCGAGTGGTCGATATTCCAGTCGATTGTGCATACCCTGACCGCTCACGGGCTGTTGCTTGTAGATCTCACTCAAGAAGTGAACGTTCCATCGAAGGAAGTCAATGATCTCGCAGGCGCTGTCAATTTCGGCTTGAAAAACACTCTTGCTCTGGCCTAGCATCGTTGTTCCGTTCATGTAGGGGCGATACTTGGTTGAAATGAGGTCAGCTGCCTTTAGGAAAATGGCGGCCCGCTCTTCCCAAGGCATGTTCGCCCAAGCTTCTTTGGCTTCAAGGGCGGCGTTGATCGCAGCTTCAACATGGGATTCGTCTCCGACATGATATTGGCCGAGGGTATGGGCCGTTTCGTGAGGGGGATGCATCGCAACTGTCTTTCCTGTACGAACCTCTTTCCCTCCGATGATCATCGGTACATCGATTTGTGAAGACTTGAGTTCAGCGAGGACCTCTTTGATGCGCTTACGTTCTGGTGAACCGGGAGCGTAGTTGAGCACGGGCTCGTTAGCCGGTGCGGGATACGAAAAGTAGCCGAGATGCATGATTATGAGTTTACCGGCGCGTGGCGATTTTCGTTGAAGGTTGAGATTTCAATAGAGACGAGAAGCGCAATAGGTCGGATTACTCGTTTCCGTTTTTCAGATTCGAATAGAATTGTGCTGTGGCAGACAGCTCAAAGCGCGTTCGTACTCCCTTGTTGAGGGCATACCTAAACGAGTTGCCAACCTATCCAAGCTATTCGCCAACCGTTCCAAGTTGGTTGCCATACGCCGTCTTTTTTGTCGCTCTAGCGATTCTGTTCCCAATCCCTTTCCCAATAAAGGGAATGTCATTCCTGTTTGCTGGACTCATTGGGATGGCCGTTCATTACTACTTGCGACATGGTGTTCAGCCGAAGAATGATACGGATCGGCTCGAAAAGCGGTTCATGGATGCGGTGGAGCCCTTGCAGAAGCAGGCGCACGATTCGCCATATATGAGGATGCCCGAACCTGTCCTCGTTGCTCTTGAACGTGCGGCGGCTACTCGGTCTACTTTGCTGGCTAAGCTTCATGCAGAAACCGATTACATGAGCCTCGACGAAAAAAACAGTATTGAGGCTGGAATGCGTGCAGCCCTGATGGCGGCAGTGCCAACTTTCAGGAAAGAAGACATGCCCAAACGCGACTGGGAAGCCATCGACCAAAACCACGACTATGTCGCTCAGATCGTTGTCGCGATCGAGACTGCTGAATCTCGAATGATGAATGGCTTGTTAGGATCGACCGAAAGGCTTGCTGCCTTGCGAGAACTCAACGATTTCACCAGCCAGTCGGAGCAACAACTCAGCGAATAAGTTTGGGTAAGCCATAGAGGTCGATTGATTTGATCTGAACTGGTCCTTTTGTTTCGATCACTTTCAGGCGAACCGCATCGATCTTTCCGGTATTTACTTTGAGCAGCCGTTTTGCACCAATTGTCGTACCGGACGCGATGGTAGACCATTTATCTGCTATTCGCGCTTCAATCTCGAACTTCTGAATGCGTTGCCCGACTCTAATGTTTTCGCATAATTGGATGATCGTCACCTCAGACGGTTTGGCAAGCAGGTACTCCGAGTCCACCCCTTTGCTGGTTTTGAGCTTGTTTGAAAACAGTCGTTTGATTTCGGCATTAAACTCGTTGAGGCGCGTTTCGTCAAAGCTCGTAATCAAGCCGTTAGCGTCCGGTGGAACGTTGAGAAGCATGGAACCATTCCGTCCGACAGATCCGAAGTAAATATCAATAAGCTGATCGACTGTTTTGACTTTTGAGTCCTCAGAGGCGCGCCAGAACCATCCTGGCCGGATCGAAACGTCGCACTCTGTCGGCACCCAATAGTTGCCATCCTCGTGGCCGCTGGTCAGTTGTTTGTACTTCTCCGTGCCTGGTACAAACTCGTCTCTTCGAAGAGGTGCCCAGTTTGTCTCTCCGGCATAGCCTTCTTCGTTGCCTACCCAACGAATGTCCGGACCAGCATCGCTGAAAATGACTGCGCGAGGTTGAAATTTCCGGACAGTCTTGATGAATCGAGGCCAATCATAAACCTGTCGTTTGCCGTTGGGGCCTTCGCCGTTTGCGCCATCGAACCAAACCTCAAAGATGGGGCCGTAGTTACCTAGAACCTCGCTCAGCATGCCAACGAAAGTGTCGTTATATTGGGGAGTGCCGTAAGTCGGGTGGTTTCTGTCCCAAGGTGAGAGGTAGACACCCATCTTGAAATTGGCTTCTTTGCAGGCGTCTGAGAGCTCTCGAAGTACATCCCCTTTGCCTCCTTTCCACTCGCTTTGCTTGACAGTGTGGGACGAGTAAGCGCTCGGCCAGAGGCAGAACCCGTCATGGTGTTTTGCTGTAATGATTACGCCCTTAAATCCTGCATGCTTGAGCACACGCACCCACTGTCTGCAATCGAGGTGCTTTGGGTTGAACTCGGCGGGTTTTTCAGCTCCCGTCCCCCACTCAAGGCCAGTAAAGGTATTCGGGCCAAAGTGAACAAAGGCGTATCTCTCAAGCTTGTGCCATGCCAACTGCCTGGCCGACGGTACAGGATTGATCGGCTGAACTTGCTGAATCGTGGTTGCAGCTAGCCCCAACGCAAGAAGAGACGAAGTGATCGGCATGAGAGAAATATGACCTATAGGGACAAGGAATCGCGAGTTAAGTGGCGGATCTGGAACTGCACATTGTAATCTTGATCTTGTGAGCACTGCAAAGCGCGCGTATGATCTGATTCGAAGCAACTTCTGGCAGGAGGTTGAGCGAATGAAAGGAGTACAAGTTTCTGACGCCGAAAGGGAACTTGGTGAGGCGGTGGAAACCCCAGCGTACAGCGCTGCCCAAGTTCCTCATCAGCCTAGAAATACCGGAGATACGCTCGCTCAAGCTCGGAGCATTCTCGGAGTGCCGCCTGGATCATCTTTGAACGATATCGGAGCCGCCTATGTTCGCATTGTTAAGTTGAGCAACCCATCACGTTTCCCTTCGGGGTCACCGGAAGCGCAAGAAGCTGGTCAAATCATGTCTAGAGTTCGCTGGGCTTTCAGCCGATTGACGGAAGGTATGGACCCGACTATTGTTCGTTTCTACATGCTTGAAATAGATTAATCGTCAAGCCCAAGCAGTTCTTGGGCTTGAATCTTCCTTGGAACGACTTCGACTACGTCCGGCAACGCCGGTTCGTCTCCACCACCGGCTCCCATTTCTTTCAGTTGCCTTGAACGAACCAAAACAGTCCGTTCAAGCGAGCCGACCGCATCGTTATAAGCTTCGGTTGTCTGCTTGAGGTGTCGGCCAACCTTTGTGACATGGGTTGCGAAAGTTCTCAAGCCCTCGTAAAGACGCGCGCCAGTTCGGCTGATTTCTTGAGCATTCTGCTTGAGCTTTTCCTGCTCCATCGCCGCAGCAACCGTCCGCAAAAGCGCGATTAATGTCATTGGGTTTGCAAGGACTACACGCGACCGAAAGGCGGTTTCGAACAGCTCAGGATCTTGCTCCATCGCGGCTTGATACAAGGATTCACTCGGGACGAACATGACGACGAAATCAGGCGCGGTTTCAAATTGTTGCCAGTAAGCCTTCGAGCTCAGTTGCTGGATATGTTTGCGTACTTGCGAAGCGTGCGCTTTGAGTTTGAGTGCTTTCTCGGTTTCGTCAACTGCTCCGACAGCGTCGAGATAGGCATCCAAAGGAGTTTTGCAGTCGACAACAATGACTCTGTCGTTGGGAAGATTCACCAGCATGTCGGGTCGCAATCGACCTTCGTCAGTCTCCGTCGATGTCTGTAGAGTGAAGTCCTGACCTTCGACGAGCCCGGCGTTCTCAGCGGCGCGACGTAAGGTGAGTTCACCCCAGCTTCCGCGCGTGTGTGGCCGACGCAATGCGTTAGTCAATTGGCCGGTTTCGGTCATCAGACGCTTCAGGTGATCCGTGATCCCGTCGTAGGCGCTTAATCTCTTTTGTTCGATCTCAGCGTTTTGTTTCGCAAGTCGATCAAGCTCTTCTCGTAACGGTTTTACAAGCTCTTCAACGGCTTGTTGGCGTCGTTTAAGGTCACCGTCGGCTGCAGTTTTGGCGGTCTCAAAGTTCTGGTTCGCCAGCTTCAGAAACTGGTTGCTGGCTTGTTCGAGGGCTTGCTGAGAGAGGGTCGTAAAGGTTTCGTTGAGTTTCTTCTCTTGCGCCACGTAAGCCGCTTTTTGAGTCTCCAAAGTTGCATTGAGGGCAGCTTCTCGAGATTTCGAAGCCGACTCGGCTTGGATTAACTTCGTTTGTGACTCGGATTCAGCTTGAGCGAGCTTTGCTGCTGATTCGGCTGCTGCCTGGGCAAGTTTTGTCGCCGATTCTGTTTCGAGTTGTGCTACTTTTGCCGCCGACTCCGCTTGGAGCTTTGCCAATTGGGCACGACTCCAAAGGAAGGTCAGAGCAATTCCTACGAGCAAACCAACAACCGCATAAACGGCATCCATGATTCGCTATGTTACCAGACGCTTGTCAACTATTCACTTGACTTCTTCCTGATTAGTTAGCCATTTGGCGCGTCGGTTCCAAGACCTTCGATACAATGAAGCAGAAATAAAGCCCATCAGACTCCCGGAGAAACCGACGAATAACCCGATGCCTATGATCGATTCGGGTTGAATAACTTCGGACAGAGTTGCGCCTAGACCAAATGTGAAGCCTAAGGTCAGCACTAGGATCAACACCGAGAAGACTAGGAAATTGAACCGGAAGATTGGTCGGAAAGGTTGCCACCCTAAAATGATCTCCGGAGATGGTTTTTCGCGCTTTAGTAACCGCCAGTTGGAAACATCGTCAAGCTGGCTCAAGCACTTCTTCTCTAGTTGTGACGGAAACCAATCCATAGCAATAGTTTCTATGAGGTGAACTGCCTCTCACGAGTTATTCGCGCAATTTTGCGATGACTAGAGAAGTATCTTTTGTTTCGAACAGGCGAATGACGAAAAGGCAAAAGCCAAGCCAACCCCCAGGAGCTGCGACGTCGTCCGACAACTGATTCACGAATTTTCGTTTGAGTGCAGTGACTGATTCTAGCTGGGTGGCTTCGAGACCGCAGGTCTGCTTGGCAAAGTTCCAAGCTTCGGCTCGAGCAACTTCCATGCTGAAGTTGATGACTGCAGTATCCGTTTCGCCTCCCACATTGTCGAGCCATCCAATCAGCGGCGACATCGAATCTATTTCGGATCGGACTAAGGGCATTTCTTCGGCAAGCAAAGTGTTGATGAGCTCGAAGTCGGCTCGAAGATTGTCGATTGTTGAAGGTGTAGAGATACTTGCCGCTGCCAAGCCCAAATCAAGGTTGATGTGGACATTCATGCCAATCAAGAGCTGTTGAAGGATGAGCGGGTTGGACGATTCAGCGATTTTGAATGCCTTCTGCCAACAAATGCAGTAGTCCGTTTGACCGCCTCGAAAACCTTTGTAAGCATCGAGGAATCGGCGAGCAAAAATAACGTCAAGCTTCTCCATTCTCGGCCCATCGGCAAACCGATTTGCCATGATGCCTTGTTGAACGCGAAAAGTCACACGTCGATACAAAGCGGCGAAGAAACCGATTTGTGATTTCGACGACGAGCACTCATCAATCACTGACGTGAGATCGTCTAGCACCTGTTGGATCGTATCTGCCATGAGAAACTAGTACAGTGAATTTGACAGATAAGGGACTGTGAACTCAACAAAAATGTAGACACACCAGAGAACGAAGATCGTTCTCTGGTGTGTCTATGTCGAAGGTGAATGCTTTACTTTCTGGCTTGTAAACCTCGCGCTGGGGCTGGTTTTGGTAGCCAATCGACTTTGCCGGTTTCGAGGTTATAGACGGCTCCGACTATGGTTACTTTGCCGCCATGATAGGTTTCCTTCATCAACTTATCTGCGGTACCGAGCCGACCAACAACCATGCGGACGTTTTGAGTTACGGCATTCGTCAATCTATCCCCCATAAACGTGCTACTGGCGTTAACGGCTGGAAAAATCGGCTTCACCAGCGATGGCATAGCGCCGGGCAATGTATGAGTGTGGTCAAAGGCCGCTTTTACTGCGCCGCAGTTGGTGTGCCCGAGAACGACAATGAGCTTGCACCGAAGGTGTTCAACCGCATACTCGATGCTGCCTAGTTCTTTTGGTCCAATTGTGTTTCCGGCAGTCCTGATGACGAAGAGATCACCGATACCCCCGTCGAAGATGAATTCAGGGACGACTCTTGAGTCCGAACAGGTGATCACAACCGCATCAGGACTTTGCTTTCCTGCGACTGACTTTCTACGCTCGGCGCTTGAATGAGGATGCTCCGAAATCCCTTCAACAAATCGCGAATTCCCGGCTTTGAGGATGTCGATAATATCCTGTGGTGTTTTTGCTCCGCCATTCAGAACAAGCGGTAGAACTCCCATGACAGCTGTTAGCATATTGCTTTCATTGGCATTTCATTGCGAGTTGCCTTAAAAGATTTTTACTAGGTTTTTCCTACTTCGAATAATTTGAAATGTTTGTGAGCTTAGCCTTTTTGGGTTAATGTACTCTAATGTTTTCTCCGGCCTAACTGCCAAAAAAGAGACGCAATCAGGGCTAACTCTGGCTCACAAACCGTGAATGCTTTCACGATAGTTCGAAGGTGACTAAGTCCAAACCTCTTGCCCTTGACGATCACGACGACAGGCTCCCAATCGTCTGGTTTGTACTTCGCCTTGAACTGCTTCAGGCCCTTGAAATTGTAAAAACGTGTATAGTGCTTTTCTGCCCACCGACGTAAAATGGATAGCCAAAACGGGTCTGCAAAGGTTGCCTTGGCGCTAGGTAAAACGAGTGGCACAATCCCCATCGTGAAGTAGGTGCATTCAGCTTCAACACAAGCTTTCGCCGCAAAATAGAGCATCAATTCGACAGTTCCGTTTGGGGCGTTTGGGGTTCGCACGAACTGTTCAGTTAGCCATCCGTTTCGAGCCGGTGATGGGCATAGTGTGACAAACCCGACTACGCGGTCCTTTTGTGTTGCAACGAACACCCTGCGATCTCTAAGGTCGCCGAGTGTGTCCGGTTCGACAAGAAAGTGGAGGGTTGGCATCCCACGTCCCTTTATCCATGCGGAGAGCACTTCCTCAAGCTGTGGGTTTCGCCTTGCCTTGGCATCATCCCACTCGGAAACTCGCACCCCTTTATTGAGAGATCGTCGAATTTGCGCTCTGAGCGAGGCTTCGTTTTCGATGTTTCGAACAAAGTTGGCAGGGTTCCAAATAGGTTGGCTGCCGAGGGTGACAGACGTGTATCCTTCTTTTGTTCCTAACTCCTGTTGCAGGCGATCTTCGGCTCCAAAATAGCAAACGGATAGTTTTCGAGATTTGGCGAAGGCTTCCCACTTCGTGACTGTATCGCCTAACAGTTCCTTTTCACAGACAGGAGCCCCTGCGACAATAGCGGTTCGATTGGCGACGACGTAACCCACTACCGCGGTTTCATCGGCAGGATACCAGTGGCTCATGCCTGGGTTAACGATTTGGTAGCAGGTGCTATTCCAACCCCATTTGAGAACGGCCTCGCGTGCCTTATCCCATGTTGGAATCTCTTTCAACTTCGGATCCCATTCTCCAGCGCTTCGATGCCTTTTATGGAACCGGTAGCGACAAGAATTCTCGTACTTGGTAGCAAAATGGTTTCAGCATTCGGGACAAACTCATGCCCTTCGCGCCGGCACAATACGATTAGGACGCCCGGGGGCAGTTTCAGGTCTCGAAGACGTTTACCAGCATAATCAGAATCGCTTGTGACCTCGTACTCCGCAGTAATGAGTTCTGATTCGTGCAAATTCCAGTTCTTAGCCTTCGCGTCGCGTTGTAATAATGCCTCGTAAATAGGCATATCTTTCAATGACTCGGCGATCGCGTAAGACGCGTAAGCCGCTGTAAGCAATGGAAGTAGCATTTCGTAGCCGCCTGTCATCTCGGCGATGAGAATGACGCCTGTGAGTGGCGCTCGAACCACACTCGTAAAGAAGGCACACATTCCGGCGACAGCAAAAGCTGGCGCACTCGGGACAGTCTGGAAAAATTGAATTGAAATCTCGTAACTAATAAGGCCAACTATCGCGCCTAACGAAAGCAGAGGTGCAAAAATGCCGCCGGGTACGCCGGTTCCATACGAGATATGAATCACGATGAACCGAACGATGAAGAAAAGGCAAGCCATGCCGAGTGTTATAGGGGCGCTAAATGTCGCTTCAGTGAGGTTGTGCCCGCCACCAAGAAGAAGTGGCGATATCGAATAGGCAATGCAAATGACTATCCCAACGATCAAGGCGACGTGTAATGCACTTTTCTGCCTGATCTTTGACAGGCTCGAACTAGCAAAAAGCAGAGCTTTGTTGAAGGCAACTCCACCAAACCCAGCCGCCACACCAATCAAGCCAAAGAGTGGCAAAAACGTAAGAGAAGGAGTCGTGATATTGGGGACAGAGAAGGCAGGAAACTGACCTGAAATGAGTCTCGAAACGGCGGTTGCGACCGCAGCACAAAGAAGCGAAGCAGCAAAAACTGCTGGCTGAAAGTCACGTTGCAGCTCTTCCAGCACAAAAGTGACACCAGCAAGCGGCGCATTGAATGCTGCAGCCAACCCAGAGCCAGCACCTGCTGCAATGAGTGCCTTTCTTTCACGAGGAGATGCTTTTGTGAGATCAGCAACCGATGTGCCGACGGCACCACCCATTTGGACGGTTGGACCCTCTCGCCCTAACGCAAGTCCGGTTCCAATTGCCATCACGGCCCCCGCGAATTTGACAGGAATCAAGGTTCGCCATTTGGCTTTTGAGTGACCTTCCAACACTGCTTTCATGTGTGGAATTCCGCTGCCACCACTGTCCTTGTCGATAGATCCAATCAGAAGTGAGAGGTAAGTGCCTACGGTGGCGAGCAACCCGGCTGCAATCGGAATCATCCAGGCCGAGTTTTGAAAAAGCGATTCCAGGAGTTTTCTGCTTGACTCTGCCGCTTGTAGTGAAATACGAAAAGCTGAAGCGATCAAACCGGAAACTAGTCCGACTAGTAATGCGCGGGGTAACAGTCGCGAACGTTGAACTTTGGTTGCCAGATATTCCTGGAGTTCGCTATCAAATGCCGTTTCAGTGTTACTCACTCATCGCCTCTTCGAGTGGTTCGCCAGAAAGACCTTGAACTTCGCAGAATTCTTCCATCAAAGCCAGAACCTTCTTAATCCTCGGTCCGCGCACGCTATAGAGGCGACTTGTACCTTTTCTTTGCACCTTCAGAACACCGGTTCTTAAGAGTGCCGCGAGGTGTTGTGAAGTACTTGACTGGGGGAGTTTCAGCGACTCGGATATTTCTCCGACGCTGCACTCTCCATCACCAATGTGTTCGAGAATTCTCAGACGAGATTCCTGACCCATTGACGAGAGTAGAGCAGCAACTCTTAACCTCGTTAATTCATTCATCGTAATATTATTATATCCAGATATTAGGAAATAATGTTTAAGCGCGTCATGCGTTAAGATAGCGATATGGAATATCGTTCGCTTGGCAGAACCGGCATCCAGGTCTCAGTAGCTTGTTTTGGTACGATGACATTTGGTTGGGAGCCCGATGATTGGGGCAGCACTGAAGAAACATCGATTCGTTTAACTGATGCTGCCATCGACTTTGGGATCAACTTCTTTGATACCGCCGATGTCTATGCACGGGGAGTGAGCGAAACGATTCTTGGAAAGGCGCTCAAAGGGAAGCGAGACAAAGTGATTTTGGCTACTAAATGCCACGGCAAGATGGATGATAACGACCCGAACGCATGGGGAAACAGTTATGGGCATATCATTTCGGCATGTGACGCGTCGCTCAAAAGATTGGGGACTGACTACATTGATCTATATCAGATCCACCGTCCGCAACCGACTGTTCCCATCGAAGAAACGATTCGTGCTCTCGACCATTTGCAGCGAGCAGGCAAAATCCGTTACGCGGGCTGTAGCACGTTTGCCGCGTGGCAGGTTTGCGAAGCGCACTTCGTTGCAAAGGAACTTGGAGCGGCTGGTTTTGTCTGCGAACAACCGCCCTACAATTTGCTAGACAGACGAGTAGAGCGTGAGCTCTTGCCGTTTTGCCGGACGTATGGTTATGGTGTCATTCCGTGGTCGCCGCTTGCAGGTGGAATGCTCAGCGGCAAATATCTAGAAGATTCGACGACAGGGGCCAGGTACTCAGCAAGCGATCCTTGGGGCAGAAAGAAGCAGTTACCCAAAGCAAAGTTACTCAAAATGAAGTCACTTGCTGAGAAAAACGAGCTTTCAATGGCTACGCTTGCTTTGGCGTGGGTCGCCAGCAGGGAAGGAATCACATCGCCCATCATTGGTGCAAGATCTGAGCTGCAATTACAGGAGTCCATTACGGCGTGCCAAACAAAACTTGCCCCCAAACTCTTGAATGCGCTTGACGAGATATTTGCACCTGCCGGATATGATGTCGCGTATTACAACGCCGAATTCGGTCCAAATACCCGAGGAAGCTAGGCCTCTTGGCCTTGGGCAATTTGGGATGGTCGGCTAAGATGTTGAGTTACTGTTGTCAATGGAAGAGGATCTTATGACTATTGCTCCTGATCAAATCAAGCTGTTTTACTTTCCAGAAGATCGTCTTCGCGCGACGATTAATGACGAGTATTCGGTCGTTACCGTTAAGCCCGCGTGGTCAGCTCCGCTGAGTTTGCCCAATCAGTATCTTGCCCTTTTGAACGGCAAAGGGGATGAGATTACGACAATCTCCGAACCGAAAGAACTGTCGAAAGAGTCACTTGAAGCTGTCCAAGAGGAACTCAGAAGGCGATATTTGACCGCCGTCGTCGAAACCATTACGGCAGCTAAAAGTGATTTCGGCGTCACCTATTGGCATGTCGAAACCAATCGCGGAGACCGCGATTTTGTTACTCAGAACCTTCAGGAAAACGCGCAGTGGTTGTCGCCGACTCATTTGCTGTTGCTAGATGTCGACGGCAACCGGTTTGAAATCAAGGACGTCTCCAAACTCGATGAATCGAGTCAGAAGATTCTTGAGACAGTGCTGTAGGTTTTTCTTCAGTGCGGTTTGTCGCGGTTTGAGTGGTTCTCGTCTTCTTTTCGCGACAAACTAATGAGCATGACTCTTCCGCAGCTACGAACTCAGATTATCCGATGGTTGCGCGCGCATCGAGATGTGCTGGACGAAGTCGAGACATTACGAGCTAAGAACACGGATTTGAAGCTTCGCTTGGAGAAACTCCAGCGAGAGAAGGGTGTGTCAGATCAAGCTGCCGATCGACTCCGTGATCAGAAATCCAAGCTCACGAAGCAAGTGGCTGAGCAACGTCGACATCACGAGTCGTACCAAAAGCAAATTGATGAATTGGCGCAGAAAGTAGCGTCTCTTCGAGAAGAGCTAGAGAAAGGTTCCCGGAAATAGTTTACTAGCTGGCAATTCGCTGGGTTTATTTTCGCGAAATTCTGATTTTGAGTCTGTACTTGAAATACTGGTACAAATTGCAACTTACCTAGATTTTTGATTCGCGTTAATCATAAATCGTCATGAAGAAATCTTCACTTTTATTGATTATCGTCGGGCTTCCTCTTCTCCCTGCTATGTCGCGCGGAGACGTCATCTACAACAATCTTCCTGACTCATTAAGTCCAAACTATGCAAGTTTGGGCTACCAGGCTACTCAAACCTCAGAGTTTGGAAAGAAGATTGAGTTCGCCGCAGGATACAGAAGACTCGACAGTGCAACGATCACAATGAGTGACTGGGCGCGGCACTCCGATTTTCCAACTTATGGTACGGATACGGGCTTTTACCACGACATCACGATGAATATCTATTCGGTCGCGAATGACGGTGGGCTAGGGGCTCTTCTCGGATCGAAAACCCAAAACGTTTTCATTCCGTATCGTCCCGATGGAGAGGGTCCGTACCTCGGATCAGACGGCAACTATTACAGTGGCATAGCATTCAATGTCAAATTTGACCTTTCGAGCCTTGCATTGACGGTGCCTGACAAAATCATTTATGGCGTTGCCTACAACACAGAATCGTATGGCGCTTCACCGATGGGAGTGGCAGGGCCGTACAACAGCTTGAACTATGCTTGCGATGACGTTGCGACCACTGTGGGTACCGACCTTTCGATGGACACTGTCTACTGGAACACTGGCCACGCAGCATTCTATTCAGACGGCGGCGCCGGTGGTGTAGGAACCTTCCGCGAAGACTCAAACTGGACAGGCTTTCGACCGATGGCGAAGTTCGAAGCCGTTCCCGAACCAGCTTCTATGGCAGTAGTTGGTCTTGGATTGCTCGGATTCCTAAAAGGACGAAAGCGCACAGCCTAAACCTATCCTGTCTAGGTTGATTTGCCCCGTTACGGAATTGGCTGTGGCGGGGCTGTTTCATTTTCGTTGCAGCGATAAGTAGACTAAAATCATGGCCTCACGTTGCAGAAAATGCGGCTCGGTGAATGATCCCAACAACAAGTTTTGTGCTTCATGCGGGGCTAAGTTTGTGCCTATCGAGGAAGCTCGAACCACGGGAGAAGATGGAGAGTTTTTCTGCTATAAGCACAGCAAGGTGACCACTCGAGTTACTTGTGGGCGTTGTGAACGCCCTATCTGCGATCGTTGTATGGTCATCGGATCCAATGGTGTCCGTTGTAAAGAATGTGCTCGAAATCGAGTTTCGGTACGGCCAGGCGGCGTGGCTCACGACATCTCACGAGGAATCGGACGCACGGTGAACTCGGTAGGGACCAAACCTATTTGGTATCTCTGGATTTGGTCAACGATCATTCGGATCATCGCTTCGTTTTTTGGTCGTTAGCAAAAGGCGAGTTAGCGCTGGGGCCTGAATTGAACTATTTGTCACTGCAACCACACTTACAGACTGTGAAACCGAGACTTGCAAGGATTGGCTTTTTTCCTTTAGTGATTTGCCTTAGCTTAGTGCTATTTGGGTGCGGAAAATCAGAGGTATCTTTCGATGCCGTCGCCTCAAGTTCGAGAAATGCGCCTGCCGATGCAAAACCAGTAGCTGAGGCCCCGCAAAATGAGGGTGCAGTTAAGACGATTGGGATGCAAGTTCCATCTGGGAGGCAAGTGATTCGTACAGCTGATCTTGCCGTGAGAGTTAAGCGGATCGAACCGGCCGAAGAGGCGATTCGTAAATACGTGACTGCTTCAGGCGGATACGTCGATAGTGCATCGAGCAGCGAACTCAATAGCGACCATCCAACAATGTCGTTGACTTTGCGAGTGCCAGTCTCTTCCTTCGATATCAGCCTCGAAAAACTAGAAAGCCTAGGCGTGCGATTGTCTAAGTCGATCTCAAGTGAAGATGTGACCAACCAGATTGTCGATTTGGATGCACGGCTCAAGACGCTCTCGGCGCAAGAGGAAACATATCGTGAATTGCTGAAAGCGTCTAGAAACATAGACGCCGTGATTAAGATACAGGACAAGCTGACAGAGGTTCGCGGAACCATCGAAAGCATGGCTGCACAAAGGAAGACAATGGCTTCTCAAGCAGCTCTTTCGACGATCAATGTGACCTTGACTCAAGATGTCGTGCCTGGCTCCACAGGAAAAGATCCCGGTTGGTTGGCTCAAACTTGGGCGGAAGCAACAACTTCAGCAGGTTCAGCGCTGAAGGCGGTAATTGGTCTTGGGGTCTGGATTATCGTGTTTTCTCCCGCCTGGTTGCTTATCCTTTGGTTCGTACGTAAGATGTTGCGCGCTTCAAAGCCCCCTAGAATTGCGCCGTAATTAGGCAAGCACCAACTTTGATGTGTTATTCTGAGGAAGATGGCTCGAATAGGGGACCTTTACCGATTGATCAGGCGCCCCTATCGGGTTCAGTGGAGTGACCTTGGTCCGCCTCGTCTAGAGCCAAACGGCGTGCAGATGGCACGTTCGCATCACCAGTTCGGATCTCTCGTAGACCGAATCACCAAAGTCTTCTTTAACATGGACCCGGCGGTTGTCGAACAAGTGCTGCTCAACTACCGTGAAAAATATGGTGACGGAGCTTATGCCTACGCCAAACGGACCTTACAGGGATGGCGGATGGGGCAAGTCAAGCAGGTCGGCCAGACCGTTATGCGCCTACTAGAGGTTGTTCCGCTCTATGTTGATCTTGATACGAAATTTGAACTAGCGCGCATTGTAAGAGAAGAGACCCTAGGGCGGATTCGTCAGGTGCAAATGCAAATTGACGTCGGCTGTAGCGATTCGCTCACCGACACGATTCATCGCGTCAAAGAGGTAGTTGAAGCACAATGCGCTATTGAGCTTCCACCCGGCGTCTTAGAGAATCAGACTTGGCTAAAGCGTGAAGATGCTGCTTACTTTCAGCAAGTTGTGCGTGAGGGCGAACGGAAGCTCCTAGCTGTCCAGTCTGCCGATTTGTTCAGCCGAATTCGTTTTTTGCAGCGAATAGTTCGGCAGATTAGCATCCCAGTCAAAATCAAAATCGTTTTTCAGATACCGACTGCGGAGATAACGTTTAATATTCTAAAAGAAGCGAACCACGGAATGAGTACAGAAGATATTAATCCTGATGATCGAAGCCTCCTACATCGTTGGACAGATCTGGAGCTAGAGACACGTTTCAAGTCAGGCGACGTCTCTTACCCCGAATACGTGCTTCGCAACATGGATCAGTTCTTCTCGAAAGAAGAGCAGTCGGAGTTGCACAAAATTGCCGCGATGCATGGTTTGGAACTTGAGCGGGTCCTAATGGAAATCCAAATAAAGAGCCGAACCAGCGAAGCTGACTTGCAGAAACTACTTAATACACTCAAAACGCTTCAAGAGAAGGGGATAACTGCGGATATTGTTAGCCGCCACGAGACGCCAAGCGGTCATATCGAGATCAGTGCTCGAAGCGGAAAAAAGTTGGGATGTATTTCACTCCCTGCTGGCGTGCTGCTTCTCGCCGCACTGTATCAGTTTGGAATTTCCCAGATCGGGCACCAACTGATTCAGGAGAGCGCTCGACTCTTATCCTCGGTTAGTCAAGCTGTGTTTCAAGCTCGATAAAAAGGGTGGTGCCGCAGGTGAGACTCGAACTCACACGTCTTTTCGGGACATCCGATTTTGAGTCGGACGCGTCTACCATTCCACCACTGCGGCGCGTCTTAATATGATACTCAGTCTGCGGGGCGGTAACCTAGTAGTTATGAAGGTGCTTATCGCGGATAAGTTTGAAAAGAGTGGTCTTGAAGGGCTTAAAAGCCTTAATGTTGAAGTTATTTATGAGCCAGATCTCAAAGATGCGGCTCTAGAAGCACGAATTAAAGAGACTAGTGCTCGAATTTTAGTCGTTCGCTCGACAAAGGTGACTGCCCCGATGATCGAAGGATCGTCGCTTGGAGTGATTATTCGGGCAGGCGCCGGATACAACACGATTGATGTTGATGCCGCGAGCCGACAAGGAATCCTTGTCACCAACTGTCCTGGCAAGAATTCGCAAGCTGTTGCCGAACTTGCATTTGGCTTAATTATTTCTTGCGACCGAAGAATTCCAGAAAACGTTATTCAGCTGAACGAAGGCAAATGGAACAAGAAAGAGTTCAGCGAAGCAAGAGGCCTTTACGGAAGAACCTTAGGCTTAATCGGCATGGGCAAGATCAGCCAAGAGATGATCGTTCGAGCCAAAGCGTTTGGAATGTCCGTCGTAGCTCAATCGCGCTGGATGACTCCGGACGTTGCTGCCGCATTGGGAATAGGTAGAGCTGAAACGCCAGAGGAAGTTGCATTCCTGTCCGACGTCGTTTCAGTTCATGTCGCTCTAACCCCACAAACGAAGGGGCTCCTCAATGCCGACTTCTTCGCCAAAATGCGACCAGGAAGTATCTTCATCAACACGTCTCGTGCAGAAGTGGTGGATCAGAAAGCACTTCTTGATGCGGTCGAAAACAAAGGCATTCGAGCAGGTTTAGACGTCTTTGAGGGTGAGCCTGCTGGTGGCACCGGCACTTACGAGGGGCCAATTCAAAATCATCCGGGAGTCTTCGCAACTCATCACATTGGCGCAAGCACTGAGCAAGCGCAAGAAGCCATTGCCGCTGAGGTTGTGCGCATCGTTCGCGAATACAAGACTCAGGGTACAGCCCCGAACGTTGTCAACATCAAACGAGCAGAAAAGGCTACTCACTTGCTGGTTGTCCGACACCTTGACCGAGTAGGCGTTTTGGCTCATGTACTGAGCGTGTTGAGAGATGAAGGCGTAAACGTACAGGAGATGGAGAACATCATCCTTGGTGGCGCTCAAGCAGCGATCGCTCAAATCAGTATTGATAAAGAGCCCAGCATTCAATCACTCATGAACATGAAGCTTCACGAGTGTGTGTTCGATGCTAGCGTTTTCAGTCTTTAGACTCTTCAGATGAGGCCGTCTGCCGGTACGGGGCGAAAGTGTATCACCGCCTTGTCCGGCATTTCTTTTGCTTCTGTCTCTGTCTTCATGACATAAGACTCGCCGTCTTCGCTTGCCAGTCGGACTTGAACATGGTCAAGTCTTCTGGTTCGTTCCCAGTCTGCGGTCTGAGCTTTGTCGCGATGATCTTGAAGCTGATAAACGAGTCCCTGAAGGGTTCGATCGCTTGGTTTTAGGCGCAGAAATTCTTCAGCGGTCTGATGAGCTTCTACATATCGGCCTAACCGATCGAAAGCTTGTGCGAGTTTTGTGCCTGCATCGACGAACTCTGGGTCTAGCAAGATGGCCCTGCGCAAAGGATCGACTGCCTTGTCAAACTGATTCTTTTTGAAATGACATAGGCCCAAATAGCCGTGCCATTTAGCGTTTGTAGGTTGCGCTAAGAGGGCCTTCTGGCAGGCGGTGATGGCACCGTCCCAGTCTCCCTTTTGCATTGCTTCGAATACCCCGAAATCATTCATTGTTGGGTCCCCAGAAACTACGACAGATAAAGTGTAGCGAGGTTACGATAAAGTTCAAAGAAAAACAGGACTTTTTCTGAGGTTCTTCATCAAGAACTCCGCAAAAATGCCGATGATCACCGATGTGCCGGTATTCCGGCTTGTTGGTTGGCATGAACGCACTTTCGAAGATTCTCAAGCACACAGATCTTCTTGTCGGCGCAGGTTTGTTGCTCGTGGTTGGCATGCTACTCATGCCGCTTCCGCACTGGGCGTTAGACACTGGACTAGTCGTCGCCATGGCCATGTCGGTGATGATTCTCCTAATGGCCGTAAACGTAAAGGACCCAGTAGAGTTCAGTGCGTTTCCTTCGGTCCTGCTAATCACAACTCTGTTTAGGCTTGCGCTAAGTATCGCTGCCACAAAGCTCATTCTTGGAACTGGCCAAGCAGGGCACGTTATTCAAACGTTCGGTGACTTCGTCATGGGTGGCGATGCCGTTGTTGGATTCGTTGCGTTCCTCATTCTTGTCATTGTCCAGTTCATGGTTATCACGCATGGTGCCGGACGCGTGTCTGAAGTTGTTGCTCGATTTACCCTAGATGCTTTGCCAGGCAAGCAGATGGCCATTGACGCGGACTTGGCAGCTGGACTAATCGATGAAGAAGGAGCACGAAATCGACGTGCCGCCATTAAAAAGGAAGCCGATTTCTACGGCGCGATGGATGGTGCCAGTAAATTCGTCAAAGGTGACGCCGTCGCAGCTATCCTCATTATCGCAGTTAATATCGTCGCAGGCTTCATTGTTGGAATGATGCGAAACACTGGCGATGCGATGACGATCCTCAAAACGTTTTCGCTGATGTCGGTTGGTGAGGGCTTGACTTCTCAGCTTCCAGCGCTCCTAATCTCAACGGCAAGTGGTTTGATGGTAACTCGTGCCGGGCAAGACCGGAGCATGGGTAACGAGGTCGCAACTCAGATCCTAAACCAACCCAAAGCAATTGGAGTGGCAGGAGCAGCTCTAGCCGTGATGGCGCTTATACCAGGGTTCCCGGCGACGATATTTCTTGGCGCCTCGGGAATTTGTTTTGGTCTATATCGGTTTCTCGCAAAGGCACCGAACATCGGAGATCTGCTGGAACCAGAAAAGAAAATAGCAGAAGACAAAAAAAAGAAAGAAGCGGCACAAGCACCGGCTACTCCAGCAGGGCCAGAATCCGTTCTTCCGCTACTTAACGTTGACGCAATAGAGATCGAAGTCGGATATGGTTTAACAAAGTTGGTTGATGCCCGAATAGGCGGCGATCTGACTGAAAGAATCACTGCGACAAGGCGTCAAATCGCCCTCGAACTTGGCTTCGTTATGCCGACCGTTCGGATTCGAGATTCCTATAACCTCACTCCGAATGAATACCTTATTAAAATCCGAGGCGAAGAGATAGCGAGAACGACCTGTATGCCTGGCATGGCCCTTGCCGTCAACAGCGGAGCGTTGCTTTACACTGTTCCGGGCCTTGCGGCGAAAGATCCAGTTTTCAATTTGGACGCACTTTGGATCGAGCCGCAGCACAAGGAATCGGCAGAGCGAGCAGGGTATACGGTGATCGAGCCGAGCGCAGTCATCTCTACGCACCTTGCAGAAGTCGTCAAGCAAAACGCAGCCGAACTTCTTTCGAGACAAGATGTCCATCAACTTGTCGAAAATGCTAAATCGATCAATGCCCAAGCCGTGACTGACTTAACCGGTGCGATGCAAATTGGCGATATTCAGAAGGTGCTCCAGCATCTTTTGCGTGAAAGAGTTCCCATTCGCGACATGGTGACGATCATGGAGACGATGGCTGACTATGCAGGACGGGTGAAAGATACGTCCCAATTGGGAGAGTTGGTTCGGTCGGCGATTAACCGCACGATTACCCGTCAGTACATTGACGATACGAATCGGCTCTGCTGTGTCACCCTCGACCCTTCTTTAGAGCGACAACTTGTAGAATCGATTAGCGTGACGAATTACGGGAGTTCGTTAGCGCTAGAGCCAAACGTTCAGAATTCGTTAGTAGAGAAAATACACGAACAGCTGGATAACTCTGTCGCGACTGGCAATCAAGCGGTTTTGCTCTGTAGCACCCAGTTGCGGCTTCCGCTGAAAAGACTAATCGAACGATTCTTCCCTGGATTGAGTGTGCTCGCGTATAACGAGGTGGCCGCTAACGCCGATGTCGAATTTGTTGGACAGGTGAAAGCTGCCTAGAAAATCAGAACCGAGGCGTTAGGCTCGGTTCTGATCTGGTCTTCACTAGACAGTAGTGGTCAGCCCTTGGGCCATGACGATCTCTTTGCCGTGGTTTACCGTGAAGGCGACCCTGTGAGTAACCGACTCGATAATTCCTTCAGCGCCTGGGTGGCCGTTACCGCTTGACTTGACGCCACCGAAGGGAAGATGAACTTCGGCTCCGATGGAGGGCAAGTTGACATATCCAAGGCCGTAGTCGGCATGGTCACGGACCCATCTCCACTTTCGGAAATCTTCTGTTATAACAGCCATGCTAAGCCCGTAATCTGTGTCGTTGTAGACTTCGACCGCCTCTTCCATCCCGCTAACACCGATGATCGCTAGGTGTGGGCTGAAGGCTTCCTCTCGAAGGCAGAAGGTGTTCTTCTTGTATTCGTTGAAGCGGTAAACAAACGGAGAAGCGTAGGATCCATGTGCATACAACCCATCGGTAAGTTCCTTGCCCTCTACCAGAATTTCGGCTCCTTCTTCGATTGCTTTAGCGTTATGAACTTTCCACTTTTCTAGACCGCTTGCTTCGATTAACGGACCCATAAAGACATCTTCATTGATCCCATTCCCGATCTTGATTCGGCTTACCTTTTCGAGGAATCGCTTGGTGAATTCGGGTTCGATCTTTCGATCAATAATGACTCGACTGGTGCTTACACAACGCTGGCCAGCAGTCTTGAATGCACCAAGAACGCAAGCATTGACAGCCAAATCAATATCGGCGTCTTCAAGGACAATCGTTCCGTTTTTGCCGCCAAGCTCGGTGGCAACGAACTTGTATAGATCACCGGCGGCGGTCTGCTGGATATATTTGCCAACTGCTCGAGACCCAGTGAAAAGGATGACCGCTACATCCTTATGCTTAACAAGCGGATCGCCAACCGTCGGACCGTCGCCATGAATGATGTTGACGACACCAGCCGGGAAGCCAGCCTCCACAAACAATTCCATCATTTTGTGTCCGCAAATGGGGGTTTGCTCGGCTGGTTTGTAAACGACGGTATTTCCAACGAGAAGAGACGGGAGAAGAACCCAAAGCGGGACCGCAAGAGGGAAGTTCCATGGGGTGATGCAAGCAACGACGCCCTTCGGTTTTCTCAGAATGAATGCATCTTTGGCTGGGATCTCGCTGCTAATTGTAAATCCAGTTGGCATGCGTCCGAGTCCAGCGACGTATTGAGCCATGTGGAGGGCTTCGACAGCTTCCGCACGACCTTCGTTGAGCGCTTTACCGCATTCGCGGGTACACAACACCCCCAAATTTTCGACCTCGCGTTTAAGAAGTTGCGCGAAACGGTCGATGATTTCTGCTCGCTGAACCCAGCTCAATTCTCGCCAAGTCTTAAATGCTTCGGCAGCAGACGCAACCGCTTGGTTAACCTCGTCTATTGTGCTTGCTGGGGCAGTGCCGACGATCTCTCGTCGATCAGCTGGGTTAGTGCTTTCGAATGTGTTTTGGACAGCTCGCCACTCACCGTTAATGTAGTTGCGCGCCGAAATGGGGGACATGCCCTTAAGGGTACCATGCGTCTTCGGCTGTCCCCAAACCGATCAGGATTGCTTATAAACCTGAATAGCATAGGGTGGCAAACTTGCGGTTTTTCGTTCTCCGTCACCGGCGGCAGGTTTGACGAGCTTGAGGTGAGCGTCAGCGGGTAAATCTACTGTCACAAGCGTTCCGGACAAGTTTGCCAGAACCCAAAACTTATCAGGACCGTCTGTGCGGCAAAAGGCGAGGACATCTGGCGAACCGATGTCGAATAGCGTTTGCTGTCCATGTAGGAAAGCTGGATTTGCCTTTCTGAATGCGATCCATTCTTTCGTGACTTCAAAAGTGGATCCAGCGACTCCGTCTTGATCGGCAAGGCTGAGCTTGTCGTTGTCGGCTGAATAATCTGTGTTCCCCCAAGGGCCGGTGCCTTTATACCAAGTGGCGGTTCCAGAGAAGTCGAGTGTCTTGCCCCAACGATAAGCTAGGCGCGACGGTATGTCATTTCCGTCACTTCCAAAGTTGCCTTTCTTGCCTTTCATTCCTAGTTCTTGCCCAGCAGAGATCGAAGGAGTTCCCTTAAGAGTGAAAAGAAGTGCGGTGACTAAGTTTTGTCTCAAAGTGCCTGATACTGTGGACGCAAATCGGTCCGTATCGTGGTTCTCGAGTATCGTAATTTGGCCCTTATGGTCGGGGATCTGATCAAACTGAGTTGAGAGGGCCGCTTCGATTTTGGCTTTGTCTAGCTCCAGCAGAGCGCTTCGAAGGGAATAGCCTAGAGTGGCGTCTGTTGGCGTGTTGGTCAGTATCGCTTGGGTTTCTTCTTGGTTCTCTTGGTGAGCTTGTTCACCAATGAAGTAGGTCGATGGAAACTCTTTTTTGATGGTCGTAATCAGCGGATTCCAGAGATCTTGAATGAGGTTCGTCTGTACCCTAGCATCATCAAGGTCGTCCATCATGTGGTCGATCCGAAACCCGTCAAGACCTTGTTTTGCCCAAAAGCGGAATTCGTCCGTTATCATGCTTTGAACAGTCGGGTTCTTCAAGTTCAAAGCGCTGACGCGGATTTTTGCCTTGTCGTACCATGGCAACTGGATTTGCGGGCGAATGAACCCATTCACGTCTAGCATTGCCATCTCAGGAGCGTTAGGCGACTTGAGGGCGGCGGCTAGCCATGGGTGTCCATCGGCGATGTACTGGCACTCCACATCGAGTAATACTTTGATTCCTTGCTGATGGGCGTCCTTGATCAAGGATTGAAAATCCGCCAGCGTTCCATACTTCGGATCAACTGCCATGGGGTTGTCTGGAAAATAGTTATGAAACATCCTGCTTTTAGCGATAGGATTGAGAAGAATCGCCGTAGCACCCAGCTTCTTGATGGTGGGTAACCCCAACTTTATTCCATTTAGATCTCCGACTCGATCACCGTTCGAGTCGCGGTAACTCCTTGGGAAGATTTGGTAAATCACCTGACTCTCCCAATCGACGTCTGCTGTCGATGTCTGGAGCATGAGTAGAAATGGAGCGAAGATCATGAGCTTTGAATTCTTATATCTGATTTAACGTAAACAGCGCTTGAATGGATCAGTAGGAAGGCTATAGTTTTGGCATGGCGTTGCTCTCGTTATTGATCGGTGGGCTCATGGCTGCTCGTCCATCAAAGCTCGTTATTGTTAGTTGGGATGCCGGAGCTGATTGGGTGCTTGATCGACTTGTGGCAGAAGGAAAACTTCCGAATGTGGCAAGAATGAAAGCTCTAGGCGCGAATGCAGACTATGTCATCCCGACCTATCCTTCAAAAACAGCGGTGAGTCATTTCGCGATCTTTAGTGGAACCTGGCCCAACAAAAGTGGTGTAAGCGGAAACAGTTCTCCGTTGTTGCCACGCTCAGAGCACTATATCGATGAGTCACAAAGCGGATTTAACGCTAATCAGCATCAGACTGAGCCTCTATGGGTTGCTATTGCGAAGCAAGGCAAAAAGGTTCTCGCCCTTAGCGCCGCGGGATCAGCTCCACCAGAAGCAGACGTTGCCCGACTGATTCGTTCAGGTGGAAAAAAAGAAAACTACATTGAGTTCAGCGGATTTGAAAGCGGATTCTTTTCTCCGAAGGTCTTTGACTTCTCGACATTAGAGGGCTCTGCTGATACGAAGTCGATCAAAATCTCAGACACGACTATAGAAGCTATTTCCGGGCCTACAGGGTTATCTTTAAAAGGAATTGACGCAAACGGAAAAGCCCTGAAACGAATGGCTACGGTGAAAGCTGATGAGTGGGTTGGGCCATTTCAGGTCAAAGGTCGCGGGATGGTCGGTCTCGAGTATTTCCGACTCTTCTCATGGGACCCGAAAACAGGAAGGTCAATCCTGTACGCTCGCGCTGTCGCTGGCATGAAGGGCACCCAAAACGCACAAGAGAACTATGACTATCTGAAGGCATATGGAGGATTCCACGATGACCCATTCGGGCCGTACCAAGCCGGTGCCTTGGGTAAGCCTATCTACGAAGGCGGTGATGGTTCAGCCGAGTCAAGAGTGGTCGAAGCGGTCAAGTTCGACATGGAGTTGGTGAAGCATTCGTTCCGGTATGGTTGGAAGAAGTATCAGCCAGACCTCGTGTTCCAATACACTCCTCAGTCCGACAACGCTGGGCACTGTTGGATGGGGCTTCTGGATCCTGCTTCGCCGCTCTATAAGACCGAGATTGCTAACAAGATTTTGCCCTACTACGAAAAGGTTTTCATTCTTCAAGACGCTTGGCTAGGCGATATGATGAAGGTTGCGGGGAAGGGGACTGGATTCGCGCTCGTCAGCGACCATGGCATGGCTGGAATCACCAAGCGGGTTTCAGTGAACCGAATACTTCTCGATGCTGGCTTACTATTTCTTGATGAAACTGGGCGAATCGATTACACGAAAACAAAAGTGTGTTGCCCAGGCTGGAGCGATTTTGCCATTGTTGTCAATGGGACTGATAGAAAGGGTGGAATTGTCTCCCCAGCAGAACGGGATGAAGTGATTGCAAAGACTCGGAAGGCACTCGGCGAAGCCAAAGATCCCGAAACAGGGAAGCTGTTGGTCACTCAAATACTCACAGCAGAAGAAGCATTCGAGCTTGGTGGCGGTGGAGAAGCCGGCGGAGATCTGTATCTAGATTTTCCGGACGGATACTATCCTTCATCACGAGCAAATGAACCTGTTGTCACCATGATTCGAGGTAATCGGGGTGAAGGCGTCCATGGATTTATTCCCACCCGACGAACGATGCATTCGATTTTTTACGCTCTAGGGCCAGGAATCCAAAATCACGCTTTGCCCGTCATGCGTGTGATTGACATCGCTCCAACATTGTGCAGATGGATGGGCTGGGCTCCGCCCGCGGACGCCACCGGCAAGGCGATTGATCTTAGCGCGAAGCCGTAACGCGACCGACCATCGCGTTCTCTAGGCTATTCGCATAGTGTGGGGTTACCGCCATTCTGATGAGTCCAAAACAAAGAAATACGGTGGCGACCCCTACCATAAAGCGACTTACCTCAACCGAATCGGTGATCAGCCGTTGCTTCTTGAAGTAGCCGACTAGACCGATCCACGCCGATGCCGTAAAGCCAAGGTATAGGATTGGCCCCAACGGATGGGCGTGGAAAGCGGTTCTGAAATCGCCATGTACGAAAGCGGTCCAACTGGTTGTTAGGCCGCAACCTGGGCACGGCCTGTCCATAATGAGAACGCTAGGGCATGGAGCTAACCCGAGCTGTTCGTGAGTGCCATGTCCTGAAGCTGCCGGATGTAACCAGAGCGCGATACCAGTGATAACTAGCCAAAAACCAAACCAGGCTAGTTGCCCCATGATGGGGTAGCCGGGACGTGGGGTTTCAAGCAGTTTCATTCGACCATACCTTCAGCAGGAATGACGCATTCTGGCTGAAGTTGGTTGCTAATTTCACGGGCAATACTAAAAACTCGGCCCTTTGGATCAATCAGAGCGACCAATGATTTCGACCCGAGGTCGAGGTCGGTCGGCAGTGGTATTTGGCGTCCTTCACGCACGTTTTGGACACCAGCTACATCCAATTGAAGCATTGGTAGCGGCTTGAGGGCTTCTTCGAGCGGCACAATGTCTGACTGACTCACGTTGGCCAGGTTAACAGAGTGAGATAAATTAAAACGTCCAACTTTTGTTCGCCTGAGACCGGTAAGGTGTGCGCCACATCCGATTGACTTGCCAATGTCGTCTGCCAGGGTTCGAATGTAAGTTCCCCCACTGCAAACAACGCGAATGTTGGCTTGATCGCCATCGACCTGCATTACTTCAAGTTCTGCAATATGAACTCGCCTAGGCTCCCGCTTAATCTCTTTTCCCTGTCTAGCGTATGTGTACAGCGGTTTACCATCAACCTTGATCGCGCTGTACATAGGCGGAACTTGCTCTATCAATCCAAGGAAATTATCGCGTATATCAGCGATTGCTCCAGAAAGATCCGATGGTGGGGTTGCTTCGGAAATAACGGGTCCCTCGGCATCAAGTGTTTCCGTTGATTGACCGAACTTGACCTCAGCAACATACTCTTTTGGTTCGAGCGGTAGATATTGCAGAAATCGAGTGGCGGGGCCGACTGCCACAACCAGAAGTCCTGTAGCTAGAGGATCTAACGTGCCGGAGTGTCCGACGCGCCTTGTTTGCAGCCTTCGCCTAACCTGGTTGATGACATCGTGCGAGGTTAAGCCACGCTCTTTGTCGATTAGCAGGACGCCAAGCACTTTTTCAAAGCGTTGACTAGAAGAGTCTCGGCTTCCTCGATTGTGAGATCAAACGTACATCCGGCAGCGTTGCGATGACCGCCGCCTCCGAATTCTCTTGCTACTGAGGCAACGTCAAGATCGCCTCTTGACCTGATCGAACACCGTACTTTGCCGAGTTTTGGCTCTCGGAGTATTGCTGCGATGAGAACGGAATCAATGAACAACATTTCATTGACGAAACCCTCGGTGTCCTCGTCTTTAGCGTCTGTGTGTTCAAAGTCGTTGAGAGTGACCACGCCCCACGCGATCTGGTTGTTGCAATCCAGTCGCATGGTGTCGAGGGTATGACCCAGCAATCGGGTTGAGGCAAGGGGCTTCCTTTGGAATACTTCTTCGCTGACACGGTTTAAGTCTGCGCCGTTTTCGAGAAGAACAGCGGAAAGTCCAAGCGCCTCAGGAGTCGTGTTGCGGAAACGGAATGAACCGGTGTCAGTCACGATTCCCGTAAGCAAACACGTCGCCATATCCGGTGTGATTGTTGCTTCGAGTGCAAGGAACAATCGAGTGAGAATCAGAGCTGTTGCGCTTGCAGATGTGTCAACAATTCGCAAATCGCCTGGTGCCTCATGTGGAACGTGATGATCAATCACGACCAACCTTGAACATCCCGTAAAGAAAGGCTCCATGTTGCCGAGCCTGTCGGTGGAATCTAGATCGAGGATAATCCCGAGATCATATTTCTCGTATTTCGGTTTCTGTCTAACCTTTTCGACGCCAGGCAGAAACTGTAGATTGCGAGGCGCGGGGTGATGGCACAGAATCTCGTTATGGATCCCAAGTCGATTAAGATATTGGGACATCGCAAGAGCGCTGCCCAAGGCATCACCGTCTGGATTAAGATGCGTACCGATCAGAATCGTACTGATTCCATCAAGCTCCGCTTTGAACTGTTTGGCGAGGGAAGCTGTATCGTTCACTTAACCCTCCCTTTTCGGCTGACTTTGATCAATGCCAGCTATTCTACCGTACATCTTGAAATTCGGCCCCAAAGTGCCAAGCTAAGTCCCTCTTGCAACCGTTGTCGAAGTCAGCCGAGCATTCTTTGCGCGGATAACAGCCTCTTCGCTGACGGCATGCTCGAAGCTCCTAAACCCAGCGAGTTTAAAGCCGTGTTTGTCTGCAAGCGCATTGATTTCGTCGACTTGCTCTACTGAAACCTCTTTACCCAAGGTGAAATTAAAGAGCGAAGGATCGTTCTCTAGGGCCAGGATCATGGTTTCGCTCATGCAAGCGTATGCGGTTTTCTCGGGGAACCCAAAGCTGAAATTAAACTCGACGTCCCCTGGGACTTTAACTACGCCGCCTTCGATAACAAGGACATCCGGTCGTTCTTTTGCGACGCGAACCGAAACATCCCTCGGACGGGCGACATCACAGACAATGGCACCTGGTTTGAGGTGCTCAGGGAAAACAAGTTCTTTTCCGGCGGAACTTACCGTAATAATGGCGTCGGCTTCTTTAATAGCCTCGACATTGGTTGTTGCTTCGCTGTTCTGGATGCCTTCGGTGAGGGCTTGCGTTCGTAGTTGATCGCGCCCAACAAGGATGGTTCTTCCAAAGTCGCGAGCTAAGACTTGAGCACAGGTTTTTCCGATTGAGCCGGTTGCACCGACCACGGCCAAAGTCGCTGTTCCTAGGTCGATGTCAAGCCGTTTGCAGGCGTTGATTGTTCCTTGAATAGCGGTTGCTACAGTATATGAATTGCCAGTCGTCACGCCAATCGGGGCTTCTTTCGCAACGGTTATGCCGCCGTCTCCGACGACGCTCGTGAAAGCACCGAGTCCAATAAGATCTGCACCATGCTCTTTTCCAATTTCGGCACAGCGCACAATCTTGTCATAGACTTGCCGCATCGGCATGGTCTGAATCATTTGGCGAGGTGTGAGCGGAAGAGCGATGAACAAACCTGAGGTTGTTGCACCTGTTGGTGACTCAATACCTGTGATCTCACTGATCACAAAAGGTTTTTTTCGCCCCATGACTGCTTCTACTGCACTTTCGGGCAAGTATTTTGCAATCTTGTATTTGCGGGCTACATCCCGCTTACTGAGCGGGTGAATGATAAATGCGAATCGCGCCATGTTGCGAGAGTTTTTGGAGGGTACCCGTTTTAAGGGTTGAGTTCGATGACGTTAGGGTGCCAGTTGAGCTTTGCTAAGGTGTCGAGGTAATCATTTTCACTTAACAATTCTGGTCGTTTCCCAAGTATGGATACGATGACACCTTCCATCACGTTCGTGGCAAAGGTCTCACCGCCAATGACAGGGGTCGTTGTGATGGCTCGTCGAACGCCTGTTTCTTTGAGCCAATCTAGATCAGCCTTTCTAAGTGTTTGGGTCAGGATTGTTTTACCGGGCATCTTGTCCGGTGCATATCGGCGAATGTAGTGCCAATCGCCGCAAATGAACGTGCATTCGTCGAATATTTTGCCGTTTGTTGGTGTCCGCTGTTCTTGTTTTTCACCCGTTGGATAAAACCACTTAAAGGGCAGCTTGGTGATGATTGGTAGGACTGTGCTCCCTATAGCTTTAACCTGACTGTATTTTGTAAGCGGAATCGGGATTCCAATTCCAAAGAGTAGATCGCCAAAAATGGTTTGCGCACCAGCTTCAACGAGTGCTTGTGCCATTCCAAATCGATCAACAGCAGAAACAAGGAGAACCTTCTCTTTAGGGAAATCGATCGTTCCTTCTCGTTGCAGGGTCCTTATGGTTTCCCGTTCGAGCGTGTGTTTTAACCCACTCCCATCGACGACTGGCGTTTGTTTTGCGCCGCTAATGAGTTTGAGGATTTGAGCAAATGCGTATCTCTTTTGCTCAATGACCACGTATATATCTGCCCCGCCGACACCCAGTGCGTCCACTTTGCCATCAAGGTCAGAGAACATCTGGCCGAATTTTTGTAAGTCTCCGTCTGTCCCGACCCGTTCCAAAAGAAACTTCTCACCGAGTATCTCGACCTCGTCCTTTTTGTTGCGCTTGCTGGTGCCAAGACTGACGGAAACTACATTTTTCATAGGCTAATAGACTGCGATGGATTCGATCTCAACATCTACGCCGCGTGGGAGTCCGGCGACGGCGAAAGTTGAGCGAGCTGGTGGTTCTGACGGAAAGAATGAACCATAGACTTCGTTTACAGCTGCAAAATGGTCCATCGAGGATAGCAGAATTGTTGTCTTGACTACGTTTGAGAACGTGAGCCCTTTAGCTTCTAGCACCGCTTGAATGTTCTTCATGACCTGCTCTGTCTGGGTCTTGATATCTCCAGTGATGATCTCTCCTGACGGAGTTAGTGGAATTTGACCAGAAAGAAAAAGGAAGCTACCTGAGGCTGCGATGGCTTGGCTGTACGGGCCGATGGCTCCAGGAGCGCCAGATGTCGAAATAACTTCGCGACTCATTCCTCGATGGTAGCACGTAGCACACCTCGAGGACCCTATCGAGTCCTCGGGATGCTCATGTGGCTATGAAGATATTTTCATGAACTTGCCTATGTCTGCCGCAAGCTGAGCTAGGCATTTTTCGTCGATATACATCATGTGCCCTGCTTCGTAATATCCTGCGGAGAAATTCTCTTTGAGCGATGGATCGAGGCCGAGGTGAGACAAGGTGTATTGGGTAGCGAAATAGGGAGTAGCGAGATCGTAGAATCCGGACGCGACAAATACTTTCATGTATGGATTCTTTGAAAGAGCGTTTCTCAGAGATTCGCTCGTATCGGGATACCCTTTACCTGCGTCGCCGTAGGTCCAGTTGGCCCACAGTTCGCCAGGAGCGAACACGTGATACGGCACATCTGTCTTGTAGCCGAGTGTTCGCGACAAATAGTCGTTGATCATCGCTGTGTACGGCGGAAGGAGGGCCGATGTTGATGGATCGTGTTGAGGGTGTTCGTTGATCGACAACTCGTCGATACCCTTAAAACGAACGTCCATCCTTCCTACTGTTCGCTTTTCGGAGCGTAGCAACTCTTTGCAGAACCGATGGATGTTGATTCGTAAATCCGTACCGTCAATGTAATCTTCTGATAGACCTGTTAACTCGGATAGTCTTGTGACAATCTTTGCCCGAGTATCAGCGTCAATTCGGTCTCCCATCCCAAGTGCAGTGGTGTACTCAAGAGACGCAAATTGTTGACTAGCTGAGAGCGCATCGCTCAACTTTTCGAAGCCTTTGAGCTTGCCGTGGTACCACGCCGCAGCAGTGTAGGTCGGTAAGAAAAGTATGTACGGGAGGTCGTTTCCTTTTGTGAATCGAGCGGTTTGGAAGTTAAGAATGCTACTGACCAGAATCACACCGTTCAAAGCTACTCCGCGGTCGACAAGCTTTCCAGATAGCCCCGCTGCACGAGTAGTTCCATAGCTTTCGCCCGCGATGTAGACCGGAGATGACCAACGACCTTCCCTAGTCAAATAGAGTCTAATGAATTCGGCGACCGATTCGAGGTCACCTTCTAACCCCCAGAATTCTTTCGACCACTCTTTTTCTGCGGCTCGTGAATAACCAGTGCCTACCGGATCGATGAAGACCAAATCAGCATGTTGAAGCCATGTATCAGGGTTATCGATCAGCTTATAGGGCGGAGCCGGCATTTGCCCATCTGGCAAGAGTTCGATGCGCTTTGGGCCAACTGCGCCTAGGTGTAGCCAAACTGAAGCCGAGCCCGGTCCACCGTTGAAGGTGAACATGATCGGTCGTTGAGAAACGTCATCTACGCCATCTTTCTTGTAAGCCGTGTAGAAGATGCCAGCTCTGACCTCACCGGTATCGCTCTTGATGGGTAGCATTCCAACCTGGGCGGAGTATTTCAGGTCGCCAATGGTGTGCTGTGAAATGATCGGCTCTTTGTCAGTATCAAGTGGAATCTTATTCTTATTCTTTTCGTCGGCAACGGTGGTTTCAGAGGTCTCTGCCATGAGGCAAGTATGTCCTACTTCCGAGGTTTTAATCGTAATATGATCGGCGTGAGCGGAAGACTTAGAACAGCAAGGAAAGGGAATAAAGGAAGGATTGGTAGCGCCTGTGGTTTCGCTGGAACGACGATGCCGCGAGTGAGCGCGTAAGGCTGTTTCATAGGAGCCTCTCCAACCACTGATCCGCTCGCATTCACAATAAAGCTCTTTCCAAGAGATGCTGCTCGGAGAACAGTAGTTCCGTTTTCAACGGCTCGCCAGGTGGCAGCGTTTGCCAATTGTCGCGGTGCGGTCGTGCCCATGAACCAGTCATCGTTGCTTAGGATTGTTAATACCTGCGCGCCATTTTGAGACTGTCGAAACGCGATATCCGGAAAGAGTGCCTCAAAACATAGTAAAGGCCCGATCATTGTTGAGCCAACCGATACCGCGCTTACTTTATCTCCCGCAGCGAGGTCTCCACCCGGCAAGCGGAACTCTTTGAGGAAGGGAAGTTGATCTCGAAACGGGACGAACTCCCCGAATATGACGAGTCTTGATTTGTTGGCTTGGTCCCAGTTCCCGTTGTCGTAAGAAATTGCAGATTGGTAGTAAGGTCCATCACCGGTTTGTGAACCAAAAATCGTAGGGAATCTATCGCTAAGTCGAAACTTGGGTCGATATCCGCGCGCAACACCTTCCGGAAGCACAAGCAGGCTGGACTGGTCCGTTTCGGCTTCGGTGGTTATTTTGTCGATGTGTCCAGCGAGGAGCAGTTCTTGCATGGCGGGATCGCCGAAAGCCATATCGACGGCCGGTTGACCGATCGTTACCCTTCGATTCTCCGTTGAACCGACGTGTAGAAGCAAGAAAGCGGTACCAGCGAGGAAGCCGAGTACGGCGAAGTTGATCGAATTTCGCGCTCGGCGGGCGAGACAGACGTTGATAACAACCACCCAAAAACCAACCAAAAAGATTGTTCCCAACCTTGCCCAGCCGGTTAGAAAAGGATAGTCAGCAAGCGGGGAAGCGACCAACGCCCATGGGAATGCAAAGACGGGAATGTACGACCGGAACACCTCGACGCCAGCCCAGACCAGCGGTACACCCCACCATTTATCTGCCCGAGCATAGAAGGCTGCTAACCAGGTGGCAAGGCCATAATATATTGCCATCAGGGACGTGGCAATGAGCCATGTTAGGATTCCCAAGGGCAAGCTCTCGGTCCATTTAGAAACAAGCTGAAATATCCAAAATAGCTGGGCTCCGCCATAGATCAGCCCAAATAGATATCCGCTACGAAATGGCTTTCTTAATCCTGGAAGAAGCTTGACCCATGGAATAAGGGCTACAAAAACGAGAAAGCCAGCAAAAGGGACCAGTGTTGCAATGGCAAGCAACACCGCGCTCAGCGGAATCCAAAATCGCTTATTTATGCGTTCCGTCAAGGTTGCCATGAATGCGTCTGATTTCTAAGTCCCCAAGGTGCGAGGCATCATCGTACTTGGTCATAAGAAAAGCCCCCTCGGGTCTCTTTTCCAGAGTAGTCACGGATGTATTTGCGAAGCGGAAGCCACGCGAAGTTTGAAGCGTTCCCATAAGCAATCGCGCAAGAAGAATGGAACATGCGCCGCCATGGGTAACAACGACCGTCTCTTCGGTTTCAGAGAATAGATCATCGCGAACTTTTTGAAGTCGATCCCAAACGTCCATGAAAGACTCCCCGTTTGGTGGGCGAACTTCTGAAAGCGATATATCTTGTTCTTCAGCAGCGAGTGCTAATTGCTGAGTAACCCAAGTAAAGTTGCTACCTTCCCAATCGCCAAACGATCGTTCCCGCAGATCTTCTCGTGCAATCAAGGTTGCACCAGTCGTGTTAACCACGGCTTGAGCAGTCATACGGCTCCTAGTCAGATCGCTCGTGTAGACCTTGACTATCGGGCGATTTCGAAATGACTCGCCAAGACGTCGAGCCTGCTCTTCACCTGTTTCGTCGAGAGGGATGTCTGTGTGACCTTGAGCCTGTCCGAGCTTATTCCAAGCTGTTTGAGCGTGACGAATCAGGTAAAGGTGCATTGGTAAGAAGGGTACCTAGAGTGTCGGCATGTTCACAGCCGCCAAGGTGCCGATTCGGGATACTCGCGACCAGATGCATCGATTTTCATCGAACCAATTCTTAGAATTCGAACCGGCACAGGTGGGATAGCGGTGCATAGTATCGTTGCGGTTCTGTTCTCCCAATCGATTGATTCAATGAATCCGGTTCCGATTTCCTCACCGCTTTGTCGAGCAAATGCGCAGAGCACACCCTCATAGGCGTCAAGACTGACGGTGTTCGCTTTGTTGCATCCGGTTAAGTCAAGGGCGCGGCTGATCATCGATTCCTCCGGCTCTTGCTCGGAAACGATCATAAGTGCGCGGCCCGTTCTCTCAACGTAAATTGCTTCTTTCAAGCCCAAACGCTCTCGTTCATCAGGGTTCATCGAAATTCCTGAACCAAATCTCGCTCCTTCGATGGTGACTTCCTCAAGGTTAACGGTGTGTGGGTGGCACTTACTGATTAGGTTGAGCCAGTGGGCTTTTCTTTGGGCCTGCTGAACAACGAGCGGGAACGCAGGTTCTAGCTCGACTTCTTCGGGTCCAATTGTCAACTCGTCCCCAGATAGGTCTGTGCCTTTCGCGACCAAAATTCTCGTCGGCTCCGCTATCTGAGAGGCGAGAGTCACCACCTGCCGCAGCAATGGAGTGGGGCGATATGAAAAGAGTTGAATATAACCGCCATCCATTTGCTTCACCCCTTGGGCTATCGCAGTCAAGATGACATGGGGTGCCCGACTAGGGTCAAGCGACCCATAGAAACGGGACCAGACTGGCTTGTCGCCTTTCAATAGTGTAAACCGGCAAGGGGCATCAACAACCGCATCAGCAGGGTCCAAGCAAAGCAAATCTTGGCCATTGCGATTGGCTTTGAGCCATTCTCGCCAAGATACCTTCGGGTTGCCGATGAGGAGCGTAATGCCCATATTCTTACTTGTCTGCGTCAGGAAAGAATCGCTCAATCTTCGCTTCTGTCATCAACTTCCTGAGCGTATTTGTTCTTGCACCGGCTAAATACCGGTTTTTGAGTTCTCGTAATTGGTCCCCTTTGATTTCACCACCTTTTGCGTCGAGGCGAAAAATCTGGAGTCCATATTGTGTCTGGACAGGGTGGGTGTATTCGTTTACTTTGATTTTTTGTAACTCTTCCTGCGCTTTAGCCGGAAACATTTCGAGAGGCACCCAACCGACATTGCCGTTGGCTTCGATCATCTTCGGGTCATCCGTTGTTGACTTCAAAACGTCGGTCCACTTTCCGCCTGCTTTCAGCTTGTTGAACGCAGTATCAGCATCTTTGATTGAGGCTGCTAAATCTGAAGTGAGTTCACTTTTTGGACGGAACGCGATAGTGCTCACCTGCACCCATGATTTGGCGTCAAAGGTAGCTTCGGCTATTTTGTCGAGTAGCAATTGGGATTTAGCCTGAATAAGAAATCGGCTCTTCGAATAGCCCTGGCTCTGCATAAAGGTCGAGATGGTCTGTCCTTCGGGAACTCTGCCGACGAGCAGTTTCATTTGGTCCTCAGCTGCCTTGGTGGCCTCCGCATCGGTTACGAAAACGGAGAGCTTTTGGGCGGCTTGCTTGATAACTTCTGCAACGATGAATTCTTGACCAACTTCAAAGGCGCGCCAATCCCAAAGAGCATCCTCTATTTGGCTTGCCCTGATGGAGACTCCATTGACGGACGCAAGAACCTTGTCCGGTGCTGGCTTGGTCGGGGCTTGCGTCATTGTCACGGCAAGCGGTAGCAGAAGCGTAAGAAGCGACATACGCAGTAACAGACGAATAGAAAGAGAACAGTGTTGCGCCAAGAAGGGCTGGAAAGCGGGTAAATTCGCGCCGTGACGCCATCGCGCCGCTCGATATCGCTTGTTCAACTGGTTGGGTTGGGAATCTTCGTTTTTGCCGTAATGATTCGGCTATGGGGGATTGGTTGGGGGTTAAAGAACGACCTCCACAATGCGAGCTACCATCCCGACGAAGATGTGATTTTTGGTTTTAGTCGAGCTATTCAGCCCACTCAGTTCAGTTTCACTCCTGGGAAATACAACTACGGAACGCTCTACCTGAGTCTGTTGCGTGTTGCGTCTGACGTGACCACAACCTATACTGGAGCGCCGAAGGTAACTAAAGGTGATGGATTCTCGTGGACTAATCCAGCCGCGACGGATTGGGATTGGGTGAGTCGATGCCACACGGCAGGCCGGTTACTGAGCACCCTTGCCGGTGCGGGTACTGCACTTGTTGGCTTTTTAGCTTTACGGAGGTCTCTCGGTTTACTCGGTGCAACCGTTTCCGGCGTCGTTTTAGCAGTTGCTCCGGCTTTTGTGGTTCACTCTCGGTTTCAAACTGTTGACGTTCTTGCTGTGTTCTTCTTGTCTCTAAGCACCTTATATGCCTTGAGGCTGCTTGAAAATCCTGAGAACGGAACGAAGGCTGCATGTCTATGTGGCGTCTTCGCTGGCCTATCCGCAGGAACGAAATATACGGGCATCCTAGCGATACTTTCGTTGTTTGCCGCGCTAGCGATTGCCAAACGTCCAAAGTGGGCCGCCGAAGCAGCGGCTGGCTTTGGAGCAGCGATACTAGCTTTTGTTGTATCAACGCCCGGTGTTTTACTGGATCGAGAGAACTTCATGCGTGATTTCATCTTCGAGATGAAGCACACGTCGGGAGGGCATGAACTTGCGTTCGCTGGAACGCCGAGCGGGTTCATTTACCATTTTCAGAACTTACTCATCGGCATCGGTCCAGCTTTGGTTTTGATCAGTTTGGCTGCGCTGATCTACGCGACGTATCGCAAATACCCGTGGGTTCTCGTCCTACTAGCGTTTGCCATCCCGTACTACCTGATGATTGGGAGAGCAGAAGTTAAATTCATCCGCTACACTTTTCCGCTTTACATCACCGTTGCCGCTGGCGTTGGCTATGCGGTTGCGGCATGTCATCGAAAACAAGGTTTTTGGCGGTTTGGCGTTGCCGTAAGTATGTTAGCGATTGGTGGAATACCTTTTGGCGGAGGGCTGATCACTGCATCTCAGTTCTCTATAGCGATGTCGAGCGAGGACCCACGTGATGCCGCAGTTCGCTACCTTCGCCAGCAACCGTCGGCAACAATTGGTTTTGTACGCGACCCCTGGTTCTGGAGCATTCCTACTTTCCCCGATGTCGCTGCTCCGCCTTCTAGTGTTCAAGCCAAGCTGGCTGAAATGAGCGCGAATTCTCTGCCACCCGTCGATTTTGTTCTATCGCCAGAAGGTGGACCGACATACTTTGACAAGCAGTTAATCAGCGACCGAAAACCGGGACGCATTGTGATGACTTCATTCCAAGTGGACGCACCTTATCGCCTAAAAGGACGTACCGAAATTGCCGGTGCAGGAAAACCGATGGCAGATGCGGCAATATCATTTCTTGATGCTCTCCCGACCGAATATGCCTCTGAAAGGATGTTCGGGATGGAGGGGATTCGGGTTGAGGACCTTCAATATGTTTCACCGGTGGTGTATGTATGGAAGCGGAAGGACTTGAAGTAGAACTGTTTCAATCGGTTGAGTGGTTTCTCGATCATCTCCGGTCGCAGCGCGCAGCAAGCTCAAATACAGTTGAAGCCTATCGCCTTGACCTCCTTTACGCTATCAAGTTTTTTGTGTCGAATGGTCTGACTGACTGGTCAGCTTTAACTGCAGGTGATCTGCTTGCCTTTGAAGCTACGCTCAAACCCCCGATGGCAAGGACAACAGCTTTGCGCCGGGTGAGTGGTTTGAGGTCGTTTTTAAAATTTGCCAAGCGTAACGGGACGAAGATTTCCACGGATTTGCCGAGTACAGGCGGTTTTAAAAAGCCGAAGGTTCTTCCCAAGGCGTTGACCATGGAGCAACTCCAAGCTCTCCTCGACGTGCCAGATTTGACGAAACCGACCGGTCTACGTGACCGGGCTCTGATGGAGTTGATCTACGGTGGAGGACTCAGAGTTAGTGAAGCCGTCAATCTACAGTTAGAAGCACTGGATCTTGTTGAAAAGACGATTCGAGTGACAGGAAAGCGAGAAAAGGTTCGTCGAGTTCCTCTTCCAGACCAAACGGTTGCTTGGATGCGTCGTTACCTTGAGGAATCGAGATCGCAACTGCTAAAGAAGCCGTTAGGTGAAGTTCTGGTTTCCGACAAAGGGTTTAAGCTTTTACGCCAAACCGCTTATCATATCTTGGATCGATCGGCAGTCTCCGCAGGATTGCCGGATGGAACTAGCCCGCACACTTTGAGACACACCTACGCCGTTCACCTCCTGAAGGGTGGGGCTGATTTGAGGGTTGTTCAGGAACTCTTGGGGCATGAGTCAGTGGCGACGACGCAGGTGTATACGGGGCTTGATGTAGATGAGGTACGCCGTCGGTACGAGGCGGCGCACCCAAGAGATTAGGCGAACACGTCCAGCGGATACTGGTAGTTGCTCACATAGTTACTCTGTTGGCCATTTTGCAGCGAACTCAAGACTGAGCTGTAGGCTGATTGGGCACCAGAAAGATCCCCGCTGGAAAGAGATTTTTCAATTTGTTCGAAGAGGGCTTTCATCGATGCCTGAGTACTGCTTGTGGATGAGGAACTGCTGGAACTATCAGTCGATGAGGTGGATGAAGACTCGTCTGAGTCGGAGTCATCTCCAGATGCCATCCGGTCCATTCGTTTCATATTCGACTGGATCTGCGAGAAGATGGACTTTGCGCTTGAGAGGTCACCGGATTCTAGAGCCTCGCCAAGCGCGTCCATGTCTTCTTTGAGTCCGTCTGGTCCACCCTGCCGGCCCGCTTGGCCACCCGCACCAGCTGGTCCACCGGGACCACGGGTCTTCATTTCGCTAAATGCAGACTGGGCAGCAGAGATATCTCCACTTGCCAGCGCATTAGATAGATTCTCAATTTCCTTAGGCATTTTGCCGTTGGAAGGAGCATCGCTTTGTAATGTTGAAAAGGCCTCTTTCGCCGAGTCGAGGTCGCCCGAGGATAGAGCCTGTTCCAGACTCTGCATGGCGTTGCTTCGCTCGCGAATTTTGGCGCTGTAGTCAGCAGTATAGGTGCTGCTTGCAGATGATGCGCTTGATACTGTCATCGGTCGTCTCCGCGATAGGCTGTGATCTCGCCTACCTTCCTCGTATTTTTCGGAGGATAGAATCCGATAACTGACGGCCAGTGTTTAGGTCTTCATCCGATATTCATCAATTGACCTACTTCTTAAGATCAGTGAGCCAATGATGAATGAATTCAGCTATTTTGAGACCAAGCGATGAAGATCAAAATGTGCAACCATGCCCGGTTTTCCACTTGAAAATGAAGTCCATTCGCTCGTTATATGATCAGCGTCTAAGAAGTCGATTCTCAGCTTATGCATGTGCATGTCGCTTGGTTTCATGTTCGTCCCACTCACAAAATCAAAAGCCAACGCCTTTTCTGTCGACGTTGGCAGCAACTTCATAGTTGGCTGATTTTGTGCTGCACAGTAGTGCGTGAGAAGGAGTCGGTTACCATCGAGATAATACATGGTCACCATTTCGTGAGGTGTTCCAGGAAACTGAGTTTCGATGAGCGTGCTACCTGCGCCAGTCAAGCGGTAGGTGACCTTTGTGGTTGTTCCAGTTGGTCCCATTCCTGCTTTTCCTTCCCAGGTTCCGACCAAGGAGGTTAACTTAAGAAATGCTTTTGAGGCGGGGATTTCGGCAAACGAAATAGAAGTTGCGCAGGCAAGAGCGGGAATGAGAGCGAATCGAAACATAGGCTATATCATCTTACGAAACTGATCTATATTTCAAGTTCCCTCGTTCTGAATGGGGATAATGTCTTTGATGAATGTGCCAACCCAAGACGATTACCTTCAGCTAACGAAGGGGACGCAGCCGATCCCCGTGTATCGAGACGTCTTGGCGGATATCGAGACGCCGCTTGGAGCGTATTGGAAACTGGCACATGATGAGACCTACAGTTTCTTGTTAGAAAGCGTAACTGGCGGAGAACGATTAGCCAGATATTCGTTTTTGGGAGTCAGACCGCGATTGGTCCTTCGTAGCAAGAACGGCCAATTCAGAAAAGTATCTGAAGCCGGTGTAGAAGAAGGCACAATCGAAGCCGGGAAAGATCCACTCGACTTACTAAAAGAGGAGATGGCGACGGGAGTTCCCGTTCACGTTCCAGGATTGCCAACGTTTCTTGGCGGTGCCGTCGGCATGTTGAGTTACGACATCGTTCGGTATTTCGAGAAACTTCCGAACTTAGCACAAGACGACCTCGGCATCGACGACCTCACTATGATGCTAGTCGATACTCTTGTGGTTTTCGATCATGCAAAGAACGTTATGCGCGTGATTTCGATGGCTGACGGTAGCGAGAACGGATACCTGAAAGCCATTCATGAGATTGACCGATTAGTGGAAAGACTTGCCGAACCGCTTCCTGCGTTACCCAGTGCAACTGGACCGTTACACCCCGTAAAGTCCAATATGGACAAACCATCTTTTGAGAAGATGGTATCGAGGATGATCGACTACATCACTCAAGGCGATGGCATCCAAATGGTTCCGGCTCAGCGGTTTTCTACCAAAGTAGATGCCCACCCTCTGACGGTTTATCGGGCATTGCGTTCGATCAATCCTTCGCCATACATGTTCATTTTGCGGTTTGACGATTTCGACATGGTCGGCGCTTCACCAGAACTGCTTGTTTCACTACATGGGAACAAAGCCAGAGTTCGCCCTATTGCGGGAACCCGGTGGAGAGGGAAGACGGAGGCAGAAGATGCGGCCTTGGAAAAAGAGTTGTTGGCGGATGAAAAGGAGCGAGCTGAACATATTATGCTCGTTGACCTCGGACGCAATGACCTAGGACGTGTCTGTGACTACGGAACGGTAAGTGTCAACGAACTTATGGTGATTGAGAAATACAGTCACGTCATGCATATTGTTAGCGACGTAACAGGCACCATTTCGAAAGGGAAGGATGCTTATGATCTGCTACGAGCCAGTTTTCCAGCCGGTACGGTTTCAGGCGCGCCGAAAGTCAGAGCGATGGAGATCATCGAAGAGCTTGAGCCCACCAGGAGAGGTACCTACGCAGGTTCTGTCGGATTCTTTAGCCATTCCGGAGATCTAGATTCTTGCATTGCAATCCGCACGATCTACTTGAAAGACGGCATGGCATACGTTCAAGCAGGTGGTGGAGTTGTTTATGACTCTATTCCTGAGAACGAGTATGTTGAAAGCTGTAACAAAGCAAAAGCGTCTCTAAAAGCCATAGAAATGGCTCAGCGCGGCTTATAAGCGGTACCCTTTGCGAATGCTATTGACAAGCATTCTGTTGCCGTTGGTTTTGAGGCAGACTGCTGCACTTGAGATCAAGGACACGAAAGTGGGAACCGGGTTAAAAGTCCAGGTTGGAGACCTCGTTACCGTTGATTACGTTGGCACACTTGTAGATGGAAAGGAGTTTGACTCGAGTAAGAAACCCGGTCGAAAACCGTTTGTCTTTCAAGTAGGTGTCGGCCAGGTTATCAAGGGATGGGAACAAGGTCTGATCGGTATGCAACCCGGTGGTGTTCGAAATCTCACGATTCCCCCTCAACTTGGCTATGGCTCTCAGGAAGCTGGTGAGATCCCTGCTAACTCAACCCTGAAGTTCGAGGTCACTCTCGTCAAGATTGCCGACCGAGTTCAGATCAAGACCCTGAAGGATGGGACTGGCGTCGGAGCAAAGGTGGGTGACATTGTGAGTTTTCATTACAAGGGCACTCTCAAAGACGGAACCGAGTTTGACAACTCATACAAACGAAATGCTCCGCTCAAATTACCCCTTGGGCAAAGAGTTATCGCTGGATTTACTCAGGGATTGTTAGGAATCAAGCTTGGTGAAAAGAGACAAATCATCATTCCATCAGAATTAGGCTATGGAACAATGCCCATTCCTCAGCAGGATACGACCGATCCTTCATCAGGGAAAGTGGTTAAGGCCGGGTCTATTTTCCCTGCCAACTCAGAACTGATTTTCGAAATTGAGCTTGTCGAAGTAAAGGAACCAACAAAAGAATAATGATTGAGTTTGAAGATATTACAGTGGGCGAAGGCCAAACCGTTAACGACGGAGACACCGTTGAAATGCACTACACAGGATCATTTCCTGATGGCGATGTGTTTGATAGCTCTGTCGGAAGATCCTCGTTTAAGTTCAAAGTCGGTGTCGGGCAAGTGATCCGTGGTTTCGACATGCTTGTTTTGGGGATGCAGGTCGGCGGAAAGCGGAAAGGAACGATTCCACCAGAGTTTGGATACGGAGCGCGTGGCGCCGGGAATGTCATCCCGCCGAATGCTACTCTCGTGTTTGAGATCGAGCTTCTCTCGATCAGCTAAAGCAAATAAAAAAGCCCAGCTCAATAATGAACTGGGCTTACGATTATGAATATCCGGCGTCTACGCCGAAGCCTTTAGAACAGCGTTAGCAGCCTTTGCAATTCTCGACTTTCGGCGGGCCGCTGCATTCTTGTGAATGATGCCGCGTTGCGCTGCTTTGTCGAGGTTCTTAATTGCGGTTGTGAGAGCTGTCTGCGTTTGGGTGGCATCGCCAGCCGTTGCAGCTACTCGGACCTTCTTGACGTAGGTCTTGAGCGCGCTCTTTGTCGCGGTGTTAACTGCGCGACGCTTCAGGTTGCGCTTGATATCCTTTTTGCTGGATTTGATGTTCGCCATGGTGCTGAAATCTTGGACCTTCTAGTATACCTTGTTACTTCTTGATAAATTTCTTCTTCGTTTTATCGAAGCCGAGTTCGACCTTCTTCGCGTCAAAGTGCCATACCGGGCTACCAGATCGCTGATAGAAGCACTGATAGCTGGATAGGATTGAAGCGACTAGTCGTCGACTGCATCGGCGGACAACGTTTGCCTCAGCAAGTAGCGTGAGGTAATCGGTGCCCTTCGGCCAATGCTGCATGACCTGGATGAGTAGGTCGAGCGTGCTCTTGTCTTCGCCTTCGACGCCAATGTTTCGCAACTCTTCCATTCTCTGGCTTGAGATGTAAACAACTGGGTCTGGTTGATCCATCCACGAAAACTCAAGAACATTTTGTTTGTTTGTCTTGGTGATCGTAAAGACGGCTCCGCTTTCGATAGATTGCTCGTACCACCAGTCGAAAAGACCATACATGAGGCGAGCCTCATGATTAACCCAAACCTGAAGTTCTCGCAGACTTGGATCAACAAAAATCAGTTCTTGAATGTTTGGTTTAGCATCAAGCCATCCGGTCGGAATCTGCGCGAGAGGGAACGTACCCAACTCTCGGTGAATCGACTTGAGAACGAGCCGAAGACTATCTGGGTGTTGCTTTGGTGCTGGTTGGATATCCTCGTCAAGAACGTCCATTGCAAGCGGGTGCTGCAACAGCTTACGGAGAGTTTGCGAAAGACCTTCGTCAGTTAGTTCGACGTCGATCGGATCGCCTTCCTCATCAACGTGGAGGCCGGTTACAAACTGGAACGGCTCTGGGACTTCCGCGATGTACTCAGGAAGATCGCCAGCTTTTCGGTATCGGTCACCTACGACCCACTGTACTTGCGAACTTGTGCTAAGCGCCTTGTGAATGTTGATGAGGTCATCCGGGAAAGTTTTGTTGCTCGGGGTGATCTCGTAAAACTCTTCAAGTAGCCGAGTGGAGGTTGTTGATTGTTCGTTACTAAGAATTTTAGCGACGAGTCTATCGATGTCCTCGGTTTTGATCTCGATTGGAGCTGCGTCTTCAACTTCGACGGAAGGAGCAAACTTGTCAGCGGCTCGAACCGTGGCCGAAATCCATCGCTTAGCATCTTCTTCTGCATGAACGACCTGGCCTGGGCCCATGATGTATCCAGGAGTTGCTAGCACCTTGGCAAAGAACTCGTTGGTGTCGTACAGAAGGACACGCTTAGAATCCTGGGGATTGAGAACCGAATAAGCAACTGCGCCTAGAGTCTTTAGTCGAATAGGAGCAATCTTGGCGAGCGCATCTGCAATCGCGGTTTCACTTCGCCAGTCGATGTCTGCAAGCTTTGCTTTGGCTGTTTCGAATTCTTCTTCGCTGACTTGGTTGAGGGCAAGAGCTCGGGCGTGAGGCTCGTCGGTTGCCACGAACGACCAAGCGGTCAGCGAAACTTGATTCTTGGTGAGTAAGAAGTGCGGATCCTTTTTCGCGATCCGCTCGACAGTTTCTGCGACGAGCTCAGGGTCTTCGTTCCTGATTCGGCTAACTTCAGCGATGACCAAGTCAAGGCTCATCGGAGCGCCGTATCGGTAGAGAACTAACGCGAGTGCTTCCGCGAAAGGTCTTCCAAAAGCTTGAATGCGTGATGCTGGAACCCATCTGCGCTCATGGTATGCAAAAACGTCTGGATTGCTTGCAAGCAACGCACGAACGGTCGCGAGTCCGATACCTTCATCAGATAGTCGGTCTGCTAGTTCGCTCAGCTTAACGGCAGATTCCATTTCCGTTAGCTGTTCCAGAATGAGTCGGTCTACGTAAGACCGTGCGAGTTCTTCTTCAGGCTTAATCTCGAGTGCTTTGGCCAAGGGGTTCCTCGAAGCGCAGGGTGCGCCGAACCTCCTATTCTATCAGGTTTTTGACCAGGATTGCCAATATTAAGGATTTATCTTTGCTACAAGCCTAATCCTCGTTAGCTGATTATTCAGAAAGAAACTTGCTTAGCTCAGTTGAAACGAACGACTCGAACTCTTCAGGTTTATCTATTGCTGAGACTGGAATGGGCACAAATTCGAACTTTCGAAGAGTAATCACGAAGAAACCGTGCCTTCGCTTCATTGACCTTACCGAACTGATATGGAGCTTAAAACCGTGTTCGCCGGTGGTGAAGTAGATGGCATCAGCTTCAACAATTGCGGCGACACCTTGTTCAAGAAGTTTTCCTGACTTTGATGTAATGAAAAAGGCTCGGGTAGGTATTGAGGTTGGCCATAGAATGCCTAGCATTCCGATTGCTTGTAGAGATTGAACACCTGTCGCAAGCAAAAAGGCCCCGGCGACTGGAGCCGGCAAAACGATCCACCAGAAACGCCGAAAATACTCTTCTGACGCCAGCCTCGCAAGAACCACTCGGTTCACTTTGTAGACGGTTGACCGAAAGAGCGGTTCGACGTTTTCTACCACGCGACAAAGAATACGCGAAGTCTAGATCGCCGGTCTATGCTTGCTCTCAGGTTCAAAATGAAAACTTTTCGATAACCCCGTATTCCTATCAACTTGGTGAGAAGAGTAATTGCCGAATTATAAATTACTGCGGCGGCAACAGCCACGGATGTGAGGCAAAGGATGGCCAGGGAACTTAAAATCGTCAAGCTTTTGGAACCGGAGATGTGCTTCGAGTGCCGCTTCGCGGAAATCGCTGACGTTGAGGCCGAGAATGGAACGGTGCAGAGAATGATCCATTGCCGCCGCTTAGATTGCGATAACTGGGACATGCAAACGGCAGAACCCGCTAAAGGATTTTGGGAAATCGATGAAGCCGCCTAGGTTGATCTAGCCTAGAACTGGATCTGTGAGCCCTAACGATTCGAAAGCCTTTAGCCTAATGAGACACGAATCGCAATGCCCGCACGCTCGGCCATCGACTGGGTCATAGCACGAGTGTGTGATTCCGTAATCGACTCCAAGAGAGAGTCCTTTCTCGATGATTTGCGCCTTCGTAAGCATGATGAGAGGAGTTCGGATTTCGATAGGCTTTCCCTCTACCCCTGCTTTCGTGGCCAATTTAGCAACGGCTTGAAAGGCGGCGATGTATTCCGGTCGGCAATCTGGATAACCGCTGTAATCAAGAGCATTGACCCCGGCATAAATTGCTTCCGCACCGATCACCTCGGCATAGCCCAAGGCTAAAGACAGCATGACAGTGTTTCGCGCTGGAACATAGGTGACCGGGATGTCGGTCATTTGCGACTCATCTCTGTCTTTCGGAACATCAATATCCGCTGTCAGTGCCGACCCGCCAATCGCACTGAGTTCGACGGAAACGAATTTGTGTTCGATCGCGCCAAGGGAATTTGCCACCTTCTTTGACGCTTCGATTTCAACAGCATGGCGTTGTCCATACAGAACAGTAAGCGCATAGGGCTCTGTTCCATCTGCCTTGGCGATCGCGAGGCAGGTTGCGGAATCTAGCCCGCCAGACAAAAGAACCACTGAACGCATGAATTGATTATGACCAGCATCGTAAGATCGAAGAGGTTTGAAGCTCAATCCTCATGCCGTATGAAATTTGACGAGATTGATTTTGGCCGAATGCCACTGACCCTAACTCTGCGATTTTGCGAGTCGTAAATCCAAAAAGTGCTAGGGCGAAAAGTGGAAACGGATTTCCGTATTTGCGACATATTAACCCTGTCTTTGCAATATTTTGAAGACTGATAAATAGCAAAGGCTGGCCCCGAAAGAGTCAGCCTTCACTATTTCAATTTAAGAATTTATCTACCTTTTAGGCAAGACCGGCTTTAGCTTGCTCGACGATAGCCTTGAATGCAGGCATATCGGCGATTGCCAATTCGCTGAGCATCTTTCGGTTAACGGTGATGCCCTGCTGGGTCAAACCATAGATGAACTGAGAGTACTTGATGTCGCACTCAGTGCAAGCAGCAGTGATACGAACGATCCAGAGCTTTCGGAAGTCGCGCTTTCGTGCTCTTCGGTCGCGGAACGCATACTGTCCGGACTTCAGAACTTGCTCGTTAGCTCTTTTGAAAACGTTCTTCTTTCTTCCGAAATAACCGGAAGCGCTTTCTAATACCTTCTTGTGGCGCTTGTGGCGCATTATGCCGCGTTTGACGCGTGCCATGTGAATTTCTCCTCGTTTTCTCGGGTCTAACCGGTTCCCAGCCAAATGGCGGTAGCGGTAGAGGTTTGGCGGACCACGATCCGCCAATGACGATAGGCTCTAGTCCTTAAGCTCCGCGAAGGGTGGCCACGAGCTTTGCTCGCTCAGCTGCACCTTTCTCTGCACGGGCTGCTTTGGTGGCTTCCGCGTCATAAGCCGAAGCTTTCTTGACCTGCGGAAGGACCAACAGCCTGCGCATGCGCTTCTGCTCACCCTGGAACACTACCGGCTCAAGCTCAAGACGTCGCTTCCGCGCTGAGTTCTTGTGCAGGAACTGGTGGTTGTTGTGAGACTTGCGCCGCGTGATCTTCCCGGTTCCCGTGATCTTGAACCGCTTGACCGCCGTTTTGTTTGTCTTGACCTTTGGCATCTTTCTTCTTTGCTGTCGCTTGAGGTTTTGGCAAAATTACCATATTCATCATGCGACCATCGAGTGTTGGCACCCTTTCCACGGCACCGAGATCGATGACCGCTTCTGCGAACACTTCCAACTTCTTTCTACCGAGTTCAGGGTGAGTGATTTCTCTCGCCTTGAACATACAGGTGACCTTCACCTTATCGCCGTCCTCAAGGAACTGTCGCGCTTTGTTGATATTCGTCTGTAAGTCGTGCTCCGCAATTCGGGGGCTAATCTTTATACCCTTTATATCTTGCTGTTTGCTCTTCTTATCTTTGCCTTGTTTCCCTTCGAGGTACTTATGCTTGCCGTAGTCGATGATTTTGACGACGGGAGGAGCAGCTGTAGAGCTGACTAAAACAAGATCAAGCCCTTCCTCTTTGGCAAGAGACAAGGCCTGCCGACTTTGCATGATTCCCAACTGGGAACCATCGCTTCCTATTACGCGAACATCGCGGTACTTTAAAACGCGTTGGTTAATTTCTGGGCCCGGTTCGGGGCGTGGTGGTCTTCTGAATCCTGGAATCTTTGTTCACCTCAGTGCAACGTAGCACAGATTATCTAGTATATCGCGGCCTTCTTGAGAGTTGCGAGTGGTTATTTCCACCTCGCAAGAAAACCTGACTTTCGGCATAATTGTTGGCCAATTATCGCAGGGGATTAGCTTTTTGAGGCTAACTTTCCTTTGATCTATAGTCAACCTACCCCAAATAGGGAGCAGGAAAGAGCGTAACGCCATTGGCTTCCATTGATCCGACGAATCATACGATACCGAAGTTCCTCTAGTTCGGCCATCTTGTTAGCGGAACGAAAGCACCGGACAGCGCTAAATCAATAAACTGCTTGCAACCGAGAGACGGCGGAAGAGAACCAAGAAGCTGGTTAGGTTTCACTTCAGTTGAGTCAGATAGGCAGTAAAGCTTGGAGATCTTGCTTGTATCGCTTGGGACAATGATGTAATTTCGCCCTTTTGGTGTTTGGCCAAGCGGCATTGTGTAGCCTTGCACCTTCATAGACTTCGCATGACCATCTACAAATGAATAGTTTAAGTTTCCACCATGTCTCAGGCTACTGTTTCGTTCCGCACCATCATAGTAAGTTCCAATCGAACCCACTGCGCTGATCGTGTATCTGCGTCCGTTGTAGGTATCGCCGAATGCGCCTAGTTCTGCAGGATTTTCAGCTGCCGTTAGGCTAACACCAGGAAGAACCCACCCCGTATTACCGTTTGAGTCAGTCCACGTTCGTTGAAAATCGACTAGTGCTCCGCCAGCCCAAACTCCAAATCCCCAGTTGTATCCATAACCTAAACAACGAGTTGTTTCGCTTGGGACGAATTGCCCTGCTGGGGTGCTGTTGTTCGGGCAACCGGTTGAATTGCGGTACTGCCAAACTGGAGAAAAGAAGATCTCCATGTTTTTGATATAGGGTTGAAGGGTTTGATAAATATCGACGGAGGTGTCGTCTGGGTAGCTATATGTGGATGGCGACATATCGTCGTAATCCTGGGAATACAGATGCATCGCTGTCGTCAGCTGCTTTACATTTGAAAGAGATTGAGCTCGTTTGGCTGCTTCTTTTGCTTGAGCGAATACTGGAAACAAGATGGCGGCTAAGATCGCGATGATCGCGATCACAACTAACAATTCGATGAGCGTAAAGGCACGAGAGCGCATATCATTCACTAACAATAACTTGATGTGTCCAGAAATCTACTCGCAAGATATTATCATTCAGTTATGAAACTTAATGAAGCACTTTATCAGACGTAGGCTTTTTTCTTAACGCAGTTTCCGTGTAAGTGCTTGACGCATTCCACAAAAGCCACTCTTTGTATCCAGCTTTTTGTACAGAATCAATCTGCGCTCTCACCATCTTGGCATCATATTTCACCCCAAAAAGAGAAAAATCTTGCAACCATGGTCGAATGTTCTTCTTCGGAATGCGTTTCTTATAGTCAGCAAGTGATTTGGAAATAATCGCGGAAGGCGAGTTGTTTGGATCAGCAATCCCGTATTCACCTCTGGCAAAGTGTGACGGGTAAATCATTGGCGAGACGACATCGTACGGTGCAGCTATCTTTTCGAGAGATTGACCGATTCCTTCGTCTTTCTTTGAGCTTGAGATGATGCCAAATATATCAGCCGAACTGAGAGCCTTGTATTTTTTGATTCTTTGCACCACGCTCTTAGAGAATGCAAAGATGACGTCCTCAGGTTTGACGTTGGATTCTCCGAACGTTGATCTGGTGGGGAAGACTTGAGTTTTGGCTGCTCCTTCGCTGGGGAATCGAACATAGTCCAGTTGAACTTCAGGAAATCCTAGTCTCAGAGCGTAGTCGACAATTCCGTGGAGGTATTGCCAGTTGCGCTTGTCGTACGGATTCAACCAAGTATGTCCACCTGCGTCTTTCCATACCTTGCCCTCGGAGGTTTGAACAGCCAATTCGGGATGGATTTTGGGCAGGTAATCATCGCGAAAACAAGCTATTCGCGCTATCGGCCAAATCTGATGCTCGGCGAGTTGTTTGAGGAGATCTTTGGGTTTTCGAACCGCAATAAATCGTTTTCCGACAGCCGCATCTGCTAGCTTTATACCGGTTGGGAAATACATTTGACCGGCATCACGAATGTCGATGACGACGGCATTGAGTTCTGTTCTCTCAATGAGACCAATTAGCTTGGCGAGTTTTGATTTGCTGCCTGCAGACCAGGCAGTGACATAGATGCCTTTAACATGAGGAGGCTTTTTGAACTGAGGTGGAGTGACAGCAGGATGTTTTTGGACACGTGTCATCCTGATGAGTTGCCCGGTCGGTTTCGTTGCCTCTTTCTTGGCGCAACCGATCAGTGTGGCAACTAGAACTCCGCCGAGAACAATCGAAAGGCTTAATCGAGGAAGAGCAGAGGAGGAGGTGGCCATCCTGGCCGACAAGAGTTGCCTCCAATGGCAGTAATTCATACGATTTAACCTTTCGAATAGCTTCTACATTTTCAGAACTTTAGGCCAATCGACGCACTGATGCCGTTAAAGTCGATATTGTCCGACTTTTGAAAGGCGTTGTAAGCAACGGAAAGTTGCAGCCTCTTGTTCAGCAAAACGCCAAGTTCGACAGCTCCAGCTGTATTGACTTTAGACGCCGAAACTCCGTAGATGGAGTAATCGTAATAGGCTGCTCCGACGGAAAACCGAGTGTAGAAAACGGTGTTTTCGCCGGAACCACCCAGGTGCTTTTCGTATCCAAGCATCACTGGCACCAATAAGAAGCGGTTTCCATTCTTGTTAGCCCCGATAAAGTTGATCGTCGGAGTGATGGACCCGTCGGAGGGTCTGGAACCGCTTGCGAGCCCGAGGCCAACTTGCAATAGCGATGAACCAAATGCATCTTTAACGACGGTGGATTGCGGTAAATAGACGCCGGCTCGAACGCCGAGCGGAGGAATACTTAGTCCTTCGGCATTGCAGACAGTTGTGAGTGTCAGTGCGCCGAGCAACGGTAAAACGAGTGACTTCATCCCAGGCATTTTACTGGTGCTTTGGCAGACCTTTGAGTACATATCCGTTATAAATGGTGGAAATTTCCTGAATTAACCCGCTTACGGCTGAATCAAAGATGCGTTTTCCTTTTTCAGCTGTTGCGAGAGTAGCGTATCCAAGGGAACCTTGTTCCGTCATTTCGTCGAAGAAGTGGACCACTCCTGAAACCGGTGGATCCGACTGTAAGCCATCATCTCTCAGCTTTGCTTTTTTGACCAAATCAGGATGTAAGTGAAGCATCAAACTCGCTTCTGCTTCGCAAGCATGGCGCATATACTTGCTTGGTCCTTCCAATGTATCCGCGATTGTCTGATCGGCAAAAGCGTAATAGCCACGGTGTCCGATGGTGATGTTCGGATTAGCCTGTTTTAGCTTTCGGCATGCGATGGCATTGGGTTCGTTATTTCCACCGTGTCCGTTGATCAGATAGAACTTATAAAATCCGTGGGGAAGAAGAGAGTTCACGACTGACAAGATGGCGGCTTCGTAAGCCTCGAAAGAAGCAGAGAGAGTTCCTGAGAAAGCCAAGTGATGGCCGCTCGCACCTAACCATAGTGTGGGTGTGACTAACGTTTCTTCTGATAGTCGAGCTTCGACTGCGTCTGCGGCCGCCGTTGCCAGCAAAGAATCTGTAAAAAGCGGCAAGTGCGGTCCGTGTTGTTCAAGCGATCCGGTTGGAATCACGACAACGACCTCTCGCGATAATCGGTCTACTTCTTGCCAAGTCATGCCGAACAACTTCATGTCTTAGTTTAGCGACTCTACGCTTCGAGTAGCCATGTGAGCGGTTCAGATCCGTCTTCCATTTGTATTCGAGCGATCCTTTGTTTTTCTGCTGTCCTAAATTTGATCTGGAGATCCGTTGGCAGTTGAAACTGCTCGACAAGGTTGATGCCAGCTTCGGTGGCGTCGATTTCTATGAGTTGAACTTTGGGGGTTCCTCTTAGACGCGGGATTTCTGGAGACAAATGCTCAGCTAAAAACTGAGAGTACGAGCAAAAGAAGAATCGAAAATCCGCGTTGAGTGGAGTCAGATTCGTGCAGATCAGTTGCTTCGTTTTCGAGGATGTCTCGTCGAAACCTCTTAGCCTCAGTAGCTCTTCCGAAGTCTCGTATTTTAGCGAAAGCCCAGAAGGGATTTTGAGTGCCATCAGCCGTGATCTCGCCTCAGAAATGGTCGTTGGCTCAAAAACGAGTGTTGAGTCAGGAAATGCGGGATCAAACCCGGGGTCAGCCTGCACAAGTTCAAGGTTTAGGCCGCCGATAGCGTAACCGCATGTCTTAGCATTCCGCCAGAATGGCCCGATCGGCCACGCAACGGGAAAGCCAAGCGAATTCAGTCGATCAGCCGTCTGCCTGATATCTGAAACCACCTTAATGATGTGGTCGATACGCCTAATAACCTGCATAAGAAAGCCCTCTTCAGATTACTCTTGAAGAGGGCCAAGCTCTATTCGGTCGCCGACTAGAATCGGTAGCCGAAATAGAAAGCGATTGAATTGGCACTGCCGCCGCCAGCCTTGTCGCTGATCGTGGCAATGATTTCTGAGATCACGTTGTCGCTGAGTTCAACGCCAACGCCTGCTCGACCTGCGACAGCTGTGTTCTGGCTCGTGATGTCCAGGAAAGCCACACCAGCGCCAAGAATTGCATAGGTCTTCTTGTTCGAGTTTGAGTTGGTGTAGAACTTCTGGTTAATTGTGAGAGGCATGATAGTTCCTCTCTCGCCCCGGAAGGACTTTGCCATGTACTCGAGTGAGAAGTATGTTTCGCCGCCCTTGAAGAGGCTCTCACCGCATCGGTAATCGATACCGAGAGCAATCAGTGAGCTACCGATTGCATCACTGGTTGAGCTATCGATTGGCAAGCAGACGCCTCCACGCAGAGTGAAGTTGTATGGATAGTAATCCGAAGCTGGAGCTAGACTTGACTGGGCAGTAGCGATGGCGCCGATTCCGAGCGCGGCCGCCAGGGCCGCCGACTTGACGATGTTCCTCATAATTTGCATACCCTCCCGGGGCGGACCGAGCAGTTTTTGCGCTCGTCCCTTGAGCGACGCTAGTTTAACCTGTTATCGTTCGCAGTTCACAGGTTTATCGTGCGGAACATCAACAAACGAAGTCAAAATTGATTTATGTCCCACGTTTCGCTCTCATTGGAACACTCTCTCGTCGTCGTCGTTGATGTTCAAGACAAGTTTATGAGGGCGATTCAAGACGCAGATCGGGTTATGAAACGGTCTCTTTTTTTGGCAAAGACGGCCTCGATTCTTGGAGTGCCTGTGATCGCAACTGAACAGAATCCAGAAAAGATGGGCTTAACTTCGGATCAGATTCAACCGTTCGTGACGAGCACAGTTGCGAAGATGACTTTCTCGTGTGCTCTAGATGAAGGTTTTGTGAAAGCTATAAGTGCCTCTGGAAAGCGGAAGATTATCCTCGTCGGCGCGGAAACGCATATATGCATATGTCTTTCCGCGCTACATCTTTTACAGATGGGATACGAGGTAGTCGTTTGCCCAGATGCTCTTTCTTCGCGATCAGTTGAGCAACATAAGCTTGGGATGGAGAGGATGCGCGACGCGGGTGTAGTTCAAGCTCATACCGAGACGGTGTTGTACGAGTGGATTGAGTCTGCTCAACATCCAAAGTTCAAAGAGATCTTGGCGGTCGTAAAAGAACTCGCTTGATCGGTTAAAAAATTGCCAGTTCCATGAATCATTTCGGCTAAGAGTCTTACAGAACATCTCGACAAGATATGATTTGTCGTGGGAAAAATTCGGATCGGTATTGTTGGAACTGGCGGGATGGCGCATGCCCATGCGGGCAATTTTCAGCAAATGAAGGGAGTCGCTTTGGCGAGTTGCCTGGATGTGAACGCCGAACGCGCAAAGACATTTGCCGAAAAGTTTGGCTTCAAGAAGGTCGCGACCGATTTTGATGGTCTGTTGGCAGATTGTGACGCCATTTCGGTAGTCACTCCTGATGCCCTTCATGCACAGCAAAGCCTAGCTATTCTAAGAGCAGGGAAACACCTTCTTTGCGAAAAACCGCTAACGATTTCGCTCGAGGAAGCTAAGGAGGTAGCTGAGGCTGCACGAAAAGCGTCAGAAGTCGGCGTCATCCACATGACGAATTTTTCCTACCGCGGGTCGGCGGGTTTTCAAAAGGCTATTGAACTCCGTGAATCTGGGGTGCTTGGCCACATTCGTCATGTCAGCAGCTTTTATTTACAAGAATGGCTCGCAGCGCCGATTTGGGGACATTGGTCAAACGAGGGGTTCCTTTGGAGACTAGATAAGCGCACCTCAGGAGGGGTTTTAGGCGATGTTGGGTGCCATATCCTAGATATGACTACAGCTATCGCCGGTGACGTGAAAAGAGTCCGGTGCGAACTCAGAACCTTCGAGAAGGTTTATGAGGGACAACTGGTATCAGAACACGGTGGCAAGAACCTTGACGCGAACGATTCCGCGGTCATCGAGGTGGAATTCTCCAATGGAGCTTTCGGAGTGGTCCAAACGACTCGTTGGGCGACTGGACACGCAAACCATCTTCGATGTGAGGTTCATGGGACGGAAGGAGTCTTAAGCGTTGATCTTGACAGGAACTGGAACGGAATTGACACGATGATCGGCGAGAAGGCCCTCATGAAAGCTAAATGGAAGTCGAAGGACCTGAAACCGACTCCGTCCAACTATGAGAGGTTTATTAAGTCGATCAAAACAGGACGACAGGACCAACCAGACATCGTTCGTGGAGCCGAAGTTCAGGCTATTTTGCACGCCTGCGAACAGTCCTCCGTATCAGGAAAATGGGAACTGGTTCCATCAATCTAGACCGACTCCGCAAAAAAAAAGAAGGGGGCTGCCTTTAGAAAAGACAGCCCCCTAATCATCCGCGGAAGGCGTTAGCGTTTCATGTTGATCAGGTCTTGCATCATTTCATCGACTGTCGTGACTACTTTGGTGTTGGACTGGAAACCACGTTGGGTGATGATCATTTCTGTAAATTCGGAACCGATGTCAACGTTTGACTGCTCCAGGAAGCCGGAGTTGATTCCGCCTCGACCACCCGTATTGGCAGCGCCGACAAAGGCATCTCCGCTGTTCAAAGTATTTCGCCATAAGTTGTTACCGATGCGTTCCATACCGTTCGGGTTAGGGAAGATAGCCATCGCAATCTGTCCGAGCGATCGTGTTAGGCCGTTGGTGAAAATTCCAGTAATGATTCCGTCGCCACCAATTGAGAACCCGGATAGTGATCCTGGAGGGAAACCGTTCTGGTTGTTCACACTCACGGAACTGGAGGAGTTCAACTGGGTGATTTTCGTATAATCAACGTCAAATGAGAATGCGGGCGTTCCGCCAGAGGTAGGGACTGTGATCTTGTTGTACGTTCCTGAAGCCAGATTCGACACCATTTGGCCGTTGCCATCAAAATAGAGAGGTTCGTTTCCTGTCGTAGCTGAACTTGAAACGAGTGTTCCTGTCGTGGCGTCCCCCTCGTAAGCTTCCCAATCCCATTGAGAAGTTGCGCCTGTTGGCGGTGTTGGCGTTGCAGCGGGTGGTACGGTTCTGTTTTTGAACACGTAAGTAATCGTGTGTGCACCACCGAGACTGTCGTAGACCTGTGTGGTGGTGCTGTAGCTGTCGGTCGCGGTAGACGATGCGTCAAGGTTTCCAGCCATCGTAACTTGCGTTGTTGTCTGAACGGCTCGTCTAGCGCCGATTGGGATTTGAAGCGGCGTTTTGGCAGTGACCGGTTGCTTGGTGTCTATGTTTCCAAAGATGTCGGCGCTCCAGCCCATGAGGTGAAGACCGGTTGAGTTTTGCACCAGATTTCCGGCTGCATCGACGTCGAACGAACCGTCACGCGTGTATGAAGTTGTGTCTCCGTTGGTAACCAGGAAGTATCCATTGCCCTGAATTGCAATATCAGTTGGTCGGTTTGTTGCATTGAGTGATCCCTGCTCGTTATTGGTGTCTGTACCGCCGACCAAGACACCTAAGCCAAACTGGACAGGGTTCGTACCTCCGGTCGTGCCATTCGGAGCCGCAGCGCCACGAATCGTCTGCGCAATCATGTCTTGAAAAGTAACGCGGGACCCTTTGTATGCGGTCGTGTTGACGTTGGCAATGTTATTACCAATGACGTTCATGCGCGTTTGTTGCGCCTTGATGCTGGCAACACCAGCTAGCATAGCCTGAAGCATTGTGTTGTATTCCTCCGGAGCAGCCAAGAGGATCGAGAAATCACTTCTGGATTTCTGCAACACATCCAACGCTTTTTGCGTCAGTCCTGCGCATCTATGACTGCTGTCGTTAGTTCAGATATCGGTAATTATGCTAGGGTGCAGTAGGGTTTTTTCAGAACCTAAAGTTGATTGCGAAGTTGTCCATAGCCAAACTTGGAGTCGAATGCAAGGTAGGTCTTGTGAAAAAACAAAACCTACCTTTTGGCTGAGGAATTACTGCTTTCGAAGAACGATCACTGGTCGGTCTCTGTGCCATTCAATGGCTGTGAGTTCGTAACCTTGACACTCGTTTGTGTCAATAACTTCAAGTAGCTCAGAAGCAAACCTGTGAGTAGTATCACCCTCGAATTTTACTATTCGAAGGTTCGCCGTGTTAGAAGAATTGATCATTCCCGGATACCTAGAGAGCATCTGGTCAGTCACGACTAGCACTCCTTCTTCGCCGAATGAGAGCGAGAACTCCAACCCCTAAGCATGCGAGACTTGTTGGCTCGGGAACCGGAGCAGTATGAATGACTCCGACTGCGTCGAGATCGAATCCGCCTGAGGCGAATGGAGTTGAGTACGGATCATTGATGATGTTGCCAAGGCTGTCTCGGGACGCGTAGGTTGGGTTGATGGTTCCAATCACATCAATGATCTTTACGAACTTGACATTGTTTACATCTAGTAGAGGAGATCGGCCAGCAAGTTCAGCTAAGTCGAAACCAGTCCCGTAACCTGCACGATATTTGCCCGCAAGGTTGTTCAAGTTCGTCGGATCAAGCGTTCCAAAACCGCCTACCTGGGTCGAAGTTTGAGTGAGCGATACGGAGTCAAATCGAAAGAAGTCTGTTCCGTTCGAACTGACTTCGACAAAGCCCAGTTCTAGAAAAGTATCTGAGAAGCCGTTTTCGAAAACCGCAAAGTCGGCACCCTCACCGTTTCCGATCACTTTGTCAAAGGTTAGGATAGCTGAACCGCCGTCTCCGAGACTGACTACATTTGAATTTGACGCTCCTAAAGCACTGCTTGCAGTTCCGTAGGACGCATATCCACCAGTTGGTTTGGCGATATCCATAAGTCCTCGGTTGATGGTCGCGCCGCTCGCCCATTCCACAAACCGTGGATCATTAGCCGCGATAGCTTTTGAGCCAGGTGTGCCGGCAGCGCCGTCATACGGCCCACTTGCTAGAGCTGATACCGACGAGGCAATAAGGAGAAGATTTATTAGCGTTTTCATGATTTGTTATTTCGTCTGCGACGTGAAGCAGTAGCAACAAGGCCAAAACCAAGAGCGATAAGAGTTGCGGGTTCCGGCACCGGAGCCGGGGTGACGTTATCTATCGCAAAATAAGCTGGTGTGTTCATCCCCCATTCGCCTGAATCTGAGGATGAGAGGCTGAATTGAACTGATGTGATTGACCCGAGTGATGAGAGGTCGAACCATTTCCAATCCGAAAGAATGTAATGATCGGTTGTGTTAGTTGAACGAAAGTCTGCTAAATAGAAAGAAGCGGTCGAAGTGATATTAGATCCGTACAGCCCAGTTGCCGTCAACTTGAACCAGTCTCCGTACTCAAACTTCTTTGCGAACATGTCGCCATCAAGCATTGAGAAGTAATCGTAGGTTGTGTTTGTGACGGATACTCCGCTGAGTTTTGTGACCCCGCTTGGGAAGGTGATCGTTGGATTGATACCGTAACCACCTGATCCGCTGTCGTAGACCACCCCGTAGTTGGTGGAGTTGCTCGCTCCGCCTCCCGCAATCGATGCGTACTGGTTTCCAAATCCTTTTGTAGTCTTGTCGACTATATTTGAGTAGGCAAAACCGCCCCAGGATGTGAATCCACCGCCGTAGTCAACATAGCTGTTGTTGAAGGAGTAGCCGTTTGAAACGAACGAACCAGAAAGGTGAGCGCCACTCTCAAAAGAGTTTGGAGCAAGGGATAGGTCTTCGAAATCAGCCGTATCTGCAGCGAATGTAGCGGCAGAACAGACAATGAGTGGGATGAAGAGAAGTCTTTTCATAGGATTTGATTACTGGAGGTCGTATGCAGAGTCGTCCTGAGACAGCGCGCCTAAGTTCGGTTCGCTTTGACTCGGCAAGAATAGGTGATTCGTAGCTTTTGCATGTCCATCGCAGAACACGACGGAAGCCGTTGCTGAATGTCGAAAATGCACTTTGCCTATCCCAAAGAAAGGATCGCTTGGAGCTCGAAGGTAGTTTTGCGGTTTGACTTGATTGCCGTATCCGGCATCTGCGATCAATGCTGTTCCACTAGGATCTGAGATTTGTCCAAAACCTGCTACCGGCAAATTGGCAAGGATATCGCCGCCAATGTAGGTCGCGTTATAGGCATATCCTGTATAGGGGCGGCCCCATGTTTCATCAGGTCTGAAACTTGGACAAGAACTTATTTGTCCGGACCGTGTATATGGTCCAAACAGCCCGAGAGTCGCGACTGGCTTGTTACCGTCAGTCCAATCTATTCGAAAATCCCAAGCGGTTTCGATGAGATAGTCAGGCGTGTAGAAATAGGAAGGACAGGCTGTTTCCTCGTTGTCGTTAACGTAGAGAGTCCATGCCAAACCCATTTGTCTGATGTTTGATATGCACTGAGTCTTTTTCGCGGATTCCTTTGCTTGTGCAAATACTGGAAATAAAATGGCGGCAAGCACTGCGATGATTGCGATCACAACCAGCAGTTCGATTAGCGTGAAGCCACGATTGCGCAAACTGTCCTCCAAAATGCCTTGTTAGCAGGCTATGTCGAGGTCGCAAACGAGCAAGAAAAGGGAAGTTCCCCTGTAAACCTATGCTCGTAGGCGACGAAAACGTCTTTTTCACAAAGCAGGCATTCGGACTTTTGAACCTAATAGATTCAATCTACCGTTGCGGCACAGTGCCGGTCTTTCACCGGACTTTCCCTGATGTTTCAGTCAAACCACGACGGTTCGACCTTTGTGATGTGTTTAGATTGAAGCTAACCCAAGGTCAATGTCAAGGGCTAGCTGATGAGTTGTGAAAGGTTGCTAGCTTCTAAGCACCAGAGAGCTACGGTTAGCGGTCACTTGGCGCTAGTCGATCTGCATTGGATAGTTTGTGATCTTTCCATCTTTGTCCTTTAGGACAATTTCATAGGATTTGAACAGTCGTTTCCATAGCAACTTCAACGGTGCGATTTTGTCGACATCTGGAGTGCTGAATGTCGAAATCAGATCTGCAACTGACACGCCAGCAATCGAAACAATCTCCTGCGAATTGACATCGTTCATGTTGACAGGGGACCCGATAAACTCACCTGGGCTTTTGACATACATCTTGCCATTCTCGATTTTGGTGGGAAGGTAACACTGAGCCGACAAGTACTCAACGAGGGCATCTTGAGGCGATTGCCGAATCGTAATCAATTGAGAATTTGGCAAATCGATCAGAATTCGAGATCCGCCAAGTGTGGCTAATGTTGCGCTGCCGTCAGGGGCGTCTTCGCTTGTGAAGGTGTCTATCTGAGGTTGCTGAAATGCTTCGATCCAGGGAAAAACATCGGAACCGCCGCATGATGGCGCTGGTAAAAAATGAGTAGCGGAATTTTCATCCTTGTCGATTTCGGTTGCTGCGCTGAACTTGTCACCGTAGACGCGGGTCATCCCTTCGGAGGTGTCGAACAAGACTTTGAGGTTTCGACCCTCAGACTTTAGCTTTACAAAGAAACCTCCCTCAGAAAGTGGCTCCAATTTGTGAATGGAGGTTGAAACGGTCGAACCGTTACCGAGCCAATCATTGCCCGTCTTTTCGGTCCAGTCAGAGCTCTTCCAGAAGGTTAGTTGCTTCTTGACACGATCAATTCCAACCACGTAATTCTTGAGTACGTCGCACGAAAGCATCGCACTTGCGCGAGGATCATCCCATTCTTCATCCATAGGCAAGATTTGGGTTTTGACGAGTTCAACCCCGCCGACTGAAACTATTAGGTTCTCAGGCTCTTTGCTTCCAGTTTTGGCGAAGGACTCAGACGAATATGTGGCAAGAAAGGTTGGTATCGCTTTGCCGCCACCGACAGAAATATCGAAAACAACCTCGTCTTCGACTAGACGGTAAGGCACCGTACATAACGGAGCCGACGTGCGGAACATGGCCAAAGCAACTAAAGGAAGAGCAAAAGCTAACATAAGACCTTGTGGAAACTTGCGAGATATCAAAGTGGACGTTATGAAAGCCAATTCCGTTTGCCAGGCGGGAAAAACATTGGTTTTGTGACAGACAAGAGGCTGCCAGTCGCGAGCGACTACTTTCGCCGTCTGTTAATCACTTCGTGAGAGTGCTCAAAAATCATCTTCATGAGCGGGCTCCATTGATGATAGAGCTCCGGTAGTTCGTCTAACGTCACGAATTGCCGACCCTTTGATTCTTCTGGAACCGTGATTTCTGCCATCTCTGCGATATCGGCTACATAGCAATCTGCCCAACGTATTTCTGAGCGCTCAGTGATTTGATAGCATCCTAAGTAGTCGAGGTCGCCTAATACGATCCCACCTTCCTCTAGAGCCTCTCGACGAGCGGCATCGGCAGAGTTTTCATTTGGTTCGACCCTGCCAGAAGGAATACACCAGCCTCGTCCTTCGATATTGCAGACTAAGACCTTTTCACCCTGCCAGGGAAACACGAGCGCTGCAAATGCGCGAAGGGGTGCGCGAAATGGCGCCGGCTGGAATGTCAAACGCTGCCTTCCGTATCTGCCAGAAGGGAATCTCTTCACTTGAAACGAATGACCTTACCTAATACTCGATTCACTTCAACTGGTCCAAATACCCTGCTATCTTCGCTTGCGTTTCGGTTGTCACCCAACACATAGATAAAACCCGATTGGATCTTTAATGTCGCGCCTTCAGCGAATTTTTGAGTCCGAGGCAAGTTGAGGTAATCCACCTCTTCACCAGCCATCTTGTAAATTCTCTTGATAATGTAACCGTCTTTGTTCAGTGGACTATCTTCCCGAATAACAACGACATCACCATCTTTCAATCCGCCGAGAAGATAGTAGGCATTGTTTACAAAAACTCGTTGTCCATCTTTGAATGTTGGAAGCATGGATTGCCCTCTGACGATAACCGTTTTTGAGGTCAAAAAGAAGAAAATCGCAAAAGCGAGGATAAACAGTAGACCCGCCCCAAACCCTGTTATCAACTGTCTGTGTGTTTTCTGCATTCGATTTCTGTCCTTAATAATAGGCAGCACCCGCTATAATCTTGGGATGCCGGGTTCTCCCGGAATTGGTATGGATAGTTTTCTTCGAAGCATATCTCAACAAAGCGGCCCCATCCTTTTCGGGCTATGCGTAGTTATTCTAATCCTCGGTGCTACAACGGCAATTCTACTGTTTAGACAGCGAAGTTACCAGTCGAAGTGGGGAGAATTGCTAAAAGGTTCTCGAGGCGAAAGCCTAGAAACTTTGCTTTATGATCATTTGCGGGAACGGATGTCGCTGGAAAATCACGTCGGGCAGCTCGAGGAAAGAATTCTCGCACTAGAAGCGGCGATGAAAACGTCTAAGCGGTACATCGGTCTAGTTAAATACGACGCGTTTGACGATGTACGGGGGAGTCAGAGCTTTGCTCTTGCGCTATACGATGATCTTGGAGATGGAGCTGTCGTCACAGGCATTGTTGGCCGCAATGATTGCCGAGTATTCTGCAAACCGCTTGTAAAAGGAATCACCGAAAAGTCTCTCAGCCAAGAAGAGTTGAGAGCCATCCGTGAAGCAAAAGCCGAAGGTCCTCGATCTATAGTTTCTAATTGATTTAAATGAGCGATTCAACACACGAAGATCGAATGTTGATCGATCGAGCCCAACAAGGGGATCGGTCGAGTCTGAACGCGCTAGTTCGGAAATATGAGGGAAAAGCCTATCAGTTTGCGTTTCGCCTTACGCGAAATCCTGAAGAAGCATCTGACATTGTCGCCGAAGCCTTCGTTCGCGTGTACAACGCCCTTCCAAACTTCAAAGGCCAAAGTGCATTCACCACATGGTTGTATCGAATTTTGACGAACTGCTTTCTTGATGCCAAGAAAAAAGAGAAGAACAAGACCACAACTTCCTTTGAGGCTGTCGTTCAAACCGCCGAAGGGGAAGTAGAAAGACAGTTTGAAGACCCCGGTGAAACCCCTCACGAAGAAGCTGAGCGTGACGAACGCGAAGAAAGAATGAAAGCGGCTATCCAGCAGTTGCCTGAATATCAAAGGGCGATGATCGTGATGTACCACGTCGAATCACTGAGCTACGAAGAAATTGCAGCCGCCCTCGATTTGCCGATTGGGACGGTTAAGAGTCGCCTGAACCGAGCTCGATTGTCTTTACGTGAACTTCTGGTAAAAGACGAGGAACTTTTCGTATAGTCAGAAAAGTTCGCATCATTTTGGAACTCAAAGAAACAATCTTCGTCGAATTATTTGAATGGGAGCGTGAAGTGAGCAGCCTCATGGGGAGAGGCCATCAGCTTTAGAGCGATCACCAGAGATAGAAACGGTATGAATCCTGAAAAAGCGAGAGAATATTTTAGCGCCTACTATGAGGACACCCTTGACAGTGGGCTTAAGCAGGCATTTGAGCAGCGACTCAATGCAGATGCTCAGATCCAATCAGAGTATCGAGCTTTCGCTCGAACAATGGATCAGTTGAGTCAACTTCAGTTTGAAGAGATCGATGTCCCCAGCTATCTAAGCGACCGTATTGCCACACGACTTGAATCCGTTTCAGAAAGGAGAGAGTCTGCGTTCGGGTTCAACGTGTGGCTCCGTCGCTTCGGTTGGGTTGGTGCGGCTGTTGTTGTCATCGGAATAGGAATCGTTGCAAGCAATGGCAAAATTTCAACAGGATCGATTGCAACCGTCTTCCCATCAAGAAGTTCTGCGACAAAGCCTGATGCTTCTATAAAGCCTCTCACATTTAGTGTGTATGGCGGTCAAGTCATCATCGATTACAAGCCGAGCGAGCCCCGTAGCGTTGTCGTTACAGAAGAGCGAACACACAAAGCGATTACGTATCCAAACGGGATCAATCGAGCTCCAGTCAAGAACGAAAACGAAGGCCCGGCTGTTTTCACGATTCAGCAAGCTGGAGAAGCGGTTCCAACAGTTTTGGTCATTCCTGGATCAGTAAAATCGTCGGACACGTCTGGAAGTGGAACGGCAGAAGAGTTTGCAACTGCACTGTCCAGTCATTTTGGCCTGCCGGTAGTTCTGAAAGTTACGGACTTAACCAAGCAAGTGACGTGGTCATTTGAGAAGACAGACCCGATGGGGGCTGCAACAAAGGCTGGTTACGTGCTTGAGGTTCGAGACAACAACCTTCTGCAAATTGCAGACCATTAATCAAAACTAGCTCTTCGAGTTGAAGGCCCCTGCTTTGATCAGGGGCTTTTCTTTTTCTGCGTTCCTTACATTATCAAATCCCAAATTCAGACAAGCGGACTCTGGGTAATCTTTTCGTTGTAATGCCGGAAGAATACGAAGGCGATCAACCTGAAAATCTAGATATTCCCCCATCATTTTTCCCGAGTGATTCTACGCTTGAGGGACATGGCGGGGTTGACTATGGGGACCTCATTCAGGTTCGTGTGGACGGCATTTTTGCTCACGAGGGCACCGGAAAGATTTCCTACTACGTCGTAGTAAGCGATGGCGAACGAAAGCTACCGATTGCGATTGGGGCGTTTGAGGCTAACGCTATCAACCTGATCATCGAGAACGCTCGTCCGGATCGGCCGATGACTCACGATTTGATCAAAAACGTGATTGAGCGTCTCGATTATTCACTCGATCGTGCGGCGATTGACGATTATTGGAACGGCGTTTATTACGCCAAGCTCTATCTTAGGAAGGGTGACTCGGAAGAAATTGAGATCGACTCGCGGCCGTCGGATGCAATTGCGCTGGCAGTTCGGTTTGGCGCTCCAATCTATGTCGCCGACGGGATCCTTGATATCGCTGTAGAAGACTAAATGGATGCCAGTGCTCGCGCCGAAGAGTTGCGTCGGCTGCTCGAACATCACGCGTATCGCTATTATGTTCTAGATGAACCAGAGGTCAGCGATACAGAATATGACCGCCTTTTCCGCGAACTCCAAGAGATCGAAGCTTTTGATCCCGCGTTACAAACTCCTGATAGCCCGACTCTAAGAGTTGGCGCGCCGCCTATTTCTTCGTTCGAACAATATCGACACGCGACTCCAATGTTGTCGCTGGACAACGCTTTTAGCGAATCTGAGTTGCGAGCTTTCGATGACCGCATTCGAAAGTCTCTTGAGGTTGAAGAAGTGACCTATCACTGCGAGTTGAAGTTCGACGGTGCTTCACTCTCATTAACCTACGAGGATGGGGTTTTGATTCGAGCCACTAGCAGAGGAGATGGAACAACCGGAGAAGTCGTTACCGAAAACGCTCGCACGATACGTGGAGTTCCACTCAAGCTTCAAAGACCACTCCCTGGCCGCATTGAGATTCGCGGGGAAGTCTTGATGCTCAAAGAAGTTTTCCAGGAGTTGAATCGGCTCAAAGCGGAAGCTGGCGAACAACTCTTTGCGAACCCTAGAAATGCCGCATCGGGAGGTCTTCGGCAACTCGATAGCCGACTTACCGCAAAAAGAAAACTGAACTTCTTTGCTTACGGTGTTGGTGCGGTCGATCTCGTGGCTGGCAGACGATTAGCGAACTCTCAATCTGAATTGATGTCGCTTCTTCGAGAGTTGGGATTTCCTGTTCGGAAGGAAGCCACTTCGAAGGTAGGCATCGAAGGTCTCCTAAGCTATGTCGCTTTAGGAGCAGAAGTGCGATCACAATTGCCCTTCGGAATTGACGGCGTGGTGCTCAAAGTAGACAGCATCGACCAGCAAGAGCAACTAGGGTTTACTGCCAGGGGTCCAAGATGGGCTGTAGCCTACAAATATCCGGCTGAGCAAGCTTTCACCAAGCTCTTAAGAATTCACGCGAATGTTGGTCGAACAGGTTTGATCGTCCCATGGGCCGAATTAGAACCAGTGTATGTTGGCGGAGTCACTATCAGCCGGGCGACTCTTCATAACTGGGAAGACCTCGAACGAAAAGACGTCCGCGAAGGGGATACAGTTATTGTCGAACGGGCTGGTGACGTGATTCCAGCCGTTGTCGGACCTGTTCTAGAAAAACGTAATGGCGAACGTCCAAAGCCTGTGCCTCCGACACAATGTCCAGTCTGTGAGACAAACCTCGTAAAAGCCGAATCCGAGGTCGCGCTCAGATGCCCTAATCGAGAATGTCCAGCACAGATTCAAAGAAAGATGGAGCATTGGGTCGGTCGAAAAATGATGGACATCGACGGCCTCGGTGAAAAGCAAATCGCTCGATTCCTGGAAGAGAATCTGATTGTTGACATTCCATCGATTTACCGACTCGCGAGTCGCCGAGAAGAGCTAATCAATCTGGATCGAATGGGGGAGCAGAGCATTGATAATCTTCTTGCCTCGATTGAGGGTTCGAAGAGTCGAACGTTGGCCCGTTTTCTTTTTGCTCTGGGCATCCCGCAGGTGGGTGAGAAAACTGCCGCTGATATCGCTCAAAACCTGCGAACCCTGGAAGCTATTAGAAAGGCTGACTATGACTCTCTCATTCAGATTGAGGGGATCGGAGAAGTAATAGCGTCAGAGATACAAGAGTGGTTTGAAGTGCCAGCAAACCAAAAACTTATTGATGACCTCACCGAATCCGGGGTGATTCCAACCGAAGTTAATGGGCCGGTTAGTGACATTTTTGCCGGGAAGACCTTTGTTTTTACAGGGAAACTTGAAAAATTCACGAGAGAACAGGCCGAGGCTGCGGTGGTTGCTTTAGGTGGCAAAGCTGTTGGAAGCGTTTCAAAGACAACGTCGTACGTTGTGGCAGGTCCAGGCGCAGGTTCGAAGCTCCAAAAAGCTACTCAATTAAACGTGGATGTTAAGAATGAGGATGAGTTTCTGGAAATGTTGCCAGAAGGAGCGCTAGTTGTCCCGGGTCGTCTTGGAGTCTGATGCACCTCCGTCGTATACTGCGAATGAAAAACACCACATCGTTCGCTACACATAAAAACCTTACATTTCTCGTCAACTTTTGTTGACGGGCTAGAATACGTGTGGTACTCTGCTAGTTCGCGCGCCTACCCCTACCGTTTTTAACTCATCGGCATTGTTTGCCGTTACTCGTCTTTTTACGGTGTGGAGAGGTCGCAAAGAACTTTATCATGGCAGACGTCAGCCTGTTCGACAAGATCCGCATCGGCATCGCTTCTGGCGAAGATATTCTTTCCTGGTCATACGGAGAAGTCAAGAAGCCGGAAACAATTAACTACCGCACATTCAAACCCGAACGAGATGGACTCTTTTGTGAGCGCATCTTCGGACCTGTAAAGGATTGGGAATGCTCGTGTGGTCGATACAAGAAAATCAAGTACAAAGGCATCACTTGTGAGCGCTGCGGCGTTGAAGTGACCAAGAGCAAGGTTCGTCGTGAGCGTATGGGTCACGTCGAGCTTGCTGCTCCTGTGTGCCACATCTGGTACCTGAAGGGCGTTCCTTCGCCTCTCTCGCTTGTTCTCGACATCTCTCCTCGACTTCTTGAGAAGGTTATCTACTTTGCGAGCTTCATTATCATTGATATTGATACTGAGAAGATCGCTGAGGTTCTCCCCGATGTTCGAGTTGCTGTTGAATCGGAGAAGCAGGCTCTGATGCAACAGATGCGAGAGCTTGAGGAGGAGTCACTCCTTCGCTTCGCGAACGACCTTAACAACAATCGCGAAGAATACGACGAGATGTTCGCTCGAGAGCGAGCTAAAGCTGTTAACGACCGAATTAAGGCAGAGTATCGCGACGCTGATGATCGTTTAAAGGATCTCGACTTGGCTGTCGATATTCTCGGCAAGCTCGAAAAGAACCAGCTGATCGACGAAGACAAGTACCGCGCAGTATCGAAGCTTCTTTATAGCGTTGGTGATCGAATTGGTAAGGATCTTGCTAGCTTGGTTCGCGCAAATATCGGCGCCGAAGCCATCAAGGAACTGCTCGTTCGGGTTGACCTAGAACGTCTTGCTCGCGAACTTCGACAAGAGATCGTCATGACTCAAAGTCAGCGCCGGGCTCGTGCTATTAAGCGACTTGAAGTTACTGAAGCTCTGATTTCATCCAGAAGTCGACCAGAGTGGATGATTCTGGATGTTGTGCCAGTCATCTCCCCTGAGTTGCGACCGATGGTTCAGCTCGACGGTGGACGATTTGCGACATCGGACCTGAATGATCTTTATCGAAGAATCATCAATCGAAACAACCGATTGAAGAAGATTATCGAGATTCACGCTCCTGAATCGATCATCAATCACGAGAAGCGACTTCTACAAGAAGCCGTTGATGCTTTGATCGATAACGGTCGCCGAGCACGACCAGTCGTTGGTTCAAACAGCCGACCACTTAAGTCGCTCAGCGACATGCTTAAAGGTAAGGAAGGCCGCTTCCGAAAGA
>DDEQ01000009.1 GCA_002336105.1 Chthonomonas sp. UBA1950 | reverse complement strand
GGTTCGAGTCCCTCCGAGGCCGCCACGAATTGAACCAAAATACGACACGTCGGGTGAAATTCAGACCGTCTACAAGTGCCGAATCTCTCGAATAACCCTAAGAACCCTCCCAAGAATTTAAGGTAGTTTTGCCCCTCTTGTATCACTTACTGCCGAGGGATGTATGCCGATGTGGTTTCCCGTGCGAGAGCCGAACCGCATTAAGCCTGAGCTCAAGTGGCGAAATTACCCATCCGTCATTTTACGGTCAATCGAGCGAGCTTCTTGCGTTCGGATTTTTGACGCTTTCTCAGAGATGATTTGACGATAGAGCGCCCGTTCTTTTTTCCCTGTTACTCTGTTTGCATGCGCATTGGAGCCACACTTCTTGTTGGAGTCACGAGCCTCTCTATTTGCTTTGGACAGTCTCCGACCACATTCACCTACTCGATTTCGAGTCCGTATTTCCCGTTTCAATCAGCGGACCAAACGGCCGGACAAACGGGTTCTCTTGTTGGAAACTGGCAAAGCGGTCCAGACGGTGCGGCGGTTGCGTTCGGTTCAATAGAGAAACGCGAAGGAGGACACTTCTCGGGTGAACTCGCTTCGTACACCGAGCTGAGCACATCCGCTATGGGACCTGCGACTGTTAGGTCGGGTGCTAATGCGTCGATGTTTCAGCAGTTTCAGATCACGGGAAACGGTGCCACACTCGGTCTTGAGGGAACGATCAATCCAACTCCTGAATTTGGAGGCTTTGGCCGAATCCGCACATTTGGTTCGGTCCAGTTCACCCTCAGGAAGCGGTCTGGACAAAACTGGAATGTCTTGGCGACGCGAAATAGGTCGATCGATATCTCCAATGGGCTGACGATAACGGATGCTACTAATCTGAGTGGCATTGGCCTTACTGCCGGCGATTATAGAATCGAGACAACTTTTATGGCTTACTCTGAGTCGAAATGGACCGGAGTGGGTTATGGGGAAGGACTGGTTGACTACGAGTTTGCATACTACTTGCAGAACCTCGATGGTCAAGTCTACTCAGACTCAAAGATGTTGCTTTCGAACCCGGTGCCGGAGCCGTCAACTGTGATCGGGCTTGCGGTAGGAGTATTGGCCCTCCGACGTAAACAGAGAAGTTCAAACCGGCGAAAACAAAAGTGAAAAGAAGCTCTTAACCATCTCGCTGGCAGGATCATTGACCATTGCAGCGTTGGCGTTCCAGCAGCGCGCTCTGATCATCAATTCTAGAGTTGCCTCAACCGATGTTCGCATTATTAACGGCCGAGCTTATGCGCCAATCGCGGATATTGCCAAGGGGCTTAATCTTGTAGTTGCCGTTAATGGGGGCAATTTCGAGCTGACGGCGCCTGATGGTACGGGGCAACTCAATGGATTAACAGGTAAAGCTGGGGATTGGCTGTTTGACGGGGGATGGCGATTCCGCGTTAACAGTTGCGTCCTCGCCACTGAGTTTCGAGGAACGTTTGAGTATTACGGACAAGAGGAGATTACGGCGACGGAAGGGAAGTCCTTGTTGATCGTTGATTACTCCTATAAAAACGGCAACAAATCGTCGCAGTCCTTTTGCATCGGAGACACCGCAATCGCGACTCAAGATGGACAGAGTTATAGTCTGAGTCATAACAATTTTAACTTTGATGGTGATACACGGTTCTCGAAGGCTGTTTTACCGGGAGCAGAAGCGCGTGGCTCATTGGTGTTTATTGTTCCAAATGATGTTAAGCCAAAGGATGTTGTGCTGTCCGTCGGTGACCTGGCCGGTTACGAGGAATCTGTGAAACCACGCAAGCCAACTGTGTTTCGTGTGGGAATCTCGCTTACGAATTAGGCGTAATCTGATTTGTCAGGAATTTAGGTTAGAATCAGAGTCGGTGGATCGGCTCCAGTTTCATATTGGCGAACGCCTGACGGTTCGTTGCATTGACGGGAACTCACCGTCATTTGCGACGATTCACGAGGAGGTTCTCCTCGCTACCCTCCTTCTGATTTTTCCCAGGGAGTTGTCAAGAGGAGGTGTGTCAGCCTTAATGTGGCCGAATCAACCCAAGCACTTGGCACTTCAGAGCCTCAGGCAACGACTAACCGCCATCAATTCTAAGCTTCCGGGTTTGCTAGAGGTAGATCGAAGGACAATTCGGCTTGCTTCTCCAATGCCCGTAACACTTGCCGCTGATTCTGATAAGTTGCGGCCTGAAAGTGTCTTGCGCCAGGCCAGAAAGCTACTTGAGGGCTACGTAGATCAAGACGAGTTTTCGGATTTGAGCCGCGAGGCCCAGCGCATCGTTGACAACTCTGCCAATGGAGTGATGACTTCGTCGGGCTTGGCCCAAGTTTCTTCTCGACTTGCGCTAGACCTGAACGTTGCTATGGAAGATCGCCTAGATGCAGCCATTACTCTCTTGGCAAGTCCTTCCCTCAGCGACGATCGGAATCAACTCATCGCCCTCTCCAGAGAGATTGGGTTTTTACCGTCAACAACTCCGGAGTTTTCTGAGCGCCAATGGTTTGCTTGCCAAGCCGGAGCCATGCTTGCCCACCGGTCTGGAATGTGGTCTTCGGCATATCACTTTCAATCAAGAGCCTCTGAAATTGCTCGGACGCTTGGCGACCGGCAACGACTACATTGGTCGGAGTTTCGCCGTATCAGAATCGACATAGATATGGGTTTGAACTCTCGGAACACGGTTGCGCTTTTCAAACTTGCTAAGTCACCGCACCTAGCACCACGCTTACGAGCGATGTGTGAGTTGAACCTAATATTCGCTTCCGCCTCAAATGGTCAAAACGAGGCGGCTCAAGACTTGATCTTTTCTTGCCGTCGTTCGCCACACATAGAGGTCGAGTGGAAAGCGGCGAGCTGGCTTGCGCTAAACGAAGCAATGAGTTCGATAGTCCTTCGATCGCCACAAAACGGTGTTTCTTCACTTTTACGTGCTACTCGACAGGTCGAGGGCAAGATCGGTTCACTAGACGGTGTATGGCACTGGATGACGGCAGCCCAAGTGTTTGGCGCTCTGGGACATTCGATTATTACCGCCGAGTTTAGCTCTATGGTTGGAAGGGCCCTAAAAGCCTTGAATTCTGAGGTTTCTCCGCAAAATGCCCGTCTCTATAACGCCATTGTTGCTCACTCTGCACGTCGGTGTACTCCATCAGAATGGGTTAAATCTACCGAAAAAGTAGATAAGGTTCCTCTACTCGAACTTCATGCTTATTATGAGGAGCGATTGAAAGAAGCCGCCCGAATGCTCGCTTAGAGAGACATACCGATTGAACTGAAAAAGTTGATCACCGATTATCATTTCGACGGAGAAACTTGACCATCCTTGGCCAGTCCTCAATAGCTTTCCTCCCTGGTGTTCTAGGTTCTCCGTCTGGTTGTTGGTCGTGAGACCTTTCTTGAATGCCGCTGCCTCAACCTCCTTCTAAACTGACAGGTTCGCTCCTAAGTGTGTCTCTTGTTTTATGCAATCTCATATCGACCCTATTTCCTTGGCGACGAAGTTATTTACTAAGATGGGTGGACATAGGCGAACCTGTCAGTAAAGGAAATCGCCCTATTTTCGGGCTTTTGTAGCCATAAAGGTTTTTATTTGCTCGGCGATGTAATCCAGGTCTTCTTCGAGTGCGAAGTGCCCAGTCTCTAAGATGTGATAATCGACATCTTTGAGATCGCGTAGATAGGCTTCAGCGCCAGACTCTGGAAAGAACGGATCATTCTTGCCCCAGACGATTAGGGTTGGGTGTTGATTTTCCTTTAGGCAAGCTTGCCACTTTGGATACAGCCTGATATTGTTCTGATAATCGTAAAGCAGATCCAATTGGATATCGTGGTTACCTGGGCGGCTAATCCTTTCGAAGTCGTGATTCCAACTGTCAGGAGAAATCCTCTCAGGTTGCCGGACTCCGGTCGTGTATTGCCATTGAATTCCCTCGCGACTGAATACGCTGTCGACGATGACTTGTCCGAGTTCTGGCGTCGGATTATTCCAGTACGCAATGATCGGGGAAAATGCTTCAAGATTAACGCCTTCCTCGTAGGCGTTTCCGTTCTGGATGATGAGTCCAGTGATGCGTGTCGGATCGGCAGACGCGATCCTGAATCCAACCGGTGCCCCGTAATCCTGCATCATGAGGGCGTAATTTGAAACACCCAAGCCGTCAATTAGGGCTTGAACGTATTTCGCCAGTGCATCAAACGTATATTCGAATGTGGATCTATCGGGTGCCGAGCTATATCCGAATCCAGGATAGTCTGGTGCAATCACGTAATAGTCTTCTGCAAGTAGCGGGATCAACTCTCGATATTGGTGTGAAGATGACGGGAATCCATGAAGCAGAATGACCGCTGGTTTCGATGGGACTCCCGCTTCACGGAAGAAGATGTTTATACCGTCGATGCTCCGGGTTTTGTAGCGTATGTTTGGCATATGAGTAGTCCCTATAGGCTCGGGGCGGCAGGAAAGTCGACATCAACCTCAAGCGCAATGTTGAAGTAGTTCGTGAAGACATTTAGTGCCACTACGGCGATTACCTCGGTGATCTCCGCTTCAGATAGTCCAGAAGATAACGCCGCTTCGTAGTCCGCTTGGCTAATGCGTCCTCGCTTTTCCACAATGGCTCCCGAGAATTCGAGGATTGCCTGTGTCTTAGCATCAGTAGAAATCCCTTTTCGGCTCGTTAGGATTTCATCTGACGGCACTTTGACCAAACCTGCTATGGCAGTGTGAGCGGCAAGACAGTAACTGCAACGGTTTAGCTCTGCAACGAAAAGAGCTATTCCTTCTCTTTGCGAGGCAGACAGCGAAGCGGAAGTGAGTGCGGACGAAAAGGAAAGATATCCTTCAAGAACGGCAGGAGAAACTGCCATCGCTCGCGTCATATTTGGGACAATTCCCAAGGCTGATTTAACTTTATTGAGAAGGGTGAGCGATGAGCCAGCGGCTGATTCTGGGTTAATTAAGTTGATTCTTGACATGTGTGTCTCCTTGTAAAGATAACCATCTAAACAATTATAGATGGTTATATCTATGTCGATCAATGTATGTCAATAGGGCATAGAGATTTTCATGAATAACTGTCAAAATAAGATTAGGGAGTTACTGTGAACTTAATTCGAATTGCTGGGCATCCGTTCATCGATTTCATCAACACGAATCCGGTTGCGGAAGGGCGTTCTGTTGAGCTGATTGTTTCGGTTGACGATTTGCGAACTGCGCTTTTCGAATTAGGATTCTTGGATGAACCCGATTACGAGTTGAATTGTGATAAACACGTCAGAGTGGCCCAAGAGCTTCGCGAGGATTTTCGCGAACTTCTGCTCGCCGACAAAGGGTTTCGAGTAAGTCGAGATGATAATTCCAAGGTGTTGCGGCAGGTGAATCGGTGGGTAAGCCAGATCGGAGAGAATATCCTCACTCGGGCTGATTCTGAGTACGTCATCGCTTATCAGAACGGGACATTGCCGAAACCGCTTGTCCAGCTACTTCGCTCCGGAATTGAGCTTTTATGCTCCGAGAAATACAAACGGGTTAGGAAATGCTCAAACCCGGCATGTGTTCTGTGGTACTTGGACACAACAAAAAGCCGCACCCGGAGTTGGTGCAGTATGTCGACATGTGGGAACCTAAGCAAAGCAAGAACTTTTAGAAACCGGCACAAGACAACTTTGCCCTGAATACTTGCCCACTCAGGCTAATCGTGCGGTCGGTTGGCGTTCTCCGAATGACGTTTCGACCCTTAATGCAAAACCTGCGCAGACCCCTCAGATTATTGGGATGACCAGACGCCAAGCTTGCCGAGACTAAGTGACGTAGTTGAAGGTCAGATTCAGGAATCTTGTCGTCGCGCGAGTGGAAAGCTGAGTGGTAGGTCGCTAGAGACCACCTACCACTCTTAAACCGTACTATTTCGCTGGCTTTCCGGGCATGGTTTTATTCGGACCAAACCCTCCAAAAGGCCTGGGAACAACCGGCGTATTGGCGTCAGCCGCTGGTTTCATCAATAACCAGATTCCAGCGGCGATGACGGCTACCACGACAACAGCAACAGCGATAATAACCGACGGCTTAACTTGTTCTTTCATTTAAGGCTTCTTAGTCCTTCCACCATGCGCCCCAGAAGTTAAGAACTCTTTCCTGAAGGAACCACGTAGACCATGGATTACTTGGAGTGTAGTCTCCCTTTGAAGAGTTTGTGCTCCACCAACTAAACAGTTGGTCATAGCAATCGTTGTTGGGGGCAATGTAAACCATGCCCTTGGTTAGCTTGGCATGACCATCCACGAACGCTGCCAGAACGCCATTGCTGTGCCACTTCTTTGCAGCCAGTCCGACTTCGCTCCAAACTGCGTCGTTGGAGTTGTAACACGATGGGTCCGTCTTCGCAAATGCAAAGCAACCTGTGTCTGGCGAATCTCCCCATGTGCACGGAGCCATGACCATGAGCTGCGACGTTTGTTCGATCGAGCTGAAGTTCTTCGGATTCCAGCCGTCGCTAGAGACCAGGCCACCATTGGACCAGCCGAGAGTGCCACCAAGTGTCCAGTCGCCCCAATAGCCGCTCGACGTCATCGGGCGTCCGCCAACATAGTTGGGTATCGATGAAGCGGCGTCCCAGACGATGTCTATGTTCTTAATATACGGATATAGCTTCTGGAGAGCATATGCTCCGCCGCCGTCGCTATGTGCCCAGGCCCCATCTTGCCAAGGAAGAAAGGCATAGTCATCATAGTCGCCGGCATACATCTGGACTGCCAGGGCGTTCTGCTTGACGTTACTTGTAGATGCCGCAGTCTTTGCTGCAGCTTTAGCTTGCGCAAAGACAGGGAAAAGGATCGCCGCTAAGATCGCAATGATTGCGATGACGACAAGCAATTCAATGAGTGTGAAGGCTCTTTTTGTGGGCCACGAAGAAGCAGTGTTCTGATTCATAGCTTCAAATCTCCAATTTATCCGGGCTTCATTGCCCGTTGGTATCCATATTATTTGAAATTTAATCATTTAACAAGTAGGTATTTTTTGAAGTTCTGAAAACACAACTCAGTTGCATGTAGAAGCGAGGTTATGGTGCATCAAAGGCTTTGCACTTCAGCCCCGCCCAACCTGTCAAAGCGTGCGGCACAATTGGAGAGGCCGAGAGTTGTTTTCATTTAGCCTTATTGCGTCGGTAGTCAACGCATATTGTCTTGTTTCAACCAGATAGGAAATAGTTGACGTAAAAATGTCGGTATCTACAACAATCAAGGAATAAGTTGCAATTGCAGGGCAGGCTGAACAAGGTGCAGATTGATGGGAAGGTGCATTTTATGTCAATAGCACGCTTATCTTTACCAAGAACCGCCAGATTAGAACACACAACGACTCAGGATTGAGCTACTTCCTGGTAACGTTGGGCTGTTATGAGCAAAGGCCCGCTCAGTAGTATCGCGCAGATCGTTGACGCTCGCAGCAAGCGAATTTCTAGTTATGACCGCGCCGGTGGAAATGGTGATTGTGTCCATATTCCGGCCGGCGACACTTTTACTCTCGCGGAAATAGAAGGCGCTGGTGTTGTGAAACACATCTGGATCACGATGTCGAGTCGCGACGAGCTGCTCCGGAGAAACCTTGTCTTGAGGATGTATTGGGACGGACAAGAACACCCGAGTGTCGAGAGTCCAATTGGCGAGTTTTTCGGCCAAGGCTGGGGAATGAAGTACATCTTTATCTCTCTTCCTTTAGCCGCCGCGCCGGCCGGGGGCAACGCTTTGGTCTGCTATTTCCCTATGCCTTTTGGGAAAGGAGCCAAGATCACCGTTGAGAATCAGGGACAGCACCCGGTCGATTCGTTCTACTACTATGTAGATTACGAAGAGCACGAGTCTATTTCAGACGATATGGGAAGGTTCCACGCTTGGTACAACCAGGAATTGACTCAACCTGAGAGCGATAGTGGCGACATCGAAAATGAGTGGACGGTGTTTGGGGATTTCGCTAACAATACGACTGACAAGAATAACTACGTTTTTTGTCAGCCAGAAGGGAAGGGGCATTTCGTCGGTGTGAACTACTACGTCAATAGCCCATCGCCCATCTGGTACGGCGAAGGCGACGACATGTTTTTGGTAGATGGTCAGTCGTGGCCAGGTAGCGCGCATGGCACTGGCACCGAAGACTATTTCAATCAGAGCTGGTGTCCAGATGAGCACTATTGCCACCCTTATTTCGGAACCGCTCGAGCACCGGGACGACTGAACGATTCGCCTCGTTTTGGTTGGCTCGGTCGCACCCACGTCTATAGATTCCACCTAGAAGACCCTATTCGCTTCTCGAAGTCTCTCCGAGCGAGCATCGAGCACGGACATGCAAACTGCCTGACGTTAGATCTCGCGAGTGTTGCCTATTGGTATCAGACGCTTCCTTCGAAGCCATTCCCGGCTCTAGCATCGGTTGTGGATCGAAAGCCAAGAGCTGAAATCGGAGTTGTTGACGTCCATCGACAAAGGCACGATTGGAGAAAAGCGAAGGGTGGAGGAAAACTTTACGGCACGGAAAGAGACGAAGAAGTGCGCTAGTCCCTACGAATCTCAATCGTCGCGGATTATGGTGAATGGGGAGACGGCCTGGCTTTGGCCCTGCGGCACAGGATGGCATATCCAGCAGGGTCACCTTGAACTCAATTTGCACAACTATCAGCTAGACGGCGAACCATGGCACTCAGTGGATTGGTATTCCTCCTCGCCGGTCGGAAAGGTTACTTTCGAAGGTGGCGTGGTCGAGATTGGAACAGGACATCGCAATGTTGAAACCATTACGACAATCGTAGATGACCTGTTCCAAAAGCTACGTCAACGTGAAACCGGCGAGATGGTGGCTGACAAGTTAGAAATCTAGCAAAGTTATGTGTCAGCAGTAATCGCACATGGGTTCGTCTGTCGGCCAAGCCCTGATTTATCCAGGGTTGCTGGCAGTTTGCGAAGTGTAAGTTGTAGAGTTGCAAATCTACGAAATTTGACGAACAAAAAAAGCCAGTTCCTTATGAGAACTGACTACTTTGTTTGAACTTGAGAGCTTCAAGAGGTCGTTCAGAATAATCGACCTGGATATGTCTCTACTTACATGAAGCAGAGAGTGCTTATCCTTTAAGGAGGTGATCCACCCACACCTTCCGGTACGGGTACCTTGTTACGACTTAGTCCCCCTTACTCCCCTCACCTTCGGCCGCTCTTTCCTTGCGGTTAAGCCACGGACTTCGGGTGA
>DDEQ01000005.1 GCA_002336105.1 Chthonomonas sp. UBA1950 | reverse complement strand
CAGACTCCGCAAACATCATCGGACTTGGAGCCGTCGAAGACACCGTCGAATTTGATGTCAACAAACTCCCGGCCAAACTGATCTGCACGTCAGATTTGCAAGGAGCAAGCATCATGATCTACCCACCAGGAAGAACACCCTACCTACTCACATTCCAACAACAAGACGGAGAACTCGCCAACGGAAAACTACCCGTTACAGGAAAATACAAAGTTCAACCCGCATCAATCTCAAAACCAGTCACGCTCAAACTGATCTATCAGTGAAAAGAGGTTGGAGCCTTTAGCGTGTTTGCATCTACGTTGGCCAAAAACGCCAATGTAAACCCTTGCGCAATCGCACTGTAATTGAGTTCTGGCGAGCAATCATTTAACCCGGCCGCTGCGACTTGCGCACAATCTACTGAGCCATTCTCCCTTGTTACTGACTTCAGGAATTGGATTGCTTTAGTGATCGGCTGATTCACTTCCTTACCAAAGAGACCTAATCTTTGACCTTTTGCAAGAAAGTAGCCAATCTTTGCTGTACACGATGACTCCTCGCGGGAATCAGCATTCAGCAAAAGTGGCCAACCTCCACTTGGCTTCTGGCAGGCTAAGATGTCTGTACAGAACTTCTTCGCAACTTTGATCGAGTCAGCGTTAGTGTTCCCATGCTGGATCTCATATTCACAAAGATCTATGAGGCCAATAGCAAACCAGCCTTGACCTCGGCCCCAACCAACAGCTCCGATAGGAACACCACCTTTGGCATGCGACGGCATATAACCGTGAAAGACCAAGCCCGTTGTTTTGTCCATACCGTACTTGCTGAAATTAAGAACCTGAGTTCTTGCCAGATTGACTGAAGGGATGGAATTCGATTTAAGGAGAGTTGGAACGACCAACCCAACTGAATCGACCAATCGGAATGATTGGTTGCGAATATAGGGAACGTCACCTTCCTTCGAATTGATTGCCGCAAGCAAATTGAGGTAGGTCTTTTGAACAAAGGCTCTTGTACTATCACTAATTTCGGGGTCGTCTTCAAACGCCGAGGCTTCCAACAGAAAACAAGGATCTGGAACGGATGAACTCCTGTAAGTAGCCTTCCTTCTGTCCAAGAGCGAGAATATTGCTCTTTGGGCCTGTTTGTCTCTTGGATGTAGACGGTTCAATTGGTCCAAACCATACGCTAAACAGCCTTCTGAGTGGCCGCCTTCATCTACAGGGCGTAATATCCAGAGTAGGCGATTGATAACAGGATCACCGGTTGAGAACTGAGTATTTTGCAGTGGTCGAGCCTTGGATTCTCAAGCCAATCGATCGCTTTAGCTCTTACCTTCAACAAGTATTCTTCTGTCGAAACGTTCCGGAGATCTGATTTTCTCTCAAAATACCTCGAGGCCTTGAATAGAAAGTCAACCCCAGCCCACGCGAGAAGGAAGGAAAAGCTTACTAGCAGAGTCCCACTGACAACCCTGCGTTTCATGATGAGGCACAATCACATTTCGTCATAGGTCACACTACTAAAAGTCACTTGAATTGATGTGGACGGAAGCCCAAATTCGCGACCTTGCGAACCTTAGATATTCAGATTAAAAAACAATTTGCGTATACATGCATTAGCATAAGCCCAACAACACAGTGTGTAGTCGTTAGTCTTTTCAAGAACTTACTCTTATAGAATGCGATTTCATTGCGGACTTGTTTACAACTGAATTATAACACTAGTACGGTGATCAAATAGAAGGAATACTCCTACATTTCACTTTCGCGTCATACTCTTAACACAATTAAATTGACATTGAAACCCACGCGAAATAACATAGTATGATCATAGGTTCCCAATAGATCATTTTCCCATCAGCCCTAAAAAGGACCATTCCAGGGATAAAATGATCTGCAAGAGGACTTTTCGTTTTAGCTCGCCCTTTTGGTGGATAGCATTACGAGATTCCCGTCTGATGCAAAAAGCGACCAATCCAATTCGCTACCAGCGGTTGCTTGATTGCCTAAAGAGTTCGATACTTATCGAAAGCTTGAAGAGGTGCCGGAATAAGCTAGATGCAAAAACGGATCGACTCAGTCTTACTCATCGTCGCTGCCATAGTTGTAGTTGCCTCGATCCAGGTTTCGATATCGAGCATAGGCAGGTTGAAAACCAAGGACGACCTTTCCGACAGGACCGTTTCGGTGCTTGGCGATGATGACCTCGGCTTCTTCAACTTCGTCTGGATTCACAACTTCAGGTCGGTGTTCTTCCTTGGCCTTGTAGTAGCTGTCACGGTACAGAAGCATAACGAGGTCAGCTTCCGCTTCAATCGAGCCAGATTCACGAATGTCTGACAGTTGCGGCCGTTTGTCGTCTCGGCTTTCGACCGCACGGCTAAGCTGGCTGAGCGCAATTACCGGAATTTCCAACTCCTTTGCCATCGACTTACAGGCTCTAGCGATTTCGGAGATTTCCTGCACTCGATTCTCGGTTCGACGTCCACCGCCCTTCATCAGCTGAAGGTAGTCAATCACGACCATGTTCAAACCATGTTCAGCTTTAAGCCTTCGACACTTGCCACGCATCTCTAGAGGGCTAATGTCTGACCCATCGTCGATAAAGACAGGCATGTTGTACAGGTCATCGCAGGCATCAGCTAACCTTCGATATTGGTCTTGAGAAATGTTGCCGCGCTTGAGAACGCTCATCGACACTCCGCTGATCATGCTAACCATACGTCGGCAGAGCTGGATGGCACTCATTTCGAGCGAGAACACAGCCACACTACCTGGTTGCTCTTCCCGCTGAAGTTTTTGTGCGACGTTGATGGCGAAGTCAAGGACGAGCGAAGTCTTACCCATCGCCGGACGGGCACCAATGATGACGAAGTCGCCGGGATAGAAACCTGTCGTCATGGCATCCAAATCTGTAAAGCCAACCCTCTGCCCCGACATCGGAATGCCAGACTCGACAATATTATCGACGTCGACGAAGAAATCCTTTGCCAGCTGTCGAACGGGCTGGAAGTACTTTCCAAGTTGCTTGCTTCCGACCGTAAAGACTTCTTGTTCGGCTCTATCAAGCTTATCATCGACGATCGGAACCTCTTGATCGTGAACGATTTCGATGATCTTTCGGCCCGTTTGCTCAAGACGCCTCAGGGTCGATTTATCCAAAACTATTTGAGCGTAGAAACCACTGTTCGCCGCACTAGGAACATACGTCGCAATCTGAATTAGATAGTCTTCACCGCCTGCATCGGCCAGGTCACCCCGTGCTTTTAGTTCTTCGGGCAAGGTGATCATGTCGATTTGCTTATGCCGCAGCACCAATTGCTTCATCGAACGGAAGATCAATCGGTGAGCGGGACGATAGAAATCGCCTTCATCCAACATCGAAACAATCTCTTCTGCCGCTCGGTCAGACAAAAGCATCGCTCCAAGCGTGCTCATCTCCGCTTCGAGGCTATAAAGAGGCAGAAGTTCTTCGGGGCCTTGCGCCATAGGGGGATTACATTATCCCCTTTGCGACACCCGTTCAGAACACGATTTGTCCCAACTTTGTACACATCAGCTAAATGCGAAGATCAAAACCCTTGCGAGTTAGCCGGTGCCACCAATAGTTGAATCGGTCCCATATGGTAGGCACAACCTGTTCGATATCCTGCAACATCGGGCAACTGTTTACCAAGTCATCAAGTCCTTCGATGATCGATTCCGGATTACGGTCAAACTCGCCGTGCCAACAGCAGACAAAACACTCATGAGCCTCCTCCGTGTTAACCGCGCCACACAAGGGGCAACGTTTAAGGTGGTCAGCGGCAATTTTGCGATGGCTCTCGTCTCGAAGATGGCGGGGGCGGCTCATATGACATCTATTTCATCGGTTGATCGAACCTAAATCTGCATCCACGGAACTAAAAACCTGTTGACCTCGTAGTATTGGCTTATAATTGTAACCTTGGATACAATTCCGAATGATTAGGCAGACAAAGGAAAAGGATAAGGAAGCGGTTTCTCTACCTGGAGCGCACCGTTCAGTGGAGGTTGATCACAGTTCTGTGCTACGCCGCGCCCTTGCTTTTGCTGGACCGGGTTTTCTTGTTTCCGTCGGTTATATGGACCCCGGAAATTGGGCAACGGACCTTGCCGGAGGATCCAAGTTTGGATACCAACTCATTTGGGTCATTCTGCTGTCCAATCTCATGGCGATACTGCTACAAACACTATGCGCAAGAATGGGACTGGTCATCGGGAAGGACTTAGCTCAGTGTTGTCGCGACTTTTATGCCAAGCCCGTCTCGATAGCGCTTTGGGTTCTTTGTGAAATCGCAATTATCGCCTGCGACGTGGCTGAGGTTATCGGTTCTGCTGTCGCCCTCAACATGCTCTTTGGATTACCCCTCGTCATCGGTGTCTTGATAACAGGCTTCGACGTAATGATCCTTTTGGGTCTCATGAAATTCGGATTCCGGAAGATCGAGGCGATTGTATTCACGCTTGTCTCGGTCATCTTCATCTCGTTCGTTGTCAATTTGCTCTTAGCCAAACCTGACTGGAGTGCCGCAGCTCTCGGTCTGGTAAAACCCACACTCCCAAATACGGAAGCCCTGCTTATCGCCGTTGGCATCTTGGGGGCAACGGTGATGCCGCACAACCTATATCTTCATAGCGGAATCGTTCAGACCAGAAACGTTGAAGCAGGTGTTGAACACACCAAACATGCGGTCAAGATGGCGACCTGGGATACGATCGTGTCGCTCGGAGCGGCATTCTTCGTCAATGCCGCGATCTTGGCACTGGCGGCGGCAGTATTCCATCGAAACGGCCACGTCGTTGAAGACTTCTCTCAGGCCCATCAAATGCTAACTCCCATTCTGGGGGGAACTGCTTCGATGTTATTTGCGATTGCCCTATTGTGCGCCGGTCAATCTTCGACGATAACAGCAACCTTGGCAGGGCAGATCGTCATGGAAGGATTTCTGAATTTGAAAGTTCAGCCTTGGCTCAGACGGCTGATCACACGCGGATTGGCGATCATACCGGCCGCGATCCTCATCTCAGGTGCTGGGCACGAACACTCAAATCAACTGCTCGTCATGACGCAAGTTGTTCTTTCGATGCAGCTTCCGTTTGCTATCGTGCCTCTCGTCATGATCACGGGGAACAAGAAGAGGATGGGAGAGTTTTCTACGCCGATCTGGATGCACATTGCGGCGTGGATGACGTGTCTGGTGATCATCGGTCTGAACATTCAGCTTCTTATCGCAACTGTAGGGGGCATATTTGTTTTCATGGCACTGGGATTGATGGTCGGATTCGCCATGTGGGTTCAGTTCGGCTACAAACAGAAGCATCAAGGCACGGCTAACTAACTTAGCCAGGGCTGAAAATTGTCGAAATCGGTGTGAAACCGTGCCTTAATAAGAGGTTTCCCATGAACGAGACCGATCCAGCAATCGCCGTCAAGAAGCGGAGGGCGGCTTCCCTTTCAGTTGCTTATAACGGCTCGCTAACCCTCATCAAGCTAATCGTCGCCGCGCTCACTGGATCAGTGAGTATGTTTACCGAAGCAGCTCACTCAGGAGCCGACGTTATTGCCTCTGGCTTCGCTCTCATCGCGGTTCGATATGCCGCTCAACCACCCGATGAGGACCACAATTACGGTCATGGGAAGATAGAAACCTTGGCTGGTTTTGGCGAAGCGATCATGCTCCTACTTGTCGTAGCCTATGCGGTTTTCGAAGCTATCATGCGGCTCATCAACCCTCAACCAGCGTCCAATCTCGGGCTCGGCATCGTCGTGATGGTTATCTGTTCGTTGGCAAATCTGATTGTTGCAGCGTATGTCTCAAAGACCGCAAAGCAAACGGGGTCAATCGCTCTAACTTCGAACAGTCAGCACCTCATGGTAGATTTCTGGACCAATCTTGGAGTACTAGCTGCTCTTGGCGTCGGGGCAACTACTGGCTGGCATCGGGCCGACCCTGTATTCGCCATTCTCCTTAGTTTGTGGATCATTCATGGCGCTTGGAAGATGTGTTGTACGGCTTTCAATCAGCTTGTCGATCACCGACTCGGCGACGAGGAGTTGGAGACGATTAACGAGATCCTACACAAACATTCAAGCTTAAAAGGATTTCACAAACTTCGAACACGCAGAAGTGGCAACGTTGCATACGTTGATGTACACCTAGAAGTCCCACTAACCTGGTCACTTGTGCAAGCCCACGAACTCGCCGACCTTATAGAAAAGGAGATCCAGAATACTCTCGCTCCTGCAATAGCCACAATTCACGTGGATCCTGTGGAATAAGCCTATTGCAGGGCTCGGGTGATCGGGAGAAATCCCGAGTGACGTGGGAATGTTCGCCCGTGGCTCTGCGCCAAGAGGGACGACATGATCGGCTGGATTATCTACCTAGTCTGCACTTTCATCATTGGTGTGGCACTCTCGTTTGTGACTGCACTATTTCGCCCCTTGCCGTCTAAGCTTGATACGAGTCCAGTCAAGTCGGTTCTGGTGTGCTTCTTCATCGCAATAGCGGGTCCGTTTATTTATGTCGAAACCGTCACAAAGTCAATGCCGTCTGAACTTCCGACGCAGATCAGCAAAGCATTCGCGGATAGCGACATTGACGGTCCGATGCTCTATTACAAAGTCATCTGGCGATTAGGCGATCACGCCAGTGCAATTGCCGTCGGGCAAGAACGAACTAAATGGGGCGGAACCGATCGTCCGGTGCTGAGACTCAAGCTTGAACGTGTCGACGGAAACTGGAAGGTTGTCGGAACCGAAGTGATCGTGTCGGAAAGGCTCGATCGCGATTCAATCGTTTTGCCACCGTACCGTTAAGGGCTTTAGGGACAATACGCTGACTGCTGAATAGCTTTTTCGTGCGTTGGATCTACAGCAAGAATCTCATTGAGAAGTTTGCATCCTTCGTCATAATCTCCAAGCATCATCGTGGTCATCGCAAGATCGTATTTGACGTCAAGATTGCTCGGATTGCGGCCAAGGAGGAACTTGAGGCCAGCTAGTGAACGGTCAAAATCGCCTTCAAATCCCCAAATCAAGGCAAGCTGGTGCATCGCCTTATCGCTCTGAGGGTTGGCCTTGATCAGTTGCTCGAATATAACTTTTGCTTCGGAATACTGTCCATCACACCGCAGTTGGAATGCTTGTTGGAAGAGCGCCTCAAAGTCCATAATCCCTGATATCCAGCGAATCGGAGTATAGCACGTCTGCTTGGCGAAGTTTCTGAAGAAACTCCTTAGACCGCTTTACTCCGAGTTTTGTTCCAAACAACTCAGCAAATTATGCTGGGCCTGGCTCTAACCTTGGAGGAGCCATCGTCGGTTTTGTTGTAGTATCCGCGTTCACTGGCGACCCGGAATCACTTGACGAATCAATTGAAGCCTTGACAGGTTCCAATTGCTGATCGTTCATGACCGCAAGGAACTCGTCACGAGTCAAAGTTTCTCGCTCCAGCAAGGCAACAACGACTGCGTCAAGCTTAGCACGATTAGTGGTCAAAAGATCGGTAGCTCGCTGATGACAACGCTCAACAATCGCTCTGACTTCTTCATCAATCTGCTTCGCAACGTCCTCTGAGTAGTTGCGCTCATCAGCGTAATCTCGACCGAGGAATGGGTTATGGCTTCGGCGACCAAGAGCCAGCGTTCCTAGCTTCTCACTCATGCCGTATTCACATACCATTGCTCGCGCCAATCTTGTCACGCGCTCCAAATCGTTACTCGCACCCGTGGTGGTAGTCCCAAAAACGATTTCCTCGGCTACGCGACCACCTAGCAACGAAGCTATATCATCAATCAGTTCTTCATTGCTAACGAGGTACTTATCAATGACAGGCATGTGCCAAGTCGAGCCGAGCGACATGCCTCTAGGCAAGATCGTGACCTTATGAACGGGATCAGCATGGTCCAACAATTCACCAACGACCGCATGTCCGGCTTCGTGGTAAGCAATAATCTCCTTCTCTTTCGAGTCGATGACTTTGCTTCGTCGTTGAGGGCCTGCTATCGTTCTATCAAGTGCCTCATCCAGGTCAATCTGGGAGATCTTGTTGCCACCACGCCGAGCGGCAAGCAAAGCGCCCTCATTGAGCATGTTGGCAAGATCAGCACCGGTAAATCCGGGGGTGCGTTTGGAAAGAGACTCCAAATCAAGATCCGTATCTAGTGGCTTACCCTTCGCATGGACTTTCAGAATCGCATGTCGACCGCCCTGGTCAGGCGCATCCACAACAATCTGTCGGTCAAATCTTCCTGGGCGAAGCAACGCAGGGTCAAGGACATCGGGTCGGTTTGTTGCGGCGATCAGGATGACGCCACTGTTCGGATCAAATCCGTCCATTTCTACGAGCAACTGGTTAAGAGTTTGCTCACGCTCGTCGTGACCACCACCAAGTCCCGCACCTCGCTGACGACCCACGGCATCAATTTCATCAACAAAGATAAGTGAGGGCCGATGAGCTTTTGCGGTTTCAAATAAATCTCGCACACGTGCCGCACCGACACCAACGAACATTTCGACGAAGTCAGATCCGCTGATATGGAAGAACGGTACGCCTGCCTCGCCTGCAATCGCACGGGCAAGGTAGGTCTTACCAACTCCGGGAGGGCCAGTCAAAAGAATGCCCTTCGGTATTTTCGCCCCAAGGGCCGTGTACTTCTTCGTGTTCTTGAGGAAGTCAACGATCTCAAAAAGCTCTTGTTTGGCTTCTTCGATGCCAGCAACGTCTTCGAAGGTGACCTTCGGGCCAGACTCGCCAACGCGTTTCGCCTTACTTCGGCCAAAGTTCATCGCTTGGTTACCACCCATTTGCGCGGGTTTGATCACCAATATGTAAATCAGGAATAAAATAGCGAGTGGCAGAATTGCCACCGAGAGAATACTCGGCAGATAGCTAGCAACCGAGGGGCGTTCAAGCGTGTAAGGAATCTTGTTCTCGTCAAGCTTGTTGCGTAAAGGAACCGCTCCAGCCGAACTTGAATCAGGGACAGTTGCAGTAAAAGAAGTCCCATCTGTGAGCTTGCCGCTAAAGTTTGTTTGCTGCCACTTAGCTTCTGATATGTTCTTATTGGTGATGTGGGCGATGAGTTCGTTTTGCTTAAGTTCTTTTGGTTCGGTTCCGAAACCACCTAAGGAATCTGGACCGATTACGCGCATTAGCGCAATGAGGATCATCGCAGCGATGACCAACAACATCAGGGCACGGGCGGGGCGATTGTTCAAAACTACTCCAAACACAAGGCTTCGTAGGCCTACTAAAGGCTACGTTTGTCAGCCGTCTTGCGTTTCCTCAATTATGGCTCGTAGATCACACAAACCACAGCTGAACCTATAGTTATGGCACAAGTGGCCCAAACTGCAGGTGCAGCACTTCGATTGCATCATCTGAAACACGACAACGCTCATCAAGGCATATGCCCGGCGCCCAGAGTGGACCGATTAGGTCGCAAACTAGGGGCAGTCGCGCTCGTGCTGAGAGCGTTAGCTTGTTATCAGACATCAAGTCGGCAAGTTTACGACGACCGCCGAAGCCGATGGGTTGCATTTCATCACCAGATTTTGGCGTTCGGAAGTACAAATTCCCTTTCACCTTGGTTCGGTCAATCTCGACAGCCAATGCAGTACGCGAAGGAAGCGACCCAGATTTTTCTGCGACGTACCCTGTAAATTTCCAGCCAAATTCTTCGCTTTCCGTCTCACCAGGGATTGTCAATCCGTATCGAAACGGAACTGTAGGCTTGGTTTGGCGAACATGGAGGATCTGACTGTCCCATTCCACTGTCACAAATCCACCTTCTGATGTCACCGATCCCCGTTCGTTATTCGCAAATTGCTCAGCAAGAACTCGAGTCTGGTGACCATCGAGCTGTCCACCAAGAGCCTCGACCGCTAGCCGCATGGCTCTTCTAAACAAGACGACAGGCACGTACCCAATCCGATCCCGGTCAAAAACGATTTCGATATCTTTCGTTAGGAATTCGAGTTGGCCATTGATGCGGAGCTCAGACTGCTCAAGCGCCGCGGCCGCCATTCCGTTCAAAAACCGATCTTCTTCTCCTGCCAACTCCGCCAACCGAGCGATAGCCGCATCCGCCGATGGGTTGATCTTGAGCAACTCTGGCACGACTCGATGCCGAATCCGAGCCCGACTGAACGCCAAGTCTGAATTCGCGGGGTCATCGTGAAACCAATATCCCTTTTCTTCACAATAGGCACGAGTGTCTGCTCGTTTGAGGATCAGCAACGGGCGAATGATTGCACCTCTTTGTTCGGGAATCCCAGCCAAACCGCTGATCCCAGAACCGCGAGTGATGTTCAGCAAAATCCCCTCAACGAGGTCGTCTTTCGTATGGGCGGTTGCGATCAGGTCGCAACCGGTTTGCTGAGCTGCTTTCTCAAAGAAACCATATCTTGCTTCTCTGCCAGCTTCTTCCAGTCCCATTTTTCGATCTGAGGCAAGCTTTGGAACATCCGCCTTTCCCGATACAAATGGGATATCAGACTCCTGACAAAAGGCGGCACAAAGCTCGAGTTCCTTATCGGCTTCGGCTCTTTGCCCGTGATGAAGGTGGGCACCGACGACGTCATAACCAAGCTGATGTAAGAGGTCGAGCAAACAAGTGCTATCTGCTCCTCCGCTATATCCGACGAGGACACGGGCCCCAGGAAGGATCAACTGGGACTGTTCTAGGTGGTTTTTGAAACGTTCAAGCAATTTCGATCACTAACGCCGTACGTCTGCAGGGAGCTAAAGGGTACCTTTCCAATCGAGAGCACGACAGGAGGTCTGTTTCGGAAAGCTAACCATGAAAACTGAAATCCAAGCACTGGTTAGCAGACTTGAAGCCCTGATCGACGCGGACCAGGAGATCGTTTGGAACGATCTTGAGGGCGAAGCCTCAGAAGACATTGCCGAAGCGCTCCTCCGTTTGGACGTTGAGTATGGCCTCCATATTCTGTCTAAACTCACGGAAGCAGTCGCCGCAGAAGTATTAGTCGAGCTTCCGACTGAGACTGCTCGAAACTACCTGAGCGAACTGCCAGACGCCACCGTAGCCCGATATCTCGACATCCTCCCGATGGATGATGCTCTCGACTTGCGGGAAACCATCGGCGAGGCCAGATTTGAGTCCCTACTCGGTTCGATTCCGAAGCAAGACGCCGAAGAAATCCGCCGTCTACTAAGCTATCCCGAGGATTCAGCCGGTCAGATCATGACCGAGAGCTTCTTCTGGGTGTCTCCCGAAGCGACGATGCGTTCGATTCTGGACGACATGCGCCGGGCACCGGAAGAGAAGTACGAAACCATTAACACGATTTATGTGTTAGGCCCAGACAGGCACTTGCTTGGCATTCTGAGTCTGCGCCGCGTGCTGAGGAGCAAGACCACGGTCACCGCGCGTGAGACAATGAAGGAAGACTTCACCGCGGTCCACGCGAATGACGACCAAGAAATCGTTGCTCGAACGATGGCTCACTATAACTTGGCGGCGGTGCCCGTTATCGATGAGCGCGGTCGGATGCTAGGAATTGTCACCGCCGACGACGCTCAAGAAGTTATCGAAGCGGCAGATACCGAAGACGTCCTAAAGCTCGGTGGTGTTGGCGGTGATGGCGAAGCCTACCTATCGCTCGGTGTCTGGCAATTAGTCAAACGCCGCGTACCATGGCTGCTCGGTCTGTTCGTCGCAGAAAGCCTGACTGGCAATGTACTTCGCTATTACGGTCAAGGCGGTGGAGGAGACGAGGTCAAACTAAACCCTCTCGCATTCTTTATTCCGCTGCTCATTGGTGCAGGCGGTAACAGTGGTTCTCAGGTGACGACCACGATCACTCGCGCCCTTGCCTTGGGAGACGTCCACCTAGGTGATTGGCACCGAGTCGTTCGCAGAGAACTATCGACATCAGTCATCAGCGGCACAATACTCGGCATCGTTGGCTTCTTCCGGGCGCACATCAATATCCCTGTTTTGGGTTGGGGCACTCCACTCGACTTATCACTCGTTGTTGGCATATCGCTTCCCGCGATCGTGATTTGGTCGACATCAGTCGGCAGTATGCTCCCAATACTTGCGAAGCGAGTCGGAATTGACCCCGCTGTCATGAGTGCTCCGTTTATCTCAACCTTTGTTGACGCAACCGGGTTGGTCATCTATTTCGAAATCGCCAAGCATTTGCTCGGTCATTTAGGCGCTTCATAGGCGGGTATTTGTCCGCAGGCTCCCTTTTGAGGAGTTCTTTGTCTCTTGGTAAGTGTATGCTTGCCGAATCCTCATGTTAAGACATTGGTTGACTCTCACCGCCCTCCCTTTGGCGACCCTAGCCAGTGCTCAACTTGATCCTCCAACGCAGGAGTCGATCATCGGAGCCCGATCTCTCGCCCTCAGCCCCGATGGCAAACGACTAGCTTTTTCCTACCGAGGAGATATCTGGGTCGTTGAAGCGACTGGTGGCCGTGCCATTCCCATCACCAACAACATTGAAATGGAGGACACTCCTGTGTGGTCTCCAGACGGAAAATGGATTGCCTACTCAAGCAACCGAACCGGAAACAACGATATTTTCATTGTTCCCGCTGACGGTGGCACAAGCAAGCGGCTCACCTATCACTCTGGGAGCGACATCCCATCAGATTGGTCGCCAGACGGCAAATACATCATCGAAAGAGCTTCGCGTGATGCAGCCGAGAACGGAATCTACGCTATCGATGTCAAAACTGGTGCAACCAAACAGATCCTCCTAGATATGATGTCGGTCAGCAATCCCAGATTTGCTGCAGACGGAAAAATTCTCTATAATCGATTTGGATTCCCAACGGTTCGTGCGCGCTATCAGGGTTCAGCCGCCGCCCAGCTTTGGTATTTCGATCCTGTCACGGGCAAACGGTCTAATGTTCGCGACAACGGATTCCAGCACCTTTGGCCAGCAATTCTAGGCAAAGACGTCTTAGCTGTTACCGTCTCGGAGAAAACTCCTTCCACCACTAAAGCAGGCGAAGTACTGCCCAAGAACGTCGACAACGTTAAGAGAACGCCCAACGTTTACAACATCACGACAGGCAAACGTCTTACTGATTTCGTCGAGACTGGCGCACGGTATCTTACAACCGCACGCAGCGGCTCTTTGCTGGCATTTGAAGATGACGGCACTGTATATACGATGACGTCATCGGGTAAGCCGACTCCGATCAAGATCACCGCAAGTCTCGATGACAAGACGAACCAAGAAGAGCGCCTCGTACTCACAAGTGGTGCCGAGGATGCAACACTCAGCCCCAAAGGTGACAAGGTTGCCTTCGTTATTCGCGGCGAAATCTGGATGGTTCCCGTCAAGAAGGAGAAGGGCCCGAACAAAGATGACGCCATTCAGCTCACCGACTGGGCTGGAACAGATGGTCAGCCTCTTTGGTCGCCCGACAACAAGAATCTGTTTTATGTGAGCGACCGTGATGGATCACTTCGGTTGTTCATGATCAACACAGAGACCAAGGAAATCAAGCCCGTAACCACCGATGACGAGAACGTCAATGGACTCCAACTGACTCCAGATAAAAAGTTCGTTTCGTTCTGGAAGAGCGGTAAAGAGGGCGGTCTGTTCAAAGTTCCGGTCGAAGGCGGCAAGGTCGAAATGGTTCTGCCACGACAAGGCAACTTCTCCGCATCGATCGGGGTTCCTTACAATTGGTCGCCCGACGGACGCTTCATCGCCTATAGCGACACTTTGGCACGAAGTGGCTATTACTATTGGGATTCAACGACCGACGTGTTCGTGTTTGACACGACGACGGGCAAGTCCACAAACGTCACACAGCTTTCCGCTCAGCACGGCCTCCCAACCTTCACTCCTGACGGCAAATACCTGTTGATCGAGTCAAATCGCGAGGGCATGGGCATCTATGCGATTCCGCTTCATCAAGAGGATGCTCGTCCGACCGAACTAGAGATGAAGTACGAGAAGTCGAAGGACCCAGTCAAGGTGGATATCGACTTTGTCGGCATCGAAACTCGTGCTCGAAAAATCGTTAACCAAAACCCCCAAAGCAAGATTGAAGTTGACGCGACAAACGGCGAACTCTACTACATCGCCGATGGCGACATCTGGAGAACAAGCTATTCGGGAGAAGATGCGAAGAAAGTGACCGAAGGCGGGAACGTCCGGGGTTTTGAGTTCAGCTCAGACGGAAACCAAATCATGTTCCTTCGCGGCGGAGTCCCCTCTATTCTTGACATCAGACGCTCTAACCCGGCCGACGCTCAAAAGCGACTGTTCGTTCCCACGGAAGTAACCTTCCGCGTCGACTGGCTTCACGACCTCGCCAAAGAGCGACTAGCCGCTTACAACCAGTTCTGGAGAACCTACAACCAGGGCTTTTATGATCCAAACTTCCATGGTCGCGATTGGCGCAAGTTGGGAGATCGTTATCGAAAGTTCCTACCGAGCGTAGGCCACCGAAACGAAATGGCGACCGTTTTGAACATGCTGGTAGGAGAGCTCGAATCTTCTCACAGCGAAGTTTCAGCTGCACCTCCATCACAGCCGCTTCCGAGCGTAACGAGCGCCCATCCAGGCTTCTTGATCGACTACACCTACACCGGCGAAGGCATCAAGATCAAGGACGTGCCTCCATACACCCCTGGCTACTTCACCAAGACCAAGCTCGTCGCCGGTGAGATCGTCAAGAAGATCAACGGAAAATCGGTTAAAGCCGACGAGGCTCTCTATAAGGATGTCCTTAATGATCAGCTTGGCCGAGACATCGTTCTCACCGTTGAAGACAAAGATGGTAAGTCCCGCGATGTGAAATACCGAGCGATGAGCGGCGGCGAGTTCAACTCGATACTCTTTAGAAACCGCCTCGAAGCTCGACGAAAGTTCGTGGAGACGAAGAGCGGTGGCAAACTCACTTATGTCCATATCGCAGGTATGGGCCAAGGTGAGTTGGATCGGTTCAACCAACAGGTTTGGGAGTACACCAAAGACAAGAAGGGTCTCATCATCGACGTTCGAAACAACGGCGGCGGAAACACTGCTGACCGAATCATCGACGTTCTTGAGAGAGCTCCAAACGCCTACTATCAGCCAAGAGACCAAGGCCTGATTCTTGGCCCTGGGCAGGCGCTCGCCTTCCCGATGGTCGTGATGGCGGCGGAGACGTCCTACTCGAACGCGGAGATGTTCCCTGCGGCGATGAAGGCTCGAAAGTTGGCAACCCTTGTGGGTATGCAAACTCCTGGCTACGTGATCTACACCGGTGGTTTCAGACTCATCGACGGCACCAACTGCCGAATGCCCGGAACGGGAACTTGGAGACTGGATGGCTCACCACTTGAGAACCTCGGACAGGTTCCAGACTATGCGGTAAACATCACTCCAGAACAGTACTTTGCCGGAGAAGATCCGCAGCTCGAAAAGGCTGTCGAAGTTCTCTTGAAGCAAATCAAGTAACCCGCTGGGTTCATTCAGGGCACCTCGTCATAAGGCGAGGTGCCCTTTTTTGTTTCAAACGCGTTCGGTA
>DDEQ01000045.1 GCA_002336105.1 Chthonomonas sp. UBA1950 | reverse complement strand
CCGTCTTTATTCTAAATCTTGGATAGACTCGTACTCTTACCAGGTTGATGTATGGGAGAAACGAACCTGCAATTACCAACAACGCCCCCCGATTGGTCGCTAAACCTCGGTGAAGTAGGGCGCATTTTAGTTATTTTGGCGGCGCTTCTTTATGGAGTTAGCATCCTTTCTTATGTTCTCGGAATCTTTATCAAGCAGAGCACTGCCAAACTTGAAAAGTCCGGTGCGCTTTCCTTCAATCTCGCTGGATTTGGGCTTCTAGCAACTTTCGGTATTCTCGGGATCCTTTTTGTTCAGAACAGGTTCGAATTCGAGTACGTGTGGAGCCACTCTGACTTGCGAAATGCTATTCCTTACCGAATCGCAGGAATCTGGTCTGGCCAAGAAGGGAGCTTTTTGCTTTGGGCTTGCGCGTCAGCTATCTTTGGAATGCTCGCCGCACCAAGGGTCGAGCACTATAGAAAATGGTTTACGATTGCGTATGCAGTCTTCCTGGGCGCAATCACAAATATCCTTGTCTTCGAGTCACCATTTCGTCTGAATATGATGGATGGCAAGGCGATTGTTCCACCTGATGGAGCTGGTTTGTCGCCTTCTCTCCAGAACTATTGGGTCACGATTCATCCCCCAACAATCTTTTTAGGCTTTGGATCTTTGACTGTTCTATTCGCACTAGCCTTCGCGGCTTTGGCGATGAAAGATATGCAGCGTTGGGCGGCAATCATTCGTCCATGGGCTATCGTCTCACTCACCCTTGTTGGAGTTGGCCTCTGTATGGGCGGCTTCTGGGCCTACGAAACGCTCGGATGGGGTGGTTTCTGGATGTGGGACCCCGTCGAAAACGTCAGTTTTGTGCCTTGGTGTATGGTTGCTGCGCTCACGCACGGAATCTTAGTTCAAGTCACAAAGGGCAAATGGACGATGACAAATCTAGCTTTAGCTGGGTTGCCATTTGTCACGTTTGTATACGGAACATTCCTCACTCGTAGCGGTTTCTTAGCTGATGCAAGCGTTCACAGCTTTGCTCAAATGGATCGATCGGCGCTGAAATTACTTGTCGGGGTCATGTCCATTACGACGATCGGTTTTGTTGGCCTCTGGATCGTTCGGGCCATACAGGCAAAATCAAAAAACTCTTCGGATAGTGCATCAGCAACAAAAGAGGGTCTACTGCGTCGCGAATCATTCTACGCTGCTGGCGTTGCATCGCTCTTAGCACTTGGCTTGGCAACTGCAATAGGGATGAGCGTTCCTCTCTTCATGGCGCTGTCACATAAACCACCGAAGGTTGTTTCCGAAGGTATTTACCATCAGGTCCTGGCCTGGGTATTCCCGCCAATCATGGTTCTTATGGCCATTGCACCGTTCGTCTCGTGGCGTTCGATGCCTATTAAGGAACTTGGCAACCGCGTTTACTACATTGTCTGCATTACGATTGGTTTGGTCGGTGTCTCGCTTCTTGCGGTTGTTTCGACCCCGTATTCCAAGCTCGTCGAGCTTGCTCCGGTACTAACAATGTTCGGCTCAAAGAAGGTCAATGGGCTCGGTTTCCTTCTGTTCATGGTCGGCTTGTGCTATTTCGTTCTCGTGGGAAATGTCTGGCGAATTGCTGAGATATGGAAACGGAGCAAGCTTGGAGCAGGGCCGTTTTTGGCACACATGGGAGTTGCTCTTTTGATGGCTGGAATGATCGTATCACGTGGGATGGAGATGATGGGCGATACCGTTGTCATGGCAAACCACCCCGGAAATGCGCTCGGAATGGAGTTCAAGTTCAAGGGTCTTACTTCTACGATGAACGATCGTGAAAACGAAGCGATTCTTGAAGTGACAGATCGTGCGAGCGGCAAGCCGAAGACGTTTATCGCGAAGCCCGGTGTCTATGAAGTGTCGATGGCCGACGGTCAGAAGAGCACCATGGTATGGCCAGCGATCCGTCGAGGATTCTTGCAAGATGTCTACGTTTCGCTAAAACCGCCACAACAGCAGCAAAGCGAGGAAATGAACGTTCCGCTTGGTCAATCGGTAGTCGTCGGCAAATACGTCGTGACATACAAAAAGATGGTCAGAGAAGGCGAGTTCGGACAGACTGGAACTAAGTTCGGTGCACAGCTTTTGGTAACAGATGCGAAAGGGACTACGAGAACATTGTTGCCGATGCTTGAACTTGGAACTGGTGCTGGTCCGAAGCGGATTCCCGCGAAGCTCGACGACCAAATGGAAATCATGATGGTTGGCATGAACGCGGCGGATCAGTCCGTCAATCTTCAGGTGAGCCTTTCTTCACTGGTTTATCCAATTGAAGTCTTTAGAAAGCCAATGACTAGCTTGGTTTGGTTCGGCACTGGAGTGATGACATTAGGTGGCATTATCACTGCATTCTATCGACGCAAATATGCTCCAACTAATCCTGCTAGAACCCAGCCAGAAGTGGGAGCTTCCGAATAGTCTGATATCGGTTGATTGGTACAAATTGCACTCAGTTAGTGATGAACTGTGCTTTATATATCTTGTTTTGTATCAATCAACCAAAACTCTTACATGTAGCCTTATTTGTTTGAATCGAACAAAAAAGCTTATGTATCTGTTTGCGATATTTACGGTTTAGATAATCTTCTTGAGTTATGCTCAAGCAACTAGACTAGTCGTTGTTTTGATGCGTAGCGATAATTAAGCCTAAACAAAAAGTGGCTACATTTCAGGAATCTAGTCTGCCCATAGTGAGAGATTGCTTTTTAACTGGCAACGTCGACACGCTGAGGTCAGATAAGAGTCTAACTACTGTAAGCTAAGCTATCTAACGATAATTAGGAGCAACAATGAAGAAATTCTGTGGTGTTTTCGGTCTACTCGGCATCGTCGCGATGTCCATGTCAACTGGCGCAATGTTCAAAGTCTTCCATGAGACCTACAAGGCGAAGCCAAACCTTGAGGCAGCAAAGTGTTCTGTGTGCCATACCACTGTTCGCGGTGGCAAGCTGAATGCATACGGCCTCGATCTCCAGACTGCCATAAAGAAGTCTGGTTCACCTAAACTAACTGCCGCCATTCTTGCAGAGGTCGGAAAGACCAAAGGTTACGGCGAGAAAATCGCTAAAGACCAACTTCCAGCGCCTGCTAAGTAATCCAACACTTAAAAAATCCCGCCGGAAGCAACTCATGCTTCCGGCTTCTTTTGTTCTCGCTAGAGGGCAAGGTATGTCCGAATGAGCTTTAGCCGTGTTCTTCTCAAACTGCTTCCTCTTCTCCTAGCAGTCATCACCGTCTTTTTTGCGTCGTCTTTGTACGCCCAGCAACAACCCAAAGATCCCAAGCCTGCGCCAGCTAAGAATCAGGAAGAGATCGATATGTGCATGGGTTGCCATAGCAAAGAAGCCCAAACGGGTCCAGTCGTTGACTTATCAGCCTATGCGAAGTCACCGCATAAGGATATGGCGTGTAAGGACTGTCACTCTAGCATCACCGACGCCCCACACACACCGGAGATGATGAAGTCAAAGGTGGCCTGTGCCGACTGTCATCCCGACGAAGCTGAAAAGTTTGCTGCAAGCGCTCATGCAAAGGTCGACAAAGTTAAGGGAGATCATCCGACTTGTGTAACCTGTCACTCGGACAACAACAATCCGCACGGAATAGTCCAGCCAGCCAAGAGTAAGTCTAGAGAGCAGCAAGTGGCGCAGTGCAGCAGTTGTCACGGGAACGCGCCGGTCATGAATAGGTACAACGTTGCTTCCGATGCTGTGTCCTCTTATGAACAGAGTTTCCACGGCAAGGCACTATTAGTTTTCGGAAACCAGCAAACGGCGATTTGTTCGGACTGTCATGGTTCGCATGATGTGCTGAGTCCGACTGATCCAAAGTCTAGAACGAACCGGGCAAATGCAGACAAACTCTGCTCGAGCCCAACCTGTCACCCAGGAGCGAAGACGAATTTTGCCATGTCTGGGGCAAATCACCTTCGACTCAAGATGCGCGATAACTCGGTATTAGCCGGTATCGATCTCTTCTTCCGAGGTTTAACCATCTGCGTCATAACGTTCATGTTGGGTGGAATTGCACTCGACTTGCGAAGCAAAGTTTTCGGTCCGAAGCCTCCAAAATGTGGTCGAACGGTTGGACTGTTAATCGTCCTTAGCTTCTTGTTCTTAGTAAGTGCCATTGGGTGCGCCACATTCAGTATTGCCAAACTCGCGACGGAACTACTCGTCGTCGCGGTTGGGTTGCTTGGCGTGGCTTACCTCACTTATTTCGCAACGCGAAAGCCAGGTGAGAAGCCGGAAAAAATTGTCAAGTATCGACGATTTGGATTAACACTAAGGCTCCAGCACATTGCACTCATGATCTGTTTCACAACGTTGATCGCAACGGGATTGCCACAACGTTTCGCCAGCATCGAGTGGTTGCGGCACATCTACAGCATCATGGGCGGTCTAAACGGTGCACGTTATATCCACCGCATCGCCGCAATTGGGATGATCTTCACGGTTGTCTGGCACTTAGCCTATCTGGTGTTCCAGTGGAAGAAGGCAGGATTCAAGCTAAGCGCACTGACCATGGTTCCGACGCTGAAGGACGCGAAAGACTTCATCCATGTGAGCATGAACTATCTTGGCTTGCGAAAAGACGAACCGAAGTTCGAGCGGTACCAGTTCAAGCAGAAGATGGATTATCTCGCCGAGTATTGGGGAATGCCGTTGATGATCATCACTGGGTTCATCATGTGGTATCCGATCTATTGGGGTAATCGGCTTCCTGAGATTGCTCTATCAGCGGCTCTTGTGGCGCATGGATGGGAAGCAACGCTGGCCTTCCTCGCTATCATTGCTTGGCACATCTATAACGAACACTTCAATCCAGACACGTTCCCGATGAGCAAAGTATGGATCACTGGTGACCTGACGCTTGAGCAGATGAAGCACGAGCATCCGCTCGAACTAGAGCGCATGGATCCGGATAAGGGAGAATAATCCCTTCGCTTAGTATAGGGCCGCTCTTGATAGCGGCCCTATAAATAGAAGACCTAGAGTGTGCCACTTGTTCGGAGCGCATTTGCATCAGCTTTTAGGACCTCAACGGCCGTATCCACCAGGATTTCTGATGCAATCCAGAAACAATGCGCCTCACCCAAAACAAACGGTCGCCAAAATTTATGGACGTGGTTGGCAATTCGGTTTAGGTCACTTGTGCCGTGCCATCTGTGTATTTTTGTTGTGCCGCTAACGGCGGTTCCATCCTTGTCTTCGCACGCAAAGGTGGCTTGACCTTCTTGTAAATGGTATGGAACGCCAGCCCATTCTTCGGCAAAATGCAGGCTTGTGCAAGAATCGAAGTTGCAGCCAACCATCAGAAGTTTGCCTCCTTCTTCATAAAGCTTATGAAAAGGAGAGCCTTTGCCGCAGGGAGATTCGCATAGGTGGTGATCTCTCGTCAAATCCTCAGCGAGTCGCCCAATCGCGATCACAGAGTGAGTCGGGTGCATGCTACGAAAGGCGTTTGGATGGTGCACCGCCGCAGCGGGGACCTTTCCTACCCAAGGTGCCGGTGGATCAAAGAAAGTGGAAACGATGTGCTCGTTAGGTTTGCGCTCACCGGGAGACATCCCTGGAAATAACATCGTTCCTTCGGTTCCGACTGCTGTCAGAAGTGCCTCAACGAAACCTGACGGGCCACCCTCGACAAAACCGACGGCCTTCAGCGATGTATGGACGAGTACATGATCGCCTTCTGAAATGCCTGCGCCCCGTAAGGTCGAGGTGATTTCGTTTAGAGTCATACAGGCAGTCCGGCAACTCTGTTTACAAAGTTCCGAACGATGTTCAATCCTTCTTGCGTCAAAACGGACTCGGGGTGGAATTGAACTCCTTCGATGGGCAACGATTCGTGCCTGATACCCATCACCTCATGATCGTCAGTCGAACTTGCTGTTACGATGAATCCCGCAGGAAGGCTCTCCTTCGTGATGATGAGCGAGTGATACCGGATTGCCTTGAAAGGATTGGGCATGTCGGTGAACAGTCCCTTGCCATCGTGCTCGACTAGGCTCGATTTACCGTGCATGATGTTTTGAGCTTGTTTCACTACAGCTCCTGAAACGTGTCCGATAGCCTGGTGGCCAAGACAAACTCCAAAGATCGGCATCTTTAGTCTTGGGTTTGGTCCAAGCGCATCGGACAGGATATCCAAACAGATCCCTGACTCTTTCGGCGTACAGGGGCCGGGTGAAAGCATGATGCCGTCGGGCGTCATCTCGATAATCTCTTCTATCGAGATTTCGTCATTTCGACGCACGACAACATCCGCATCACAAAGGCCCAAGTATTGAACCAAGTTGTAGGTGAACGAGTCGTAATTGTCGATAACTAAGATCATCGCTTGGTGAAGTCTACGCTATGAATCTTCGGTCGATTCCTTGCGTTCTGAAACTGGAACGTATTTTGCGCGCATCGCGATACGAGAACGCTCATTTCGACATGCTCTGCATAGTCGATTTTTCCCTGTCTTGTCAAACTTGAGGTTGTCGCCAGAATAAGGGTGTCCCTTTGGGCAGTGGGTCTTAAGCGTGTTTTGAACGGATGGGCTACGAAGGCTCTTGGTCAGCGTCATATACGCTGCGAGCGGAACCATATGATCGGGATTCACACAACGACGGTTGCCGCACTGGTGCCAGAGGCGCATGCCCTTAGGGATCTCTTCTTTGTGTTTTTCGTAAAACAGCCGAGCGGTTGACACGTCGCAACCACGAGTCTGACTCCAAATTAGAGGACAACCAGTGGAACTGACTCGAGCAAGCCATAACCAACAGCCTGATTTCTTGTCCTTTTCGATAAGGTTAAGTGCCCTATCTAGCGCGGGCCGCGGATGTCTTCCAGCCATAGATCAAACAGTAACTATTACAGGTCCCCATTCGGAACCCAATCATTTCGGGTTCATTTCTTGGCCTGAATGAATTGATGGAACTAATTTACCCTTTTCGGGTTCTGGTTTTTGGTTTCGCCCTGAGTTGACGTCCGGTTCGGCTAATTGTTCTTGGCTTTGGCTCTTTTGGAGGCTCTGGCAGTACGACTCTATTTACAAAAATGAGATCAGATTCGCTGCTTTTGAAAAGACATAACCGAGCTTTCTTACCATCAACCACAACACCCTGATCTGCTTCTATTGCAGCAAGAAGCTCGCCAATCGTGACGTCATCAGGAGCTTCAAACGTCACTGCGAACAACTCTTCTGAGTTACCGGTGACTCGTCGAATGGTTACTGTCTCAGGTTGCTCTTGCAGAATGTTCCGAACGATCTTATCAGACTCACTTTCGCTCGCATCCTTATGAAAAGTTTTCTTATCAAAGGTCGCATCTCGCCGACCAAAGTGGTTTCGAAGTTGCAACTTTGTGTGTTGGCGGGCAATCCCGTCGATGAATTCATCAAACGCGATCTTAGTTAGCGACTTCGAGAGAGCGGAAGGCATTCTGCCTATGATGACGGAAGTGGCCGTCGAAAAGCCACGATTAGGCGACGTTAAGGTATTTGCGCCTGGACAATAGGCCATTTACCGCAGCAATGACTGTCTCTTCGCTTAATCCGCCAGCATTTTGAAGCTGCGACATCGAGCCGGTGAGCGAAGTCGGTGTTCCGTGAAGGCGTACGCACTTTACTATCGCATCAACATGGGTGAGGGCAACATGCTCCGCAACGATTGAACCAAGTCCACCGATTCCATGGTCTTCAACAGTGACAATGGGGCCGCATAAACCCGTTAGATCAATCGGATGAAGGCAGGGAACACTCAATAGTCGCGGTGACACTCCTTCAGCGGTCAGCTTCTTACATGCTTGAAAAGCCACCGACAAGCCTCCTCCGGTTGCCAAAACCGTAATGTCTCGTCCGCTCAGCACTTCAATGGGAGTATCTATTCGATCTGGAATTGATGAATGAATGGCTTGTTCGCCAGCTTTGCCGAGTCTAACGTAAGTTGGACCCGGGCAGTTGATAGCGTGGCGAAGGCAACTCTTCGCTTCGTTGGGATCTCCGGGGGCCAAGACGGTCATGTTTGGGAGAGACCGCATGATTGCGATATCTTCAACTGCATGGTGTGTGTATCCGAGAGAACCGTATGCCAGTCCTCCGCCAACCGCAACGATCTTGACCGGTAAGTTGTGGTAGCAAACATCATTTCGAATCTGTTCGAGGCAGCGAAGGGTCGGAAAATTTGCAATCGAATACGTAAAGACGATCTTGCCTGCGAGAGCTAAACCTGCGGCGACGCCTGTCATATTCTGTTCAGCGATTCCAGCGTTGATGAACCGACAACCAATCGCATCCCGGAGAGGCTCGAGCACCGAGTAACCCAAATCGCCAGTCAGCAACCAAATCCGATCATCGGTCTTGGCTACCTCGATAACTGCTTGGATCAACGCGTCTCTCATGCGGCCTCCAACTGGCGACACGCGTTGGCAAGCTCTTCAGTATTAGGTGATTTGTAGTGCCAATCCAGACTGCCTTCCATAAAATCGACCCCTTTCCCTTTGACTGTATGAGCGATGATCAGATTTGGACGAGTTTGATTGGTCGCTAATGCGTTTCTGATCTGGTCATGGTTGTGGCCGTCGATCTCGACAGTCGACCATCCAAATTGGGCGAATTTCTTTGAAATTGAACCAAGCCCGAGAATTTCGTCAACGTCTCCGTATCCTTGAAGTCGGTTGTGATCGACGATCACGGTCAAGTTCGTCAGGCTGTGTTTTCCAGCAAATAGAGCGGACTCCCAAGTAGTGCCTTCGTTAAGCTCACCGTCTCCGACAATGCAAACGACACATTGTTTGATCGCTAAGGCGAGGCCGCAGGCGATGGGCATTCCATGTCCGAGCGAGCCGGTGGATACTTCAACGCCTGGTACGTGGTGGCTGACGTGACCTAAGAGTCGCGAACCAGGTTGACCGTAAGAGTCTAGCTCTTCGACAGGGAAGAATCCGGTTTCAGCGAGGATCGCATAAAGCCCAACAGCGGCATGGCCTTTGCTGACGATGATTCGGTCTCGGTCATCCCGGCCTGGCTGGGTGTCGAGGATTCCGCTATAGAGAACAGCGAGTATGTCAATCATTGACAGCGCACTGCCAATATGTGATGCCTTTGCTCGGTGGACCATTTTGACGGCGTGAAGTCGCGCAGTACGGGCCAGATCCACCGAATTGATCACGCTGCAGACCGTCCGAGCTTAGCCGAATAGATGAGGTCTCGAATCTGAGCGCCGATGTAAGCAATTTGCTCTCTTCGTAGTAGCACTCCGCTCGGCAAATTCAGCGCATGATCACCGACAAACTTGGCTACTGGGGCAGTGGGTTGTTGAGTCGGCCAGATCGGATATTGGCTGATCGCGGGGAACACGGGACGAGTATCAATATTTCTTTGCTTCAGGGCCGCCCTAAAGGCCTCGCGGTCAATCCCAGATTCGGGATTCACGGTAATCGAGGTCATCCAATGTATGCTCCTCGCGTAATCCGCCTCATGGAAGAGTTCGATACCTTCAACACCATCGAATTCTTCGGCGAACCACGAGTGCAGCCTTCGCTTCATTTCGATCAGTTCGTCGGCGCGTTCAAGTTGCCCGAGGCCGATCGCCGCCTGAACGTTAGACATCTTGTACTTCCAACCGTTATCTGAAATCCAGAAAGTACGCCGTGGATCACGTCCCTGATCCCAGAGTGACTGGACTCTCTCGAAGAGTCGATCGTCGTCGGTGACCAGCATTCCGCCTTCCCCGGTGACGAGCAGCTTTGCACCTTGGAAGCTGAAGCACGCAAAGTCGCCAAACGTTCCTGCTTTTCTTCCATTACACTCCGCACCAATCGCTGGAGCCGCATCCTCCACAATCGCTAAGCCATATTTAGTAGCTAAGGCTACTAAATTATCCATTCTTGCCGGATGTCCGTACAGGTGAACTGGCATGATCGCCTTGGTGCGGTCGGTGATCAGCGCCTCAACCGAGTTCGGATCAAGGCACCATGTGGACTTTTCGATGTCAGCAAAAACTGGTGTTGCGCCTGTATAGAGAACAGCGTTCGCGGTAGCTACCCATGTAATGTCTGGAACGATGACTTCGTCGCCAGGGCCGATTCCCAGTGCCAGCAAGCTTAAATGAAGCGCACCCGTGCAACTTGAGGTGGCAATGGCGTATTTTCGACCAAGATAGCTGGCAAAGCTTTCTTCAAATTGCTTGAGATATTTGTTCCACTGGCCGTTCCAACCGCTTCTTGCAGCATCAAACGCGTAGCTAGATTCTCGCGCGCTGATGCTCGGGCCGGCAGTCAGAATCATCGAGTCGCCATTCCATTTGGCTTCGGGTCTGTATTCTAGTCGAACAAACCAGTCGTCAGGAGTGGCGTCATCGTCTTCCGTAACAGGTTCCAGGCTTAGGGCTTCGCCGTGGACGTGCTTTCGTAAAGGAGTTCGGCTAACTTCGACAAAGCCTAACTCTTTCTCCATCGTCATCACGCGCTTGAGGCCGCTCAAAACCCGGCAGTAGAAGCCGTTCGGCCCGATGGTGTTCTGAGCCCACTCGAACATAGCTTTGATTGCAAGCTGCATGATATCGCGACGCCCTTGAAGCGATCCACGAAGCAGATTATCAAACTCCATCAATCCATCATCGTTGAGACATCCAGCAAATCCGAGGTGGCCGACCCAATGTCCGTTAGGATCAACAACAAGAAAGAGCATCCGGTCTGGGACGTTAAGCAATCGATCGACCAGCCAACTTTTTGTGCCATCGATGGTCACTGGGAACTGCGTAGGATACACATGCGCGTGGTCTTCTCGCCATCTAGCCAAGGTTTCGATCAGTAGGTGGTCGTTGGCATGAACGTCTGCAACAGGTAGAAGAAAGCCAGCTCCATCAGAAAGAGGGATGGATTTTGTCCAAAGCATATCTAGGCTTGAGGTCCGTTTGAGGAACTCAAAGCTGCTTTTAACTGCGTGAAAATAGGTTGCGCGTTGCTTATCGTCCATGTTTGCCTTATGCTGCTCTAATCTTTTTGGTGCGGTCGTCGCCGTAGCTGCTATCAAGAAACTCGACGCGCTGCGGGATCATGTGTCGTGGAAGTTTTTCGGCACAGAATTTACGCATTCGAACTCGAAAATCGGAAAGTTTCTCGTCGTGATCAACGAGGACTTTGAGGGTGAGAACAGTGCCAGTCAATGCATTTGGCTCGCCGCTCACAATGGCAGTTCGAACATCCGGCATCGTTTCGATCACTGCCTCGACCTCGCCGGGATGAACTTTTTCTCCGCCGACATTGATCATTTCTGATCTCCTGCCAATGATTCGAATCCAATCCCCGTCGATCTCAACTTGGTCGCCAGTCTTCATCCAACCGTCTTCCGTAAATGGACTTGGAGCGTTGAGATACCCAAGCATCGCGGTGTCTGCTTTGACCTCAAGCAGGCCGTCAACGATCCGCGTCTGATACTCGCTGCCTCCGATCTGCATGAACGCAGAACCGTCGCCTCGGGATCTGGACCGCATGATTCCAATTTCGGACATACCGTAGGTTTGTCTCTTTTCGACATTAGGCAATGCCTCATTCAACGCGTTCAACGTTGTATCTGGCATGGGCTCACTACCATAGGTCACCAGGCGAAGGCTGGACAAGTCGTGTTGGTGAATAGCTCCGCTCAGGAGTAGTAGGCGCAAAAACGTTGGTGAGGCGGGAAGTAGCTCCGCACGATGCGCTTCGATCATCGTGCAAATGCAGTCTGGGTCACGATTCGGGGGGCAGATAAGGGCACATCCGTTGACCAGGGAATAGAGAAGGGTGTTCAACCCGCCAACATGGTCCGGCTTCATAAATGCTACGGTTCTAAAGGCCTTGCCCTTCTTATTAGTAGCTTTAGATAGTAGTTTATTGAAATCGTGAAGAGCCGTTTTTGGAACTCCTGAGGAACCCGAAGTGAGAAATACCAAGCCTGGACAGCCTTTGGATCTTAATTCCTCGATCAGCGGATGTGAATAGTTCCCGCCAATATTTGTCACCTCAAGCTCGCCATCAATAACGAATTGGGCAGGAGTTTGGCTGATCGCTACTGACTTTCTAGAGTCTTCACCTTTGGGAACCAAAACGACTGTGGATTCGAGTGCGAACAACGCAAGCATTGCCGCAATGTCGCGACTCGTCCACTCACAGCAGAAAACCACAACGCAACCCTTGCTGATTCCATTCTCGGCAAACCGATGTTTGTGAGATTGGACCTCTGCTATTAGTTGCCGATAGCTAACCGAGTTCGTCGAGGTGATGACTGCGATGTCCTCACCATAGGCTTCAATGGAGGATAAGAATTGGTTGATCATGAGATCCCCCCCAAGTACAAAGTTTGCCCTGTGACAAAATCGCTCGCTGGGTTGATAAAGAAGTCGACGACGTTCGTGATATCGCTAAGAATGCCCTTGCGGCAGATTGCCTGGCGAGAGAGCAGAGCGTCGATTTTAGGTTGCGGTACTGACTTGATCAAGTCAGTGTCAACCGGTGTCGGTCCAACGGCGTTAACGGTAATTCCTAGCGGCGCAAACTCTTTGGCTAGAATCTGAGTGAGCGTCACCACGGCGGCTTTCGAACTTGCGTAGATCGCCTCTCCTTCTAATTGAAGAGGCGTCGCAACGGTGGCGAAGTTGACGATCCGTCCTGATCCCTTCTGTTTCATCAGCTTGGCGCATTCACGACAAAGTAGGAATGTGCCGATGACGTTGGTCTCGAGGATTCGAGTGATCGTCGCACCGGGCGTAAGCAAGGCGCTGTTCATTGAGGCAATCCCGGCGTTATTGATGAGGTTATCGACTTGTCCAAACTCTTTTCGAATTGTACGAATCATTGAAATCACACTCTTCTCGTCCGCGATATCGAGTTCGAAGTGTTGATACAGAGGGTGCGTAAGATCCGATGTGCTACGGCTACAACCGATCACGGTATGTCCTTGAGTCAGATAGTGCTCCGCCAATCCGCGGCCAATACCTTTTCGCGAGCCTGTGATTACCGTAATCATTTGTAGCTTATGCTGCTAATAGCCCGGTTGTATAGTCTGTAAATGTTCCAACCGATCTGAACGGACTCTTGAATCGAGACACAGCCCTATCATCTGTTAAGCTGATGTTTGTATCAAACTCATCCTGAACCTTCTCTTCAACCATGAGAATCAGGCTCACTAGGTCGAGTGAATCAAGACAACCTTGCCGACCATAGAGGGGAGCTTCCTCCCCCAAGTCGAGCTGAATCTGCTCTTCCAATGTCTCATTAAGTTCTTGAGCAGCACCAGTGATAATCGTTAGGACCTTTTCGCGTGGGTTCATGAGGCGTTCCTCCCTTTGCTTAGAAATTCGTGGATTGAAGACGAGATGAATTCGAGATGCTCCTCTCGCAGACCTGGCCAGATGCCGACCCAGAACACGTTGTTCATCACAAAGTCAGTGTTGGTGAGTTCGCTCGCGACTCTGTGTCGGATGTTTTGGTATCCAGGCTGTTTTAGGATGTTTCCGCCGAAGAGCAGGCGTGTGCCGATCTTTCTTGATTCAAGGAACCGCACCAAGTCATCTCGTTTGATCGAACTATCGGGCTGAATGCCAATGGCAAATCCAAACGGACTTGGGATGCTTCCAGGTGTCGATTGCGGCAAAATCAGATGGTCTTGAGTGTCTAGTAGTAGCTCAAGCAAGTAAGCATGATTTTGTCGCCGTGCTTCGATGAATCTTGGTAGTTTTTCGATCTGAGAAACACCGATGGCGGCTTGCATGTCGGTTGCCTTCAGGTTGTATCCGACATGGCTATAGGTGTACTTGTGGTCGTATCCTTCAGGCAGATCGCCCAGCTGCCACCCAAAACGGTTTCTGCACGTATCGTCCTTGCCCGGGTCGCACCAGCAATCTCGTCCCCAGTCGCGGAAGGAGGTAGCAATCTTGTGAAGCCCTTGGGTGTTGATCATCACCGCCCCGCCCTCACCCATAGTCATGTGGTGAGCGGGATAGAAACTTGCCGTGGAGATGTCTCCTATCGTTCCGATAGACTGACCTGCATAGCTCGCTCCGATAGCATCGCAAGCGTCTTCGATGAGCCAAAGGTTATGAGCGTTGCAGAAGTTTCGGATGACATCCGCTTGGAACGGATTCCCCAGCGTATGGGCAATCATCACAGCCTTCGTTTTCGGACTGTAAGCCTGTTCGAGCAGTTTCGGTTCGATGTTGTAATAAGGAACTTGAACATCGACAAAAACGGGGACTAATCCGTTCTGGATGATCGGGTTGATCGTTGTTGGAAAACCTGCCGCGACCGTGATCACTTCATCGCCAGCCTTGAGCGCCCTATCTTCGAGCGTTGGGCTCGTTAAGGTACTCAACGCAAGAAGGTTTGCGCTCGATCCTGAGTTCACAAGCAACGAGCTACGGCTACCAATGAACCTGGCAAACCGTCGTTCAAACTGATTGGTATATCGCCCGGCGGTAAGCCAAAGATCCAGGGAAGCATCAATCAGGTTTTTTAGGTCTTCGACATCCAGAACTTTGCCGCTTGCAGGCACAGGGTCTTTGCCTGGTCGAAACTCCTTCTGAGGGTAATTCTCCTCAAAGAACCTTTCGGCAAGTTCCGCAAATTCAGATCTTAGTTGTCTTTGTTCAGACAATGAAGCAATGACGGCCATGGTGTGTCCGTGGTAATCGTCGGGCGATCTAGTAATTTCAACAGGGTGATTCTTGATGAGAGTTGTGAGGTTTTTGGCATGTCAACCCTCATTCCATCCCTTAAGGTGGGGCAGTAAACTGATCGAATGCTATTAGCCAAGCGAACGGCAAAGAAGCCAGCGCTCGACGGGAACCTATGTTCTGATGTTTGGGGGGAAGCCGACCGTTCTCCTGCCTTTGTTGACATGGCGACTGGCGGGCCAGCTTTACTCAAAACAGAGGCCAGCATCCTTTGGGACGACGAAAACCTATATGTTGGGTTCTGGATTCAGGAACCCTTCCCAACGGCATTGCAGGACGCTCGTGATTCGCTAGTTTTTCGAGAAAACGACGTTGAAGTTTTCATTGACGGGGGAGACTGCTACTACGAGTTTGAGATCAATGCCCTTGGAACCGTATACGAAGTCTTCTTCATTTGGCGAGACGCCTATTCGGAGCGGTTCAACACTCCAGAATTTGATGTTCATCGACGTAAGGCATTTTCGTTTGGTGGCGATTTTGATCGCACCGAGGCCGCCTTTTGGACTGGAACTCACCCGCGCGGTACCCGGTGGGCTTTTACAGACTGGGATATGGAGGGAATGCAGTCAGCTGTGACGATTGACGGCGTTCTCAACGACCCCACGGTTCGGTCAACAGGCTGGAAGGTTGAGTTAGCGTTTCCTTGGGCTTCGATGCAGCATTTGGCGAACGGGAGATCTTTGCCTCCAACGCCGGGCGATGTTTGGAAAATCTTTCTGGGTAGATTCCAAAAAATCGAACTCGCCGGGAAGCAGGTACAGGCTGCATGGTGCGTCACTCCTCACGGCAAATACGACACCCATCAGCCGGAATCTTTCACTGAAGTGACATTCATTGAGTAGGCGACAGGTCTAGTCCAAGGTCAAAGCCTTCGGAGAGCTTTTCGAAGGCTTCTTCGTATTTGAGTGGTCCAAAGGTGTGGGTGCCAGATATGACGTAGATGCCTGCTCCACGACGCGTAAGGTCGGGGCGTAACGTGGTCGATAGGGGAGCGACCAGGTGGCAAGGACGTGCTTGAAACAGTTGGTTGGCAATTTGTTTTGCATTTGGACCAACGACAAATGCGTGTACATCATCTTCAAATCGGGCTGCAAGACTGTAATAGCTGGACAAGTTTGTTTTTCCAGTTGGAAGCCAATTGAATCGGTTGACGATGTCTTTGGCTCTTTGAACAAGCGCGCGCCCGCTAGGTCTGTCGTAGGTAAGTGCGCCGTAATCGTTCATCAGCCTAGCCAAGGCAAACAAAGTTGCCTCGCGAGTGGTGTCGAGAATCTCAGGAATGGCGACAGGCTTGGGGCCAAGTTCGGTTTGCGTGTCGAATCCATTTGCATACAATCGCTGTTCGGGCAAATAGTAGAACTTGGTTGCTTGTGTCAGAACAGATAATCCACTTTCAAAATAGCCTTGTTGTCCCGTGATCAAATAGGCTTCCAGTGCGGCATCAGCATAGGCGACATAGTCTCCTAAATAGGTCCCAGTGCGCATACCGCCGTGTTGCTGGTGCATTGGAATGCTTGCCGTCAACAAGCTACTGCGGGTCGCCCCAAAGATGTTGAGTGCAAGACGAAGCCGATTTGGGTCTGGCCAGCACCGGGTTGAGCGCAACATGGAAGCTACCGCCGATCCATTAACATCCATCAAGCCTTTCCCCGCAACTTTTCGAGTTTGACCTTGAGACTTTCGAAGCTTCTCTAGAAGGCTGTCCAACGTCTGACGTTGATTTGTAAATACATCCTCATTGCGAAGATACGGTGTCATTTGGAAGTTGACTTGTGTGTTCAGGTTTAAGTTTTCACCAACCCAAGTTCGTTCTTCGTCGCTCAGAATGTCTCGAAGTTTTGCTGGTGAGAACGACCCATAGGCGCTTCTTCGAATCGCAGTTTCATCGCCGACCTCTGCTGCTGCCATTAAATTATCGTTGTCGGCGAGGGAAAGCATCCAGTCAAAGGTTTGACGAGCCGCCCATTGGTAGATCGGTTTTTTTGTATGCGAATAGGCTTGAATAAGAACGTCTAGCGCAGAAGCGTTCATCGTCGTAACCTTATCAAACTCAAGAAATGGGTTGGATCGGCCGTCAAGTTGCCGATAAAACCCTCCGTTTACAGGGTCAAAGAAAGGTGAGCAAATCCAGTGAAGTGTGAGATTGTCCGCTTCCGACTGCCGCCCGACAAGCCAAAGGTATTTCAACGAAATCGGGCTAAAAATGGAGTAATCGATCTGTGGCGGCGGACTGGCCCAATCTAGCTTCGACTCCAAACTCTCGGCAATGGATAAGAAGTCAAGCGGATGGATCGAAGATGTCGAATAGAGGTGATCGACTTCAGATTTTTGAAGATTCGACTCGTCGTTGTTATCGAGTCGTTTTTGATATTCCTGGATCGCCGTATTCAGTCTCGCCGAGAATTCATCAGGTTGCATGTCCTGAGGAGCCGAAGACCTAACGACGTAATTCACAATTCTGGCGTTGCTATCCAGAAAGATGATTTGCATTCCGCTCAGGTAATTCTCTTCAATCCGTGTGGACGGCATCAGGTTGGTTAGCCACATGGGGTCTTGGAGGCTATCGATGCGAATACAAATGAAGTTACGTGCGAGTTTCTCGACAACGTTGTCGTCGGTGAAGTCGTTCCGATCAATCCAACGTCCGAATGCACTCCAAGGCGCTCCGATCACCATCAAAATTGGCTTTCCTGATTGCCGTGCTTTCTGAAATGCCTCGTTCGAATATGGATACCACTGAATAAATTGGCGTGAACCCTGTGCGTAAAACTCGCCCTTTTCGGCGGCAATTGGCCCTTGTTTAGCCAAGGGTACAAGCGGCTCTAAGACGCGTTGCACTAGAGCGATGACGCAAAGAGCGATCAATAATCCAGTAACAACACGAAAGCGCAGTCGGTTCAAAGCAGTAGATATCCCTATGGTCGAATTGCAAGGTCTGTGCTACACTTTACCTATGTCGATTTCTCTCGACGAGGTTCGGCACGTTGCCCGCTTGGCACGTTTGGAACTCGCTGAGTCAGAGATTCTTTCGTTGCAAGGCGAATTGAACGCGCTTCTCGGCCATTTCTCTGATCTGTCACAAGCTCAACTCGATGGGTTGGAGGCTTCGTCACATCTGCTTAACGTCAGCAATGTGTGGTCGGAAGATCAGCCTCGACAAGGTATTTCACAAAGACTCGCTCTTCGAAATGCACCTGTTTCCAAGGCGGGACTCTTTGTTGTCCCGATGATCATCGAAGAATGAGTCAGGACATTCACCTACGCTCTGCGATTTCATTGGGCAAGGCAATTCAATCTCGCGAGATCTCTTGCGTTGAGGTTGCAACCGCTTTTCTCGACAGAATCGATTCTCTAGATTCGCAATTCGGCGCGTTCCTGGCCCATGACCGCGAAAGCGTACTGTCGGCAGCGGCAGAATCGCAAAAAATAGTCGATAGCGGAGAGGCTGGACCACTGACTGGAGTGCCGGTTGCGGTGAAAGATAATATTTCAACCAACGGTCTCGAAACCACTTGCGCGTCGAAAATCCTCAAAGGCTACGTTCCGCCTTTCGATGCAACTGTCGTCGAAGCGCTGAAAGCATCCGGTTGTGTGGTCTTAGGCAAGACCAACATGGACGAGTTCGCCATGGGAGCATCGACGGAAACTTCCGCCTACAAGATTTGTCGAAATCCTTGGGATACAGAACGATCTCCAGGAGGATCAAGTGGTGGTAGCGCCTGTGCGGTAGCTTCGCGTTTAGCTCCTATCTCATTGGGTAGTGACACCGGTGGCTCGATACGCCAACCAGCAGCGCTTTGTGGTGTCGTTGGCTTCAAACCGACTTACGGAAGGTGTTCGCGGTACGGACTAATTGCTTTCGGAAGCAGTTTGGATCAGATCGGCCCGATTGGTCAGTGCGTTGAAGATGTGGCCTATCTCGCTCAGGCTACGACGGGACACGATCCGCTCGATTCGACTTCGCTTAACCTTCCCCCGATCAGCACGGCTGAACTGAAATCTCGAACAATCAAAGGTATGAAGGTTGCCTTGCCCGAGGAGCTGTTCGGCGATGGCGTAGATTCAGGCGTTCGAGAAGCGGTGAACGTTGCGGTCGAGAAACTTCTGAAAGCCGGTGCCGAAGTCACCACGATCTCCTTGCCTTCGATCAAACTCGGGGTTACAACCTACTACATCATTGCACCAGCGGAAGCGAGCAGTAATTTAGCCCGTTTTGACGGCATCCGATTTGGGCACAGAGCTTCCAGCGGAACGCACATTGGTGTTGTGGAAAGAAGCCGCGCCGAGGGTTTCGGTCATGAAGTTAAGCAACGGATTATGATTGGCACTTATGCGCTGTCCGCCGGATATTACGATGCGTACTATCTGAAAGCTCAGCAAGTTCGTGCGATGATGCGCCAGGAATTTGATAAAGTATTAAGCGAATACGATCTGGTTCTCGGGCCGACCTCGCCGATTCCTGCCTTCAGATTAGGCGAAATGGCCGACGATCCTTTAGCCCTAAAGCTAGTTGATTTTTGTACGATTCCGGCTAATATGGGCGGTATGCCAGCAATCTCAATCCCATGTGGTCACACACAAAACGGATTGCCTGTTGGGTTGCAATTACTAGGTGGAAGAGAGAACGATGAATTCTTACTTTCCGCAGCGTATGCAATTGAGCAAGAACTTGGCTTCGGAATACTGACGCCTCCGACGGTTTAAGAGACTTTCTATGGACGACATCCGCAAAGAAGATCGCAGGCTGTTCGTCAAAGAGTTGCTTGATCCAATGAGGATCATGCTGACCCTTGCCGGGCTTGCTGGTGCTTGGGTCTTTGTTCAGCTCAAAGTAGGGATGGATACCTTTGGCGGATATGTCGCAATGGTTATCGGCTTAGCAGTCGTTCTTTCAATGTCAGGCGTCGCCGCGTATAACAACTCGGTCCCGAAACGCTGGAGGAACAAGCGAACTCAAGCACTATGGCAGGGGTGTCAAGAACGCCTCACACGATTTGATGAGGTGCTAACTAAAACCCGAAAGGATCAAATTGCCGACCTGAACGACATGCCGAGAACGATCAAGGCAGTGGGAGAATCGTTATACGCTGCGTTGCGACGGGCAGATCTCATTGCTGATGAAGTTCAGCAGTCGGAACGAGGTCTCTACAATGCTCCGCCTACTTGGCAGGTTCGGTCGAATGATCCCCAATCAAACGAGCTCTATCGGTTAGCAGATAAGAACATCGCCGAGTACAAGGCACATTTTGCGAGTGTCATGGCAGGTGTTCAGCGGACTGAAGCTCAGTCAGCGGTCTTTATGACAACGCTCGATACTTTGCGAATGAAGATGCTGGGATATCGGCTTGTCGGGCGATCACCTGAGCTTTCGAGCCATGAGTTTTTGGAAGCACTTGCCGAAGCTCGTGCCCAATTACAGTCGATTGATACGGCACTGGAGGAACTTGATTTGAGTCACTACCCCACCCGAATCAGCGTGGTTCCAACTGTCGATGGCAACCTGGAGCAACAGATCGACCAAAGATGAGTGTCACTTATAGCGTTCTTTGTCCTGCAAAAATCAACTTGTTTCTAGCTGTCGGTCCGATAGATCGGCGAGGTTACCATCCACTCAGAACGATCTTTCAAACGATTGATCTATTCGACGAACTCGAAGTTCAGCTTTCGGATTCAGATAGTTTCACTTGTGACCACGAATCGGTTCCGGCAGATAACACGGTGACGAAGGCACGAAGACTGCTTCGCGAAATTATGCCTTTGCCGCCGGTAGCCATCCGCCTTAAAAAGCGAATTCCCTCAGAAGCAGGATTGGGTGGTGGTAGTTCCGATGCGGCAGGTCTCATTCGTATTGCATCTGCCATGGTAGGGAACCCACCTTCAACCGCTGAGTTGCTAAGCGTTGCCTCTGCGATCGGGGCAGATGTACCTTTCTTTCTAGTAGGTGGAAGGGCAAAAGGTGAAGGTTACGGCGAGAAACTCGAGGCCATCGAGACACCTGTAAACCACGAACTGGTCCTCATAAAACCGACAGTAGGATGCTCGACAGGAGTAATGTATCGATCACTCGATGAGTTGGATTACTCTTGGAAAGAGTTCTCTGACGAAGACATTTTGTACAATGACTTCGAAAGGGTTGCTCCTGCTGAGTGCGCGTACCTGAGAAAGGTATTAAAAGAACTTGGAGCGTATGATTCAGGTCTTACTGGTTCTGGATCTGTAATTTTTGGTCGGTTTTTGGATGGGGCCTCTGCTCATAGAGCCATAGAATCTTTGCGTCAGAAGAACCTAGTCGAAACGTTTTTTTGTACGTATCTGAATGCGATGCCTAGTGTAGTAACTAGGTGATATTGTTCATTGCAGAACAATATCATTTAATACGCCTAATGTTCTGAGGCGTTCTACCGACCTTACTCGTAAACCTCACAGGGGAGGTAGTGGTATGGTCAATCCAAAACTTACAGAGAATTTTCTGCTAGCACAAGACAACGTTCTTGACGCATCTGTTTGGTACGATGGCAGTGGCCTTAGGGCTCATGTCACTCCTAGTCCGGGGGTCAACATGAGCGCCCATGATCTTCGAGGAATTTGCGCTGCTGTAATCGGCGTAGAAAACACCCCTGATGATATTGTCTTCATTGATCCTAGAAGACATAGATTCCACTAATTCTTTCTGAACCATCGGCTAGCCGTTGCTAACCTAACTGCAACCCCACTCAGCCGGATTGCGCCAAGTGTTGCGTCTTCGATATCTTGTGCTTGATCTGATTTTGGGTGACCGATCCGTTGAGAGGAATAGATCCCTCTGTGTCCTGAGAAGATGTAGGCCGTGACGCACCCGATAGCAATCGGAACGGCAAGTTGCGTCCCGAATAGCTCGACACCCATGACGATGCAAGCCAGTGGCGTGTTTGCCGCTCCAGAAAAGACTGACACAAATCCAATTGCAGCGAAGACTGCTGTAGGTTGGTGCGTGATCTGCGCAAAAGCATTTCCTGCGGTTGCGCCAATACAGAAGAGCGGCGTCACCTCACCACCTTTGAAGCCGGCTCCTAGTGTTACCGCTGTAAACACGATTTTGATAAGGAACGCGGCAAGAAACACTTTTCCGACGAGACTCTGGGCGATGAGTTCTAGTCCGAGTCCGTTGTAAATCTGACTCCCGGCGAGTAAAGTCATCGCGATGACGATACACCCGCCTGTGAATGATTTCAAATACGGCTTCGGAACGAACCGATTGATCCAATGTTGAACTGCGTGAGTGAGTTCGGAAAAGAGTGCGCTCGAACATCCGAAGAGAAGTCCTGCCACAACCACAAGGAGGAGACTTACTGGAGCTAAAGGCTGTTGGCGGCCCAACATAGAGAAGTAGTCAGTGTGATGTGTTCCTAATTCGCGACAAACGATGTCACCGACAACACTCGCCGAAAGGCAGGCTATTAATCCATCGTACCGAAGCCTCCCGATCGCGAGAACTTCAAGGCCAAATACCGTTCCTGCGATCGGGGTGCCAAAAACGGACCCGAATCCACCGGCAATGCCAGCCATCACAAGAATTCGCCTGTGCTCTGGACCAAGCCGAAGGGGAAGGGTCGCAAGCTGACCAAGGGTTCCGCCCATTTGGACCGCCGTACCTTCGCGTCCAGCTGATCCCCCAAAGAGGTGGGTCAGCACCGTCGTAAGCAAAATAAGCGGAGCCATCCGAAACGGAATGGCTTCTTTAGGATCATGGACAGTTTCTAGGAGTAAGTTATTTCCACCTTGAACAGCCCTCCCAAATCTATCATAGATTGCCCATATCAGAACGCCGGACAGCGGAAGAAAGAAAAGTAGCTGGGGGTGAGCCGCGCGGGTCTTGTTAGCCCACTCAAGCGAAAAAAGAAAAACCGCAGAGGCAATTCCAGCCAAAACCCCGACCCAAGCGCCTAGAATAGACCACTTGGTTAGGCTCCAAATGAGTGCGAGTTGCTCCGCTTTGCTAAATCGTATGGGCAATGTCTCCTACCTCCTTTGTGGGTAGGAGTCATCAGCCTAAAGGCGGTTCGGCTGAGTTTCAGCCTGGGCGAACTCCATGCCCAACAAAGGAACTATCTGTATCGGTAAACGATTCGACCCATGGTGAGGTCATAAGGACTGAGCTCAACTCGAACACGGTCTCCAGGAAGAATTCGAATGTAGTTCATTCGCATTTTTCCGCTAACGTGGGCGAGGATTTCAGCTTCCCCTTCATCCAACTTGACGCGAAATCGAGCATTAGGAAGGTTTTCAATTACTGCTCCTTCTAATTCGATGCCCTTTTCTTTGTCTTGCTGGGGCTTATAATTGGGTCGCTTTCTAGCCATTGACCTTCATTTTACCTTGGCATTTGCCAAATGGGTTCTATCGGACTGATTGGCCGCTTTCGAAGAGCTGACGAATGACCTCTTCGATCTCCGTTTCTTCAATCGCTAAGTCCGCTACAGGTAGGGAAGACAGTAGGCTTGCCGCTGCATTTGCGGTTTCATCTCTCGTAACTTCTACGACTAGCACGTCTTCGCTAAGCGAAATGAGCTTTCCGGTCTTAGGCGCAGACTCAATAGGGGTTGAAAGTGTTAACTTGAGCCTTCTTGTATCGCTAAACTTCGCCGCTAAAGTATCAAGAGTGCCTTCGAATATCGTAGAGCCGTGGTCGATGACGATGACTCGATCACACAACTCTTGAACATCCTGCATGTAATGGCTTGTTAGCAAAATGGTGCATCCTTCGTCTTTGTGTAATTGCTTTAGGAATTCCCGGATGCGTTTTTGACTTACAACGTCTAGACCAATCGTTGGTTCATCGAGAAAGACAACTTTGGGGCCGTGGAGCAGTGCGGCAACTAACTCACACTTCATTCGCTCTCCGAGCGAGAGCTTACGCATCTGAGTGTTCACTTTGTCGCCCAACTGAAGTGCCTCGATGAGCTGGTCGAGGCGATTCTTGAATTTCGTCTGGTCGACTTCATACAGTTCTTTCAGAACCATGAAACCATCCCATGCAGGGAGGTCCCACCAGAGCTGCATCTTGTTTCCCATGACTAGGGAGATCTGCTTGAGCATTTCATGATCTCGATGGCTCGGCGTATGGCCGAGGACTTTGGCTTCTCCCGACGTGGGATACAAAATGCCGCTTAGCATTTTAAGCGTAGTTGTTTTCCCTGCGCCGTTCGGACCTAGAAAGCCGATCAACTCTCCTTGCTCAATCTGGAGGTTAACACCTTTGACCGCGTCGACGTAGCTCTTTTGTCGGCTAAAGAGTGACTTAACGCCGCCCCACGCTCCAGGCTCTTTTTTGCTGGAGACATACGTCTTCTTCAGGTTAATCGCTTCTACCGCGAACACGCGGTTATCATGGCTCATTTTTTGGGCCAAATGGAAAGTAGCACCGCCGCAACCGGTGCGGCGAGTAATAAACTATCGATGCGATCTAGGATGCCGCCGTGTCCTGGCAAAAGTGTCCCGCTATCTTTTACGTTTGCTTGTCGCTTAATCCAACTCTCAAACAAGTCCCCGAATTGGCCTGCAATTCCGCCAACAAACCCGAAAACTAGTCCGAAGGCAAGATCGTATCCCAGAATCACTGCCGTGATCCCAGCCACAAGTGTCGAAGCCAGGGCATTCGCGATAGAACCTTCCCAGGTTTTTTTAGGAGAGATGGTTGGAGCAAGTAATCGCTTCCCAAAAGCCTTTCCAGCGAAAATCGCTGCGATGTCGCCAGCCCAAATAGATAGAAAAACGATAAGGATCGGTGTGGTGAAGCTCCAAGCCTCATGTTCGTGTCGACCGATTTGCCAAAGCGCATAGATTGACAGCACTGGTCCGACTACCCATCCTACTGAAAAGAGCTTTAGGATGATGTCACCTTGTTTGACAGCAGCCCAAGCACAAAGCAGCCCACAGATCAAAGGGACGCATGCAAGTAATGCAAGAAATTCGGCATGTCCCTGCGTAAGGACTAATCCTCCGGCGAAAAAGAGAACCCCGAGAACCAGTAAGCCCAATGAACTGGCTTTTATGAGGTTTGCGATTTCGACGAGTGATAACACTAAGACGAGGACCAGAAGAAAAAGGGCTGGCCAGGTATGTGTCGAGAAAAAAGCTCCGAGAACGACAGGCGCGAGCGCCAGCGAGGTAAGAACCCTTTCTTTCACGCGAACATAATACTCTCAGATAGCACTACAGACAAACTGGATAAAATCCAGTTTGTCTGTATACGGAGAATCTTAGCGAAATCGCTATTCAGCAGTTTCTTCGGTGCTCGACGTTGAACTGTAGCTACCCTGCGTTAGTTTGAGAGCGACTTGAACACGGTTCTCGCAGTGGAGCTTTCGCATAATTACGCTCACCAGGTTCTTCACGCTCTGCTCGCGAAGTCCCGTAATGCTTGCAATTTTGCGGTTGGACAAACCCTTCGCGACAAGAAGAGCGCACTCATACTCTCGTCGACTGAGTTCATTGGCATCTCGACCACCGTAGCCTCGTCGTGACTCGCGAACGTATGGTCGGACCGAAAGTCGAACTTTCCCGCCCAGTTCACCAAGTGCCTCAAATAGTTTCTCTGAACTCTCTGATCTTGAGACAAGTCGATCAACTGGTACGTCGGCAAAGGTCTCCTTCTCGGCATCGCTGATGATGAGAACAACAGCAAAGTCTCCGAAAGCACGTGCGCCAAGCAAGAACTGGAGGTCGCTCATGTCTAGACCGAATGAGTCAACAACCATGATTTGAGCCCTTTGATCCTTGGCGGCAGTCACCATAGATCGTGGACTAACTTCATTTGCCACCACTTGAAAACTTCCGTGGTGATCCAAGAGGCTGGCCAATGCCTCACAGAATAGGCCTTCTTTACAGCAAAGAGCGATTCGCATTTTGATCCTCAGTAGTGCATCGACATTGACACACCTATTTTCTTAACTAACCACTTCCTCCCAAAAAAGGGAGTAACAACACACTATACACTATTGCAGTGTGTCTCCGTATACAAATAGGCTGTCTTTGTTGAATTCATCACCCCAGTACCTCCAATGTAATGTAAAAACTGTAATTATTTTCGGTCTACTCACTGGTCCAGCTCTTCGATTCAGTTGAATGAGCTGCAGTATTCATTATGCTGATGAGTTTCTTGACAATAACGTCCCTACATGCATTCTCTGAAAGGATGCGGTTTGTACGTCGACAATTGTTTGATGTCTAGTTTGCTCAAAAAGTTCCATTTTCAGCTATTTTGAGTACATTCACGAGCATTAAATCCGAATTTGAACCTTGACAAGCCAGCCTGCCTAGTACTCACTCGCTTTCCTTTTGGAGCTTTGCGATAGGAAATATCACCAATACTAGTTAAGAGTCAACTCTTATGGTTAAAGACGGGTATAGCTCATTCTAAGTGTGACTAGTCCTGTAGCGTTGCTTATTAATACGTAGAAAGACTGTGAAATCTGAGATGGGAAGGATGCATCTTACGCAAATAAGTATTTGCACTAGTGTCAAAAGAATGCGAAACTACAACAGGTAAACTATGAAAAATAATAGTGCGAACTACACTATTATAGGATTCGGAATACTACCCTGACTGGCGGGTTAGTAACTCTATTTCTCGCTCGCCAGTATGCGGTATAGACTGATTAAGCTACTTGAGGTTGCCTGATAGGTAGGACTCGTAAGCACCTAAGTCGAGCAGTCCGTGGCCACTTAAGTTGAAGAGAATAGTCTTTTCTACACCTTCTCGTTTAGCGATTAATGCCTCATCAATTGCTGCTCGAACGGCATGAGAAGACTCGGGGGCTGGAATTATCCCTTCCGCCTTTGCGAACTCCACAGCGGCAGAAAAGACTTCGGTTTGAGGATAGGACACGGCTTCAATGAGTCCCGAATCGTAACATTGGCTCACCAGAGGCGACATGCCGTGATATCTCAAGCCTCCGGCATGAATTCCGGGAGGAACGAAATCGTGGCCCAGTGTATACATTTTGAAGAGCGGGGTCATGCCTGCCGTATCGCCGAAATCGTAGCGATATTCTCCCTTCGTCAATGTCGGGCAAGATGTGGGTTCGACGGCCACCACACGAATGTTCTTTCCGCTGATCTTGTCTGCCAAATAGGGAAATGCAAGACCTGCAAAGTTGGAACCACCACCAACACACCCGATCACCACATCGGGGTATGCCCCGGCCATCTGCATCTGCTTTTGCGCTTCTTGACCGATCACGGTTTGGTGGAGCAAGACGTGGTTGGTAACACTGCCCAAGGCATATTTGACACCCGAGCTGGATACGGTGTCCTCGAGTGCTTCGCTGATGGCGATGCCGAGTGAGCCGGGGGAGTCCGGAGTCTCCTCAAGAACCTTGCGACCGTAAATCGTGTGCTCGCTTGGACTAGCGTAGATTGTTGCACCGAAGGTGAGCATCATCGACTTGCGATACGGCTTCTGAGTGAAGCTGATCTTTACCATGTAAACCGTGCATTCCAAGCCGAACATTTGGCAAGCAAAGGCAAGTGAGCAACCCCATTGTCCAGCGCCGGTCTCGGTGGCGAGTCGCTTGACGCCAGCTCGCTTGTTATAGTAAGCCTGAGCGATAGCCGTGTTGAGCTTATGACTCCCGACGGGACTGGTGCCCTCGTACTTGTAGAATATTTTTGCCGGAGTTCCCAGGGCTTGTTCCAACCTGACCGCGCGATAGAGAGGTGTTGGACGCCATTGGGCTAAGCCATCTCGAACTTGTTCTGGAATCTCGATCCATCTTTGTCCCGAAACCTCTTGCTCAATTATTTCGTCGGGAAAAATCGCTTGAAGATCTTGTGGCCCAGCAGGTTCTTTTGTTCCAGGATGAAGAGGGGGCGCTGGAGGCGTCGGAAGATCGGCGACGATGTTGTACCAGTGAGTTGGGATATCGGCCTGTTGAAGAAGGAACTGTCGCTGCATTGCTAACTGGCAGGCTACCAATTCTGAGGGGGTACTTCGAGTTTAGGTTACGCAAATATAGCGGAGATACGACAAGGAAACATGACAAAACCTCTTCGCCAATAAGGGCAAAGAGGTTTTGGTCGGAAGAAGGAAAGCTCCTTACTTCTTGTTGCGGCGTCGCATGAAGAATGCGCCACCGAGTGCGAGAGCAGCCATGGAGGTTGGCTCTGGAACTGGTTGAGCTGTAACAACAAAGTTGTCAACTCGGTTAGTACCGCCGGTTGCTACTGAACCGCCGTTGACATTGGTTGTGGTCGAGTCAATGAGTCGAAGATAAACAGTTGACTGATTGCGGAGTGTGCTGCCAAGGGTTGAACTGATTGAACTGAAGTCGAAGCTATAGGAATAAGCTGACTGGTAGGTACTACCACCCCAAGCAGTCCGATCAGTGCCAGCACCGTTTAGCAGAACCTGGTAGTCAGCGAAATTCGTGAACGTAGTGCCGTCGGTGCTATAGGCAATCTTAAAATCCTTCGGGCCTGTGCTGGAACTAGCCTGATCGAATGAAACAGCCAAATCCTTGTAGCCAACAGTGTTGAAACTGAACTGATAGTAGTCTCCGACGGCCCAATAGGTCGAGCTAAATGATTCGGCAGAGCCGTTTCCGACTGGATTCGAATAAACCGACGAAGCGCTAGCGTGGTGACCGAGAGCCTTTGCGGTAGCAGTCTGAAGCCCAGCCTCAGGAGACAATGGGCCAGCTGTCGTTGGAATCGATGTCTCGAAAGTCCAATTCGCGAGAGTGTCCGCGTTTGCGCTAACTGCGACTACTGAAAGAGCGATTAAGAAACTTTTCTTCATAAAAAACCCGAATGACGTGGAGAAAAACACCACCTCACAAAACACGTCGAGCATATCACTTTTTAGCCCCGTCTTGAATAAGGGCTCGTTAAGGTTTCCCCGCAAAATCCACATAGTACTTACATCCAAGTAAAATTACCATCCCTATTTGGCACCGATTCTGTAAGTTCAGGATTCACTTGGGCTTATAAATCCGAATCGCCTCGCACTCGGGTTTTCGGCGTGAAAAAGCTTGATGCAAAGGTGAGTTTCTTTTCGTCCTTCTCGCCTCACGGCATGGATGGGGATCGTGGGCTCTTCTATTCCCATCGCCTCTGCTGCGCTGAAAGGTCGGGGTTTCGCAATGGGTCACGACCAAACTTGGTTGCCGAGCGACTCCTCAAGTAGAACTTCTTACCGCGTCATTTAACACTTGAGGAAATAGACTTCGCCAGCGCTAACATCAAAGCGGACAACCATCGCGGTATAGCTGGAGTAGATTTATACTTATTGCATCAAGTGTATGTGGTGCATTCTAGATCGTAGAATAGGGGGATGGAGTTTCGACAGCTCGGGGGCTCTGGCCTAAAGGTCCCTGTTCTCAGTTTTGGCACCGGCACATTTGGCGGCAAAGGTGCGTTCTTCGAAGGGTTTGGAAGTTCCGACGTTGAGGAAGCCACTCGGTTGGTTGACGTCTGTCTTGAAGCGGGGATCAATATGTTCGATTCTGCGGACGTTTACTCGCATGGGGCTGCGGAAGAGATTCTCGGCGCGGCCATCAAGGGCAGAAGAGACAAGGTTCTGATTTCAACGAAGGCAACCTTTACGTTTGGCGAAGGACCGAACCAAGTCGGATCTTCCCGTTACCACCTAATTAATGCTGTTGATGGCGCTCTGAAGAGGCTCGGCACGGACTACATCGACCTTTTTCAGCTACATGCTTTTGACGCGATAGCCCCAGTCGAAGAAACTCTTAACACGCTGGACGACCTCGTTCGGGCAGGAAAGATCCGCTACATAGGATGCTCAAACTTCTCTGGTTGGCATCTGATGAAGTCGCTGGCATTCTCGGATCGGTTCAACCTGTCGAGATATGTTGCCCATCAGGCTTACTATTCGATGGTCGGTCGAGATTACGAGTGGGAGCTGATGCCGCTTGCGCTGGATCAGAAAGTCGGAACGGTGGTATGGAGCCCTCTCGGTTGGGGACGACTGACCGGAAAGCTTCGAAGAGGTCAGGCACTGCCAGAAGGATCGAGGCTTAACAACAAAGTCACTCTCGAAGGCGGACCACAGATTCCCGATGAGTTTGTTTTTGACGTCGTTGATGTCATCGACGAGATTGCTAAGGAAACAGGAAAAACTGTGCCGCAGATCGCACTTAATTGGCTGTTGCAGCGTCCGACGGTTTCCACCATTATCGTTGGAGCCAGGAACGAAACTCAGCTAAAAGACAATCTTGGAGCGATCGGTTGGAACCTCACCCAAGAGCAAGTCGCTCGGTTGGATGCCGTAAGCAAACGCCCCCTTGCTTATCCGTATTGGCACCAAGACGGGTTCAGCCGAAATCCGTTCCCGGTCTAGATGATTTGCCCTTTCGCTGAGGCTTCTTTGAGCGAAAGGGTTTCAAAACCTATCGTTTGAGCGTCAATCGTCCGCTAGATGGAACCGTCGTGACGCCTTCACCATATATCCGAACCTTCTCAACTCCACTTGGGATTTGATATGAGTATTCGGTCTTGGTTGCAGAGAAGTTGATTGGCCCCAACACTGTAAACGCGGTGAGAATTACAGATTCAAGGTCTCCGCACTGCGGTCGCAACTCTATCTCGCGAAATCCGGCTTTCAGCGGCGAAACTCCCATGAGACCGTCGAAGGCAAGAATTGCCGGAGATACAGGGCAATGAGATGCGATTGCGGTTGTGTCGCTAGTAAGCGTCCAATACTCTTGGAGTGAGTTGTTCTCTATGACTGATCGCATCGTGGCCCATCTCTTTCGAAATTCGTCAAGAACGGTTTGCATCTTCCCGGATTTAGCCAGTGCCCAATATCTCCAGACAGCGTTGCAAGGGTAGCTTATGCCCACTTGATCGGTGGGATCAGCCAAAAGCTGAACGCTTCTGCGGGGGTCTGGAAGCATGTCGAAAAGGATTGCTGTCGAAAGTGATCGGTCGTCAAATCGAGGGGATTTCTCGCCGAATGGCCGGTTGTTCACAAGAGTTTTCTCTTTGGGATCCCAATAGGCTTTCATGGCGTGCTTTTCAAGTTCTTGGCCAAAGCGTCTGAGTTTGCCAGCCTGAATCGGCTCAATTTCTTCGGCGAGTGGAGCAAGAGCATGCTGAAGCATCGCTGCCGCATAAAGATTCAGAGCGAGCCTCTTGTGGGACTGACGTTCAAAAGCATAGTGATCAATCCATACCGCGTTTACCCCGACACCCTCGACCGGTATAAGCCCATCAGGACGGTAGACCGATTCGAGATAATCTGCGAATCTTATCAGTCTGGCCCAAACCAGTTGAATGGCTTCGAGGTCGGCTGTATGTAGCCAGTGTCGATAGCAATCGAAGCAAAACCCGATGCTGTGATCGATAATTGGTCCCCAGTCCGAAGCGTCTACGTTTCGTTGCCAAAGGCGCTGTAGGCGATCAACTGCTGGCCAGGAGTCTGCGAAGACCCCGTCAATCATCTGTCCATATCCGAACGTGCGGATAAAACGTTCTGGAAGCCTATTTTCGCCAAAAGCGAGCCGGACGGCGTTAAGCTGATGACCACCGTCTCCACTGTATTGTTGTCTCTCGCGGCCCATCCCATCGACGCATGTTTCTTGGGCACTATTATCTAGCGTGTTTAAGGTTGCGTCAAAAAGACGCTGCAAGCTTGGGTCACTGCATTTGAGGTTGGCTTTGTTCGGCCAAGCATAACTACGGCGTCTCACGCCAACTTGACTGACCTCAACTGGGGTCTTGTTTTCGTGGATGTGTAATTGAATCCATTTCAGAGCTTCAAAGTCAAAGGCTTCAAAACGGTTACGCCCTTCTTTACACACAAACCGGGACCAACAGTAAAGATGACTATCCATCCACGGGTGCATCATTGGGTCGTGGCACTCTTGCGTCATGAGTTCGACGACCGTGCCTTCGCTGGCTTCAATCTCAAAGAACGGCCATCCGACCACCTCTTCTTCGAGTTCGTAGGTAAGAGCAGTCGGAGTGGTACCGACCGAATGACTCAGCTCAGCTGGCGTTATCTCGAAACAGTTAGGGGCTCGAAATTCGAACCAGTCATCGATATTGCTAAGCCATCGAACATGGTGGTTGTGTGTGAGTTTGGCGACGACATCTGACTCCGTTAGCAGCGGTATTGTTCGTTTGATCAGAGTCGAGTCGTTTGGATGAATATAGAACGTTTCTTGCGAGTAAGCGCTATATCCGCCAGAAAAGGCCGCGCGGGTTGGTGGCACACTCAGAACTTTTGCGTCTCTCCATAATGAGGCATCAAACCCGGCCAAATCCCAGCCTTCGGGGTGCTCCCGAGCGTCGAAGACCTCTTGAAGAGCCCTCAGATACCATCGCTGATACTGACCTGGTCGGTGGGCCCGGTCGACGACGCATTTCCATCCGGCATCGGTGCCAATGATTTGTCCATCTATATCGAGTCGAAACAGCAAACCTGGCTTGCCGAACGGTGTTGTTCCATCGCCGTACCCATAGTAAAGAACCTCAATCCCGATTACGTTTCGTCCTTCACGTAACACGTTTGATAGATCGACAGGGTCTGCCTCGGCATGTCTGGGATCAAATGGAGCTGGCCCCCACTGAACCCTATGCCCATTGACCGTCAGCTTATAGCGGCTATCGGCTGTGATCCATCCTAAAGCTGATTTTGGGACTCGCTCTAGGTTGATCTCTTTGCGAAACAACACAAATGTGTTCGCCAATGTTCGTTGGCTTGGAAACCAAATCCAACGAGCGGGAGATAGGTCTAGCAGCTCAACCTTTGACACTCCGCAAGGATATTCATATTTGGTTGGCGGTAGTCAATGCCATGAGGACTTTGCGAATAAATAACGGACAAAGCCCCTGACCGAGCCCTTTCGGGTCCATCAGGGGCTTTCCAACTTTCGCTAGAAGCTTACTTGTTGCCTTTCGCGATGATCTCTTGTGCGATCGAGTTTGGAACCTCTTCGTAGTGCGACGGCGTAACGTTTGGAGCTGCGCGGCCCTGTGTGAGCGAGCGAAGCGTTGTAACGTAGCCAAACATTTCGGAGAGTGGCACGTGGGAGTTGACGATTGTGACGCCACCCATTGCCGGGTCCATACCTTCGATTCGTCCGCGTCGTGAGTTGATGTCGCCAACAACGTCGCCGACATACTGCTCAGGGGTCGTAACCTCGACGTGCATAATCGGCTCTTTGATGAGCGGATTAGCTTTCTTCATCGCTTCCTTGAAAGCGAGGAGTCCAGCCTGCTTGAACGCGTTTTCGTTCGAGTCGACTTCGTGGTACGAACCTTCTAGCAAGCAAACCTTAACGTCAACAACTGGATAACCAGCGAGAACGCCAGCGAGCAGACCTTCGCGGATGCCCTTTTCGCAAGCAGGGATATATTCCTTAGGAATCGTACCGCCCACGACCTTGTTCTCGAACTGGAAGCCAGTTCCGGCAGGAAGCGGCTCCATGCTGATCCAGCAGTGGCCGTACTGACCCGAACCACCCGTCTGTCGGATGAAGCGGCCTTCGCCCTTCGCCAACATGCGAACTGTTTCGCGGTAAGCAACCTGCGGCTTGCCTTGGTTTGCCTGGACGCCGAACTCTCGGTTCAGCCTGTCCACAATGATTTCAAGGTGCAGTTCACCCATACCGGAGATGATCGTTTGACCGCTCTCTTGGTCGGTGAACACTCGGAAGGTTGGGTCTTCCTGAGCAAGTCGCTGCAGTGAAGAACCTAGCTTCTCTTGGTCGGCTCGGCTCTTAGGCTCAATCGCGATCTGAATAACCGGCTCGGGGAACTTGATGGACTCAAGTGCAATCGAGTGATCCGGATCACAGATCGTTTGTCCGGTGTTGACGTCGTTAAGACCGATCACACCGACGATGTCGCCAGCAAAAGCTTCTTCAATGTCGTTTCGGCTGTTCGCGTGCATTTCGAGAATTCGGCCTACGCGCTCCGTTCGATATCGGAACTCGTTGGTTTGCGGATCTCGGTATGCAACCTGAACCTGCGTGCCCTTCTTGAGAACGCCCGAGTAGATGCGAAGATAGGTAAGTCGTCCAACGTACTTGTCGCTCATGATCTTGAACGCAAGCGCTGCAAACGGTTCCTTATCATCGGCCTTTCGCTCAAGCTCTTCTTCCGTATGAGGATCGACGCCACCAACGGCACCAACATCAAGCGGAGATGGCAAGAACTCGACGACGCCATCGATCATGGATTGGACGCCCTTGTTCTTGAACGAAGAACCAGAGAGCATCGGAACAACCTTGAGCGCTAGCGTGCCAGCACGAAGAGCGGCGCGAATTTCATCTTCACCGATCTCTTCACCCTCAAGGAAGCGCTCCATGATGGAGTCGTCAAAGTCCGAAATTGCTTCAATAAGCTTCTCGCGGTACTCGGCAGCTTTGTCCACCAATTCGGCAGGGATGTCGACGATTTGCATCGTCTTACCCTTGTCGTCCTCACGATCGTAGACCGTAGCCTTCATCGTGATGAGGTCAACATAACCGAGGTAGTCAGACTCAGCTCCGATAGGAATCTGGATCGGGGCAGCGTTTGCACCAAGTCGCTCTTTAACGCGTGAGAGAACTGAGTAGAAGTCCGCGCCGAGTCGATCCATCTTGTTTACATAGATGATTCGGGGAACTTTATACTTGTTCATTTGGCGCCAAACCGTTTCGGTCTGAGGCTGAACGCCACCAACGGCACAGAGCACGCAAACAGCACCGTCAAGAACACGCAACGAGCGCTCTACTTCGACCGTGAAGTCGACGTGGC
>DDEQ01000006.1 GCA_002336105.1 Chthonomonas sp. UBA1950 | reverse complement strand
TCATCATGGTTGGTGAAATTCGTGACCACGAAACAGCTGAGATTGCAATTCACGCATCACTCACCGGTCACCTAGTTTTCTCGACCCTTCACACGAACGACGCGTCGAGCGCCGTCACTCGATTGTTGGATATGGGTGTTGAGCCTTACTTGGTCGCATCATCGCTCGTAGGAGTCGTTGCCCAGCGACTCGTGCGAAGAGTTTGTAGTAACTGTGCAGAGCCGCACATTCCAGCCCCCGACATGCTTCTGGCTGTTGGAATTTCTCCTGATCAGGACATGTCGAAGGTTAGAAAAGGTCGTGGGTGCGAACGTTGCCAAAATACAGGTTATAAGGGCCGACAGGGCCTATACGAATTCTTCATGATCGACGAACAAATTCGGAGGCTAACTGTCGAGCGTGCTTCGTCTTCACTGATGCGCGATCATGCGGTGGCGCATCAAAACATGCGAACCTTGCTTAACGATGGGCGACTTGCGATCTTGAATGGACGGACAACGCCAGAAGAAGTCTTACGTGTTAGCCAAAGGGAGGACTTCTAGGAGTCTTAACAATGGCGACTACTTTTTCTTACGTTGCGCTAGAAGCTTCTGGCAAAAAGAAGACTGGATACATCGATGCGTCGTCGCGTGAAGCCGCCGAGGCCGCGATTACAGCTGAGGGTCGATTTGTTCTCGAACTGAAGGAGCAAGCCGCTCGGGCAGGAAACGTGGCGAACAAAAGCCATGGCGGTGAAGCCAAGCGAAAGGGAAAGGCAAGCCGATCCGATATCGCACTCTTTTCCCGCCGTATGGCTGACTTGTCTGAAGCGGGTTTACCGCTTGACCGTGTGCTTCAGGTTGTTGCCGAACAGTCTGAAAGCGCAATGTTGGCCGACGTTGCGGAGCATGCCCTTGAGGAAGTCCGAACTGGAAAGCCAGTTAGCGAAGCTCTACAGGCTTATCCGAAGCTGTTTCCAGAGGTTTACACTCAAACCTTGCGTGCAGGCGAATCAAGCGGACAGTTTCCAGAGGTAGCAGGCAGGCTGGCTGAGTTCCAAGAAAAAGAAGTTGCTCGACGATCTCAGATTGTCAGCGCCCTCATCTATCCTGCGATTTTGACCGCGACAGCCGTCTTCGTCATTATCTTCTTGCTCACATTTGTCGTTCCGAGATTGTCTGGAATCTTCAAGGATCTAGGAAACGATCTACCATTCACCACAAAGCTTCTGTTGATGATGACCAGCTTCCTGACGGACAACGGGTTAATGATAATTATCTCGATCGGAGTGATCATCTTTGGATACAAAGCTTACACACGAACCGACCGAGGCGCCCTAGTTCGAGATTCCTTCTTCTTGCGCGCACCGGTTCTTGGTCCCGTCGTCCGGAAGTCAACCGTGTCAAGGTTTGCCAGAGTTTTAGGGACTCTCGTCTATGGAGGCGTGCCGATCTTGGAAGCGATTGAGCTTTCCGGTTTAGCTGCTGGAAACCGGTTGTTCAGAGTGAGCGCAGAACAGGTCAAGAATGAAGTCCGTGAGGGAAGATCGATTCACGAATCGATGAGGGATGCTGGCGCATTTCCGCCTGTACTGACGCACATGGTTGCTATCGGCGAAGAGACGGGCGATCTCCCAAAGATGCTGAATCGAGTATCAGATTCAATGGACTTTGAAGTCGACAATGGCATGCGTCGGTTAACGGCTATGGTGGAACCACTCATCGTTCTTGGAATGGGTGTGTTTGTGGGTTTCGTCGTGATCTCCGTGCTGCTACCGATTTTTGCGGCACAGGATTTGGTGAAGTAAAAAAAATAGGTTTCAAAAAACTAAAAAGACTAGGAAGGAAATATGCGTACCTTAACACTTAACGGAAAGAACCGTCGAAGAGCGTTCACGCTCATCGAATTGATGGTTGTTATCCTTATTCTTGCGATCCTTGCTGCACTCATCGTCCCGAAGGTTGTCGGTCGTACTGGTCAGGCAAAGGTGGCGGCTGCAAAGAGCGACATCAAGACGCTTAGTGATGCACTAGAAGCGTTTCATATCGACTGCGACCGTTACCCGACAGAACAGGAGGGCCTGAATGCTTTGCTAGAAGCTCCATCTGACCTTGCCGGTAAGTGGAAGAACCCTTATATTCCAAAGCTCAAGCCAGACCCATGGGGCAATGAGTATATCTACAAGGTCAGCGGCTCAGTCTTCCAAATCATTTCATACGGTGCAGATGGTGTTGAAGGCGGCGACGGCGACAACGCAGACATTTCTTCAGACGACTAGTGCTGCAGAATCGCCCGAGGCTACGTAGCTCGAAAACCCAGCGGAAGGGTTTTACTCTGGTTGAAATCAGTGTTGTGATCTCTGTGCTCGTTTTGTTCGCCGCTATGATGGTTCCAAACATCGTCGGCAGAAAACAAGCTATTGAACAACGCGAAGCCTATGTATCAGCGTTACGATTGATGCAAAAGGCTAGGTTTGATGCGATAGACACAGGTAAGAACATCGAGGTAGCGTATGACGACTCGTCAAGCACCTTGAGGCTAACTCAAATCACTCCGGCGCAAAACAACCAGTCAGAGGAAAGAGAAGACTCTACGTCTTTCTCCTTCCCCTCAGAAATAAGTGCAACGAATTTTCGATTAGCAGGATCAGACGTAAACTCGGGCGATTGGCAATTGATGTTCTATCCGGATGGTAAGTCGAATGGTGGTGGGTTTGAAATTGTGAGAGGTAACGACACCCGATCCATTTCGATTACCACTGACGGCTTTGCCACTCTTTCCAATAGCGGTTTAGCTACAGCGACAAGCGAAACTTGGGATGCGGGGACCTATGTACAGCGTCAATAGAAAACGCGGTTTCACCATCTACGAAGCACTTGCCGCTGTTGCAGTTTTCTCTATTGGAGGGATTGCTAGTCTTTCTGCCATTCAATCAATGGCAAGAAGCGAGTCTCGGGCGAGGAAAACCGAACTTCTCCAAAGGTTGGCTTTCGACAAATATGATGAGCTTGTTTCGACGGGGCAAGCCACGACTGCACAGGAGGGAACGTTTGACGACCGAAACCTCAGCCAGTACAACTGGAAGCTCGAAGTGGATACAACCAGTGTCGATAACCTCGATGCGGTAACGGTGACGGTCACCGAAGGAAACGATTCGCAATCGTCATCAAAAGGAGTTGCTGAGGGTCTGTTTTACGACACCAGCACAATTTCCTCAACAGGAACAAATTCTACGACGGGAACTGGAGGCTAAAGATGCGAAGTCGTGGAATTACGTTAATCGAGCTTTTGATCTCGCTAACGATTACGGTGATCATCGTTGGAGCGATGGCTCGCGCTTATAGCTCTAGCCTTGGGTTTGATCAGCGGTTGAGAGAAGGCCGTCAGGATTTGTTAGCTCGTCAAGACTTTGAAGACAAGATAACGAACATCCTAAAGCGCGCCTACTTGTCAACAGTCTCAACAACAACGAATTCCTACTTTCTTGGTGGAAACGCCGCGCAAACGAGCACAGCCTCTACTCTCACGTCCAGTACTCAGTCTGGCTCATCTGGGGCCGATACGTTGACGTTTACGGTCATTGGCGCGCGTCTCCCAGGCAAACTCCTCTATTCAACAAACACATTTGAGGAGAACAACCAGAATATTGGTCCAATCGGTGGAGTCACCGAAGTTTCACTCAGCATGACTGCAGTTGGGGACAATCCTGACGGAAAGACTGGACTGTTTATGCGACAGCAGACTCCGTCTGACGAAGATCCGACTCAAGGCGGAAAAGAGACCCTGTTGAACGGCGGTGTCTCATCTATTACGTTCGAGTATTACGACGGAACGCAGTGGTTAACTGATTGGGACACGAGAACCCAAACGACCAAGCGACTTCCTTCAACGATCCGGGTTACCTACAAGTTCAACTCAGACTCCGAAGATCACATCCTGTACGTTCGAGTTCCTTTGAGTGATGTGACGACGACAAACCCTGTCACGGAGGCCGGATAAATGAGAAAACAGCGTGGAACCGCCCTTTTGATGGCTTTGGCAACCGTGATGGGGCTAGTGGCGATCGTGGTTTCCATTGCCGCCTCGCAACGGCTTGTTTTGCGAATGGAAGCCCAACGGCTTGCGCACACAAGAGCTAAAATGGCTGCCGAAGCAGGCATTCAACGTGCCGTGGCCGCGCTCACAGACCTGATTTCAAACCAGCAGAACTCCTCTTCCACCAGGACGAGTTCATCGAACGGATACGCCAGTACCCTTCAAGATGACTGGGCGACTCTTGGAACAAACGGCCAAGACAAATTCATCGTTGGGAATTCTTCATTTAAGTTACAGATTATCGATACGAACTCCTTGATCAACATCAATGTTGCGACCGAGGAGCAGTTGCTGAAAATGCCGTTAACTCAAGAGCAAATCGACTCGTTACTCGATTGGCGAACTACAAACACAGATGCCCGAGCCAATGGTGCAAAAGATCAGTATTACAACACGCTGACTAACGCCTACAACGCAAAACTGGCTGACTTCGAGTCAGTCGATGAATTGTTGCTCGTTCGAGGTTTTACAGCACCAGATATCTACGATATTCCTCAGAACCAGTCGTCTACAAACCCGCTTCCGAATCTTGCGGACGGAAGGCAACCTACGTTGTACGACATTATCACCGCTGATAGTTATTCGCCACAAACCGACCAAACTGGGGCAACCAAGATCAATGCAAATACTGCAACTGTTCAAACCTTGATCCAAGCTGGTTTTGATGCAGCGACCGCATCCGCGATTATTCAGGGTAAAGGAAATGGCACCTACTCCTCGTTAGGTGATGTCTTCGGACGTGCGTCAGGTTTAAGCCAAGCTCAATATGGCACGGTTCTCGACAAGCTAACGGTCTCGAGCACGACGAGTCTTCGAGGGAAATTGAACCTGAATACGGCAAGTGAAGCCGCTTTATCGACACTTCCAAACCTTACTAGTGATTTGGCTCAAGCAATCGTTCAACGGCAGAGCACTGGATTTGCTGCACTCAGTGAACTACTTGAAATTCCTGGTTTTAATAACCAACAAACACTTCAAAACGTAGCGGACTACTTCTGTGTAAGTTCGCAATATTTTATCGTCCGCGTAATTGGGGAAGCGGGCGGCACCCAAGTGGCTCTGGAAGCCACGATTGATTTGCGTAGCGGTAAGCCGCGTGTAGTGACTATGACTGAACCTCCTTTCTCTGACATGGCAACTCGTTGGGGCTGGACGACGAATACTTCGTCCACAAGCCAAACTGGAACCGATATCACTCTGAAGGAGGCACAATGAGCAAAAAACAGGCTTCAGCAGGTCTCGTAATCGAGTGTTCACCACAAGGGTTCACAGTTGCGGATCGTGGTAATACTCAGTTTTATGCAGTTGGAACTTCGATCCCATATGCTGGACAAGAATGCATTGTTGCGATAGGTCGTGGAAGCATTTTTATTCGGCCGGTCCGTGTTCCAAACGCCTCAGAAGACGATATTCGCTCAATTCTGATAACCCGAGCGACCCAATTATTTCCGATTGAGGGAATGGATCTAGCCTATGATTTTCAGCTAACAGACGACGTTAATGAATCTGGACGACTAGTGATCATGGCGGGAATGGCGTCGAATGAAGTGACTGCTGTTACTGATCAGGTCAAAGCTTCGGGCATTAAGGTGCGGCAGGTCATTCCAGCTGCATTTGGATCATCGCTGATTGCCAGAGATCACCACATTCCGAGTGCAGTTGTGGTTGAGAAAACTGCATACAGTACTAGCGTTGATGTTGTGATCGATGGGACGGTTCGATATAGTCGAGCAGCTGGCTTTGGCTCTTTGACTGACGAAGTTCAAAGAACGCTTGCGGCGGCAGGGTTTGGCGACCTTCCTGTCATCGCTACTGGTGGCACTGATTATCCAGGTAGCGCCTTGCAGCTTTCCACCACGACACTGCAAGCTCTTAGCGCAGCTTCGCTCTCTTCGCTGAAGCTCAATATAGAAACTCCATTAGTCGTTGCCACAAGGAACGCGGCCAAGTTGGCGAGGTCAGTCCGGCAGGCTGCAATGCTGACCGTTGCTGCACTGATAACCGTTGGATATACGTTGTACGAATACTCCAACCAATTGAATGCAGTTAACGCTGAGATTGAGAAGGCAAAGAAGAAGCAATCGACGATGACTAAATACCAGAAGTCCGTTGAGGCAAAATCTGCCACTAAAGTGCAGATGCTGGGGATGGTCAAGCGAGCTTTTACTCCGGCACAACCACCGCAAGACATTATCTCTGTTGTCATGGACCTCGTCCCGAAAGACAGTTGGTTAACTGGAGTCACATTTGAGCGAGGCAAGCAACTTGTGATTCGAGGAACCTCAAAGTCTAACGAAGCTGTATCCAGTTACATGAGATCGTTAACTGAGCAACCCAGATTCAGGGATGTAAAGTTATCCTTTTCGCAAAACGGCGTCATCGCAAATGTGCCTGTAGTTCAGTTCACGATAACGGCGTTTCCTGTCGGGAATCTCCCACTCATTGACAATTCAAAGAAAGGGGTTAGCAAGAAAGCATGAAGCCAATCGAAATGGATAAAAAGGCGGTAGCGAAATTCCTTTCCGTTCTTTCAGTTGTCGTACTAGTTTCGTCGTTGCTATTCGTGCTTTTTGTGCCGAAGCCATCAACCAAGGGATTAGCGGCCAAAGACAGAACGGCTAGGTCAAAAATTCTTACCGCAACGAAGTTTGCGAAGGACAACATCGATGCAGCTGACAAAGTTTTGGTCCATACCGTATGGCAAGAAACGCCAGAATTAGTTGGCCCTAAAGCACTTGCTAAAGTGAGCAAGTATGCGCAAGATCATCGAATAAAGCTCTCTGCCTTTCGCCCTCAGAAGCAAATTGACGGTGTATTGATTCAACTTCCATTTGTCATTACCGTTGAAGGGAGTTTCTCAGACGTTATGGAATTTGAAAAGGAACTGGAGAAGCCCGAAAATAAGCTCGCGGTTAACATGGTTCAACTTGCTAGTGCCGATGCAGCCTCAGATAAAGTCAGTGGAAATCTTTATGTTCTTGCATACCTAGTGAACAATGAACTTAAAACGGAGTCTGCTTCCAGTAATAGCGCCAGCAAAGGAGATTCGAAAGATGTCAAAGCCGGATAAGAAATCAAACCCGCTTGTCTATATGCTCGTTGGTCTTGTCGTGATCGCCCTTGCTTACAATTTTATGGGTGAAGACGATTCACCGACAACCACCAAAAAGACCAAAAAGACTTCGAGCGCCAAAGAAACAGATGATATCTTCACAAAGGAAGACTATAAAGCTCAGTTCGCTTCGTTGAACAAGCCGATTAGGAACGCCTTCCGGCCTCTCATCATGAAAGCTGGTGCTGGAGGCGGTCCTGGCGGAATCCCTGCTGTCTATGCAAACGGGGAAGGCAACTGGATTTATTCAGGTTGTGTCTGGATTAATGGAACCAAAAATGCACTGATTGAGAACACTCAGTCTGGTGACGGCGATTGGGTGAAAGTTGGCGAGCCATGGAAAGCGGCAAAGGTCGTTAGCATCGGTGAAGAAGACTTAGTTCTCGATGGCCCTGGAGGCCCTGTCACCTTGAAACTCGGACAGTCTGGGAAAGAGACTGTGGTTTCCTCTCTACCTCCAGCAACACCGAATGGAATAACCGGCCCAATTGGTGGTCAAATGGCATTTGGGAATATGCCTAATGGAGGATTCGATCCAAATGCGCAACAAGCGCTCGGTAACAACAACGGAAACGATTTTCAAAATCGTGGTGGCCGACGCGGTCGTCGTGGTGGCGGAGGGTTCTAAACTATGAAAACGCCTGTCACCCCATCATTAATGTACAGTGAGTTCTTCACTGGTAATTCTCGCAAAAATAAAATGATTCGTAAGCACTCATTCCTCGTTCTGGCTTTGTCTGCCGTTGTACTCACTGCGCCAGGTTTTGCCGTGGCTCAGTTTGACTTTGGCGGTGGAGCGACTAGTAATAGTAAGCCGTGGGAAGAGTTCAAGCTCAACACCAAAACAAAGCTCAAGCTCGATTTCCGTAATGCGTCTATAGACAACATTTTGACGCTTTTCCAGAAGCAGTCGGGAATTACCATTGTCAAGGATCCGACTCTGACCGGTGGGGTTACGCTGACCAGTGCGAAAGAAGTTGGACTAAGCGATGCTTTCTCGATTCTCAACCAAATGTTGTCTCTCAAAGGTTATGACCTGTCCAAGGAAGACAAGATGCTGGTGATCAAAAAGAAGAACCAGCAGGGAAGAGGTTGGTCAGGCCCGCAGAACTGGCCGATGCCATCCACGACGGATTGGAACCAAGACAAGCCAATTCTGCGTGTTTACACTATTCAGTACGCCAATGCTTCGCAGCTAGCTCGAGTGCTTAACGATGTATTCCAAAGTTCCGGAAATTCTAACCCGTTTGCGAGAATGGGTGGCTTTGGCGGTATGGGTGGACCTGGGGGAGGCTTTAATCGCGGTGGAGGTGGCGGAAATTTCTTCCAAAACCTCGCGAGCATGTCTGGTCAAAACCAACCTCAAATCAGGGCGAGCTCCGATGATTTCAGCAACTCAGTCATTGTTAACGCACAAGAACGAGATCAAGGTCAGGTCAAAGACTTAATCAAGCAGCTAGATAAACCCTCGGAAGAACCACAGAAGTCAAAAGTATTCCGACTGGTTTATGCTGATGCTGATGAAGTTCAGAGCGTGGTCCAGAGTGTGTTATCTGCAAACGTTCCAAGAGGAAAGGGCGGAGCAACTACCGGTCAGTCACAAGGCCCGGGAGCGTTCTTCCAAGCTCTTCGAGGAACCGTGGCAGGTGCCGGGACCTGCGTCGCCGACAGCCGTACAAACTCACTTGTTGTCACTGCTACAGCAGACAACTTGGTAGTTATTGATAAAGTTATCAACGATCTCGATAAGAATGTCCCGGTCGAAAGCACGACCTTTGTGTTTCCACTCGCAAATGCTCGGGCTGACACCGTGGCTACTCTGATGCAGCAGGCATTTGGGACCCGACAAGGCTTAAACAGCCCCGGTGGCAACAGAACTTCGAATACCACTGGTCGTGTCAATAATACTGGTTCTAGCAATAACCGAACGAACAACCGAAACCTCAACGGCCAGACGCAAGATCAAAACCTTGTTGCAGAGATGCCGCTCGAAATGGCTACACCAGGCGCAGATTCTGGTCCGCTTGCAACTGCGGTCGGGGTAGCCCAGGGCTTCGGATTCCAAGGCGGAAACCGCGGTTTTGGACAATCAAACAGAAATAACTCGCAATCCACTTATGCCAATGGTCGAGATCAGAACGGTCGATTAGTGAACACTCGGGATCTGACTGGGCAAGTTACTGCAATTCCGGATATCAACACGAACTCAATTATCGTTGTGACGAGTCCGGAGAATGCTGACATTCTGAGGAAGATTCTCGATCAACTCGACAAAATTCCAGAGCAGGTCATGATTGAAACTATGATCGTCGAAGCAACTTTGGATGCGACGACGAAGATGGGAATCGAGTGGCAGTACAGCGGATCGCTTGCAAGACTGACCGGGGACAAGAACTCTACTGGTACAGGTGGAACAGATTTTGGAAACAAGACTGCTTCGCCAGCTCTACAGGGGCTCCGCTACACCCTAAGTGGGTCCAACCTCAGTGCATTTATGAATGCGCTACAGACGGATCAGAAGTTCCAAATCTTGTCGACGCCAAGGATATTCACATCGAACAACGTACAAGCTCAGATCAACATTAGTCAGAGCATTCCGTATGTTTTGAGTAGTCGTCAAGACACGAACGGTAACTTCACCTACAACTATGCTTTTCAGGACGTAGGCATCGTGTTAACGGTGACACCCCGAATTACTAGCAATGGTTATGTGACGATGGATGTCACTCAGACAGCAAACGATTTGCAAGGCTATACAAGCTTCAATGCGCCAATCGTGAATCAACGAGAAGCAGACACAACTGTTTCCGTTAGAGATGGCGAAACAATTGTACTTGGCGGAATTATCCGGCGAACAGTCAGCTCAACAGTTAATAAGGTGCCTTTGTTAGGAGACATCCCGCTTCTTGGCCAGCTGTTCAAATCAACATCAAAAGAGAATCAGAAGACAGAGTTGCTCGTCTTCCTAACGCCTCGAATTGTCCGCGATGCTACAGAGGCTCGAAAGCTAAAAGACGAACAGGTCGATCGGCTTTCTCCACAGTCACAAGGATTGATGAATGAAGGCACTTCAACCGGCAAGAAGCCGATTAGTGCGCCAACGAAAACAGAAAATCCAACTAAGACCAACGGAGGTCAATAACTAAAGCCATGAACTTAAAGAAATTACTTGCAGTAGGCGCCATCTTTGCGCTTCTTGTCACAGCCTCTCTTGCACAACCAGGTGGCGGTCGCCGAATGGGGATGTTTGGTGGGATGGGCGGGGGAATGATGAATTCCTCAATGATGCTTCAACGTGATGACGTTAAAGCTGAACTCAAACTAACTGATGAGCAAGTTACAAAGCTAGCTGAGTTGAGAGATAAAATGCGCTCTGATATGCGATCTGCTTTTCAGGAAGCCCAGGGAGATCGAGAAGCTATGCAGAAGATCTTCCAGAAGATGGGTGAGAAGACGACGAAAGAAGTCAATGCGATCCTAACCCCTGATCAGCAAAAGCGACTCAAGGAACTCGGCATTCAACGAGCTGGAAACAGCGCGATTTTGAATGAAGAAGTCCAAAAAGACTTGGCTCTAACTGACGACCAAATCGCTAAAGTCAAGGAGCTTCAGAAGAAGCAAATGCAGGCTATGCAAGCCATCGGCGAGAAGATGAGAAACCAGGAGATATCCATGGATGAAGCTCGACCTCTTTTCGAGAAGAATCAAAAGATCATGGGTGATGAACTGGCCAAAATCCTGACCAGTGCCCAGAAAGATAAGCTGAAGACGTTGGGCGGCGCGCCGTTCAAATTCACGGAAGACGCTCCTGCTGGCGGAAACTAACCAACAATCGTCAATTCAAAAAGAGACTGGCCGTGACATATGTCGGGCCGGTCTTTTTTTGTGCGTGCTTGAGATAAGATGCACTCATGCTCTCTCTTTTGGTTAGCTGCACGCTCGGATCGCAGACGATTCAGGCCCCAGATTACACCTGGTGGAACAAGGCCAAGTTCGGCATGTTTATCCATTGGGGGCTGTATTCAGTCCCTGCCGATGCGACCGATCTGAATGGAAACCATTCCATCGCAGAATGGTATCTCTCGAACAAGCAGATGAAACCGGGGAAGTACGCTGAGTTCGCTAAGCAGTTCAACCCCGTTAAGTTTGACGCGAAAGCATGGGTTTCAACGGCCAAGCACGCGGGAATGAAGTACATCGTGATCACGACGAAGCATCACGATGGGTTCTGCATGTTCGATTCGAGACTGACTAATTTCAGCGTCACAAAAGCGACGAATTACCATCACGATCCCCTGAAAGACTTAGCAGTTGAGTGCAAGAAGCAAGGGATTCAGCTCTGCTTTTACCATTCGATCATGGATTGGTCGCACCCCGACTATATTCCAAGACGGAAATGGGATGATAGGCCAACCACGCCAGGATCGCTCAATCGCTACATTGACCACATGAAGGGACAGCTTAAAGAACTGTTGACCAATTACGGCAAAATCGGGGTCATTTGGTTCGACGGTGGTTGGGAGCATAACGCCCAAGAGCTTCGCAGTCAGGAAATCAACGACATGATAAGGCAACTGCAGCCTGGCATCCTAATCAACGACAGAAACCAGCTACCGGCAGATTTCAGTACACCAGAGCAAACGATTCCGGGAAATGCGCTCCCGAATGGCCGCCCTTGGGAAACCTGCATGACCATCAACGATACATGGGGTTACGCTCGAAATGATCACAACTGGAAAAGTAGCACTGACCTCATCCGCAAGCTGATAGATATTGCCAGCAAAGGAGGGAACTTTCTTCTGAACGTCGGGCCGACCGATCTGGGCGAATTTCCTTCAGAAATTGACTTTCGACTGACTGATATAGGGGAGTGGCTTCGCAGGAACGGCTCAGCGATCTATGGCACCACAAAGAGCCCATTCAAAACACTTCCTTTTGCTGGTCGTGTCACTGCAAAAGGGAACACCCTTTACGTCTTTACATTTGGACAGCCCAAAGGCGGCCAGTTGGAACTATCGGGGCTAAAGACTCCGATTCTGCTTGCACGAGACCTAACTGGTGGAACGGTTAAGATTTCGGGAGACACCTTAAAGGTGTGGCCGAAAACCGTCGACTCAGCGGCAAATGTGTACGAGGTTAGGTTGGCCGGTAAGCCGGTCGTTGATAACTTCCTCAATCAGCCAGATTCCGCTGAATTCATGTTGCCAGCGCGGTTGGCAGAAGTGATCGGTGCAACCGCCCGATACGAAGAAGGAGACGGGAAAGACAACATCGGGTACTGGACGAACAACAAAGATAAAGTGCAGTGGGAGATCAACATCAATAAAGAAGGAGATTACAGTGTCGAGGTGTTGTATGCATGCAATCCTGAGAGTAAGGGCACCACGGTATCCATAAACGGACTAACTCAACAGGTAGAGAATACAGGCTCTTGGACACAATTTGAAAAGAAGGTGTTTGGAGTTATTCGCTTCTCGAAGGGACATCACAAAGTCGTTATTGAGCCTGTGGGTACCTTCAGCGGAGCGGTAATGAACCTAAAAGCAGTGTATTTAACAGAGAAGCAATAGTAGACAATTTGATGCTTCCTCGACTAGTTCAAAGTAAAAACGTACAACTAGTGAATCTTCTTCAGCCAAGCGATCGACTTCCTGGCGACGGCTTCTGAGGATTTACCGAGGATCGGGCCAACATGGCTTGCAGCTTTCAGAATTAATGTATGTGCTCCAAGGTATTCGGCGAGTGCTCGAGAGTTTTCTGGCGGCACGTCTGTGTCCTTTCCACTAATGATGATGAGGGATCGGCATTTGGGCCGCGTGATCTCCACGCCCTTTCTGAGTTCGTTCAAGACCAAGCCTGACTCGTCGCGCCAATGTTTATGTGCAAATTGGATTGTTTCTTCATCGCTGTCGGGCATGGCAACCCGTGAGTCTTCAATTGGCCCATTCGCCCATTTTTGAACGCCCTCAACGGCCTTAAACTCTTTTGGCTTGCCGATTCCGCGAGGCGTCGCTGGATTAATGAGGATTAGCGCAGATGGGGAAACCTCTTCAGCAAGCTTAAGCGCGATGGTTCCTCCCATGCTCGCTCCAATGATGACAACCTCATGATCACCAGACGGAAGCCATGCTCTGGCTTGAGCAACATAATCTGAGAGCGTTGTCGTCGACAGGTCACCTTCTGGCAGAAGATCCTTGGCGATGACTTGGTAACCCGCTTGCTCGAAAACCGGCCTCCATTTGTTGTACTCCCAGCCTCCTCCACCTGCACCGTGGATCATCACTGCTATCTTGGGTTGAAAAAGTGCAACGGTCATAACCAGCAGGGAAGTCATTCTTTAGACTAGCTCAAACAATAAAAATGCTGCCTACTCAAAACGAGTAGGCAGCATCGTGTGAAGGCTCTTAGACTGAAGCTTTGGCTTCTTCGATAAGGACCTCGAGGATCTTCTCGGCCGCTTCGGTGAGAACCGTTCCGGGACCAAAAATCCCCAAAACGCCTTGCTCATAGAGGAAGTCGTAGTCCTGAGCAGGAATAACTCCACCCACAACCACGTGAATATCCTCTCTTCCGAGCTTCTTCAGTTCTTTCATCAGCTGAGGAACCAAAGTGTTGTGTCCAGCGGCCAGGGATGATACGCCGACGACATGAACGTCGTTTTGTACGGCATCTCTAGCAACTTCACCCGGAGTTTGGAACAGCGGTCCAACATCGACTGTAAAGCCGAGGTCAGCGTAGGCTGTTGCCGCAACTTTTTGGCCACGGTCATGACCATCTTGTCCCATCTTGCAGATGAGAATTCGAGGTCGGCGACCTTCGATCTCGGCATATTCCTCAGCGAGTTTTCGAACACTCTCAAATGAATCCAAGCCCGATACCTCCGCGTGGTAAACGCCTGCTTGTGAAGTTGCTTCAGCGTGATATCGACCGAAGATAGCTTCTAGTGCGTCAGAAATCTCCCCAAGAGTGGCTCGTACGCGCGCAGCGTTAACGGCCAGTTCGAGAAGGTTTCCTTCCCCGGTTTCTGCCGCCTTTGTGATTGCTTCAAGAGCAGTTTTAACAGCAGCACCGTCGCGAGTTTTCTTTATCTGGTTAAGGCGCTCAATTTGCGACTTGAGAACGGCGGCGTTGTCGACCACCAAAACGTCAATCGGTGCTTCTTTTTCTAATCGGTACTTGTTAACACCAACGATGACATCTTTGCCACTGTCAATTCGGGCTTGCTTACGAGCAGCTGCCTCTTCGATACGTGCCTTCGGAACACCAGTTTCGATAGCCTTTGCCATACCGCCGAGACTTTCGACCTCTTGAATAAGTGACCAAGCTTTATGGGCGAGTTCGTGCGTCAGTCTTTCGACATAGTAGCTACCTGCATACGGGTCTACGACCTTCGTGATACCGGTTTCCTCTTGTAGATACAACTGAGTGTTTCGTGCGATACGTGCGCTGAACTCGGTTGGCAGAGCAATTGCTTCATCTAAAGCGTTCGTGTGCAGGCTTTGTGTGTGGCCTAGAGCTGCGGTAAGAGCCTCAATGCAGGTTCTGGCAACGTTGTTGAACGGGTCTTGCTCCGTGAGCGACCAACCCGAAGTTTGGCTGTGCGTTCGCAAAGCCATTGACTTTTCCTTTTGCGGGTTGAAGCTCTTGACTATTTTCGCCCAGATCATTCGAGCGGCTCGCATCTTCGCCACTTCCATGAAGTGGTTCATACCGATGTCCCAGAAGAACGAAATTCGAGGAGCGAAGTCGTCTACTGACAGCCCAGCCGCGACACCTGTTCTCAGGTATTCCAGACCATCTGCAAGGGTGTATGCAACCTCGATGTCGAGAGTAGCACCAGCCTCTTGCATGTGGTAACCGGAAACCGAAATGCAGTTAAACTTCGGCATGTTCTTTGCGCAGTACGCAAAGATATCTCCGATGATCTTCATCGAAGGCAGCGGTGGGTAGATGTAGGTGTTTCGCACCATGAACTCTTTCAGAATGTCGTTCTGAATGGTTCCGCTGAGTTTGTCGGTTGTGACACCCTGCTCTTCTGCCGCGATGATGTAGAACGCCATGATGGGCAAGACCGCGCCGTTCATCGTCATCGAAACTGACATCTGATCGAGAGGAATCTTGTCGAAGAGGATCTTCATATCCTCGACGCTATCGATGGCAACACCAGCTTTTCCTACGTCACCCACGACTCTTTCATGGTCGCTGTCATATCCTCGGTGAGTCGCAAGGTCAAAAGCTACACTTAGACCTTTCTGACCTGCCGCTAGGTTTGCTCGGTAGAAAGCGTTCGATGCTTCTGCGGTGGAGAATCCGGCATACTGTCGAATCGTCCAGGGTTGCATCGCATACATGGTTGAGTACGGTCCGCGAAGATACGGAGGAATACCCGCTGCGTAGTTGAGGTGTTCGAGACCCGCGAGGTCTTCGGCGGTGTAGTAAGGCTTGACTTCAATGCCTTCAGCCGTTTTCCAACCTTGAGCGTTCTTGCTTGATGGGGCAGATCGCTCCGGAGTGACTTTTAGATTTCCAAACTTCGGTCTCATGGTTACGCGTTCTCCTCTAGGCTAATGCCAAGCGAAGCGTGTGTCTTTTTCAGTTCCTCTACAACGTTCTGCTTGAGATGAACAAATCCATCTGCTCCAAGCGAGGTAAGTTCTTCTGAGTTCTCTGGTTGTCCAGCGATGATCAGCTTCGTCTCTCCGACGGCCTTCTTCGCGTCTTGAATCCAGGCCGCGTACTCTTCATCAGAGGAGCAGAGGATCACCAGGTCAGCTCCGGCGTCCTTTGCCGCTTGTCCGATTTCGCTAGCTTCTTTGAAGGGACCAGCTTCGGCAATTTCGTAGCCCCCGCATCCAAAGAACCCGGTGACGAATCCAGCTCTTGCCTTTCGTTTGACGGGGTGTCCGAAGAGAGCAAGAAGAATGACTGGTTGCTTGCCGCCTTTTGAAACGTGCTTTTCAACTGCCAATCGGAGGGTCTCGTAAGACTTCGATGGTCGATAGGCATCGAAAATTGAGGCCGGAATTGGAGTTTCGGTAAGCCAGTCAGCCATAGACTTGCCTGAATTAAGAACAGATTCTAGTTCCTGAAGGCTTGTCGCATGCTTAGTCCATGGCTCCATTACCTTTTCACGGGGAGCAATCTTTACGTCGCTCAGCCGACGCTCTTTAAGGTTTGGCGACGTGCTGGTTCCAACGATGGACCGTCGTCGGGAGTCGGTAAGCTTGGCTCGGTGAGTTCGCGCGTTCTCAAGCCACTTGGCGATTGTGCCTGACTTGAAGGCTACCAAAAATCCACCTTCGTTCTCAATGTCAATGAATAAATTCCAAGCTGCCGAAGCAAGATCGTTCGTTAGCGATTCGATGTAGTAAGAGCCACCGAGCGGATCGACAACTTTACTAAGGAACGCTTCTTCTCGCAGCAGATTCTCGGTGTTTCGAGCAAGGTGCTCGCTAAACTCGTCCGGAACCGTATAACCTTGGTCGAAGGTTGCAACGCTCAGAGAATCAACACCAGCAACAACCGCCGACATAGCTTCGGTGGTTCCTCTTAACAGATTGTTGTATGGATCGTAAAGAGTTTTGTTTGAAGTCGTCGTGTCTACGTGGAAGTGTGGGAGCACACCCGTAACACCAAACGTCTCAAGAATGTTAGCGACCAAGACTCGGGCAGCTCGGATCTTCGCGATTTCCAAGAAATAGTTCGAACCGACTGCAAGCCTAAGTTCGATCTTGGGAACAACATCCCCGAGGTGATAGCCGGAATCTTGAAAAGCGACAAGGTATTCGGCAAGCAGTGAAAGGCTAAGTGCCAGTTCTTGAGCCACCGAAGCTCCGCTTTTCTCGATTAGAGAACCTCTAATGCCAAGCACTTTCATCTTGGGCATTTTCTCGGTTATTGATCGAATGAGCGGCATCAATACCTGCTTCCAGTTTTCTGGTTCGATAGTTGACCAGCCGCAAGCTGCGTTCACAATTGGATCGAAATCGACGCTACCTGAAAGTTCTTCCAATGCGATTCCGCGTCTTTGAGCTTCATTGACGTACATCGCAAGGATCTGGGGTGCGAACGTTCCCGCCATCCAGTGAATCGGCACCATTTCGATAAAAACGCCTTCGAGTAGCTTGCGCATGTCGTCTTGGCATTTAATCGGAACACCGATTGGGTAGGTGAGAATGGAAATCTCTTCTGCACCTGAGTTTAGGCTACGCAAAATGTGAGCGTTTGCCTCTTCGATACTTGTTTCGCGAATCTGCTCGCGGACAATCCAGGCGTTTCCTGAATCTAAAGCTCCTCTAAGAAATGGCGCGATGCCTGGTGCAGTGTCGACTCCACCCGGAAGATTCTCAGCTCGATAAATCGGTTTGATTGCCAACCCATCGAGAGTTTTGCTGACGAGCTTTTTGTTGAAGTCGGCACCTTTCAGGTCTTTGGTTACGACTTCCATCCATTGCTCAGTCGAAACTGGCTTAAATTCTTCAAAAAGTTTTGTGTCTGCCATTAGTGAGAAGACTCCTTTGGAGGTTCGACGACCTCATATAGCACGCCAAGTGAAGCTTCGGCAGTGGTTTTTGGATGGATAAAGAAAACCGTTGCTCCGCTACCGCCTTTACGTGGGGCTTTGTCGATGATATTGATGCCTTCTTCTTTCATCGCGTCGAACGTCTCTTGGATATTGTCGACGCGGAAGGCAACGTGAGCAAGTGCCGCACGTCCACCACTTTTCTCGACTTGTTTCGCGACTGGCGATTCTGGACCAAGTGGCTCAAGAAGCTGCAGGTAATTGTCACTACCGCCAACTCGAATCATGACTTCACGAACTAGATCGGTGCCGTACACCTTTTCTTCGTGAGAGACTTCCAGTCCCATCTTTTTGTAAACCTCGATCATGCCATCGAGCTGGCCCTGAGGAACGGCGATTGCAACGTGATCGATATTTGTTAGGTTAATAGACATCTTCTATTCCGTTTGCCACCTTGGCAGAATTGCCGGTGAAGCTGACGGCTTCACCGGCAAGGGGATTACTCGAATTCGACGAGTAACTGACCCTGTTTCACACTGTCGCCCAGAGCGACATGGAGAGCTTTGACCTTTGCTGAGGTCGGAGCTGTGATCGTCGTCAGCATTTTCATTGCTTCAAGAACGACGAGTGGTTGATCAGGCGATACTTCATCACCCGCCTTACACTCGATCGCTTGAACAACTCCCATGAGAGGGCTCTTCAGAGCCTTGTCATCTGCAACATTTGATGTTGCAGCCGCAGGAGCTGCGGGAGCGCTTGAAGCGACTGACTTAGAGCCTGAGACCTGCCTGGCTGGAGCCGCATGTGTGGCTGCCTGAGGAGTGTCTTCGACCTCTACCTCTACTTCGTATATTTTTCCTTCTACAGAGATTTTTAGTTTCAAACTGGGTTCCTCCGTCAATCCTTAGAGCGGCATCAAACCGTGCTTCTTCTGTGGTCGAAGTTCGCGCTTCGTGTACAGAATGTCCAGAGACTTTGCAAGGTAAGACCTCGTGTCTTCAGGAACGATAACATCGTCAACCATACGTCTTCCGGCGGAGACGTAAGGGCTTGCAAAGACATCGCGGTACTCAGCAATCTTTTGCTGCCGCATCGCAGCTTTGTCCTCTGCTTCAGAGATATCTTTCTTGAAGACAATCTCAGCAGCACCTTCTGCACCCATAACTGCGATTTCCGCAGTCGGCCAAGCAAATACTCGGTCGGTGTGCAGATCCTTAGCTGCCATCGCGACGTATGCGCCGCCGTAAGCCTTGCGAAGGATAACGGTGAGAAGTGGGACGGTAGCCGCGCTGTATGCGAAGAGCATCTTTGCGCCGTGTCGAATGATTCCGCCGTATTCTTGTTCGGTGCCGGGCATAAAGCCTGGTGTATCAACGAACGTCACGATTGGAATATTGAACGCGTTGCAGAATCGAATGAATCGCGCTGACTTGTCGCTGGCATTAATGTCGATAACACCTGCGAAGAAGTTTGGCTGGTTAGCAACGATACCGATGCTTCGACCAGCAAGTCGAGCAAATCCAACGACCATATTCTGCGCATATCCCGACTGAACCTCTAGAAAGTCGCCGTAGTCGACAATCTCTGCAATTACGTCGCGCACATCGTATGGCTTCTTGGCATCTGTTGGGATGATCGTATTCAGCTTAGGATTCTTTGATAAATCGTAGTCTCCAGCGATATAGGGAGGATCTTCCAAGTTGTTGTTGGGTAAGAAGGAGAGTAGCTTCTTGCAGATTTCAACAGCATGATGATCGTCATCTGCAATGAAGTGGATGACCCCCGATTTCTCCATGTGCGCATCAGGACCACCGAGATCTTCTGCCGAAACGGCTTGACCTGTGACCTGCTTGATAACCGCAGGACCGGTAATGAACATACTGGCTTGGCGAGTCTGAATAATGAAGTCCGTTAGAGCTGGGCTGTAAGCCGCCCCTCCTGCGCATGGACCGCATATCAGTGAAATCTGCGGAACAACGCCAGATGCGGCAGTGTTTGCATAGAATACTTTTGCATAACCTGAGAGAGCATCGACGCCTTCCTGAACTCGAGCACCGCCAGAGTCGTTGATGAGGACGAACGGAGTCCCAGTCTTTAGTGAGCCGTTCATTGCCTCAACAATTTTCTCGCAGTGAACTAGTCCTGCTGAGCCACCGAGAACAGTGAAGTCTTGGCTTGCGACGTGGACAACTCGACCGTCCACAAATCCTGAACCTGTGACAACACCATCTGCTGGAGTTTCTTTGCCTGCCATTCCAAAGAGAGTGGCTCGGTGCTGCGCAAACAGACCTTGCTCTTGGAAGGTATCGGCATCAAGGAGTTCGTTGACCCTTTCGCGGGCCGTGAGCCGCCCTTCGGCATGCTGCTTATCAATTCGGTCTTGTCCGCCGCCGAGTAAGAGTTTTTTTCGCTTATCGGCCAATTCGCTAATCTTGTCGGTTTCCACCATTGGGATGTCCTTTTGGACCCAACGACTAATTGCCCGACCGTGGCAGTACAAGCTTCATTGCCTGACCCTTTTATCCGGCTTGTCGAGCGTAAACAAGTCGCTAAGGACCGATTGCAAGTGTACTGATTGAAAGGCTCGGATTCCTGTCGTGGGTTCCCATGACAGGGTTCTCACTACAGCTTAGAATTTAGTTGATTTTTGTTTCCGGCAAGGTTGCGTAAGACGGATAGTGCAAGTAGGTAGAGCAGTTGAGCCATACTCAAACAAACCATGCGAACGCTCCTGAAGAATGGCCGCATTCTCGACCCCTCGCAAGAGATCGATACAATCGGCAGTGTTGTTATCGAAGACGATCAGATTGTCGAGGTCGGCGAAGTTGTAGACGACAGTGATATTGATGAAACATTCGATTGCACTGGCTTCTGGATCACTCCCGGTCTTGTCGATCCGCATGTCCACTTGCGAGAGCCTGGTCAGAGTCACAAAGAAACGATTATTACCGGAACCCAAGCCGCGGCAGCGGGTGGATACACAACCATCTGTACGATGCCAAACACTGATCCGCCTTTGGACAGCCCGGCTCTGGTCGATTTTATTCTTGACAGAGCGGCATCACCTGAAGCTGGTGGCGTGTTTGTTGCTCCGGTCGGAGCTTTAACGCGCGGAATGCAAGGAGAGATCCTAGCTGACCTTTACGCTCTGAAGAAGGCTGGAATCGTTGCTGCAAGTGATGAAGGTTTCCCAATCCAGAGCGCCAGGGTGATGGCGCAGGCGATGGAGTTCTGCGTACAACTAGACTTGCCTGTTATCGCTCATTGTGAAGATATTTCACTCTCTGCCGGAGGGTCGATGAATGACGGACCTACCGCGGCAATGCTTGGAATCAAAGGTATGCCTCGGGCGGCGGAAGAAATTGCCGTGATGCGAAACTGCCTTCTCTCCTTGCACACGGGTTGCCAGCTACACATCATGCGAGTTAGCACCTGGGGTGCGGTCGAGATGGTTCGCCAAGCGAAGTTCCTTGGCGCGCCTGTGACGTGTGAAATCTGTCCGATGCACTTTGCATTTACCGAAGAGCATGTTGGCGAATTCGACACTCGATACAAGATCACGCCACCGCTTCGGACTCAGGTAGACGTTGACCTCCTTCTTCAAGCGATGAACGATGGCACTATTGACTGTATAGCCAGCGACCACTCGCCTCACGCCTCGCACGAAGTTGATGTTCCATTTGAGGAAGCACCATTTGGTAGCGCTCAGTTGGAATCGGCTGTAGGGGTCACGTTGACGTGCCTCACCCACAAGGGAATTCTGTCTCCACTTGAAACCATTCGTAAATTAAGCACGAGACCTGCCCAGATTTTGCGCTTAGAAGCTGGAACGTTAAAGCCAGGTGAAACACCGGTTGCACAGATTGCGGTCATCGACCCTGATCTAGAATGGACCTTTGATCGCGCTAAGACCTTCAGCAAGAGCAAGAATACACCGTTCCACGGTATGCAGCTAAAGGGCAAAACAATGCTGACGTTCTCTGGTAGCGAGATTTATCGGGACCAGCATTTTGCCGCAAGTCGATATTCGATTAGTTAAATCGATGCGAATTCGGTGGTTAATTGTGTTGATGGCAGCTCTCCTCATCGGGGGCTGCCATCCTGCACATATCAAGAATCCAAACGACCCGAACGACGCAGAACCTGGCGAGTTAGCAGAAGTCTTTCACCGAAATATTGCGACGGCGGCAGATAATCTCAACGCTCGCGTTGTCATGGGCGACTTAACCGACTCTCGCAGAAGAGAACTGCTCGCAGATTATGCGGCAAAGCTTCTAGAAACGGTTAACACGTCGAAGGTAGGGCCAGAAGAGGCGTGGATCTATGCCGACCTTTGTATAACTGCTCGCCAATATCGACTAGCTGAACCGCTCCTAATTGAAGCAGTAAAATACGCGACTGCGGCAAAAAACGACGATCGTAGAGTCAACGATTCGTTGCGGCTTGCTCGAGTTCTGGCTCTAAACTCCAAAGTGAAAGAGGGACTAGACCTCGCTCAGAAAGTCATCGATTCCCATCCGAGTGATCCAGGTCCAGTCCTTCCTTCCGTTCTTTTGGAAATCACCCCAGCTGCTGAAGGAAAAGGGAACGATCTTGAATTAGCGAACTTGCTAAAAGAGGCGATTCGACTCCATTTGACGATGCAGGTTGACCCGGCTTCTGAGGCTGGTCAGGCGTTTCTGTATGCCCGACCATTTCACATAAGGAATGCCTGGAAAAAGATTATCGATCTGTATTTGGCGAATAGCCAAAACGAATTAGCAAAGACAGCTGATTCCGAAATGAAGGGGATGATGGCAACACTGCCGATCTACTCACCGCGAAAATAACCGCCTATCCGTTGATCGATTTCAACAACTGCTCTGGATATCTTGCGCCGCTAACTTGGTCGACGGGAAAGAACTCATCAATCTCTTTTAGGTCCTTAGGCGAAAGGTCAATCCCGGTTGCTTCGAAGTTCTCCTCAAGATATTTCACCTTTTTGGTTCCCGGAATCGGAACGATATCGTTTCCCTGATGCAGAACCCAGGCGATGGCTAGTTGGGAAGCAGTCAAACCTTTGCTCGACGCCAAATCGTTTATGCCTTTAACGAGTTCAAGGTTCTTTTCGAAGTTCTCTCCTTGAAATCGGGGATGAGTTCGTCTTGCGTCGTCAGAAGGGAAGTCATTGGGCGAGTTGATTTGTCCCGAGAGAAACCCTCTTCCCAGTGGGCTATAGGCGACGAAACCGGCTCCAACGATTCGGCACATTGCGATCACCTCGTCTTCGACGTCCCTTGACCATAGGGAATACTCAGACTGAACAGCCGTAATCGGATGGATGCCGTTTGCACGTTTGATGGTTGCCGCCGACGCTTCGCTTAGGCCCAAATAGCGCACTTTGCCTTCGAAGACAAGCTCTCGCATCGCGCCGACCGTATCTTCAATGGGTACATTCGGGTCAACGCGATGTTGATAATACAGGTCGATCTCATCAACTCCAAGGCGCTTGAGTGAAGCTTCACACGCAGATTTCACATATTCAGGTGTGCCGCAAATTCCTCGGTAGTTGGGGTCCTCGGTTCTTACGAAGCCGAACTTTGTTGCTAAAAAGACCTTCTCTCTTTTGCCAACAAGCGCTTTCGATAAAAGCTCCTCGTTCGCGCCCCGACCGTACATATCTGCTGTATCAAGAAAATCTATTCCGAGTTCTATGGCGCGATGAATGGTGCGAATGGATTCGTTATCATCTCGGGTGCCGTAAAAATCCGACATTCCCATACACCCGAGACCGATTGCTGAAACTTGAGGCCCATTCCGACCTAGCGTTCGCTTAACCATTAGGTCGATTTTGGCGTATGAACCTACTTGATTTTTCTTTTTCGGGCAATTAGGCCGAAAACTCCGAGAGCCATCACGGACATCGAAGCGGGTTCAGGGACGGCGCTAACGCTGAAGTTCAGACTATCTGCGCCACCATTTGAGAACGTTCCGTTGTGGCGGAGGAATGACAAATCGAACACAACAAAACGCGTACCGACTGGAACGAATCCATTTGTCGAAAACAGCTGCATCGTATCCTTGTTCAGTGTCTGGGAGTGTATCCAGTCCTGGGTTGTCATTATTTCTGCTGACCCGAGAATTGAGTTCGCAGAAGACAGAAACGAAACAGTGAGCTTTGCCTCGTCATTGAGATCCGTTGCAAATTGGTTTCGGCCACCGAGATATGCGGATAGATTGAAAGCGCCTTGGCCCGCATCGATTTTGGCAAGCATGTTCGATGATAGGGCTGCTGTCTGGGTTAACTGTGTATAGCCAGGTTGGACTAAGGAATCACCTGCGTTCCCGCCAAAGAACCTCGTAAGACCAGGGTTAGGATCAGGCGCCCCAGCATAGTTAACGGGATACACACTATACGAATCTACAAGGACTAAGCCACTAGGGCCAACCTGATTCCAATAATCAAATGTGTTCGGCCCCTCATTCGCCGAGCCGGTGTACAACTCAGCACCAGGATTTTGAATCAAGTTTGTGTCGAAATCTGCCGAGGCTACGCCCGCGAGAATAAGGCAACAAAGGGTAAGACTGTGTTTCACTGGCGAGTATTTTCTAACTAATCGAAATGCCGTGTAAGTGCGTTTCGTTAAGTTTTCCTAAGGTTTCCAGAATGAGTGGCGAAGTTTGCTTATTCTTTGCAATCTCGAAGTGCTGTGACAGGTTGAAGTTTCTGGTCTTGATGAGACACAATAGAATCGTGAGGACGGATACAGCCAACTAAATAAGATGTCTATATCTCTTTACGCATTTGGTTTCGTGTTTTTCTGGGCGCCACAAAGCTGACGCCGAAGGATGCGATTGCCAAAACCCACAAAGCTCCTCCGGCCAGCGCCGGAGGAGCTTTTTTGTTACGGAGCGAGAAAATGGAACAACAAACGAAGACCCTGCGCCGGGAATTGGCGTTGGTGCGAGTGGTTGCTACAGGCAACCACCAAGATCAGGCTTTAGATATCGTCGGCGCGTGGAGCGGTCGTCTTCTCGAACTGCGCGCCAACTACTTTACTGCCGAATTAGCAGGTGATCCAGATCTCGTCACACGGTTTATCCAAGCTCTCGCTCCGTTTGGATCAGTGACTTCAACGAGGTCGGGAGCGGTGGTGTTTGAGTAGATTCATTCAAACGGCCAGCGAAAGATAACAACAGCTTTTCGACGTGCTTCGCAAGCACGTCGAACTCTAGGTTCACTCGGTCTCCCACCTTTCGATCACCGAGATTTGTATTCTCCAGTGTGTGCGGGATGACCCAAACATCAAATTGGCCATCAACCGGGTCCACGATAGTGAGGGAAATCCCGTCTAAACAAACAGACCCCTTGTCGATAAGGTAGCGGTCGTCTTCTCGTTGAATCTGAAATCGAAAGATGATAGAGTTGTCTGATGGGGTTATTGCCAAGATCGTTGCGGTCGAATCGACGTGACCCTGAACGATGTGCCCACCAAAACGACTCTCAATTTGCATTGCTCGCTCAAGATTAACTTTAGAGCCTATCTCTAGGTCACCAAGAGACGTTCTCTCCATTGTTTCTGGTGATAGGTCAAACCTTAGCGAACCGTCATTTGGAGTTACAGTCAGGCAGCATCCGTTAACGGCGATGCTCTCACCGACTTCAAAGCCTTCGGGAGCAAAATCGGCTGACGGCGTTACAAACAAAACGCCGTCAGACAACGAATCTACTTTGCCGAGCGACTGAATGATTCCTGTGAACATTACATTCAATCTATCCGAGTAGCGAAGGTCAAATGCCAGCCGCTGAGAAAACAAACCGATTATCTACGAAGTTCACGGTCACCTTTTGTCGATCTTTGACTTCACCTTTGAGAAGCAGGGAAGACAGCGGGTTCATGATTTCGCGCTGAACGGCTCGTTTGAGTGGCCGAGCGCCATAAGTAGGGTCATATCCTTCTATTGCCAACTGACGCATCGCGTCATCGGTCAAAGTCAGCATGATCCTCCTTTCGGCAAGACGTTGAACAAGTGCTTCGACCTGTATTTCAACAATATGCTTTATCTGTTGGACTCCAAGCTGGTGGAACACCACAAGATCATCTAGCCGGTTAATGAACTCCGGCCGGAAGTGCTCTCGAACCTCATCTAGGACTCGCCTCTTTGTTTCTTCCCATTGATCCGACTCGCCGTATTCTAAGCTGACCGGATCACCATAGTTTTGCGATCCTAAATTCGAAGTTAAGATGATGACCGCATTTCGAAAATCGACAGTACGCCCCTGACCGTCGGTAAGCCGACCGTCATCTAGAACTTGAAGAAGGATATTGAAAATCTCTGGGTGAGCCTTTTCTATCTCGTCGAGCAGAATGACAGCGTACGGTCGACGACGGACCGCTTCGGTAAGCTGGCCACCCTCATCGTAACCTACGTATCCAGGAGGGGCACCGATGAGACGAGCCACCGAGTGTTTTTCGCTGTATTCGCTCATATCAATCCGGATGAGCGCCCTTTCATCGTTAAACAAAAACTCAGCGAGAGCCTTTGCCGTTTCCGTTTTGCCAACTCCTGTCGGACCAAGGAACATGAAGGAGCCGATTGGGCGATTGGGGTCACTTAAACCTGCCCTTGCGCGACGGACTGCGTCGGAGATGAGGGTCAGTGCTTCATCCTGCCCAACGACGCGCTCGCCTAATTTCTCTTCCATCGTCAGAAGCTTGGCCATCTCACCTTGGAGAAGGCGGCTCACCGGAACTCCTGTCCACTTGGACACGACCTCAGCAATGTCCTCAGCATCTACTTCTTCTTTCAACATTCTGCCGTGGCTTGTGATAGACGATAGATTCTCGGTTTCATGTGCAAGTTGAAGTTGAAGATGCGGAATTCGACCGTGCTGGATTTCAGCCGCTTTCGCCCAGTCGGCATCCCTTTGAGCCTGCTCTAGTTGGCCGGAGAGCGCGTCAAGTTCTTGCTTGATCCCCCGGACTTTCTCAATCTGGTCCTTTTCTTTCTGCCATTTGGCTCGAAGACCACTTGCATTCTCATTCAGTTCGGCTAGTCTTCTTTCGGTGGCTTCAAGGCGCTCTTTACTCGCTTCGTCTGTTTCTCTTCGGAGGGCTTCTCGGTCAATTTCGGCAGCGGCGATAGCGCGTTCGATTTCGTCAATCTCTGCAGGAACGCTGTCGATCTCGATTTTCAGGCGCGAGGCAGCCTCGTCCATCAGATCAATTGCTTTATCCGGCAAAAACCTGTCAGTAATGTAACGGTTTGAAAGTGTTGCAGCCGCTACTATCGCCGAGTCTGTGATACGCACACCGTGATGGATTTCGTATCTTTGCTTCAAGCCTCGAAGGATAGAGATGGCGTCCTCAACACTAGGTTCGCCAACCAAAACGGTCTGGAATCTCCTCTCTAGCGCTGAGTCTTTCTCGATGTATTTGCGATACTCATCTAAAGTGGTAGCACCAACACACCTCAGTTCGCCTCGTGCAAGCATGGGTTTGAGCATGTTGGCGGCGTCCATCGCGCCATCGGCTTTACCAGCACCGACTAGAGTATGGAGCTCGTCAATGAAGAGTATGATTCGGCCATCGGACTTCTTGATTTCGTCGAGAACTGCCTTGAGTCTCTCTTCGAACTCACCCCGAAACTTGCTTCCTGCGACGAGCGCACCGAGGTCGAGCGTGATGACACTCTTGTCGCGTAATCCTTCAGGAATGTCGCCACTCACGATTCTTTGGGCTAGTCCCTCGGCAATAGCCGTTTTTCCTACACCTGGCTCGCCTATGAGAACCGGGTTGTTCTTTGTGCGGCGACTGAGCACTTGGATCACTCGGCGAATTTCTTCGTCACGTCCAATGACAGGGTCAAGTTTGTTCTCCCTAGCCTTTTCCGTTAAGTCGATCCCGAATTTGTCGAGAGCCTGGTATTTGTCCTCTGCGTTCTGGTCGGTCACTTTACGGCCAGAGCGGATGCTCTCTATTGCGGTGAGAACATCCTTCTTGTTAACACCGTGACTCTTTAGCGTTCGCCCTGAGAGGCCGCTGTCTTCAGTAGCAGCGATCAGGAAATGCTCGGTAGAAACATATTCATCGCCGAGTTTGTCGGCCTCTTTGAATGCGACATTAAACAAAGACTGGAGTCTTCCGGAAATACTGCTGCCATACGAAGAGGCTCCGCCTACTTTAGCTTGGCGATTCAATTCGTCAACCAACTCAGATTCGATCAAAGATGGTTCGATTCCCATCTTTTGCAAGATTGGTTTGGTTACACCGCCATCCTGTTGGAGCATCGCCACAACAAGATGCTCAACATCGATTGTAGAGTGCTGGAGGTTCGTTGCTAGCTCTTGAGCTGCTTGGAATACCTCCTGTGCTTTGATGGTTAGTTTTTCGAATCGCATATCTTTAGCGCAATAGGCTCAAGTGAATTGCCTGTCACTCTATTATAACGATCGAAAACAAACTTGGGTTTCGATTAGGTCTATTTACCGAGGCAAAATCTTGAGAATATTTCGTTCAAAATTTCGTCGGGTGTCGTCTCTCCAGTAATCAGGCCGGCCTCGGAAAGAGCTTCTCGTAAATGAAGCAGAACAATGTCATTCGGTTGTCCTAACTCAACTGCCTGATTTGCCCAAAAGAGTGCGGTTTGAAGCTGGAACAGGATCGCCTCGTGCCTTTGATTGACATAAGGTGAACCTCCAAACTGTGCAAATTCAGTTTCGGGCGCAATCCACTGAAGAAGGCGAGCTTTTAGCTCCGAGATCCCTTCACCGGTTTTGGCTGATAGGTGGATTCCAGAATCGGTTGAAGAGAGATCGCACTTGTTGGCAATCGTCCAAAAAGCTTTGTGGCTTTCCTGAAGGTATTCGATTTCTGCTTGTGAAATTCCGACGGTGTTGTCGTAGACATACCAAATCAAGTCGCCCTTTTGTATTAGGTCGTTGGTGAGAGCAATTCCGAAAGACTCGACTTCGTCATTGGAGTCTCTGAGGCCGGCAGTATCGTAAAGAACGATTTTGTAACCGCTTAAGTCGAGTGCTTCCTCAATATAATCACGAGTTGTTCCGGCATGCGAAGACACAATTGAACGTTCTTTTTCTAAAATCGCATTGAGCAATGATGACTTGCCAGCATTCGGTCGACCAGCTATGACGACGCGGACGCCTTGCCGAATTCTTGCTTGAGAGGTACCAGACTTGATAAGGTTCGAAACTTGACTCGTCAGAGTCGAGATCGCGACCCCAATCTCGTCCATGTCTAGTTCCTCAAGGTCTTCACTAAAATCCACGTGAGCCTCAAGAATCGTGATAATGCCTAGAAGAGAATTCTCAATCTCCTTAGTCGCCTTTGAGAGAGCGCCCTGGCGATTCTGGGAAGCAACCTCAAATTGTCTCTTAGTTTCCGATTCAACAGAATCAGCAACGGCTTCGGCTTGCGAAAGGTCAATCTTGCCATTGAGGAACCGTCGCTCAGTGAATTCACCCGGTCTAGCCAACCGTGCTCCGGCTGCGATCAAGGCGTCGATCATAGATTGAACGGATGCTTCGGAGCCATGAAGAGAGAATTCGACAGTGTCCTCGCCGGTGTAGGTCTTCGGGGCAACGGTCGTAAAAACATAGCCTTCGTCACCGTTAGAAAATGAAGTGAAACTAACTTGACCAGGTGAAAGGCTCAGGTTGGCTCTAACAACGGTTGCTCCGATTTCCAGGGCGTTTGGTCCGCTTACTCGAACCAGTGCAACTGCTCCACCCATTGCGGTTATAGGCGCACATATCGTGTCGGTGAGTTTTTCCAATGGTAGTTCTATTGTGTCTTCATATCGATAGGTAGTCGGTGCAAGCTACACTAAATCCATGAGATATCAAGATCAGATTGTGCGATCAACGCAGAAAGCACTTGACGATATATGCCGAGCGGCGATAGCGGTGCCTGCGGATAAAGTGGAATGGGTTCCGATGGGTGAAGCAAGGACGGTTTTATCGCAAATGCAAGAGATCGCGGTATCTGCTCTGTGGTTTCTGCCTATCATTCGAGACGGCGTTAAACCCGACTTTTCTGGACACGCCGCTCGCGAGGCAATGCGATTGAAGGAATCGTGTCTTTCGGTTGATCAATGTATTGCAGCTGCCAAAGCAAGCACGACGGAGCTTTGCTTGGCCATCTCATCCTTCCCTGAGACTCGACTCGAAGAGGAGATTTCACTCCCGTTCGGAACCATGACCTATGCGGAAGTGTTGGGAATGCACGCATGGAACATGGTTTATCACCTAGGGCAGATCAACGTCTTTCAGTTGATGTTAGGCGATAAAGTGATGCACTAATCTTCCCCTAAGAGCTTTCTGAGTTTCTCTTGTTCGGCTCTTTCATGCTCACGAGATCGGACATCATCAAGAAAGCTCTCAAACCTCTCTTGCTCTCGTTTCTTAACCAATAAGAGCTCTTTTTGGTGCTTTCTATCGGCGAAGAACTCACCAAAACGAATTCCGCCGCTCTGAAGAAGGTAACTGACGGAGCCAGTGATGCCAATGAGAGCAAAGATTAGGAAGAAGTTGTTTGAACCTAAGAATGAATAGACTGCCAGGATAATTCCTGTCACGACGCCCAGATGGCAGGCGTGTCGAGTCGCCTTGACTTCGGCAAACCTTGTATTCAGCAGAGCAGCCAGAATCTGACCACCGTCGAGCGGAAACATCGGCAACATATTGAGGAACGCAAGCTCGATGCTGATGATTCCAAGTGCGTAAAACACCCAAGTTTGTTCGCCGGCCCAAATAGCTTCAATTCGACCAAAAACAAACTTTGAAATCAGCAACGAAAGAATGCCAACAGCTAAGGTCACAGCTGGCCCAGCGGCCGAAATGCGAATGGATTGTTTAGGAGATCTTGGCCCGTAGGACATCGCAAAGCCGCCAAAACCGTGCAGCATAATGGACAGTCCCGGAAGGTTATATTTCTTGGCAACGAGAGCATGTCCTAGTTCGTGAGCAAGGATTGAAAGGACGATCAGAAACGACAGCTCAGCGGCAAGGAGTGGGTGGTTGCCAGCATTACGGAGAGCTGGAATAAGAAAAAAAACGATCGTGATGTGCAATCGGATCGGAACACCAAAAAGCGATCCGACCTTAGCTGAATAGTCTAGCAACGATAGCGCCCGATTTCTCACGTCAACGTTTCCCTACGTAGTTCGTCGCCGATAAGTGCAATCAAAGTTAGGCGACCGTTTCAGCTTCAAACTTCCGTCTATCATAAACCAAATCAGATGCGACTTGCCAAATCTCCGGCTCAATTTTGGTTTCAGGCAGGATCTTGCTGAAGTGAACAATCGCACTCGTGAGTCCGGCTTCTCTTGCGAAGTGAAGGAACGCCGAGTTTAGAACTTTCCTTGCCGCAGGTTTGAGCCCGAAACTCACGTTTGAGACTCCTAATATTGAGTTCACAAGCGGATACTTTGTCCGAATCTCGGCAATGGCGTCTAGCGTTGCCATGCCGGATTTTCGGAATTCTTCATCGCCCGAACCAAGCGTAAAGGTGAGGCAGTCGAGGAAAACATCATGATCAGGAAGGCCATATTCACGGGTTAGGTCCAGCAACCGACCCGCTATTTCAACCTTCTTTTCCACTGACTTTGCCATGCCATCTTCGTCGATAGTAAGGGCAACGACAGCCGCCCCGTACTTTGTAGCAAGCTCAAGGACCTTCCGTGCGCGGGTCTCGCCATCTTCAAAGTTAATGGAGTTCAGAATGCACTTGCCCGCTAGTGTTTGCAGGGCGGCTTCCATCACGTTCACTTCCGTCGAGTCGACCATGATTGGAACGGTAATGTGGCGGTTGTAACGACTCAGTAGCGCTCGCATATCGCGTTCTTCGTTGCGACCAACGAAAGCGGTACACACGTCAAGAACGTGAGACCCTTCAGCTTCTTGTTCGCGAGCTAATTCTGTAAGCCCATCCCAGTTTTCGGCCGCAAGCATTTCTCGGAAGGCTTTTGAGCCATTAGCATTTGTCTTTTCTCCGACGATGAGGAAAGACAAGTCTTGCTTGTAGGGTTGAAAGCTGTAGAGGGAAGAGCAACCCACAAGTTGCAGCGTTTCAGCTTGTTCTTGAGTTCGTACTTTGAAATCGAACCCAGGGAACAGAGCTTTGACCTTCTGCCAATGGGCAACATTGCTATGCTTTCGACCGCCAACTCTTTTAGCAACCGCTTCAATATGGTCGGGAGTCGTTCCACAACACCCACCCACCATGGCTGCGCCGAAATCGCTGATAAACCGCTCGTGGTGAGACGCTAGTTCTTCGGGTTGAAGCTTATAAACAGCACGACCTTTTTCCATGACCGGAAGTCCAGCGTTAGGCAAAACTGAGATTGGTCTAGTTGAGTTTTCCGCCAAGAACCGAACGTGCTGCGCCATTTCAACAGGGCCGGTTGCACAGTTAAGTCCGAGTGCCGTGACTTCGGGGAAACACTCGATAACGTTAAGCGCGGCAGACATGTCCGAACCGACTAGCATCGTTCCTGTTTGTTCCATTGTGACCTGAGCAAACAAGGGAAGTCGTTTACCGGCGGTTTTCATTGCCCGGATGGCTCCAACAAGAGTAGCTTTGAGCGCGAGCAGATCTTGCATCGTCTCACTTAGCAAGGCATCAGCTCCACCTTCGATTAAGCCAAGAAAACTCTCAAAATAGGTGTTTTCAATCTCTTCCCAACTCGTTTGGCCCAATGAAATCAATTTCGTGCCTGGACCGAGTGCTCCGACGACGAACCTCGGCTTGTCTGTCGTCGAGTATTTGGCGGTCGCTCGTTTTGCAATCTCTGCAGCACGATACGAGATTTCGTAAACCAAGTTTTCGATGCCGTACTCAGCAAGGACAATACTCGTTGAGCCAAATGTGTTGGTCTCGATAAGGTCTGCCCCCACCGTGAGGTATTTCGCGTGAATCTGTTCGATGACTTCTGGGCGCGTGATGTTGAGTATCTCGTTACAGCCGTCTAGAACTTTGCCTTCGGTTCGTTCTGCCGCTACTTTAATTTCTCCAGAGTATTGACCCGATAACGTAAAGTCTGCATCAACTAATTGCGCCGCCTGAATCTGGGTGCCCATAGCACCGTCGTAAACCAGCACTCGATCTGCAAGAACATCAAAGAGGTGAGAAGACACTAATTACTATTATGAGTTCATAGTGTCTTCGATTACAGTGCAAGACTGTTCCTAGCTAAGAGATAAACGCATCTTGCAGAAATCCCTACCTATTGTTAGGTAAAGCCGCTATCGCTTCGATCTCGACGAGAAGATCTTCTCTACAGAGCCGCACCTGAATGCCGGTGCTCGCAGGGAGTGGATCTAGTTTTAGCCAGTTGAAAAACTCGGTCCTCACTTCGTTGAAGTCTTTATAGTCGCGTTCAATATCGCGCAAGTAGCAACTCGTTCGGACGATATCATGCCAGTTCGCACCTTCTGATTCCAAGAGGCGAGAGATGTTTCGATAGGTTCGCCAAAGCTGGGCGCGTAGATCACCGACATGAACGGTGACTCCAGCTCCATCAATACTCGCTGTGCCTGAAACATAAAGTGTGCTGGCACCAGTCATCTCGACGCGAAGACCGCGAGTGAAAGATGATGGCTTTTCGTAATCGTAAGCTTCGTTCAAAATGTCGAGAGATGTCATGGGAGCTCGTGGTACTCGGTTCGAATGAGGCTGTGGTGGTGGTTGCAAAGTTCCGCTCTCGTCAATCATTCCGAGGAGCATCATTTCCTCGAATTCAGCATAGGAACGGACCCGACCGAGTACCGAAACGTAAGAAGGAGTTGTGGCGGTGATCATGATAAGACCTACTATCCGCACACACGAATGCGGCAAGCATTCGTTCATTCGTCGACTATCACATTACGAGTTATTGACCCGTTTTCCGCTAAGAACCCACCCTCGTAAAACTTAGATTGCGAGGGTGGGTTCGAGCTTATAAGCGCGGATCAACAGGCTCGCTTTCGAGTGCAAGCAGAGCAAATACACATTCGTGTACACGTCGAAGCGGCTCGCGGCGAACAAACCTATTCAATGCTTCAATTCCGAGTGCGAACTCTTTCATCGCCAAGCCTCTCTTACGGCTTAATCCTCGATTTCGCAAACGAGACAAGTTCTCTGGTGCCAAATACTCTGGGCCGTAGATAATGCGCAGATATTCTGGACCGCGACATTTGATTGCAGGTTGAATCGGGTGCGAACCTTTCCGCGCAATGAAATCCCAAGGCTTAACCACCATTCCTTCGCCACCATTTTGAACGAGATTTCGCCACCATTCGCACGCCTCGGCTACTGATGTTTCGTCGTCAAGACGGACCGTCATGGTTGGAGTTTTTCTAAGCGTTGTCTCGTTTTCGCAAGCTTTTGCTAGAGTCTCCATGTGCCAAATGTGTGGCTGATCAGTGTGCAATCGACCCTCACTTGCCAGTATATGAAATGGAGCAAGGACGTAATCGTCGACCGAGTTTACGGTCCAACAATAGCGTCGATAAGCATCCACAAACTTACTTGCGGAATCTACTTTTCTCTTTCCAAGCGAACTAAGCTGAGTGACATCAATCGATCTTGCCTCAGTCCTGGTGATAACTTCATCCAAAAAAGCCGAATGAGCAGTTGCGGCAGATCCCACGGGAGCATATTGAGACTTCAGCAATCCAATGGCTTTTGCAGACCATGGCATTAACTCCGCGTCCAAGATCAGCCAGTCAGACTCTAGTTCATTCATCAACGGTTCGAAAGCTTGGTTCCATCGACCGACTAGTTCGGCTTCGATACATGCATCTTCGAAGAAACGTCGTCCTGTTCGAGTCAAGATGACCCCAGATTCGCCTGTCTCAACACCGAAACGTTGTCGAGCAGCATCTGCGTTTCGAGCGAGGACAACCACAGACCTTGACCCCATGTGCTTTTCTTCGCAAATCACCTGTGATTGGCCGTTCTCGCGGTAATAGCTAAATGCCTCTGTCGGGTACTCAAGGAATCCAGATTCCTGACTTGTCGCACACGGAGACATTGTCGGCGGTAAATACGCGATCCACTTGGGGTCGGTAGCAAACCGTGACATAACTTCCAGCGCTGCAGATCTGTTCTCATCACGAACTAGCACACGACCGGAAAGGGAAGTCTCCACAACTCTTTGTTGCATGACATCGTTAAGGTCGAGCATTGTGTCGAGTTCGTGCTGAGCGCTGAATACAGGCATCTGAACCTGAAGTGGCCTAACAGGCTCACAATAGGTCTCCTTTGCGGTCACTTGAACGAAGTTCCGTTCGGGCCACTGAAGTGCCGTCAGCGCACCACCAAAACAGCATCCTGTGTCGATGTCTACCGTATTATTGATCCATTCGATTTCCGGCACAGGGGTGTGCCCGTAAACAACAGCAACACATCCACGATAGTCTTCTGCCCAAGGGTAGCGAACAGGAAGACCGAACTCGTCAACTTCGCCCGTCGTTTCGCCGTAAAGGGCAAAGTTTCTAACTGCACCAGAACCCCTACCTTGCATCTCGGCTGGCATTCCTGCGTGAGCTACGCACAACTTTCCATCGTCTAGCATTAGGTGACTCGTCAAATCATGTAGAAAGACACGAACCTCCTCTTGAAAGTCGGGAGCTTCCTTTTGAAGTGCTTTCATCGTTTCGGCATGTCCGTGACCTTGACTGACGTCTGAACCATTGAGGGCCTTTGCCAATTTCACGTCGTGGTTTCCAGGAACAACTAACGCGTTTCCTGACTTGACGGCACTCATCACGAATCGCAGAACGCCAACAGGATCAGGGCCACGGTCGACGAGATCCCCGACAAAAACGAGTTTCCGCCGATCATGATGGGAAAGCTCAGGTTCAAGTTGCCAACCAAGCTTGGTGACAAGCTCGCTAAGTTCTGACATGCACCCGTGAACATCCCCGATGATGTCGAAAGGTCCATGCTCATCGTGTCGTTTTGAGAATAGCGGTGATCGAGTGATTTCCACTGAATCAATGTCTTCTGGTTTTAAGACATAGACCTTATGAAATCGCTCAGACTTTCTGTGCCTAAAGAACGCCTTCAAGTCTCGATGCTGCGTATAGATGACGTTTGCTCCAAATTGTCGATCCGCACGAAGCTTATTGCGTTCAATGCAGACTTGCTCAGGCACATCGAGAACGATTGCAATTTTGAGAGCGTGGTACTTCTCAGCAAGCTTGAGGATTGGCGCCCGTGCTTCCTTCTGAACGTTTGTTGCGTCGATAACAGTTAGCTTTGCTAACTCCAGACGCTTCGAAAGCACATAATGCAAACTGTCGAACGCCTGGGTTGAAATGTCCAGTCGGTTCTCGTCGTCTGACACTAGGCCGCGAAAGAAGTCGCTACTTAAAGTCTCGGTTGGCAGGAAGTGCTTTCTGCAAAACGTAGACTTGCCGCTTCCGCTCGTACCGATAATCATGACGACGGATAGTTCTGGTAAATCTATTCTCATCTAGTGAAAACCCCCATTTGGCTTGGAGAGCCGAAGGTGTCGTGCGTCTCTCCAATGCCTTCGACCCGGCACTCATATCCGTAAGCTTCGCAAATCTTCATAGTCCAAGATTGGAATTCGTCCCTCGTCCATTCAAATCGGTGGTCAGAGTGCCTCAATTCGTCGTTGATGCCATACACAGCGTTGTACTCACGGTTTGGCGTTGTGACCAATACCGTTTGGGGTCTCGCGAATTGGAATACAACCTTTTCAAAAGCTGCAAGTCGCGCGGCATCGAGGTGCTCTATAACCTCGACAACCGTCGCGAGATCAAAGCCCTCGATCCGACGATCTCGATACATCAAACTTCCGTGTATCAACTGAATTCGCTCGGTTAGCTTCGGCCCCGCATCTTCAAGGTGTAGCTTACGTTCTGCTTTCTCTAGATCGATCAGACTGACATCCATCCCCAAGATTCGAGTGATATCCTTGATCCTCAATAGCTTTCTGATCAACTTTCCTTCGCCGCAACCGAGGTCAACCACAGTTTTAGGTGCCAAATCGCGAACGACCTCGACAATGCGATCGTGCCGTTGCTGGTGAAGGTTCTGCTTTCTTGGTTCCGGCACAAGGTCTTCATCAGTTGAGCTGGATTCGATCAAAGCTATTTCCTCCTCAGCATTTGAGAGTTGCTCCAGTGCTTGTAGCATTAAGGAAGGTTTTCTGCCGAGGTAACTACGCACAATCCACTCTTTAAGCGGGTGCTGCTCAAGCCACCCGGCGCCTTTCGCCACCAGCTTATCGATCTCCTGTTTATCCATGTAGTAGTGCTTCTTTGCGTCGAGAACAGGTAGCAAGATGTAGAGGTGCCGTAGGCAATCGCGTACAGTCTGACTGCCGGAGAGCTTAACATCAAAATAGATGCTTTCTCCCCACTCAGGGAATTGCGAATCCAACTGGAGATGGATTGATTCGACTTTGTAACCCAGGGGACCAAACAACTCGACGAGTCTGCCCTCTCCGCCACGACAAGCGATGACTGGTATCCGAATTTCTAGGGGAAGAGGCTCATCTACTAGTTCTGGCTTTTGCTTACACCTTCCACCCAGGGCAGTTCCAAGAGCATCACCAATGGCTACGCTCATGTAAGAATTCGCCGTGTAAGGGCGATCGTTCACGTACTGGTCCATCGCTCCGCTGGCTTCACCTTTTCCACGTACTAACCGAACCGGGTCAATGTTAACGAACATCGCTGCGGTGCATCGGGATTCATTTGCTTCGGGATACAAAATGTGACAAGTCCCGAATGGCAAACTAAATTCATGAACTCGTTCTGGGTTCTTGTGGAGCAAGAATCCAAGATCGGTTGCAGGTTGTCGAGTAGTAGAAATGGTTAACATCGTAATCGGTATCACATAGCGCAAAAAGAAAAGAGGCTCACCTCGCTGGCGAACCTCTTTAGTATTGTGTTTGAGAATGTCTACAGGTTAGGTGCCAGGATCTCGGGCGACATAGTTTTCCGACAATGGGAAGGTATTAGCGCCGAGTTGCACTCGTCGCTTTGGCATTTCGTTATTGATCTCAAGCTTGAAAGCCATTTTGTCTGTGTAAAAGTCCTGACTGATGTAGATCCTACTTAGTTTTGAAACTGCATTGCAACCTTAAGGCTGGTCGCCACGTCCATTTCGGCCATTGAAACGACGACGCTCGAAGTCGAGCAAATACTTGATTTCGTCCGTATTTGGAACTTCCTTCAGGACGATCTCAATGGCGTTTGACAGACCAATCTGGCTTTTGTAAAGCACCTTACAGGCTTTGTGCATGGCAAGCCTTGACTCTTGGGTGATTCCAATTCGTCTTAGCCCGACAGCATTGATATCGTGAACTTCCTGATTGATGCCTTCTACCAGCATGAATGGAGGCACATCACGGGTGATGCGGCTCATTCCGCCAACCATTGCCACTTTTCCTATCCTGCAAAATTGGTGAATTCCACACATGCCACCGATGACGGCTCGATCTTCAATCGTGACATGACCACTAACCCCTGAGTTATTAGCCATCGTGATGTTGTCATGCAGTGTCACGTCATGTCCGAGATGGACATAAGCCATGATAAAGTTGTGATTGCCGATGCGGGTGGTTTTACCTTCTGTCATCGACCTGTGGATCGTGACGTATTCGCGGAAAACGTTGTCATTTCCAATGACTAAAAAGGTGTCTTGACCCTTGTATCCTGTCGATTGAGGATCTCCGCCAATGACAGCACCTTGACCTATGAAGTTCCGTTCTCCAATTGTTGTGTGATGTTTGACTGTCACGTGGGAGTCAAGAGTGCATCCTAATCCGATAACCACATTGGCTTCAACGTTGCAAAAAGGTCCGACGACGACGTCTTCGGCAAGTTCGGCCTTTGGATCAACGTATGCGAGAGGATGAATCTTTGGCAAGCTATGCGTCCCTTGGCTTGAGTTTGAATGTCATTTCCATCTGCGCGGCAACATCGCCGTCAACAGTTCCAACTGCTTTGATTTTGCCAATGGTGCCTCGAATCCAAAGGATTTCGCAGTCCACGATCAACTGGTCACCAGGCTGAACGATTCGCTTAAACTTGACGTCGTCAATTGCTCCAATCAACGGGATCATGCCTTGTCTTTCTCCGGTCAAAAGAATGGCGGAAGACACTTGTGCCATGGCCTCTAAAATGAGGACGCCTGGCATGATCGGTTTTCCGGGGTAGTGGCCCTGGAAAAAAGGTTCGTTGATAGTAACGTTTTTGAGACCACGGCATTTGCTTCCGTCCTCGCTGATTTCAACGATTCGATCAACGAGAAGCATCGGATAGCGATGCGGCATAAGTTCAAGAATACGGTGGATGTCGATCAATAAAATCTCTCCATCGCAAGCGCGATTCGCCAGAGGTTACCTTTTTGAAGGCGTATAGGGTCTGAGTTCTTCAAGGCGATGCCTCAGATGCGCAAGAAGCGCTCGCCTCTTCTCTTGCCCCCTTCCGACTACTCGTTGTTCGGGGAGCAACTTGGGGTTCAGACGATTGACACGGCTGTAAATGCTAGTCCAACGTTTTTTGACCGCATCAGGCGTGGTGTCCAAGACTTGTGCGATCTCAACATCAGTTAAGCCATCTCGTGCCAACAACAAAATGTCTCTTTGGCTCTCGGTAAATCGAAAGACGGGAGGGAAGTAGCTGAACACTCGAGACAACCAATAGTTCTCTGACTGCAATGCATCTTCTTTCGAAATCCCAACAAGATACGGCCGTTTCGGGGCTTCCAGGCAACCGTTCGTTGAAGCCCATTGTTTGTAGTCATTGAGAACTTTGCAGCCGAGACGCAACATGAGCGAGAGCAGCTTTTCGCCGCCTAGTTCACCAAACATCCGTTTGACGCGGTTGCCTCCCGTGTGTTCGATATACGCATTGGCAACTGCACCACGAATCTTTGTTGTTGACTCAGTTTGGTAGTCATCGCCTGCCCATCCGATGTAACAAACCATCAGGTTGAGACCATCTTTGAAATTAGCGACTCCGACACGTTCAGGGGGAAGCGCGATGGTGTGTGTCCGCTGTTCTGCCTGAACAATTCGCTCAAGCAGGCCAGGCGAGTCCGCGTTGATGATGTGCTTTCTATAAGCTTCATCAGTCACGTAAACGCCGAGCATGAAGCCAACTGTCTCAGGCTCACCATTCGAGAGGTCCTCAAGCACTATTCCATCGGGACTGAACGAGTCCCATAATCCGTGCCAAACCTCGGTAGCGGCATGAATTTTAGCCGCATCATTTTTTGCTTCAGGAGGCACACTTAGCGACAGCATTACTGCTAAGTCTTCTCTCCTTGCCGGTCTCCCTTCAATATGCATAAGAGTACTAAACTCCAAGAACAGTAAAGCATCCCTTTTTGGGACATGTAAAGTCAAGGGCTATGTTGTTTTCAGCGGGAAATGAGAGTGGCAGATAGAGTTGTAAAAACTATCGAATGTTGCAAAATCGATTTCGCTTGACCCAGTATATTTAACAGTGATTTTTAAGTTAAACTTTAATTCGGTTTCCTTACAGAATCACTTGATTGAAGCTAGGTTAACCTAACACACATTCGTGTAGACGCATGTCAGTCATTCTTCTCTATATTGTAAAAAGAAGAGAAAAACAATGAAAAAAGGCGGAAAAGGTTCTTATTTATTCTTCAGTAGTTCTGAATCGATTTGCAAGTTATTTTTCACCCATATATGAACCTTTGAAAAATAACTCATTTGAGATTTGCCGTGTATAATCGACACCCTGCTAAGCGATTTCGCTTAGATTTTGAGCTATGAAAGACCAATTGACCTTTGAAGATGACGATCGAACTGTAGTGCTCCAAAGGTCTTGGGCTTCGGCGATCAGAAGGCTCCAACCGGAGATCCCGTCAGCATGGTTTGAGCGTTTCATTCGCCCACTGAAACCTATTCGGTACGAAATGAGCACGTTCGAGATCGGAGTGCCGGGTAAGTTCGTACAAGAATGGGTTCGAGAGCGGTACTTGTCCACTATTCAGAGTTTTCTGTCTGACGAAGTGGGAGAACCGATTACAGTTGAACTCATTCTCGAAGCCCGAGAGAAAACACAGCACAAAATCGAGACTCCATCCGCAGCGGTTTCTGTCGTTGCAACTGATGTTCAAAGCTTCAAGCCTTCTCCAAAGTTTTCATTTGAAACGTTTGTTACTGGCCAAAGCAATAGATATGCAGTAGCAGGCGCCAAAGCCGTGGCTGCTAACCCTGGAGGCAAATATAACCCTCTGTTCATCTACGGCCCGAGTGGACTAGGAAAGACGCATCTTTTGCACTCCATAGCGCGTGAGTTGCTCAGTCAAAGCTCCCGCTTTCCGTTGGTGTACATTACAGCACAGCAATTCGCTGAAGAATTTGTCACCGCTTTACAGAACAACAAGATTGAGCAGTTTCGCCGAGCGCAAAGATCGGTCGGAATATGGCTTGTGGATGATATCCAGTTGATCGCTGGCCGTGACAAAACTCAAGAAGAGATATTTCACACGTTTAACTACCTGCACAGCCTCGGAAAGCAGATAGTTTTAACCAGTGACCGTCCTCCACGCGACCTGTATCTGATGGACGAGCGCCTCAGATCCCGGTTTGAATCTGGTTTGGTGGCTGATATACAGATGCCAGATACCGAGACTAGATGTGCGATCCTACTGAGTAAAGCCTCTCAGGAAGGCATCGAACTGGATATGAGTGTTGCAATGTTTCTTGCCGAAAGCGTGCCTGGCAACATTCGCGTGCTCGAAGGGGCTCTGACCAAGTTGGCTGCAGTCGCAAGCGTAGATTCGGCGACAATGTCAATGGACTTGGCTTTACGAATTGTCGATCAGCATTACCGTGCGGGAGTCTTGGCTAAGCCGAGTGTTGAAACTATCATGGAAGCGGTTGGAACCCATTTTCGAATCTCAACCGATGAGATGAAAGGGCCTTCACGGAAGGCTCCGATTGTTCAAGCAAGGCACGTTGCCGTTTTTCTTTCCAGAGAGATTCGCGGCGATTCTTGGAAGCATATCGGAGGAATCTTTGGAGATCGTGATCACACATCGATGATGCACGGTTACCAAAAAATCAGCGAACTAATGCACTACGACCGCGAGCTGAGAGGCACGATCAAAATGCTGATGCGTAATCTCTATCCAGAAGGCTAGGACATGTTAGGCTCTGTTTCGAGCGGATCGTTTACTAGCTTTTTTAGCTGACAGTTACTGCAAAAGTTTGGCAGTAACTGTCAAGTTCCTTCCGAATACACCATCGAGATATTCGGATTCGAATACTTGAAAAGCGAAGCCTCTCCAAGACTGATTTATGCTAACAATGTAGTCGCCTGAGGTTGCATAGACAACTACCCTTTCATAAGCTCCTTTCAAACAAGCCAGTTTGCGTCCTTAAAAGCACTGGTGGTGCTCCGAAACCAGAAATCATCTGCTACTGAACTTATAGTAGGTAGAGTTTTTTTTGAGAGTTTGGCTTTCAGTGATTCACCTAGACCATCCGCTGTTTGCTAAATGTGAACTTCGAAATCATCGGCTAGTGATTGATCTCCCATTCGAATTTCTAGCTACAATCGACGCACATTCGTTTAACATTAAACGAATGTGAATCAGAAGCAAACATAATGAAAATATCGTGTCTAGCACGATTTCCTTTCAGCCTAAAGTGGAGTTAGTTCACAGCGCTCACGTTTTTAATGTGCAACGCTTTTGTAGCGACGATGGCCCTGGCATACGCACAACGGTATTCCTAAAAGGGTGCCCGCTCCGATGTTCCTGGTGCCACAATCCAGAGAGTCAACTGCCGCTCGCTCAGGTAAGTTACGATCAAGATCGTTGCCTACATTGTGGAGCCTGTTCCGGGGCTTGCCCAAAGGAGTTGATCTCGCCTGATCAACCGTTCCCAAATCAGTCAAAGTGCGACCGATGCGGGAGTTGCGTAACGGTGTGTCCAACCGACGCACGCAAATTTATCGGTGAATCGATTTCCGTCGGTGAGGTGATTGCTCAGATTATCCGTGATCGCCCCTTTTATGATGAATCTGGGGGAGGGGTTACGTTTAGCGGCGGCGAACCGATGACGCATCCAAGGTATCTGTTGCAGCTCGTTCAGGCCTGTAAAAAAATCGGAATCTCGACTGTAATCGACACTTGTGGATTTGCACGCAAGCAAGATTTCCTGATGATACAGCCTTATACGGATCTGTTTTTATATGACTTGAAACAGATGGATGACGAGCGACACCGCAAAAAGACAGGCGTATCAAACGAAAGAATATTAGAGAATCTGGTTGCTCTCGCGGAGGCCAATGCTAATGTTTGGATAAGGATTCCGTTTATTCCTGGGTTTAACGATTCGGACTCTGATCTACATGCCTTTGGCTGCTTCATCAGTCTGCTACCGAAGCAATATCCTGTTTGGCTCCTGCCTTATCATCAACTCGGACGTCAGAAGCATCTCAAACTTGGAATGCCAGAACCAGCAAGTTTCCGAGAACCAGAGATTGAAGAAGTCCTCCACGCCGCTGAAATCCTCCAAGGCTACGGCCTTGATGTCCATCTGAAAAACAAATCATGACTGATCGCGTAAGCATCCTTCGATCGGCAAGCCTTGATGCGCTCCCCTCAATCAGCTCGGAAAGAGCTGAATTGATGACTGAGTTCTATAAGCAGAACGATGGCAAGTATTCAACGCCTGTCATGCGTGCAAAGGCATTCCACTATCTTTGCGAACATAAGACTATCTTTCTTGGCGAAAACGAACTGATTGTGGGCGAACGTGGACCCAGTCCAAAGGCGGTTCCGACTTTTCCAGAACTCACATGTCACAGTCTAGAGGATCTCCATATCCTCGATACTCGCGAAAAGACATCGTACAAGGTGCCAGCAGACGCTCGATCAGCTTATGAGAACAAGGTAATCGACTATTGGCATGGTCGATCAATGAGAGATCGTCTCTTTGACGTTTTGCCGGAGGATTGGCAAGACGCTTACGAGGCAGGGATTTTCACCGAGTTCATGGAGCAACGGGCGCCAGGGCACACTGTTGCAGACGGCAAGATTTACGAGAAAGGGTTGAATGGTTTGAAGCAAGATATTGCGAAAGCCATCAGCCGCCTAGACTTCAAAAATGATCCGCTGGCTGTCGATCGCAACGAGCAGTTGATGGCGATGGACATCGCTGCCGATGCGTGCATTCTATTTGCAAAACGCCACGCTTCATTAGCTCGGCAATTGGCTATAGATGCAGACCCAATTCGTAAAACCGAGTTACTGAAGATTGCCGAAGTTTGTGATCATGTTCCAGCCGAACCGGCGCGCGACTTTTGGGAAGCGCTTCAGAGTTATTGGTTCTGTCATCTTGCTGTGGTAACTGAACTCAACGGTTGGGACTCTTATAGTCCAGGTAGGTTCGATCAGCACCTTAACCCGTATTACGCCCAAGAAATTTCGGCTGGAACACTCGACTACGAACAAGCTAAAGAGCTTTTGGAATGCTTCTTTATCAAGTTCAATAATCATCCTGCTCCTCCAAAGGTTGGGGTCACTGCAGCTGAGTCGGGTACCTACACCGATTTCGCCAACATTAACATTGGTGGTCTGACGCCAGATGGAAAAGACGGTGTCAATGATGTCTCCTATCTTCTCCTAGATGTCATCGATGAGATGCATCTATTGCAGCCAAGCAACAATGTGCAGGTTTCGGCGCAAAACCCAGACGCGTTTGTGAAAGCTGCAGCTAGAGTGATTAGTCACGGTTACGGTTTTCCTTCGGTTTTCAATGCCGATGCTGTTGTCCAAGAACTCCTCAGACAAGGGAAGGACCTAATTGATGCGCGGCAGGCAGGCACAAGTGGTTGTGTTGAAACTGGCGTGTTCGGAAAAGAAGCCTACATTCTCACAGGCTATTTCAACTTACCGAAGCTTCTCGAACTCACGCTAAACAATGGTTTCGACCCACGAACAGGCAAACAGCTTGGTCCAAAAACTGGACGAGTGGCTGATTTCGAAACATTTGACGATCTTTTTGAAGCTTGGGTAGCTCAGGTAAACCACTTCGTCGAAATCAAGGTTCGAGGAAATAGCATTATCGAACGGATGTTCGCAAAGTATGCGCCTGCCCCGTTCCTTTCGCTGATCACAGACGATTGCATCAAAAAGGGCATGGACTATAACGCTGGTGGAGCGCGCTACAACACTTCGTACATTCAAGGCGTTGGTATTGGCACGATCACCGACTCTTTTTCCGCAATCAAGACTCATGTATTTGAGAACAAGACTCTCCCATTAGGTGAACTGAAGCTTGCCCTTGATACAGACTTTCAGAATCAGGAACCGCTCCGGGCTCGCCTCTTCAACAAAACACCGAGATATGGAAACGACGACGACGCTGCCGATGACATCATGCGCCAGTGTTTCGAAGCTTTCTTCAGCGCGGTTGATAGTCGGCCTAATGGACGAGGTGGCGAGTACCACATCGATATGTTGCCGACAACTTGCCATGTTTACTTCGGAAGCGTGATTGGTGCTACCCCAGATGGAAGACATGCTTGGACCCCTGTTTCAGAGGGCATTTCGCCTGTCCAAGGCGCTGACCGACACGGTCCAACCGCCGTGATGCGATCTGCTTCAAAGATGGATCACTTGAGAACGGGCGGAACGCTCCTCAACCAGAAGTTCACGCCGAACGCTCTAGCCAACGAAGACGGGATCGCACGCCTAGCCCAACTGATTCGGGGATATTTTAGGCTGAATGGGCATCATGTCCAATTTAACGTGATCACCGCAGATCAGCTTCGCGAGGCTCAAGCTGATCCAGATTCA
>DDEQ01000012.1 GCA_002336105.1 Chthonomonas sp. UBA1950 | reverse complement strand
CCGCCGCCACCATTTTGGCCGCCACCGAAACCGCCACCACTACCAGTCTTCGAAAGAGTGGACATTTCAGGGTATCCGGTCCAATTCTGGCTACCGTTCTGCGAGCCGATCATCATTGCGATAAATAGTGGGTCTGCAGAACGGATTTTAATACGTCTAACAACCTTAGTGGAGGTTTGAACTGGCGCTGTTGTATCGCCCGGCTGTGGAACAGCGTTATCTTCGCGTTTTACGATTTGATAGACGCCACCTTCGATACGGTAGGTCGCCTCAACTTGCTTTGTAATATTCTGCAAAGCGGTCTCAAACGTAACATTCTTCAAACTGACGGTCACATACCCCTGAACTTCAGGTGCGATGGTAAAAGAAACACCTACAACCTTAAAGAGAGCTCGGAGAGCCTCTCGAACGTCTGTTTGTTCATATTCCAACGAAGGAATAATTTTCGTGCTGATATCGTCTTGCGCGTGAACGGTGCCCGGTAGTGCGCCGAAAAGCATCACTCCTAGTGCGGCGCTTAGCGCGAATTTTACGGTTCTGTTCATTTGATTCTCCGAACTCTATTTAACTTACACTATTATTTGTTGAAATTGGCATATTTACAGGGGTCAAGCTTCAGTCTCCAAAACCTTCGCTTCCTTTATTCCCACGACCGGCACCAGGGAAGCCAGCCCCTGTTGGTCCCGGGATTCCACCACCAGGACCGCCTGGTATTGCAGAATTCCCTGAAGTCCCAAAACGAGGAGTTTCCAGGCGAACAATAATCTCTTTTGGAAGACGATCACCAGATCTCCTTAGAACAGCCTTATCCTCATCAATTGAAACAACGGTCCATTCGCTGTTTGGAATTTTTTGCCCGGGGCGTACAATGTATGTACCGTCACCCATCTCAATAATTGCGACTACAGAATCCCCGACAACGATTCCAGATAATCTGCGGTACGGTTGCGCCTCAATTGTTGGAGCAAGGGTCTCTGCATCAACTGGCTGCTTGTACTCCGTCCTAAAACCGCCGATGACCTGAAACATTCGTTCGGTCGACTGTAATTTTTCGAACTGAGCTTCTTCGGGCATAAGTGCGAATGGATCTTGCCGTACTCCAAAAGCCGAAGATTTTGATGCAACCAGCGTTCTCAGCTGCCCCTTATCTTCCAATTGGCTAATTGGAAGACCTGCAGCAACGGAGCTTGGACCGCTAAACTTCGATAGCTTAGGAGGGGCAGGAACATCTGGGTCTTCCGTCGCGACGGTCGCACATGCACACATCAGAAGCGCACAACCTATAGAACCCACAAGCCGAATATCCACTAATTGGTTAACCTTAAACTTGCTCATCACCATTACCCACGACCACCCGTGCTAAACGATGGACCACCACCAGGTAAGCCGCCTGGAACACGGCCGCCACCTGGGAATCCCCCACCAGGGAAACCACCACCAGGGAAACCACCACCTGGAAAACCTCCAGCAGAGCCAGCGGCGCCACCAGCGCCTTCAGGCACGTTAGGGAAGATATCAGAACCCTTTATGAATCCGACAACCGAAACTTGATAAGTACCCGTGAGCTGCGGTGACGTTCCGTCAATTCTTAACCCGCTCGCTACAGCAAGATACTTCGGCATATTGGCCCAAGCCCGAACATTCGCACAGATCTCTTTATAGGTACCTTGGACCGTGACAGTGCCAAGATCATATATCACGACAGGAAATGCAATTGGCCCGAAGTTGTAATAACTAGCAAGAAGACCACCAGCAGCCTGAGCGTCGCTAGGCCCAGGGACATATGGTCCGGTAATAACCTTGACTCCGCCTTTCTTCACTTGAGCATTGACTGCTCGCTGAACATTGTTTCGAAAAGTCTTCGTATGGACTGATAGTTGCCATGCGTTGACAGCAAGACTGATTCCACCGGTATTGACATTATCAGACGGAGTTCTTGTCGCTACGAACATCTGCCAACTTGCAGCAGCAGCGTTAACCTGATCGATCGCACTCTGTCGACGCTTGACCGCCTGTGGCATTTTATTAGCTTCAGCCTGAAATGCCTCAACACTCCCTGCAATATTCTTCGCTTCGGCCCAGTTAGGCATCGCTACTGTAATCAAGACACCGGAGAAGATTACGATCGCTAAGCAGGCGCCTAAGATGATTATTGTTAATGCACTTAATTTCATAGAATAAACCCTTAGTCGGTCTCTCCTCGGCTCTTACCTGCACTAGGCCCACCTCTAGGTCCTCCCGGACCACCAGTGGGACCTCCACCAGGAAAACCAAAACCACCAGCAGAAGCGGTATTTGCACCGCCACCGCTCGTCAGTGTTGTGCGCGGAACCGGAACCATGAGATTCGGTCCGGACACAGTCAGAACAACTGTGATTTGAGACTCATCAGGTGTAGATCCTCGATACCCTGCAGCTCCAGATCCGAACCCCCCTACGCCCAAATATCCGCTAGGAGAAACAGATTGAGACTGAAAATAGCTCAATCGATCAAGCGGGTCGTCCGGTATTGCTCCAACATTAGATTTATGCGGGCGTCCAGTTTGATCAACCTCAGACAGATTGGGAACAATAGTGTCCACACCCGCAAAACCAGATCTTGAAACGTTCAGAACATCTTTACTTCTCAGCAACGCGAGCATAAGGTCTGAGTAGCGTTGATATGACGAAATCAGCCCTGTGAGAGTCACTGTAACCGTCTTGTCGTCAGACGGTGTCGCCACCATACTTGTCACGCGGAAAAACTTAGGAATCCACGACGAGACCTTGTCATAGACATCTGGATAAGCCGTGTTGTGAGCGACCATCGCTTTTGCAAGAGCTGTATTTTTCAGCAACGCAACTGTTTTGGTGTCGCTCAGGATCGTATCAGCTTCATTGGAAATCTTGACTGCTTGCTCAGCACTTGGCCGAATTGCCTCCAAGCGTTCTTTCTGCCTTTTAATAGCATTTGTAGAATTAAGAAACACTCCGATAGAGCCGCCTACAGACGCAGCAACGAGAATAAAGAAAAACACCCAAGCACTTCTTGCCTGTCTTCCTTTTGAAACGGTGGTTGGAAGTAGATTTAGCTTCATTCTGCTTCTTAGTCGAAGAATACGTGGAGAGCGTTGCCAACTGCAATAGCAAACTCCGTTTTATGCTCTTCAGCAAAGCCTGGAGCGACTTTTTTATCGTTTAGGCTTAGCTTTCTCAGTGGATCATACATTTCGCATTCAATTCCTAGCGCAGTTGAAAGGAATTGGGCCAAACCCTTAATCTTTGTGCCTCCGCCAGCTAGCAAGAGAAGGTCAACTTCTCCCCCTTTGCTCCGGAAGTAATCAACTGAGCGCCTAACCTCAGCAAGAAACTCATCGAGAATGCCAGCTATCGCGTTATAGAGCCGCATAACCTCCGGATCCGCAACCGGCGCAGGCGTTACATCTGCAACCGGGTCTACTGGCGCTGCAGGAGCAAAATCTTCAGCAGTAGTGTCCGCAAATGGGTTACCGCCAAAGGCTGGGGTCGGATCGTCCGAAAACGGATTATATGGCTGGAACTGCTGTGTCTCGCCGCCAACCGGATCGAATGACGGGACAGGAGGTGCTGCGCCAATCCCCTGCGGAATCTCCAAGCTGCTCACCTTCGTTGACTCTGCGTCGAGAAGAGACAGATGCAACATATCCGAGAGGGCTTTTGTGAAATGTTCGCCGCCCATCGAGACCTGCCTAGGCATAAGCAGTTTAGAGCCCTGATAAATATTGATCGAAGTGGTCTTAGCACCCATCTCAACCAAACAAACCGTCTTATTCGCCAAGACATCGTCGTAGCTAGTCGAAATTGATCGCGCGGCACTCAGAGGCTCCACGTCAATCGCAGCTGTCTGCTTGCCAGCCTTCTTGACGCATTCGATCATTGTATCAATCGCGGACTGAGGTGCGATAGCCAAAACGACATCCATGTTCGGTGAACTAGGATCGTCGCCACCCAATGGCTTAAAGTCCGAAACAACGGTGCTCTCTGCAAACGGGATATTCCTGTTGATTTCCCACTGCATGTGCTCCTTCAACTCTGCATCGTTCATTTTAGGAACTTCAACAGTCCTAACGAGAACGGAAGCTTGTCCAGCAATTGAAACTACAACGGCATTCGATGAAGTACCCGCATTTGCAAGCGCTTGTTTAATAGCGTTGCCTACGGCATCGCTGTTGTATACGCCTGTGTGGTCAACAGCACCTTCTGGTGTGTCTACGATCCCCATGGCCGTGATCATGGGATCCCGACCCTGAGTCTTCATCTCGCAGACCTTAATACGTGTGCTGCCTACGTCGATGCCGAGAACGCTTGTGATCCTCTTCGCCATTTGGTCGGTACCTGTCCCCCCTACTGGGAAACCATGTTATCAGAGGGTTTACCAGCATGTCAACCGGCTTGCGGTTGCAAGGTTCGGTCTAAGGACGATTTAACCTCATCAAAGAGTTCGAATAAACATCAAAAGGGCAGGAACTTTTCAGTTCCTGCCCTTTTTTTTATTTATCCCCAATTTTGCTAGTTTCCGAGCGGGAATGCTCCTAGTCTTGGTGCAATAGTCTGGAAGTAAAGATCGGAGCCTCCAGCTCTTGTACTCGTATAGAAGAGCCACATCAGCGGTGGTCGAAGATTATTCGCAGAATTGGTCGTGGCATACGAGAACGGGTCTAGGAATGCTGAAAGATTGCTTTCATTGACGGCTTGTTCGATTGGAATAGCTGCCTCGGAGGTTTCGAGCACGAACGAAATTGGAACATCGCCAGTCGTGTAAGTCTTCGATCCATTACCGCTACCATCGTTGTACGTGTACGTGATGTTGACAATCTTGCCTTCATCTTCCTTCGTGAAGTAGACCTGCCCACGAGCTGGGTTAATTTGGTAAGCGTTAAGTGCTGAACCACTCACTAACTGAACGTTGAGAGAAACTACGCCGCCATTCGCGGTTGTCAGCACCGGATAAGGCAAGCGAACCCCTAGGCGCATTGTGCTCATGAATGGTCGGGCTGTTTGGCCGGTGCCTGCCGCAGCTCTACCCATCATGTAGACGTATCTGTCGTTATGAACCTGGCTAGTTGGAAGAACGGGTCCGCCAGAGGCGAAGAACCAGTAGTTCACCTCGCTCAGATACCTCTGATCGAACATGCTACTTACCGATGTGTACGAAGCGGGGCCGCCTGCCGAAACTCTGATGAATCCCGGCTTGTACGTGACCTTAATCAGAGCGTTCTTCGGTGGCGCTCCATTCAGCAACCGAACCGTGCCGAGCTTCGGATCGATGACAACACGACCACCGAACACCGAGTCACCTGTGACCAAACCTGTCTCTCGGTCAATGCGCATCGTTCCCGAAGTGATTAGGCTAGCTTGAGTTGATGTTCCGACGAACACCTGAATGTCAATCGGATTTGTGCCCGTCAAGTCCCAAGCAACTCCTCTTGTTCGATAGAGTCCGCTACCTTCAAAGGTAACTTGCTCCATCGTTTGCTGAGGGAAGAAGCTAAACGGCGCGGTTGAGTTGGGCATGCCAGTTGATTGGTCCAACTTCATACGAGCCATAAAGACTTGCGAGGTTGACATCCCTTTTAGCTTGCCGACAAATGTCAAGTCGGCAATACGATCTCCGGAATTGATATTGGAATATGCGGCACCGGTGTAGTAACGCATCGTCAACGACGGATTAACAGCCGACTGGAACCCTTCGCCGAGACTCAGCGGATAACTGTAAAGTCCAGTTGTTGTTGAGCCTCCTCCTGAAAGATCAACCCAGTTTGACCCATCAAAAACGCTGTAATACAAAGAGCTTGCGTTTCCGCTCGTCGCTCCGTACACAGTGAGAGCTCCAACCGGGATCAGTCCAACGGCTGGCTTACTCTTCGTAGTTTCAGTGTTATCTGGAACCGGAATTGGCGTGCCGAGTGTGACGTTCGCGCCGCCAGACTGAACTGGAGTGATAAAGATTCGTGATTGACCAAGTCGACCAGAAGCGGTTTGCTTCTGAGCGTCTCCGACAAATGCCATATATGTAGTGCCACGGCGGCCACTAACCTCGTTACTATCGAATGGATCGTGATCTCCGGTAGCAGGCAACGCTGGCGAGCCAAACTTGACTGTATTCAACAGCGTTTGGTTATTAGCAGGATCTGGGAACAGAGCATCTGCTTCACCTTGAGTTGTCACTGTTGGGTAAGCGGCTACTCTTGACGAGAACCAACGCTGCGGATCCACAGGATTGAAGAAGTTGAGGTCTCTCAGAGGAGCGGAACCAAACGGCGTTGATATGCCACTCGAATTAAACGTGGAAGAGTTCTGCAACTGATTCACGTAGATTCGATATGGATTATCTAGCGGAGGAATATCGTCTGTCTTCTTTGTGCTGAAGTCCGGCCTATTTGATGTCCATGCAACAACCAAGCTTCCGGTTTGCGTTCGCATCGCTGTAGGTTGAAGATTCACATAAGGCGCAGGATTTACAGCTCCACTCGGGAGTAATGAGTAACCTGAGGCATCGATTATCGGAGCCGAGCCTTGAGTGACATTACTCGTCATACGAGTTTCACGAACGTTAAAGCTGACCTTTATGGGGTTACTGTAGGTTTCGACACTCGTAGCAGTTAGCGGTTGCCAGATCGCGTTGTCGTCTGAGTTGTTGAACGTCGTACCCCATGGATCTCCAGCATGGTGCTCCTCAATCATGATCAGGTTCGACGAGTAGCTACCGACCGGGAATCCGATCGGTATTGAAACCGAGATCTTTGCGGGGCCGCTTGGATAAGCCGGGTTAGCAAGACCTTCAGAAACATTATTGTTGGCGTTGGCTCTGCGAATTGCGTTAACGCTCAATACAGAGGCAGCTCGATCAGTAACCTGCGGTTTCTGGAGAATCACCTGACGAGAGCTACCGCCGATGATCGGAGCGTACTGACTATCAACGTTAGAATGAAGATCGAATGTGGCATCCAAGAATGCGTAGGGATCATTCGCGACAGAATTGAATTGCCATGGCACTCCAGCGGAGTAGTTCACTGCATCTACTTTCGCTAGCCGAAGGTGAAGCAGGTTCACGTTTCCTTCGTTGCGAACTTCGATTGGCTGGAAGAAGTTTCCGGGTCGGGAATTCTGATCGGCGCTCCCCAATGTCCAAGGGTTGTAGCCAAAATCGCTCAGAGTTCCTCCATTGGTCCAAGGAAGACCGGGAACGAACGAACTTGAACTGATGTATCCAGAACCAGACGCAAGTGATCCGAGGTCAAGTGTCGGAGTTCCTATGACGATTCGCTCATCTGGTGCGACGTTTGTCGTCATGTTGAACGATCGGTAAGCCTGTCTTGAGGTCAGGGACATCTTGCCGGTTCCGGTTGAGTCCACAAAAACATGTCCTCGTCCAAAATAGCCTTGAACTGGGATGATGTTTCCCGCAGAGTCGTGTTTCACTTGTAGCAAGTTCGTCGAATCGTCTTGGCTCAACAAGTTTGATGCCAATTGAGATGTGTTGACAGGTGGTTGGAACCGAGGTAGATCAATTCCAATTTGGAACGTTGTTCTATTCAGAACGCGGTTCAATGGATCGATATAGTTCGGATCAGTCGTGTCGTTGGTCAGATAGGCACCTGACGAGGTCGTCGGAGGGTTCAAGCTGACGCCCGTTAACAACGGATTCTCGGCTGATGTCAAAGGATCCTTCGTAAACCGAACCGCTTCTCGAGCAATGTTAGGATAATCCAAACTGTTGTTTGGATATCGAGTTGGGAGATCCTCGAAGCCGGGATAGAGCGAACTTGGTAACGGCTTATAGATCGAGTTTGCGCCACCTTGCCAAGCCAAGTCGTTTCGTTCAACTCGAACGCCAGATAATGCTGGTCCTGGAGGCCTAATGTAAGCCATTAAGCTTCGATCAAAGACGTAGAACTGCGATCCAGTAGATTGCCCATGCTGACCAGTGGTGGATGGCACAACCATCTGACTCTGATAATATCCATTCACGTTCTGGGAACCATTGATAAGGTTCTCAGCACTGGTTGGATCAGTCGCGCTACCACCAGCCCAAGCTCCAAGTTGGTATGCGAGATTGGTTAGGAACTGTCCGTTAGGCTGCGGTACAACAATTCCGAGCGGGTTGGCCATATAGAATGGTTTCTTTGACTTGCTTGGGTCAAGAATTACTTCTTCTAGCCTTCCATTGGTATTGAGTGCATTCGTCGACATGGTGATGCTGATCTCAGCATTTCCAGGCGGAAGTGCATTCGGGCCACCCGCCTCAAATGTGAATGGCAGGACGGCATATCCATCGGCACGCGCATCAGTGGGCATCGCTGCAGCGTCAGCTGCGCTCACGCCAGGCAGAGAAGCAAGAAGCGGAGCAGATGTCGAATTGTTGAACTGACGAGAATCGACCGGAATCGACCGAACAACCTTTCCGTCAACACTGATCTGGATGTTGATTTGCGGTGGATTCGAAACCGTGTTGTTCGCAGTCGTGATTTGGAAGGGGAAATCGTATACCAGAATGTAAGCGGTCTCGCCCCATTCGAATGCAAGCGGGTTCTTTGTCAACCCGAGAGTCGAATTCACAACATCTAACGCGGTAATTACATCATAGTAGGCGTAATTATTCGGAGCCGCTTGTCGCAACTTCTGATAGGTCGTCTGCTTGACTACTCCAATCTTCGCAAGTCGATAGACCGTACCTCTTGGGTCATTGGGCGGCACTTCCTGCGTTCCGGGAGCGCTAACACCGTTGCCCCAATTGCCTTGAGTGTTCGATATTGCGTATAAGAAGCCGTCGGCATCTGCGCCATACATCCAACCATTGGAGAAAGACAGCGATGTCGCGTCCGCGCCCCGCAATGTCATACCGTAAGCGTAACGATAGGTTGCTGATCCGGTAGTGTCGGTTAGGTTAGTGTACTTATTGAACTCACCAGACCGAGCAAACAGGCCAACCATACGACCACTCGTGGTGGGGACCATGATGATCGGGAAGTTAGCGAGTGTCGAATTTCGGTCATAGGTCTTGATCACCGTGAAGCCGAGGTTTGCACCACTAACATCGCTCAGTTCATTCGTTCGATAGGCATGCTGACCGAATCCGTCAAAAACCAAACGCCCTGTGGAGGCATTCACACCATAAAGGTAGCGATTTTGGTTAAAGATATAGACCGTATCAGGGTTACTTGCAAGGTTCGTGTTCGGCGACGCATTTGTGACCGAGTCGAGCACCGTTCCGGGAACCGTCGCGGGACCGCAAAGGAAGTCGTCGAAGGTCTCTGTGATTTCAGGATTCGTCGTCGAGTTCAGCGTCCAAGTCACCGAGCCTGAAGCCGCCGAAATGGCATAGAACTGACCAGGTCCATCCGTATTCGGGTTTTTTAGGGTCCCGAAGTAGAGGTTGCCGAACTCGAGCGATGGTGTCATCGCAATCGGTGGAAGATTAGATGACGTCGTTAACGGAAATGCCCATTTGAGCGTGGTCTGCTTGGTTGTATCGTTGCCAAGAGCATCAAGCGCGTAGATACGTCCCTCATAAGCTGGAACATAAATAGTTGGTCCTGTTGCACCGTCTGAGGCGTCTCCAAAGACCAGACTGCCTCGGGTCGCACCAATGGTATCGGTTTTCTTAACCGATGGAAAGTCGTCAGGATAAGTCCAGCGACGTGTCGTTGTTCCAACCTTTGAACCAGCAACATAGTCACCTCGACCAGCCATGTTGATGCAGTAGACACGACCGTTTGTCGAAGCAATCCAAAGGTAGCTGATATCATTAATCGTTCTGACGACAGCAGTGCTGAGATCGAACCGCGTCGGCATGACAGCCGCCGGGCCATCACCATCAAGCGTCGAAACTTGGTTAGGATCCCAATTAGTTGCTGTAGTGCCAGCCGGTTTGGTGCTCGGATAACTCCAATACTCTGTCGTCGTTCCGTCACTGTTACCGGTCTCGTCAAGACAGTGAATGACACCGCTCTCATCGGCAACGATGACAACTCTGGTGTCGACCGGCGATCCGCCGGACGACCGTTGGAGTTTAATCAACGCATGTACAGGCGTCGAACTGATCGTCGTGTCGGATGCACCTACAAATCGAACTGCGTCTGAATAAAGATATTTGCCGACGTCCGAGGTTGATGAACTAATATTGCTGAATACAACCTTGAGGGTACTAGCACCTGTGGTTAGGTTGTTCGAGTTGACATACCGTCGGATTCCGAGCTTAGCCCAGCCCTGTAATATCGCTTGGTTAAGATATCCGGTATAGACGATGTTGCCATCTTCATAGATATCGTATCGAACAGCGGTTCCGAAATTGTCAGGCGATGTTTGTCCAGGAATATAGGCGTAAACCTCGTAAGACCCGTCGTTTAGTGCCGGTGCGTAAGTAGCAGTTGCGGTTGGCGTTGAACCAGAGATAATTGGAGTTAACGAATAGTTCGAGCCAAGGAACTTGGAAGGTGTGGTTGAATTCGTCCAAGAACCAACTCGGGTGACCGACGTGTCATCTATCTGCCTTGTCTGATCACTGTTTTCAATCGGAGCATATTTCCAGACGGGCGTGGCAGACGACTGGGCAAAATTGTAAACGCGTCCCGTGGTCGTTGTCGTTTCAATACCGCTCTTAATGACGCTCGAATATTCGTTTAAAGCTGCCGCAACACGGAAGTCAGTAGTACCGAGTGCAGCCGTTGTCGGGCTGGCAAGGAACGTTCCTGAAATGGGTGCTAACTGAACGGCGTCAGCGTAAACGCAATATTTACTGGCGTTGTTGATCTCGTAGTTGACGCTCTGGTCTACTCCCGACGAGTCTGTAGTTAGGTGACCGTTTGCATCACGAGGAACCGTGTTATAAAGTCTGACCTTAATCGGCGTTTTACCGTCAAATCGATATACCTTGTTGGTTGCACTACCGTTGTTTCCCAACCTTACGAAACCTGAGCCAGATGTGTATGTATCGACGACCTGCGTGTCGACCGAATTCGTTCCGTAGAAAACTTGGAGCACAAAATACCGCTGAGGAAAGAGTCTCCCCGAGGTTGTTGAAGTAGCTCCAACTGGTAGGTTGACAAATATTTCGTAAAACCGTTCGGAACCTTTTTCAGGCTGAACAGTCCACTGAAAATACTTAACAGGAGCTAGCGTCTCATTAACGCTCTTCGTGACATCGTTTGCGTGTGACGGAACACAACTCGTGAACATGTAACCAGGCGCACGAGTGGCAAAATCAGGAGATACAACGCCTGCTGAGGTGTTCGCATAATACTTACGCTTCTGAACCAGATAACTACCGTTCGCTTCGTCGATGAGCTTAGGCGCTGTCCAACCGGTGTAATTCGCATTTGCTGTCGAATCGGTCATCGTGCCGTATTGAACGTAACCATAGAGCGACACGTCGTAAAGTCCATCGTAGAGACCCGTATCAGGGTTGATCGCATACGTTGGCTGCAAGGACGAAGCGTAGTCCGTATTATCCAACGTTAAAACCGCGGTTAGCGCTGACGTATTTGGGAAGAACCAGGTCAGGTATGAAAGCCCTGATGTGTTACCAAGCGGGTCTCCATTTCGTCCGCCACGCTTACCATCGCCTTTCAGCGTAGAGAAGTCCTTGGTTAAGGTTCCAATGTCTGTTTGACCATAGGCTTGGCCCCCAACTGCTAATGCAAGTAGGGCAACCGATATGGTCAGGCAAAAGCGCTTTCGCAACTCCATCAATTTCACAGATATACGCTCCATCATCGACGATCAGCAAAGACTGGATTAATCAGTCCTCTAAATGGCCCAGTCACTACAGAGAGGTCGTATCTCACGCTGATAGTGTAGAAGCCCAAATTTGGTTTATTGACGCTAAATGCGCCACTGGTCGAATCCTCATCGGAATCGCCATTGAGTAGTAAGACTGCACCTTTGTAGTCTGTGTTCGCACTTCGCGCTCGCCCGAAGTAGCTATTTACGATCATTACTTCGCCGGTATCAAGTCTGCGAGCATAGCTCGGCAAGAACTGTAACGGATTGCTGGTCGAACTCGGGGTATCCGAGGTTCGTCCACTCCACCGCATTGCTCCAAAGGCTTGACTGTTTATCATCCATCGCGGAGACGGCAAAGTGCTTCCTGGATCAGGGTTTGATGCCGAACTCGTCGGAGGCGTCGCAAGCGGATCAAGAAGTGATTCGTAGACTCCGTCTGCATCAGCCACCATGATTGCGAGAACAGCGTTTCCGCCACTGACCTGTACCGCAGAAGCGGTGACACTTCTGATGTTATTAAGTCTCTTGTTGACAGCAGGTCGATTACCAGTTGTCCAGGTTCCTGATGTCCAGTTAAACAACTGAGCACTACTTAGATCCGGAATCGAGATCTGGTTGAATACCAGCGGCTGGTTAGGATTCAAAGCGTCGAACACGACGACTCCGCCATTGCCAGCTCTTTCTTCGCGGAGAACATTTGGCGCCGGTGTATCAAGCCCAACATCCGTCCGTGCAGGGGTAGTCCCACCCAGTCCAGCAACGTAAACATATCTTCCCTGTCCGCCGCTCTTAGCAAGCCAGACTCTTGAGATGCTGTTGTAGACATAGTCTTTGCCGCTCAAAGCAGCAGGGCTTTGCCAGACTAGGACTCCCCTCTGAGCAACTCCATTCACTTCGACTGGTGAACCAACCATGCCCGATGCGCTATCAACGGTGAAGCGGTCGACGATATCGACAAGTCGCTTGTTTCCGCTGTCTGCTACTAAGAAATGAACCCAATATTCAACTGCCTGCTGGTTCGAGACCTCTTCACCAGAACCCGGCAACCTTCGATATTCGGAGTAGGTTATTGCATCTCGTGGAGCATTAAGATTAGTCGAGCTGTTGGCTTGCCAACCGACCGGAATATGGTTTAAGTCTAAGTTGAACGATGCGATGGATCTGCGCTCATAGCCCGTTTGACTGATTCGAACAACGCGATTTCCGCCGGTATCAACTACAAGTAGATCGCTCTGACCGACAGGATAAGCCCTAGTTGGTCGAACTAAACCGGTGGCTGTAGCAGCGCCTCCACCATCACCATTACTCGCGTAAGCGTCTGATGAAAACAGTGGGTTTCCAGATGAGTCGAATCTTACAACTCGACCTTCATCGCAAACAATGAAGTCAGCTCTATCAAATGAATAGAGACCTTGATCTCCGATGACAGCAAGACTTCCGTCTCCACCCGCGAGCGTGCTCACAGACTTTGAGGAGCCGATCACCGTTTGCAGAAGTCGCAACCGATAATCGTCGAATGTTGACACACCGAAAGCCTGTGGCATTCGAACATGTGGATTCGGAGTTACACTGATCTGTCTCCAATTCGCGGGATCCAGCGGATTTCCAGGGTTAGGAAGAGTTCCGCTCAAAGATACCTTCAATTGATACATCTGCTTGAGCCAAGGGCGATTCGTGTTCGCTATGGTCCAGTTGGTATCGGTCGATACGTCAGTATCGATTCCATACACCATGCCCGTTTGAGCAAGCGTGCCCAGAGCTAAGATGCTTGGGACAACACTCTTTCCGCCCAGGAAAATACTATTACCCGTCGCCAAAGGAGTGCTACTGTTCGACAGACCTTGGAACACCGTGTACCAGAGCAACGGTGTCCATCGACCTCCGATCTTCTCAGGTTGGATTACCTGATCCGTTGTTCCCGATGCGCGGATGATGACTGGCTGACTTAGGCTGATGCAGTCTTGGATAGAACCCCGAGAATTCCTACTCAAGTTATCAAAACGAATCGTTCCAGTCTCTTTATCATAAGTAAAGGATCCTGGGGCCATCGTCGTGTAAACGTCTGGTCTTTGGAAGTTGGTTGGGTTCGTTCTAGCAAAGTCCGGCTGCAAGATCTGGAAGTTATCCGGCAGATTAGCCACGTTAAAACTTGGCGTATCAGGTTCGGCTTGGAACGCGAGCAAAATCGTGACCGGTTCGTTTACGGAGTTACTCTTCTGAGCGTAGACAGGGACAAAAACTTGGTTCCCGGATACCGAAGCCCCACCTGCATAAGCGAATAACTTAAGATCACCTTTGAGGTATGTGCTCATGCCGGGCAGGTTCGTAATATCGTCGGTGTCTTCTAGAACCGGCGGCATTGTGTTCCCGGTGGGTTGAGAAAGCGTCATCGTGTGCGACGGGTAAAGGCTGTAACGATTGACAACGCGGAAGTTGCCTCGACCGGCGTTTTCGCGAATCGCATAAAACTCGCCATAAGCACCTGGCACCGGAACTCCACTTGCGTCCACATTGCCAATTACAACATAGCAAGTTCCCTTTGCGGACATCGCTACAGGCCCGAGAACGTTTCTGGTTACATTCGTCGGGACCGGGAATTGAAGTCTTCCGCGCTCAATTCCACGTGAGTAAGTTGCTGGATCTTTGCCCCAATCAACGGTGTAGTCAATGCGGAAGCCAAGTTGATCGACGGTTGTCGCATTTAAACCTTGCGTTTGGTACGTCAACTCACCATCACTCGATTGTGACGGCCCACCCGTGATGTAGCTATTCATCTGCGAAGTTGACCAAGGCACCCCGTTTGTACCGATGACGGTCAACTTCGGGGCAAGCGAAATTGACAACGCAGAACCACTTGCCGACGGCATGTATATCGGCAATGGCTGCCCAACGATATCTCCTGAACGGCTAACTCCGGATGCTCTCGTTCGAACTTTCAGAGTCTGCAGGGTGGCGTCGTACGCGATTTCTGGCTTTTCTCCCTTCGCGCCTAACCAAAGGCTGACCATCGTCGGGTACTGCGTAGTCCCATTCGAGACATTTCCGGTGACGTAGATGACTCGATCGAGACCGCCAGAGTTATCCTGAATTGGTATATAGCCTACCGTCGCAGGATTTGCGATGATCGGTAAAGCTTCCGCCGTGGTACCGCCACCGCCAACTCGCCAGTCGTTAGCGGAAGCCATTTTCTGCCCGGTCGTGAGGTCTACAATCCAGACTCGCCCATCGTTTGTACTCGTGCTTAGCGTGTCCGCCATAATTGCGAGGCCACCGTCAATCGTAGCCGGATTGACTTTGCCATTCACGGTGACAGCTGCGGATCCACTTGGAGGAGTTACTGTGAACAACTCATTTCGAGTGCCACCGATCAGGTATCCGTTCGAATTCTTTGCGTTTAGCTGATAGGCGTGTAAGGTTCCTTTGCCATCAACAACCAGCACCATATCGATCCAAGCGCCATTGTAAAAAACCTCTGTGCACGAAGGCGAGCTAATTGGGTTCGGCAAAGTGTTGCTAGACCAAATGCGGTCATACGATGCGCCAACAGACAGGTCTCGAAGACCGTCATTGATCCCACCGCTGGTCGCGCCAATACCGTCGTCTGGATCACCATCTCCATCGAGATCCTGCCCAGGTTTTGCGTCAAAAACGGTGATGTGATCCGATGACGAAGCAACGATCATGCCTTTGTAGACGGAACTAGAAGCGTTGTTGCCTAGAACCGCACCGGGTCCTGACTCGGCTTCAAATCTTCGTGCTAACGGCGCACCTAAATCGAAAATGTTGCCGTTTGCATGACGGCTTCCTCCGCCTTGCTGTCGGTACTCGTTAGCCAAACCGATAAGGTTAACAGCAAACTTCGCGGCCGCGACGGTTGAAGGAAGATATCCAGAATTACTATTTGCAAGGTAACCGGTTCCAGCTCCATTGTTTAGGGCAAGAGACACAGGCAAACCCGTCGTGACGACAAATCCATCTCCGATTCGACCAATTGTGACGTTGTTAACTCCGCCCGCTCTGATACCTACCGATCGGTTCAATGAAAACTCGAACTGCGAGCCGATGTAGTTAGTCGCTGAGAACCCGCCAAGCGAGGACGCATCGATTGCGGCTACACCGTATCCACCAAGTCCGCCTAAAGCGCCGAGATCGCTACTGTCGAGGGTAACAACACTATCAAACAGTGGACTCGAAGTGTCGAAATAACTCGCACCCGATGCAAGAATATTTCTGAACGGGATCGGGAGGTTGTTGCCTGGATCGACGCCAACGTTACCCATCGAGCCGCTGTCTACCCAGAGCACGCCCCCACGATCAACAAACCCTCTTAATCTTTCGCGCTCAAGAGGCGTGATCGATGTTGTCGCTGCAGGACTGATCAACAAAACGTTGTACTGAGCCAGCAGTGTATCGCTGATGTTGGAGAGATTGACCTCCCAATAGGCCGCGTTTCGTTTGCTCAGCTTCCCGCCGACGGTCGCACCAGACGCCGACCATCTCGATGCGATTTCGGAGGTGACGTACGTTGAACCACCAGGATTGGAAATATTCCAACCGGCTGGCTTGATTCGAGAAGCGTCGTCCAGGACCATCCATGCGTAAGGCGCAGATGAGGCCACGGACGACGAAAGAACTACGACGCCTACGCCTATGGATTGCTGCTTATTGGCGTAGGTCTGCGGCCCTGCCATCGATAGTGCAGCGATAGCTATCGTTGCCGTGGAAGCGATCAAACGTCGAAGCATTGCTTATTGCACCTCTCCAAAGTAGGCGAGAGTTGGGCTAACGGGCAACCGGGGCAACGGTGGAAGCGCTCTTCCATAATCATCCACTCGAATCAGAGTCGATGTGTCATTCGTCGCGCTGAAGTTACCATTCAGGCCGCCAATTCTCGAAGTCGCCAACACCGGGTCATATTGAATGATCAAGTTCGGGACAAAGTAGTTGTTGTCACCACTGATGTGCTGCTGCGGAATGCTCATTTGGTTGCCGCTACTATTGCGTGTAGCGCCGAATGCTTTCGGAATCCAACCCCACTTTTTGATCCATTCCGCTTGAACGCTAATGGGAGGAGGCATGTTTTCACTTACCGCTCCCGAGATCACGACGCGAACATCAAGCGGCTCTCCAAAGAACGGAGCCTCTGGGAAAGCCCCAAAATTCTCTTTTCGTTCGTCCTCCGCCCGCGCTCGTGCATTATCAGCAGTCATTCCTGAGTTAATAAGAGCATTAATCCTGCTATCGAAGACATCCCTTCGATCATTTGGATTTGGATTGAACCAAGGTCCAGGAATAACGAAGAAGGATCCTTGCTCAGCGAAAACCGTTGCTTCGATTCGAACATCAGCCGGAACAACAGCCGCCCGCGCGAGCAGGTAGTCATTGGAGGCGGCACCGCCAATCGACGCAGCCGAAATATCGAACTCGTTAGTTCCCTGCACTAGTGTTGTGTAAGTTCCGGTGTTCGAAGCCGTTACGGAAAGATTAGTTGCATCAAAGCTATCAGTCGCTGTGACGATGGGAAAACTTCGCACTTCAAACTTGTTGTATCGCTGCCAAGTTTCCGACCCCAATCCGTAAACAGGATAAGTGGTAACTGTGGTCGTATCCAAAGAGGCATACAAAGCAGCAGTATTAGTCAGTGTTGGGAAGTAGTAATTTGGCGTCGCCAACCCTCGGTTGACCTTCATCGAAATGAAGCTTGCTGGGGCAGCTCCATCGTCTGATGTATGGGCCAACAAGAGCGAGGACGTCATTCGGTCTGACGGATTCCCGCCAGCTTCATAGTAGGTGGTCGTGTATGGCAACCACTGGGAAGGATTTGTCGGGTCCGTACCGGTTGTCGGATCCAGAGCTTGCTCGTGAACCAGCGACATGCTACCACCAGCGGCGGCAACGCGCACAGCGTTGTATCCCGAGTTGTTCTGAGTATCACTTACCGATTCCAAAGTTTGTCCACTAGATGGCCCAAAGAACTGCGTGGTGTTGACCGCAACATTGTCCTTGGCAGCCAGCAGTAGCATAGAGCGAGTTGGCCTCTGCAATCTTTGTCCAGCCGAACCGGTAACGTCGTTTCCGACCACACCCTTTAGAATGTTTCCTTCAATGTAGATCGTCGCATTCGACACGATCGAAAGTTGAACGTCAGTCGGAATAACTCCTCGAACCCTGGCGTTCCCTTCCAGATAGATGACGTTGTTGAAAACGGGTCCGAGTTGAAAATCGGAAGGTGTGAGGTTTCCGTTAACATTAACATACGGTCCAGCTGGGCTACCTGCATTGACGGGAGTGTAGCTGGAGACGATATGAACTCGATTGTCTGTTCCGCGCCCTAAACGATATCGGATGAAGTTTGAACCAGTGGCGCCCCCGTCGATCCGCTTCCAGATTCGTTCGGTTGCATCCGAAGCGCTCGAATTCAACTGGATAGTGAAGCCATCGTTTAGCAACTGAACATAGGCTGCTGGTGGCTGATAGAAGCCGCCTTTCCACGAGGTGCTACCGTCGTTATTTGGGTTCAGCCAATCGTAAAACAGTGATCGCTCCGTTCCAACTTCGCGGCGAGAAGTTTCGTCCTCTGGCTCCTGCCGGTCAGAAACATTACCAACGTACACTCCACTGCCGTAGCCGTACTTGCCGGTGTTGGATCCCGCGAAGGCGTAGCCGCTTTCACGAGTTAATCCGATGTATCTCGACTCGTTCGTTTGAGAGTCGACAGACAAGATTGATGGAGGTTCTTTTCGACCAGCACTTCTCGTGTAACCGCTGACATCAGTGCCTTGAACGCCATCTCTTACCAACCCAAAGTAAGTAGTGTAATTCGAACTATTGCTACGAACGTCAATGGTGGTTTTCGGCCCTGGAGGATTCCATGTGCCCGTAGACACGTTAAAGTCGGTTTTGGTGACGGACAGCGATGCTGAAGGGGCAAGACTGATCGAACCAGCTACGATCCAGCTATCTCCCAACCAAGTGTTGAGCGCAGTCTCTACTTTGCCGTGTATAAGAAGATCCGCATTCGAGAACACCGATCCTTGCCCTGGAGGAACCGTAGTCGCTGAACTGGAGATATTGGACATCGTGCCAAGTTGGAGCGGTAGGTTCGCCGCAACGTCAATCGTGTTGACGCCACTCACATATTCGCTTCCCAATTCGGCAGGGATTCCCAAATCGGCTGGACGACTGACATTGAACACATTAGTGATGTAGCGGGCTGATTCGATGATTCCGATTGAGTTATAGGCAACAAGTGCTCGACTATTCGGCCACTGCTTAGTAAAACGCTCGTAATCAGCTAATCCTGCTTGCAACTCGTTGGTCGAGTTGAAGTTTAAGGCAAGCTCTGTACCCTGGTTAAGGGTCGTGGTTGGGTCGTTAGCCTTAACAACGCCCTCTCGACCTACTGACTCGATAATCAAGTAGTTTCGAACTGCACCAGGTTTTCGCAGTGGTCCAGTTGGATTTGCACTAAAAATGTTAGCATCGCTTGGGGCGTAGCGCACTCGAATCAGCGCACGGCCATTATTGAACGCGACTCTAACGTAGGGTCCAAGTCCGTCAGGGCCACCCTGATCGAGCATCGCCGCACCTGGTCGGAAAGGAATTGCTTGGCCAGACGTGTTGCGCGAGGCAGGCCTCAAGTAGTAAGCGTCTGGATCACGCGTAAACCCTGGGTTGCTGACAATTGGAGCAGTCGGCGTACCGCGCCAGTCAGCCCCTAGCGAACTGTGCAACAACTGCGAATGAGCATATCGAATGCCAGCTTCCGCGAGATCGTTAGCTAATGTTCGGGATTGGTTGCGTTGAGCACTTCGGACGTTTCCACGAAGCAGACCCACAAAAACGAACCCAAGAATAAGCAGAACGCCAAGGACAATCATCGCGATGATAATCGTCTGACCTTTCTCTCTTGGACGCATTGGATTTTGATGAACAGCGTACATGGCTCAATTAGCGGATAGCATTCCGAACGTTAGCGGTAGCGCGCAATGTTACGGTCTGAGGATTCGGCACGTTTGCTTGTGGGAAGTTCCTCATGGTCAGCAAGATCGAAATCAGCTGACGAGTATCGTAATCAACCGTGAAGGTTGAGCTTGCGACATTACCAGTAGAGGTGTTTCGTTGACTTCTTGTGAACTGAAATCGGTAGAAGACCTTGATTGGACCAGATGGGATCGGAACATTCGGATCTGAATTGAACTGAATGTATCCCCTCTTAAATCGAGGTTGAATCACAGCACTCATGAAGTCGGTTGGATCGTAATTCGTTGGAGGCGTAGTGTAGCCAGGGAACGCCACCGAATAATTTGGCTCCGGTTGATCGACATAGTTAATTCGATATTGGTTTGGCCCCGGCGTCCCCGTCACTCGAACATAGCGAACAGTTTTTCCGTAGTGCGGTCCCGGGTTCTGGTCTGGCGCATAAACGATATCACTGCCCGGCGTGATGTTGCATTGAGCCATACCTGTGACCGTTTGAGTGAAATGCGTCGGGCAGAGAGGAGACAATGTCCCATCCTCGTTTGCCAGAACTCGCAGGTCGAGGAATCGATCAATTCTCGGTTGCAGGTCTGTGTGCTCATTCCAAACTCTGTTAAAGGAGCGATTGACCGAGTAAGCAGTGTCCATCGACCCACCTATAGTCAGAGGTGAGTAAGGCACACCGGATCCATTATCTTGGCTAAATGACTGCTCTGGTCCAGCAGGTACTGTCGGTAGGTTGGGACGAGTTGATTGCGGATCTTCAGGGGTAGCCGGTAAAAGTGTTGAAGCTCCCGTCGCCTCGTTCACGATGCCAACCTCGTCAATTCCAAAGCTAGCTAGCACCTTGCCTTGTCTTCCGAGCACATTGTATGGGCTAAAGACTAACTGCGCAGCCGAGTTGTCAATCCAAGATCCTCCAGCACTGCCTTTATCGATAAAATCTGCATGATGTGCTGCAGCACTGAATCGATACGGACCAGGGGTCAAGTTGTACATCGAAAGATCGAACAACTGCAGTTTTCCTGGACTATCGTTGCCAGTGGACGGGTCAATTGAAGCCTGGTAAATCGCAAAGTTATTACCCGAGCCAAACCCAATCTGGAAGTTATCTGCCCCAGCGTAGTCAGGCGGGTAGTTTCGAATGATCGCATGGCTCCAGCCGCCGAACTGAGTTTGATAAACATCAGATCCGATCAAAGTCGCATTAGCAGACTCCTCACCCGATCGAACAGCCAATTGGCCTTTCGCAGGATCGTTACTCACAAGCGACGGTCGGAACTGAATCAAAGGAGTAACCACTGGAAGACCACCCGAGGTCGCCACAACGCGTGAACGTTTATCGTACTGCGGCATGATCATGTCGTAGCGGAACAGTTCAAGCTGGTTGCGCGCTTTGGAGAGCCAATTCTTGATTCGTTGAAGCTTGGCATCGTTGATAACCGCTCCAGACGAATCACGATTTGGAATCATGAACGATGGGTCATCAAGGATTGGTTGACCGTTACTGGTATCGAAAAAGGCAGTATTGACTCCGCCGCCAGGCAGGTACACGGCAACTTCGGCAGAGTACAACGTGACCAAATTATCTCGTCCACCGCCGACGCTCATCAATAGCCCGTCGTAGGGGTTATTGTAGGTTGACAGAGGATCTCTGAGGCACAAGAAGTACCGCTTAAGCACGGTGCCAGCACCGACAGGAACGACCACCTGCCCTTTCGGAGACTTTAACGTTGGGTCACCTTTACCTGTGATTGGATCCAAGTAAGCACCATTCATGGTGTCGCCCGGGTTACCCTGCGCTGGCATCCACAAATCGAGTTTGGTGTAAGGCAACGTCACCGTGCCAGCAGGCAATGGAATTGCACAGGCATTCGCTATTACGGTAACGGTTTGGTTATCCGAATCTCGAGTGTAGGTCACCGAGTTGTCGGTATCGCGAACGCCAACAGCATTGGATATGTCTCTCGAAATTCGTTCAGTTAGAACCCGACCTCGATCTTGCGCATCGGCGAATGCTTGAGCTGTTCTTACCAATGAAAAGCTCTGAAATACAGGCAACACGATGAGCGTCATCAGGATGGCTGTAATAGCCATGACGGTGAGCAGCTCGATTAACGTGTAGCCTTTAATTGATCGCTTTTTCATGTCGGCACTTAGAACAGATCTCATTGCAAAGCCTCTCGCTGGAGGAAGGTCTCTATCGAACTGCGGCGCCAACTCTGGCCCCACTTATCGACAGCGCGGATATTATCCGTACTTGTTTGACCGAGCATAAACTTCTCTGGGTTCCACAAAACTCTCACAGTAATTGATGCACCCTTAATGCTCTTTGCAGCAAAGCCAGGAAAACCGGAATCGGTAGCATTGGCGATTCGATCACTAGACCCTAACGACAGCACGTTAGAGATGTCGATCGAAGGAAGTTGGATAGGGTCGTTTGCTCTTGGAGCCGAGACAACAAAATCCTGGGCGTCCAAGGACGTGATCTGGTTGTTGACTCGGACGACCAGAGTGCCAAAGACAACCTTACGCCCAGAGTCTGATCGGGGGAAATACACCCTCGTTGGCACCCCTGGACCTGTCCCGTCAAGACCACCACCGATATAGCATTGCCCAGGTAGAAGCGGTGTTGCTAGCGGACTCAAGAATGAAACTGTGTAGTTAGCGGCGGCTGGCATCAATTGAACCGAGTATTCAGAATTGGCTCGATACAGTGCCCGAACGGGACGACCAGCGATATCAACTGAAAGATCACCCCTACCTCCTGGCAGCCGAAGCAAGGCTTGCTTGTTGCTATCTCCGACGACAGTAACGATGCCATTGCTCTTGTCGACATGCAAAACCTGCTTTCCGCCTACGGTCTCGTAGAAGACACCGCCAGTGAGCATATCGACTAAGACAAAGTTATCAGCAAGGGCACTGTCACCAGTCTTCCCTTCTATTCCTGGGATGCCGCCGTTCTGGAGGCCATCTGGTCCAGCCATATTGCCAACCTTGATGCTGCGTACCGAAAGTTGAACCCCGGGCGCACCATTCTCTACACGAAATTCCTCTCGCAGGATGCGCCAATCCAGCACATCGTAGTTCACCTTGGCGACAAGCGGCTCGTTACCAATTCGAGTGGAGAACGCAACCGGGTTAAAGAAAACGACACCTAGCTGAGGGTCAAGGAGCTTATATCGATAAGGATCAACGGCGTAGTTGCTGAACGGGTCGTTGTTATCGACCTGAATAAACTGACGGCGCACCTCGACGGATGACGGCTCAATACTACCGATCACGTCGGGAGAAACGCCTGGGATATTCGCTACTGCCACGTCAAACAAACCGGTACCACTCGGCACTGGAATCGACGCGAGGTTACTGAACTCCTTGCGAACCCACTGTGCGCCTGCCTGAACATAAGCGGTGAAACGAACTTTATATAGCCTATTGGTTGAACCCATCGACAGCCTAATCGTGAGACCAGCCGGGCTGTTAACCATAAAGTATTCCGAGTCTTCTCGGGCCGTATTCTCCGTCCAGTCCACGTTTCGCTTGATTAATGGGTTACCAAAAATCTGAAGATCAGCACCAATCGCGGGTCGGTAATCGATTGGACCAAAGGTCAGCAGCATCAATCCACCTTGCTCTGAACCAACCGGACGTGGCGCAGGGATTCGGTGAGTTTCACCAACGATTCTGCGGAATGAGTTTGCGCCCGAGTAAAGCTGCCAGTTTCCGACTCCATTGCCGTTTAGAGACAGCAGTCCAGCGGGACTGACGGCATCACCGGTGGGGCCTAGGTCCCCCAAATAGCGCTCCACATCCAGACTCATCGAAGTGCCGTCGTATCGGACAGCTTCGATCATGTCAGGGATTTCGCTCGAATGGACTTTCAGTCTTTCACTTTCAGCCTTGCCTAGCATCGTAGCGACCGAGGCATTCCGAGACATCAAAAGGTACTGGAATCCCTTTGGAAAGACCTGCATGACCGCCAAGATGCCGACTAAAAAGACGACTATGACGACCAAGACTTCTATAAGCGAAGTACCGCGTGATTTCCTAGACATCACCATCCGCTCCTGTGGCTTTACAGAGACCTGACAAAAAGACATAAACAATTCCGCCCGTTCTGAATCGGGATTAATTAGGGTTTGACCGCCCAAGATTTGTTGAAGATCTCAACAGAATCAAATGGCTTCGCCCCGCCTCCCAAGAAAAGGACGATATCGGCTTTCGTTCTTGAAGGAATACCGTTGCTACTGTAGTCCCTAAAGAAACCGTTCCAAGTGATCACGGTGTCTTCAGCTGGGTCGGTATATCCGAGTTGCCGAGGAGAGTCGTTAGCTCCGCCGCTTTCCATAGTCGTTGGGCTGCAAGGATTTGCTGCGACAGACCAACCAGTCCAGAAAAGAGCGTAGCGCAATTCGTTTCGAGTGCCACCGCCAGCGACAGGCACGGTTGCCGCATCATAGCCGCTGATGCGATAGTAGTAGTTATCAACAACGCTACCATCCACGCAGCTGTTGACATAGCCGTCAGTCGGCCCAAATCGTTGCCCCGCCTGTCCGGCACCGCCACTACCTTCTCGGTTTGGCCATACCGCTCGGGCGACATCTGTGTTAACGTTTCCACCTTGTCCACGGTCATACGCCGGACGAAGAGTTTCGAGTGAGTCCACACGCTTTGGATAAAGTGTGCCAGCCAACTGATTAGCAGGCACAACGTTACCGGTGCCCATGTATCGGCTGCCATCGTATAAGGTTGCGTATCCCAGTAACGCTGGTGGATAGGCACCTTGATCAGCGCGGTACAGCTGCAAAGCTGTCCTCAAACTGTTCATGTTGGACATGTCCGAGTTTTTGTATGCAGATGCTTTCGCTCGCGCAAAAACTGGAAACGTTATTGCAGCCAAGATTGCAATGATCGCAATGACTACAAGTAGCTCTATTAATGTGAATCCCTGACGACGATTCATGCGTGTTCCGCCCTGTTCTCCCCGCAAAAACAGACGGCATTTGCCGCGAGTTTGTTCCAAACCATATCGCCGATTTCCCATATCCCCAGATCTCCGAGACGCACCAACGACCAGACAGCACCGTTTTTAAGGCTACTACCGGCTCGCTACACGTTCTACCCTAAGCTATCCTAGCCACTATATCATGCGGGCAAATTTGTCGTGTCTTTTCACATTCGATCGCGTTAGGATGCTACTGATCTTCATGATGCTGCGATTGTTCGACTGACGACATATGCACGAGTAACAGACTCCAAGCTCCTTGCACTAGCAAGAACAAGCAAAACTGTAAGTTTCCTGGCATCGCGTAAACAGCGATCAGGCACGGGAACCAAAACGACCAGCAGGTCACCATCAAAGGGGCGAAGCGCTTTCGAAACTCGCCGTTTTTAAGTGCTGCAATCGTTCTGCCAGTGTCGAAGTTAAAGTCTCTCCACATGAAGCCCAGAGTCGACACCGGGATACTCACTAAAGGCGAAAATCCCAACTGGTCTAGCAACACCTTGGTCGCAACCGTTTGAAAATCGGCTCCGTTTCCGAAGACACTCCCCAAGAACCGATAAAGAATGTCGACAAAACTTCCAATGAGGCTGAATATCCCGATTTGGAACAGTAAATCAGCCAGTCGCGGCCATTTCGATCTTGGTGCAACGATATGCTTGAAAAACTCGGGCACGCATAACCCAGCGAAGGCAGTCGCTAGTGCGGCGAATGGAAGGCCACCTTTGACTTTGAATTCACCAAGCCCAGCCGTTGCCGTTTGAATTGCCGAAGAGTTGTAGTAAGCGATCACTAACAAGAAGGCGCAAAACTGAATCAGTAAAAACGGCTTGATGTGATGCTTGACAGCGGCGATTCCGGGGGCAAAAAGACTTTTGCCCCCAGCGGTTTTAGCCATTTCGCTTCGCGAAGTCCGTCATGAGGTCGGCAAGAACCTTTGCCCCTTCCACAGGAAANNCAAATGCTTGCTCGCATACCCCCAACCGATCGGTGCCCCTTCAGACCATCTAGCTTCAGAGCTTTAGCTTCCTTTAGAAATGCATCGGTCAGTTCATCGGATGGAAGAGTAAACGTCACGTTCATGAGAGATCGAACACTCTTCTCGGCATGTCCTTTATAGAAGCCATTTGAATTGTCAATGGCATCGTAAACATATCCAGCTTTGAGTTTGTTGTTTGCCAGAACAGCCTCTAGCCCACCCAACTTAAGCAGATGCTTATAGACAAGACCACATACATAAATGCTCCAGCAAGGAGGCGTATTGTAGAGCGATTCATTATCAGCCTGCAACTTGTAGTCGAGCATAGGATGCAAGTTGGCGGGAACCTGCGCTAGAAGATCCTCGCGAATAATGGTGAGAACAACACCGGCCGGCCCCATATTCTTCTGAGCGCCGGCGTATATCACCCCATATTTCGAAACATCGACCGGTCGAGACATGATATCGGAACTCATGTCTGCGATCAACGGCGCTGAAACAGTTGGATCAGATTGGAATGTGACACCTTGGATCGTTTCGTTTGACGTAATGTGAACGTACGCTGCGCCGGAAGAATAGTCCAGCGAAGCCATATCGGGAACTTCTCGGTAATTGTTCGCCTTTCCGTCAAAGATCACTTTTGCCGCGCCTTTCTCTAGCTTTGCCGACTCGAGGGCTTTCTTTCCCCATGTTCCAGTGATGACGTAATCAGCCGTCTTTCCTTCGGTGAGGAAGTTCATGGCGATCATCGTAAATTGAAGTGAAGCGCCGCCTTGCAAGAACAGAACCTTGTATCCTTCCGGGACACCAAGTAGCGTTTTTACATCTGCCTCTGCTTCATGAATGATCTTTTCAAAGGGCTTTGACCGGTGAGACATCTCCATAACACCGATACCTGTGCCCTCGAAGTTGAGCAATCCCTCCCGAGATTGTTCGAGAACCTCCACTGGTAACGTGCTCGGTCCAGCCGAGAAGTTATAAACGCGATCATAGGCGATGCTCATCTTGGTTAGGTTGTACCCCGCCCACCCTGGTTATAATGGATCGAACTCGGCCGGTCTTTGGGAGATTACGAAACTTAGAATGGAACTGACCACTTCTCGTCTGGTTATACGCCCTCTTCGAAAAGGCGAAGGCGCGAAAATAGCGAGCTATTTCCAATCGAATCGGGCTTTTCTACAGCCGTTCTATCCCACTTTTAAGCAAGATGATTTTCATCCGACCACGTGGGAGAGGCACATCCCGCAGATTCATACCGATATTGAATGGCACCGAGCCGCCAGGCTTTGTATTTTTCAGGCAGATGAGCTAATCGGAGTTGCCAATTTTACGAATATCCACGGTCATCCAAGGCACGCATGCACGCTGGGGTACAGCCTGACGGAGAATGCACAGGGGAAAGGACTCATGGTTGAGGCTCTCGAAGCCGCGGTCCCCTGGGTTATCAACGAATTCAGGCTCCATCGCATCGAAGCTAACTACATGCCCAGAAATGAAAGAAGTGGCCGCGTCCTCGAAAAAATAGGGTTCCAAAAAGAAGGACTTGCCAAAAAATATCTTCTGATCAACGGCGTTTGGGAAGACCATATTCTAACAGCCTTCATAAATCATGACTTTTAGACAGTTTTGGTTTAGGCTGGCATGATTTCTGCTACATTTCGAGTATGCGCTTGATTTGGCGATTTATCTGGTTAGGATTAGCTTTCGCAGTTGCTCAAATCAGCGTTGCGGGTCCGTTCTCAAGTCTTTCTCAAAACTCCGAGAAAAACGCTGAAGAAACACAAAACGAGAAGCTAAGAAATGAATCTCTTGGTATCGCGTTGTCGAAAAGTTACAGCCTAGAATCAAGCCTCACTTCGGCTACGAGCAAGGAAGCGCAGTCCCCGGTCAGTGGCAAGAATATTTCGTCAGACACTTCAAACATTCCTCCGACTTCGACGATCGTTCCTTCATCTCAAGGAACTTCGAATACAACTTTTCCAAGCGGAATCGTTCTGGGTATTGTTGCGGCTAGCGTAGGTTCGACTCTGATCGTCTTGATCGCGAAATCTCGTAACAAGCCTGTTCTTCAGAAATAGGCGCCGTATGGCTCTTCGTTTTACGATTCATACTAAGATTCTCGATTCGATCCGCAAAACATGTCCTTCACATTTCTTCACACAAATGACATGCACGGAACCTTGCAAGGTGACAAGGTCGATTGGTTAAGGAATTTTCGAAGCCAAACCGACTTGTATTTCGATACCGGCGATGCCATCAAAACGGGCAACCTGGGAATACCCATCAAACCAGAGCCTGTCTGGCCTCAGTTAGCCTCGCTGGAATGTACGGCAAGTGTTACGGGCAACCGGGAATCCCACGTTCTAGAATCCGCCCTTAGAGCAAAGATGGCAGGAGCAACTCACCCAATCCTATGTGGAAACCTACATCGCAAAAACGGGTCAGAAGTGTTTCCTGCTTCGGTAACTCTATCTGTCAACGGAATCAAGCTCGGAATAATCGCTGTTATGGTTCCGATGGTAACGGATCGAATGAAGACAAAGGCCCTCAGCGAATTCCTGTGGGAGCCTCCGATACCAACAGCATTGCATCTCGCGGAAGAACTACGCCCTAACGTCGACTGCTTGATAGCCCTCACCCACATTGGATTCAAACAAGATCAGGAGCTAGCCAAAGCTGCCCCGATGCTCGACATTATTCTTGGAGGGCATAGCCACACGGTCCTTGAAGAACCTGAGAAAGTGGGGACTGTTTTTATCTGTCAGGGAGGTTCGCACAACCGATTTGCTGGTTTATATAAGTGGGATGGGCAACTTTCGGGAAAGTTAATCGCTGCTGGCAGCGTATAAACAATATGATTTGCACCCCCAAGGCCGAAGACAGTAAAATTGGATCTACCATGTCTGCTCTGAACTATTTGACTGTACAAGACATTCTCTGGATTAACCTGCAGATCACCAAGAAGGTTCAGACATTCGATTTTGCGGACCTAGAGGAAGCCAGCTACTATCAATACGCATATGGACAGAGCAACAGTCTTCTGGCCCAAGCCGGTCGTTTCGCATCCGGTTTTCTTCGCAAAAAACCGCTGAGTGCCGGAAACGACGAAACCGCATTTATCGCTTTGGCTACATTCCTAAAGCTCAACGGGTATGAGCTCAACGTCACCGATGGCGAAGCAAAGGAATGGATCAAAAAGATCGCCTCAGGGGCAGTTTCAGGTCTGACCGCTGTTTCTGGTTCCGTTACAGAGTCCCATCATCACGATCATGGCCACAACCCTGCCGTGAAAGCGACGATAAGCGAAGTACTGCAAACTTATCCTTCTCTTGTCCAGTAAGAGCGCGAATTCTCGGGAGTTATCCGAGTGCTCATTAGTGCCAATGCATTAAATCAGGCTCATCTACGAGTCTGCCCGTTGTTTATAGATGGAATTGTTCCGATGATCTACTTGGAGAGCACGGAACATGAGAATCCACGGGGCATTACATTTACGTGGCACGTCTATGATGGAGGTGCTAATGGCGGTTTTCTTGGTGGCTTCTGCCGCGACAGTGATGACCGTCAGTATGCCAGTGGCAAATGTCGCTCGGAGTCGGGCGAACTACCTGAACAAGGCTACGAGCATCGCAGAAAAAGAGCTTGAAGCAATTCGAGGCTCAGGTTACAGCAACTGCACCGCCAGCCAGCTAGCTTATTTTGGACTGATCGATTCCTCAACACCAGTCACAACGAACACCTACTCGTTCACCTCGACGGATTCGACGTCGCTCGACAATGTTAGCAAAGTGCTCCCTAACGGAACGGGAACCATTTTGCTTGAACAGGCAGACCTAGACCTTAGGCGAATCACTGTAACCGTATCTTGGACCGAACGTGGATCGACACGCACCTACAAACTAGCAACGTTGGTGGCAAACCTATGAGACGTCAACGCGGGCAAACCATTGTCGAGGTCACGATGGCTTCGGCAATCACCGTCGGAGTTATGTTCATCGCTGTAGCGATCTTCTTCGCCGGTATGTCCAGTTGGATGCGCGGCCAAGGCAAGATCAATGCGGAAAGCACCAGCCAAACGGCGATGAGAATCGTTGCGAAAGAGCTCAGAGAGGCGATGGCCATCTCCGTCGATACAAACGGTTACGGAATCACTTATCAAAAACCCGCCCTTAGTTCGTCGGGTGCTTATACAGTTCCTCTTACTTACGATGGAGTCACAAGAAGAATTGAGTTGGCAGATGGAACGCTCCGCATTGTCACGGGTGGAAGCGCTCGGATTATTTGCAAAGGCGTCATCACGACCGATCCGCTTTCAACCGGCGGAACGACGACTTACAAACTTTTCACTGCGGGTTCTGGGACAGTCGCTCGGTCTCTGGTTGTCATGATTGCAACGCGAAGCAGCGGATATCAGGCATCCACTGTCACGAATAGAACTCGTGAGATCGTCTATTTACGAAATATCCCGGAGTTGACTCAATGAGGAGATTTCACCTAAAGAAGGGCTCGGCTCTTCTCACTTCATTTGTCATTTTGTCGCTCATCGCCGTTGCGTCGGTCACTTATGTCAACAGTGCCACATCAGTCATTCGAATCTCAAATCGCCAAAGCATCGACGTGAAAGCAACTCACCTTTGCGAAGCAGGTGTGCAAGCGGTTCTGAGAAGCCTTTGGCGTCCATTCAAATCGACTCAGACCTTCACTGCGTTCGACTCCTCCGTATCGGGAGCAAGTACTGGCAACCCAGCGGCGGCTTCGTCTGGCGCCATCACTGGCGTCGGAGGTTACGCAGCTGGGGTCATCTCAGTTCAAACAATTGACACATACACACGCATCATCACGATACGTAGCGTAGGTTGGATTGATAGCAACAGAGACGGAGCATTGCAATCTGGCGAACCACAAAAGGTGGTCGATGTCATCGCGACATTTCAGCTGGCTAGAAGCCAAGTCTTCGACTATGCCTACTTCGTCAACAACTATGGATGGATGGATGGATTTGGCGTCAATGATCTGGTCGTCAACGGTGATATGCGAGCCAACGGCAACTTCAATTTCACCAATGGCTCACCTACAGTCAACGGGTCCGTTTACGCCTGTTCAAACGATAAACTGGCGACGCCTGCAGCCGGAATCATCAACACTGCTCCTGTAAAGTGGTCACTTTCGACCTACTCGACAAACTCTTCAGCTAACAGCGCGAATAAGGCTGATAATGAACTCAGATGGCGACAAGCCTACGACTCGACCATCTTTGGAGCGAAAGGAACAACCTCCTACGATAAGTGGCGTGACCTCGTCTTTGAATCGGACGGAGTCGTCCTGAACAACCATATCTCCGGAGCGGTTTTCGCAGATGCAAACGGTAGCCGAGGTTGGCAACGCACATCAACCAGTGTAACCCCTAATTACGCAACTCTAGATGCAAACCCGACCCGGGAAGTCATCATGCCTGACCTCAGCGATATTAGTTACTACCAAGGATTGAGCGCAAGCTATGTCGATACGAAGGCGAACTATTCCGACGGAACAGCCAACCCAAACTATGGGAGAGGTGCCTACATGCAGGTCTGGAACTCGTCGATGAACGCATACCAGACTGTTACAACCAACGGGCAAATCACTGGGTCAGTGACGGCGGTTGGCACCGATGCGCATCCGATTATTGTCCATGGACCAATAACAGTGACCCAAGATTGCGTGATCAAAGGGACCGTGAAGGGGCAAGGTACCGTTTATACGGGTAGAAACGTTCATGTTGTTGGGTCGATCAAATACCAAACCAAACCAGTATTCAAGGGCACTAACGCAACGGCTGTTGACCAAGCCAACGAAAAGGCAGATATGCTCGGGCTTGCAGCGCGAGCATCAATCATCCTTGGAGACACAACAACCTTCACCAATACGACTCCGCTTCAATACATGACGCCGCCGTTTACAAAGGGGCGTTACGATGAGAACGGAAACTGGATCGCACCTTATAACGCGAAAGAAGTGGACTCGACAGGACGAATGCGCTATCAGTCAGTAATTAGCGATTCAACTTTGCACAGTATCGCTGAAGGCGTTAACCAAGTCGACGCGGTTATGTACACCAACTTTGTTGGTGGTGGAGACGTCGCGGCAAGTGGTAGCGGAGTTATCTTCAACGGCTCAATTATCTGTAAAGACGAAGCCATGGTCTGTTTGAGTCTGCCAATGCGAATGAACTATGACTCTCGCATCAGAGAGAGATCGATCACGCAACAGCCTCTCATCGACATCATGCTCCCTCGAAGCCCCGTCATGCTTCGAAGCGCCTGGCAAAACCGAGGATTCACATGGACAGGACAGTAAAACCTCTCGTCACCGCAATCTTTTTACTGGGATTAGCCGCGCTCGGCCCTGCTCCGTTGCGCCCGTATTCCTACTCGACACCCCGACCCGAGAGGAGCCAAGAACAAAGGACGCAAGACCAACAGCTCCAGGGTGTTTCAGGACCAGTTGGCGTCACTGATATGAAAGATGGCGAAGCCATACGGAATCAGGTCGACCCAACCATGGCGGATCCAACCGCGAAGTCAGCGATTTCAAACGCTAGGATCAACTCTGACGAAAAGGCGCTCGATACGATCAAAGTGGCGACAGACCAAATCGAAAACAAGACCCAAGAAGGACCGAAATGGTGGATTGGAGCTCTCTGTTTAGCTGGTGGTTTCGGGGGAGTTATGATGTTGAAGAACTGGGCTGAGAAGCAAGCTCAGCCCGGTACTCGACTGGTTCCTTAGTTCCAAACTCCTTCGAATTGATAAGTTCCCGAAGGTAGCTCGAGCTTTGAAGAGCATGAGTTACCTTCTAGTTTAGGGTCCTGCACTTCTGGCGGCAAGGTCACCGAAGCAGAAGTGTTTGGCGGAATAGTAGCAACCCAAACGAACGTGTTGCCTTCGATCTTCCAGTCACTAGATACCCGACCATAGAGCGTTTCGAGCGAGGCTTTCGCGTATGTCAAAGTTCCACCCGGACGAGGCTGAAGCAGAATCTTTTTGTATCCAGGTTCGCCGATCTCAATTCCTGCGACTGAGGAGTACAACCATTCGCCCACTGCACCATAGGCGTAATGGTTAAAAGAGTTCATACCTGCGTCTTGGAAACCCTTTTCTTCTGTCCAACCATCCCATCTCTCCCAAATCGTCGTCGCTCCTTGGGTAACCGCGTAAAGCCATGAGGGCCACGATTTCTGCTCCAATAGCTTGTATGCGACGTCGAGTCGCCCACCATTTTCAAGAATATGTGGCACGTAAGAAGTTCCGACAAAACCAGTTGACATATGCCAACCGCGTCTTCCCATATCATCGACGACGCGCTGAAGCATCGTCACTCGAACCTCGGACGGAACTAGGTCGAACTGTAGCGCAAGAATATAGGCAGTCTGGGTCTCACAGGCAATCAGTCCATCTGGGGTGACAAATCGCCGATTGAACGCTGACTTTGCCTTCTCTCTTAACCCTGCGAATTTAGCTGTGTCCTCATCTTTTCCAAGAATCTGGGCGATCTTCGCCATCAAACCCGATGAATAGGCAAAAAAGGCCGTTCCGATCAACTCTTGCGGGGTGTCCGCTTTCGTGGAAAGCCAGTCTCCAAATCCTTTAAATCCTTCGTATCCGTCGTAGCAACGAATTCCGTCTTTGCTTGTTGCATCTTGGTGGTCGATCCACTTCGACATCGCGTCATAGTGCCTCTCCAAAATGAGTTTGTCACCGAATACTTGATAGATCGTCCACGGACAAATCACGAAGGCATCAGCCCACGCCGGGCCGCCATCGCTATCAACGATATCTGTAAACGGCGCAACAGGAGGAATCTGCCCCTTATCGCCCTGCGCATCTTCCAAATCTTGAACGTACTTCTCGAAAAACGGCGCACTTAGAGTCAGAAACGATGCCGTTCGACAGAAAACTTGCGCATCGCCTGTCCAACCTAGGCGCTCGTCACGTTGTGGGCAGTCGGTTGGCACATCAAGCGAGTTCCCCTTCCAGCCCCATTTGATATTGTGCTGTAGCTGGTTGAGCAAGGGGTCGCTACATTCAAATGTGCCGGTCTCTTCGAGGTCACTATGAATGACGATTCCGGTCAAAGTGTCGGTTGTCGGTGGCGTCTCCAAGCCAGAAAGCTCAATATACTGGAAGCCGTGGAACGTGAAAGTAGGTTCAAAAACGTCTTCCTCACCGCTCAACGTAAAGTAGTCTGTTGACCTTGCTCCTCGATAGTTGGCAGTGTAAAAATTCCCGTTTGACTCAAGGCGTTCAGCCGTTCGAAGCGTGATCGTTTTGCCTCTAGTTCCCTTCACTTTTATTCGAACTCTTCCGACCATGTTTTGACCCAGGTCAAAAATCCAACGAGAGCTCGGCCACTGCTGTTTCTCAGTGATCGATACGGGAACGATCTCATCTATAACCCGCATCGGCGGCATGTTCTGCGCCACCAAGTTGATGTCAGCTTCAAAAACCTCTACCTTCTGCCACCGCTCGGGTTGACGCCTAGCGTCAATCGCTTCACCCATGTAGATGTCTGCTTCTAGCTCTTGCCCGTAGGCAACGCTCCAGGTTTCGTTCGTAGTTATCACTGAGGACGAGCCATCGGCATAAATGATCTCAAGTTGAGCAATGAATCGAGGACGGTCGCCATAGAAACCCCGGTCTCGCCATTCCAAATGCCCCGAATACCAGCCGTCTCCAACCGCCGCGCTCAAAATATTCGAACCGGCTCGAAGGTCGTCGGTCACATCGAATGTTTGATAGCGAACGCGTTTCCGAAAATCGGTCCAGCCGGGAGCTAACTCATGATCTCCGATCTTCGCGCCATTCAAACGGGCTTCGTAAGCTCCTAATGCAGAGACGTATAGACGAGCAGACTCTACGTTCTTTTGAACCTGAAAAACTCCGCTACTGAAATGCGGAACAGGCGACATTGTCCTCGGTCCGCCAGACAAAGGCCCTTGTATCCACTTTGCGCCCCAATCCTCCACGCGAAGCCCGGTCTCCCAGGAAGCAACCCCAGATGTGATGTTCTCGCCCTTTTGGTTCCAAACGGTCACCTGCCAATAAACTCGTGTCCGCGATGGCACCTTTGATCCTGAATATAGAACTTGGGTGGATTGATCAGATTCGACCTTTCCCGAATCCCACATATCAGACAAACCTGCAGCAGTTCCGACTTCAATTCGGTAGGCCGTTTGGCACAATCCGCGCTCGTTACCAACCAGCTTCCAAGAGAGACGAGGTTGAACCCAATCAATTCCGATTGGGTTCGTCAAATATTCACAACGTAGTGATGAGACTGAAAAGGATGACATTCTGATTTCCTAAAGGAGTTCTCGCTTTATCGATTTGCCAGCGGGAAGGACTGTTTCGTTGCCGTTCCAAACAAGCACCGCTTCGATACCTACCGGTATCTCGGTCGTAACCATAGGTGTGGCGTCAAGGTCGACGGTCACAGAAAGATTGCCCTGAGGGAGAGGCAGAAGGCCGCTCGCCCGCTTCAATCCGCCCAATTGAGGCTCGATTCTCCACTTCTTTCCGCCGAGAGCGACGGGCCGGATTCCGAGAATGGACGACTGATAGTGGTAGAGAGGGTGTGCTCCCCACGCATGACAGTCTGACCGTGTTGGCTCGGGATGCTCAATCGTGGTTTTGAGACCGTTTTTGATGTGATCAAACCACATCTCAAGCCGCTTCAAAAGCAGATCGTTTCGATGGATCAGTCGATAGGCTTCAAACAAGTAATGCGTGAAATAGATCGTCGTTTGATGCAAGCCTTTTTGGGTGACTAGCCCCTCAGCCATCTGCGACTCTTTGTCTTTATCAAACACCCCAGAGATGATCGCTAAGCATTGAGCGTGTTCGCTAAAGCTCTTATGCTCCAAGTCATCGGCGAGAATCCCCCGAGGAGAGTCCCAAAACTTTTCTGTGATCGCAACCAAAGACTCACGCATCAACCGCTTATAACGCGCCGCTCGTTCTGGTTCGCCTTGCCAAGTCTCAAGGTCGTACATAGCTTGTAACGAGAGCAAATGTTGCAGGTTGACCAAGCAACTGACATCGGTATCGGCACCAGAAGGCATGCCGTTGCTCCATCCGGGAACCCAGTCCGTAAAGTTCCACCCCATCGGAGCTTGGACTAAGCCGTCAGCATTAACGAATTGGGCAAACCAATCTAGTACACCCCGCGCGCCGGGCATCAACTCTCTGACCACCGCCTTTTCACCCCGCCAAAGAGCGAAATCGTGAATCATACATAGCCACCATAACGAGAACGGCGGAATGACTTGCGCAACTCTATTTGGATATCTCGACTGCGTCACCCCATCGATCTGTCTTGAGAAATCAAAGGAGTGAAGCGCCTTTCTGGGCAAGCGGTCATCGACATTTGTCGCGTAGGTAGCCAATATTTGCAGACGGGTATCTCCGACATACTGAAGTTGCTCATAAAATGGGCAATCCATGTAAGTCTCGTGAGAGCACATCTGTAAGGCGCGATAGGCGATAGGGATGATCGCCGCCATCCTCGAATCGCTGGCTTCGAACTTGCCCTGATTTTCTTGTGGGTATCGTGTCTCACAAAAACTCAGTGATTCAATCGTGATAGCCTGGTCTCTGGTTTCGACCACGACCTCGACATATCGACCGGCATGCCACCACAAGCTCGTAAAGAAACGTTCGAGCCCACCATCGGTCAGAAAGGTGTCCCCAACACCATCCTCCCAGTTCCATAAGGTGCAGAAGAACTTCCCGTCAACTTCGTTTCGGTTGCCTTTGACCCGGTCTTTGTAGGTTCTGTAGAGCGCCTCTTCCCAGTGGATACGAACGCTGGCCCCTTTGCCACCCGTAGTTTTCACTTGGTGATAGGCGCAAAGGTAGTTCCCTAAATCGAAGAGCACACGAACTCGTTTGTGAGCCTCGATGGTCAGTTTTTGCCCATGAACTAACTTCTGCCAATCAGCGGTCTCTGCGTTATTCTCAGCAAATGTCTCCTTGATCGGTAGCGGCGCGGTTGGCCCTTCACCAACTTCTGAAACGGACCGAACCTTCACCTGTGCCGGGTCCCAGGTTTCATGCCGCATCTCTGGCAGCATCGCGGGTAACAAAAAGTGATGAGGGGGCTGATCGCACTTCCCTTCCAAGGTCAATGCCTGTTCGCCCTTCTTCGCTGATTGCCACTTTACCGCGATTCCGTGCTCGATTCCCCAAGGAAACTTATCGCCATGAATGATGATTCGCGAACCTGTTCCCCATGCAGATTGGGGATTTTTGAACTCATACCCGGTATGTAGAGCCGCCATCCAAGGAGCCTTCCCAGTCGCTAGAAGCGCATTCCACTTTTCATCATCGGGACATAGTAAGAAACCGTGACGAAGTGAAAGCTGAGCCATAGGCGAAAGTTCAGCCAGCGTCCAAACTCGAGCAAACAATACGTGTTTGCCTGCTGAAAGATCCAGTTCGTACGACTCAAAGAACCAATGATCTTTATCACCGCGTTCGCTGCCTTGACCGACTCTGACTCCGTCAAGGAAAAGTTCGTACCGTTCATCTCCCGCTACATGAACGAGCACCTTCTCAGCGGTTGCAATGTCGAATGTCAACTGGTAGGCGGCTACAAACGGGGCTTTAGGCTCGTCTTCAAGCGTTATCCATTGGGCAGGCCACCTTCCGCGACTGTTCCAATTTCCGTGGGCACGTTCTTTGGCAAAAGGAGCCGTTTCCAGGCTTACACGCCGGACCTTCTTCGTTGAGTCCATCGATTGCTAGCTTATCGCCTTCACTTCCCTGTTTAGTATGCAGAGAGTCTGATATTCGTAAGTCTTGGCAAAACTTGTTATCCTTAAACCGAATATGAAGAGAATCGTGTTTAGGGGAGACGATGCTGGAGGGAGTTTTACTGCAAACGACGCCATCTGTCGATGCTTAAAAGCGGGAATTCTAAAGAACGTTGGCATCATGGCGCCATGTTATGCCTTCGATGACGCCATCGAAAAGCTAGCCGAGTTTAATGCTTGCTTCGGCGTGCATGCCACCCTAAATGCTGAGTGGGATAAGGTGAAATGGGGGCCGGTATTGCCTCCTTCCGAGGTTCCATCACTCGTCGACGACGACGGCAATCTGAAATCATCACCATGCCTTTTCGAAGTTGAAGGCGTCAACTATGATCAGGTTCTCGCCGAACTAAAAGCGCAGATCGACAAGGTCCGAGCCACCGGGCTTCCCATAAAGTATTTTGATGAACACATGGGATTTGCCTATCTTCCAGGGCTCCGAGAACGTATCCAAGAACTATGTGATCAGGAGCAACTTATTTACAACATGTATTTAGGATTTCTGGGATGGAATGGGCCTATCGAACAAAGGATCGAAGCCGTTCCAAGAGGAGACTATCTAGCAGTTTTTCACCCAGGCGGTTACACCGATGAGATGCTCGGAATGAGTCATGAGGGATACCCTGGCGAGCGAGTCGCAACCGAAAGGCAAGCCGACACAGACCTGCTATGCAGCGTCGATCTTCCCGAAATCCTCCGACGTCAAAACGCAGTGTCCATCCGATTTGATGAAGTTTTGCGATAACCACTGCATCCTTTTTGACCGAATTCCGTAGTTGGATTACGTGGAAATGATCTGGGTTAATACCCCCAGAGACGACAAGCCTTTCGAGAAAACAAACAATGACGCTGATTCTAACCGCTATCACTTTCGTGATGATTCTGGCCGGATTTACTCTTCCCCACGAACAAGCTGGAACTAAGATCGCAATACGAATCTCCGGGTTCATATTGCTTATCATCACACTCTGTTGGGGTTCGTATTACTCGGTTCCTGCGGGTCACCGAGGCGTTTTGCTCCAGTTCGGCGCAGTCAAAGGCACCATGTCAGAAGGCGCAAATTTCGTCATCCCATACGCCCAAAGCGTGGAAGTGATGGAGGTTCGAACCCAAAAGGAATCTGCGAAAGCATCGGCAGCCTCGCGCGACCTACAGACCGTTTCTGCCTCGGTCGCTGTGAACTATCATATCGATCCCGCGACAGTCGGTGTACTTTACAAAAACGTAGGCAAAGAATTCTCCACCAGAATCATCGACCCAGCCGTTCAAGAAACGGTTAAAGCAGTTGTCGCTCAATACACTGCGGAGGAACTGGTGTCAAAGCGGCAGGATGTTAAAGCTCAAATCGACAACCTCCTCTCCGATCGACTCTCGCGTTACAACATTATCGTTGAGCCAGGTGGGGTTAGCTTGACCAACTTCGACTTCTCAGATGAGTTTAACCGGGCCATTGAGCGTAAACAGGTGGCTCAACAGACTGCAGAGCAACAGAAATACGAACTTCAAAAGGCAAAACTTGAAGCTGAAACTGCGATTGCCACCGCTGAAGGCCGAGCGAAAGCGGCAAGAATCGAAGCCGAAGCTCTAAACTCTCAAGGCGGCAACCGAGTGTTGATGAAGCAGTTTCTTGAAAAGTGGGATGGCAAACTTCCGACGGTTTCAGGTTCGGGACAGAGCATGATCTTTGATATGAAGTCCTTGATGGACCCACCTAGCAAGAAGTAAAGAACGTCGAGATCACGGTCAAAATTGAATCAAGTTGGTCTATTAGTCCTAAATGAGAAACTCCAATAGACCTATGCGCTTTCAGTTTGGGCCGTGATCGGCCTAACATAATTCCGACTCTTCATCAATAGCGAGAACTTCTATGACCTCAAGACATGCCTCCATTCGCCGCTGGATCATCAGCGGAACAGTAGCCACAGCAGTAGTCACAAGCATCGGCGCTACCTACGCTTACAAGACGGTTTTCGCTCATCCAGGCGAAGCAGCGCTCAAACTGATTCCTGCGGATACGCAGATGCTAGGATCGCTCGACCTAACGCCCTACCCAAGCCAAGCAATCGAATTCAAACACCTAGACGATGCCCTCGACCGAAACGGTATGTCGCAGTATCTTGATAAGTCGCTGCTCGACATCTTCGATCCTGGGTGTCCAGCTATGGAAGAACTTAGGCCGCTGGTTCAACGGGGCTTAACGGGAGCCATTCTCAAGGGAGAAAAAGCGGAGGACACTGGCTTCGTTGTTCTTCTTGCGGTGTCTGATCCCGCGAAAGTGAATGAGATATTGGCTAGTAAAGGTCGCCCCGAATTCTGGCGCGGAACTCGATACTATCGAATACCGAAAGCGAAACTATCTTACATGGTTGTTGACAACATGTTGATGATCAGCGACAAGCCCTGGGCATTCAACAAAGTGGCTCGAGTCAGTAAAGGGGAAGCTCCGTCGATCACATCAAATCAAGCGTTTCAAGTTGCTCGGGCAAGAGCCATCGACTCACCTAACCTTCTCATCTTTCTCGATCCTTCTGCCATCTCAAAAGACTTGAAACTTCCGGCAAAATTTGATGCCGATTTCATGACGATCTCCGCGAGCATTCAGGAAGGGGGACTCGCGCTCAATCTAGATGGCAAATACGACCTCGACAAAAATGAGTTCGTCAAGATTTTCTCGGGCATCACTCCCGTTCGCGCCGACCTGTACGACAAGCTCCCCTCGGGTGCATACGGCATGATTGCTCTTGCCCAGCCATCAGCTTATTTCCGGGGCTTCACCACCATGATGAAAGATCAAAAGGAAGTCGTTGGCTCGATCAAGGACATGGAGGATGGCATCCAAAAGGAGACTGGCATGAGCATAAAAGACGACATACTGCCCTCCTTTGAAGGCAATACTGTTTTGGCGGCTTATCCCTCCAGTGGAGATTCCCCAGCAGGAGCAGATGTCTTGTTGATGATTGATGACTCGAACAGTGCAACACCCAATGCTGGCGTTCAAAAACTAGTTCAATACATCAACCAAGGCGCGGCTAAAGCTAACCCGCCAAAAACGATTTGGAAGAGCAAACTGAACATCGAAGGGGCCGATGCCTACCGATTGAGCGATGATGTGCAGGCTGATATGCGAAAGTCTCTTCCCCACGATGAGGACGTGCTGAAGTCTTCGACATTGTTCGGCAACAAGACAATCGCCTGGGCGACCGTCGGAAACACAGTTTTAGCAGCATCGTCAGAGGATTTACTGGCAAAGGCAGTTGCTAGCTACTCTTCGAAGGGCACCAAACTTAGCAACGACCCAAGCTTCGGGTCTGACCTTCTAGCAGGTCAGTCAATGCTCGCTTTCGACCTGTCCCGCATTAGTCGAGGCGTGACAAATACGATGAACCTGGAGAAGATGCAGCCCGAAGACGCGAAAATCTTTCGGCAAGCGACAGGGATGTTTGAAAACCTCAAACAGTCATTGAGCATGTCCGGCAAGGTTAACGCAGACGGCTCGTATCACACCCATACGTTCATCCCCCTCGACGTTGACCGAATGCTTGACTTTGTTGGTAGTCAAACCAAGCAGACTAAACGCTAGTCAACTAATTAGTGGTGCCGAGGCAATCCGTCTTGGCACCATTTTGTGTCAGTCAATGAGTTGCTCTCGAATTCTGGCGACGTCGTCTCGATTGGTCCAGTCCATGGAGACAGGGGTAACACTCACATAACCGTTCGCTACGGCCTCAACGTCAGTACCTGGCTGATCTCCGACATTTACAACGGCACCGCCCTGCCAGTAATAGGGTCGATCCCAAGGATCTTCTCTCATCTCCATGCGCTCGACGTAGACACGTCGGCCCATTGTAGTCACTCGGGTTCCTTTTAGTTCTTCAAACGGAACCGTCGGCACGTTCACGTTGAGGAACGCAAGATCTGCTCGGGGTGCATTGATCAGTCTTTCGAAATTCTCTCGAAACCATCTTGCGCCAGTTTCGAAATTGAGAGACTGCCCGGCTTGTAAGAGCGCCATCGACATCGCGATTGATGGAATGCCGTTGATGATTCCTTCCATCGCACCGGCAGCGGTTCCGGAATAGGTGATGTCATAACCCAAGTTAGGTCCGTGATTGATGCCACTCAACACAAGGTCGCAACCATCTGGATAGCCGATCATAAGCCCGACATTCACACAGTCAACCGGAAAACCGCTGATCTCCCAGGCTTCGCAACCAGGCCAGGAAACAGGATTTGCACGAAGCGGCTCTCGAATGGTCATCGCATGAGCACACGCAGATCGTTCGCGGTCTGGAGCAGCGATTTTAACCTCACCAAACTGCTTGGCGACTTCCACAATGTGCCTTAATCCTTCAGCTCGAATTCCGTCGTCGTTAGTCACCAAGATACGCATCTTAGATTCAGTTTACTTGCCTGTTGCCCACCGATATTCGCGCGCACCCGTTATCGGTAATCTCCAGTAACCGCCTTTTAGAACCGGTTTTATACTGTTTGAAGTTCCGCCGTCACATTTCACCAGGTTAGGAAACCCAAATCTCGATTGGCTTAGCTCTAGACTAAAACTACGATCTCTCGGGTAAGTCTGCAACACCCACTCAGGGCCTTGTCGAATCGCTCGAACACTTCCGTTAGTGCGTAGATCCCCGAAATCGATGACCTTTTCAGCTAAATTCAGCGATTTCGAATAGAGGGCAAGCTGACCTTCTCCCGAGTCGCTGTTCGGCAGAAATCGAATTGAATTTCCGTTATCTTGAATCTTCAGAATGCCCAGTCGAATACGCCCCTGACCGTCATCAGAACCACGTAAGGATAGCCTTGGCGAACCTTCAAGCCAAAGCCCAACGCTGACGGCATAGCTGCCATCGGCAACATGCTGCGGCACAGAAATTTCAGCCGGACCATCTTCAATTGTTTCTCCAACCTTCCAAGTCGATGTCGGCTTCCGCGTCAGATGATCGTTCTGAAAAACGATCCCTTCATCATATGGATCGCCGGTCATTTTGTTGAAGTGCACAAACACTTTATAGTCTTGATCCAACGCTTGGTTGACCTGCCATCGGTATCCAAGGCGAAACTTTCTCGGCTCTAGTTGAGCAAATCCGACTGCGGTTGGACGAATATTGGTGATGCCGCTCAACTGCCAGTCAGAAAGCCTTCGAGCGTTGGCAAATACTTCATTCCTCGTTGAGGAGAAATCGCACACAACACCCTCGTTGAGCGCGGTATAGGCCGACAGAATTCCCGCACCACTAGCTGCCCACCCAAATTGCGGCAAGGTGAGCGATCCAAGTCGCAATGCTTCTGGCTGATTATTAGCAATCACTACTAAGCCGTTTCCATAGGTGATACGAACAATCGACCAATCGCCGCGAATCGCAGCTTCATCTGGGTCAACCCACTTCCCTTGAACCTGGTATTCGATCTTGTCAACATCTTGTCCGGCATAAGCCTGAGTCACCGGAGTCAGAAGGTGGTGTTCCAACCAAGCGTAGGGCAACACACTCCAAGTCGATTGCGCCAGGAACCCTGTGTGACCGAATGCAATCTCTTGCATTCGGTATTGGTCCATCACCTTCATTGGCGGGGTAGTTCCCCACTGGGCGTTTTCCCACCACCTCTCGTAATAACCCATTCCATGATTGGCTTGCAGTGGATGAATCCGCTTGAGGTCGAAGTCAACCATGAGCGGCGCATCCAACCCCTTTAAGGCTGGCCAACCGGTGCCAAATTGAGCTTCGACACCATCGAGGAGACCAGACCACCACCAGTGATTGTTCCCTTCACCGAACACCGGACCGCCATGCGTCTTTCGCTCAAATGCCCAAAGCTCCTGATGCGTGTCGAAGACGGTTTTGAATTCGGCAGCGCCTGACTCAGAAGCCCTGTAATCCACATGGAACCAAGGAGGAACGGCTGAATGAACATCCAGGTAATCGGCGTTGGTGCCGTAGCGACGATGGATTTCAGGAGACTGTGACTTGGCCAACGGCATGATTGCATTCGGTTTGACCGCAAATGACTGAACCTTGGTCCCTTCGTTAAGCCAAGCCTTCACGAGTTCGCCGTTCGAACTGAGCGCGATATCGCTCTCTTTGAAGCCTTCAAAGTTTGGGTAGTAATCGACGTAATTCTCATGCAAGGCAAGCAAGCAACCTAATTTGGTTGCTGTCTTGACTAGCTTTTGCATTTCCGTGTCGCCACCAAGTTCGGCATTTGCCGGGAAGTGAGCAGGCAGTTCATTGTCATACCCTGAACGCTGCCAAACGTGAACAATCGCCGCTGTTCGATTAATCCCGTAGTCATTCAACTTCTCAAGATTCGTCGAGATATCTGAAAACTTCGGCCCCCAAATATCAAGCATGAGACGCCCGCCAACTTGCTGTATAAACGGCGACTTTGGATTCGGAATATTGGGAAGGACACCAGCCAAATGAGGTGAAAACGCAAACACGACTCGCTCACTCAGGCAATTCCGAGTGCCATCGGTCTTCGCTCCGTAGACTGCCTTCGTGCCCTCTTGAGAGGACGCGTTGCTAAACCTCCAATCAAGGAAACTGTTTACGAAAATATCTTCTTCGGGCAAGTAGAATACATGCCCGCTATAGTAAGGCACCGAGATCTCTTTTCGGAAATCGACCGGCCCCCAACCGGCTGAATCAAACGAGCGAATCACGGGTTGGTCGCAAACGACTTTGAAGACGATAGAGCCAGACTCGAATCGTAGTGAGGACCTAACTGTCGCTGTCCCTTTCTTCGTTTCGAAGACCCGAACTAGATCTCTCCCATCTTTTGTTTGCTCGTAGCGACTACTACGAAGACTAGCTGGACCATCCCACTCAATATGAGCTGAGTTCCCAAATGGCAAACTCTTGATCTTTCGACCCTCGACATGCGTCAATCTGTAAGATCCAAGATCGCCGCTCACTTCAGTCGCAATTACCTTTCCATCTAGGGCAATGGGCTGGCCAACATTTTCTGTCGGCACAACGTCATCCCGTTTGGAAGGTGCAGCGGTCGACCTTAGTTTATTGACTTGTCTTAAAAATGGCTTTGTTTGGAACCCAGTTAGCACTAATCTGCGATCGCCCCAAACCGAGAAATCATAGCTAGGGTCGTTTTTTGGGCCCGGATCAGTCTCAAACCGAATCAACACGTCTCTACCTAAAAAGGAAGACAAGTCGATAGAGTACGGTTGCCATACCTCATCTTTCCTAAAACTTTCAAAAGCCAGTTTGTCATCGAGATAGACGAGGAAAACGACTCCGTCTGATTTGCCTATTCCGCGTGTCCCAAGGGCAACAAACCCTGTCAGCTTTGCAGTTCCTGCTTTCGGCAGCTTAAGGTGAAAGGCTTGGTCAACAGTTCCGGTTCCACCCCGCCAAGGAGCGTGTAGTAAGAACGACTTCTTGCCCAAGTGAGTGCCATCGAGGCGGCAAGCAACACCAGTCAGATCATCAAAATCTCCAGCCCATCCTATTGGAAAGTTGACCACTCTCCCATCGCGAAACCGGCAACTCAGCGCGTATTGACCGATATCTTCGAAGTCAGTCACAGCCTGATAAGGCGTGACCGTCGGGAGGTTTAGTATTGCGATAACCAGATAGGCCAAACCAATCATCAAACACCAATTTCCTTATGTCATCGCAGTTTCAGGCACTTCCGAGTCTTCAAATCTAGCTCGTTCTTCGCTTCCAAGCGTTCTCCAAGTCAGGAACTGCTTGCGGATATCAGCGAGAAATCTCTGATTGACAATAGGCCAATTCTCCGCATCGCCAGCAAGTCGCGTCAGTTCTAGATCGAGTTGATACACCCCGGCTACTACCGATGGGCTAGCTCGCAGAACCAATCGTTGCGAAACGCCGAGGTCATAAGGAGCCAACCAGGTCACTGCGGATACTGCGAAAACCTTGCCCGTCACCGTTCGTTGTGTCTCAGCCGTCACAAAGCTTCCAATCGTGTAGCCTTCGTAGGCGCGAAGCCAAGCTGAAAGGAAGTTCGTTAGAGGTGCCGCCTCATCTTCGCCGATGCTAAATGGAAGTGGAATGTTCCATGTATCGCCTTCGGGTTCGGTTTCGAAGGCTTCATCATTCCTCGCTGGTGCCGCGATCTGGGCTGCTTTTTTCGCTGGGTAGATCGTGCTTAAAAGGACGATGCCCATCACCAATCCAGCGGACATTACGGCAGACGTTGAACTGAAGTTAAGCGTCAGTCCCTCAAGCGTGTTCGTGGCGACAATCAGTTTCGCAGTAGCTTGCGCTACTAAATACCCAATAACCGCACCGAGGATCCCATAAACAACCGACTCGGCAAAGAACAGCATGGCAATGTGGTTTGGCGCCAAACCAATACTGGAGAAGATCGCAATCTCTTTCGTTCTCTCAAACACACTGGCTACCATCGTGTTCAGAACAAATACAGCAGCAATCGCCATCTGAACGATAATCAGAAGTAGCCCAACACTCTTACTGCTCTGTTGAACCGAAAACTGTCTTACCACCAGATCCTTGGAATCCTTGTCGAGAACGCTCGCGTACAGGTTCAATCGTAACCGGGGCATCAGATGCTCAAGCGCAGTTCGCGTTTGCGAAGGCTCCTGAAAGTGAACAGCCACGGTCCGAAGGTCTGCGCCTAAGTCGAACGAAGTCGATGCGGGAAGGATAAAGACCGTAGATGGGTCAAGACGAATGAAGCTCCTAAACGCCTGGTTCGAAGTGGCTTTGAGTTCTTGATATTGCTTGGAGAGCGAAAAGTCTGGAGGCATAAAGCCATCGCCATCTAGGTCATAGATCGACCGCAAAATCGAAGTGTCGGCGATGCCAATAACCGTGTAGTCGACGCCTGCATAGGACACTTTTGCTTTGCCAACCTCACCTGGGTCAACCTTAAGTTGCTCTGCGATCGGACGAGGAAGAATCATCACGTTTCTTTCTCCAGGTCGAAACCATCTGCCGCCGGGGAGCAAAGCACGTTCAGGATGAGTCACCTTTGCTTCATCTGGATCGAGTCCAAGCATCGCTCTAACTTCGGCGACTCGGTCGGCACGCTGCAGTGAGAGAATGCCGATATCACCGATGTCAGATCCATAGTAGTAGCCACGGCGAACAACAGATCCTTTGCCCTCAAACTCGTTTGCAATCTGGCGGTAAGTCGCCAATTGCATCGGGTCAAGGCCAGGATTACGCATCAAGATTCCTGAATAGGTGGGAACATTTGAGCTGGGTGTTTCATCAAGTTTCAGTTCAGGAACGATGCTGGTAAAGCTGAGAACAATGAACGTCATCACCACAAGAGTGAGAGTTGTCAAGATTGTTCGCGCCTTTCGGCGTCGCATATTACTCACGCCTAAGTTGAATGCCGCCATTGCCACGCTACTGCGACGCATGTCGACTTCGACCACTCCGCTTTGCTGAGCCTTCACTGCTCGCATCGAAGCCTCGAACTTGCCGAGAATGAATGACATCACGATGAGGCTGAGCACACCCATCACAAACGCGATGAAGATCATGGACGGGTTTGTCACGATCTCGAATGCCGGGTGAATGAGCCTTAGGATGATGAACGCCAGGATGAAGAAGCCAATCGACCAAGTGAGTTGTTTCGTCAGTAACTGGTTGCCAAAGAACAACCGCTCAAGAAAATAACTAAAAGGCAAGATGAGAAACAGATAGAAAACGACGCCATTAACGACGTCGCTAGCCGTAGTCTGTATGACCGGATACGCTCGAAGTGCATAGCCCCAGGCGGCCCGGGCATGGCGATCCAACCCGGCCCAATCCATATTCTTCTCTGCTTCCTGAGCCAGCTTGATTTCAGACAGCGCTTGTTTGTGTAAGTCGTAAATGCCCGCACTGACAATTCGGTACTTCTTGAACTTATCCAAACGGGTCTGATTGATGTTCGAAATATCAATGGCGGAGTTGAGCGGAACATTGGCAAACCTCCCGTCAAGATCAACACCACCGCGTTCATCCTCAGCTTTCCCCCCCGGAGCGATATATCCTGTTCCCTGCTCTTGCCCAGGACTCGTGTTCGTCAGGATGAGCCGATTGAGTTCTGTTCGAGACCCAGCTAGAATCTGATATGCCTGTCCAGGAATCGTAAACAGGATTTGTATATCCTCGACTTCCGGATTCAATCGCTGATCCTGAGGCGGGGTAAATATTCCGAAATCTCTTGGCAACGAACCGGTTTTTGCGTCGAATACACGCATCTGGTTCAGGGCTTTAAGGTCCTGCGGATCGACCAGGTCGTAAAGACTAATTGGCACGCACTGGAACACGACAACGGGTGACTCGCGCCGACCAACCGTCAACTTGAATTCAAAGCTGTAGGCACCAAATCCAGGCACGTTCCATGTCGGAGCGTAGTCGATTACACCCGTTTTGGGGTCAAGATGAAACGCCGCAATTCGGGTATCGCGTTGCTGATCAACACCGTATGCATTGATCGGTGGCAAGCCATGAAACTCGTATTTGGCGTCGGGACCTTCGGTCGCTTGGATCATGTCACCGCGAACGCCCATCATCGTCCTTTGAGACCCGAGGATTGCCGCAATCGAGTTAGGAATCTTGACGTCGGGTACGAAGCTCTTTTGGGGGTCGTACAACACGACCTCACCCACAACGGTCGAAAACCCACCGATGAGGGTCATGTCCTGCGGTTCGTTCGGATCAAGGGGCACCTTGTAATCACTAGGTTCCCCCTTGTTCGAAGTATCGTTCAGAACATGATCCAGCAGACAAGTAATCGTCTGCGTCTGCCGAAACAGATTAGTGACCTGGACCTTGTCGAAAGTATCAAATGGTGTATCTGTTCGGTCGCGGCTATCTTCGATGGTTGCCCAGGTTAAGCCGTTCATCCCAGAGCAAACAATCGGTTCACAGTCTAGGGCAAACCGACCGGGGATGTTGTTCTTCCAGGTTCGATTATCACCCTGGTTGACGGCATCAGTGAAAAGCAGTCTCGCCGGTGACACATTCATCACCTTGGCAAGGTTGTCGACATGGGCCCGAAGTACCCGCGACATGCTTCGCATGCTGTCGTTGGGCTCATTTCGATACTCTTCGAACCAACCGCGAGCATAGCTACCGACAGTCGGACTACCCGTTGCCAGATCGAGAGTGATGGTCAGGAACGGCGAGCCTTTCCCTGCATCAAGCCGTTTCTGGACGAACTCCCGCACACCTCTCAGCCCCAAAGAATGCGCGCCGAGCAAACCAACCGTCAACGGCCGTCGGTGTTTGATTTCGGTGAATCGTCGCGCTGTCTCTAGCAAAGCTGCCACACCAGTAGCGGACTCTGCTCCAGGATTCAAGCCGGGCACAATGCTCATCGAATCGGAATAGGCAAGGAGCGCGATGTCTTGCTGATTCGCTCGTCGGTCAGATCCGGGAAAGTCCGCAAGCAGATTTGAACTCTCACGGACTACCCAATCTTGTCGACACCTCAGGGTTACGATCTCATTGTTAAAGGCTGCATTGAGAACCGGCCCTGCGCTTTTCAAAGGAAGATAAAAGCGCGGCAAATCGAGTGGTACGCCAGAAAACTTTTGCTCAGCTTCAGCACGAGGCATGGAACTCGGCTCGATGAAGACCACTGCTTTTGCCCCAAGCTTTGCAGCATTCTTCCAGCGGATTCCCGTATTGAATTCCAATACGACAATGCTGCCGCGTATCGACTTTCCGCTGAGGGCTTCAAGAGTGCCCTTTCCACCGTAAATAATTGGACCCGAGACATCGCAAGTGCTCGTGCGAGCGAGGTTCGGCCAAAGTGGCCAAACCTCGACGGCGTGACCTTTCAGACTCAAGGTGCCGGTTGAATCTGGATCTGGGATCGTGACCTTAAAAGTCTCTCGCCTAATATTCGTCGCGCCGAGAGACCTGAGCTGATTCGCGACAAATGATTGAGTTCGTTTTTCTCCGTCAGACCCAGCTAGTCGTGTCCGCTCGCCTGATAGAGACTTGAGCGATGATTTGAGGTTGTCGAGCGACAATCCGGCGAGAATCTTCTGGTACTGAGCTTTCGCTTCTGAATCCGTCGGCACCGCAAGCGCTGTTACCGCGAAAAGAATCAACACCAGAGAACAGAGGCTTCGTCGCATCTTCAATCACATATTGACGTGCTAGGGTTATCCTTGTGACGATTTAAGTTCAATTTTTGATGTTTTCCAGCGGTCAACCGCCAAGATCAGTCGAGATACCGTTCAATCCGCCGATCTGGAACAAGCCAAATAAGCGCAACGATAATATAAAACGCATAACTCATCCATGGCACCCAACCAGAAACCACGATAGCCGTGACGTAGAGTGCGATCGACAACCACTCCTTTCTATCGCGTCCGATCGCCTTTTTCAGGATTGAGTTTGGTCCTTCGGCTTTGATGATCGTGGCCTGTAGAATCGTAAAGCTTAAGGCTGCGAGAAGAAGAATAATCCCATATAACGCGGTTGGTGCGGGAGCCAAGTTGTTTGCGCCCGCCCAGGCCGTGACAAATGGGACGAGAGACAACCAAAAAAGCAAGGCCATGTTAGCCCATAGCACCGCTCCGGTGACGCGTTCCGTCGCCTGAAGCATATGGTGATGATTGTTCCAGTAGATTCCTAAATACATGAAACTCAACAGATAGCTGAGAAAAACAGGCAACCTGGAGTGTAGGTCAGACCAGTTCGCGCCAGATGGCTCTTTCAGCTCAAGCACCATGATGGTAATGAGAATCGCCATCACGCCATCTGTAAACGCTTCCAGTCTTCCGCTTCGCACCTGAGCACTATAGCCCAACCGGTACAATTTTCAGGCATTATCTTTTTCGATGCATCGCAAAGCCGACTTCTTGATTCGGAATCGTTGCAAAGTGAAGGATAACTCTCTGGTCATTTATACGTATTGTTTCCTGGAGACAAAGATTGAAAACGACTCTGCTAACCCTGATTTCAGCCGTGTTACTCTGCACAGCCAATGCTCAAATTGATCCGATGAAGGTCGTAGCCACGGTAAACGGCGACGAAATCAGAGCCAGCGAGTATTACCGCAGGATGGAATTCTTGCCTAGTAATCTTGCCAGCGGCCAGCAAGGTTTAAACAACCTGCCAGCGGGTTTTCTTACCATCAAGCAACTGATTACAGAAAAGCTCATTTTCCAAATGGCTAAAGCAAAGGGTGTCATGCCGACTCAGCCCGAAATTGATGCTGAATTCAAAACAGTGACCACAGATAATCCCAAAGTGCTCACAGACTGGCTTGCTGATGGACGCTCAGAAGAGGACCTGAAATACTCCATCAAATACGACTTGACTCAGTTCAAAATTCGAACCGCTGGGATTACGATTACTGACTTGGAAGTTGAAAAGCATTATAAAGACAACCCAACTGAGTTCACGTCTCCAAGAACCTATCGCTTGAGAGTTATTGTTGTTGCAGATCCAACCGAGCAAAAGGCCGTTGATTCTGAGCTCGCAGCTGGCAAAGCATTCGCCGAAGTCGCCAAAGCACACAGCCTTGACGTCACCAAAGTAAACGGTGGTGAGTTTGGAGTCTCGCCAGAAGAAGCACTAGCCCCTGCCTACAAACCCGCAATTATCGCCACGCCCCAAGGAAAAACAACCGATTGGCTAGGAGTCAATTCTCCCAATGGCACTGACACGAAACTGAAGTTTCTCGTAGAAGAGATCAAACCGTCTACCCTACAACCTCTGACCCCAACTCTTAAGAGACAGCTCAGAAAGAGACTCATGCTCGACAAAGGCGGCGTAAAAAACAATGTGCTCAAGGATCTTACGGCAGCTACTGTTGCAGCGAAAATCGAAATCAATCAGCCATTGTTTAACAGACTGTACAAGGATCTCCAGTCCCAATTCGCGAAAGCCCAACAGGGCGATTAACGGATTCACTCTGATTGAGCTACTTGTTGTGATCGCGATTATTGCGATCTTGGCGGCATTGCTTTTTCCCGTCTTTGAAAGCGTTAAGATGGGATCGAAGAAGACGGTTTGCCTTAGTAACATGCGTCAAATCGGCTTAGGTTTTAACCTCTATCAAGGTGATTTTGACGAGAGGCTGCCCGATCGCCGAGATATCAAGCGAGAGCTAAGAGGCTCAGAAACTTGGGCTTGGCCAGCATCAGATCCCCGAGCAGGATGGGCCGTTCGGGTGATCTCACCCTACATTAGGTCAGTACAGGTCTTTATTTGTCCAAGTATCCAAAAGACAACATTAGGCAGCGCCGCACAGGTCTTACAATCGACAGAATTCGGTCCGACAAACTACTGGCTTTGGCGATTTGATCATATGGACGCAGATAAGGTCGAGTTAGACAACCTTTGGGGAAAGACCGAAGGTGAGGCTGTTGCGGATCTTCATCAGGCAAACAACCCGACTGTTGGAGAACCAACTGGACCTGCCGAAGTCGAACTCGTCGTAGACCCATATATGCCGAGGACGATCGGTTCATTACCTGCGAATCTTAAAGGATTAGCGGCCCACACTGGTGGTCGAAATCGACTGATGCTCGATCTGCATGCAAAATGGATGAGAGATACCAGAACGAATCCATGAAACGCACTTTTTTGGCATTACCAATAGAAGACGACGCATTGTCAGCCGTTCTCGACACGCATCAAAAGCTTAAAGAGCTGATCACCCGACAGGGTGTCCGTTTCTTAACTGGGGAAAGGCTCCACCTGATTCTTCGGTTTTACGGCTACCTTGACGATGATAAAGTTGATCTCTTGTGGGGAGTTATTGAGCAGATATCCATACCTTCTATCACAGCAGATATAACTCAGATCGATGGATTTCCGACAAGCCAACGGCCGAAGATTGTATGCGCCAAAGTAGAGTCTGCGACCACTGTTAGTTTTGTTGAGAGCGTTGAAGCGTTAACAAATTCGCTAATTCAAAGCGAGGACAAGCCGTTTCAACCGCACATCACTCTGGCAAGAGTAAATCCGGGATCAAAGGCAGTTGGCCACCTAATCCAACCAATGGCGAAGACCGAGACACCGATCTTTGTCGGTTGGAATCCACAAAGCTTGTGCCTGTACCAAACACAAGCCGATGGGTCCAACTTGGTCGTTCGTGAGAGGGAAATCTAGTCTTAGGCTGCGGCAGATCCGTGATGTTTGAGCCATTTCAGCAATACATCCTGAAGCTGAACTACTTTGATCGGCTTCGAAATGTAATCGTCCATACCTGCTTTAAGACAAATCTCTCGGTCACCTTGCATCGCATGCGCCGTGACGGCAATGATTGGGATTGATGACCAGTCCTTCTGTGATGATCGAATCGCGTGTGTTGCCTCAAAGCCATCCATGTCCGGCATCTGACAATCCATGAAGACAATATCAAAAGGTTGAGTTTCAAGGGCCTCAAGCGCCAACTTGCCATTGACGACAGGCACTACAGTGCATCCCTGACGAACTAATAGCTGCATTGCAACCTTCTGATTGACCAGGTTGTCTTCAGCTAACAAGACACGGACTCCGGAAGCTAAGTAAGGAACTTCGGCTACAGACACTCGTTCGGATTTCTTGACCGGGACCGAACAAGCACTACTGATCGCTTCACTCAAAGCAGACCGTTTTACGGGCTTGGTCATGACCTTGTAGAAGAGGTGATTTGCCTCCCCTCCAATTCCTGAAGAGGATCCCACAGAAGAAAGGGAGAGAATCGGAATGTCTTTGCGACATTTCTCTTTGATCTGCCGTGCTGTCTCAATTCCATCCATAGTCGGCATTTGGATGTCCAAAAGAATCACATCATAATCAATTCCCTTCTCCAACATCGAGAGAGCCGCCTTTCCACTTGAAGCAACATCGACTTTCGCTCCTTGAGGCTCAAGAAGTTGTTTGACGATTCGAGTATTCAGATCGATGTCGTCAACGGCTAATATCGTTAATCCGGAAAGATCCGTAAATGATCGTTCGATAGACTCCGCCTTTGAGATTGGATGAACAACTTTGACATGGAACTTGGTACCTTCGCCTAAAACGCTATCGAACCAGATTTCCCCGTTGCTAAGCTCGACGATTTGCTTGCATATTGTTAGCCCAAGGCCCGTTCCACCAAACTGGCGAGTCATGCTGCCATCTGCTTGGGTGAAGCTCTTAAATATTCCGTTCCTCGCAGATTCTGGGATTCCAATCCCCGTGTCCTCAACAACAAAATGAAGCTCAACATTCGCATCGTCAATAAGTTTATGTTCGATGATCAACGCTACATGCCCATGCTCCGTGAACTTCACCGCGTTACCAGTTAAGTTGAGGATAACCTGACGAATTCGAGTAGGGTCACCAACCACGATTGGCAAATCCGTTGGCACGGAACACAAGAGTTCTAGGCCCTTACGACTCGCATTTGCAGCCAATAACTCAGCTGTTTCCTCGATAATGCTTCCAATATCGACGTTAACCTCTTCAAGAATAAGTTTGCCTGCCTCCATCTTGGAAAAATCGAGGATATCGTTGATGATGTCCAGTAGATTTTCAGCCGAGTTCTTGATTGTTGCAGCGTAGTCGTGCTGTTTCTCATCTAACTCTAGCATCAGAAGAAGTTCGGTCATTCCGATAACTCCGTTCATCGGAGTTCGGATCTCATGGCTCATATTGGCCAAAAATTCGCTCTTGGCCTTGCTTGACGCTTGCGCCTCAACCGCAAGTTTGTTTGCCTGTTCAACCGCTTTCTCAAGTTCAATATTCGCTGCCGCTAAGGCGCGCTCGGCCTGTACCGTTTCCTCGACTTGAGTTGCTAGCTCGGAGGTTCGTTCTTCGACCCGCTTCTCAAGCATGATGCGGTTCATTTCTAGCGCAGCATCGCGATCCTCAATTTCGGCCAGCATCATGTTAAATCGGTGAATTAAGGCACCAATTTCATCGTTGTGCTGGGGCTTCACTCGCTTTGAGAAATCTTTGGTTCGCGAGACTTCCGCCATTGCCGCATTCAGAACACCTAAAGGCCCGCTCACAGTCTCTGATAATGATAGAGCCAGCAAAGTTGTTGAGCAGCCGATGACGAACACCAAAACAGCCATCGACGTTCCACGCCTCCACATATGATTAGTAAAGGCTAGAGTCGATTCTCGAATAAGGCACGTCCCTAGTCGCTGCCCATTTCGAAAGATCCTTTCGCTTACCCAACCGTTAGTACCGCTAACCATTTGTGGCGAAATGGACCGATCTAGGCGATCTCCGCTTCTTACGTAGCTCGCAAACAATTGGTTTTTAGAGTCAAAAATTTGTATCTGACGTACTCTGCCATCAATTGCTGCAGCGCCAACAATCTCTGTCGCAGCTTGACGGTCTTCAAAAACAAGTGGAGCGATACTATTCGATCCAATCACCTTCGCTAACGTATGAAGGTCGCTGGTGTTAGTTCTCTGATAGAACGCCCGATCTAGCGCGAACAAAACACCACCCGCGATAACGAGAGATACCAAGCCTGCAGTAAACGTGATAACAGCTAGTTTCCACCGAACGGGCAAACGAAAAAACCATTTCATTAGTTAGTTCCGATAACACTCTTCGCAAGTTGAACCAGACGCGAACTTAGCTTAAGCTTGGAAGCTTTCGATTGCTTGATGTTCACGCTGAACCTAACTCGATTATCGGCAACAAAAAGTCCGATCATTGCCCCTCTTTCGACTGCGCTTGGAATATCGCTCAATGTAAGGATTGGAAGTCCTTTGGTATACGCCAAAGCTGACGGTAACTTCTCAGTTTCAGATTCATCAACAAAGATTGCGTTACACTTTCTCGCTTCTGATGTGTCTTGTAGTCGAATAACGCTTACTATTCGATTACAAATCTGTTTACCATCGCACGCCCGCTGGATTGCACCGAAACTTGTTTGATCTCCAATCACGCCGAAAACAAAGGTTGTGGAATCAGTGACCGGCCAATCGACAAACGTAGAGGCTCGGTAAGCGATAGCGGCTATAACCTCATGGGAGGTCTGCGGATCTTTGCCGTAAACTGCTGACTCGCACATTCCAGCAAGAATGGCGACAAAAACCAATATCCGTAGCAAGAGAGACGCTCTCATTGGTTTTCTAGAAATGCCACCTCGCCTCGAGTCTTGCGGAAGGAAGGGAAGCACCAAATATCTCGTGAAGCCGTCCCGTTGGAATATTTAGGGTGCTCGACCCGAAATTACAACCAACAAAAGCTATGTCAAAGGCTTTGGAAGGCGCATAGCTGATTCGAAAGTTCCACGAGATATTTGCTTGACCTGTTCCACCAATATCATGGTCTTTGTAAAAGAGTGAGACATCAGTGGCCCAGCCTTTCATACAATCATAGTTAGCCATGATAGATGCCGAATGTCTCGGTCCTTCTCCCCTACCGTCATCTCCATAGAGATCCAAAGCGTCCACATGCCCGCGGTCGTACGATAATCTTAGCGAGGTATAGGCGTAACTTCCGGACATGCGAAGACGAGCCATTGGTTGAAAGCGAACCGACAGTTCAATTCCTGCAGTGTCACCGGAAAGGTGATTATCTATCTGCACTGGTTGGAGAATATAAGTCACAGGAGAGGTCAATAGACTGGGCGTCAAGTTGGTGAACGAGCGGAGGCTAGAATAATGCGAAAGATAAGTCGAGACATCCAGGGTTAAGTTCTTTGAAGTAACAAACCGCGCCCCGGACTCAAACGTGCTCGCTCTTTCAGGTTTGAAGGCTGAACTGCCAATCAGCTTGACGAGCACCGGCAACCCACTGGAAATATCGGTAGTTTTGTAGAATTGGGCTTGACTATCTAGCTCTGCTTGACCCGGGATCCTGACACTGGAAGAAGCTGCCAGCCAATAAGACTCGCGGTCACTCTTGGAAAAAAGCAATCGGGCAGTAGGCTGGAATTCCAGTCGTGAAATCGAATTGTGCTCCGCCTTGCCTCCCAAAGCGAGGGAAAGCCCTTTCTTCAGCGTAATCTCGTCTTGTCCATACAAACTCCAAATGTCAATTGTTCGCGAACTGGGAGACAACACGGTGTACTCGGACGCAACTGTATTTCCTTTTGAAGTCCGGTAATTTGCACCTACAGTCAGTGAGTGTTTTCCCTGCTTACTTGTTCCGGTAAAATCGACATCGAACGTGTTTCGCCCCTCTTCTAGCTGTGGCATCGGCCGATAAAATGTGTCGAAATATATCTGCAAACTCGTCGCCACCGACTCGCTCCATTTTCGCTGCCACTTGCCCATTAGGCTTGCGCCGTGGTTCGTATAATCGAACTCTTCTTTTTTAGGTCCTGGAACAGTCACGTCTGGCAGACCAAGGTTCTGAGTCTCCCTGATCGAATAGATGTCACCTTGCAAGGTGTATTGTCCAGAGTCTTTAACGCTATCTAGTCGAAAACCGCCCTGCATGTTTTTTGTGGTGTCGCCATTCGCGTTACCTTTCATGTTTCGGGTTTCCGGTGTTTCCTGAAACATGCCGTATGTTCTGACCGAGGCGTCCCCGACTCTTCGAACAAGCCGAAAGGCATTGTCATTCAGTCCTGAGCTTCCGTAGGACACCTTCACCAGATCCTCAGACGTATCTAGGGCAGATTTGGTAATGATGTTGACAACGCCATTCACGGCGTTCGAACCCCAAAGAGCGCCGCCTGGACCGCGAACTACTTCGATTCGCTCAATATCATCCAGAAGGATGTTCAGGGATTCCCAATACACCCCGTTATGGAGTTGGGTATAGACATTCCGCCCATCAACAAGCACAAGAAGTTTGTTTCCAAACCCGGCGTTAAAACCTCTCGCCGAAACACGCCAAGCGTTCCCGCTGATTTGAGCGACCTCGAAACCAGGCACAAGCCTTAGCAATTCGGGAATCGTGCGAGCACCTGAGTGTTTTATGTCGTCTTGGTTGATCACAAAGACTGCCGAGGCGATGTTTTGGAGCTTTTCAAGTTTCTTTGTAGCCGCCGTCACCTCAATGTTCATCAGTTGGTCAAGGTCTAGTTTTGCTAAGTCCTTGGCATCCTGCTGCGCCAACACTTGTTTAGCAGATAACAAACAAGCAATTCCAATTACAGTTCTCATTCGATTCATATAAGTGAAGGCTTAAAACCCATACTGAACGATTCGGAAAATTGAGCGAACGTCCGTACATGAAAGGCTGCAGGTCTCGTATGTTTGCGTTCGTTCGCGCAAGGTATCCTATTCTTCTTAATGCAGCTTCTGCAGCCTGAATTCATCAGCAAATCAGAGCACCCAAAGAAACGTCGAGGTACCTACTTCATCCAGACATGGGGTTGCCAAATGAACGACGAAGACAGCGAACAGATGGGGCTTTACCTTCGCGACCTTGGATTTGAACCAAGTCGCACGATGCTTGATGCCCACGTCGTCATCCTTAATACTTGCTCTGTTCGCAAGAAGCCAGAAGATAAAGCGTTTTCGATGCTAGGCGAGTTGTTGCTCATCAAAGACACTCGTCCGCACATGATTATCGGTGTTTGTGGGTGCATGGCGCAGGCACGCGCGAAGGAGATTCGCAGAAGGGCACCGCACGTCGATTTTGTCTTAGGAACCGGAGATCTAGGTCAGCTACCTGGCTTGGTGGAAGAGGCCGCTCAAAAGAAGCGATTCCAAATGCGACTTGACTTGCCCGACCGAAAGGGCAAGGTGGTCGAAGACGTACCTCAACGCCATCTCGGACGCGCCGCAAAAGTCAAAGCTTTCGTTCCCATCCAATACGGTTGCGACAAATTCTGTACGTTTTGTATTGTTCCAACTACCCGTGGGCGTGAACGTTCAAGACCAACCGAAGACATTCTTCAAGAGGTCCGAGTTCTCGCGGAGCAAGGTACAAAGGAGATCACGCTCTTGGGGCAAACCGTCAACAGCTATGGCAAGAACCTACTTGAAGGCCAAGTGCCGTTCAGCAAGCTTTTGTGGAAGATTTCTCAAATCGACGGAATTGAGCGTATTCGATTCACGTCGCCTTACCCTCGCGACTTCAAAGCAGATCTGATCGAGACGATTCGGGATTGCCCCAAAGTCGTCGAGAGCATCCATCTTCCTGTGCAATCTGGTAGTGATGAAGTGCTTCGACAGATGCACCGTGTCTATACGGTCGAGTCTTATCTTGAGATTGTCGAGGAGTTGCGCTCCAAAGTAGCTGGGGTCACGCTGACTACCGACATCATCGTTGGGTTCCCCGGTGAAACAGACGAGCAGTTCGAAGAAACAATGGCATTAATCGAAAGAGTACGGTTTGATGGGGCTTATATGTTTGCCTACTCAACCCGGCCTGGAACTGAAGCGGGAGACCGCAAAGATCAGATTTCCTCGAAAGTCAAGAAAGAACGACTGAATCGACTAATTGAAAGGCAAAACGAGATCACTTGTGAACTGAATGAATCTTACGTTGGACGCGAAGTCGAAGTGCTCGTAGAGGGTGCCTCAGCCAAAGACCCGAACAAGCTCCAAGGATTCACAAGAGATTACAAGATGGTTCATTTCAACTCCGGGAGGGAGTGTGCTGGACGGTTGGTGAATGTCCGCGTCACAAAGGCACATCGTTGGGGATTATCAGCCGAACTTATCTAGGTTTTATAGATGGTTCGTTTGGCTCAACGGTAACCTAATGCCGCGATGAGCACTGATTTATTCGGCGAACCACTGCAGCCCGATCCCACCTGTGCCCTCAAAAACCCCCAGGTTCCGTTGTTGGTTGCAGGACCAAGACACCGCACCCAGTTTGTGATCGAGTTCGTTGGTCCTCGTTCCATCCCTGCCGCGACAGTCGCCCCATTGCTACAACCCAACTGGTATCAGGCTCTAGGGCAGCCAGAAATGTTCTGCATGGCGCCCGCAAGCCAAACTTGGCAACCGCTCACGCCTAACACAAACGGTTCTTACGATTCCTTGTCGCTGGCTTGGAAAATCATCACACCTCAAGGTTATCTAAGCTCTCAAGCCGCCCGGCACTTGCTAGGAGCTGCCGAGCAGTACGCCCCTGCCTTGCAAAGAAAGGCGATGCCAATGCCGCCGCCCGATGATGTTGACCAAGTTGCCAAGGCTCTCGTAAAGTTCCGCGAAGCTCTCGATGTAGGAGTATCTCTGGTTGTCTTGCCCCGTAAGGGCTTCTTTTCGGAACACGAGTTATGGGTGGTTTGCGCTCGCTTAGGTTTGACTTTTTCGCCCACCGGGTCGTTTGATTGGACTGCGCCAGGGCATCCAGCGCCGCTGTTCAGCGTCACTCCAATTGGCTCGACAGAGTCTTTTGCTTTATCCGCGGTTCAACTCGGGGCAGTTCACGAAGGAATTACGCTTGGATTCAGCCTCCCAAAGTGTCCAGATCCACTCATTGCCCTTCAAGGCATGATTCACGCCGCTCAGGTCATAGCAGGAACCCTCGACTGTGTCATCGCCGATGACAGCGAACGTCAGCTCACTCAAAGAGTCGCTAACGAAATGACCGACACCATCAAACAGGGCATCGGCCTCATGCAAAAGGCAAATATCTTGCCCGGAAGTGCGTCTGCCCTCGACCTCTTTTAGGTCACCAAACGAGCAAATACTGAACGTCAAAAGGAGGAGGATTCACCACGCAACCACCCAAGATCACTTCCTTTCGTTTTGCCGCATCGCTCAGTTGTTTCCCTGGCAATCCGTAAACTACTTTTACAAAATGCGGACTGCCCGGGTAGTTACGGAATGAAATATCGACTGGAACGATCAACGAGATCACAAGAACCGTTGCGCCTAAATAGCCCCAGGAAGTCGGTCGTAAGCTCTTCTTCAGGAGAACAAAACCAAGAGCCAAACCACCAAGGAGAGCAATAATTTTTCCTTCCAGCAAGATAACTGGAAGACAACACAGCCAAAGGCAGAATAGCCATAGACGCCTATTTCTCAACCGCCTATTTTCGTCCATTGTCGCTTACAAACTACAACAAAACCCCAACTTCCGCAAGGAAGTTGGGGTTTTGTTGCTTTGGTTTAGTTTCGCTTCTTTGGTTTGTGTTTAGCAGATGTTCCCGTTCCGCCGTCATTCGGAGGATCGAGCGGTTTCTTTCCCGGCTGAGACTGCTGTTGCTGGGCCTGGTTTGCCTTTTCCTCAGCAACCTGTCGAGCCTGGTCCATCATCTGTGCCCAACGGCCTTGCGAAGCTTTCTTTGAACCACTCGGATAGACGCCTCCGCTAGGTGTGTTGACCTTAACGAGTGGAGGTAACGGCAGTCTATAGGCACGCAATGATTGAGCTGTCGCGAGCAAGTTAGTAAAGATCCAATACAGAACGAACCCGGAAACAACCGGGAACATACCGGTGAACATCATGACCGTGAACATCAGCGACATGCCGATACCCATTAGTCTTTGCTGCTTCACTTGGGTTGGGTCAGAGACAGGCGTGAGCAACGATGTCACGCACATGGAGACGCCGTAGATGAAAACGAGGATGTAATCTTGCTGACCGAGGTTTGCACCGAGGAAGCCATGGGTCGCGCGGCTCGAAGCTTCGTTGATCCACAGGAAGTGTCCCTTCGTGAACTCAAATTGGTAGTGGATCATGCACTGGTAAACCGTCAAGAAGAGCGGCAATTGAATCAGTGCGGGAACACATCCAGAGAACGGGTTAATGCCGTACTCTTTGTAGAGTTCCATGGTCTTCGTGTTCATCTCGACCTGGTTGTCAGCGTATTTCTCTTTAATCTCTTTGATGCGCGGCATCAACTGAGACATCTGTCGCGAAGACATGATCTGCTTCTGCGCCAGAGGGAAAACGATGGAGCGAACCACAATCGCGAGCAAGAAACCGGCAAACGCATAGCTGAAGCCTGGAACTGCACCTGTCATCTTCACCAAGAAGTCGATGAATGCAAATCCGCCGGGAATCGCACCCCAAATGAGGTCCGTCTTGTTGCGATCACTCAGCGTAGAAATCAGCTTGGTAAACAGCTCGTGTCCGGTGATTTTCTCGCCGGTAGGCAACTCAAAGGGGGTGACCCAGGCTGGAGTCTGGCCGTTTGTACGATCGATCTTCTCTAGCGAGTTATAAGCTTGCCGAATCAGGCCCGTGTTGTTGGCAACGATGCCGCCTCTGAGTTCTGCATCCGCAGCAATGATCATGGCTTGATATTTCAAGCCATTTGCGTATTTCTGCTCATACTTCTTCTTCGTAACGTCTTCTTCGAGAAAGCGCTGATAGGCTGGAAGTAGGTTGCGCGTGATCTCACTTGGATCAATCCGGTTCAGTGGATCTGCGGACTCGACTCTTCGGCTCACATCCTTGATGGCTTCAAGGACTTCTTCGCTCGACTTCAGCTCCTTCTTGACGCCCGGCTGAAATGAGTATTCAACCGCCGAAGGAGTGTTGCTGCCTAAGAAAAGCCGCATGCCCAAAAAGACCACAATCATGATCAGGGCGGTTTGAAGAAAATTCTGCTTCGGGGTTGGGGCAGGACGCGACATAACTTTGTGGTTTAGGATTGCGAGTATTGATTATGGACGACCGCGCCCTATGGAACTGGGTCGTGACCTCCGGGGTGAAACGGGTGACAGCGACAAATTCGTTTTAACCCCATCCAACTACCCTTTATGAGTCCATAGCGTTGCACTGCTTCGAGCGTGTATTGCGAACAACTCGGAGTGTATCGGCATGTGGGCGGCAACCACGCAAAACCAATTTGGTATGCGCGAATTAGGAAGACGCCAATTCTTTTGCCCATCGCTGCTTCGCCTGATCGATCAACACTGCAACCTCTTCATGGACTTTCATGAAGGGTGGCTCTGCTTCTTTAGCAAGAACGACAAAAACGTAATCGAGACGAGGATCCAGCATCTCGCTTTGAAGTCGAATGGCTTCTTTGAATCGGCGCTTGGCTCGATTCCGATCGGGTTTACCCCCGATTTTTTTGGCGGTAGCAACGCCAACAAGCCCGGTACCGGGCAAGGTCGTGAGGCGGGCTAAACTCCCTGCTACTCTCCGACCTTCGCCAAAGATGACGTCAAAACGAGATTTGCTAGGACCGTTCAGGCCGAAATTCTCTTGCGACCCTTCAGTCGGCGGCGCTTCAGGACGTTCTGTCCATCGGTATCCCGCATTCGCACGCGGAAGCCGTGTGTGGTCTGGCGGTGTCGTCGGTTTGGTTGATAAGTTCGCTTCATAGCTTAACAGACTCTCTTTGTGGTCGGAACACGAGAGTATACCCCTACTTATACACGAGCGGTTTTCCACTTACCTTGTTGAAAGGCAATGAGCGAAAGAATGCCTTGGATTGCTTGCGTGGAAGCCATCGCAATCCATGCCCCAAATGCGCCCATTCCGAGCCCAACCGGAAGGTGAAAGAAACCCAAAAACGGAAATCCGGTTGGCAACGCCAAGAGAATAGCCAATGGAAGGCGTAATCCCCAAAGTGAGATCAACATGATCCAAAGAGGACGGACAGTATCGCCCGCGCCCTGCATCGAACCGATCATCACCATTGCATAGCCAAAGAGAAACTCAGTCGTGCAGAGGCAGCGCAAGAGCGTGGTCGCCTCTTGGGCGATATCCTGCTTCCCTCCAACCAAAAAGTCGATAATCCCGGGAGCAGCAATATAGATCGGTGTAACAAGGATCATCGTGACTAGAGCTGCATAATGACCAGCGATCCAACCCAGTCGCGATGCTCTGTCAGGTCTTTTCATTCCTAGACTCTGCCCAACTAAAGCCCCTGCGGCAGCCGACAAGCCAAACGAAGGCATGAACATAATCGACTCGATTGCAAAGGCAACGCTCATGGCAGCAATGGCGGCAGACGCATCTGCGACCTGCTTCAGGACCAGAGTAAAAGCCGTCATTGAGAAGACTCGCAATGTCGACATAACTCCTGCTGGCACTGCCACACGAAGAATTCGTTTAGACCAATCCCATGCAGGTAACCGGAATGGATGAACCTTGCCGAGTTTTGTTCTCGGGATGTACAGAACATAGGCTACGGTCGCTAGCCACCCACTAATTGCCTGAGCGGTACCTGCACCGGTCAAACCTAGATCGGCTCCAGGAATCCTTATGCCACCAAGTTTATGTGCTGGGAAAATCAACATGAAGTTCAGAGCCATATGCAGAAAAATCTGAACTCCTGAGATCACCATCGGGCTCTTGGTGTCTCCAACACCGCGTAAAGAGCCTGCCAACGTATTGATGATAAAGGCGGGAGGCAAACTCAATGCAAACGCGGTCAGAAAACCGACCATTGCTTTCTTCGCGTCGACGTCGGTAGCGGGTAGTAGTGCCGAAGCAGCGAACGGCGAGATGATGATGGTTACCAACGCGACCGTAATCCCACCAAAGACCGCTAGACTAAAAGCCTCTTGCGCGGATCTGCGGTATTCCGTATGGTCGCCGGCTCCAAAGGCTCGACTCACTAAAGCAGTCGCACCTGTTGACAGCGCAACCGCCAATGAGAACATCAGGAACATGACGTTTGTCGCGCCGCCATGTGCGGTCAAAGCAAAGGGTTGTAAGTGTCCAATAAACCCTCTGTCGAGAAGCGTATTGATGACCTGAAGGGAGTTCAGCGCAACCGCTGGCCAAGCGAGAGCCCATACGACTCTCGAAGCGTTCTCGTGAATTTGTCCTGGTGCTTGGTCTGTATCGGCTGGGTTAGGCACGGACTTTTGAGGATACCTGCGTTCGCGGCAGAACGACGGGACCAATCTGACAGATTGGTTCTGCCCCTGACAGGTACCCTTAACTGCTATGTCCGTTCGCGTTCGATTTGCGCCGAGTCCGACCGGTCTGCTCCACGTAGGAGCATTAAGGACCGTTCTTTTTGATCAACTTCTTGCCAAGAAGCATGAAGGTCAGCTCATTTTGCGAATCGAAGACACTGACCGCTCCAGATACAACGCCGACAGTGAAAAAGAGTTCGTTGAAACCCTTCATTGGGTAGGCATCGACTTCGATGAGGGACCACACGTCGGCGGTCCACACTTTCCTTACCGGCAGAGTGAGCGACAGGCTGAAGGCATCTACGCAACTCATATTGAGACTCTTTTGAATAACGGTTCAGCTTATAAAGCTTTTGATACGCCCGAGGAACTTGAGGCAATGCGAGAGCAACAACTTGCCGCAAAGCAGGCAACTGGATACTTTGGAGGCCACTGGCGTGATGCATCGGCAGACCAAGTTGCGCAAGCTGAGGCTGAGGGCAAGCCATACGTCATTCGACAGCGCATCCCTCGTGGTCAAACCATCGTGATGCAAGACGCGATTCGTGGACAGATCGAATGGAACAGCGACCTATTGCCCGACCCGGTCCTCATCAAAACTGACGGCATGCCAACCTATCACTTTGCCGCCATGGTGGATGACCACCTGATGGGTATCACGCATGTTTTGCGCGGCGACGAGTGGCTCCCTTCTTTCCCGTTGCATTGGTTACTATTCGATGCTTTTGGTTGGGAAAGACCTATCTTTGTTCACTGCTCCGTTATCGTTGGGAAAGACGGCAAAAAGCTCTCCAAGCGGCATGGCGCAACAAGGGTGCTCGACTACAGCGCTCAGGGATACCTCAAAGAAGCTCTCAAGAACTTCATCGCACTGATCGGATGGTCACCAGGCGAGGATCGCGAGGTGATGTCGGAGTCTGAGATGGTCGAGCGGTTCAGCGTTGACGGTTTGCAGGCTTCGCCAGGCTTTTTCGATATCGAAAAGCTGAAATGGCTAAACGGTGTTCGAATCCGCGAGAAGAGTGCTTCAGAACTTGTCGACGATCTTGTGGCTTATATCACCGACGACTACACCCGACAGTATTGGCAGAACTTCGTCGACGAACCGATGCCAAATCAAGTGCCCATCAACGGGATTGATGTTCTGAAGAAGTTGGACGCAATTGTCGCAAAAGCCTCTCAAAACAGAAACTACCTCGAAGCAGCCGTAGAGGAACTTAAGCCTCGCGTAACGACCTTGGCTGACTTCGGCGATGGTCTTGAGTTCTTCTTGGTTGAAGAGCCTCCGATGGATACGAAGGCAGTTGAAAAGTGGTTCAAACAAGCTCATGTTTCTGGCATGTTTTCTGACCTGATCCAGTTGGTCGAGAGCACGAATCCGACGAAACTAGAGGAATATGAGTCACTTGTGAAAACCTACGCCGAGACCAAGGGATTTGAGAAACTTGGTCCGGTTGTTCACCCAATTCGTGTTGCCATGACCGGGAAAACCGCAGGACCAGGCTTGTTTGAGCTCATGTCCGTTCTTGGCAAAGACAAAGTAATAGCTCGATTCAGAAAAGCTTTGGAGTTAGCGTCCTGATGATTCGCATCTTACGCTCCGGAGTCGATGACGTGATCGGAATTCTGCGTCAGCGAACCATCGCATCCGATGAACAGACTGAATCGATTGTTCGGCAAATCATCAAGGACGTTCAACATCGCGGCGATGCTGCCCTACTTGACTGTGCCAGACGCTTTGATTCGCCTGATATCAAAAGCATCCATGTGTCGTCTGACGAACTAGAATCAGCCTCACGGCAAGTTCCAGACAACCTTAAACAAGCCATTCTGACTAGCTACAATCGAGTTCTCGATTTTCATACCGAAGAAGCTAAGCGAATCCGCGAGGGTTGGACCATGAGCGGCGACATCGCTCGGTGGAAAACCGAACAGGGAGACGGCGCTTTCTTGGGCCAAATGTTACGCCCGCTCCGGTCGGCTGGAGTGTATGTTCCCGGCGGACGTGCTACCTACGTTAGCAGCGTTATCATGAATGCGGTTCCCGCCAAAGCAAGTGGCGTCAAGCGAATCGTCATAACGACACCCTGTCGTAAAGATGGCAACCTTGACCCAGCCGTTTTATTTGCGAGTCAAATCAAAGGCTTAGCTTGCCAAGTCGTGAAGGTTGGCGGTGCTGCTGCAGTAGCGGCTCTTGCTTTCGGGACAGAGTCAATCGAGAGAGTTGATAAGGTGGTCGGCCCAGGTAACAAGTTCGTCAACGAAGCAAAACGGCAACTTTGGGGCCGAGTTGGCCTTGACGGTTATGCCGGGCCAAGCGAAGTTTGCGTGCTTGCCGATGACCATGCAAATGTCTCTTTTGCCGCTGCAGACTTTCTGACGCAGATTGAGCACGCACCGGATAACGCAGGCTTCTTAGTGACGATCAGCGAAGCCACTTGTCAGGCGATTCTTGCCGAAATAGACCGTCAAGCTACTGGGACTATACACGAAGAAACGATGCGCCGGGCTATGGCGGAACAAAGCTTGGCAATCGTCGCAAAAGATCTATTGGAAGCGATCGACATCGTCAATCAGATCGCTCCTGAGCACCTGACTTTGGCGATTCAGGATCCTGAAACTCAGGTTGAGAAGATTGTGAATGCAGGGTGTGTTCTGCTAGGCGAATGGACCCCTGAAAGTGCCGGTGATTTCTGCCTTGGTCCCAGCCATACGCTACCGACTAGTGGTGCCGCAAGGTGGCAGTCTCCGCTCAATGTCTTGGATTTCATCAAAGTTCAAAGCACGAGCTACATGACGCTGTCAACAATCAAACCCCTTATTGAGATCGTCGAAGCGTTTGGAGAGTTAGAAGGTTTCCCAACTCACGGCTTCGGGGCGACCGCTCGGCGACGGTAAAAAAGAGTGTTGTTTCGAATAGAAACAACACTCTTTTGGGGCTGATTATTAGCCTCTATTTTCCTGTCTTTGGAGCTTCGTTACCCTTATCAGACTCCTTTGCTTTTGAGTCGTCAACCTTCAACATCGAAGATTTCTTTGAACCGCTTTCCGCTGGAGCGTCTTTCTGAGCAGCGGCAAGATCACTTGCTACGCTGTTGCCTCCGGTTGGCTCTTCACTCTTTGAACAACCAATCGCCAGAACGCTCACAACACCTAGAACAATGAGAATCTGTTGTTTAGACATTACTCAAGGTCCCAAATGAATTTTTCTTTATCGGTGACCTTGCCCTTTCTATCAGAAGTGCCCCAAGCCGAGCAGCCTTCGGTCAACTGCTTGATGTTGCGGGCCTTGGCATGCGTATCAGCAAAACCGATAACGATCTGACCATCTTTGAGGCCAGCAGAAACGTTGTTGAGGCTGACCTGATTGTAGAACGGCCAAAGACCACCATAAACGATCCAAGAGGCACCGCTATTTGACCATCCTCCAGGATAACTCGCAAGCGTTCCATCCGCCGCATACTGTGCAAATGGTTGGAGGTAGTTACCGCTCGAGTCCATCCAACAAGGAGTCTCGATAACCCAGTTGCCACCACCAGTTGGACTACCGCCGCTTGTTCGATCCCAAATGGATGTTCCCCACATCAGAGTGTTTGAAGGGTTACCAACACCGGTCTCGTTTGTCGAAGCGGAGCCGACGTAATAGCCGCCGGTCTGGCTGACTACTCGCCAAGGGCTGAAGAATGCGTAGTTGTAACCAATGTTGCTTCGTACACCAAGAGCATAGGATCTCTGAGCATCAGTGAGGGTTGCATACGTGGCACCGCTCATATACTGAATTTGGTCCTTAACACGCTGATCTTCGCTCTGCCACGGATCCATTGGATCGATGGTGATTCGCCAGTTCTTAACATATGGATACATCTGCTGTGCAGGAACGGTGTCAGGAGGGCCGAATCCCCAACCTGGGCCGCCGATGCTACCACTGTTGGAAAGCATGTAGCCTCCATCGTAGTCAGCGGTATACATGGCGACAGCAGTTCCGGCCTGCTTAAAGTTACTGATGGCTGTCGTCTTCTTTGCTGCTTCCTTGGCTTGAGCAAAGACAGGGAACAAGATCGCCGCCAAAATAGCAATGATGGCAATAACGACGAGCAGCTCGATAAGGGTAAAAGCTCGGTTTTTCATAACAAACTCCTTCTGAAGCCCGGAAGGCAAAAGGCCCAAAAGACAAGGACATGATAGGTGAAAAAAGCTCAATTACCAAAAAATTTTTAACATTTGGGAACTTTTTTCATTAATGAAAGATCTACCGCGTTCGAGTAAATAGTTAATGATTGCGTCGAGAAAGCCCTTGATGCCTCTCACACCATCAATCAATCTGATCCGTTCAAAAGGCTAGAGGAGTGTCTTTGGGTACGCTCTTCGGGCAGTGAGCGATAACATCGGATTTGTGGGTCTAGGTGTCATGGGCGGGCCTATGGCAGGCCATCTTTTGCGTGCCGGCCACCAAGTGACCGTTTGGAATCGAAGCCGCGAAAAGGCTATGTCCTTAGTCGACGAGGGAGCGCAATTAGCCCCATCGCTTGCCGATTTAGGCTCTGCTTGCAGCCTAGTTTTCTTGTGTGTTTCGCGCACGGAAGACGTCGAAATGTGTGTTTGGGAGGCAGCCAGATCTGCCCACCCAGGAACCCTATTTGTCGACCATTCAACCATCTCGCCAGACGGCGCAAAACACCTCTACGCTGAGTTAAAGCGTAACAGTTTTTCGTTGCTTGACGCTCCGATTACTGGTGGCAGTATGGGAGCACAAAAAGGGCAATTGACCGTCTTTTGTGGCGGAGACACTGAAGACTATAAGCGAGCTTTGCCTTACATTAAGTCCTTTTCAAAACGCGTCGAACATGTCGGTCCAAGCGGCTCTGGACAGATGATGAAAATGGCTAATCAGATCGCGGTTGGAGGGGCCCTTCTAGCTCTTTGTGAATCCCTCGCCTTCGCCAAAAAGGCTGGACTGGATATCGAACTTGCACGCGACATGATCGGTGGAGGAGCGGCTGGAAGCTGGGCATTTGAGAACTACGGCCCTAAAATCCTTGCAAAAGATTGGTCCCCCGGCTTTAGCGTTATCAACCAGCGGAAAGATTTTGGATACTGCGGCGACGCCGCACAGTCCATTAATGCCGCCATCCCCGGAACCAAGCTCGTCGATCAACTCCTAAGCGAACTTGAGGCAGAAGGTCATGGCGAGTGGACAACTGCCGCGCTCTTTGAGATCATGATGAGGATGCAGTCTTGACTTTCGCTGTAGAACTGCTCGGTATATCCAAGCATTTCGGAGCAGTTGCTGCGCTTGACAACGTCAGTTTGAGTGTCGAGAAAGGCACGATTCACGCGCTGGTTGGAGAAAATGGCGCAGGAAAAACGACACTTATGCGAGTGTTGTATGGCGCCCTTCAACCGGACTCGGGCGAAGTTAAGCTTGATGATCAACCTCACACTTTTAAGAACTCAAAAGACGCCATTCAGCATGGCATCGGCATGGTCAGCCAACACTACGGCATTATCCCTGCCCTAACATGCCTTCAAAACTTGATCCTTGGTGCAGAAGGTGGACCAATAGTAAAAGTCTCCGAAGCCAAAAAGCGCGCTGATGAACTGGCTAAACGGATGGGTTTTGAATTTGACTGGGACAGCGATGCCGAAACCCTTAGCCCTGCTGGCGCTCAAAAATTAGAGATACTCAAATTACTTTGGCGAAATGCCAAAGTAATGATCTTAGATGAGCCGACTGCCATGTTATCGCCATCCGATAGCGAGGCACTATTTGCAAGTTTGCGTAAGCTTGTTGATGAAGGTGCAACTGTCATTTTAGTAACGCATCGATTGCCTGAAGTGATGGACCACTGCAAAACCGTCACGGTTTTGAGAGGCGGAAAACTGATTTCCTCACACCCGGTTTCAGAAGTGACTGATCGGTCTCTCGCAGAATTAATTGTCGGTGGAAGCCTCGTTGAACCACCTGTCATAGAGCCGGTAAGGGATTTAGGGATCGCTCTCGATATCTCAAAAATCGTTGTTAAAGACGACCGAAGACACGATGTGCTGAAAGGGCTAGACCTTCAGGTGAAACGAGGTGAAGTCGTTGGGATAGCTGGGGTTGACGGAAGCGGGCAAAGAGAGCTCTTCCAAGCGCTTCTTGGCGTCCGAAAGATTGACAGTGGCTCGGTTTCTATTGATGACCAAGAGGTCACGAATTGGTCATCGGCAAAGCGCTTGCAATTCGGCTTGAGGCTGATCGCCGAAGATCGACATGAAGAAGGCGTTATTGAAGATTGGTCACTTGAAGATAACGCAATACTCGGGCTCCAAAGGCTTGAACCGATTCAAAAATCCCTTTTTATCTCGACTCCGGACCGGCATAAATGGGCAGAAGTGGTTGCCGAAAAGTTCTCAACGAAACATGGCGGCTTAAATCAACCGATGCGGACACTCTCCGGGGGAAACCAACAGAGATTTGTGGCAGCGAGAGCGCTCGAAATGTCGCCAAAGCTGATCTTAGCTTTTCAACCCGCGAGAGGCCTCGACCTCAATGGAACTGCAGATGTTTATGCGGCAATCCGCGAGAAGTGCAAAGCCGGCGCTTCGGCCCTCGTCGTCAGCTTTGATCTTGATGAATTACTTATTCACTGCGACAGAATTGTTGCCATGAATCGAGGGGAGCTTCGACAACCGAAACCAGAAGAAGCAAGAGATCGACAAGCGATTGGCCGTCTCATGGTGGGTGCCCAGTGAACGGTAAAATCACTGCCCTCATCGCTGGTGCGTTGGCGATTCTTGCCACTGGGCTACTGATATCCGGCGTCAGTCCGATGGAAGCGACCAAAACGCTGTTTCAGGGAAGCCTCGGGAGCCTTGGCGCCTTTAGCGGCACCCTAAAGGAAACCGCGCCGTTGCTGATTCTTGGCCTTGGCGTTTACATCGCACTGAAGGCTGGCCTTTTCAATATCGGTGTCGAAGGACAGTTTCTCGTCGGAGCGACACTTGCTGCGACAGTTGGATTACGCGTTCAGGGGCCAGTAGGAATTCTGCTTTCGATTCTCGTCGCGTGTTTAGGAGGAATGCTATGGGCCCTCCCTGCTGGCCTCATCAAAGCCTATCGAAATGGGCACGAGGTCATCACGACGATCATGATGAACTACGTTGCGGGCCGTTTTACCGACTTTCTAGTTCAAGGACCTCTGAAAGCCGCCGGTTCCCAAGAGGCTTCAACAGCGGATCTGGCGACGGATACTCGCATCCCAGCTCTCATCAACTCAGGTGCCTTCGAACTAGGATGGAGCATCTGTGTAGGAGTCATTGGAGTCATCATGCTTTGGTTTTGGATGCGGAAAACCGTTGCAGGATACGAACTTCAAGCGGTAGGTGCTAACCCAACAGCTTCGAAATTCGCCGGAATCTCGGCTAAGAAAATCCAAGTTTGGGCGATGTCTCTTTCAGGCGGAATCGCCGGAATTGCTGGTGCGTTTCAGGTATTGGCTTACGAAGGCAGGTTTTACCAAGGTTTTTCACCTGGCTATGGGTTTGATGCGCTCGGAGTTGCTCTCTTGGCTGGGAACTCGGCAATTGGGTTGATTCCGGCGAGTCTACTCTTCGGAATTCTGGCAAAAGGAGGCGTTTCGTTACAAGCGAACGGCGTTCCAAAAGGCATCACATCCGTCGTCCTTGGCGCGATGATCCTCGTTGCAGCCTCGATTCGATTTAGGAGTGTGAAATCGGGTGATTGACGTTCTCAGATTAGCCCTCATCATGGCGACACCTCTTTGCCTTGCCGCGATGGGAGGTTACACCAGCGAAAGAGGCGGCATCACGAACATCGGGCTTGAAGGGTTGATGCTCATGTCAGCCTGCGTGACGGCGCTCTGTTCGGCGCATTTTGGCGCACTCGGAGGCGTCGCATGCGGAGTGCTTTCTTCAACGCTTCTCAGCATCCTTCATTGGCTGTCAACTCAGAAATACCGAATCGATCACGTCATCTCGGGCATGGCAATCAATGCTATTGCCGCAGGCGGGACGAACTTTTTGTATGGCAAGTTTAGTGATCCTAATAATTCCGGCAAGTTGGTTGTCATGCCCACAAACTACTTTGTCGTCGCCGCTATCATTGTTCCATTCTTGCTTTGGGTAAATAGCAAATACGGCCGATTTGGTATTCGGCTGATGGCAGCGGGTAGTGATCCAGATAAAGCCCGGCTCATGGGAACTGAGCCGATCACCATTCGTTTTTGGGGTCTGACCGCAACTGGAATCTTCTGCGGTCTCGCTGGATCTATGCTCGTCAGCGAAGTTCAAGCGTTTACAGACAACATGACTGCCGGACGAGGGTATATCGCCCTTGCTGCGCTCATTCTGGGGGGCTGGCGGCCCATTCCAACCTTCGTTGCCTGTCTAGGTTTTGGATTTTTAAGCGCTCTGCGTGTTCAGCTGGATGGAACTCAGATATTTGGCGCAAATATCCCAGCAGTTTGGGCGTCGCTCCCTTACATTGTCACGATCGTTGCTCTAGCCGGATTCTTCGGTAGAAATCGAACTCCTGCGGGAATTGGCAAATTATGATTCTAACGGCCCTGATTGTATTGGCTCCAAAGTTATCGGTCGATTGCGACCTTGCTGTCAAAGCGATGACCCGCAGTTCAGGGGTCGCTCACGTCGAACTCAAAACTACGTTTGGTGAGCAAAAAGAAAACAAGTCGATTGATGTTAGCTGGACATCGAAAGCTCTCGAAGTAAGAATTCAGGAGCCACGAAAGGGCCTCATTGATGCGACTGACCGAATCTATTTCGTATCAAGCAACCTGATGACCGCAAAAGACTCGAAGGCTGGTGAGTGGCTTGATCGCAAGATTCCCAGCGCGCCGCTTTACAATCAGCTCGAAGCGGTTCTTGGTCAGCTGGATGACCCGGTCAAGGTTGTTCTCAGACCAATCATGTTCAAATTCTTCGTGAATCCTTGGCTCAAGGTTCCGAGTTTCAAAAAGGTCGGAAACCGTTGGATGAGCGAAAAAGCACCGAAAGCCACCATCGGCTTCGACAAACAAAACAGACTGGTGGAGTTTTCTGGAGGCTCTGGAGACGCTCAGTTCTCCTGGAAGATTTCCTATTTGGGTCCAAGACAGATCAGTCGTCCTCAAACGGCCAATTTGATTCACGTTTCCGGCTTCGCCGACAGGCAAATCCCCCCCGCCTTCGCTGACCAAGAAACCAAGCATCTCTTTGATCGCCTCTACGTCAGCGAGCGTCAACTCGATGATTGTGTTCTGCGAGTCAAAGACCAAGAAGGCACAAAAGAACTGCTCATATCGAACACAAAGCTCGGACAAAACGGTCAATTTGGCGGATGGACTTATGAAAAGGGCATTCTAAGGGTCTGCAACAGGGTTACTGGATCCTACTTCGAGGGTTCAATTAAAAGGTCCCTGATTCTGGACTATCTGGTCGCATGTAAGCTCAATATTGACCCGATCATGCGCCTTCGAGTTGTTCGAAGTGGGCTATTTTCAAACGCGGTTGATTCTGGCTCCAAGGCGGCAAAAGTTGGGTCCATTTCGTTCGGAGGCGAACCGTGTGCACTCGTGGTAGCAGAGAGCCCGGGGACACTCATAACGTTCATGATTCGATTGAGCGATGCACTTGTCGTCGATGTCCAAACAGAATTACGAGATCAAGGAACGACGATCCGAAAGACTGAACGATCAATCAAATACCTCCCGAAAGATATTTGGGTCGATCCATCTACCGATGGTTTGCAAAAGAACGCGTTGCCAACACTAAGGACCGATGAAATAAGAAAATCGCCCGGAAAGAAACGAACATAGCCGTTTTTGATCCATACATGCCCTTTTCGGGACGATTATCAGCTTTTCTTTTCATAATCTAGTTATCCCATTACCTGAAGTCACGATTAACTCCCTGCTAGAGGACACGAGTTTTCTCGTGGCCATCACTTTTCTTGTCTTGCGCGGAAGGGTCGAGAGGCTGGCGAAACAGCCAATCCTGTTCGGGACGGTATTTGGGTTATTAGCAACCTATGAAGTCGTATTTACGGGGAGTCTTTTTCCGTATTCCCCACTCAATCTAGCTTGCTCATTGGCTACTGTTTTTGGTGGTTGGGAAGCCGGACTGATCGCGGGACTCATCACATTCGTGGCCGAATTACTCGGTGGGATCGAACACAATTTGCTGGTGATCGCGATCCAAATCTGTATTTCAGTCGTTGTTCCGATTCTCGTTCAGGAACGACCGAAACTCAGGTACGCATCCGTCGCGGCTTCTCAATCTGTATGCGTATTTGTAGCGCATTTGATGGGTAGCCAATCCGCTGTGCTCCGGTCACCTTGGACGATCATCGCCAACGTCTTTGCAGTGATGATGTTCGGCCTTGTTGCCCGAGATGCCGAGACTCGGTCAAGAGCTGAAGAACTTCGTCGAGAGGCGATTGAGCTTCGTCGAGTAGCTGCTGAAGCACAGTTATCAGTGTTACGGTCCAGGGTGCACCCCCATTTTCTATACAACGCACTCACTTCGGTAGCTGCTCTTTGCGATATTTCTCCGAAGCGAGCAGCGAAAGCAGCGATTACGCTCGGTGGCTTGATGCGAAAGTCGCTCGAATCTAGCTTCACCGAAGGGCATAGCCTTGCTGAAGAGCTGGAGACGGTGAAAAGTTACGTCGCCATCGAGTCGGAAAGGTTTGGACCAAAACTAAAAGTGACCTACGAAGTGAATGGTCTTGAGACGATTACCGTCCCAAACTTTTCGGTTCAAGTGTTAGTCGAGAACGCAATCGTACACGGTGTTAGCCAAAAACAAACTGGAGGGACGGTCTGCGTCATCGCACGAAAAAGCCCGCGACATGTGTGTATAGCCGTAGCCGACGACGGAATCGGAATCACTCCCGAAAAATCAACACGAAATCCTCATCACGGAGTCAGCATCCTTGATGAACAACTACGCACGATGACCAAGCCCGGAAAGCTAAAGATCATCAATCGCCCATCAGCCGGCACCCTCTCGGTGATTCGGCTTCCGTACAAAGAGAGAAATTGACTATGAGAGCAATCATTGTTGACGACGAAAGACTTGCCCGCTCACTCATCAAATCGATGCTAGATGATCTTGGTGTGGTCGTCATTGGCGAGTTTGAAGATGCCGAAGAAGCCCTTGCCTTTGCCGAAGAGGATATCCCGGATTTGGTCTTCATGGACGTGCGAATGCCTGGAATATCTGGTATTCAAGCAAGCTCAGAATTCGCGAATATTTCTCCTAGCCCGCTTGTGGTAATGGTCACCGGCTACAGCGAATATGCACTCGATGCGTTTGACAAATCGGTCTTTGACTACCTTGTTAAACCTGTTAGTGAAGAGCGTCTCGCGACCACAATCCTTAAAGCCAAAAGCCAACTTACTATGAGGCAAGACGCCGACCGCGTTGAGGCACTCAAAAAGACGGTTCGTAGGAATTCGCTCAAACGATTGGCGATCCGATCGAAAGGTGCCATCAAGTTGTTGCCGGTCGACCGAGTACTGTACGCGACTGCCGCTGGCAAAGTCGTCGTTGTTAAATCAAAAGATGGCGAGTTCAAAACGAACTACACACTTACACAACTTGAGAGCTTATTGCCTGGAAACTTCATGAGGGTTCACGCATCGTGTATCGCCAATTTGGCTCTGATTGATGAGGTGCAGATTTTTGGCAACCACACCTACGGCATCCGTCTTGTTACCGGAGAAGAACTACCGCTCGGTAGAGTTCAGTATCCTGTGCTTCAGGAGCGCCTCGGTATTCAAGGTGCCACTGAACCTAACTAATAATGAGCTTCAGCGCGGCGATTCCGGCTAACGCGAGTATCGTCGTGCTAAAGGCTGCCTCTGAGATTTTTGGAAGCAGGAACTTTCCTAGTAAAGCTCCTATGATGATCATTGGGACCAGCATGAGATTCATCTGAAATGATTCTGCTGTGATCAAAGGATCAGAGGGCTTGGCCGAATTCACATACAACATAAGCGGAACCTTCGCAGAGTTGATAAGGAAGAAATACCAAGCCGAGGTTCCCATCAACTTGTTTTTGGGTAACTTCGCCGCGGTCATGTAAATCGACATGATCGGACCAGCCGCGTTGCTCGCCATCGTCGTGAACCCTGCCATGGTGCCAGTGAAGGCAGTTCCGACTGGTGAGTGAGGCACTAATTTGTCGCCTAACTTACCGCGTAGAAGGTGAATGAGGAGCATTAAGATCACGGTTGCCCCGATGATCGCGTTGAGTGGATCTCGGGTCCCAGGCTTATGCGGCAAAAACAATAAAAAGCCAACCCCGAGAGCCAACCCAACAAAGACCCAGGGGATCAAACTTCTGATTTTCGGCCAATCAGCGTCTGAGCGGTACATAACCACCGCAAAGATGTCGGCAAGAATCAGCATTGGCAGAGTCGCACCAATTGACAAATGACCGCCGAAAACACTGGCCATCATCGGCACAACCAAGATTCCGCTCCCAGGAAGTCCTGCTTTACTAAACCCGATCAACATCGCAGCCGCAGCCGCTACGACAATTTGGGCAGGTTCAAGGTGCACGCCTCATTATGTCGGCTTCGGAATGTTCCACAATGTCCTTAGATTCCATGTCACCTCGAATTCGACTCCTTGATGCGCACACTGTCAACCAAATTGCGGCAGGCGAAGTCGTTGAGAGGCCGGCAAGCGTCGTTAAAGAGTTGGTCGAAAATGCGCTTGACGCCGGCTCAACAAGAATCGAGGTCGGACTAGAAGACAGCGGAAAAACGCTCATTCGCATTTCTGACAACGGCATCGGCATGACAGGCGAAGACGCGGCAACGGCTCTTCAGCGTCATGCCACATCAAAGATAACAACTTCAGACGACTTGCTCGGTGTTCAGACCCTTGGATTTCGCGGAGAAGCCCTTCCGAGCATTGCCTCTGTTTCGCGAATGACCCTCTCAACGGCAACCGAAGATGGGCTCCGAACCGTTCTGAAGATCGAAGGGGGGACGATGCTTCCTCCGACGGGTGCGGCGGGACCCAAAGGCACTGAAATTCTGGTTGAAGATCTCTTTTTTAACACGCCAGCGAGACTCAAATTCCTTAAAAGCGATACCACCGAACTTGGACAGATTTTCGAACACGTATCACGTTATGCAATCGCTTATCCTCACGTTGCCTTCATGATGACTCATAACGGTCAACTCGCTCTTGAAACGACTGGCGGCGGAGATATGAGAGAAGCGGTTGCGGAAGTTTGGGGTCGCGACATGGCGCGTTCGTTGGCCGCCGTGTCCATTGAAGCGGCTGGTCTAGTTTTACGCGGATATGTGTCGCCTCCGCACATCACGAAGCCCAATCGATCCTACCAATACGTCTTCGTCAACGGCCGCCCAGTGCGGACCCGAACGTTGACCGCTGCACTGGACCAAGCCTTTCGTGACTTAACCCCAGAGCGGCGATATCCTCTTGTCACTTTGCTTATCGACGTGGACCCAGCCAAGGTCGACGTAAACGTTAGCCCAACCAAGAGCGAGGTCAAATTTCAACATGAAGGTGCCGCATTCGAAGCGATCAAGTTAGCCGTTCGCCAAGCACTGATGGAGCATGGAATGATGCCGGACGCCGCCCAGATTGCTGCCGCCAACGAAGCACTTCGAGCGGCTACCTCATGGGCTCCTCCGGTAGAAGACTTTCGTCTAAGTGCTCCGGAGCCAGCTCAACCTGCCTTTAACAGCGGCACCTACACTGTCGGCGGACAGCTAGACCCATTCAGACCGCTTTCTACCGAGTTACCAACTCCAACCTCCGCAAACCTTCCCTTTGTGGCTCTCCTCGATGGGCTCCGTGTGGTCGGGCAGATCATGAACACGTTCATCGTAGCGGAAACGAATCACGGGCTGGTGGTCATCGATCAGCATGTAGCCCACGAACGGATTCTTTACGAATATCTTTGCGGATTGAAAGGTAGCACAGCAATTGAGAAGCAGCCCTTATTGGTTCCGCAGACGCTTCACCTTGACAAGAAGAGCGCCGTGCTATTGCGTGACCGCATTCCCGAAATCACCGCAGTTGGATTCGAGTTAGAGCCCTTCGGCGGAGAGAGCTACGTTATTCGGGCAGTGCCCGCAGCCATCCGTAGTAAGGACCCTCTCAAAATTCTTCGTGATCTCGTAGACGAACTCGTTGAGGTATCTGTTGCGAGAAAGCTGGTCCCGACTCGAGAGCAGATCTGGATCACGAGCGCCTGTCACATGGCAGTGAAGGCAGGGGATCCGCTCAGCCATGCAGAAATGGAAAAGCTCATCATCGACTTAGCCACGACGGAGAATCCATATCTGTGCCCTCACGGACGGCCTATCACCATTACCCTGAGTCGAGATGCTTTGATGCGCATGTTCAAACGCTAATTACCGGTCACGGGATCTCTCCCGACATAAGGCGTCTTCGAACCCAACATTGTGCAGCCTGTAGAAGTCAATCCGTCGGGCACCCAGGTTCGGAGTGACTGGTTTGAAACAAACCATCGGATTTTTGGCACGATAGTCGCGATCATCGTGTAGCTAGAAAGATGCCCATCCAGCAGCGCATAATTCGCCCTTTCTTCGTGACGGCTTAGAGCAGTAGCCAACGGGTTATTCTCGCTACCACTGGTCTGACCGATGGCACCTAGGCAGGCCAAGAAGACGTTGGGAACAGACTCAGAACGTAAACCCCAAGAAGGTAGTTCAAACAAATGACGGGGAGCATCATCGCACGTTTGAATCACTTCAGACGGGTTTGGAATCTGACAAATCCGAACCGGAGAATGGTCTGGGGTGGAGCCGTCATAAGCGGTTAACAGTGCCCGATTCATTCCTATGGTTCTTATATTTGTCCCGTCGTTATCTGCCTTGTTCGAACAAGTCCACGTTTCTTTTGACCTAACGTAGTTTGACAACAGATAATCTGAAGGACGTGCAAATTGACCAGCGAGCGCTACCTGGGGAACAATTGTTCCGTCGTAATCGGTCGCATAGAGCAGAGCCGCCTCATTAACGAGATGAACGTTTGACGCGCAGATTGAAGAATTGCGACGAGATATGCCTTGTGCAAAAGCCGCTAATCCGACTGACAAGATCATCACTGTGGCAAACACGCACACAAACCAATCCGATTTACTTATCCGGCGCTCTGCCACACAAGGCCCTACCGCGTGAAGCATTTCTCTCGTTCCCGATCAAAAACACTGAGAGAAAACGATAGATTTCGGCTAAATAAGTCTCGAAAGAGCTTCCTCAATCGTAGGCTGTTTGAGGGTTATGAACTCAATATCGCCGTACCCTTCCCTGAGGAGATGGGCGACTAGGTCTTGACCTTCTGGTGCAAAAAAACGAATGCCGTCCTCACAAGGCTGAACACTAACTCGAAACGGTTCCACCAAAGCTCGCACGCCTGGCTGATTCTTTGTCTTCACGGTGACTTCGTGATTCGGACCATGCCGGAGTAAATCCACGACAGATCCGGCGAACTTGATGGCATAGTCTGAAAGGACAACGAGAGTGCCAAGCTCTTTGATGACGTCCGGTCGATTTGTCACGGCGACAACGGCTGTTCCCTGGTTCATCTTTTCGCCGAGTACAGCCATCACCGACCGAAAAACCCATGGGTCGAGGCGATCAAGCTGCCCGTCGATGAGCAGTAAGTTTGAGTCTTGGCTCAGGGGTCCCAACAGTTCGGCGGCTGCGAGTTCCGAGTCAGACAAATCCGCAAGTGAATCCGTTCGACGATCCCAAAGTCTCGTTGCCAGTAGTAACTCGGTGATACGAGAAGACCTTCCCTGATGCCCCTGAAATTTAGCCAAGCTCCCAACCTTCGGCTTTCTCGAGGCAAATGCCGTCGCAAAAGCCACTGAGCCTTGAATTGACACATAGCCTTCTTGCGGCCTGCCCTGCCCCGCCAATAGCCGCAGGAGCGATGTCTTGCCAGAGCGCGAAGGCCCAACAATAGTCAATGATTGTCCTGCCGATACAACAAGGGATAGCGTTGCCCCGTTCGGGATCAACGATAGGTGATGAAGGATCAGGACTTCGCTCAAAGTGATGTTGGGGCGATGATTAGGTTCTTTGGTGATCCTGTCAAGTTCTCGATTCCGTTCTCGGTAATAACCACGTCATCTTCGATTCGAACTCCGCCAAACCCGGGAAGATACGCTCCCGGCTCTACCGTCCAAACGTTACCAACACCGAGGATGTCAGAACTTGACGGAGACATTCGACCAGAATCATGAACGAGGCGTCCCAGACCGTGGCCGAGACCATGACCGAAATATTCTGCTAGGCCAAATTTGGCCAAGGTTGTTCTTGCAACACCGTCAACGTGTTTTGCAGGGACTCCAGGTCCCATCGCGGCAATTGCCGCCAACTGTGTCTCTAAAACCGCGTTGTAAAGGTCGATCGTTTTCTGGCTAGGCTGGCCAACAACAACGGTTCGTGTCATATCTGAGTTGTAACCATCCATGCAAGAGCCGAAATCGAGCGTGAGCAGATCCCCTTCCTCAATTACCTTTTCGCTTGCGTGTCCATGGGGACGTGCACTCCGCTCGCCGCTAACAACAATAGGAGTAAACGCGAGATCGGCACCGTGTCGTCGAATATAGAACTCAAGGTCTAGGTGTATGTCAAATTCTGTTCGTCCTGGCTGAATTCGCGGTAACAGATCGGCAAAGGCAGCGTCGGTCAGCTTGCACATCGCGTGAATCTTGCTGATCTCATCCGCAGTCTTCACCATTCGCAGTTTGGCAAAAAGGTTAGGTCCAGGCTTTAGGTTGACGCTTGGGAGTTGTTTCTGCAAGACATCATACGCATCGTAGGTCATGCTTGCAGATTCAAAATAGATCTCAGACAAGCCAGCTTCTGAGATGATCTTCGCGACGAATTGGTCTCCGGTAACCGGATTTCCAAACCATCGGATATCCATCCCCGAAACCTGTTCCTGGGCCTGAATTGTGTAGCGGCTATCAGTAATGAATATAGCGGAGGATGGGGTCACCAAGATCTGCGCAAAAGTTCCTGTGAATTCGGATAGCCACGAAATGCTGGCTAGATCGCTCACAAGTAGCGCATTAATCTTTGCCATCAACATTTCGTTTCGAAGTAATTCAAGTCTGTTCATCAAACAACCTCCCTCAGCAAGTTCAGCAACGCTCTCATACCGAGGATATATCCGTACCCGCCAAATCCGACGATTTGTCCTACGGCCACTGGCGCGATCACAGACTTCGAACGAAACTCCTCTCGGGCGTGGATATTGCTGAGATGGACCTCGACAACCGGTAAGCGAACGCTTGTTAGCGCATCGCGTAGGGCAATCGAGTAGTGGGTTAAACCACCGGCATTGATCACGATGCCATCCGCCCAACGTCGATGTTCTTGGATCGTATCGATCAAGATGCCTTCACCGTTTGACTGTAGAATTCTGACTTCGACACCCATCTCACGCGCGGCATCTTTGATGTCAGCATCAATCTCATCGAGCGGCTTCTTGCCGTATACATCAGGCTCTCTGAAACCTGTGAGGTTGAGATTGGGTCCGTGAAGGATCAGAATTTTGACGAGAGGGACTTCACTCATGTTTTGGCTCGGTAGCGGCGAGGTCGATTCCGTCCTCGATAAGCAGGTGTGGAATTCCGTCAACAACAGGATACGCTTTGCCGCACACCGAGCAAATGAGGAGATCCTCTTGCTCATTCATGACTGGACCCTCGGGGTGCAAAGGACAACGTAATACTTCCAAAAGTCTTTGATCAATCATCGCATCACGCCTCGATAAACCTCGATCGTCCGTTCGGCAGTTTCTCGCCAACTAAACCGCTGTTCGCGGAGTTTGCCTGCGTTTCGGAGAGACTCAAGCTTACTCGAATCGCCTAACAGTGATTCGATTTTGGCTGTCCAGTCCGCGACTTCCCACGACCCCATGACTTCAGCCGAATCGCCAGCGACCTCAGGAAATGCGCCGCCAGAACTACAGACAACCGGGCAACCACAACGAAAAGCCTCCAAAATGGGTAGCCCAAACCCTTCGTGCCGACTAGGAGCTAAATACAACTCCGCCGCAGAATAGAGGGCGCTCAGCATGAGGTGATCAACGTATCCCGTCGCATGGCAACGGTTTCCTACCGTCATATCACCCCAACCCTGCTTTCCCGTAATCACCAGCTTATGTGGAAAGTCTCTTGATAGCTCTTCAGCGGCTCTGACCGTTAATTCCATGTTCTTCCTCGGCCAACGAGTGCCAACGGTCAGCATGTACGGGTCCTTTATCCCAATTTGTTCAACCATATTCCTGGCCCGTGACTTAGGAATGGGTTGAATCCAGTTAGGGCAGGCGTTCGGAATCGCGACGACCTTCCCCTTCGAGCTAGGAATGAATTGCTCAATCTCCGAGCGACTTGTCTCAGAAACAGTAATGACAGATTTCGCTCGCCTAATTGCAGCTGGAACTGTTCGTCGCAATAGGAACCGATCCTTGGGCTGGAACCACTCTGGTCCAACAAAAAAGGAGACGTCATGGACGGTAGTCACTGCCTTTCGAGCTAACGGGCTGACGCTGTATTGGGTGTGAATGATATCTGCGCCGAGTTTTCTGGCACAGATGGGGAAACTCACTAAACTCCACCATCTTGATGACTTCGCAGGGAGTGAAACCCATTTTTCGTTAAGTCTGGGAATTCCTTCAGGCATTCTTGCGTTGCTTATCAGAAGGAGTTCGTATTCGTGGTCGATGTTTGAGAGTGCTTGAACCAGGCTTGTCCAATAGGTGCTGTCTCCTGTGTTGGTTCCGCCCACCAGCCGCGCATCTATTGCCACAGTTCTTTTATTCACAACAACTCATTGGCATGTAAAATGCACAACTCCATTTATAGTTCACAATAAGTAGAGCAATTATCCCTAGTTGTAGCAGAGTCATGAAAAAAAGAAAGAAGCCAGTCGTTCTCTTGACGGTTCTCGTCGTGCTTTGTGCATTGGCCGCCGGGTTTAACATCCTTAACAACAGTGCACCAAAGACCGAAGAAGAGCAGGCTAAAGCGGCCGCAGCAGCCAGCCAAGCATCAGCGGGAAACGAAAAGACGCTGGGTGCTTCTCGTGCAGCAGAATCTAAGGAGAGCGTAGCCAGCTCAGCAAAAGCTGCACTCGGTGGTTCTAGCACTCCTGAAATGCCGCAAGGCAAAATGGACAAGTTGCCCCCAGAAGCTCGTGCAGCAATGGACCACCCGTCGATTGGCAAGATGAAGGCAAATATTAACAAGCCGGTGCCAAACGACTCGTCTATTCAGGGGCAGTGGTACACCGACGAGCACCTTCAAAAAGGTAAATAAGTATTTTGGAGTCAATGAGTTTGCGAAAAAATCAGTCGGGTCGCGTGAGCTTTGTCGCAATCGTGGCAGTTCTAGCGGCGGCACTCGTGGTCGGTCTCTTTATCTTCTCAAAGGAAAGTCTCGACTCGATTGGGTCACGATTTATGGACGCTCTGGCCCGAGGGGACGTGGATAGACTGACCAAGATGACAGTGCTCGGCAAGTCAACTCCCGAACAAGTCCGAAAGGAATGGGAGTTCGCCACTCAGGTGCCCGGGAAGCATTACCTCTTCGCTTGGAAAGTAGCGCGTTCCTCACAGAATGGCGATAACGATGGGGCTGTCACGGTGATGGTCTCGCGAAACATTGCATCAGGTGGGTCTTACGAAGAAAAGTTTGAACTGCCCATGCATAAGGAAAACGGCGAGTGGAAGGTTGATGCCAGAGGCATTAATCGAGAAATGTATCCAGCTTTGCCGCGTTAAGAACGTTTGTAGACGCAAAACAGTGCCTTGCATCGCGTAATATTCGGCGACGCATGGCACTGTTTACTTTTGCAATCGCTATCTTAGCTTCACAAACTCAGTCCACAGTGAAGCCTCCGACGGAGCCGCCGCTTGATACCAACCCAACCATCATGGCGTTGGAGAAAAAGGCAGGCCTTAGCTTTGAGGATCTCTACCCCCGAAAATCGTATTTCGGCAAAAGTGCAAGCGGACTCACTTGGTCAAAGAGCGAGCGCTACCTAGCTTATCTTTGGAATCCATATGACGATAAAGGAAACGACCTTTGGATCTTTGATTCACAGACAGGCAAATCCCAGAGAGTGACGTCGATTGACGTCATGATGCCTTTTGACCGCAAGCTCAAAGATGCCGTTGAACGCTACAAAAAGGACAAAGCCGACGAAGATAAAGCGCTGACACTTAATGACCTTGAGTACCGCGAGTGGCGATTAAAGAAGAAAGAAGAGGATGCCAAGCGAAAGGAACCGCTCGCCTCTTACCCCGGAATCGGCGAGATCGAATGGAATCCAAAAGCCGATGAGTTGCTGTTCACCTACAACGGCGATGTGTTCCGCTGGAAGATTGGCGACGCAAAACCAGAACGCCTAACAAGAACCCGCGATAGACGAAGTCAGCTTCAGTATCTCCCCACCGGAGACGGTTTCACCTACCGAGAGGGAAATGGTGTTTACCGAGTGAAGTTCAATTCCAGCGATATTGAGCAGCTCAATCCTGATCTTCCCGATGGTATTGAGTTCAGTGGGTACGGCATAAGCCCCGACGGGAACAAGCTCATGATCTACGGATCAAAACGTGGTCCTGCGGAGCGAAACGTAGAACTCATTAGCTACAAGGATCGATTTGCAAAGAGCCGTCAGGTGGGTCGATCAGTTGCCGATGACGATTTCAAAGGTCAGTCCTACCTATTCCTTTACGATATTTCCGGCGACAAGTTAGAATCTCTCTCCGGCGATGCGAAGCCTTGGGAAGTTTGGAAATGGCCGGGTGGTAAGAGCTGGGAGCAAAACAGTATCAGCGAAACCCCTTGGTCCTCTGACTCGACAAAGTTCGTTTTTGCGACGTGGAAGCGAATTCCAAAGCAATTTGAGATCGTCGTTGCAGACCTAACCAAGAAAGAGCTCAAAACGATTTACAAGAGCACTCCAGACGGCGAACACACTACTCCGGGCATGGCGGAGCCAATGTTCACGCGAGAAGGGTCCAGCGTCATCGCCCTGTTGGACGCTTCGGGCTATCGTCATCCTTGGAAGATCGAAGTCGGAAGCGGAAAGGCGACTGCATTGACGAGTGGGCCGTATGAGTGCTCCCCGCTGAAACTCTCGGCAGACGGTGGCACTTTGTTCGTTACAGCCAACAAGGATGCCGTTTATCGCCAAAACATTTACGGAATCGACTTGGCGACGAACAAGATGTCTCGGCTAACTCCAAGGGACGGATACTATGGGAAACCAACCCTTAGCGACTCAGGCAAGAAGTTCACAACCCAATTTGAGAGTTGGACCTCGCAACGCGAGACCTACGTCGTCGAGGACGGTAAAGAAACCAAGCTGACGGATTCGCATCGTCCAGGGTTCGAGAAGGTCAACATCCAGCAACCCGAGTTCTTGAGCATCAAGAACCGACATGGACAAGATATCGCCACCGATGTCTTCCTTCCAAAAGGTTGGAAGAAAAGTGATAAGCGCCCGATGATGATCTACGTCTATGGCGGTCCGCTCGGCTCGGGCAAGTCCGTCCAAGATGGCAGTTTCAACACCTCGGCTTACCTGTTCAACCTCTACCTCACCAAGGTTTTAGGCTATGTGACGATGACCATCGACCCACATGGGACGAGCGGTTACGGCAACGATTTTGGCAAAGCCAACTGGGAACAGCCTGGCAAGCTACAGGTCGAAGACCTGAGCGACGCCGCTAAGTACATGATCGAAAACTATGGCGTCGACCCGAAGAAGGTTGCCGTCAACGGATGGAGCTTTGGTGGCTTCCAAACGCAAATGTGCATGTATACCGCGCCAGACGTCTTCACCCTTGGTATCGCAGGTGCAGGACCTACCGAGTGGCAGAACTACAACAACTGGTACTCGACGGGCGTCATCGGCCCTACGCCAAACTCGAAGCCCGAAGACCTCGATAAATACAGCTTGACCAACCTGGCTAAGAACCTGCGGTCGCCGCTCATGCTTTTGCATGGCATGGAAGATGACAACGTGTTGTTCCAAGACACTGTGCACGTCTACCAGAAGCTGTTGCAATACGGACGGGGGCCTCTTGTGGAACTCGCGCTCGACCCAACGGGGAATCACGGTATGGGTGGCGATATGGATACCCGTGATCGACACGCTATCTATCTCGGCTTCATCATGAAGTGGTGGGGCTCTTACCTTCGCCCGTAATTCTCGCGTTTCAAATCCCGCCTTCTCAGCACCTGTAAAGGCGGGATTTGACTTCATTTGAGCAAGCTCTCTCAACCACTCCTGCCCTTATAGCAACTGATGGGTAACTTGGAGAAGATGTCAGCTCAACCTCTTTCACGTGTTCGCCCCGAAGAAGTCGGCCTTTCCACGAAAGGAATTCGCGATTTTGTCGAAAAGGTTGGAAATGGGCTTGCTGTTCACAGTTTGATGGTAGCGAGGCACGGAAAGGTTGCCGCAGAACTTTGGTGGCACCCATACCGGTCCTCTGACATCCATCGCCTTTACTCACTCAGCAAAAGCTTCACTTCAACGGCCATTGGTATAGCAGTCGATGAAGGACTACTCGATATTTCTGCGCCGATTCTGTCGTTCTTCCCCGAAGACTCCCCAGACCAGCCCTGCGAGAACCTGAAGTGCATGACGGTCGAGCATCTTCTTACGATGTCAACTGGGCATGAGAACGAGGAGATCAACGTTCGCACCGAATCCGCCGAAGAGTCTGGAGTTAAGAAGTTTCTTTCTCGTCCCGTTCCATTTGAGCCCGGAACGCACTTCATGTACAACAACGGGGCTACTTATGTGTTGTCAGCACTCATTACCAAGCTGACCGGAATGGCTCTCGTTAACTACCTCACGCCTCGACTTTTTGAGCCGCTTGGTATCGAAGAGTTTAAATGGGAATCCGATCCGAGAGGAATTAGTTGGGGTGGCTGGGGGTTATATGTCCAAACCGAGTCGATCATCCGGTTCGGCCAAATGGTGCTCCAAAAAGGTGTCTACGATTCACGTCGGATTGTCTCCGAAACTTGGATTTCAAATGCGACGACAAACAAGATCGGTGGCCCTTCCGAAGAAGCCAGCGACTGGGCTCAGGGGTACGGATACCAATTTTGGCAATGCCGTCACGGGGCCTTTCGCGGAGATGGCGCGTTTGGACAAAACTGCATCGTCATCCCTTCAAAGGATTTGGTGATCGCGACTACGGGCGGAAGTGATGACCTCCAAGGAATTCTAAACGGTGTTTGGGACTATATCTTGTCGCCGCTCGATTCCGACCAGGAACAAGTCAGCCTTCCCAAACCAGAAATCGCCTCACCTGCCGGGAGCCAGAGAGAGTTTTCTTCGAGCTACCGTGGCAAGTCTGACTTTACTTCAGCAAACTTGAAAACGGGCACAGACTCGATCAAGTTAGAACTCTTCGAAAACGAGAAAACACTGGTCATCGACGCTGGCACGACAGATTGGACATACGGCACCATAGACATTGATGGCCTGGATAGCGGCCCATACGCTGCCAAAGGAGCTTGGGTATCTAACACGAAGCTAGTTATCCAGCTTTCGTTCATCGAATCAACCGTCTCATCAACAGTTGAGATCGAAATAACTGACAATCAGATGACTGCCAAAATCTCATCGAAGGGCACTTGGTGGGGGCAGGAGATAGACCTTTTTAGCGGCGAAATTTCTTAAATGGAGCTTTTCTAGGTTATGCTAGCTGAATCTCATGAAGCTGGCTGCCCTACCCCTTTTGTTTTTGGCTGCAGTAGCACCCGCACAACGCAATGGATTTGCGCAAGTTCGGGCGAATCTGCATTACGCTCCTGATCACGTTCTCGATTTACTCAACGTCACCGTTGACCTTAACGTCAATTACGATAAACGAGAGATTCGCGGCACGGCAACCAATACATTTGCCGCGATGCTGGATGGCGTTTCCGTCATCAATTTGCAAGCTGGCGCTTCGCTTAAATTTGATTCAGTGAAGGTTGATGGCAAAGCCGCGAAGTACCGCCGAGACAAAGACGAAGTTTATATCGACACCACTCCGCTTAAGCGTGGCCAAAAGGTCGTAGTCGAAATCGAATACGTTGGCGAGAACCTTCGAGGGCGAGGATTCGGAGCTGGCGGTGGTGGTTTCCATTGGGTCGAGGCAAGAGAGAAGCAACCAAAGACCAGAATTGGCTTCTGGACACAAGGCGAAGCCGAGTTCAATCATAACTGGGTCCCCACGTGGGATCATCCGAACGACTTTACGACATCGGAGACTCGAACCACTGTTCCCGCCGACTGGGATGTTATCGGTAACGGTGTGATGACCGCGAATAAACTCTCAGCCGATAAAAAGACCCGCACAGTCACATGGAAAATGACCATTCCCCATGCGACGTATCTACTTGCGGTTTATGGCGGTCCGTTCGATATCAAAAAGGACAAGTGGGAAGGCAAAGATCTCTGGTATGTCGTGCCAAGAGGCCAGGGCAAATATATTGATGATTCTTTCGGCGACACGAAAGACATGCTGACGTTCTTCTCATCGCGCGTTGGCTATAAATTCCCTTGGCCGAAATACGCCCAGTGCGCCATGTACGACTTTGGCGGCGGAATGGAGAACGTAAGCGCAACGATTCTTGGAGAAGGAAGCCTCACCGAATCTCGCGCCGGTTTCCGAAACATGGCGAGCCTAAACAGCCATGAGTTAGGTCACCAGTGGTTCGGCGATACCGTGACATGCCTTGATTGGGGCGACACCTGGCTAAACGAGTCATTTGCGACGTATATGGAGTCGCTGTATATGGAGCACAGTCGCGGTGAGCTGTTCTATGAGCAGGATGTTGAAAACAACATGCGAGGCTACATCAGTAGCAGTCGTTCGCTCAAGCGAGCTCTCTCTACCAAATACTATCCTAATGCGGATGCAAACTTTGACCAGCACGCCTATCCGAAAGGAGGCGCGATCCTTCACACATTACGCCGAACGGTCGGCGATCAAGCGTTTTTTGGTGGCTTAAGCCTTTATCTGAATCGACATCAGCACACACCGGTTCAGGCTTATCAACTCTCGCGCGCAATCAGCGATTACGGCGGAATCAACACTGAGAAGTTTTTCGATCAGTGGATCTTTAAGCCAGGACATCCTGTGATTTCTTACTCGGTGGATTCAAATGGCGGCACGACCAAGTTGACTGTCAAGCAACTTCAAGACACCAGCGATGGAACTCCGATTTATGAAATCGAGACGAAGGCGGGCATCATATCGCCGAACGGAACCGTGAAGCGAGTGCCGATCTACCTCTCAAAGACCGAAGACACCTTCGAAATCGCGGGAGTTGGCGCAGGGGATACCGTCATCCTCGACCCGGACCACGATTTCCTACGCGAGACCAAAGACGTCACTTGGAAACCAAGTGATCTTTTAAACATTCTGAAGTTCGCTCCAAACAGCGTCGATCGTCAACAAGCTTTCCAGCAGTTGTTATCGGGTGACACGATTTCGGATGAAACCTATACTGCATTATCCGAACAGGTTGCAAAAGATGTCAGTCAGTTCCCAGTCTTCACCTCGGTCGCAAGGCTAGTGGGTAAAGCTAGACCGGAGCTTCGCGCCCTTTGGACAAGTCAGTTGAACCATCCAAACTTCCAGCGCCGAGCCGAAGCGGTCAACGGCCTCGCTCGTCTTGCGAAGGACGATGCAACCATGGAAAAGCTCAAAGGCTTGGTCAACGACAAAGAAGCTATTTCTGTCGTTGTAAATGCGATTCGAGCGCTAGCTGATTGGGACGCAAAAGGAAACCTCGCCCTGTTTGAAAAGGCAGCCAAAATCGAGGATCGCCGAAATCAGATTAAGCGAGCGGCAGAAGACGCCATCGAAACAGCCAAAGGCAACTGACAATTATCAAACCGTTTGAGGGTGCGTCGTGCTCCTCAAACGGCTATTTTCTTACCGGGAAGAAGCACTGATAGCTTCTTTCGCCCTCGGTAACAAAGCTTGGAGCTTCGTTGCGGCATCTATCCTGAGCGTTCACACAACGCCCCGCAAACCTGCATCCGACAATCTTTTCTCGCGGGTCTGGAATCTCTCCGGGAGGTGCATCGGGAAGGTGCATTAGCTTATCCAGGGTTGGAGCCGAATCCAAAAGCGCCTTCGTGTAAGGATGTCTTGGGTCGTTAAAAATCTGTTCTACCAGACCAACCTCTACAATCTGCCCCAAGTACATCACCGCGACCCTATCGGCAAGAAATCGAACTGTCGTAAGGTCGTGTGAAATGTAAAGGAACGAACAATCATGTTCGTCCTGAATATTCTTCAGTAAGTTCAGAATCTGCGCTCGAATACTCAGATCGAGCGCCGCCGTTGGCTCATCACAAATGACAAGAGGCGGTTTGAGAAGCAAAGCTCTCCCAATAGCGACTCTTTGTCTTTGTCCACCGCTCAGTTGATGAGGGTATCGGGTGACCATTTGCGGGTCGAGTCCAACTTCGGTGAAAATCTCTCTTGCGTCCTTTTCTTGCCCGGTCAGTACACCCGGTTCAAGAACAGACTTCCCCACTGTCCAGCGTGGATTGAGGCTTGCATACGGGTCTTGCCAAACAATGCCAACCTTCTCTGCCATTCGTCTGGTCGTTCCCCGGACTGATTCGCCTTGTAATGAAATCGATCCACCTTTGAGCTGTTGAAGACCCAGAACTGCGCGAGCAAGCGTCGTTTTGCCGCAGCCCGACTCGCCGACAACGGCTACGGTTTCACCCTTATTCACTTGGAGCGAGACGCCGTCGAGAGCTCGGATTGATCCTCCATGACCTGCGAACTCGACTTGCGCATTCTGAACGTCTAAGACAACATCTGAACTCATGACTTATCCCCCAGCATGCCCTGGCTCCATCGCAAGTGATGCCCAACCTTTTCTAGAAAATCGTCTTTGTGCGCGCTCACTAAGCGCGTCACAAGTTTGCTGCACCTCACCCAAAGCTCGTCTCCGCTTAACAGGTGCAGGCGAGTTTGTCCATCCGCCGTAAACACGGCATCGCCGGCACTCTCGACGGCTAATCGCACTTCAGATTCAGGCGCAAGCACGAGCGGGCGTGAATTGAGCGTGTGTGGCGAAACCGCAGTCAAGATCAAAGCCTGAACGCGCGGGTCCATAATCGGACCACCGGCAGACAAGTTATAGGCAGTCGAACCGGTCGGAGTCGAAACAATGACTCCATCAGAGGGATAGGAGGCTAACAACCGTCCGTCGACTTCGATACAGAAGGTCATCATTCGCGAACTAATATCACGTTGGAGAATGACCTCATTCAGTGAGTGCATCGTCGCAATAGACTGCCCGTTGCGAATGAGGACCGATTCGATCATCATCCGATCTTCGATTTCAGTTCTCCCAGCAATGAAATCTCTTAGTCGGTCTTTTACCTCGTCACCGGTGCATTGGGTGACGAAACCGAAACGACCAAAGAACACTCCCAAGATCGGCGTAGAAGACGGAGCCGTTAGGTGCGCGGTCCGGATAAGCGAACCATCTCCACCGAATGCGATCGCAAGATCAGCCTTTGCAAACTCGTCAGAATCCACCAAGTCAATTCCGAGTTGCCTCGCGGAATCTCCCTCGCCAGCAACCTCGTGACCTTGCTTTTTCAGCCAGTGCATGGTGTCTTTCGCGCACGCGATGGCGTCCGCACGTAAGACATTCACGACGAAATGAAATCGCACTAACCGCCTGCCTTCATTCGTTGGAGGTTTCTTCGCAAGTCGGCATCATCTGGATCAATCTTGATCGCCTTTTCAAGCAGTTGAATTGCAGCAGGCTTTCTTCCAGATCGCTCAAGTGTGATCGCTAAATTGTTGTATGCGGCGATGAACTTCGCATTCGCCTCAATGCTGCTTCGAAAAGCGGCTTCTGCTTGGGCGAGCTTTGCGTTTTTCAGGTAGATCAAGCCGATGCCATTGAGACCTTCAGCATTGTTCTTATCAATGAGAACGACCTGTCCGTAGTGGTACTCCGCGCCTTTGATATCTCCCGTGTCATAAAGCGCATTGGCGAGGTTCAGCCGGATGTCAGTTCGGCCAGGCAAAGCGCGGACTGCTTCCTTCCAACACGCTATTGCTTTCTGGATATCTCCTGCCTGTGCAGCCGCAGCGGCAAGACTAATCTTGACGCTAATCGAACTAGGATTGAGACCGTTCAGGTGATCGAACATCCCAAGCGCTTCGGTGTAACGGCCAGCCCGGTAGAGCAACAAACCGTAATTATTAAGCGTGTCGAGGTCGTCGGGGTTCTTTTCTAGAGCCTTTTTGTAAGCAAGCTCGCCACCCTCCATATCTCCACGTCGGACCTTGAGCACACCGAGGTTATACCAATAGCTTGCTGTCTGGCTCTGCTCTTCTGTGATCAGTTCGTAGGTCTTCAGCGCCGCATCGGTCTTGCCAACGGCAAGGTAGGAATCTGCCAGTGCCATCAATAAAGGAGCATCTTTTGCGGAAGCCTTGGTTGCGACCTCAAGATAGGGCAAAGCTTCCTTTCGCTTCCCGAGACGGGACATCGTCAAGCCGGTGTTTCTTGCAAAAGTCGAGTTTTCTGGCGCTAGCTCCGCCGCCTTCTTGAACGAAGAGAGGGCTTTCGTGTCGTCATGTTTTGCCTCGTAAACCACGCCAATATTGTTCAGAACAAACGGGTCGCTGGGTTTTAGCTCGTTGGCTCGTTTGTATTCAGTTAGCGCCTTATCAAACTGCTTTTGCTGTCGGAATAGATTGCCGAGGTTGTAGTGCGGCTCAAACTGTTGCGGTCGAATCGCGACGAGTTGGTTAAACCGAACTATCGCCTTTTCAACCTGACCTGCGCCGACATACGCATTCCCGAGGTTATTGATGACCTCTAGGTCGGTTGGGCGAATAGATGCGGCCTTTTCGAGGAGCGGAATCGCCTTCGTCGACTCACCAGCTCGCAAATAAAGAAATCCAAGCCACGCCATCGCTTCGCCGTTCTCCGGGAAATCAACGTGTATCTTCTCAAAGCTGGCCAGGGCCTCTTTCACTTGTCCAGCTTTGAACAGTGCCCCAGCATCTTGAATTTGCTTCTGCGCGTCGGATACGCCAGATTGAGCCCACCCGGCGACGAAGACCGAGCTGATCGCAAGCGTCAGCCAAAAGCGAGAAGTTAGCTTGGAAAACATCATTGTTGGTTTATCTAGTGCTTCAGTAACTCTGGAAGAGTTGAGCGATATGCCTTGTTGAGTTCGTCGCCGGACCAAACAAACGTCGTGCTCCCCAAATCAATCACCAAACCGTCCCCTTCGGCAACCGAACCCACCGGTTCGATCGAAAGCTGATCACCTGCGAGTTCCTTTAATCGAACCATGTCGGAACTGGTCACCAGAACTCGACCGGGAATCTCCCCGAAAAGGGTCGAGACCGCAGCAGAACTTGGACGATTGTACGAGACTTTCAAGTTGCCGACGATAGCAATTTCTGCAAGCGCAACCGCTAACCCACCTTCGGAAAGGTCGTGTGCTGAACGGATCAAACCGGCCTGAGCAGCCTTTGCCAAGAACTTGCATAGGGCGAGTTCACCCGCAACATTTGGTGCCACCGGATAACCATCTTCCGTATCGCAAACATGCGCGAGGTAGGCGCTTGCCCCAAGTCCCTGTTGCTCAACTTCGACACCATTGACTGAGACGAGGAACAACTCAGAGGCTGTCGAAGGTGCCATTGAAATCGAATTCGCGGCATCTTCGAGAACGCCAACGATACCGATGACTGGCGTCGGTGGTACCTCACCAAGGTCACTCTCGTTGTAAAAGCTCACGTTGCCGCTGATGACGGGTGTGTGCATCGTATCGGCGGCTTCGGCAATGCCTCGAACGGCCTCGCTGAACTGCCAGTAGACCTGCGGATAAGTTGGATTGCCAAAGTTCAAACCATCGGTAACGGCTTGTGGGTCTGCGCCTGTACAAGCGACATTTCGTGCGCACTCAACAACTGCTAATTGCCCCCCGCGATAAGGGTGCAAATAGGTTTGCCTTGAGTTGCCGTCAATCTTGAGAGCAATTCCCTTCTTCGTACCGCGAGGCGCGAGAACGGCGGCATCGCCTTTGCCACATTTCAAAGTTGTTTGGGTCTGAACTTGCTGATCGTACTGTTCAAAAACCCAGCTCTTGTCCGAGATTTCTGGTGAAGCAAGTAGTGTAAGCAATGACTGCTTCACATCCTTGTCCAAATAGGAAGACGGATCAAATTGGGCGGCTTTTTCGAAGTACTCAGGAACAGCGGTTTCGCTGTAGTAGACAGGGCATTTATCTGTTAGCAACTTCGGATCGAGCTGTGCCTCTATCTTGCCGTTTCGCTTCACTGTCACGAGACCATCATCGGTGACGTAGCCGATGACTTCTGCCTTGGTTCCCCACTTGCGGAAAACGTCTAGAACTTCCTGTTCGCGTCCCTTCTCAGCAACCGCCAACATGCGCTCCTGACTTTCGCTGAGCATTAGCTCGTAGCCAGTCATATCGTTTTCACGCATCGGCACCAGGTCAAGATCGACCGCCATTCCAACACTTCCCTTGCTCGCCATCTCAACAGTCGAACAAGTGAGACCGGCGGCACCCATGTCTTGGATCGCAACAACTGCTCCCGTCTGAAGAGCTTCGAGAGTCGCTTCAATCAGGAGCTTCTCAGCGAACGGGTCACCAATCTGGACATTCGGACGCTTGTCTGCGTTGTCTTCGCCGAGCGCATCCGAGGCAAATGTTGCACCGTGAATTCCGTCTTTTCCGGTCGCAGAACCTAAATAGAGCACTGGGTTACCAATGCCGCTTGCGGCTGCAGTGGTGACCTCGTCGAGCTTCAAAATGCCCACGCACATGGCGTTCACCAGTGGATTGCCGCTATATCGAGGGTGGAACGAAACTTCGCCTGCGACGGTCGGTACACCGACGCAGTTTCCGTAACCTGCAATGCCCGCAACAACGTGCTCCACGAGGTAACGATTGCGGTCGATAATCTCATCGGCCTGCGCGCCTCGCGTGATAGGCCCAAAGCGAAGCGAGTTCAGAGATGCGATAGGCCGGGCGCCCATCGTCAAAATGTCTCGAATAATGCCGCCGACACCGGTAGCCGCGCCTTGATACGGCTCAACCGCCGATGGGTGGTTATGCGATTCAACCTTCATCGTGATGCCGTAACCGTCACCAAGATCGACGATCCCGGCGTTCTCGTGGCCATCGCCTTCCATCGCTTCTTTGTATTTCTTAAATAAAGCTAGAACGGGACGGCTGTATTTGTAACCGCAGTGTTCGCTCCACATAACCGCGAACATTCCGAGTTCGGTATACGAGGGTTCGCGGCCAATCAAGGACACGATCAGCCGATACTCATCGTGATTAAGGCCCATCGACAAGTAAACTTCGGGGGAGGTGGCGACCATCAAAGAAATTATAGCCGTCCTATGCCTCATATTGGCCCTGGCATTTGGCTGTTCGGGGTCTCCGAAGGTATCGGGACACTGGATCGGAAAGCGAAATCTGCCCATGCACGGGTCAGATACGGTTGTTTACGACCAGCTGATGAAGGTCGATTTGGCTATTTCTATGGATGGTAAGGCGCGGCTGTACGACGGAGGAATTCCAAAGGAAGGCCATCTAGAATCCATCGGCCCTGACAAGTTCTCTCTCGTTATCGATGCTGTCATGAACTTGCCCGCCGAGCGGGCGTACGGAATCAAAGGACAAGACCCTAACCGTCGAATCGAAATAAAGCTTCTTGAGAATGGAGACCTAACATTCGTCGATCCAAATAGCTCCTTTGACCCAACTCCTGTTTTGTTGAAACGCGAAACGCAACCTACACCCTAATTCGTCCGTATGGACAGTACAGCCGGAGAACAAAAATGCTCATCGTAGTCGTCATCCTTCTCGTTCTGGTTATCGTCGCATCCATAGCGTCGTATAACAGCCTCGTATCGTTGCGCCAGCAAACCCAAAACGCACTGGGGCAAATCGATGTTCAACTCAAGCGTCGCTACGACCTCATCCCTAACCTTGTCGAAACCGTCAAGGGGTATATGAAACACGAGCAGGACACCCTTGAAAAGGTCATCAAGGCTAGAAACTCTGCGCTGGGGGCAGGAAGCATCAGCGAAAAAGCTGCCGCCGAAGGAGAAGTATCGAGGGCTCTCACTGGGATTTTCGCTCTCTCAGAGGCTTATCCTGAGCTTCGTTCGAACGAGAACATGCTGTCGCTACAAGAGGAACTGAAGAGCACAGAGAACAAAGTTTCGTTCGCCCGCCAGTACTACAACGACATCGTGACGGCCTACAACACGAAGATCGAGACCTTCCCTTCTAGCATTTTCGCGGGCATGGGCAACTTCAAACCAAAAGAACTCTTTGAGATCGAAGATCCAATCGAGCGACAAGCCGTCAAAGTTAAGTTCTAACGGCTTGCCATCATCCTCTATCACTGCTCAAATGGCGACGGTCTTTCTGTTCGGCGGTGATAGGGGAGCTTCGCAATCGACGGGTAACCGACCCGATCCTTTCGCGCATTAAGCACGGTATGCAACCACTTCTTGTTGGCGTATAGGTCTTTATAAACAACGCCTGGCAACACGCCCTTTAGAGTCGACCAAGCTTCGACTTCCTTACCGATCATGGTCATGCGAGACCAATATTCGACTGCGCCAATCCGAAATCCATTCGTATAAGTGGCCTTGGCTTTGATGTCTGATTTCAACCAGCCGAAAACAAGATTGGCTGACTTCGTTATGTATTTGCGAAAAGCACTTGTTCGTTCTTCGTATCGTCCGTTTCGAAGCTCAAAGATGATCGGAATCTGGGTGTAGCCGTAGCCCACACCCAGGTTGTAACAGTAACCATCGTAAACAGAGACAATCTCCTTCTTCCCATCGCCGTTCAAGTCGATGAACTTCAGATCGTCTTCGCCACCTCCGTTCCCCATATCGAAACTGAGTAGGGTTCGAGGCTTCTTTCCAAGGCTAATCACTGAATAAGTGAATTCTGCATGGGCGCCGCCTGACCAAGTGGCGATAACAGCATCGTCGTTCTTGTCGCCGTCGAGGTCTCCGACATTCCACCCCCAAACGTTGGAGTTGGCTTGGTTGAAAACCACCTTTCCATGCCGGTTCAGAACCATCAGACGCCCTTCATCGTGCTTCCAATGCTTAAACCTGTACCCAGAAATCAACGTGATGTTATCTTCGAAAGATCTGTCCAAATCAGATTGCGTCGCACCTATCGGCAATATCCCAATCAAAGCAATCAATGAGAAGAAAGGTTTTAGCATCTGAGCTATGGACGTATAGTTCAAGTCGTCAGATTCGACAAATCTTCAGGTTGATCTTTTGCCTTTTGGTGGGCCAAAGTCCCCTCAGGCTGTAAAGGCGGGGTACAACGTTTATCATTCACGGCAGGACACCTCTACGTTGGGCGAGTGGTATTACATCGGGCACTATGGGCAACTTGGCCCGCTCACACGCGAACAGATTGACGATCTGATTCGTGATGGCGTTATCGCCCGAGACACCTATGTCTGGAAAAACGGGATGACCGATTGGCTTGCTGCCGAGCGCGTCGCCGAACTAGCCGGCCTTTTCGTTACCAACCACCCGAACACTCCACCGCCCCCCCCGAGCGCTCGACCACCTGGCCCAGCACCGATGCCTCAGCCGCCAACTTTCTCGTCGGTTCCATCGCCGATGGGTTATCATTACCCGGTTTTCAGCACAGTTAAGAGCGATAGAAGTCGGCTTGCTGGAGGCATCCTTCAGATCATCCCCGGTGTCGGCAGAATGTATCTTGGTTACACCGCCTACGGAGTTCTCCAACTGTTTTTGGGAATGTGTGGGGTGGGAATCTTGTGGTCTTGGATTGACGGGCTGATTATCTTAGCCGGTGGTGTCAAACTAGACGGATACGGTCGTCAACTTCAAGATTGACCGACCCGTTTGGCGATATCAGTCGTCAAACCTATAAGGTTCTTTGATGAAAGCACTCTTTCTGTTTATAGCGGCGCTTTGTATTTTGCCATTTGCCGCGTTTGCTCAAACCTATCAGTCCAAACCCGGTGAAACCGTCCTAAAGCTCGAAATCGAGGGACGGGGCAACGTTTACATTTTGCTTGACAAAAGCAAAGCCCCCAAGACAGTCGATCATATCGTCAATTTAGCTAAGTCGGGCTTTTACAACGGCATTCGTTTTCATCGAGTAGAGAAAACCCCAAAACCATACTTAGTCCAAGCTGGCGATCCTCAAACTAAATCGGGGTCGTTAGATGACTCGCAAGTCGGCACCGGAGGCAGCGGAACTACCGTACCATTTGAGGACACGGGCTTATCAAACATCGAGGGCGCAGTTGGATTAGCACGCAACCCAGATGACAAGAACAGCGGTGACAGCCAGTTTTATATCATCATCGGTCAGAGTCGGTTTTTAGACGGCAAATACTCAGTTTTTGGCAAGGTTGTTGCCGGTATGGATGTCGTAAAAGACATTCAGAGGGGTGATCGCATCTCTACGGCAACGATTCAAACCGGTTAGGTTGTATAATCCCCGCCGTGAGGCTTGCCCGGGCACTAGCTCTTCGAATCCTTTTCGGAGTGCTAAGTTTAGTTTTCATCTCGTTCGTCACTTTCGTCGCGGACGAACTTGCGCCTGGCGATGCTGCCACTATAGCCGCTGGTGAGAAAGCTTCTTCAACCGAAGTCGAGCGCCTTCGGCATACGATGGGTTTAGACCGGCCTTGGCCGGTTCGATACGTCGAATATGTCAACAACGCTGTTCATGGCGAATTCGGCAAAAGCTATTACGGCATCCAAGAGCCAGTCAGCGAAATCATCGCCCGCTCGTTACCGTTAACAGCGATGGTCGCGTCGCTAGCGGTTATCGTTGCTTCGACCTTCGGAGTTGCGTTCGGAACAATCGCAGCGGTGTGGCGCACAAAAGCGCCTGACAGGAGTGTGCTTTTACTCAGCACACTTGGCGTTACGGTCCCGAACTTTGTGCTTGGACCAATCCTTCAGCTCTTGGTCGGAAAGCAGTATCTGGACATTCTGCCGCCAACCTACGAGGCGGAAAGCAGTCGGGTCGCACCGCTCATTATCTACCTCATCCTTCCTGTACTCATTCTTTCTGCAAGAACAGGGGCACTCGTTGCTCGATTGACTCGTCAGAGCATGATCGACACCCTGCAGCAGGAATTCATTCGAACGGCAATCGCCAAAGGTGTTCCGAAATGGCGGCTAATTTTCAGGCACGCTTTAAGGAATGCGATCCTGCCCGTCGTCACTGCGGTCGGAACGAGTTTTGGTTTTCTTCTAACTGGCTCTTTCGTCGTGGAAGTAGCTTTCCGAATCCCCGGTTTGGGATTCACAACGATTGATGCAATCCGCCAATCCAACATGCCAGTTGTTCAAGCTTGTGTGCTGGTGACCGGAGCCATGTTCATACTTCTCAACCTTGTCGTTGATATGATTCTTCCAATTCTTGATCCTCGAATCCGGGAGTCGCAAGTATGAAAAAGCTCCTGAAAGACCCAATTGTGGCGGTCGGCGCTGGCTTTCTATTGCTCTTGTTGCTTTTCGCGATTTTCGGTCCAGCCCTTCGAACCGCTCAATTGCATGGAATGGCTAACTCTAGCCATTTTGACGCGGTGTATACGCCGGTGTCGACTCCATTTGCCGCGCGAGAGGGTGGCCTTTGGTTAGGAACCGACGAGCAAGGTCGTGATATCGTGGCGAGGCTTGCCCAAGGTGCTCGCGTTTCGCTTATCGTTGGATTTACCGTTCAACTCATTAGCATAACCGTCGGTGTCTTAGTGGGAGTTCTCGGCACTTTTGCTCCGATGTTGATTCGGCTGCCGCTTTTGAGATTTACCGATGCGATGTTCGCGTTTCCGGACATTCTGCTGGCGATTCTCATTGTCAGCACCTTTCCGCAAAGTGGATTAGGGGTGTTGCCCGTTATCATAGCTTTATCCGTTACGGCATGGCCCTCCATTGCTCGATTGACCGTAACCCAAGTTGCGACACTCAAAGATCGTGAGTATGTTGTGGCGGCAAAGGCTAGTGGCGCTTCTACTTTCTATTTGGTAACCCGGCACATCCTGCCCCAGCTGAGCGGGTTACTGCTTGCAGTCAGCATGATTGATTTAGCTGGAACAATCCTAGCTGAAAGCACATTGAGTTTCTTGGGAATTGGAATTCAAGCTCCAAATCCAAGTTGGGGAACGATGATCAACACCGCACGAGCAGATATGAATAGCCATCCTATCGCTCTCGTGTGGCCTTGTCTCATCTTGAGCATGACCATTTTCGCCCTAAACTTTGTCGGAGATGGATTGAGAGCGTTACTCGATCCCAAATCCCGATAATGGAATTCTACGAGTGCGGCCGCAATATTACAACTTACTGGGTATATCTCGAAGCTTCTACGGAATCGGTACTACATGAGTGATGTTGGATACCGAGAGCTACTAAAAGAGGCCGCCTTGTTGCAGCAAGACTTGCGAGACAAGAAGGAGCCGAAGGATATCGTCCTAAGATCTGCAAAGATCCTTAAGTTAGCGACCACAGAATCGATGAGGCCAGTAACCGGTAATCGAAATCGAAGCACCTATGTTTCGACTAATCAGCTAACCAACTAATCAGTTCACGTAAGACCTTTCCTCTATGGCTGATCGAGTGCTTTTCCGCTGCGCTCAGATCAGCCATTGTTCTTCCGGGCGCATCAGTCGGCAAGAAAATAGGGTCGTATCCAAAACCACCCACTCCACTCATTTCTCGAGAGATTCGTCCCTCGCAGATGGCTTCAAACGTCTCAATTTTGCCTTCCCCACCCGGAACACTTAAGGCGATGCAGCATCGAAACCTTGCGGTTCGTTTCTCGTCCGGGACGCCCTCGAGTAGCTCAAAGATTCGCGCCATTTTCTCCGGGAAAGGTAGGTCTTCGCCCCCGAATCGTTTGCTGTATAACCCTGGCGCACCATCCAGAGCGTCGATCTCTAATCCTGCATCATCCGCAAGTGCCCACTCACCGGTAAACGCAGCACCAGACTTCGCCTTAATCGCCGCATTTTCTTGATAGGTTGAACCCGTTTCTTCCGGTTCTGGTGCTCCATCGAAGTCAGCAAGCGTCAGAAGCTCAAGTTCTGGCAATGCCTCTTTCAAGATCATGATCATCTCGCCTCCCTTTTTCTTGTTGTGGGTTGCGATGACGAGTCTAGAAAGTTTGGGCATAGATAGAGCGTACCAAAACAACACAGCGACCTAGCCAAAGAAGCTAGGTCGCTGTATGTGATTATGCTAACGAAGACAGACTTCGTCACACCGTTAGGCGGCAGCCAACATAATCACTGGACTGGCTGCAGTGCGCTGGAATCGCGCTTCTGCAGGCGATGACACAAATCGCTCGCGTCCTTCAAGAACAAACTGTAACCGAGCCGACTGATGCGTCACTGCATCATGCTCGTCTACAGGTACCGAAACGATCTCAACTGCGCCGATTTCAAAGCATCGATCCTTGATCGTATTCAAAGCACTGATAGCCAAACCATCAAATCGCTTTGCTTTGCTAAAATCGATCAACAGCGAGAAAGCTTGTCCTTCTAGGTCCTCTAAGAGGTCCGCGAGCTCTTCGCCAAAGACGGTAACTTCTTCCGCAGTTACGCGGCCGCCGAGACTTGCCTCGACAATCATGTCTTTTTCGTAGAGACTCAGGAGATACATTCTTTTAACCCTCTGGAGCCAACTCTTGCTGGCTCAACCCTCACTCACCTTTTTCCGTTATCAAAGAAGTATTGACCCAGCAATCTCTGTAGCAGACCCCAAACCTAGCATCTAAGACGGCTAGTAGGGACACTGCTGGTAGTGTCACGTGCTTGTCGTGCATTTAGCATTCTTTGCCGCTATTTTGAATTCAAATACTCGTTTGGGTAAGGTCATTACATGGCACCGAAAGCCAGTTTTTTATTAACCGCATTCGCAGATGAGATTAGTCCAGACATTGAAGTTCAAGTAAAAACACTAAATCGTTTACAGATACAAGGGCTTGACCTAAGAAGTGTCGAGGGCGTAAATGTGCTGGCATTGTCAGAAGATCAACTGACACGACTCGAGAATGCTGTCGAAGCCGAAGGACTACATATTCAGTGCATCGGCTCGCCGGTTAACAAGATTTCACTTGACCCAAGTCTCGAAATCGAAGAAACCAAAAAGCTTCATAAGGCTATCGAAATTGCCCACCGCCTGGGTGTCAAACGCATTCGCGTCTTCTCCCCCGAGACAGATAAGCCCGATGACATATCGTTTTCTGGTGCAGTCATCGAATGGATGAGCAAGCAAAAGGCGGTTGCGAAAAGCGAAGATGTGATCCTGCTCCACGAAAACGACGCCAAGTTTTGGGGCGCCTATCCAGAGCAAGCAAAGCTGTTGCTCAACGAACTTGGAGATGAAACGTTTCGAGCAGCTTTCGATTTCGCGAACACGACCTTGCTCGGCTTTAGGGCAATGAAGGACTGGTTCCCCTGGATTTTGCCATACCTTGACACCATCCATATCAAGGACGCAAAAGAAGGGCATGTCGTCGCCGCTGGAGAAGGGGACAGCGGGATTTCCGAGACGATTCAATGGCTGATAGAGCAAGGTTGGAACGGCCCCTTAACCCTTGAACCGCATCTGACTGCGGCAGGTCCTTTAGGTGGTTTCAGTGGCCCGCAACTCTTTGAGCATGCTGTTGTCTCACTTAGAAAGGTATTGACCGAAGTCGGAGCAGACGCATGAGTCTTCGTTTTGGCTTGGTCGGGTGCGGCGCGATTCATAAAACCCACTGCGACGCGCTTCAAAACGTTGAAGGCGGTCATCTTGCCGCAGTCTATGACATAGAGCCAGAAAGAGCAGCAACAGCCTCTGAGAAATATGGCGTTCCGGCATTCGAAAACTTTGAGGAATTCAGTGCAAATGTCGATGTGGTCGACATTTGCGTCCCGAGTGGAACCCATGCTGAAGTAGGCATCGCTGCGGCGAAACTCGGGAAACACGTTATCGTCGAAAAGCCAATTGATACAACGTACGAGAAGGCACTCGCTCTCGTTGAGGCATGCGAACGACTAGGCGTCAAGTTGGCTTGCATCAGTCAACATCGGTTTTCCAACCAAGTTCGAAGACTTCGAGAAGCCGCGCTGGGAGGCGAAATCGGAACACTCCTAGCCGGAGATGCCTATATCAAGTGGCATCGAACGCAAGAGTACTACGACTCTGGTGATTGGCGAGGAACTTGGGAACAAGATGGGGGCGGATGCCTCATCAACCAGGGCGTTCATTACATCGACATGTTGCAGTGGATCATGGGGGGCGTAAAATCAGTTCAAGCCATTTGCCGAACGGTCGCACATAAAATCGAAGTCGAAGATATCGCCAACGTTTTGGTCGAATTCAGGAACGGCGCAATCGGAGTCATTCAAGGCAGCACTTGCTTTTATCCCGGGTTCGCTGAACGACTAGAGATTCACGGCAAATACGGTTCGGTGGTGCTGGAAGGTGACCGAACGAGAGTTTGGAAAGTCGAACCCGAGAAGGTGAACCTCGGCAAGTACGGCGCCGGAGTAATGAGCCAACCGACTCCGAATCTGCAAACCTATCAACTCGACCCATACGTTACCGATGATTTGACCGCGACCTGGGGAGAGCAACACAGATTACAATTACAAGATTTCGTTCTTGCGGTATCTGAAGATAGAGATCCATTCTTGACTGGCAGAATGGCCCTTGAGCCGCTTAAAATAATACTGGCGGTTTATCAGAGCAGCCAAAATCAAGGTACAAAGGTTCACTTGTCATGAAATTTGGAGTATGTTGCACTCGAGAGCAGGAAAACGCCGTTATAGAAGCAGGCTTTGACTACGTCGAGCTCGCTGCACTATCACTACACTCTTCGTTACCACCGTCAGAGTTACCGGTCCACGCAACAAATGCGTTTTTTCCGTGGCAAATGAAGCTCATGGGCCCGCATGGAGAACCTTATCTGGACTATGCAAAAGCCACAATTCAGCTCGCTGCGTCCGTTGGTGTTGAGATCATGGTCATCGGATCAGGCTCCCCTCGAAGAGCCGTTGACGGGATGAGCGTGACCGAGGCTACAAACCTATTTATCACGATAGTCACAAACCTTCAGAGACTTGCTGATCCTTATGGTATACATATCGCCCCTGAGTCGCTCAATAGGTTAGAAACAAATGTTGGCAACGATCTGAGAGCGTTAGCTATACACCTCAAACGAGTTAACGTTGGATTCACCGCTGACAGCTATCACATCCTAAAAGAAGCAGATTTGGATGGGCATGAACCGGATTGGAGTTCGCAGATCCCATTTTTGCCAACCCATGTACATATTTCTGACCTCGACCGAAAGGCTCCAAGTTCGTCCGACCGACATATGCAGGATTTCTGCAGCTATCTCAAATCAATCGGATATGACGGTAGTGTTTCGATTGAAGGTCAGTGGGAAGTCGATGAACTTCCACACCTCCTCGCCGAATTGAGGAAACTATTCCACTCCAAAAACTAACATGCCACTCGTAGATATGCCCTTGGCTGAATTGGTCAACTACCAAGGATGCAACCCTAAGCCTTCTGACTTCGAATCGTTCTGGGACACTTCGATCGCTGAGATGCGGGCCTTAACTGGGGACGTCACGCTCGTTCCAGTTTCCACCGCTTGTAAAGGCGCTGAAATGTTTGAACTTTGGTTCACAGGTGTTGGAGGCGCAAGGGTTTTTGCGAAATATCTCAGACCGAAAGGAGCCAAGAACTGCCCTGCTGTCGTTCAGTTTCACGGATATACCGCTAATTCGGGCGATTGGTCCGATAAGTTGAACTGGGTAGCCAACGGTTTTGCAGTCGCTGCTCTTGACTGTCGTGGACAGGGCGGAAGAAGTGAAGACGTAGGCGGTGTTAAAGGAAACACCCACAATGGGCACATTATTCGCGGTCTTGCCGAGGGTCCAGAGAAACTCCTGTTTCGCTCGATATTTCTTGACTGTGCGCAGTTAGCCCGAATCGTTATGAACTTTGACGAGGTGGATTCAACGCGAGTCGGGGCGACAGGAGGTTCACAAGGCGGCGGCCTTACGGTTGCTTGCGCTGCGCTAGAGCCGAACATCAAGCGAGCGGTGCCGGTGTTTCCATTCCTTAGTGACTACAAACGTGTTTGGGACATGGACCTTGACGTCGGCGCCTATGCCGAGCTACGCACGTACCTGCGATATTACGACCCTCGACACGAAAATATCGACGAGGTGTGGCAGAAGCTCGGATACATCGATATCCAGCATCTCGCTCCGCGCATCAAAGCAGAAATCTTGATGGCTCTTGGTTTAGTTGACACCATCACACCACCCTCGACTTGCTTTGCGGCTTACAACAAAATCACCTCGAAGAAAGATGTTAAGATCTATCCGGATTTTGGCCACGAAGGTCTCCCCGGATTTAACGATCTGACTTACGAGTTTCTCTCTGGAATGTAAAGAAGCATGATTCCCTACCTACCGCTCATTCTTACGATGCAGACTGGTCTGCAATTGAACCCGCTGTTTACCGACGGCGCTGTTCTTCAAAGGGGCATTAGTGTCCCAATCTTTGGAAGTTCAACCCCTAGCTCGAAAATCACCGTTGAATTTAACGGGCAAACGGTGGGGACCAAAGCAGATGAATGGGGTAAGTGGCAACTCAAGCTTAAAGCTATGCCGGCGGGCGGCCCGTACACTCTCAAAGTCTCCTGTAGTAACGGTGAGACCGTCACGATCAAAGACATTCTTCTCGGAGAAGTATGGGTAGCGAGCGGTCAGTCGAACATGGAGTTTGGCGAAGGTGGCGCAAATGACTTTGCGCGAGCAGTTGGCGAGACCAAGAACGATATTCGCATGTTCACGGTTCGTAAGGTCAGCAATGAAGTCCCACAAACAACGATGACTGGTACCTGGGAAGCGAGCAGCCCAACAACGATCGGTCACTTCTCGGCTGTCGGTTTATCGTTTGCCAGAGAGATCAACCGCACCTTAGGTGTGCCCGTTGGCATCATTCACACCAGTTGGGGGGGCACACCTGCCGAAGCTTGGACAAGCCGACCTACACTATCCAAGCATCCTAATCTGTCGCCGATGGTGACGAAATACCTGGCTGGAATCAAAGATTATCCGGCGGCAATCGAAGCCTATCGAAAAGCCATGTCGGTATGGTTGGGCGAACGAAACGACGGCTCCAATGAGGGCTTCAACAATAACTGGGGAATGCAGGAGTTCAATGACGACAATTGGGCGACCTGTGATGCTCCCGTAACCATCGAGAAGGCGCTAGGTCGCGATTGGGATGGTATGTTTTGGCTTCGAAAGAGCGTCGACATACCTGCAGAATGGGTAGGCAAGCCTCTTAAGCTAGAACTCGGACCCATTGATGATTTCGACACCACTTACTTCGACAACATCCGAGTTGGCAAAGTTGGGGTCGAAACGGCTGACTCTTGGAGTCTGCCACGCGTCTATCGCATCGCCCCGGGAGTCGTTCGAGCAGGAAAGAATACGATTGCCATTCGAGTGACGGATACTGGCGGAGGCGGAGGCATGGGAGGCAACGCGAGCGACTTGAAGCTTAGCCTTTGGGACGGTTCAGCTTCGATCTCGCTTGCTGGTCCTTGGAAATACAAGGTTGAGCGCGAGCTTGATGTCTCCAAACCGAGACCTCAGCTGCCGGCTGGTCCGGGCAACCCTTGGGCACCGGGCGGGCTGTATAACGGCATGATTGCTCCCATCGTGCCTTACGGAATCAAGGGTGCGATTTGGTATCAAGGTGAGAGCAACGCCGACCGAGCCACTCAATACCGAGAACTGTTTCCGACGATGATTCAGGATTGGCGCAAGAGCTGGAATCAGGGCAACTTCCCGTTCCTATTTGTGCAACTAGCCAATTACATGGCAAGAGACAGGGCTCCCGTCGAAAGCCAGTGGGCAGAACTGCGAGAAGCTCAGTCGCTGACTCTCGGCAACACTCCCAACACAGGGATGGCGGTCATTATCGACATCGGAGAAGCCGAGGACATCCATCCAAAGAACAAACGGGAAGTGGGTCGTCGATTGTCTCTCTGGGCGCTGAATAAAACCTACGGAAAGCCGATGGTTTACGCCAGCCCGATGTACAAATCGATGTCAATTCATGGCGACACGATTCATGTCGAGTTCTCCAACGGCAGTCTCCTCACAACCGACGGCAAAGCACCGAAGTCATTCGCGATTGCAGGAGCCGATAAGAAATTCTATTGGGCAGATGCTCGGATCGATGGTTCAACGGTGATCGTCAGCAGTCCAGATGTAAAGCAACCGGTGGCCGTACGATACGCATGGGCGAACAACCCTGATGTCAACTTGGTCAACCATGCCGGACTTCCGGCAAGTCCGTTTAGAACAGACGGACCGAAGCGCTAGCCCTCATTCCTCAAGGCTCAGGCAACCTGCTTTAGCTGAGCCTTGAGGGTGTTAAAGGAAATCAGACGCCGAGCCTCTTCATAGGTTGTCTGACCAGCTTGCACTCGATTAAGCGCATCCTCTTGCATCGTTCTATATCCGGTTTTGGCTCCGGCGTCTCGTATCTCGTCCACCCTTGCACCCGTCGCAATCAAATGCGATAGTTCTTCTGAGATTGGCAAGATTTCATGAACGCCAGTTCGGCCTGCATAGCCAAGACCATTGCAAGTAGGACATCCAACGGGTTGCCAAACCTGATCCTGCTCTGGAATTCCCATCGCTCTCATCACGGCCCTATCTCGCTCAGTCGCCGCTCCTTTCCCACGACATTCAGGACAGAGGACTCGAAGAAGTCTCTGAGCCACAACACCAACGAGAGAAGTGGAAAGCAAGAACGGCTCGATTCCCATATCAAGAAGCCGCGGAATCGCACTCGGAGCATCGTTGCAGTGCAACGTGCTCAAAACCAAGTGTCCCGTCAGCGAAGCACGAATCGCAGTTTCGGCGGTCTCCTTATCTCGAATTTCGCCAACTAGGACAACGTCTGGGTCCTGTCGCAAGATTGATCTCAACTGAGCGGCAAAAGTCAGTCCAATCTTTTCATGAACCTGAGATTGGTTGATGCCATGAAGGTCATATTCAACCGGGTCTTCACAGGTCATGATATTCCTTGTTTCGCTCTTTAGCTCGTTGAGAGCCGCATAAAGGGTTGTTGTCTTGCCACTACCAGTTGGTCCGGTAACAAGGACAATTCCGTATGGCTTTTCGACCAAATCCCTAAAGATGACAAGGTTGTTTGAGCTAAATCCCAACTCGTCAAGGCTTCTCAAAATCGAGCTGCGATCCAGAATTCTTAGGACCAAGCGGTTACCATGATAGTTCGGCAAGGAGCTAACGCGCAGGTCGACCGCTTTGGTTCCATTCCGAACTTCGATTCGACCATCTTGGGGTAGCCGATGGTCCGCCACATCCATATCCGCCATGATTTTCACACGCGCCACCACCATTGGGAGCAAGGCACGCGGGAGTTCTCGAATCTTGGTTAAACGTCCATCAATTCGATAGCGTATTTCGACCCCATCGGGACGAGGTTCGATATGAATGTCGCTTGCGCGCATCTTGATCGCGTCAGCAACGATCTGATTAACCAATCCGATAACGGGTCGGGTTTCTTCTTCGTTGAGAACTGGAGTCGGTTGTTTTTCCTCTTCTCCAAATTCGTCCATTGCTCGCATGACGAATGAATCGAAGGCATTCCCTTTCTCCTCTTCTTCTGCGGTTCGAACAGCCATGCCTGCGGGTCCAAAAGACGTGATTAAGGCAAGTTCTAGCTGCTTATCGTTGGCTTGAACCGGGCGAATTCGACGTCTCGTCGCTACGCCGAACGAATCAATTGCGTCGTAGTCTCCCGGGTTTCGCATTGCGACAATCATTTCAATTGCGTTGACTCTCACCGGAAGTGCATGATGTCGTGCACAAAGTTCGCGAGTTACCAAGTCAAGCGCTTGCTTCTCGGGTGGATCCACTTCGAGATCCCACGTATCGACATCTTGTTGATCAGCCAGTGCCTCTTGAAGCTGCGAATCCGTCAGAAAGCCAAGGGTAACGAGTACTTCACCCAAAGGCTTGGATGTCAGACGCTGTCTTTCGAGTCCAATTGCCAACGATTCGGTGGAAATCAACCCCAAATCAATCAAAATATCGCCGAGCTTCCTCTGCATATCGCTAACCTAGCGTAATTGTCGGTTTAGCCAGCGACATCTTCAACGGTGAAGGTGCCGTATCGGGTAAACCACGCATGCAATGCCACGCTTCGAAATCTCAACCGATTACCTTAAGCGAGTGCTGATCGACTTGCTGGAAACTCCCAGCCCAACTGGGGATACTGAGTATGCCATCGGCTTTGTCGAAGGCGAACTACAGAGCATGGGTGTTGCGACCGAGCGCACCACAAAAGGTGCCCTGTTAGCTCATCTCGACGGCCTACGGTCTGACAAGCCTCGTGCGCTTACCGCCCACGTTGACACTCTCGGCGCAATGGTCCAAAAAATCAAACCGAGCGGACGATTGGAATTGACGGCTCTCAATGGGTTAGTTTGGCCAGCGGTTGAGAGCGAAGGCGTTTTTATCGCAACTCGCTCTGGACGACAAGTTCGCGGATCGCTCGTTTTCACGAACGGCGCTGCACACGTCAACAGGAACGTCTACGATGCAAAGCGTGACAACCTTTCGATGGAAGTCCGACTTGATGAGAGAACCTCAAGCGCCGAAGAAACAAGACTACTCGGTATCGAAATCGGAGATTACGTCTACTTTGACGTTCGAGTGGAGACGGGCCAAGCTGGATTTATTCGATCACGATTTCTAGATGACAAAGCGTGTGTTGCTTGTGCACTAGCTGCGATTAAAGCACTTGTCGAAGCCGAAGTGACTCCCGCTCAACGAACAACCATTCTCATTTCTAATTTTGAGGAAGTTGGCCACGGAGGCATGGACAGCCTTCCTGATGATCTTCAGGAAATGGTTGTTTTGGACATGGCTTGTGTTGGCGAAGGGCAAAATGGTGACGAGTTCCACTGCTCCATTTGTGTCAAAGACGGCAACGGACCGTACAGCAAGGGTCTAACGAACCGTTTACAGGATCTCGCCGATCGCCTTGGGATCGAACTACGCCCCGATGTCTATCGCTACTACGGAAGCGACGGTGGAGCTTATTGGAAGAGCGGCGGCAAAGCTCAAGTCGCACTCATTGGGCCTGGAGTTGACAACTCACACTGCTACGAGCGAACTCACATGGAAGCTCTTGCTGACACCGCTCAGATCATCGCTGAGTACATGCTTGCAGACTAGTTCACACCCTGCACGTAAAAAAGAATGGCTACCTCAGCTTGAGGTAGCCATTCTTTTGGGTTTATTAAGTAGTCTATTGGCCGCCAACAGGAGCCGCATCTTCAAACTTGAAAGGTGTGCCTCCCATCGTTTTGAGCTTTGCAGTCTGATCAGCAGTCAAGATCTTTCCGAGTTCGTCGCTCAGGATCTTTTGGTTTTTCTCTTGCAATGACGCAACTTCGGTTCGATCAATCTCGCCATTCTGAACCTTTTGCATGATGGATCGGACCGCTTCTGCTTGCTTGGTCTGAAGCGCCTTAACCTTCGCAACCTGATCGTCTGAAAGCCCAAGGTCCTTCTGGAAATCAGCACGGAGGATGACTCGGTTGCCAGCTTTCTGAACGTAAAGTTCTTTCAACCGCTTAGCTTGCTCTGGACTCAGTAGATCAAGAACCTTCTTTTCTCGCTCGAGCATGGCTGCCTGTACAGCCGAAGGATCAAAGCTACCGGCACCATTTCCACCGGCAGCTCGATTGCCGTTTCGTCGAGAACCACCGGCACCTCTTTGACCGCGAGCTGGTTGTAGCTCAGCAAGTTTTGTCTTTTGCTCATCGGTGATCTTCAATTCACCTTGAACATCAGTTCTTGAAAGAAGGCTCGTCATCGAGTTCTGGTTACCACGCGCACCGCCACGCTGGGCGCGACCGCCACCGGGCTGAGCCATACTGATCGCCGTTAGAGCGACGACTGCAAGAATTAGGATCTTTTTCATAGCGAAAACACTTCCGACTCTTGAGTAAACGAAAGCAACTCTGCGGTGTTCACTCATTTCAATTACTTAATGCAAGACAATGAAAATGACAGTGAGATGTTTTCCTTCTGAATATGGAGAGACTTCATGAACGCCGCTAGAATATTCGTCATGAATCCGTTGTATGTCTTATCTGCTCTCTGCATCCTCGATATCATCACTTTTGATATCCAGTGCTCACTGGGATGGTGATTCTGGATGGGCCAGATCCAAATCACCCAGGACACTTAATCTGTATCGGCCCTTCAATCGGGGGGTTGCTTTTTCGTGCATTAACTCCTTGTTTGACGATATTTGTCATTCGCAAATGGAGATAAGCTTTCCACTATGAGTGGCATCGCGCTCGTCACTGGCGCAGATCGAGGACTTGGTATCGGCATCGTAAAAGGACTTCTGAAGCGAGGGTGGACCGTTTATGCAGGCAAGTACATCGATTGGCACGAACTGCCAGACCTGCAAGCAGACTTCCCCGAGCTATTGAAGATCGTTTCTCTCGATGTCGCGTCTGACGATTCCGTAAACCAGGTGGCAGCTGAGCTCACCAGAGAGATCGACCACCTTGATCTCTTGATTTCAAACGCTGGTTTACAGAAATCTCACCTCATCCAAAACATCCTTGACAAGAAGCTCAATTTTGACAACATGCAATCGGAATTCAACACAAACTCGTTAGGTTTGCTCCGTCTGGTTCGTGCCTTATATGACCTTCTCGAAAAGAGTGCGCTTAAGCGAATATGTGTTGTCTCGTCAGAAGCTGGGAGCAATGCAGCAAGCGATCGTACGGGTTGGTTTGGCTATTGCATGTCCAAATCGGCGGTGAATATGGCGACGCGAATTCTTTGGAACGACATGCACCCGAAGGGTTTTGATTTCAGGCTCTATCATCCGGGCTGGGTGCGAAGCTACATGCACGGCGAGAAGAACACAGAGGCCCGATTTGAACCAGAAGAAGCCGGCGAACTCGCCCTAAACTGCTTTCTAAGCAACGATATTCCGGATCGCCTTTTCATGACCGACTTCGAGGGTAAAGAGTGGCCTTGGTAGTCAGGACTTAGTCGCCAAACGGATATCCCCCGTTCCTATCGACCCATCGAAATTCCTTAGTCAATCCACCGACCTTCCAGAACCTAGGTGCCGTTGAGTTCATCCAGTCAATAGGTTCGACAATTGGCTGATATTCGGCGGCACAGCCAAGCGCCATTCTCATTGCCGCTTTGTGTTTCGGTTCAAGAATTTTGGGGTCTGCCGCCACGAATAATGAAGTACCGCCTTGAGCAACCAGTTCAAGCCAAGGTTCAACAAGACTCCATTCTAGGTGTTTTGTAATCGGAACGATGTCAGAATCCACCTCAAAAAAGGTTCGATGCTGAGGTGATCGAAAAGCAAGGGTGTTGATTGCCATCCGACGATTTCGATCCCAGTTTCTTCCGCTTGTGTCATCGCCGGTTCTTTGCGCCTCATGGGTACCAGCGGCCAGGTGCCCCATCGTATTGCAACCGAGAAGATAAGCATCTCCCGCAGCGTCGCGGATCGCTTGATATAGGTCTTTCATCACTTCCGCTGTGGTTCGAGATCGATCAGCGAACGCCCATCCATCATTCGTAACCGAAGCTCCCATTTGAAAACCCCACTTGCCGCAGATGTCCCAAGTGGTGAAGTCATGCTTGATCATCTCGTATCCCCAACCCACGAATTTGGAAATCTCGGATTTCACTTGTTCCAAGACTTCGGGAATGGTCGGATCGGTGTAGGTGGCATCGCGAGACAACTTCCAAGACTCAGGTGTATCTGGCAGAACCGTTAGCGGTCGATACCAAATCCCAGGCCGAACGCCAATTCCATTGAGATGGTTGGCGACTTTCGCCATATCGCCAAAGTTTGGATTTGCCTCCCAAGGCCCGAATCCGAATGTTCCATTGAACGGCCCCATCGCCCAACCTTCATCAATTAGTGAAAACGGTCGATTATTCCAAGAAGGCGACAAGTCAGAAATGAGACCACTTACGCGATAGATCAGGTTCGCGCTATTGTTTCCATATGCGAAAGGCCAATCATTCGTACCATGAATTGGGGCCTTGGGCAGCCTCGGGCTTGGGCACATCAGCCGACACAATGAGGTTGCTGCGTCGAATGCGCTTTCATTCGGCTTGCCTTGACGGGAAATAATGGTGGCGACGTCGATTTCGCGACTTCCCGACTCAACGGGAACACCGCCGCTTCGGACATCTGCCCAAAAGCTAATGCCTGCGGAATCCGCCATCCAGAAGCAAAGTCCGCTCGCCCCGACTTCAACCCCGTACCCATGAGTTAAGTGGCCGTCCGAAGCCAAGAAATACCACGGCATGACTCGCCCTGCGCACTCTCCACGCCACTCCAAATCGCCGTAGGACCGTTCCCAATGATCGCCAAGGTAACTTCGAACTCCAGATTGATCGCCGTGCCATCGAAGTTGAATCCGAGCGACTCCGTTACCCGTCAAGCCCACTTTAAGCTTGTCGCCAACAACGGTGATAGAAAGGCAAAATCTGTCTCCAACATAGGTTCCGTTTGAGCCCTTAGTGACGGACAGCAGTGACTGACCAGAACCAAAGACCCGAACGACATCGGGCATTCTGGCAAGAGAAAGGTAGGCGTTCGGATTCATATGAACCCGGTCAGCCTACCTAGCCGAGAATTACAATCTAAGTCTGGTTGGTCGAAATGTGTTACTTTGTGTTTCGACGGCGACGGATAACCCCTACCAATCCAGCGCCAACAGCTAAGATCGAAGCTGGTTCTGGAACTGGCTGCGTCTGAACGGAACCGGATAGGATCAAACCAGTTGGGCCAGATCCTGAGTTGTAAACGTCGAAGGACAGGTTATGATTGCCAGCCGAAAGAGCTCCAAGGTTGAAGGATTTCGTCTCGATCAGGTTGTTCCAATCGATATTCGACGTCGAGCCAGTGATTGCTACTCCATCCAAGAAGATGCCTTCATTGTGACTATCGCCCAGTTTGTCATCGACTGAGAAGGTGACATTGAGGACGCTCGATGTCGAGGATGTTGCCAAGTTGAAAGAGTGATTGAACAAAGTGCTGTAGCCATTCTGGTAAGCGTTCGCGGTCGCTCCAATCCACTTTGCACCAGGATCACTCGGTAACCCAGAAATCCATCCGCCAGCAGTGCCAGTCAACTCCGCAGCGTTCGGTGCGGTGGCGACGGCTACAAAGTCTGCGCTCTGCAGAACGGGGAGTTCTGATCCACTCGAAAGACCTGTCCACGGAGCGTAACCACTAGGTCCAGCAGTCAACGCAGTGAACTGTGATGAGGTCGTTTTGAGCAGATGCAAATCAGCACTTGCCATTGCGGTAGCTGCAAGCGGAAGCCCGACTATAAGATTTCTCAAGCAAAATAATTTCATCAATATGCTCTATGCAAAGATCAGACCGTGCGTACATCTTCAATAAAAGCTGTAATCAATCCATGCTTGCCTGGTTGAGCCGGGCATGAAAGCGCTAATCTGTGTCACCATGACTCTTTAGAATGAAGTCCACCGTTCTCGTCCTTGGCTCTGGTCCTATTCGCATCGGTCAAGGCATTGAGTTCGACTACTCATGCGTTCACTGCGTCTGGGCGCTTCGCGAACTCGGATACCGCGCTATCATCGTCAACAACAATCCGGAGACTGTCAGTACCGACTTCGACACCGGTGATGGTCTCTACTTTGAGCCGGTAACGAAAGAAGACGTTTTGGACGTCATCGCCCACGAAAACCCAATCGGTGTTGTTTGCCAGTTTGGTGGGCAAACGGCGATCAACCTTGCACAAGGTTTACAAAACGCGGGTGTAAAAGTTCTAGGAACCTCACCCGAAGCTATCGCTCGCGCCGAAGATCGTGGCTTGTTTGATGCGCTTCTAGAGGGGTTGGGAATTCCAAGACCAAAAGGTAAAGCTGTACGATCACTCGAAGAGGCAAAAACTGTTGCCGAAGAAGTGGGTTATCCCGTGCTCGTTCGTCCGAGCTTTGTCCTTGGCGGACGCGCGATGGAGATCGTCTTCTCGCCAAACCAACTGGAAGGATTTTATCGAGAAGCTGAGGATGCCAACCCAGGTCAGCCTGTTTTGGTCGATAAATATCTTCTCGGAAAAGAAGCAGAGGTCGATGTCATTTCGGATGGCGAAGAGACTCTTGTTCCTGGAATCATGGAGCACATCGAGCGGGCTGGCGTTCACAGCGGAGACTCGATGGCGGTCTATCCTCCCGTTTCGCTGAGCGAAGACGTGCAAGCCCAAATGGTGCGTAGCGCATGTGAGATCGCCCGCGCATTAGGAGTGAAGGGACTGATGAACATTCAGTTCGTCATAGCGCCAGGGCCAGACGGGAAACAGCTTGCTTACGTGCTCGAAGTTAACCCAAGAGCTAGTCGAACCGTTCCGTATCTCAGCAAGGTCACACGAATCCCGATGGTGAAGCTGGCGACCGAGTGCATGATGGGAGTCAAGCTGAAAGATCTCGGCTATTCAAGTGGACTTTGGACATTGACACCTGGCGGCGAGGGACAGGTCATCCCAGAAAGTGATTTCGCTTCAGGCATTCCAGCACTTCCGAAACCGATTTTGTACGCGATTAAAGCTCCGGTTTTTTCATTCCAAAAGCTTGGTCGAGTTGAGCCATCACTTGGACCAGAGATGAAGTCAACGGGTGAGATTCTCGGCGTCGATAACACGTTTGAAGGAGCGCTTTACAAAGCGATGATCGCCTCTGGAATTCACTTCAAAGGCGACGGAGCTGTCCTTCTTACTGTCAAACCCGACGACAAACGCACCGCCGTCGAGATTGGAAAGAAGCTCCATGCCAATCGACGTCATATCCTGGCGACGCCTGGAACGGCCCAAAGTCTCAACGAAGCTGGGGTACCGTGCGAGGTCGTGAACAAGATTCAGTTGGGCTCACCCAACATTCTCGATGCAATCATGGAAGGCAGGATAAGCCTGATGATTAACACTCCAGGACTTAACGAGACGAGTGAAAGCGAAGCAGCTCGAATCCGCCGAGCTTGCATCGAAACCGGTGTCCCCTGTGTCACAAGCATTGATACCGCCGAAGCACTCATTCGAGCTCTCGACGTGTTTGCTGACCCAACCAAAGCAGCCTGCTTAAGACTCGACGAGTATTTCGCTGCCTCAAAAGCATAAGTCTTCGAATCCAAAAATGGCGCGTTTTTCTACTGGCTCGGTGACGTATCATCGAGTCAGATGCTTTTGGATGACGCCTGTTATCGAGCCCTTCTTTCAAAAGATCGTCGGTTTGACGAGTAGTTTGTCGCTAACAGTTTTGCCCGGATAAAACTCTAGAGCAGTTCGTTGCATTGGTGAGCCGCTATCTCAACAGTTGAAACCCTTGCGAGCTTGTGCGACAATCCAACACTATATGAACACGATCACCTTTGAAAGCCCATTGGGGAGGGTCAACATTACGGCGTCCGAAGACGCCATAAAAACCATTGCTGTCGGAACCACAGAACCGCTCATGGATTCAGACTCCCCGCTTCTCGTAGATGCTAAGAGGCAGTTCGACCAATATTTTGCCGGTGAAATCAAAGCATTTAACCTGCCCATCGAGCCCGAGGGAACCGAGTTTCAGAAAGCTGTTTGGAATGCGCTCCTTCAGATCCCTTTTGGCCAAACAAGGACTTATCTCAACATCGCTACTCAGCTTGGCAAACCAACTGCCACACGAGCGGTAGGAGCGGCGAACGGCCAAAATCCGATTTGGATCGTCATACCGTGCCACAGGGTGATCGGTAGCAACGGCGCATTGACCGGCTATGCGGGTGGTATTGAACGGAAGCGCTACTTGCTTGAGCTCGAAGGAGCGCTTCCGCAAACACTAGAGATTTAGGCGATTAATCCAAAGTTGGCTTGTGGGGAATCGTAACCCTAAAGGTCGAACCTTCTCCAATCACGCTATCGATGGACACCTCGCCATTATGTGTGGCGGTGAGTTCGAGGACAATTTTAGTTCCCCAGCCCGAACCGCTTGCTTTATCCCAGTTGGATCGAGCATTTCCAGAAAGAATGCGGTTTGCGATTTCCTGTGACATGCCTGGGCCGCTATCCTTCACTTCGATAATATGATTCGAACCGTCAAAGCGGTAAACGACGGTCACTTCGCCATAGATGGTCTCTTCCTCGTCGTCATCAAGCACTTGCCAGTCTTCCGGAACTGTTTCCTTAACAGCCTTGATTGCATTGCCAACAAGGTTCTGCACAATTCGGAAGATATACAGCTCGTCGTGAACGGTCTCGGGTGCTGTTTCGTCGATCTGATATCGAAGTGCCACGTGGTTGGCGCGACCTTCGGTTTCCAGATAAGCCGCACTGGTTTGAATGGTATTCGCTAACGGCGCCAGGGTCATATTCGGGCGAAGAGCCCGTCCTGCCGAAATATCCGAGATCAAGCGCGAGTATCCAACGATTCGATCGACCGAGTTCTTCAAATCGTCAAACATCGGCTCAAGCGTTTCGATGTACATCGAGGTAGTGTCATCCGGTTTCGCACTCATCAAGTGAGTGCGCAAGCCGTGCATCGCCATTTCGCTAAAACTGAGGTTGGCGTAGAGTGATGCAGCTAGGTTACCAATATCGTGGCTTACCTTCCCCATTCCAAGGAGGCTCGATGCTCGGGTCGATTCCTCGGTCAGACGGTAGTTCAGATACGCCATCGTTGAAACGGCGCCAACGGTGTCGAGAACTGAGCGGTCGTTCTCGTTAAAAACTCCGTCACGCTTATTCAACAGTTGAACAACTCCAATCGGAGTTTCGCCTTCCACCATCAAGGGAACAGCGACCATCGTTCGAACGGTAACACCGGTCGCTTGCTCAAACGGATTTCGCTCACTGTCTGGCTTATCTGGAAAATCTCTGGCGATCGTCTGCCGATTCATAAACGCTTCGCCGGCCATGCCAAAATCCTCGGGCATATCTTTGGTCGGGAGACGGTCGGCGACATCCTCGGGCAACACGTGCTGGAAAACCAAACGCTTGGCCGCAGGATCATGCAGGTACAGGGTTCCGCCGTAGGCTCCAACTGCCTCAACACAAATTGCAAGCACATCCTTCATGAGGAAATTGAAACTTCCTGTGCTGGCAAGCTTTCGAGTCGCAAGTTGAACGGCGCGGATTAGGCGGTCGTTCGATTCCATATAATCCTATTCTACTGGGCCAAAAGACCTATTCGTTCGCATTGAACGGTATATCTGAATCGATTTGGTCCTTCCTGATCACTTCGCATATTTCGCTCCAGCGTTTTCCCAGGTCTTTTTCTACTCCTCTATCGGTTGGATGATAGTAACTTCGCCCCTTCAAAGAGTCTGGCAAATTCTGCTGATATACCAAACCACCTTCGTGGTCATGCGCGTACACGTAGCCCTTGCCGTAGTCCAACTCCTTCATCAATCGAGTGGGTGCATTTCGAAGGTGCATCGGGATAGGATCATTTCGAGCGAGTTCTATATCTGCGAGAACAGCGCCGTACGCTTTGTAAACAGCATTACTCTTTGGGGCAAGGGCAAGATAAGCGACAGCTTCGGCAAGAGCTAAGGCTCCTTCGGGCATTCCGATAAAATGGACAGCTTGTTGAGCCGCTATAGTAAGAGGCAAGGCATTGGGGTCTGCAAGACCAATGTCTTCGGTTGCCATCCGAACGATGCGTCTGGCCAAATAGAGAGGCTCCTCGCCACCCTCAAGCATACGGGCCAACCAATAAAGCGAGGCATCGACATCTGACCCTCGAACAGACTTGTGCAAAGCCGAGATGTGGTCAAAGTGTGCCTCCCCGTTTTTGTCGTACAACGTAGTCCTTCGTTGAACCGCCGACTCAACCGTTTCGAGAGTGAGCAAGCCTGGAACATCGCCAGATTCTGCTACCGCGGCGCACAGTTCGAGCATATTGAGTGCGTTTCTGGCGTCACCGTTTGCAAGGTTGACAAGCGCTTCTGCCGCCTCTCTCTCAACTTTCAGGTCGCGAAGTTCGCGGTTTAGAGCCCGCTTGATGACGCCTCGAATATCGTCATCGCTCAGAGCTTTCAGTACATATACGCGGCACCTTGAGAGGAGAGCGGAATTGACTTCGAAAGACGGATTCTCTGTGGTTGCGCCAATTAGCCGAATCGTGCCGTCTTCGACGTAAGGCAAAATCGCGTCTTGCTGGCCTTTGTTGAACCGATGAATCTCATCAATAAACAAAATCGTCCGTCGCGCCGGCACATCCTGTTCAAAGAGCGCAGTGGCTAACTTAGGCTTGAGATTTTTCTGTGCGATATCAACAATCCGCCGCAACTCGGCGACTCCGGCCGAAACGGCGCTGACGCGATGAAAGTCAGCCGAAGTTACTGTTGCAACAATCTCTGCGAGAGTGGTTTTCCCTACGCCAGGCGGTCCCCAAAGGATCACCGAACCTAAGCGATCAGCCTCTGCAGCTCGACGAAACGCCGCACCCGGCGCAACAAGATGCTGCTGACCGAAATATTCGTCGAACGAGGTTGGGCGCATACGCGCAGCCAACGGAGCGTGATCCATCAACTTCTAAGTTACCGCTTATCCAAATCGACCCGAGATGTAGTCCTCCGTGGTCTTCGAGGATGGGTACATGAACAGGTTCTGAGTCGTTGCATACTCGACAAGGCTACCGTGCATAAAAAAGGCCGTAAAATCACTTGCCCGCTGCGCTTGTTGCATGTTGTGCGTCACGATAATGATCGTGTAATCCTGCTTCAGTTCGTACATCAGATCTTCGATTCGTGCGGTTGAAACGGGGTCCAAAGCCGAGCAAGGCTCGTCCATCAAAATGATCTTCGGATCAACCGCTAACGTTCTCGCGATGCAAAGACGCTGTTGCTGCCCACCAGAAAGAGCGTGGCCGTTATCTCGAAGTTTGTCCTTGACTTCCTCCCATAGCGCAGCTTTGGTGAGGCATCTCTGCACAATCTCATCGAGTTCGCTTCGGTCTCGAACACCGTGAATCTTGGGTCCATAGGCAACGTTATCATAGATGCTCATTGGGAAGGGGTTTGCCTTCTGGAACACCATTCCTACATTCTTTCGGAGCACCACGGGATCAATTCGTGGATCGTAGAGGTCCTGCCCATCGATGAGAACCTGTCCGGATATCGACACTCCATCGATGAAGTCATTCATCCGATTGATACATCGTATGAGCGTCGATTTTCCGCAACCCGAGGGACCAATGAATGCGGTAACACGATGCTCAGGAATGTCGATGTTGATCGACTTGAGTGCGTGGTTTGTCCGGTAGCGGAAGTTCAGGTCTCGAACCGAAATCTTCGTTTTGGTTACTGGTTGACCTAGCGCACTCATTACATTCTCTATCATGTCATGAACGTCTCTTAACTTACTGTAAAAACACAGATGAAGGTTGAGGAAGACCGTTCTAACCTTTGCATACGACAATTCGACCTATTTTTGGTAGCTTTCATCCCCTAAACCTGCTGTCAAGACCCTTGCTCAGCACGGCCCTGGATTTTTCTGGTATAGTCTTGCGACATTGCAGCCAGGCAAGAGGAGGTTCCAAATGCGCAACTGCCCAGTACGGGTGAGTTTCGCCCTGCTTACAGTGGGTTTGGCGGTAGCCGGACACGCACAGAGCGGGCAAGCAAAACAGAATAAGAAAGATCGTGAGGTAAAAACCTACTCGATCCCCGCACCGGTTCACTTTGAGTTTTCTGATAAGCTCGGGTCGGGGCGAATCGTCAAAGATCAAGACGGTACGCCAGGGACACTTCGTCAAACATTTCGAGTGTCGACCGTGAACGGAAAAACTCAGCGGGAGCTTCTCCTTGAGGAGAGGACCGAACCGAAACCAACGATTTTTCGTATGGGTAAGGCAGGCTTTAGCGCCAGTCGTAGCTCGTTCGTTCGCTCGCGGGTTCTTAGGATGACCGCAACAGCTTACGATCCAAGTCCTGCCACGATTCGTGGCGGTACAGGGAAAACAGCTACCGGTCGCAGAGCGGCTTACGGAATCGTCGCGGTTGACCCGCGCGTTATTCCGCTCAATTCATTGGTCTTTGTCGAAGGCTATGGCTTTGCCATCGCAGCAGACACAGGCGGCGCGATTAAAGGCAATCGCATTGACCTCTGCTATGACAGCCGAAACATTTCACGCGCTTTCGGGCGCAAACCCGTGACCGTTCACGTTATGCGTGTCCGGTGAAGTTATACGACCCATCCACGCTTAAAGGGTTTCTAGGGCGTCATGGTGTCAAAGCCGAGAAAGGCCTCGGTCAGCACTTTTTGTGTTCTCGTCGTGTAGTAGAAACGATCGTGGAGGCCCTTGCTGGCTGCTCCGGCCTCCTCGAAATTGGCCCCGGTCCCGGGGTCCTCACTTCCCCCCTTTCTGAACAATCCATGCTTACGGCTCTTGAGCTTGATGAGCGCATGGTCTCAATGCTTGCTGAGTCTGCCCCCAAGGCAAACGTCCTGCGTGAAGACGCTCTCAAAGCTGCCTTTAGCCAGATTCTAAGCGCTCTTCCTGAACCACGCGGTGTAGTATCAAACCTCCCGTATTACATCACTGGGCCACTTCTCACCCGAATTTCGGAACATCGAGACCTTTTCACAGTGGCAGTATTGATGATGCAAAAAGAGGTTGCAGAACGAGTTGTGGCAAAACCTTCCACATCGGCGCGGGGCTCCTTATCTGTCTTTCTTCAAACGCAATTTGAGATTGACATCCTAATCGACGCGCCTTCGGGATGCTTCTTGCCACCGCCTAAGGTCGAAAGCACCGTTTTGCGGTTCATACCGAAGCCTATCGAAGTTGAAACAGATCTGGTCGGTCCGCTCTTTCGGCTCATTCGTACCGGATTCACTCAGCCACGAAAAACTCTTGCCAACAACCTGGCGGCGGGTTATCAAATCAATAAAGAAACCGCCAACCAGATCGTTGATAAGCTGGGACTATCTGAGACGATTCGCCCCCAGCAACTCTCGAATGAGGACTGGACGCGTCTCGTCTCAATCGTAGTTAATAGCCTTGGCGAGTAGCTGACTCACTATCCCCAAGCTCTACCGTACTGCTTCGGAGCTTCAATTGTTGCTCCTAGTTCTGAGGCGGCTCGACGCGGCCAGTACGGATCTCGCAGCATCTCTCTGGCCAGAAGCACGATATCGGCTTTCTCTTCTTCAATAATCGAATTCGCGAGCTCAGAGGTCTTGATCAGCCCAACCGCTCCCGTCGCAATGCCCGACTCTTTCCTGATTTGTTCAGCACATGAGACCTGATAGCCGTCGAAGATGGGGATCTTGACTCCCGGAATATTGCCTCCGGTTGAGGCGTCGATCAGATCGACACCGAGATCCTTCAGAACCTTCGCAAGAGCAACCGACTCCTCAATCGACCAACCGCCTTCTTTCCACTCGGTCGCCGAAATGCGGACCCAAACTGGAAGTTCGTCTGGCCAAATTTTCCGAATCCCTTCGGCCAGCTCGACCAAGAGCCGAATACGATTCTCAAATGAACCGCCGTACTGATCATCGCGCTGATTACTGAATGGCGACAAGAACTGCGTTACAAGGTAACCGTGTGCCCCGTGAATCTCGACGATTTTGAATCCGGCCTTCAGTGCTCTTTCCGTGGCTGCAAACCAGTTCTGCTTCACTTCCTCGATTTCTTCCAAGGTTAGTGCATGCGGGACTTTGTTCTTTTCATCAAAAGGGATGGCGCTTGCTGAGACCGTCTCCCAACCACCTTGCTCAACGGGAAGTTGCTGATAATCACCGAAGGGCGATGAATATCCACCCTTTCTACCAGCATGCGCCAGCTGAACTGCGGGAATCGCCCCATGCTCCTCAATAAAGCTGGTGATGCGCTTCCACGGCTCAATATGCTCGTCCTTCCAGAGTCCGGCATCGTCGATCGAAATTCTGCCTCGCGGTTCGATGGCTGTTGCTTCGGTCACGATAACTGCTGCTCCGCCGATGGCGCGCGAACCTAAGTGAACCAAATGGAAATCGTTCGGGAAGCCGTCTTCAGCACTGTACATACACATCGCTGCGACAGCAATTCGATTCCGGAGCGTCAGACTGCGCATCTTCAATGGAGTAAATAGACTCGCCATGGTTTTCGATTCTATGTTGCAAGAATACAACCGGTTGCGTATGTGACACAAAATGCGCAACTAGCCAGGAGGCCAGCCAAGCTTTCGGCCACCAAGCAAATGAGCGTGAAGGTGATCGACTGCCTGTCCACCATCTGCGCCCTGGTTGATGACTAAACGGTAGCCATTCTGAAGTCCTTCCAGCTCGGCGATCTTCTTTGCGGCGTTCAGGATGTACCGGTGATCACCGTCCTCTGGAATGGTCGCAAGCCCACTGATCTCGGCTCTGGGAATGATCAAGATGTGAACGGGAGCCTGCGGAGCAATATCTCTGAAAGCAACAACGTGCTCGTCTTCATAGACGATATCTGCGGGAATCTCACGATTGATGATTTTCGTGAATAGGGTCGGCATGAACTCATTTTAGCCACACCAGACCCAAACAAAGGCTATCTTTACGACCTCATTTCGTCGGCAAACACTAAGCCAGCATCCGCCCGCAGTCCATCGAGGGTCCGCATCTGGCCAAGCGTATCTTGCACTGAAACGTAAGGGCACTCTTTGGACTCCAAAAACTCAGCAACAGTATCCGCTTCAATGGCATACAGGTTCGAATCGAGTGTATTGCTGACAACAACTGGCTCACTGCCTTGCTTGTAGACCGTCACCTTCGACTCCTTACCGATGACCCAAGGGCCTTCGACGTGAAGCCAACCTTTGGTGCCGTAGACTCGTACATCATTCTTCAAACCGGCATGAATTCCCGTTCCAAAATGGCCTGTCACACCGGAAGGAAACTTCAAGAGGCCGCTTCCGTGTGCGTCATACCCTCGGTCTGTGATGTTCGCGCTGTACTTCGTCTCCGACGGTTCTTCGCCCACAATCAACCGCATAAAACTGACGCAATAGGTGCCGACATCCATGAGGCCGCCGCCACCAACAGCGCCGTTCGCGCGAAAATTCCCCCAATCCTCAGGAGCGTGAAATCCGAATTCCGCGTTGATGTTGAGGACCTCGCCAATCGAACCATCTTCAATGATCTGCTTGATGTTACGGGTGAATGGATGGCACCGGTACATGAACGCTTCCATGAAGAACACGTCCTCTTCTTTCACAACACTGAGCACTTTCTCTGCCTCTAATGCGTTCAGAGTAAACGGCTTTTCGCAAAGGATCGCCTTCTTTGCCTTGGCGCATTTGATCGTCCACTCTGAATGCAAGTGATGAGGAGTGGCAATATAAACCGCCTCAACCGAAGGATCTGCAAGGACCTCTTCGTAGCTAGCAAATGGCGTTCCCCCGTGTTGGTTCGTAAATTTGGTCGCGGATTCGATTGATCGAGAACCAACCGCAACGAGTTTCCCGGTTTTGGATGCGTTGACTCCTTTAGCAAAAGCGTGCGCGATGTTTCCGGTTGCGAGAATTCCCCAATTTACGGTTTTTGCCATTTGCGGAAGATTACTGCATCACTTGCGATAAATGGGGTCGATTCCAAGGACTCTGCCTTCGGTATCAAATCGAATCGACAGATACGCTTGGACGTTTCCAGCGCTAACCAAGTACCGAGCCAGCCACTCGTTGTCTACCAATTCGCCATTCACAAACGTCATGGATTTCATCGTTTTGCTCAAATTGATTAGCCCGACTTTTTCAGCTAAACCTCGAAAAGTCCCAAACTTCCCTTTAAGGTCGGGGCTAAATAGCTCATAGTCGGGGTTATTCACTGCTAAACGCTTCAGGGCAAGTGCAAATCGGCCCCGATACTCAGGGTGTGGATCTTTCATAACTAGGCTCGTTTCAACTGCCCAACTGCCATCTCGAACGGAAAGCAACTTCCAAGCGAGTTCTGTGCCGGAGTACCCGTATTTGTTTGCCAAAACAATCACAGAGCGCCGCGAAGTTGGGGCTCGAAAAAGTTCAGAAGAAATTCCCAGAGTGTTTCCTCCATGTTCAACGAGTCGCTTCCCTTCGAAGGTATGAATCATCCATCCAAAGGCGTAATTCGAGGAATAGCCAGAAACTAGCTTCACAGGTTCAAAAAACTCTTTTAGTGAAGTTTCCTTGAGTAAAGAAGTTGACGAAAGAGCCTTGTCCCATTTGGCAAGGTCATCAACGGTCGAGACCAAAAACCCTGCTCCGCCAGCGACTGAAGGTTCAAGAACTATCGCATTGTTGTATTTCTTTCCGTCCCAGTTGTAGCCTCGTACACGTCCCGGAATCACCAGATTTGGATTTGTTGTCTGCGTGTGCGACATCTTAAGTGGTTCGAAGATTCGCTTTTTCATGAACTCGGCAAGCTTCATTCCGGAGACCTTTTCAACCAGGGCACCCGCCAGGTAGTAACCTGCATTCGAGTAAGACCAACTGGTTCCAGTTGGAAAGTCCAGTTTTTTTCCCAAAAATTTCTCGATGAAGTCGTCATAGCTCATCGGCTGAGTTCGAACAAGGAGAATGCCAGGCATGTCTGCCATGCCAGATGTGTGCGACAAGACTCTTCGAATCGTCAGGGGCTTGATTGCTTCCGGCAGATCGGTTAGAAATTTTCCGATGGGGTCATCAAGATTCACCTTGCCGTCTTCATGGAGTAACAATAGGCAGGCAGCCGTGAACTGCTTGGTCATTGAACCAATCTCAAAGACGCTGTCACGAGTCATCGGTGCGTTCAGTTCGATGCTCGCCTTACCGTAGGACCTTACGGTTTCCAGTTTGCCGTCTTTCACCAGCCCGACAACCATTCCGGGCAGACTGTTCGACTTTAGCTCCTGCCGACATAGATCATCGATCTGATCTGCGCAGGCAAAGAGCGGCAACATGCCGAGAACAAAAGCGACAGCAATTTTCATTTTTCTACTCGAAATATATCTCTCGACAACGTGGTGCCGGGACTTCGGCCTCTCCCAAAGGTCTTTCAATGAGGCGGTGCTCATTGTTTGCCCCAAAAGTGGCTCGATGACCATTTGTCCTCGCGTTTGAAGTTCGGATTACGAAGGCGCCAACCACGAGCCGTGTTTTGAGCAACACCAATCTTAGTTAATTGGAAAGTAACCACAAGAAGCTGGCCCCCATCATGCCGCGTATGGAGGCCAAAACCATCGAGTCGAGACAAGTTATGCTCACCGGGTGTCTGAGTGCAACTGCTGGTATCTCGTGTATCTAGCCTCAAATTGCGCCTTCAACTCTGGCCAAGAAATCAGAGCAGTACAGTCATCATTGGCAACGCCAGCAAAGCCCATCGTTTCAAGTTTAGAGGCTTCATTTTCTAAGCCTTTGAGATAAATCAGAGGCTTCGCAGCGACATTATCTTTCGAACCCGAAGCGTAAAGCAACATATAAATCAGAGCAGTGATTGGATTGTGTGCGACGGCCCGATTTTGTTCTCTCAGCTCGGCAGTGACTCCAATGACGCCTCTGGATTTGCCCGCAACCTTGTACCATTTGCTAGCCGTCGCAGAACCAGTCGGTGGGTCCAACTGGATCATGATTTTGCCATCTGGAACAATCTCACTTCCAAATTTGGATACGTCCACCAACGACTGGATCTTGTTCTCTGTAAGACCGTAAATTTGCCGCTCCGAGTCCGGCGTTAAAGACCACAGTGCATGACCGTCTCGTCGCTCATAGGCATTCAATACGTTTGCCGCAATGTCGCTTGGCGTGGGATTTCGGAATAGAGAGGTGGCAGCGTAAAACGCTGCCACAAGCACGGCCGTCCCTATCACAAAATAGGAACTTCGCTTCTTTATCGGCATGTAGAGTTAGCCTCCAGCCGGTGAGGACCACCAGCTATCGTTGCCGAGCATCTTGCCCGACCTGTACTTGTTGATGAGTTGGCCTTCGACTAACACCCCTATGCCTCGATGAGAGAAGTGAGGGTTTTCGATTGGGGTACCGGGGTCATCACAGTTCACATCGTAAAACAGCAAGCTGTTTTGTCGATAGGCCGTAGCATATTCCCGATAAGTATTCGCGTCTGAAGGCCGGTAAATAATACTGATAAGGGGACCGCTTGACGGTTCCCAACTGTTGAGTGGATACCAACTCGGATTTAGTCCACACGGGCTGTGCCAAAACTCGCGATTTTTCTCCATAAAATTGAGGTAAGGAGACGGTACAGTGCCGGTGTCGCAGGGCAAACCCATTTCGCAGGGGTCTCCATAGATGCCATCCTTACCCTCATCCGTTCGGTATAACGCAACTCCGATATAGAGTTGGTGCATGTTCGAGATTGCTGCGGACCGTTTTGCTGATCGTTTGGCGGTTGCGAACACAGGGAATGCAATCCCGGCAACTACGACCATAATCGCAATACACACCAGCAATTCAAGGAGAGTGAAGGCCTTTCTCATCGGTTCCAAGACTCCCATTTTGTTTGACAATCCATCGCCCCGATACTCGCGTCGGTTATTCGACCACGGTCAATAAGCATCAATTGTGGCGTGATCGAGTAGCAGTATTCGGGCAAAATGCGTCTTGCTTCATCAAGGACAACGGGAACGCCTGGCCATTCTTTACTTAGACTCTTTACGAGTTCTTTATGCGTCGTGATGATGAACCTTGGCGTTTCGTGTTTGAACCGCCGTAAGACCAACACGTGGGCTTGGCAACTCATGCAATCGCCTAGGACCATCAGTGCGAATCTGTCTGGAGCGCGAGGAATGAAATCGGCGCGGATAGCCAAGCCTAACGGGATTTCGCGCGGAACAATGATATGGGACGGGGTACTTGCTCCAGAGGAAGCGGAACACCCACCCTGTGCGACAATCAGTAACCCAAGAATTAGCGGACTGCAGCACCGATAAGCTAGCTGTAATTCATTAAGATATTTCACACGACAATCCTTTTTAAAAGAGTAACATGCTTCTCGTACTTTATCAACTACCGTCGGCAGAAAAAACGTTTATCGGTATTGTCAGTACCAGAAGGCGATTGGCTTGTTATCACCTACACGATTCGCTGGTGCTCTCTCGATCTGAGCAAGTAGGAAGTTCCCCATAATGTTGATCTTGCAGAACAGATTGAGTTCGTTTCCGCATAATCAACATATATGAACGTACTTCTTGGCGTTTCTGGATCAGTGGCGGCGTATCGAGCAGCTGACCTCGCTCGAGAGTTGATGCGTAGTGGGCACACGGTTCGTACTTGTCTGACTGACTCCGCCCAGAAGTTCGTGACACCGGCGTTGTTTGAGGCGCTCACCAGCGAACCATGCCTTATCGATGCGTTTGAAGAGCCTGAGCGCGGAAGGATGGCCCACATCGATTGGGCAAAGTGGGCAGATGTGCTTGTGATCGCTCCCGCCACCGCTAACACGATTGCCAAGCTTGCTTACGGCGTAGCGGATGACATGCTCTCGACCGTCGCCGTCGCTTCCTCGGCACCCCTTGTTGTCGCTCCTGCTATGAATCCGGCGATGTACGGCAGTGAATCGAACCAAGCGGCCCTCAAGATCCTAGCCACAAAAGCGGTGAGTATCGTCGAGCCGATCGACGGAGACGTCGCTTGCGGCGACCACGGCCAAGGAAAGCTCGCCACGATTGCCGAAATCGCAAAAGCGGTTGAGGTGGTTCTGACGCGCAAACAAAGCCTCAAGGGAAAACGGGTGCTCATCACGAGCGGTCCCACCCAAGAGCCGATTGACGACGTTCGCTTTTTGACCAATAAATCCAGCGGAAAAATGGGGGCGGCGATAGCGCGTGCGGCGCTCCTGATGGGTGCTGAAGTTGTTGTTATCGCAGGGCCATCTTCAGCGGCGTACCCATTGTCGGCCAACGTCGTGCGGGTTCGTACCGCAGAAGAAATGCTTACACAGGCTCTCCACTTTGCCCCGACTGCCGACCTGATCATTGGTGCAGCCGCCGTCGCCGACTATCGCCCCGAGGTAAAAGTGGCGGGCAAACTGCGCAGAAAGGAGGCGACAATGAGCTTACAACTCGTGGCAAACCCGGACGTGATCGCCGAAGTTGCAAAGAAAAACCGTAGCAAAAAGATCATCGGATTTGCCGCCGAGCCGTCAACCGACTTATCTGAGGCTCAGGCAAAACTCGCCCGAAAAGGTCTACATGCCATCGCCGTGAACGACGTCAGTAATCACACAATCGGTTTTGATTCCGAAGAGAACGAGCTACAGCTCATTTTCGCTTCTGGCGAAACGAGCCAAAGCGGGCACCAATCGAAACTGGGTTGCGCGCTCTGGCTGTTAGAGTCCGTTTCAGACTAATCGGTCGAAGAGTCGCCGCCCATGCCGAGGGACGGAATCCCACCAGTGCCAAAAGCATGCTGCTGACTGTAACCCAGTAGCTTTTCACGGGTGTCTTGGATATCAAGGTTGCGCATAGAGAGTTGACCAATTCGGTCCTCGGGACCGAATTCGCTTTCCCCACTTTCCATGCTGAGCTTCTCGGGGTGATACGAGAAAGCCGGGCCAGTGGTATCTAGAATCGAATAGTCATCACCGCGTCGAAGCTCGAGAGTCACTTCGCCCGTGACGAGCGAGCCGATCCAGCGTTGAAGCGAATCACGGAGCATGAGTGACTGCGGATCGAACCAGCGGCCCTCATACATCAAGCGGCCAAGTCGGCGACCGTTGGTTCGGTAATTCTCGATGGAACCTTCGTTGTGAATGGCGTTGAGAAGTCGCTCATAGGCGATGTGGAGCAACGCCATACCCGGTGCCTCATAGATTCCTCGGCTCTTGGCTTCGATGATGCGGTTTTCAATCTGGTCACTGCAACCGATGCCGTGACGCCCACCTATCTCGTTCGCTTTGTAAACCAAAGCAACCTGATCTTCAAAGCTCTCACCATTGATCGCAACCGGCCAGCCTTCGCGGAACTCGACTCGAACGATTTCAGACTTGATCTCAACCGAAGGGTCCCAGAACTTGACGCACATGATAGGCTCAACGATATTGAGTCCATTGTTCAGGAACTCAAGATCCTTCGCTTCATGGGTTGCGCCCCAAATGTTGGCGTCGGTGCTGTATGCCTTTTCCTTCTTATCGCGATACGGCAGTTTGCGAGTTTCGAGCCACTCGCTCATCTCTTTTCGACCACCGAGTTCCGTAACAAACTGGGTGTCTAGCCACGGCTTGTAGATTCGAAGTTCCGGGTTTGCCAAAAGCCCGTAGCGATAGAACCGCTCGATGTCGTTGCCTTTGTAGGTGCTGCCGTCGCCCCAAATGTGAACTTCGTCTTCGGCCATCGCCTTGACTAGCATCGTTCCGGTGACGGCGCGGCCAATAGGCGTGGTGTTAAAGTAAGTCTTTCCGCCGCTGGTGATGTGAAAGGCACCGCACATAAGCGCGATAAGACCTTCGCGAACCATCTCTTGTCGGCAATCGACGAGCCTGGCTTTTTCTGCACCGTAGTCCAAAGCGCGCTGTGGCACATTCTCGACTTCGGGTTCGTCATATTGACCAAGCAAGCCGGTATAGCAGTAAGGAATCGCACCTTTCTCACGCATCCAGGCTACGGCAACTGAGGTATCGAGGCCTCCAGAAAAGGCGATGCCAACGCGCTCGCCAGACGGCAATTTCGTGAGAATTCGCGACATAAGGGACCTTAAGGGTACCCGCTTGAAGGTCGCGTCGGAACCAGTCTCGGGTTCGTTGTCCAGTTCTCGTCAAATCACCAGGTGGCAGTCCCCTGATCGAGATTTGGGAGGCTACTATCTTTGTGACGTCATGCAGGTCAAGAGCAAACACGAAATGTATCAGCTCTATGAGCAAGGTGCATTTGGCAACAAACTGCTCTCTTGGCCAACGCTTGATGATTACCTTGAGGATGACTATTTCGGCCTCATTGTCTTGCGATACAAAGGCATTGCCGGCGGCGCTTGGATTCGATACGACATCCCTCCCTCAGAGGTTTGTTCGGTCGTTGAACATTGGATTTCTGAAGGCGCGGACCGAAATCTCATCACAGTGAACCAAAGCGCGCCGAATCCTCTCTTGCGAATCCAGGGCGAAGTGATGCGATCAGTTGACTACCTTGACTTACGCTACACCTTGGTCAAGCAACCTATGCGCGCTGGGTTAGATATTGAGCAACTTCATGCAAATGGGCTCGAAGCCGTCGGCCTGCTGCGGCACCACCTCGATCCGAGCAGTTACGAAGAGTTATGGGAGTTACTCGATACCTACGAGGATGCCGTTGTTGAGTTTTCAACTTGGGACACTCACATCGGAAGCGTTCCGTTCCGAAACACCGTTTTCTGGGAAGTCAGAAACTACTGATTGCCGGCGCAAAATCCAGAAGCGAAGTGAGGAACTGAATCTCCAGTTCCTCACCGAATGTGTAAAGTTAGCCGACGCTGCCTTCGAGGCTGACGCCAAGAAGCTTCTGCGCCTCAACCGCAAACTCCATTGGAAGCTCGCGGAAGACGTCTTTGCAGAATCCGCTAACAATCATATTCACCGCGTCCTCAGTCGGAATCCCGCGCTGGTTGCAGTAGAAGATTTGATCCTCACCGATCTTCGACGTTGACGCTTCGTGCTCGACGGTCGCAGTCGGGTTTTTGACCTCGATGTAGGGGAAGGTGTGTGCTCCGCACCTATCCCCCATAAGCATCGAGTCGCATTGAGCGTAGGAACGTGCGCCATCCGCACCCGGATTCACGCGCACCAAACCTCGATAGGTGTTTTGGCCGTTTCCAGCCGAAATACCCTTTGAAACGATGGTCGACTTCGTGCGTTTGCCGATGTGGATCATCTTGGTTCCAGTGTCCGCTTGCTGTTTGCCTGCCGTCAATGCTACGGAATAGAACTCGCCGACACTATCATCGCCCTGAAGGATGACGCTCGGGTATTTCCAAGTGATCGAGGACCCGGTCTCAACCTGAGTCCACGTGACCTTACTTCGCTTGCCAATGCAACGTGCGCGCTTGGTGACGAAGTTATAGATCCCGCCAACGCCCGTCTTCGGGTCGCCTGGATACCAGTTCTGAACCGTGCTGTATTTGATCGTTGCATCGTCACCGGCGGCGACGAGCTCAACTACCGCGGCGTGAAGCTGATTTTCGTCTCGTTGAGGAGCCGTACAACCTTCGAGGTAGCTGACGTAAGCGCCCTCTTCGGCGATGATGAGCGTTCGCTCGAACTGCCCAGTCTGCGCGGCGTTAATTCGGAAGTAGGTGCTCAGCTCCATCGGGCATCGAACACCCTTTGGAACATAAACAAACGAGCCATCGGTGAAGACCGCGCAGTTCAACGTCGCAAAGTAGTTGTCGCTATACGGAACGACGGAGCCGAGATATTTCTGAATGAGGTCAGGATGTTCTTTGACGGCTTCGCTGATGCTCATGAACAGAATTCCGAGTTTAGCGAGTTCTGCCTTGAAAGTGGTGACAACCGAAACGGAGTCAAAAACTGCGTCCACGGCAACACCTGAGAGGCCTTCTGCTCGTGCGCCGATCTCTGAACTGCGGGCATCAGCCGCCGAAGCAGCCGCGCCTTTGACGTTCAGCAATACCTTTTGCTCTTCGACGGGGATTCCAAGCTTTTGGAAGGTTTTTAGAATCTCGGGGTCGGCGTCTTCCAGACTATTGAGTATCGGCTTGAGCTTTGGAGCAGAGTAATAGCTGATCTCTTGAAGGTTTGGCTTTGTGTACTTTACGTTCGGCCAATCCGGCATTTTGAGCGTTTGGAGATGAGCGTAGGCCTTCAGTCGCCAATCGAGCAACCACTGCGGCTCCTCTTTTTTGGCGGACAAGGCACGAATGACCTCTTCGTTTAGGCCGACAGCAAACTGGTCGGTCTCGATATCAACGCTCCAACCATGCTCGTACTCACGATTGGCAAACTGTTCGAGAAGAGCTGTACTCTGGTCGATTTCTTTTTCTGACATAGCTTTTCTGGCGTTCACCCTCTCCCGAAACGGGACTACGCGAACCCTCCTTATCTACGCAGGCATTCTGACATTTATCTTGACTTTTTTGTGGAGATTGTCCTGGGCATGGTTGATAGAGAAGAAAGGCGATTTCCTGAATTTGTCTTGAATTCGGGCACTAATCCAGTCCCTGTTTGGTTGTATAGATCGGAACGCAAAACGAGACCTAAGGATTTCGACGAGTAGACCAATAAATAAGAGAGAAGAGAAGCGGCGAGGGGACAGCAAATCGAGCGCCCGCGCCGATAAAAGCGACGAGAAGCAGCTTACGGGGAGCCAACCTATGGCTCCCCTTTTTTTGTCAAACTGTCGTGAATGGCGACAGTGAAGCGACTCGAAGCCCTCGACGCCTTGCGGGGTCTCGCAATCCTTGGCATGGCTTGGTCTGGCATGTTGCCTGACACTTTGCCTGCATGGATGTTTCACGCCCAACTACCGCCACCCGACCATGTCTTTAACCCAGAGCTTCCCGGCCTGACATGGGTCGATCTCGTCTTTCCGTTCTTCTTGTTCGCCCTTGGGGCAGCGATTCCCTTTGCGATTGGAACCAGGCTCGATAAAGGGCAAACCAACTGGCAGATTGCCAAGGATATTGGAATTCGAGGCGTGCTCCTTGCTGCCTTTGCGATTTTTGGTCAGCACTTAAGGCCTGGAGCAATGGCGACAAACCCCGGCACGAACGAGTGGCTCCTGGCGCTCCTGGGGTTCGTCTTACTATTCTTGATGTTTGTTCGTTGGCCCAAATCGATCCCGACGGGGGTGCAACGACTCGGAACCGGGGTTGGCTGGGTCTCTGCGACGCTGCTCATTGCGCTACACAAATATCCCGATAACACCGGATTTGCGAACTATCGAATGGACATCATTTTGATGGTCCTTGCGAACGTCGCCGTGAGCGGTGGCCTGATCTGGCTGTTCACTCGTTCTCGACCTGGACTGCGACTGGCAATCATCGCCATCGTGAGTGCCATTTTCCTCGGTGCGCAAGAAAAGACCGGACTCGCAAGACAAATATGGGATTTCACTCCATTGCAGTTCTTCGATCTCGATCATTGGGCCTATGGAAGATTCGTTCCGGTGCTTTATCACTTTGAGTATCACAAATATCTGCTTATCGTGCTTCCGGCGACGTTTATCGGCGAAGCCTTGCAGAAGATGGACTCGGATAAGCACCCTCAAAACCTCGGGATGCCGATATTGGGGGTCGCCATGTCTGCGATTGCCTGCTACGGGCTAATGTCCCGGGTTGTCGAACTCACCAGCCTTGTTTTAGTGACACTTGGAATCTTCGGTCTATGGCTTGCTCAGCGCCTCAAATCGGAGGCAGTCATCCAGACCCTCAGAATCGGAATCACCCTTCTCATTGTTGGACTGCTCGTAGAACCGCTCGCCGGCGGAATCAAAAAAGATCACCCAACACTTAGTTATTTTCTTGTCACGGGTGGTCTCGCAAGCTATGCACTCGTCGGACTGGTTTGTCTTAATGCCAAGTTCAAAAACGGATTAATGAAGTTGCTGAGCGATTGTGGTGCAAACCCGATCCTTGGCTATGTAGTGATTACAAACTTAGTGATGGGAGTTTTTGGCCTCCTCCAATGGGAGAGTTTTGTCGGAACCCACCTCGAAAACCCCTGGGCGCAAGCGATCTGCGATGGGCTCCTCAAGACATTTCTGGTACTCTTAATCACCGCGTGGTTCACGCGCAAGAAACTATTTTTGCGTGCGTAGGTCAATAAGAGACGAATCAGGGCTTGCAAACGGTGCATGGTTTCGTGCATAATTTTCAGGCTGTCCCACTGAACTGACCAGCTTCACGACGGCATAAGAGGACCACATGGCAAAGAAGGCCGAAGCCAGAGAGATCATCCGTGTTGTTTGCACGGAGGACGGCAAGAACTACTATACGACTACCAAGAACAAGCGAAACACGACCGAGCGCTTGGAAATCATGAAGTACAACCCGCGGCTGCGAAAGCACACGCTGCACCGAGAGAAGAAGTAAATGCCAAACCCGAAACGACGTCACAGCCACGCGCGAACCGCACTTCGTCGCACCCACTACGTCGCCGTGTTGCCCGAGATTCAGGTGAACAAGCAAGTCGGCGGCGAGCCATTCTTCCTGCGCCACCGCGCCACTCCAGACGGCTACTACAAGGGCCGACGACTTCCAGGCTTCAAAGACTGATTTAGTCTTTAACGAAGCTAACTCACACCCTCATGTGGTTTTGCATGAGGGTGTTTTTGTATCTTCCGTCAGGCTGGTTGGCGTGGATATACTGAATCCGCCTAATGGATAGCCCGATAAATCAGCCCCGACTCCAGAACCCAATTGTCAGGGGTTTCGCACCCGATCCAAGCGTCTGCCGGGTTGGGAACGAGTTCTTTTTGGTTAACAGCACATTCGCTTACTTCCCAGGCGTGCCCATTCGGCGCTCGACAAACTTGTCCGATTGGGAATTGATTGGGCACTGCCTCACCTCCAAATCTCAACTTCGGCTCGATAATGCCCCGGTCGCATGCGGCATTTATGCCCCAACCCTGCGGCATCACAACGGCAGGTTTTATATGATCACAACGAACGTGACGGGAGGCGGCAACTTCGTTGTAACGGCAGACGACATTCATGGGCCATGGTCCGACCCGACCTGGATTGCCATAGACTCCATCGATCCTTCTCTCTTTTGGGATGATGACGGCAAGTGTTACATCACGGTGAACGGTACCAATATCCGCCAAGCCGAGATTAATCCAGACACGGGTGAAGTCCTTTCTGAGTTGAAGCCGATTTGGGCAGGAACCGGCGGGCGCTACCCCGAAGGGCCTCATCTTTTTAAACGGGACGGTATGTACTACTTAACGATTGCAGAAGGTGGTACCGAGTACGCCCATATGCAAACGCTCGCTCGATCAAGCTCGCCGTGGGGGCCATTCGAACCTTGCCCTCACAATCCGATTCTGAGTCACCGGAGCCTTCTTCACGATTTTCAGGCGATCGGTCATGCTGATTTCTTTGATGATCCTGCTGGCAACTGGTGGGCCGTTTGCCTTGGAATCCGACCAACCGGTTACCCTTCAACCCACTGCCTTGGACGAGAAACGTTCCTGGTTCCGGTAGTTTGGAACGAAGACGGCTGGCCAGTTTTGGGTGAAGAAGGGAGGGTTCCGCTTTCGATTGATCTCCCCGCCGTAAGCGTTGAAAAGTCCTCTAGGACATACAATCTTAGTGATGGAAAGATCGGTCTTGAATGGTTCTTCCTCAGACATCCCATCGAGCAAAACTATCTGCTTGATGGCAAAACTTTAACCCTGACCGGTTCACCCGATGGTCTGGGAAGCCTCGGCAGTCCGACTTGGCTCGGAATCCCGCAATCTAGCCACGACTCAGAGTTCGTAGTGGTGTGCTCCGCCACCGTCGATGAGACTAGCGAAGCAGGACTAAGTGTTTTTCAGAATGATAAGCACCGCGTAGAACTCTACTTCCAGGCACAGCAGGTATGTCTTCGCGTTACGGTTGGGGATTTGTCCGTCGTCAAGTCATCCGTTCCCGTTGAAACGACTCAAGGCAAACTGATCGTGAAAACGAAGCCACTCGCCTACGAGTTCTACTTCGATAACGGCACCGAGCACCTCCTTGGCACTGTCGAATCGAAATACCTTTCAACGGAGGTCGCCGGAGGCTTCACGGGTGCCATGCTCGGCGCCTACGCCTATAGCGAATCTGGTGATTCGAAATTGACGGTGAGCGAGATTCGCTACGTTAAGATCGAACAGAAGGGGTCTTGAGTCGACTTAGCGATTTAGGCACCCTTGGCCGCATGAGCAATCAGCCTTGCTCTGGAGGAGAGGAGGGGATTCGAACCCCTGGTCCCTTTCAGGACTCTTGTTTTCAAGACAAGCGCGATAGACCACTCCGCCACCTCTCCAGATGACTAGTAGGTTATACCAGAGATGAGACTTGCCAGCAACCGTCAAGATGACAGGTGCTTGAACAGCGAGTTCCAGCGACGCTTCTTCCTGCCGGGAAAAGTGGTGACAGGATCGTTATTTCTCGTCGTTGCTCTTCTTGAGCAATACTGAGGAGGTCACCAGAAAATTCGCAACGGTGCCCTCAACCCCAACAAGTTTCAAATAAAGGAGCCGTTAAAGCAATCTTGCGGCAAGACTTAGAGCTTAGTCTCAAGTTTTCTTTGTTCGAGCCGATGAAACAATTACTGGGACTCTGCCCTGGTAATAATGCGATGTTTAACTTGGGCTCCGTTAAGGTTTCAGACGTTTGGGTTGCTCTCGGCTTCAGCACGCTCATGCTTAGCCCCAAACTTGGCGCGCTCTACAGCGAACCATACAGTCACTTTTGGTTAGGAAAACAAACCGTTGGATTCCTTGGATGGATTGTCGCGGTTCTTATCTTTGCCAGCTTTAACTTTCTAATCATCGCCGCCTACCGAAAATGGCCCCAAACCCGACTTACCATCAAGGTCGGGGCATTTGGGTTTTCGATTATCGCTCTGAATGCAGGCCGCACCTCGATGGGAATCCCTGCCCGGACAGCAACGCTAATCATTGGCTTCACATCCTTGGTCGCCTTGATCTTGTTTTTGCACTCGAAGGGGCATTCGTACACGAGTATTCTGACGACTGGCTGCAAGTTCGGTGCGGTCTATTTCCCTATCCTCGTTGCGACAGGCATCCTCCACTCGCTACAACCATATCATCTGCCAGTCATCAACAAAACTTCGGCTCCAGACAACAAACCGCCTATCATCTGGATCATTTTTGATGAACTAGACCAGAAGTGGGCTTTCGAGCAACGACCCAAAAACGTTCTTCTTCCTGAATTCGACCGCCTTCGTGCACAATCGGTTTGCTTCAATCAAGCCCATCGACCCGGCCCACAAACCCGCGAATCACTCCCAGGTTTACTCATTGGTCAACGTGTTGAACTGACTGAGCCGATGTCAAATAGCAATGTCAAACTCAATCTTCGGTCCGGTGATATTGTCGATTGGGGAACTACAGGCACTATTTTTACTGACATGGCGAAGCTTGGCCGCCACAGTGGTATCGTCGGCTTTTACCATAACTATCCTGGTGTGCTCGGCAAAACTGTCGATCATGCAGTAACCGTCCCCATCACGATGAACGGAGTTTGGGCGCAAGCAGAGTTTCAACTGATCACTTTACTGCCAAGAAACGTTGCTCTCGATTTCATGGATTTGGCCGGCGATTATTTGGCGTGCAATCGCCAGATGACTCAAGATCACAAAGAGCGAGTTGATAAGCAACAAGCTTTTGTGACCACGGCTCTGAGAGACTGGAAAGTTGGATTTTACTTCTTCCACATTGGGTTACCGCACGGTCCGTGGCTAACCGAACCATCGACCCTTGATCAGCGCGGCTATTTCAGCAATTTGGTTCAGACGGATAAGTTCTTAGGGTTTATTCGCAAGGAACTTGAGCGGCAAGGCAAGTGGGATCAAACCACTTTGATTGTCTCGTCCGATCACAATTTCCGGCACGACGTTTTTGGCATTTCTAGCGACAAGCGGGTGCCCTTGATTGTGAAGATGCCCAACCAAAAGTCAGCCCATATTGTCAATCGAAATGTGAAGTCACTCGATACTCGAGCGTTAATCAACCAGATTGCTACATCGGGGAAGTTCAGCGATAACGACGTTGCGATGTTTATGACCAAAGAAACGGTTTTGGCGACCCGCTAAACCGCACGGTATCCTTATTAGCCCGTGTCTGAGAATTCACAAATACACCTCGTTTGCACATATGATCCGCTCATCGAACTGATGGCGCGGTTCGAGAATGTGCGTTCCACAGACACATCCAGCGATCCATTTGCCGGACTGAGCGTTGAGGATGTTCTCAAGAAGCACATAATCGACGGAATCAAAAAAAACCTTGAGTCACACCTTGACGCCGCTCTGACCAGTTACCAACCGCTTCAGATCGTCAATGAAATCCTTCTCGACGGTATGAAAACCGTTGGTGAGCTTTTCGGTGCCGGCAAGATGCAGCTTCCCTTCGTGTTACAAAGCGCTGAGGTCATGAAGACCGCCGTCGGTTACCTAGAACCAATGATGGAGAAATCGAAAGGCTCCCAGAAGGGCTCGATTTTGCTTGCCACGGTTGCTGGAGACGTTCATGACATTGGCAAGAATCTCGTCGATATCATCTTAACGAATAACGGTTATCGCGTCGTCAACATCGGAATCAAGCAACCCATCAACTCCATCCTTGAAAAGTATCTTGAGAATCAGTGTGAAGTGATCGGTATGAGCGGCCTTTTGGTAAAAAGCACCCTCATCATGAAAGATAACTTGCTCGAGATGAACACCCGTGGGTTAGCCCATGTGCCGGTAATTCTCGGGGGAGCTGCTTTAACACGCGGTTATGTCGAGCAGGACCTCACGGACGTTTACGATGGAAAGGTCTTCTACGCTCAGGATGCTTTTGAAGGTCTCCGAATCATGGAAGACATTCGAGAGAATGGAATCGAAGCGCCAACAGCTAGCGAGTTGATCGAACGGGTTCGGTCACACCGCGTAGATGCACTCGATCCAGAACTTTACGTGTTCGCCGGGGTCTCTTCGGATGTTCAGCCCGTAGAGCCTCCTAAGTTGCCGTTTTATGGGGTGCGTCAGCACACCAAATTCGACATTTTTGAAATCTATAAATACATCAATCCAGTTGCTCTGTTCCGAGGGCAGTGGCAGTTTCGCCGACCCGAAGGCATGGGCAACACTGAGTTTAGTCAGTGGCTAGAAGCTGAAGCCACGCCAATCTTCGAGCGCCTACAGCGAGAACTGGCCACCGTACTCAAGCCTCGCGTCCAGTGGGGATACTTCCCTTGTGCTGGCGAAGGTAACGACCTGATCATTTATTCAGAAGACGGGAGTTCCGAACGACTCCGGTTTACGTTCCCACGACAACGAGACGGCAAACGACTGTGCTTGAGCGACTTCTTTGCGCGGCCAGATCAAACACGAGATGTCGTGGGTTTTCAGATCGTCACAGTAGGTTCCGAAGTTTCAGAACGGGAGCGAGCGCTATTTGCTTCTGGAAACTATCAGGACTACCTTTACACTCACGGGATGGGCGTTGAGACGGCGGAAGCTCTTGCCGAATATTGGCATCAGCAGGTTCGACGTGAAATGGGAATCGATGATGTCGAACCCACCGATCGTAAGCTCTTGTTCAGCGCAAAGTATCACGGGTCGCGTTACTCCTTCGGATATCCGGCTTGCCCGAACCTGGAAGATCAGGCCAAGCTGTTCGAACTCATGTCCCCCAAAGACATCGGAATCGAACTCACCGAAGAGTTCATGCTTGCCCCAGAACAGTCAACGAGCGCAATCATCGTTCATCATCCCGCGGCGAAATACTTCAATGTGAAGTAAGACGAGTTTTCAGGTCACTGATCCTGTGCCAGGTTGTTAATGTTGCTAGCGTTAATACAACGGCAAAGTGTAGTCTTGAGCGGTGCTTAGTTTGTTAGCAGCGTCTTTAATCGCGTCGCCGGGTCAATGGACTATCGAGCAGGCCCAAGCTTGGAGTTCGAAGCAAAAATGGTCGGCTGGCTGCAATTTCTTGCCCAGTTCAGCAATCAACCAACTTGAGATGTGGCAAGCCGAAAGCTTCGATAAATCCACCATTGACAGAGAGTTTGCGCTGATGCAGAAGACTGGAATGTCGATTGCGCGCATCTATTTGCACGATCTGGCTTACGAAACCGATCCTGCTGGGTTCAAGCAACGAATGAAGACAGTGATTGATTTGGCGAAGAGCCACCAGATCAAGATTCTATTCACAATCTTTGACGACTGTTGGAATCCGCATCCGAAACTCGGCAAGCAACCCGATCCAGTCCCAGGAGTTCACAATAGCGGTTGGGTTCGCAGTCCAAGCGACGACCAACGCAACTGGCCACAAGACCTTCCCCGCCTGAAAACCTACGTCCAAGATGTCTTGAAGACCTTCAAGAACGAAAAGACCGTTTACATGTGGGACTTGTACAACGAGCCAGGTAACTCGGGCTATGACGGGAAATCTCTAAACCTTCTCAATCAAGTTTTCGATTGGGCACGTGAGATCCGGCCATCGCAACCACTGACTTCAGCTCCTTGGCAAGCAGGCGAATCAGAACTCGACAAAGCCGCCATAAAGCTCAGCGACGTCATCACCTTCCACTGTTATGCGGGTGTCGACGAACTTAAAAAGCAGATCACGTACTACAAATCATTTGGGAGACCGGTCATCTGCTCTGAGTGGATGGCACGGACGAATGACAGCCTCATCTTGACTCATCTACCTGTTTTTAAAGCAGAAATTGTTTCCTGCGTCCAGTGGGGATTCGTTAGTGGAAAATCAAACACGATCTTCCCGTGGGGTTCAAAGAAAGGCTCTACCGAACCGAAGGTGTGGTTCCACGACCTGTACCGTCAGGATGGAACGCCTTTTGACGCCAAAGAAGTCGAACTGTACAAACGCCTCTGCGGCAAGACTGACCACCTTTGATTGGCAGTTGACGAGCAAAAGCTCGCCAGGTTGCAAAAGCTTCCTGGCGAGCTTCTTGGTCTTAATACGCCTTTGCGAAGATAACTCGACACTTGCTCGGCTTGCCGGTCAAAATACAAGTCCCTGGCTCTGCGTCGCTCGGCTCGAGAGGAGTCAGCGGGATACAACGAATCGTTGCTTTTGTCATTTCAGCAATCACGTTCTCGGTTTCGGTTGTGCCATCCCAGTGAGCAAGGACAAACCCAGCTCCGCCTTCGCCAGCGAAGGTCTGCTCAAACTCTTCCCATGTATCGACACGTTTTGTGTTCGCGTTTCGGAACTCTAGGGCGCGATCAAACATATCCTTTTGAATCTGGTCCAGAAGGGTCTGAATTCGCCCCGCAGCATCGGCCAGAGCGACCGTTTCTTTATCGCCGGTGTCTCGTCGCGCAACGATGACCGTTCCTGCATCGAGGTCACGAGGACCAACTTCAACCCGAATCGGAATGCCTCGCATCTCCCAATAGTTGTATTTGAAGCCCGGTGACTCCTTTTCGCGCAGATCCGTTTTAACCCGGATGCCTGCTTTCTTCAACTCGTCCGAAATCGTGGTTGAGGCTCCAACGGTTCTTTCGCGGGTTGCTTCGTCTCTACCCATCGGCACGAAAACAACCTGAATAGGCGAAAGCTTAGGCGGAGAGACGAAGCCCTTATCATCAGAATGCGCCATGATCAGCGTTCCGATAAGTCGGGTCGAAACACCCCAAGACGTCGCGTAGACGTACTCTAGCTGGTTCTCTTTGTTGACGAACTGAACACCAAAAGCTTTAGCAAAGTTCTGACCGAGATGGTGCGACGTTCCGGCCTGGATTGCTCTCAAATCCTGCGTCATCGCCTCGATGCAGTAGGTATGGTCCGCACCAGCAAATTTCTCTCCCTCGCTCTTTACGCCTTTGATGACGGGCACCGCCATGTACTCCTCGGCGAACTTGGTATAGCACTCGTTCAGGATAGTCAGTGCTTCGGTTTCAGCTTCCTCAAAGGTCGCGTGAGCGGTGTGCCCCTCTTGCCAGAGAAACTCGGCAGTACGAAGGAAAAGCCGCGTTCGCAGTTCCCAGCGAACGACGTTTGCCCACTGGTTGATCAGAAGTGGCAAGTCTCGATAACTCTGAATCCAATCTTTGTAGGTGTTCCAGATGATCGTTTCGCTCGTTGGTCGAACAATCAGTTCTTCACTCAATTTTGCCTCTGGGTCGGGCATAAGGCCGCCAGCTGGATTCGGCTTTAAGCGGTGGTGAGTCACAACAGCGCACTCTTTTGCAAAGCCTTCAACGTGCTCGGCTTCCTTTTCGAAGAACGACTTCGGGATGAACAGGGGGAAGTAAGCGTTGACGTGGCCAGTTGCTTTGAACATGTCGTCAAGAGCGCGTTGCATAAGCTCCCAGAGGCCATATCCGTGCGGCTTGATGACCATACAACCGCGCACGGCGGAGTAGTCGGCCAAATCAGCCTTCAATACGAGTTCGTTGTACCATTCGCTGTAGTTTTCGCTACGCGAAGTAATTCCCAGATTGCTGCTCATCGCTGAGTAGTTTGACAGATTCGCGCGATAGCACCATTCGAACGAGTAATTTCACCGGTTCTTCAAGAGTTACTAGGATGGTTTTTACGATTTGGTGGAATACAAACACCAGGACGTTGTTGGGCGACACAACCCTGGGGGCGCGGGTGATTGATCGGAAATACTTGGAAGAGATATCTGGCGGAGACATCGAATTTGAGCAGGAGGTACTGGCGACGTATCTGGAAACTGCCGAAGGGTTAGTCAGCGTGCTTGAGGCTTCGTTTCAGGCTGGCGATCTCGATTCCATGGTTGCCTACATTCATACGCTAAAAGGCAGTAGCAGTTCGATCGGAGCGACCAGTTTTGCGACGATTTGCAAGGAACTCGAGGGTTACGCCCGACAAGGCGACATCGAAAGTTGGAGTTTAAGGTTCGGATCGTTTCATCACGACTTCGATGAGCTCGTATCGTACACAAAAACGCTTATCCGTGCCGCCTAAAGCTTGTTAAGGGCAGTCTTTCACCGACGAGATACAACGGTTGTCAGAAGATTGCTAATGTTCGCGATTTGGGACATCATCGGCCGGGGTTATCTCCTATACTGTTTTTATGGGGCGATTTACGCGCAACATTCAGTCGATCTTGACCGCACTTTGCGGATTTTTCATGATAGCCGCGGTCGTGGTTCACCTCTTTTCTAACCACTCGGTCGCGAATACGCTCTCGTATATCTCGATTGCGTGCGGGGCATACTTTGCGCTTGGCAAAGCCTATGAATCCTTAAGTGAACTCAGCATCGACGTCGATTTTCTTATGGTTTTCGCGGCGGTTGGTGCAATTGTCGTTGGGCAACCCGAAGACGCTGCCGTACTGCTCTTCCTATTTAGCCTGTCATCAACCCTTGAGCACCTCGCGATGGCAAAAACAAAAAGCGCCATCGAAGGTTTAGTCAAGTTGCGTCCATCAGAGGCTATTCGTGTTCAGCCGGAGGGTGATGAAAAGGTTGCCGTAGAACAACTCACGATCGGTGATCTCGTTCGCGTCGCTCCATTCGAGACGATCCCAGTGGATGGCAGTATCGAAAAGGGAGAAAGTTCGGTCGATCAAAGCGCCATGACCGGCGAATCAGTTGCCGTGAGCAAAGGGCCGGGTGAAACGGTTCTTGGCGGAACCCAAAACCTCGACGGGGCGCTAGTCATTCGTGTCGCCTCTACCGTTGGCGATAGCACCCTCGATAAGATTGTGAGTCTCGTCGAGGAGGCGCAGGAGAACAAGAGTGGTGGCGAGAGAATTAGCCAATGGTTCGGCCAACGCTACACCTTCTTTGTGCTTGGAGCGTTCATCGTGTCGTTGGTGATTCGCTTGATCGTCGGTTCTGCCTTTAGTGACGCACTTTACGGAGCTTTGGTCTTGCTGGTCGCCCTCAGTCCTTGTGCACTCGTGATTTCGACACCAGCGAGCACCCTTAGCGCCCTTGCATGGGCTGCAAAGCACGGCATGTTAGTTCGAGGTGGCCAGTTCATTGAACTCGCCGGATCAGTCGATACCATTGCCCTCGACAAGACGGGAACGTTGACTACAGGCAAGCCAGTTCTCGTTGAAATCTGCGTTTGTAAGAACGAAGCTGCGACAGTCTCAGTTGGAAGCGACCCGGTCGAGCACAGTAAGTGCTGGCATGGCACATCTGGATTAAGCGATCTGGCATCGGAAGTGTTGTCTGCCGCAGCATCCCTAGAGCAGTACGCTTCTCACCCAATCGCTGAAGCGGTCGTCGGAGCGGCGAAGAAGCATGGGGTAAGCATTCCTGAAGCCCTCAACTTAAAGGTTGTTCCGGGTCATGGGGTAACCGGTCTCGTAAACGACGAACGGGTTTACATTGGCAAATTGGCGTATTTGGAAGAAGAGGGCCTCAGCATATCTAAGGAATTTCGAGAGCATATCGATGAGCTTGCTTCTACAGGTATGCCGCTTGCAGCGGTTGCAAAAGGGGACACTCTGGCAGCTCTCGGCTTTTCAGACGCGATCCGGTCAAATGTGTCAGAGATTCTTGGAGAGTTTAGGTCTCTAGGGATCAACAAGGTCGTGATGCTTACTGGCGACACCCCCGCTACAGCACGCCGGATTGGCGAGTCAGTCGGGATTACCGAGGTTCGAGCAGGGCTTTTGCCCGCCGACAAAGCGAGCACAATCAAAGAACTCACAGACTCCGGTTGCAAGACTCTGATGGTCGGAGACGGAATCAACGATGCGCCTGCTTTGACGACTTCGACCGTCGGCGTTGCCATGGGTGGGCTTGGAAGCGACATCGCATTAAACGCCGCCGATGTCGTTCTAATGAACGACAAATTGGAGAGAATTCCCGAGTTGATTCGGCTTGGACGAAAGACCAGCGGCGTGATTCGCGTGAATCTTCTGTTTGCGACTGGCATGATCACCGCACTGACGATTGCATCGTTTCTCACTCGACTGCCGCTACCGGTAGCCGTTGTGGGCCATGAAGGTTCAACGGTGCTCGTCATCTTAAATGGTTTGCGCCTTTTGAAAGGTCCAAAGTAGGAAATGGCCGATCCCGGGTATCCTTCCGCCCTGAACCATGGCGCAGACCAAGGGCGAAGCCTTTCTTCAGTGCTCGAACTGTAAAAAGACCGTCTTCTCCGTAGACTTCGAGCAAAACCTACGAGTTTGTCCGTATTGCGGCTTTCATCACCGCTTATCGGCCAAACTCCGAATCGATATTACGTTTGATCCCGGCACATTCGAGGAATGCGATGCTGATCTCAGGTCGCTCGATCCGCTTGAGTTCCCCGAGTATCACGCCAAGCTTGAAGCTTCTAAGCTAAAGTCTGACACTCATGACTCGATGATTAGCGGTCGTGCTTTGCTCGACGGCAAAGCTGTTGTAACCGCCGTCGCTGATTTCAGCTTCATGGGAGGTTCGATGGGCTCGGTCAATGGCGAAAAGGTGACGCGCACTCTCGAGCGAGCGGTCGATGAAAAGAAGCCCGCGATCATTATTTGCGCTTCTGGTGGTGCGAGAATGCAGGAAGGCCTCATTTCGCTAATGCAGATGGCAAAAACGACCGCCGCCGTCAGCCGATGTAATCGCGAGGGAGTTCCTTTTATCGCTGTCTTTACCGATCCCACGATGGCTGGTGTCTTAGCAAGCTATGCTAGTGTCGCCGACGTAATCCTTTGCGAGCCCAAAGCATTGGTTGGCCTATCTGGATCGCGCGTGAACAAGCAGGCTGGAGTCCACCGGGTACCAGACGACTTTCAAACCGCAGAATGGGCTTTTGAACACGGCATGGTAGACAAGATCGTTGTCCGAAAGGAAATGCGAGGCACTTTAATCAATCTAGTCAAAACATTGGGAGGCGCACTTTATGTCTAGTGAGCAGCCAAAGAGCCACAACGAATGGGAGCGTCCACTACGGGAATTAGACGATTCGCTTCACAAACTGAAGGACCTTGCCAAGAAGGAAGTTGACGAAGACAAGCGAGAAGAACTACAAGCTAAGATCGTCGAAATTGAGGAACGCAGGGACCGTTACATTCACTTGCTTTACTCGAACCTTGGCCCCTGGGAAAAGGTTCTTGTTGCTCGTGCCGAAAAACGTCCTTACACATTGGACTACATTCAAGCGTTGTGCAACAACTTTGTTGAACTAGATGGAGACCGCCGTGGATTTCGCGACAAAGCAATCGTGGGTGGAACAGCGATGTTTGGCAACCGACCAGTGATTGTTCTTGGTCATCAGAAGGGCCGAAACATCCAGGAACGTCAGTTCCGAAACTTTGGAATGGCAAAGCCGGAAGGCTATCGAAAAGCCATCCGGCTGTTCGATATGGCTGAGCGGTTCCGGATGCCAGTGATTACTTTCATCGACACACCAGCGGCAGACCCCGGCGTAGAGAGCGAGGCGAGAGGCATTTCCGAGGGCATTGCCGCAGGAATGCTCAAGATGTTCGAACTTACGGTTCCGTCGATTTCAGTAGTTATTGGCGAAGGTGGCAGTGGCGGCGCACTTGGAATTGCGGCTGCAAGCCGTGTTTTGATGCAAGAGCACGCGATTTACTCGGTAATCCCACCCGAAGGTTGTGCTGCCATTCTTTGGCGAATGCCAGAGCGTGGTCCAGAGGCAGCCCGCGCACTTAAATTAACCGCACAAAGCGCGTTCGAACTTAAACTCATCGACGAAGTTTTGCCTGAACCAGAGGGAGGAGCACATCGTGATCCAGTTTCTGCAGCTATTACTGTTCGCGAGGCAATCACGAAGCACCTCAACGAACTCGACCAGCTAAGCCCAATTGATATTCGCGAAAACCGGTACAACAAATTCCGTTCAATGGGCATCTTCGAGGCATGACGCCTCTAGACCTCACCCTTTTTCGAGCCATCCACATCGACCTTCATCGAGGTTGGCTCGATCCAATCTTTTGGGCCATTAGCTCGACTGGGTTAGGTTGGGTTCAGGCGATCGTGGTGCTGAGCCTCTTGTTGTTACCAAAATGGAAACCATTAGTCTGGCCACTCATACTGAGCACAGCCATTTCGGGGTGGCTAGTAGCTGATGGTCTCAAAGCACTTATCCCTCGACCTCGCCCGAGCCAACTACCATGGGCTCATGCTCAAGAATCGTTTTTTGGCAACAATAGCTTCCCTAGCGGACATACCACGACGGCATTCGCGCTTGCGACAATGCTCATTCTATTACGAAGAGATAAGTGGTCATTGCTCGCGATCCCTTGGGCCATGTTAGTCGGCTTCAGCAGAGTTTATCGCGGTGTACACTGGCCGACTGATACTCTGGCCGGAGCGTGTTGCGGCATTGCAACGTCGTGTGTTCTTTACCTCCTGACTACCAGGAAATCGACTACTCGGGCTAAATCTCAGGCGAAGTAGTCGATTTCAAAACGTTCTCATCTGTTATGGAAGCAGGGAGCCGATCTGAAGTTTCAGGGCAGGGCTATCGGCTAGCAACTTATAGCTTGACAAGGCGTTATTGCCTGGGCTCGCCATCTTAGGGTCGGCGATAATATCTCCAGCGCCGTTAATACGCTGACTTTGAACACCGCCCCACCAGCAATTTGCGCTGAATGAGAATCCTGGTAACGACAGGTTCTTCTGTATGTTATACGTGGGGGCCGAATAGAAAATGTTATTTGAGAAGACGTTTCCACTATGCGCTGGATCAGCCTCGGCTAAAAGCATGTAGTTATAACCGTAGCAAATAGTGTTTCGAGTGAAGCGGACATTTTGTATCCCACCAGTGTGACCGAATCCTGCATAGTAGAAACTAACATGCGTTTTAGTGATGACGTTGTTGGTGATGAGGATATTGTTCAATGGCAAGCCTCCTAATTCTGGACCGGCTTCATGTGACAGACAAATTCCGTACATCGTTCTACCATCACGCAAGAATCGCGAATCACCGGTCGAGTAGACATAGTTCGAACTAACGGTTAGGTCAGAGCTATCATCCAGGTATATACCCACGCTAAAGTTGTCGAGCACTAAATTGCCGGAGATATTCACATCCTTAGAGCATCGTATTCCAATTCCCTCTCCATAGTTGTTGGAGACTGTTGAATTTGAAATGACCACGTTACTGGCGCGATCAATAGATATTGCGGGTGGCCAAGTCGTGCGATTGAGCGGATTGGCGTTGGACTGGCAACAATAGGTTGCCTTGCAGTTCTCCACGGTCAGCCCATAAGCGTATCCCAGTGCAGAGTAACCAAAATAGATCGCACTACCTTTCGCGTTACTGAAATTGCAGTTTCGAAGGGTAACGTCGTGGACTTTGTAAAACGATACACCATGTCTCTTACTGTTTCGAAAATCGAGCCCATCAATAACAATGTAGGCACCTGATGCACAAAAAGGATCGTCTGTGCCAGCGTAGTAAGATAAATCCAAGATTGGCGTCTCGCCTGGATAGGCGACCACATTCTTTGGCGCTCCTGCAGAACCACCTCTGACAGTTTGGCGAGTGGTGTATCTATAGGTTCCACCGCGCATGTACACGGTATCTCCAGGCTGCATTGTGAGCGTTGCTATGCAAAGCGTACTAAATGGCTTATCTATCGTTCCAGGGTTCGAATCTGAGCCATTAGTTGCAACATAGTAGTTAGTAGCAAACGCAGTAGAGGACAGAGCAATAGAGGCAACTAGACTGCCTAGACTGAATCTTAGAAGATGAACAATTTCCATTATTACGCACCTTGGAAAACGTGTTTTGTTTCACAGAGAACTTTCGCCCGTAAGTAAAACATAGTTCTGTTCAAAACCAATTCGGAGAGCAAAGATTGCGGTTTTTTTGAGCAAATAATACTAAGGAGTTTAATGGTAGTTGGTTATGCTTACGCATCATTAGTGCTGCAAAAATGTCATGATTTTCATGGACACAACTCAGTTAATATCCTGCAAATAGACATCTTGAAACATGTCATCTATTCCAACCACGTATCACCCACTAGATGATTAGGTTACTGCTGCTAATGAAACAATCCTGTATAAAACCGCAGGATTTCGAAACGGGAACTGCCTTATAAAGGGCCTACCTCGGGCTGCGGTCGCACTGAATCCTTAAGCGTCTTTCTGACACCTGGATTCCACTGCGCACTCGCGCTTAAGTTCGTTTTCCATATCTTGATTGGAAGTTTAGGCTGACACACAAAAGAAACACAAAAACTCATAACACTGGAATCTCCCTAACGGAAATTCCCAGTTATTATATGGTCTTTTTTGGCTACACCTACCTTTTTGTGTAGAAATATGCAGACTTTCGGTTCTTTATCAGATGAATATGCCCCATGCATCAACACCCAACTTTATGACGCTTAACTGTCAATATTCATTTCACTAATCAGGCTTTTTTCCTCAGCCCATGACAAGGCGTGACAAATGCGTGACGAATCCGTGATATCTATTTCAATCGCAAAACTAGTGCCTTTTCCGTTGGTATGATCCTTTCACTCTCACCTCAGAGCGGAGCATCAAATGAAAAAGCTTTCGTATAGAACACGAATCAATTCACATCATCTTCGATTTGCTATGGCTGCCACACTAGCGTGCACACTCGTGCCGTTAGCGTCTGCTTGGAAGCCTAAATCTCACATCTACTTAGCTGACATGGCGTTAAGAGAAGTTAAGGATGGCAAAGTGCCGTTCTATCTGGTCAACTACTCAACGGGTCAGGTGATTAGTAAAGTTGGAGACTACGCGGTAGACCCAGCCATGTATAAAGCTATTACTCAGTACCGAGGCGTATTTAACGCGGGTGTACTCGGACCTGACGCCTATCCAGATATTATCACTGGTCAATGCATGATCCACCCTGAGAACTCCTATGACCAAGGGTCCAATTCATGGCTCGAACACATGTGGCAGAACTCAAAGAATGCAGACCCCAAAGTGAGGGCATTTGTTGCTGGGTTTATGTTTCATGCTGCAGGCGATATGTATATGCACACCTTTGTAAACCATTACGCAGGTGGACCATTTGAGATGGGAACCAATGCTCTTAGACATCTTGTACTTGAGGGCTATATCGGTAAGCAGACCCCTTTCATTCAAGACAAGGGTTTCTCTATCTTCCCTAGCTCTGGAGATAACACAGTTCGAGATTGGATCTACCAGAACATGATCAAAGCGCCAATTGGCTCAACACTAGAAAACAAGTTGTTAGTCATAGGTTCTGGAAAGACAATGGATCCGGCTAGGCTTTCGGTTCCACGGATATTCTCGCGACTTCGAAACTACCTAACGCAAAGACTCGACGAGATGAACCTTAGTCGGTTTGACTATGACGTGTCCGCGAAGATCAAGAAGGCATATATCAAAGCTTGGATCCAAGATATCGATTCTGGTCTCGTGGCTTGGCCAACGTTCTCGGAGAAGGTAGCTCGCTTGCTGGTCTACAACCCAAACGCAGACATGAGCAGCAAGGAGATCAAAGAGAAGTTGATCGACGCCTGCAACGACTACATCAATCAGCATCTACTTTCCATGGCGGGTTTGCCAGACTTCGTCGGCCTGACAAGGGCCCAGATCTCAGACATTCTGGATACGCTTCTCGGGCCGTTTAAAGAAGTCATCGATGAAATCAAGGAATCGATGCTCAACGCCATCTTGAAATCCGTGACTGGATACACACCTGACGAGATCATCGACTACTTCAACCGACCGGAGAATTACTTCGACAAGATTCTAGGACCTGGTAGCAAGCACGATCCTGATGCGACAAACATCACCTTAGCTGAAGCGAAGAACCTGATCAAACAAGCGAACGGCCAGTGGGATGCCACATCTTTTGCTCCTGCTTACAACACGATTCAGATGACGAAGTTGATCCTGCTGCCGAAGTCAGAGGTGAATCGGTTGATTCAAGATCTTCAAAAGGTCCGAAATCCCAACAGTCAGATGCTTCCAGTCTCGCCCAGCGTGACGACGATGAATGAAGACAACGCCATGCTTGGCTTCAACTACATGCTCGACGGGAGCAACCAATGGCGCGTTCATGGAAAGCCAAACCAAATGTCGATGGTGATGGCTGGAGTGTATAGCAAGCTGTTCATGAAACAGGTCGGCGAAGATGGTCATGTCGAAAAACCGGTAGCACCTCCGCTCTCTGCAAACATAAAAGTTGAAATCACCCGAGTGAAGTCGATCGACGATGTAGATCCATTCCCAGGTCAAAAGGAAGCTGACTTCTACGCACGTATTGAAATCGATGATAGATTCAAGTCATTCGAGACAATCGATAATAAGAATACGATCACCCCAGGTTGGTCTCTCACCAACAAATACGTAGGCGAGAAGGTTCCAATTCGAATCTCCATCTTCGATGAAGACAGCGGAGTTGGAGGCGGAGATGACCCTTGCGACATCAGCCCAGCGAAAAACAGAAGCTTCCTGAAGCTTTGGCTAGATCTTGCGACCGGCAAGATCACAGGCGACGTCACTGGAAATGTTGACTCTGTGATTACTTGCCGAGGCGAAGGCAAAGACCGTTGCGAAATCTCCTTCAAGATCTCGAAGTCCTAATCGTTCGCACCCACCGCATCGTCGATGCTTTCTGTAGACCCTGAAAGCAAACTGAAATAGAAGCCACGTCGAGCCATCAGCTCTTCGTGGCTTCCGTGTTCTGTGATCTCGCCGTTCTGAAGAACAAGAATTTGGTTGGCAGTCCGAATTGTGTTTAAGCGATGCGCGATAACAAAGCACGTCCTTCCCTTCATTAACCGCAACATGGCCTCCTGGATGTTGCGTTCCGTTCTCGTATCGACAGAACTCGTTGCCTCATCCAGAATCAATATCTGAGGATCGGCAAGAAGCGTCCTCGCTATCGACAGCAACTGGCGCTGACCCTGGCTAAGGTTGCTACCCCTTTCGGTCAACATCGTGTCGTACCCATGTGGCAGATGTCTTAGGAATTCGTCAACGTTAGCCATCTTGGCTGCCTCTACAACTTCCGCATTGGTTGCAGTTAGCCTGCCGTAGCGAATGTTCTCTCTAACCGTTCCTACAAACAGGAAATTGTCCTGCAAGACGATTCCAAGCTTACGCCTAAGAACTCGCTTCGGAATTTGCTTGAGGTCGGTTCCATCGATCATGACTTTGCCTGAATCGATTTCGTAAAACCTCGTCAGGAGATTAACAATCGTGGTTTTCCCTGCACCGGTTGGGCCGATAAGCGCCACCGTTTCGCCTGGCTTCGCGTGAAGATTGATCTGCTTCAGGATCGGGGTTCCCTGTGTATAAGAGAAGGTGACGTTCTCAAACACAATGTCTCCGCTAAAGTCGACGTCATCGGTAGTCGCTAGAGCGTCCGGCTCCGGTTGTTCGTCGATGGTTTCAAAAACTCTCTCCGCCCCAGCGAGTGCAGACTCAACATTGCTAAACAAGTTAGCAAGATCGTTGAGCGGTCGGCCAAATTGCCGCGCATAGTTGATGAATGCCGCGATAGTTCCAACCGTGGAGAATCCTTGAACGACCAGCCAACCTCCTGTGCCAACTATGAGTGCGAGCGAAAGGTTGTTCCCTCCGTTCATCATCGGACCAATCGTTCCCGCAAACGTCTGAGCATGGGTCGAGGCCGCCCTTAGTTCGTTGTTTGCTTTGTCAAATCTAGAAAGCCACGAAGATTCTTGGGCGTAAGCCTTGATAACCCTTTGTCCCGAAATCGACTCTTGAACAATGCCATTGAGTTCGCCGAGACTCTGCTGCTGAGCTCGAAATCCGACCCCAATTCTTTTTACGATCACCTTGTTAAAGAACAAGCTGATTCCTGCAAGCGATCCAACCGTGACAAGCGTTAAGGTTGGACTAAGAAATAACATGGCGACGAAGATTCCAACGAGGTTCAGCAAGCTGGATACCATCTGAGCGAAGCTATCCGTGAGTAAAGAGCTGAGTCGCTCGACGTCGTTGGTCAAACGGCTCATGAGGTCGCCGTGAGATCTTGAGTCAAAGAAGCCAACGGGCAACTGCTGCAATTTGTGAAACAGGTCGCTTCGAATTTTGTAGATCGTCTTTGTTGCCACCCCAACCATGACGTAGCCTTGCATCCAAGTCAGGGCAGCTGCGAAAACGTACGATGCCAACATGAGCGAGCATATTCCAACAAGACCAGGCAAATCGTGTTTGGCAATATATTGGTCAATCGCTCGACCCATCAGAATTGGACCAAGTAGCCCTGAACCCGTGGCAAAAACCACTAAGACTCCAACGAGAATCAGAGCAAGCTTTTGTTCGCTCATGTAACTCGCAATTCGCCGAATAGTGCCTTTCTTGTTGGCGACTTTTTGTTTCTCGCCACCGAAGTTGTGACGTGGTCCAAATGGGAGCGGAGCGTTGTTCTGCGAATTACTCTGTCGCATCTCTTACCTCTTCGTCCCTTGTTTTTTGACTATCAAAAATCTCCTTGTAAATAGGGCTATTTGCCATTAATTCGCTATGAGTGCCCTCGGCAACAATGCGACCGTCATGCATGATCAGGATCTTGTCGGCGTGCATAACGCTCCTAATTCTTTGAGCGACAATAAGACGTGTCTGCCCTTTTGCTGTTCGAACCAAACCTTCTTGAATTCTGGCTTCGGTGCGCATATCCACCGCGCTTGTACTGTCATCAAGGATCAAGATTTCGGGCTTGCGGACGAGCGCTCTTGCGATCGCGACTCGTTGCTTTTGGCCGCCCGAAAGGTTAACTCCTCTCTGGCCAACCTCGGTGTCGTACCCATCCGGCTTACTCCGAATGAACTCGGAGGCTTGAGAGACTTCAGCCGCCAGCTCGACATCGACCTCCGTAGCGTCCGGTTTTCCGTACCGAATGTTGTCGCGGATGCTTCCTGAAAAGAGTACGGCTTCCTGAAAAGCAATTCCTATTCTTTGCCTCAGAACGCTCTCTTCATATTCTCGAAGGTCAAGTCCGTCCAGTCGAATAGTCCCTTGAGTTGGATCATAATATCGCCCGATGAGATTGACAAGACTGGACTTGCCGGCGCCTGTCGAACCTAGGATTGCGACCGTTTGCCCTGGCTCGACCTTGAAATGAATATCCGTCAGGGCTTCGTCTGAGTCGCCATAAGCAAAATGAACGTGGTCAAACTCAATTGCCCCTCCTGACTCTGACGGCAACTTAGGATCAGCAGGAGATGTAACGAGAGCTTCTGTATGAAGAACCTCCACGATGCGCTCGGCGGAAGCGGCAGCCCTCGAAAGCTGGGTGAGCATCATACTGAAGAACATGAGAGCCATCAACGTCATGCCCAGGTAATTCACAAACGCCACGATTTCGCCAACACTGATCGAGTTCTTCGAAACACCGACTCCTCCAATCCAGAGCGCAGCGACTACGCCAACGTTGAGAACCACCATCATAAATGGCCCAGGCAAAACGCCAAATCGAGCCGCTTTCAGGTTGCCATCGCGAAGACTGTCATTGGCTTGATCAAAACGTTCCTCTTCAAACTTTGCGCGCGCAAATGCCTTGACCACGCGAACGCCTTCAAGGTTTTCCTGCAATCGACTATTAAGCCGATCTAGCCTACGTTGAACCTCGCCGTAGATGGGATAAGTACGGCGAATGATGAAGATGAGAAACCCGATAACGACGGGAACTAGTCCTAAGAACAAAAGCGCCAACTGCGGGCTGGTGAGGATCGCCATTGTTAGGCCGCCGATCAATAGAAGCGGCGCGCGAATCATCCCTCGAAGCACCATCGAGACGATGTCCTGCACTTGGGTGACGTCGTTCGTTACCCGAGTAATGAGTGAGCCAGTATCGAGTTCATCGAGGTTACCAAACGAAAAAGACTGGATCTTTTTGTAAAGCGCATGGCGGAGATCTGCGCCAAATCCCATCGCTGCGCGAATAGCAGAGAATCCACACATCACGCCGCCAAAGATTCCCATAACGGTCGCGCCAAACATGAACAACCCGTAATAAAGAACAAGTGAAGAATCGGCTTTGGCGATTGCCTCGTCGACAACATGCTGTACGGCGCGAGGCATCATCAGGTCCATCGCCACTTCCAACATCATGAAGAGAGGAGCGAGGATGGCCCATATACGATAAGGTTTTATATAGCGTAGCAGGCTGTTAATTGACTTCAAATAGGGGACTATTTTCCTTTGAGGATGCCCTCAACAAACTCGGTCATCTTAAGGAATAACTCTCGGCGCTGATCTTGAGTGGCACCGTTAAATCCATGATCCGCACCCTTCACCGGGTGCAAAGTAACCGAAATGCCAGCCTTCTTCAGCGCATCGTACAGCAACTGACTTTGACCAAAATTCACCACATGATCTTCGGTTCCATGGGCAATGAAAAAGGGAGGCGTTGACTTCGAAATGTAAGTAATGGGGTTTGCTTTGCCTGCCAAATCTTTCTTTGTGGACAGGTTGCCTCCCATCAATTTTGACTCGGGAGAATTTGGCTCAAGATGCTTCAGGCTTCCTGGCAGTGAACCTTCATCCATCTTAAGTAAGTCGGTCGGGCCGAAATAATCGACCACGCCTTGAACCGCACTGCTTTGGTTAAGGTTCTCGCCAACATCGAAGGTTTTTGTGTTGCCGCTTGTTCCGAGAAGGGCAACAAGATGTCCTCCGGCCGAACTGCCAGAAACGATGATTTTGCTTGCATCAAGGGAATATTTGGCTGCGTTCGATCTCAACCATCGGATAGCTGCTTTGCAATCTTGAATCTGAGCAGGAAAAACGGCTTCGTGACTCAGCCGATAGTTGATTGAAGCAACTGCGATGCCTCGATTGACAAGCCTCTGATTTCCCCCTGCGCCTGCTTTGTCACCGCCTTGCCAACCGCCGCCGTGAACAAAAACGAGAACTGGGTGTTTGCCTACGCCCTCTGGCAGGTACAGGTCGAGTTTCTGGCTCTCAACCCCATTGGAAACGTAGGGAAGGTCGTGTAAAGTTTGCGCGCCGATGAGCATGCCTAATATCATTGTAATCATTGTTTTGCCTCAGATGAATTGCCAAACGAGGTCACCTTTTCTGCTAGGTCACCCCTTGAACTCTCCAATTCTCGGCAGAAGGATAACCACGCATCACTAATTCGACCAGGCAATTTGGCGAATTCGGATCAATCGCCCGCCTTTTTGATAGCCATACTCCCGCCACTCAAAGTGACGAAACTGCGAGGCCCGTGTTCTGCTACTCATCACATCTTCACCGGCATGAATCAGAAAAGACACTAGATTCTATTCAGTTTCGACCAGAATCCTACATCCATCCAGCCTATCGTGGTGAAGGACTGGTTTCAACACTTCCCCGCTCAAAAATAGTCTACGAGTGCATTCGTTTCGGTATCCCGCAAGCAATCCTAGACCTCTAGGTCGAGTTCCTTCCTCGATCTGTTCCCCACCCTTGACTTTGGAGCCCTTCTGAGGTATCTTCTTGAGGCTTGCTCCGGTCGTCTAGTGGTCCAGGACATCGCCCTCTCACGGCGAAGATCGCGGGTTCGACTCCCGTCCGGAGTACCAACTCTCAAGTCTCACGAAGGCTTGGGAGTTTTTTGTATCCCTTCTTTGGGTAGATCTAGCTGTTTGTTGGCTCGGTTACCACTTGTGTGCTTTGGTGGCACGACCGTCTCGGTCGTGGGTATTCGGACCGTCTCGGTCCGATAAAGAGTCCGTTCCGATAGCAAATCCAAAATGGCAATCATAGCGAGCCAGCAACCACTACTTCTTTTGAGACATCCGCCGAATCAGAACTGGAACACTCAGTCCCTGAGCCACTACCGAAAATGCAACGACTCCAAACGCCGCTGCCTGAATCTCAACTCTGTGCGGAAAGGACTCAGGCAAACCCAGCACAAGCGCCAACGAGAGAGCACCTTTAAGCCCACCCCAAAAGAGTATGTGCTGATCTGCGAGTTCAATCTTATGCTTTGAGCGCCCCAAAGCCCCGCAGATGCTGTAAACACTCACAGCCCTAGCCAACAGCGAAGCCAATATCGCCATCGCAATAACAGGAAGTTCCCTCATCAGGTTCGGGCTTAACGACATCTCTCGTACCCCGATGAGGAGGAACAGAATCGAATTCGCTACAAAGGCGAAAAACTCCCAAAAGGCATTGACCGCACTTCGGCCCTCTTCGGTGATCGCGCGAACATGCCCGATATTTCCTACCATAAGCCCTGCAACCAAGACGGCCAATACTCCGGAGCAATGGAGGTGTTCGGCTAGAAGATAGGATCCGAATGCGGTCACAGTTGTAAAAGTTAGTTCAACCAGATGCTCATGTGTCTTTCCGGCCAGATACAGCATCAATCCAGCGCAGATAGCCCCACAAGCAACGCCTCCGCCAACTTCGCGTAAAACGAGAACAGCACCTTGAACGGGAGATAATCCGCCTGACATCACGATTGTCATGGCAAAGGAAAACGCAACCGCCGCAACGCCATCGTTGAGCAGACTTTCGGCCTCGACCAGTAGCCGCAACCTCCCCTCAACCTTCATCTCCTTAAAGAGCGCTATCACCGAGACAGGGTCCGTCGCCGCAATAAGAGATCCAAATGCCGCCGCGACGAGGACTGGCCAACCAACTGATAAAGCCATGAGCCCAGCGATGATGGCGGCTGAAACCACCACCCCTACGCTCGCCAAAGCGAAAACCGGAACTATGTTTTGCCTAAGGTCCTTCCAGTTGATGAACAGTGCCGCCTCAAAAATGAGTGGAGGTAACAGAATCCGAAAAACTAAGTCTCGGGTTAGTGTGAACCCTTCGAGGATGCCAGTGAAGCCAAGGCCCGCCCCAGCAAAGACGAGTCCAACCGTGTATGGAAGCTTCAGCCTTCTCGCCATAAGCGCCACCAAAGCCGCTACCAACAGTAGTAATTCAAATTTATCGAGCATTCATCCCTTCATTTCGAGCCAATCCAATATCCGATAGAGCTCTCCTGACCCGATGCGTTCACAGTTGGCTCGATGATGGATTCGGTTCTTCTACTGGTATTTCGCGAGGGATTTCGACGGGTTGAGCCTCTGGCTCAATCACATGCAAGTACCCCTTCGTTGTTGCTTCTTTTGTGAGCAAAGAGCGCACGTGAAGCTCAATCGGCTTTCCCCGTCGGGAGCCGAGAGAAGACTCAAGTTGGGCGGTCTGCTCGGGCGTGACCGAATTCGGCGTTCGAACGACAGCTACCACAACGAAACGTTCAGGCTGTTCTACGTATCGAATCTCTGATAGGTAAGCGCCGTGAACATTTTGTAATCCCAACTCCAGTTGGCTTCGGACACGGCGATCAAACTGTTGTTCGCTTATAGTTGATGCCAACTGAAAATATAGGAACACACCGAGTGCAAGCAGGGCAACCAAATCGAACGCTAAACGCCTGACATATCCCGCATCGTCCGCCGAACGTTTGGTGATGTGGTGAAACCCAAACAAATAAAGGACGAGAGACGAAGCACATTGGATAGCAACCAAGTTGGTTGCAAACAAGATGAACGCTCCTGCTGCTTGCGGCAACAATCCGCGAGAAAGGCAGATTCCGCAGCTTGCCAACGGAGGAACCAGGGCGGTCGAAATTGCTACTCCGACCAATCCAACGCTTACTTTGGGCGAGGCCGTCGCATAGGCACCTGCCGCTCCACCGAATAAGGCAACGGCTAGATCAAGCAGATTTGGCTTGGTGCGTACAAGAATCTCGTGAGTGATCTGGATGTCGTAGTGCAACCTTCCAATGACACCGCCGATGATGAGCACGATGACAGCGCCGGCCGTCTCGGCAATCAACGCATCGCGCAGCAATATGGTATCGCCATCGACCAGGGCTAATGCCAATCCCATAATGGGTCCAAGTAGCATGGCAATGATCATTGCTCCAATAACCACTGCGACACTATCTGCTAGCAAGCCATAACTCGCCACAGCAGTCGCAAGTGCGTTCATCGCAATATAGGCGGTGGTCAGTTTCGAACTTTCGACAATCGAGCGTCTTACCTCGGCTCTCTCAGTGTCTCGTTTAGCTCTCAGCTTTACAATAGACTCATCCATCAATATCGCGCATTTTAATCGATCCAAGATCCATCCATTGGTGGAGGATCTCATTGCCGAACTTCCGGACTCAATCACATACCAAGAATCTCGAAATCCTTTACAATTTCCAGAGCTTTTGTCGATTTCCGAAACTTTCGAACGACTAGATTATAGATCCATGGTTCAACTCAAAATGAGCCACTACTGCAGGTAACAAAAAAATGAAATTTCTACTAAACGGCTATCTCGCCGATAACTTCGATCCTTCTGCTGTCGACGAGAAAATGGCGAGTGAAATCCATACGTTCAACGCAGAGCTCGAAGCGGCAGGCGCATTGTTCTTTGCTTGTGGGCTGTACCCAATCGAGCACTCAAAGACCCTTATCGCCCAATCTGACGGGAGCATTATGGAAACCGATGGTCCCTATATTGAGACCAAAGAGCATGTTGGCGGATTGCTTATCATCGAAGCGGCCAACCTAGAAGAAGCCATGGTTTGGGCTCGAAAAGGAGCAAAGATCAACCGGATGCCGCTCGAAATTCGCCCCATCTTCTTTCAAGAGGAATAAGTTCGTTGCATTTACTGCTAGTAAAGTTCTGGGCCGTTAAACTCCCGACTATCCAGCTTATCCAAAGGAGATTTAGAGCAGTAAAGTAGCAAAACTATTAAATACTAATACACCGGGGTTCAGCCGGGCATTCTGTTCCGCTCATGAAGTTACTTCTCACCTCCGCTGGCATCAAGAACAAAACCCTTCACAATGCACTCACGAACCTCCTCGGCAAACCCACCGAAGAGGCGAAAGCTCTGTGCATTCCGACTGCGATCTACGCCATTCCTAATGGGTTATCGCATGCCTGGGGGTTTCTCAGTGGCACCTCGACAACTCCAATGTGCGAACTCGGTTGGAAATCAATGGGTGTCCTTGAACTCACCGCCCTGCCGAGCATCAAACGAGACTATTGGGTATCAGCGGTCGAAGAAGCAGATGTTCTATTGGTCAACGGCGGCGACCCGATGTTTCTTTGCTATTGGATGCAAGAAACCGGGCTTGCCGAAATGCTCCCGAATTTGGACCTTGTTTATGTCGGACTTAGCGCCGGGAGTATGGTGATGACCCCAACCATCGGTGAGGAATTTGTCGAATGGAAACACCCGTCCGACACTGCCAAAACGCTCGGCTTTGTCGATTTCTCGATCTTCCCTCACCTCGATCACCCAGCCCTGCCCCATAACACCATGGAAACCGCTGAGCGATGGGCAGCCAAGCTCGACAATCCAGCCTATGCCATTGATGACGAAACCGGCTTCTTGGTAGTCGATGATAAGGTCGAAATTCTGTCAGAAGGAAACTGGAAACAACTCAGAGCCTAGTCACTTTTTCATGTAATCCAATTTAAGGCCGGTAAGCCATTTATCACCGGCTTTAAATTCCATTAACAACCTAAAACCACCGTTTGGAAGCTTGGAAAACGTCTCGCGAACGATGCTGGTCATGCCCTCGGCTTTCCACGGATCGGAAGTCATGACAAGTTTATCGGTCGCATATTGACCGTGCCCNNCGATACGAGCCGTACTCGCCATATTCGTAAAAGTGTAGCTTGTGTACTCCTTCTTTTCGGGGTCCCAACCAGTCATACAAGTCTTGGTGAGGGTATAGCCGCCTGACTTATCGGCAGAGACGATTTTTAGGAATTCCCCATCGACCGAAACCGTCATCTCAGATTCGATTGGCGTTTTCTTACCTCCAAACTCGATGTTGCCAGATGCCTTCCACGTCCCAATCGACCAAGAGAATGGCTGTAATTTTGGGCTTAAACCCGGATCTTGCGCCAAGGCTGGCGTCATAGCCATAACGGAAAGTCCAACTACGAGGCAACCTTTCATAAGGCGGTGATTTTACTATAAATAGATCATTGCGAAAGGAATTTGTCGAAAGGCGCAATACGAGATCGACAACTATTTACAGTCGCAAACACAGCAGACTGTAGAACAATAAGCGGACAAATACCCATGAAGTTTCTAGTCGCCATTCATCACCCCATCGGATACGATGGATCGAAAGAGGATCCCTCAATGGGCAAAGCCATCGACGATCTCAACATCGAAATGGTTAATGCCGGTATTCGCACTTTCGTTGGTGGCCTGCAACCACGAGAAACCGCCAAGTCGATTCGCACTGGAGCGAACGGCGATCAGGTGGTCACCGACGGAATCTACTTGGAGACCAAAGAGCACGTCGGCGGCTTTTGGGTTCTCGAACTGCCTGATATGGAATCCGCACTAGATTGGGGCAAAAAGGCAAACATTGCTTGTCGCGCCCCTGTCGAGGTTAGGCCATTTCACTAGACCAAGATAGTCCCCAAGAGGGACGCTTTTGAGAACCGAGATCGAGCAACAGATAGACCATCTGTATCGATTTGAACGTGCTAAGGTCATCGCCGCAATCGTTAGGGTTGCGGCGGACCTTGACCTTGCCGAAGATATGGCTCAAGAAGCTTTCGCCGCTGCCCTCAAGCAGTGGCCTTTGGAAGGGATTCCGGCAAAACCCACCGCTTGGCTTATATCTACTGGTCGTTTCAAAGCAATCGACGCCATTCGGCGTCGCGAACGACTCACCACACTTTCGCCCGAAACTATGAGCGAGCCAGACGATATTTCAGACGAGGAGATTGCGGATGACACCCTTCGCCTTATCCTGATGTGCTGCCATCCTTCATTGCCAAACGAAGGACAGATCGCGCTCACCCTCCGCGAGGTTTGCGGGCTCACAACGGAGGAAATCGCCAAAGCGTTTTTGTGCCCTGGTCCCACCATTGCTCAACGAATTGTTCGCGCAAAAGCGAAGCTCCGCGAAGTACAACAACCGTTTGACCTACCTGCCAGCGAGGACCTAAACGCGCGACTCGCGAATGTTCTCCGGGTCGCCTATCTCGTTTTCAATGAAGGCTATTACGCGTCGTCAGGCTATTCACTCACAAAGACTTCACTCTCAAACGAAGCGATCCGCTTGGCTCGATTACTCGTCGATCTCCGCCCAGATGCCGAAGCGATTGGACTACTGGCTTTGATGTTGCTAACAGATTCCCGCCGAGACACGCGAATGGATTCCAGCGGGAATGTCATTCTTCTTGCCGATCAAGACCGGACGAAATGGCATCAGAGCCTGATTGCAGAAGGCATCCAACTTTCGATCCAGGCTGGCTGTCAAGGAATCTTTGGCATTCAGGCCGCGATATTAGCGGTTCACGCGCAAAGTCCTACTGTCGAAGCAACCAATTGGGACAGAATCATTCGCTTGTACGATCTGCTACTAGTAATAACCAACTCACCAGTTGTCGAACTCAACAGAGCTGTTGCTGTTTCTATGTGTAATGGCCCTTCTGCTGGCTTAGCCATCGTCGAGGCGATCTTCGCGCGAGGCCAGCTTATGCAATACGGTCTTGCCTACTCCGTTCAAGCCGACTTCCTGCGCAAACTGAACCGAACCGAAGAAGCGATCTCAGCTCTTAACCATGCGCTCAGCCTCTCCGAGCTTGAACCCGAGAAGCGATTGCTCCAAAAGCGCATATCTGACTGGAAAAGCTCATGATGATTGTCGAAACAGCGGAATCTTCTTCGACCAAAATAGGCTGACGCATAAACCAATCTGCCTCAGCCTAGGACTTCCCATGTTATTTCTATGTCTCGGATATCTCGATATGAATGAGTTCGACCGCCAAGCAGACGAACGAAAACAACAGATCTTGCAAGCCTGTTTTGCCCAATGCGTTCCGTTTCGCGCGACAGGCAAAGTGCGTGCCGAAGAAGGGCTACAACATACTAGCCTCGCCAAAACTATTCGTCCAAAAGACGGCAAACCCACCGTCACCGACGGGCCATTTCTTGAGACCAAAGAACAAATTGGCAGCTACTTTATCGTTGAAGCCGATACCATCGAAGAGGCTGTTGAAGTTGCATCTCTACATCCCGCCGCCCGTTTCGGCGAGCAGTTCGGGTTTGGTATCGAGGTCCGACCTATTCAATAAACCGCCAGATTGAGTGGCCCGGCATTGGCACTCAAGTCAATTCCTCTGCTGACTATGGGGCTGATCATTTTCGTTGAGTGCGGTCGATACAGTTCAGACTGGTCCCCATTCTAAGGCCACACGAACACCTTGCCCCGTTGATTTCTTGGACGAATGCGATGAACTGCTCTTCGGTATGCTTCTTTGCTTTACTTGCCCCTACCTCGATCTCCTTCAACACTGAAAACAACTGCGCCAGCTAGAATCTTTTGCCCTTTGGCGATCTCGTCTCCCTACTGTTCTAGTAAGACGAAGACTCTATTTCAAGGGTGGAAGGAATAAGGGGAACCCGTCAAACTCGTCTATAGCCAACAGAATCCACTCAAACATACGTCAAGTGTCTACAACACAACAACATCAACCCCGAACCTAACCCACACTAAATGAAAAGAACCTCAGTCCTTTTTAAAGAATTGGGATATTTACATTAAACCATTGCATTTTCAGTAGACTTAGCTTATATTAGGTAGTACCATGAAACGGTTGACCGTAATATCTTAGTGAATTACGTGAAAAGAAAAAGATTAGTTCAAGTACTCGTGTTGTTAGCGAGTTTCGCAGTTACGTGTATCGTGCTTGCTGATGATGATCAAGAGACCAGAGATGCCAGTTTATTGCCTTGGTTTGCCTGTAACAATACATGTTGCACCTCCGGTTCGAAGGCATGTACCGATACCACACAGTATTCAGTTACGGTCTACCCTGCATATCGTTGCGGAGCTAACCTTACGCCGAGTACTTGCACTAATTCGAACCTGTCTCAAAAGTGCAGCACAACAACTCACTACCTTGGTGATCGCGAAACTGTTAATGGTACACCTTCGAGTACATACGTGGATGAGTGTGGTTAGTTTTTCTAGAATCACTACTATTGGAGTCAGTTTAGTGCTGACTTCAATAGCTCCTGCAGGCTCTCAAGAACAAGCCCTTAGTAGCTTAATTCGAGTCGAAGATACCTTGCGTGACGGCACCGTTCTTACCGCTATAGCCCATATTCAGCCGGGTGATTCCCATGTTCTAGAACGTTGCACACTATATAGAGACAATATTCGTGTTGATTCCATAATGGGTTTTAAACCTGGGGAACCTCTACATAATCCGACTATAAGTGTTGAGATTTCTAAACCCTCTGGCAGAGTGTCCGCGAGTATATGTTTACGTGGTAATTTTCCAGATTCAGATGCCGTATTTAGTCGTCTATATTCAAAGCCGTCTCCTGAGGTTCGTAAGGTTGAAGGAGTTTCGAACACTGTTTCAAGCTCGTTACAAGTACTAGGGTATACGGGTTCTAGATGGCTTTCAGAAAAGCTTCGTCAGGCTGGGGATGGGACATTGCGAAGAGATGGCAATGAACAAGTTGTTTCATGGGGGGAGAAGTCGCCTGTTAAAACAGAAGTGCGCATTGTTAATGGTCAACCATTTCTTAACGGGTATGAATATTTACCAGGCCCCCGTAATCACGCTTTTAAGCGGTTTACGGTAGAAAAGATCATCACCGAAAAAGGTACCTTGGCTACGTTTAGTCGGGAGACAGTTGGCAGTGAAGCAGATCAGAGTTGTAAGCTTAGTATTCTAGACTTTAAGCATCAAATTCCACCCGAGGATTTCTTCGTTCTAAGTGAACCAGAGCATTCGCTTATTAATTCGGCGCAGAATCCAGAATCTGTTTACCAAATTGTAGACGGTAAAAGAGTTCTAAACTATAATAGACCTAATCCAAATACTGAAGACACTCCATTATTGCCGATCCTTGGTATTTCGATTGGCACTCCTGTTTTTCTATTTTGTATTGTCATGCTCTTAAAGAAAAAACGTGAAGCAAGCCGAAGGAGTTAACCGATGCGATCATCACTTCTAACTGCAGGTATCTATTCATCTGCATCTTTGTTAATCTTTTCGGTTTTCGCTCTAGTAAGAAATCCAGGAATACGTCCCGGTAGTAATCTCCTGCCGCTCGTCCCCAATATTAGCGCCAAGGATGTTCTTGGAACAGCAAAGCCGGTTCTTGGATCAGAGAAGGCTAAAGTTAAGTACGTTGTATTTACAGACTTTCAGTGTCCTGCGTGTGGACCCGAATGGGAAGTGTTGAAGCAGTTTGCATCCTCTAAACCAGATGTCGCAATTTACGTTCGTGAATTGCCCCTGGAAGGGATGCACCCGAACGCTCGAAAGTTAGCAATCGCAGCTGAGGTTGGTCGTTTACACGGCAAATTTGCTGAGGTCGCGACAAAGCTATATAAGAGCGATTTTACGGATGAAGCGATTTCTAACGCTTTAACCGCTGCTGGAATCTCGGAGGAGGAACGACGTGTCTCAAATCCTTTAGCGGAACAGGCTGTAACAAACGATTTAGCTTTGGCGAACCGTTGGTCTCTTCACTCCACTCCGACCGTTCTTTTAACCGAACCGGATGATAAGGTCTACCGTGTTGCTCTATTCTCACAGCTCACACGAATCGCTCCATAGCTAATTTCATGGTCAGACGACGAATTGATTGTGGGCTCTGTGAGGAATTTGCGATTACAAATACGACCACTGTTGCCCTTTGAACCGGCAAAAGCCCATTTATCTCACTTCTTGATCCGGTTCGGCCCTATAGTTCGTTCAAACAGATCATAGATGCGAGTGTATTCATCTACCCAACTTTCTGGACGCTGAAAGTCGTGGTTCTCTACGGGAAAAGGCGCTAGCGTCCAGTTCGTCTTTCCCAGTTCGATCAGCCTCTCGGCAAGCCGCACCGAGTCCTGAAAGTGAACGTTCGTATCTACCATTCCATGACAAATCAGCAGCGCGCCTTTCAACCCTTCGGCATGATAGATGGGCGAGCTGAGGCGGTACGGCTCGGGATCATCAATCGGTAGGTTCAAGATATTCGATGTGTAGCCTTGGTTATAGTGCGCCCAATCAGAAACAGGGCGAAGTGCTGCCCCTGCCGCAAAGACATCTGGCGTCGTAAACATTGCCATCAGAGTTAAGAAACCGCCATAGCTTCCGCCGTAGATTCCGATTCGATCTTTGGCAACGCCATGAGTATTGATGAGCCAATTCGCGCCCGCAACTTGGTCAGTCAGGTCGGTTCCACCCATATGACGATAGATTGCAGTACGCCATTTTTTACCGTATCCAGCCGACCCGCGATAGTCGATATCCAACACCGCATATCCCCTTTCGACCAGCATGTTATGAAACATGTATTCGCGGTAATAGTGGCTCCAGGCATCGAATACATTCTGTAGATATCCTGCACCGTGGACAAAGATCACAGCTGGGCCACCCTTGCGCCACTTCTTCGGCAGATAGAACCTCGCCGGGACGGCTTCTCCGTCTTGGGCAGGGATGAGTACAGTCTTCGGAACAAGCCAATCGCGCGACTTCCATTCTTCGCTGGGAGTCGAAGTCACCTGCTTGCCGTTGACAAAGAGCTCTGCCGGTGATGTCGAAGTCGATTTCACAACGGCAATGGACTTGCCGTCTGGCGCAATCTCAAAAGTCGCGTCCTCGTCTGCCGAATATTCCGACAGTTGCATCTTCTCAGTCCCATCAAAATTCATGGCGTCGATGTGCCGCTTGAATGGGCTTCCCTCACTACTGACAAAGACGAACCGACGATGCGCCTCATCTAGTTCCACATTGGAAACTTCGTATGGTCCAGAGGTGAGATTCTTTGGGTTGGTTCCAAGCGGGTCCACCGACATCAGGTTCGCGAAGCCACTGTTTTCGCTCTCAAAATAGACTCGAGAACTATCTGGTAACCATCCGAGTAACCCTCTTCCCGGCCCGCCAATCCACGCATCGTCGTGCTCATTCCAAAGCATCGTGAGCTTGTCAGTCTTTGGATCGAACCCGTAGAGCCATGCATCTTTGTGGTCGTTTGACTGCACCCAAACCACCGCAGATTGGTTATTGGGTGCCCATCGGAGTTGCCCCACTCTCCCCGGACGAGGCGAAGCGATTTCGGTCTTAACACCGGTCTTGATATTGATCAGCAAAAGCTTGCTGCTTCCATCCACCGAACCTAATTTCGGATAACTTCGGATGGTTTCCGTAAAACCACTGCGGGTGACATAGGCAGGGACCTCTGTGTTCCGGCCATTCACCCCGGGCGTGAATAAACTGAAACTGACGTGCATTCCCGAAGGAGTCAGGTTCAGTTCTGAATTTCCGCCTAGATTACGGAATGGCCCCTGGTCACGTGTTGTCGCCGTCTCTCGGGCACTTCCTGCAGTTGGCGCAAACGCCTTAAAGAGTTTTGTTTGTTCTTTGGCTAGAAAGGTTTCAAACGCGGTCGGCCCATCCACGGCAGGTGTGGAAGGACTCGCGATCAGGTCCTTTTCTGCCAGCAAAGTCGACTTTGCAGTATCGGTATCAATGCTGTACAAGGCCCCATCTTTTAAGTGGGCGATGACGGTGCCATCTGTCGATATTTTCGGCGCTGATTGAATGTGTGCACCGGTGGTTAACCGCTTGGCAGGCTGGTCAGCCGTTTTCACATAGATGTCACCCTCAGATAGAATGGCTTGCTTGGTCGGAACTGGTACTGTCTTCGCTGGTTTAGTCAGAGGTTCTGGCCAACTGCTCCCGTCCCCTTTTCTCAATCCCGTCCCGTTGGCATCAATTTCGTAGTTGAGGTAGGTCGGGTCTGCCGAACCATCTGCTTTTGCCCATGAAAACGTGAGATGCTTGCTATCTGCCGACCATTGCAGGTTGCGCGGCGCATGTCCGATGAGGGCTCTCCCCCGCATGATCGACTGAATTGTGAGTGGAAACGTCGGCGCAACAACCGTTCGCGACTCGACTAAGATGGCGGCAAGGCATAGAAGCATCGTCGGTCACGATACACGATTTTCGCCTGGATGCAAAGTGAAAGCGCGTGACTTACCGCGCTTTCACTTGCTGAGATTGATCCGCCTACTTCTCAGACCAAAACTCTCAGCCTATTTGACCTGCGAAATCTGGAAGAAGACGACGTTCATATCCTGATCGGGCTCTCGCGAACCATGACCGCCGCCCAAGTAGTTGAAAAGCTCAAGACCAGCACGAGCAAATGGATCAAGACAAAGTGGACGGACGACTTTGCATGGCAGAACGGGTACGGCGCGTTTTCAGTTGGCGTGCGCGAGGTCGAGCAAGTGTCAGCGTACATCCGAGGCCAAGTAGCTCATCACCACAACGTTTTCTTTCAAGACGAGTATCGAGCATTTTTGGCAGAGCATGGAATCTCGTTCGACGAGCGATACGTTTGGGATTGATCGTCGCGTTCCTTCAGAACGCTGCCCCGTCCCGCCGAATCGCCCCTGGCCGTTGGCCAGGGCTATCTGTTCTCGGGCCCTTTGCCCTGAGGTTGAGAATCTGTCGCTTCAATAAACGATTGTAAGTTCGGACTACCACGCGATCAAACTGCCTTCGAAACGAATCGACTATTCTGTCGCCTTCTTTCTCGGTGGACTTTGCGTAGGCACTTCAACAGGCAAGCTGTGAACCATATAGTCGATCATGCGCGGAAGCTCCCTTAGCATCATGTGCATTTCCTTTGACCCGCCAAACTCTTCCATCATGGGTCCGTGGATCATGAACTCGGCCATCCGCTGCAAACGCTCTACAGCCTCCATCGCTGCTCTAGACTTGCCAGATGAGCATGCCCTATAGGCCTCCATCGATAGCTCATACAGTGGCGGAAAGTCTTCACGCACAATACTAGCGAGCGCAAGGAACCCGATCGGATCACCTGGCCCCTTTCCGATCATGTGCTGAATCTCGTCAATCATCATCGGATGGAAAACTCTACGCCCCCGGCGAGATCGCGCGAATCGTCCCTCATCAACCATTTCCTCCATCCTGCTCAGTCTAGAGTCAAATGACCGGACGCTCGTGACCAATTCTTCGAGCACCTCATGCTGCGGTCGGCGGGGTTTGGCGTTCGTGGCAGGCGGTATTGCAGAGATCTTTGACTCTAGCTTCGGCCAAGCAAGATCGAATATCTGGACAGCAATGGCATCATCAACTGGCGCTTGCGGACACTTGTTAATTGAGCAGACAACATCCCACGCCCCACTTTTCGCCGCCTTCTTTGATTGGAACTGTGCCAAAGGACCGCTAACATCACTTATCTCAAGGTCAAGCAGGAAGGGCGTGACCCTACCATCTTGCATTGACTTAGCAAGTGAGCCAGCCTCGAACAATATCCAAGGCTCATGCAGATTGTCCTGAGTGACTGAAATGAGGCCGAAATTTGAAGCTTCAAGCTCTGTAGCCAACTCTTGCGACCATCGTTCGCCAGCAGCGATGTCGTTCTGAGACATCCAGGGCTTGACGTAGTGAAGAACCAGCGGCAGCCACTCATGCAGGGCCTCCGCGAGAGCTTTACTACGATCACCACTCCAACCTAGAAATACCTTCAAATATCATCTCCTCGTAACAGTTGCACATTACCCGCCGTCGAATCGCCGACTTCCCCGCTACACACCATAGACCACCGCCTCGTTGCTCGGGTTGCTGATGGATGTGCTGCGGCGAGCGCGGACGCGATAGATGGCTTTGACTCCGGGTTTTTGGTTCGTGTGCGCGTATTTCGTGACCGTGGTCACGTCGACCAGCGTCCAGTCGGTGGCGGTACCGATCTTCGCTTCAATCACAAATTGCACCGAGCTCTTGTTGCCATTTCGCTTCCAGGTGAGCATGTTCGTGCCGGAGTCAAGCCCGTGGGCGACCAAGTCGGTCGGTGGGACCGGTGCACTTGGCGAAGGGTTGGTGTCCTTCACCGTGATCCCCAGCTGAGCCTTCAGCGCGTTGGTCACGGCGGGGTTCGCTTGGAGCTTTCGCACCACAGCGCGCACGCTGGTGACGCTCGTCTTGCGCACTGCCAGCTTGTTTTGCACGGCTTGAGAAAGCGCCTTCTGTTTCGTTACCACGTCAGGGATGGCAGCGTCAAACGGGGTCTTTGCGGTCGTCACCGGCGTCATGTCGGCAGCAACTAGGCCGAGCGCGGCCAGATTTGCGTTAGCGACGGTCACGAAATTGAGCAACCAAGCCTGATAGTCAAGGTCAGACGAGGGGATGTAGTCTTGTGGCATTTTTCTTCCTGTACCTCTGGTTCCAATTAGGGGTCCACCCGATTCCATAGTATCAGAACTCGGATCACTCATGAGCATGGTGGTTTACCTTTTGCCTGTACGGACGCACCAGACGATCAAAAGGAGTCCCTATTTCGCGACAGTAATATCCTATTTTGTAACCTATACCTCTTTAGCCACGTTTGGGACTTCCCTTTTTCGATTTAGGAGATCCCTTTTGGCGTTTGGGGCTTCCCTTTTTCTAACTGGGAGATCGCATTCACGTGGCGCGTCGTTACACTTCAGGAAAATCGGCACTCTGTGTCGGATGCATCAAAGGCTCTCATCCATGCACATGTCGCGAACCGGAGTTCAGCTCCGCACCTTGCAAAACCGATCATGGCTGGCGATCCGCCTGACCTGGGGCGAACCGGAGTTCAGCCCCCTCACCCTGCCCTCTCCCCCATCGGAATGGGGGAGAGGGTTCTGAGGATAAGGTGAGCGGCCACTTTTATCTGTACTGAATCCAGATAACGTGCTATCATATTGCCTGTGCGCTCAGAGTTAAAGGACCTGCTCAAGCAGTCAAGCCTCCGCCTAACTGCACCCAGAATAGCAGTGCTGGAGGTGCTAGCCAACGAGGGAAAGCACAAAGACGCCGAATTCATCGTTCGAGCGGCCCGTTCGCGGCTGAGCACACTCTCCCGTCAGGCGGTTTATGACAATCTCAATGCCCTTGTGGCAGCGGGAATCATCCGCCGAATTGAACCTGCTGGTAGTCCCGCACTCTACGAAAATAGAGTCGGTGATAACCACCACCACNNAAGCCACAATCGACATCGATTGTGCCGTCGGGTCGGCCCCTTGTCTACAGCCGGCCGAGAATCATGGCTTTGTCATCGACGAAGCAGAAGTTGTCTATTGGGGCTTATGCCCCGAATGTCAGAGCAAAACAAGCTAACTAGGAAAAACTCAGAATGTCAAACGAATCCAAATGTCCATTTAGCGGAGCCCAAATCACCGGCGGCGGAACCCAGAACCGAGATTGGTGGCCAAACCAGCTTCGAGTCGATCTGCTTAACCAGCACTCATCCAAATCGGACCCGCTCGGAAGTGAGTTCGACTACCGTGAGGAATTCAAAAAGCTAGACTACGAAGCTCTCAAGAATGACTTGCGCAAGCTCATGACCGACTCGCAAGAGTGGTGGCCAGCCGATTTTGGCCATTACGGTCCGCAGTTCATCCGCATGGCGTGGCACGCTGCCGGAACCTACCGAATCGGCGACGGACGAGGTGGTGCAGGCCGAGGACAGCAACGTTTTGCGCCGCTCAATAGCTGGCCAGACAACGTCAACATCGACAAATCGCGTCGACTTCTATGGCCAATCAAGCAGAAGTATGGCCAGCAAATATCGTGGGGCGACCTCATGATCCTTACTGGAAATGTCGCACTCGAAACGATGGGCTTCCGAACCTTTGGCTTTGCCGGCGGTCGAACCGATACGTGGGAACCAGACCAGGATGTTTATTGGGGCAATGAGCCGACCTGGCTCGCTCTCAGTGGCACACCAGGCAGCCGATACTCGGGCGACCGCGACCTCGAAAATCCACTTGCTGCGGTTCAAATGGGCCTCATTTATGTAAACCCAGAAGGGCCTGACGGCAACCCAGACCCGCTGCTTGCAGCCAAAGATATCCGCGAAACATTTGCGCGTATGGCCATGAACGACGAGGAGACAGTCGCTCTCATCGCGGGTGGTCACACGTTCGGAAAAACCCACGGCGCAGGTCCGGCTGACCTAGTAGGTGCCGATCCCGAAGCGGCAGACCTCAGCGAACAGGGCCTCGGATGGGCAAGCACCTACGGCAGTGGAAAGGCCGGCGACGCCATCACCAGCGGACTTGAAGTCACCTGGACCACAACCCCAACGCAGTGGAGCCACAGCTTCTTCGATCTTCTCTTCAAGTACGAATGGGAGCTCACCACTAGCCCGGCCGGTGCTCAGCAGTGGGTTGCAAAAGGCGCCGATGAGATCATCCCCGATGCACACGATAAGTCGAAGAAGAAGCTTCCGATGATGCTGACCACCGACCTCTCGTTACGCTTCGATCCGGTCTACGAAAAGATCTCGCGACGGTTCTTAGAGAACCCTCAAGCCTTCGCCGAAGCCTTTGCTCGCGCATGGTTCAAGCTCACGCACCGTGACCTTGGCCCACGTTCCCGCTACCTCGGCCCCGAGATTCCAAAGGAAGAGTTAATCTGGCAAGACCCCGTTCCAGCCGTGACAAAGCCGCTGATCTCAGAGGCCGACATCGCTGAATTAAAGGCGAAAGTTACTGCTTCCGGATTGACGGTGTCCGAGCTCGTCGGCACCGCGTGGGCATCTGCCTCGACGTTCCGTGGTTCAGACAAGCGTGGCGGTGCCAACGGCGCTCGACTTCGACTCGCTCCACAAAAGGATTGGGAGGTCAACCGATCCACTCACCATGCCATCGAGGTTCTCGAAGGTATCCAAGCCACCTTCAACGCCACCGGCAAGTACGTCTCGCTTGCTGACCTCATCATCATCGCCGGAAACGCTGGCATCGAAACGGCAGCCCGTGCGGCAGGCTTTGAGGTCGTCGTGCCATTTACGGCAGGACGAACTGACGCGACGCAAGAGCAAACCGATGTCGAATCGTTTGCCGCTCTCGAACCCAAAGCCGACGGATTTCGAAACTATCTCAAGGCAGGGACCGGCGTCGCTGCCGAAACCTGGCTCATTGATAAGGCACAATTGCTGACCCTCACTGCTCCAGAAATGACGATTCTTCTCGGCGGCCTCCGCGCGATCAACATCAACTGGGATGGCTCGTCAACCGGTGTCTTCACATCGCAGCCCGGCGCGCTGACCAATGACTTCTTCG
>DDEQ01000026.1 GCA_002336105.1 Chthonomonas sp. UBA1950 | reverse complement strand
GCCGTTGAGTCTTGGTGATGGATTGGGCAAAATCCTTGGCAATCGTGATTGCTTCTGAGTCTGGATGCTGGTGCTTTAGCTCGTATTCGGCCAACTCGATTAAGCCAACAGCAAACCAACCTTGGCCACGACCCCAACCCACTGCTCCTAGAGGAGTACCATCCGACGTTCCGATCGGCGCAAAGGCATGGAACACAAGGCCAGTTTTGGGCTCAGTGGCGAACTTCCTGAACCGTATTATCTGACTCTCTGCGAGCTTAATAGCTTCTGGTCGCGACGACTGGACAAGGGCTGGAACTACCATTCCGACAGTATCAACAAAACGTACTGAACTCGTCTTAAGATAAGGGATATCAGGCTCACCCTTAGCTGAATCGAGCAGGCTTTGGACATACGTCTTCTCAATAAAACTGGAATCAACTTTTTTGTCAGTAGGTAATTGCATAAATGCGTAAGCATCTAGGGAATTGCAAACTGTTGGCGTTTTCGACTTTGTGAATTGCGCTACTCGATCTGAATAATAACGACTCAGCACTTTCTGATCTAGTGGGTCTGATTTCTGCAGTTTGTCCCACTCTGCAATTCCCAGTGCCAGGCAGCCTTCGGAGAATCCAATCTCGTCAACCGGATTGAGCCACCAGCGAATCCGTCCTAATACTCGGTCAGCTTTCGCATATTGGGTGTTCGAAAGTGGCATTGACTTCGGATCTTCGAGCCACTGTCTGGTTTTTAGTCGGATAGCCAAAACGTAAGATGAATCATCACTTCCAGCTAAGTTTCCTTTCTTTTCAACGTATCTAAATGCCCGCAGGCTGAAAGCAGCAACCCCCCATACGATCACTAAAAAAGCAATTAGGGTGAAACTGCCAATAAAAGACTTTCTGGCTAGCTTCTTCACTGCAGGAATTATAGCTTAGCTCCAACTATTCCCTACGGTGATATTTATCTGTTTTCTATTGCGAAACTATACTGTAAGTAGCGGGAATAGTGGGTGTAATTAGCTTAGTAATAAACAAAAAAGGTGCTAGTAGTATGACCACTAGCACCTTTGGTAGCTGAATATTTACAGGCCCTTGTCTACCAAGAACTTGAGGATGTCGGCGATGCGGCAGCTATAACCCCACTCGTTGTCGTACCAGCTAACAACTTTCACCAAGTTGCCAAGACCGACGGTATCGACAGAGGAGAAGATTGAGCTGTGCGAGTTGCCCTTGAGGTCTGTGCTGACGAGTTCTTCGGTTGAGTAAGCGAGAATTCCTTTCATCGGACCCTCGGCATATTCCTTAACCGCTGCGTTGATCTCTTCAGGAGTTGCTTCCTTGGTGAGAAGAGCGGTGAAGTCCACAACCGAAACAGTTGGGGTTGGAACTCGGAAAGCCATACCGGTGAACTTGCCCTTGAGCTCTGGAATAACCAGACCGACAGCCTTTGCAGCTCCTGTGGACGAGGGAACGATGTTCTGCGATGCTGCGCGAGCATCTCGAAGGTCCTTTGAAGCTGTGTCCTGAGTTCGTTGGCTGTTCGTGAAGGCGTGAACGGTGGTCAAAAGACCCTTCTCGATTCCGAACTTCTCGTGTAGAACTTTCGCGACAGGTGCGAGACCGTTGGTGGTGCAGCTAGCGTTGGAAATAACCTTGTGCTTGCTGGGGTCATACATGTTGTCGTTTACGCCGAGAACAATGGTGACATCTTCGTTTTTTGCAGGAGCCGAGATAACGACTTTCTTGACGCCGTGATTCGTGTGAGCGACTGCCTTGGTGGCATCGGTGAACAAGCCTGTGGATTCGATGACGATGTCAACGCCAGCTTTGTCCCAAGCGATCGCGCCTGGATCTCGCTCGGCGAAAACAGTGATCTTCTTGCCGTTGACGACGAAATCGCCATCTTCGGCCTCAACCGTTCCCTTGAATGGGCCGTAGGTCGAGTCGTATTTGAAAAGGTGTGCGTTGGTCTTGACGTCGGTTAGGTCGTTGATTGCGACGACTTCGATATCGCTAGGGTATCGCTCCAGGATGGTACGTAGTGATAGTCTTCCAATTCTTCCGAAGCCGTTAATTCCAATTCTGGTTGCCATGGTTCCTCCAACCGGGGCGCCGTTGCCACAGGGTTATCTACTAGTTTACCGGCCGTCATGTACAGTCATCCGTCCTTGATTTGGGGGACATCCGGTTCAGCTACAAGATTGTCCAGAATTGGGCAATTGTTGCTAGAACCGCTAGATCAATGCCTTGCGTTGCTTCTGCCGATTTCTCTTGAGCCGGCCCACGATCGACCGGACGCGCCGTGGCACATTACCAAATGGCAAGGCGAGGAGCGATGCCAAAAGCCAAATAGGTGAAACGCTAGTGCCTGAGAGGCTCAGGACTCGCATGATCTGAACTCCGAGTAACAGGTATAGATAAATATCCCCAATCACATCAACAACGAGATAGGCGATCATAGATGAGAAACTGGGGACGCCGGGACCGTCCTCGATTGGAGGCAACTGCCCGCTCACGTGCAGAAGGCGGTCTCGAATCAGAGTTATCAGCTCTGGTTTCACTATATTCCGGTTGGCCC
>DDEQ01000007.1 GCA_002336105.1 Chthonomonas sp. UBA1950 | reverse complement strand
ACTAAGAACTGAACTGCAAACCCCACAAGCTAAAAGAGATCTATCCGTTAGCCTAAACAACGTCGCACAAATACAACTCCAAAAGGGAGAGATCGAAGAAGGGAGAAAGAACCTGCAGACCGCATACGAGCTGAGCCGAGAACTCGCGACAGCGTACCCACAGATCGTTCAATTTACGCAGGACCTCGAATACCTTCAAGCGATACTTGCCGAACTCGATGAATAGGGGCGCCGGATCGAATTTAGCGCCGGTGCGATAACAGCCAATCGAAGATTTCGGTGCCAGCATAGATGTCGCTCCAGATATCATGCTGACCGCCCTTGACGACGGTGAACTTGACGTTTCCACCTGCGTCCTGTAGGGCGTCCACCATTTTTTGGTCTTCGGCAATCGGTACTGATTGATCGGCGTCGCCATGAAAAGCCCAAACCGGAACGGTGCGGATTTTATCGACGAGGCTGTCATCGCCCCCACCGCAGATAGGCGCGACCGCGGCAAATCGTCGGGGTTCGGCAATCGCCCAAGCCCAAGCGCCATACCCGCCCATGCTGATTCCCGTAAGATATTCCCTTCGTCGGTCGATTTTATAGTCTCGCTCGACCTTTTTGATCATGCCGCCGAGCGCATCCACGTCCCACCACTGGCCATCGGGGCACTGCGGCGAGATGATAATAAACGGAAACTTACGCCCCTTTGCGACCTCTTTTGGCGGGCCATGACGCCGAACCAGATTCAGGTCCGTACCCCTCTCACCCGAGCCGTGCAAAAACACAAGCACCGGGTAGGATTTGTCTCCCTGCGGGTCATATCCTTCGGGCAGCGACACCAGATAGCTCACGCTGACCTGCTTCAACACCCTTCCCGAAAAGGTCGCGCCATCTTTTGGCAACTGCGGAACCTGAAGTAGAGCGGCGGCCAAAAGAGGCAACATCCGATGACGTTACCGCAATTCTGTTCGTCAGTTTTCGGTGGTCCCTTTCTGACCAAAAATCTGTCGATTCCCCACCCCATTGAGGCTGATCGCGATGCACGACTAAATGCAATTTAGGTAGACATATGCTAACATTGGTAAGATGATTGGCAGGTTGCGCGGCGAACTCGCGAACGTAGACGGTTTCCTCGCGATGGTCGATGTTGGCGGGGTTGGATACGAGGTGACTCTGCCCGAATCGGTCGCGCTTCAGCTCCCTGCGCTCGGTGAGCCGGTCACCTTGCTGACTCGACAGGTCTTCCGTGAGGACGGCGTCACACTCTACGGATTTTTGGAGCCTTTCGAGCGCCGACTTTTCGATCTGTTGCTAGCTGTGAACGGGTGCGGCCCCAAGGTGGCTCTCTCGCTCATTGGTCAAATCGGAGCCGATAACGCCGCCACCGCGATCTTGAACCAAGACGCCATGACCCTTCGACGAGCGAACGGCGTAGGAACGAAGTTAGCCGAACGGCTCGTGCTAGAGCTGAAAGACAAGATGCAGCAAGAGGCCCTTGTCCGAAAAATCGAAGCCTCGACGCCAAAGAAAAAGGCGGTCATTGCGGACGAGTTGGTCGAAGCCCTTATGGCGCTGGGTTATCGGCGAAGCGAAGCCGAAACCGCCGCCGAAGAGGCACGCGGCAACGCCAGTACCGTCGAAGATCAGATTCGCCACGCCCTACGACTCCTTCAGAAATAAGCCATGCGAGAGAACGAACTCACCCCAGATCGCTTGCCCGACGATCCTTCCGAACTCTCGTTGCGGCCACGTTGGCTTGCCGAATTCATCGGTCAGGACAAGCTAAAGAGCAACCTTTCCGTCTTTTTGAAAGCGGCCCGACAGCGTGAAGAGCCGGTGGACCACGTCTTGCTTTACGGCCCTCCCGGATTAGGCAAAACCACGCTTGCACACATCATCGCGAACGAGATGGGGACGACGATTCATGTGACTTCCGGCCCCGCGATTGAAAAAACGGGCGATTTGGTCGGAATTTTGACGAATCTGGACGAGAACAGCGTCTTGTTCATCGACGAAATTCATCGCCTCAGCCGCGCTGTGGAAGAGATTCTGTATCCGGCTATGGAAGACCGAAAAGTCGATATTTTGATCGGGAAGGGTCCCGCTGCGCGCTCGATTCGGCTCGACGTTCCCGCCTTTACCGTCGTCGGAGCCACCACTCGACAAGGCCTATTGACCGGTCCATTGCGCGACCGATTTGGCATCATTTCGCACTTCCAGTATTACGACGAAGCGGCGCTGTTTCACATCATCACCCGATCAGCGAAGATTTTGGGTTATGACATCGCCGAAAATGGTGCCATCGAAATCGCCAGGAGGTCACGCGGCACGCCGCGAATTGCTAACCGACTGCTTCGAAGAGTTCGCGATTTTGCCCAGGTTGACGGTCATGGCACGATTGAACCGAGCGTCGTCGATCACACTTGCGATGCGCTAGAAATTGACCATCTCGGGCTCGACCGAGTCGACCGGCAGTTGCTTCGAATCATGATTGAGCGGTATCGCGGCGGCCCCGTTGGGCTTGAAACACTCGCCGCAAGCACCGGCGAAGATTCAACCACCATCGAAGATGTGTATGAGCCGTTCCTCTTGCAGATCGGGATGCTCCAGCGAACCCCTCGAGGCCGTGTCGCGACAGATATGGCTTACAAGCATTGCGGATTGAAGCCACCGAAGCGGCCTGACGAGCCTGCGCTTGAACTCGATGAGCAATAGGACTCTCACCCAGAAGGAAGCCCGAAGTCTCCTGCTGAACAATCAAGGGCTTATTCGCCCTTTGGCTGGCCCAACCGAAGTGCTGTCGAGGCTTGTCGCGGTCCAAACCCAATATGCCCAAAGCCTAGAAGTCGCGATTTCTGCCCGTTGTAACAGCAAGCTGATAGGCTGGGAGAATCAAGCGCTTGCCGAAGGGGGAGAGGTCATCAAAAGTTGGAGCCTGCGCAACACGCTCCACGCCCACCTTCCTGAGGCTTATCACCTCATTCGCTCGCATCTTGGCGGACCAGCGCACGCCCGATGGCGAAAGCACTTAGTCGAAAAGGCTGGCATTTTGAACTTCGACGACCTGCTCGATCAGGCGCACAGTGCCCTCCAAAAGGGGCCGTTATCAAGAAAAGAACTGCATGCGCTGGTTCCAGAACTGGCTCAGGTTCCGTTTGCAGGTTGGGGAGGTGATGTCGCTAGCCTTGCGTTCCAAGGGAAATTGAGATTTATCGGACGAGGGGCGGCGCAGAAGTTCGCTGCCGATGAACCCGTGATGGTGGACGACGCCCTCCCTGCTCTATTTTTGCGATACATCCGAGCCTTTGGCCCTGCCACTTTCGATGACTTTATCTATTGGACGGGTTCGCGCAAAACGGGGGTGAAAGCTCTGATTCAGCAAGCAATCTCCCAGGTAGAAGAGGTCTTCATCGAAGGCTACGATAAGGTTTTCTACCTGCACCCAGATTCAGAACCCGCCACCAAACCCTGTCCCGTTCGGTTTCTTGCAAAGTTCGATCCGCTGGCCATGGGTCACAAAGACAAAACCCTCTGGCTTGATTCGAAACATGCACCCCATGTATTCCGCAAGGCAGGGCAGGTCGAAGCAGTGGTGTTGATCGACGGACGTGCTGTCGGAACTTGGCGGCTCAAAAAGCAAGCTCAGTCAACCATTTTTGCAATCGAGCCATTCCAGGAACTATCAAAACAAAAAGTGGCTTCCCTCGAAAGGGAAGCCAACAAGATGGTGAAGCAAATAGGTTGGAAGAACTCAAGGCTAGAAATTAGCGATTGCGTCGCTTTCGAATGAGGCCGGCGATGCCGACACTGAGAACAGCGATAGATGCTGGCTCAGGAACTGGAGCGACCATGTTCTGGTTCGAATACACATTGCCATGCTTTGAGTGAGAAGTGGCTTCGTACCACCTTGCCACCGTTGGGATGTTGTTAAAGTTGTTATCAGCTAGATACGCGTCTGCATACTCTCGAACCTTTGCTGAGTTGCCGGTTCCAAGGGCAAAGTTTCCTGAGATCAAGCTGGTGTGGGTGTCTGTAACGATCTCCCAGATCGCAACCTGTAGAGCAGCTGACTTATAAACATAGTCGCTGACCGAACTGGTCAAACTTGGAACATATTTGTTGACTAACTGAGCAACATGCTTTGCCTGGTTGGAGGTCATGTTCGGGAAAGTTGGCGTTGAGCGCTCAACGACTTCATATGAGTCGCCAAAGCTAACGTGATCTCGCAAGTCGTAACAAAGCACTCGGACGGGGTTCACCGTGTTCGTTGCGGTCTTGATCGAGCCATTCATTATTCCAGCGGAGGCAGTTTCTGGTCCGTTATATCGAATGTTAACGTTCATGGTTTGCTGAGCGGAGTCAAGATGGAAAGTCGTGGCTTGACTGACTGCACCGAGCGAAAGGAGTGCTGCGATCGCGACACTGGATTTTCGAATAAGCATGCTACTAGACGTGCAGAACCTGTGCCGAAAAACCTAACTTCACAAATTCCTAGCATCTATGCAAGCAATTGGTAATCTTCTCTTGTGAACGAGCAGAACCTAACCGCCATCAAGGCTATTGAGGCATCTGCCAACGCGATAAAAGACCGTAAACGTCTCGAAAAGGAGTTCGGAGAAGAGCCTGTTCGCTGGGCAATCGATCAACTCGATCTTCGTCGTCGGGCACAAGCGAAATTTGCACGAGCTGGCGAAATGTTCTTTGTTCGCGAAGCGCTCGAACAAGCCACCCATGAAGCGATTGCTCAATACCACGCCTCTCTTTTTCCGCCTGAAGTCAAAGTGCTCGATATGACTTGCGGTATTGGTGCTGATTTGATTGCTCTGTCGAGGGACCACCAGTGCACCGGTTACGACCTATCAAGCGACCGTTTGCAAATCGCCCGCCACAATCTCGATGTTCATGAGGTTAAAGCAACCTTGGTTGAAGGAGATTCAACCACCGCCGTCACTGAATTTGACTATGTTTTCGCCGACCCAGCCCGACGTGTCGAGGGACGCCGAACGTTATCTGTCGATGATTTTTCACCTCATCCCGCCAAATTAGTAGAGCAGTTTGCAAACAAAGCCCTGTGGGTGATGAAGCTAACCCCGTTGCTTTCGGACACCCTCTTGTTAGAACTCGCACCAAGAATCGAGTTCGTTTCATATGGAGGGGAATGCCGAGAAGCACTTCTGATGGGAGGGCGTAACGTTCAGGCTGGTGTGTTTGCTCTTCATCTGGAAACCAACCAAACGCTCCCACGAACAGCTCCGATAGAAACCCAGGAGTGGCCAGGGACTTACGTTTTTGACTCTGACCCAGCAGCTGTTCGCGCCCATGCCTTGGGGAATCTTGGACATAAAGGGTTGGGTACATCCAACGGCTATCTCACTGGAGATGAAATACCGGAATCACCGTGGATCAGACCTTACCGAGTGCTTTACTCCGGCAAGGCTGATGAGAAGACAACTAAAAAAGCACTCAGAGACCTTAACGTTGCGGTTTTTGAAGTAAAGCAACGAGGCTCCGGGGTTAATGGCGATACTCTTCGCAGAAAGTTCACCGCCAGTGGCAAACCAGTCTCGCTTCTAGTTTGGAATGTGGGGCCGAGTCTACGTTACGCTCTCGTTGAGAGCGTAACGTAGTTCTATACCCGGCCTAACTTTTCGACCTGGGTAAGGAGCACTTCCCAATCCCGCGAGTCCGGAGAACGACGTATTGATCCGGATACGGCAATGACATCCCCCTGAGCCGTTGCCGCAAAGTGTGTTCCCGATGTGGATCCTGCTCTCGTTACCAATCGTAATCGATCAGGCAACAACGGTGGCGCTTCCTCAGAGGGAGGACGTACGAACACCTCGGCGACGAAATACCTCTCTCCTTGGATCATCGAATCCGTCGGGGTACTTGCCAGGGTCGCAACAAGATGCAAAGCATTCATGGTCTAAAAACAACTGTACGCCCGGCACGAAAGCGCTATGACAGCGAATCTTACGGGGTTTTAACCAGATCACCCAGAAAACTAGTACATATCATGTACGTTTTCGCACTATATTCGCAAATCGTTGATTATTCAAGATAAGTGCCGTTAGCATTGAGGGCGAATCTATATCCGAGCAGTTCTGCCGAACGACGGCACATGACCATGCGGCTCAGAAAGATTTCGAAATACTCCATTACGCTGGCATGTGTCGTGTCTATTTCGAGGTCTAATTCGATGCACTTCTCTTCTTTCTTGACATTCACCCAGCTTTTTTGAACAGCGAAGTTCACTCGATCGTGAATGTCAAAAGTGTCTTTATCTGGGTTTTGAACCCTACTGTAGTGCACATCGCTCTTGTCAGCGATAATCAACGCTGCGGACATTGGCGATACTGGCAGTCCGCTCAACTCTTCATGGTTGCCGATAGCCCCGAGAATGGGAGCGATCTCAGAGGCATCCATTCCCATTTCATTGAGAATCGTGAAAGCAATCGCCCCGCCATGGTGGGGATGATTGGTTCGAGAAATCACGTTTCCAATATCGTGTAAGTAGCCTGCGATCTGCCCGAGTTCAACCAATCGGCTGTCATGATCGGTCTGCTCCAAGATGTAACGGGTGATGGAGGAGACAACCCCTACGTGACGATGTCCATGCTCCGTATAGCCCATCGCGCGCATAACTTCATTTGCGCCGTCAATAAACTTACGAACCTTTGGATTAGCTTTCACTTCTTTGAAAGTCACCAATCTTGGTTCAGATATCATTGTGTTAACCGTCATTTATTTCGTTACGCTTGCAGAATGATCATCGTCTCCGACAAGGCACCAACGCCGAAGCTGCCTCAAACTGCTTAATCCTCGTGACTTCTAAGCCCAAAATGCCAAGGTCAGTATTCTTTATTATCGGTATCGCCTGCGTCGGACTAGGTTATATCGGCGCAGTCACGCCCTTAATGCCCAGCACGGTTTTCTTTCTCATCGCACTATGGGCTTTCAAACGAAGTAGCCCGAAGTTCGAGGATTGGCTTCTAAACAAGTCTATCGCCGGCCCCGCGCTTCGAGATTGGGATCGAGATCGCTCGATGACACTCAAAACCAAGCGAATAGCGATCACCATGCTCTGGGTGAGCCTGTTCGCTTCTTCGTACATCGTTTACTCAAGAGGCAAGGCTTATTGGGTGATCGGGTTACTCATACTAATCGGCATTTCGCTTACAGTCTTCATGGCTTGCCTTAAAACAACAGCGTCGGATAGCGAACCGACAGCTTAAGAATCCTCAACAGTTAGGACCTTGGCCCCAAAAAACGTCATTTTCTTCCTTAGCTACACATTATCACTACACTTGACATCTTAAGACTCATATAATATTCACGTAAGGCCATCAGGCTGATGGAGAAAGATATGATGAGAACACTTGTAAACTTGAACCCGACCCGTGAATTCAGAGCCATGGATGAGATCTTCGAGCAGCTATTCGGCAGTTCGACTCCAGCCCCATCGAACAATTGGCTTCCAATCGATATTTCTGAGTTTGAGAACTCGCTGAATGTGCGTGCTGCCGTTCCCGGCGTGAATCCTGAAGATCTTGAGGTGGTGGTAGATAAAGGCGTCCTTACGATTAAGGGAGAGACGCGCAGTCAGGATGTTCGAGAGAATGAGAAGGTGTACCGCCGTGAGATCACAACCGGATCGTTCACCCGTTCTATTCGGTTGCCCGATAACGTTGATGCAGATCGCATCACGGCAGATTTCAACAACGGAATCGTATCGATAGCCATCCCTAGACAAGCAGAAATCAAACCTCAACCGATCCGCATTTCGGTGGCAAATACAGCCAATTCGAACGCTTCATTACAAGAACCTGAGAAAACTAACGATACAACCGCATAAGGTGTGTGACGTTCTGGCAACTCATCACGTCATAATGCCTACAGAGTCCGAGTGGTGTATTGGCTTCACCGCTCGGACTGGAGAACTTGTATGAAGCGATCCCTTGGTACATTAACGCTGCTATTAGTTGCTGGAGCCGTGTTTGCTCAAGCGCCGTTTACGATTGTGCGCCCAGCAAACGACTCAAAGGTGCGAGAAGGTGTTAAGGTCCTTCTACCAAAAGGATGCATTCCGGATGCAGGTTATATCGGTATTTTCCTCGATGGCAAATTCATCGAAGCAACGATGCCTACACTGAAAGGCAAGTACTACGAATATATTATCGACACCAAGGGTCGAAGCATCGAGGACGGTACTCACAAGCTTGAAGTCGTTCTCTATGTAGATTATAAAGATCAGCCTCGAATCGTCGAACGATCTTCCGTCGACATCAAAGTCGCCAACAAAGCCAATATCAACGTTCCAAACTCAGGTATCAAACTTCGATACGGTTTCTACTCAGGAAAACAGTGGATCTACGGCATGACCCAAAAGGTCACCATGGACACTATCTCTGAATCAGAGAACAAGAAGGGAGGCAAGGCGGCAGAACTTCCTCTCGATGAGGAAAAGGTTCGGCTTCTTTACGCAGTTGACAATGCGTACGGTGATGGCAGCGGTCTTATTCGCATGCAAGCGCTTCCAACGAAGGGCAAAGATTATGCCTACTTGACCATTAACGCACAAGAAGGCGTTAAGAAGTACAACGATTACGATATGGCGCCCGTCTACATGCGCGTCACATCAACAGGCAAAGAGATTTTCGGTGCAGTTCCGCCTTACTTCCCACTGTCAGGAACGACTGGAGACACAAACCTCCTAGACTTGTTCGCAGCGTTTCCCTTGCCAATGCTTCCCACCAAGTCAATTCGACCTGGTGACAGCTGGCCAGCTAAGTTCCAAAATGGCAAACTCGACCTAGAGAAGGTTTTTGAGCAGACTTCGCTTGTAAAGTCGTTTGACGCTCGCGGCGAGTTTATCGGTGTCGAGTGGGAAATGGGACATCCTTGCGCAAAGATTGAGAACTCAATCGCCGTTGCTGAACTGAGCGACCAAGACAAGAAGGATCTTAAAGGCGGCGCATCACAAGCCGGTGAGAAAGTTAGCCTCAAAGAAACGATTTGGTTTGCACTCGATACTAAACAGGTCCTGAAGGTGATTCGAGACCAGACTATAGAGACTAAGGTCGACGGCGGTGGTCTCGGATTTGGAGGAGGCGCCCCTGGTGGACCAAGCGGCGGATTCCCGGGCGCAGGATATCCTGGTGCCGGTCGCCCAGGTGCTGCTGGTGGCGGTGCAACTGCTGGAAACGAGAAGTCTCATCAGCCTTTAGTTGACATTTCAAGATCCGAACCATCTACTCCACTTAATCAAAGAGGTGGACGACGAGGGGGTGGCTTCCCTGGAGCTGGTGCACCAGGTGCTGGAGCTCCCGCTGGAGGGTTCCCGGGAGCCGGATTCCCAGGCGCAGGCCGACCAGGACAGGGCGGATTCGGCGGACCGGGCTTCGGTGGAGCAGCCACTCAGCCTCAGGCGCAATTCGTTCGAATTAGAATTCAGCGAGTCTTCACGCTCGAACAGTAAATCGAGCGTAGAAGCAAAGGGATGCCAAAGCTAGGCTTCAAAAAACAACCTAGACGGGAGTTTTCTGGAAATCCGGATGACTTCCGTCTTACGCTTGTTGAGCACCTCGAAGAACTGAGAGATCGTGTCATTCGATCTTTTTTCCTGCTCCTCGGTGGCTGGATTATTGGTTGGTGGGCTTTTAAGCCCGTTTACAACGCTATCCGTCTGCTCGTCGTGACCAATGTGCAACCTGTTCTGAAGGATGGCGTGCAAATTCGCGAACGATTGGACACCATCACCGAGGGCTTCATGCTCAAGTTGCATTTCTCGTTCATGCTTGGCTTGGCTATTGTCTTCCCTTTTTTGGTACTCCAACTTTGGGGATTTATCGAGCCTGGCCTTAGGCCTCAGGAATCAAAACCTCTTAAGCGTATCGCACCCGTCAGCGTTATCCTATTCCTAATGGGAGCTGGATTTGCCTGGTTGATCCTACCCAGTGCTCTCAAATGGTTCGCCACCTACGTAGAAGAGTTCCCCGGAGCTGAGCCGATTCTGCACGCTGGAACGATGGTCATCTTTGTCGTAAAGATGCTGTTAGCCTTCGGAATTGCCTTCCAGCTCCCCCTTGTGGTCTTTATTCTCGGCGCGTTGAACCTGCTCACGGCAGAAACGCTGATCAAACACTGGCGGCATTCCGCCACCGCTATTTTTATCATCGCAATGGTGGTCACCCCAAGCAACGACCCAGGAAGCATGCTCGCGATGGCAATCCCGCTCGTTTTGCTGTTCATTATTAGCGTCTACGCTGTGAAGTGGGTTCAACGAAAGAAGAAGATCGAGAGCGCGGAAGTCGTCGACGAAAGTGATCTCTGACAATGACCCTAACTCAAGCGATTCTGCTCTTTCTCACCGGCGCAACAGCTAGTGGGATCAACGCAGTCGCGGGAGGCGGATCGCTTATCTCCTTCCCAATTCTGACCGTTCGCTTATTTGGAATTGGGTTTCCGGAGCTGATAGCGAATGCTACTAATTCGGTTGGCCTCTGGCCAGGTTCGCTCGGCGGAGGAATTGGGTTTCGAAACCTATTTGACAAAGCTGGTCGATACCTTAAGACGCTGATGCTCCCCACCATCTTGGGTTCTCTCACCGGCGCTTTCTTGCTCCTGCACACGTCCAACCAAACGTTCAAGCAAATCATTCCCTGGCTGATCCTGCTCGCTTCGGTGATGCTGATTTTGCAACCCAAAGTGAAGAAAATGGTCGGCAGAAGTAGCCATTTGCCTGTTTGGGTCGGTTGGCTCCTCCAATACTTGGTGAGCACCTATGGCGGCTATTTTGGAGCGGGGATGGGGATCATGATGCTCGCCTGTTTCGCGCTTTACATGGAAGGCAACGTCCATGAGCTGAACGCGGTGAAGAACTGGCTGGGACTAATTGTCAACTTCACTTGCTCAGGGTTATTTTTCTTTGGCAAGCCTTCCGCTTCCGATGTGGCGACGGTTTCGCATAAAATGGTTGGTTTGGTCGTTGTGTTTCCGGCCCTCGCGCTTGTTTGCGGTGCCATCGTCGGAGGATTCACCGCTGCAAAGGTCTCTCAAAAGTTTAATCCCGATAAGCTAAGAGCCGTCATCGGATGCTACGGCTTTGCGATGTCGGCCTTCTTTTTCAACAACGCCTACTTCACCCATTGACCATATGTGCGCAAGGGACGGCAGTTGCCTTGCTCTGTATGGTCATTACTGGTAGTCTGAACCTGAGAGCGGCTGTAGCTCAGTGGATAGAGCGCTTCCCTCCGGAGGAAGAGGCCGTGGGTTCGAATCCCACCAGCCGTGCCACTTTTGGAATCTGTTAGAATCGGCACTAGTCAGTTTTCGTCTGAGAGATAGGAATGTTATCCGAGAAAACTCACGCAAAAACTCACGCACGAACCTTCTTCTGGCGATAGATCAGCTGTTAACTCCATCAAATCACGCCACGGTCAACCCAAATCGACCAAGACAAGCTTGCCAGATCCAAGACTGTCCGTACAGATCGTCCGCCCAATGTTGCGTCGCGTCTACCAGCAACCCGTCGTCCCAAAGGAACCCGATCGCCAATCGTTCGCAAGCATAACGCCCATAAGGGCCGAAACCTGATCATTCGAAATGGACCCAACGCCAGCCCGAGACCTCACCTTGTCAGCGACCAGGTTACGAGCGTGGATATGTCACTGCGCTCGTAACCGCTCAACCGCCATGGCGCAGTAGCGTTCATCCTGCTCAATCGCTACGGCCTTAATCCCAAGTTCCCTCGCCGCTACGAGCGTCGAACAGCTGCCGCCAAAAGGGTCGATGATCGTTTCCACCGAACCCTTCACCTGGCTGATGCACCACTTCATGACAGCTACGGGTTTCTGAGTTGGATGCGGCAGCCGTTTCTCGCCGCTCGTCATAAAGCCAGTCCAAGTATGAGCTAGGACGCGCACTGGCCCTTTGAGAGAAGTCCAAGCGAGTTCAGCATCGCCAAACGCAATCGGACGCATGCCCGGTCGCTTGTGCCAAACAAGCCATGCGCTACTTGGCCGCAACTGATCGGCGTAGTGGTTCGCTCCCCAGATGATCTGATATTGAGACGAGGCGAGGCATAGATCCAGCAATTCGCGGTCTATTCTCGCGTTATCCCAATCCCCAAGAATCATCCAAGGGTTCTTCCCTTTTCGCAGTCCAGCCTGCTTTCGTGCGATCCCTATTCCATACGGAGGATCGGTTAAACACAGGTCAGCCTTTGGTAATTGCGGAAGAATCTCCCTCGAATCACCGTGAAAGAGAGTGAGCAAGTCGTCTTGGTAATACGGTAACGCCATGATCAATGTGACGAGTGAATATTACGATGACTCGTTACACATAATACCGATAATTCAGCAATACATTGGGCTGTCGATGCTTGTCTCAAAACGCTCACGTAAACTCTGGCGCGTCCCCCAATCATCACCTAAATGACCATTCTCGTTAAAACTTCCATGTAAATCACTATTACTATTTGCAAAACTAAATTTCTTGGTGTAAGTTATTCTGTCGCGTTGCGATCATCCCGAAGGCGGTATCGTTTTGAATAACAAGATATTTGAGAGTAAATCTTATCGAGTAGCTGCATGCCTTATGTCTAGTACGCTTGCGTACTAAGGGTCGGCTATGGGCATCAATTCCATCGTTGCAGACATTGGAAGACATCTGAGTGACTTTAATAGAAGTCAGCATTTTGTCAGTCAGCATTACACGCAGGCACCAACTTCCGCCTATCGTGGAATAAACCCGACCAGGCAACCAAAGTTGAGAGGAGGTATCTGGAATCAGAAGACACTAAACCAAGCAGAAAACTCCACTGGTGCGCTCTTTGCTTCTTGTGGTGCCTTTTTAGCAGTGCATACAATCGCAGTCGCTGCAGAACCCGGAACTTCATATCCTTGGGAAGGAAGTGCTAGTACCGAGACCGGGTCTGTCAATACGGGAAACGGCACAAGCTAACGGCTCTTCACCTCACAGGTTGGAAGTCACGCGGACCAGATGTAGACTTCACCATTTACCATAACAGTCAGACCAACTACTCGGATGAACTAGGTGCAGGATGGACCTGGACATACGACATCTATATAAATACCTCTGGCTCAAGTCCAGTCGTCCACTGGGGGAACGGCCTCTCGGTCCCATTCACAGCCCCAGGTGGAGGTGGTGGATCTGGTGACCCGATTGGGGTTGGAAGCTACGAACCTGCTCTTTCTCAATTCCAGGTAGGTGTAGCCGGACTAAACCTCGGCGTCCCAATAGGCTTGTTCTCCACAACCTATACTGCTCCAGCAGGTATCTATGATTCGCTCGTTCAGAATACGGATGGGACTTGGTCGCTTAAAAAGAAGGATCAGACGGTCTACCATTTCAATGCATCTGGCTTCTGCGACACCATTACGGATCGAAACGGAAACCAGATCTCGCTAACTCTGAATAGCGCAAACTACGTCACTCAGATCACAGACAGTACTGGAAAGCACATCACTGTCAACCTCGACAGTTCGAACAAGTTTCAAAGCATCACAACTCCTGATGGAAGGACTTGGTCATTCACCATCAACGGCTCTGGCGACTTATCAACTGTGACCTGGCCGAGCCTGGGGGATGGGAACACATACACCGATTCGTATACCTACAACAGTTCTCACGGTATTTCGACCTATACGAACAAACGAGGAAAGACATCGAGCTACGCGTACAATTCTTCGGACGCGTCCCTAGCATCGGAGACTGATCCGCTAAGCCATACCACTTCGTATAGCTACAGTTCTTCTTCAACTACCATTACAGACCCACTAAGCCATACCAGGACGGATAACTATTCGTCGGGAATCCTTGCGAGTATTGTTGATCCCAGCGGATTTAGCCAGAGCTTCACGAGTCGAGATACCAATCATAACGTCCTGACTCAAGTGGACGCCAGAGGCAAGACGTGGACTTACACCTATGACTCGATGGGCAACGTCCTGACGTCCACTGACCCACTTAGTCATACGTAAACATTCACGTACAACAGCTTCTCAGAAGTTCTAACTGCCAAGGATGCTCTGAATAACACGACGACCTATGCGTACGACTCATACGGGAATCTGTTAACTGTAACCAACCCGTTGAGCAAAGTGGTCGAAACGAACACCTATGGATCTTATGGTCTTAAGCTGACGACGAAGAATGCTCTCAACAAAACGACAACGTTTTCATACGACAGCTATGGAAATATCACCGGAATTCAGGACCCGCTATTTCATAGCACCCTACTCGCTTACGATTCTATGAATCGTCCGACGAGTGTGACGGATCCTCTCAGTCACTCCGAGAGCACGGCATACGATGCGTGGGGGCGAGCTTATCAGGTAACCCATTCCGACTCAAGCACGGTAGTGAAAGCCTTTGACGGTGAGGGCAATGTCCTTTCGATAACTGACGAACTCACCCATGTCACGAGCTACGCTTATGACAACGCCGGAAGGCTGACCAGCGAGACCAACGCTCGCGGGGATGTCGAGAGCTACGGGTACGACAATGCCGATAGGCGCACGAGCGTGACGAACGGTCGCGGCAAGACGCGCACGTATACATTCACAAACCGTGGAGAAGTAGCCTCCCTGACGATGCCAGATGGTGCGGTTGAACAATGGGCATTCGATGGTGCCGGCAACAACACTTCATACACTAATCCGCTCGGACAGACAATCTATTACGTGTTCGACAACGCTGGTCGTCCAGTTGGTCTCGACTACCCAAGCGGAACCGACACAACGATCAACTACGATAACGCTGACCGCCAGACATCCATGGTGGACAGCACCGGTACCACAAGTTGGACATATGACAACGCATCAAGAATCTCCGCTCTTTCAACCCCGCAAGGAAGCCTAAGCTACGGATATGATGATGCGAACCGACGCACATCAATGACTGAGAGCGCAGGGACCTGGAGTTACGTCTTTGACGATGCTTCGCGCCTAACCTCCCAAACAAACGCCTTTGGAGGGGCTACAACATGGCAGTACGATAACGCCAATAGGAAAACTCGACAGACCTTTTCCAACTATCAGTTTGAAACGTTTGATTACAATGTCCGCAATTGGCAAACCGGAATAACTAGACGAAATTCAGACGGTAGCATCTTCTCTACAGAGAGCTATGTCTATGACTACTCAGGCAACCTAACCAGTAAGACCGTCGATTCGGCGACGACAACCTACGGTTACGACAACATCGATCAGCTCACGTCGGAGTCGAAGTCTGGTTACGTGGCTTCGTACACCTACGACGCCAACGGGAACAGAACCAGTAAGACACTCAACGGCACAACTCAGAACTACACTGTCGATGACGGCGATAAGCTGACCTCGATCACTCAAGGCGGAGTGGCGGTGAAGTCGTATGGATACGATGCGGCTGGTAGAACAACTTCGGTGGCAACTTCGGCGGGGACAACCACACTCTCTTACGACTATGAGAGTCGAGTCACTTCAATTACCTATCCTAGCGCGGTAACCAACTCATTCACTTATAACGGCCTCGATACAAGAGTCGGGAAGGTAGATTCGGCTGGAACGAAGACGTACATGCGAGACGGAGTATCTGTCACCTCGCCGGTCCTGTCTGATGGTACAGCCAACTTCACGCCAGGAATCTCAGAGCGACGTTCCGGTGTAACTACTTACAG
>DDEQ01000011.1 GCA_002336105.1 Chthonomonas sp. UBA1950 | reverse complement strand
CCGGATAGGCATGGCGGATCAGAGCGCAGCGGAACACGAGTGCGATAAGGTCTTCCTTAGTGCCGGCGATCTCCTTCCAGTGGTTGCTGAATGCGTTCTTGAAGCTGGACCACTGGTTCGATTCGGACTTCTCTTGATCGAATCCGTAAATCATGGCGAGCTTGGACATTGAGTGATGTGATAAGCCTGCTAGGAGTGAGTTGGCGATCACCGTGAGATCAGTCTCGTGGATGCTTGTCGTCAGATGTTTGATAGCCTCATTGAAGAGCTTCTCGCGTTCGCGTTGCATCTCTCTAGCGGCTTGATTTTTTTCTTTCTCCGCGGCTCTTTCTTCCGCCGTTTTGATGTTTCCGCCACCGATTGAGCCGGCTGGTTTCACGTAGACAAGTTCGCCAACCTTGCTCGCATTGTTGGCGAAGCCAATGACAGCTGGAACCGCGCCTGGCGTGTTTTCGCTCACCTGCTTGTAATTGAAGGATCGCTCCATCCCTTCCGGAGCGCCGTAGTCGAGGGCGAGGATAATCGTCTCAGGTCCATGCTCTTCCTTCGCTCTTCTCGCGAAAGCTTCGGTATGATCCTCCGTCTTGGCTTTCCAGCATGCCGAATCAAGACAGCGGTCGTCATCATCCACGACGCCAAAGAGAGCGGATTCGCAACCGGTACGCTTGATGCAATTCGTGCAGCTGCCGGCGATTGGAAGAAGGGTCGCGTCGTCGAGTTTGAATGGGGCTTTAGCGAGTGGCCTCCGGATTTCTCGCTCGATCCACCCATCGAGATCTCGAATGCTAATCCCATTGCCGCCGAATTTATTGAAGTAGTTGATCGCCTTCAGCTGGTCATGCGGTTGGAGCCTGGCAAGCAGGATTGCATGGCCAGCGGTGATCTGGCCTTCTCTGAACAGGGTAGTCGCCTGGCCGCACAGATCGCGGAACTTGAGCCGGTCGTACACGTACTTGGCTGACCGGCCGATCTTTTCAGCAAGCCTCACGACCCCCTCCTTCCCAACTCCGTAAAGACCGCTCTTCAGGATGGCAGCGAAACCATCGCACTCTTCCATTGGGTGAACGTCGTCGCGCTGATTGTTTTCTATGACCTGGATCTCGAGCACTTCGACATCGGTGAGATCTCGAACGATGCAAGGGATCTCGGTAAGACCAGCGATGCAAGACGCTCGATACCGCCTCTCGCCGGCGACGATCTCATAGCACTCGTCATCCACTTCCCGGCAAACGATTGGCTGAAGGACGCCATGCGCATTGATGGATTCGGAAAGTTCAGCGAGCTTGGTCTCGTCGAAATGTTTTCTTGGGTTTGTTGGCGATGGGCGAAACATCTCGACGAGGGCGATCTCGAAACGGTCCGGCTTGCGAGACCCGGAAACGGAACCCGCAAGAGCGGATGCAATAGCTATCTTGGCTTCGGCATCAAGATCCGAAGCTTCGAGTGCAGACGTCTGCACGTCGGGGTTGCTTAAGGCGCTCTCTTCCTCGGGATCGGATGAATGCAGATCTGCCAGAGTTGTCGGAGCAAGCAGATCCATTTCAACTGCGGTGACGCCGGACTGCGAAACCACAACGACTTCACGTGTTGGTAGTTTATCGATTTCGACCTTCGACCATCCTCGCGGCTCGCTCGCCTTGGAAGTTGTTCCCTTTAGCATTCCGCTTATGTAGAAGAGCGTAAGAGTCCTGGTTCCACCCTCGGCTTCGGATGCTTCTTGAACGGTACAGGTACCGAGTTTGCCCTCGATCTGATCGCCAATAGTGAGCTCGCACCAATCTTGGAATGTCATTGTTCTAAGCCTCTGCTGATAGTGGAAAAGAAGCCGCGGCTTTGGAGAGTTGGCGCCACCGCGGCTAGTGGGGTTGTCATGCCGGGCCGGACTATGCGGGCCTGGTCGTTATCGGTCTGGAAGTCGTGGTTACGGCCGAACTCTTCGGAAACTCCGACAAGTCGACCAAGTTGGAACGTTCCTGCCAGCAAGAAGGCGATCCAAAGAAGCGCTTTCCACCAGTTCTTGTCGAGCCAGACGCGAGCGTCCTCGGCGGCTTGCGTTCGAACGTAGTTCGGGACGATGCTTGGCTCCATTTGGGTGAGCTCGCGCTGAATGCGCTGCTGGCGTTCGTAGGTTGCTCCAGCGCGAAAGAATTGAAGATGCCTCTTCTGAACCGGCGACATGAGATCGATGTCGGCGCGATCGGATTCGTCAAGCTGAAAACCTAAGGCGTCCTTCTCGACGATCCCTGAACCGATCTCTTTGAGTGCGAAATCGCTGAAGTGTGTCATTCGTTGCTTCCTCCTTGGCGCTGCTTAGCGGTGGCTTCGGCGTTATCTGCTGCGACCTTGATGCCTTCGGCAAACAGCCTGGCTTGGTAGATTGAAAATGCGAACCAGTCGGTGCCGATCTTAATGCAGACTGTCGGGTTGCCATCAGGATCGATAACTGGACGGACTTCGGTTGGTGGTTGCTGGATTGTTGGCATTAGTGAGTTAACTCCCGTTCATCTGATGTTCGTGGTTTGATTTGTCCTAACGCGATGATTTGTTCTAGATCGCGTATTCGTGCGACTAGTGCGGTTAGTTCGCTATGCGATCCCGTGAAAGTCTCGATGAGCTGTATCTTAAGCGCACCGAGATGCGCTCGCGCCTCGGCTAGATTCTGTGGGCGCCTGGTCATATCGGCACCTCGATCAGCCATGCGAATTGAATCTTGGTCGTTGAAAGGAACGCCTTAACGTTTGCTTCGCTTGGAAGATTGGCTGACTCTCGAAGTGCTGCTTGCATTTCGGTTGCTAGGTCACTCATCGCTCTAAAACGAGCGGGATCGCCCACTAGCGGTCCCGCAAGCCATGGCTGATGGACGAAGGATATGGTCACTTCAGCGATGCCGGAGATAACGACAGCTGGCCCGTAAGAAATCTTGAGCGTTGTCTTGTCGTCCTCAAACGTCATACTGACCGCTCGTGAGCGATCTTCGATAGAATGCTTGACGATTGAAATCACGCCCATGGCGAGATAGCTCAAGAACCGGTCGATGAGCGTCCTATCGAAGCGCGTGGCCGTGCAGACGTCTGCGCAATAGGGCTTAGGCAAGTGATTCCTCCTCAAACTTCGCAAGAGCTTCCTTCGTCACGGCCAACGTAAATCTACGATCAGGACTCGTCGAATCCAGAATTCCCCAGATAGAACAGACTGTTTTCATGTCTCAACCTGTCGCGGATTGACGGCGACGAATGGATATTGTCACATTTTTCGTCAGTTGACAAGTGTATTGACGAAAAATGACAAAAAACTTTATGTGAATGGATATAGAATCTTCTAGACACCGCGAGCTTATCTGTGCTGTAATCAGTACAGGTTTAGGTAATCAATGGCAGATCTAATAGACGAAATTCGGGCGATTGCGGCAAAAATCGAGAAGTCGAGTGCATTAGTGCAGACCGAAGAGGCAACAAAGAACGCATTTGTGATGCCTTTTATATCTGCCCTCGGATACGATGTCTTCGACCCTTCAGAAGTTACGCCAGAACTCGTGGCGGATGTCGGAACCAAGAAGGGAGAAAAGATTGACTACGCCATCCTGATCGACGGGAAGCCGGCGATGCTCTTCGAATGCAAGAGCTTTGGTAAAAATCTAGATAACGAGCATGCTAGTCAACTTTTCAGATACTTCTCAGTTAGCGAGGCCCGGATTGCGATTCTAACGAATGGAAACGAGTACCGTTTCTTTTCTGATCTTGATGACACAAACAAAATGGATTCAAAGCCGTTTCTTGTGTTCAGAATTAGCGACTTTGATGAAACGCTTATTCCGGAGCTGAAGCGACTTTCAAGATCCTCGTTTGATCTTGAATCTGTTCTCAGTACGGCAAATGAGCTTAAATTTATGAGGGAAATTAAGTCCCTCTTAGCTCAGCAATTAACAAAACCATCCGAAGACTTCGTTAAATTCTGTTCTGCGGGCATTGGCGTGAAACCACGCAACTCGTCACAGAAGGAACAGTTTATTGAGGTGGCTAGGCGAGCATTCAACGCTTTCATTGCGGATCGACTTAGCGAAAAGCTGAAAACGGCGCTCGGAGCATCCGCGCCATCGATGAGCTATGACGAACAGCCATCTGCGCCCGATGCGTCAAGCGAGCAGAAAACGGATCTCGACTCTCAAATCAATACTACGGTCGATGAGCTCGAAGGCTTCTATATAGTTAAATCGATCCTAAGGGATCTGGTTGATACGAAGCGGATCGTGCATCGTGACCAAAAGTCGTATTTTGGAATTTTGCTCGACGATAACAATAGGAAGCCACTAGCTAGATTGCACTTCAATACAAAACAAAAATATCTAGGAGTTTTCAGCGATGATAAGGTTGAGGAGCGGATTCAGATTGATTCTGTCGATGATATTTACGCTCATGCAATGCTCTTGAGAGATTCTGCTAAAAGATATCTGTGATTCTTGACGGGGCAATTAGGCGTTGCCCCGTCTGCTTTAGATGCTATGGAGATTCGGCAGTTGCAGTTGTCCTTTTAGGTGAAAACTGCCTTGAAACGAGATTTCTGTATTTTCAGAAATCCATCCAACGAGTAATGCGTCGACCGAGCACAATACTCGGTCGATATCATCTTTTGGCGCTCTACCCGCAGCGCTAGCGTAGACATCTCGGATGGATCTGCAAATGACGGACTCGCCATTCCAGACGAGCTGGCGAAGACTTAACTTGCCATTTGGTAAACGAGCCGCGACAAATGAACCAAGTTTCGGCTTCTCTTCAATAATGTCAATAGGAAGGAAGAATAAGGAAACTCCTTCGCTGAAAGCCGGCATCGTATCGTCAGCTTCTGCAGCTGCTCCCACCATGCCGGGCAACGCTAAATGTGATGGCACCTGAAGGGGCTTACTCGATTTTTGCATTAGGTCACTTCGCAGGTCCGCTTGGGTCAGGTAACCGAAGTTCGGCACCAGGACTGATGGTGTGATCACCACGCTCCTAAATTCATTTTGCATAAGTAGACTCTTGTCTACAACCCTTAACGGAGATTCCCAGTTTTTATACCAGGTCTCGTTTAGGCCGCGTACCTTTCCGACCCTGTCTAGGATTTCCTCAGTAACCTTTCCCGCCCCATTCTCCCAACTGGCGTAGGTAGTCCTTGCTACCCCAAGGGTTCGCGCCATGGCTGAAACTGACAATGGCGGCTTCACCTGAGAGCGAGCCCACTCAAGCGCTTCTTGCATATCGGACTTGGAAAGTTCAGATCCAGACATATAGTGACTTTGACAAAAAAAGACGAAAATTCCTCGTCGTTATGGTATGTTATTTGACGATGACTGACGAAAGAGTGACGAAAACAGTAAAGTCTCGCGGTCGACCTAAAACCTGGACCATCTACGAGGCCCAAAGGGCCTACGAGCTATACGTTGTTCAAAACCTACCCGGGAACGTTGTCGCTAGCGTGCTAAAGCGTCCGAGGACTACATGTATCGAGATGTCAGCAGCCTATCAGCGCGGTCACTGCGTCGAAACGCAATCAGCTACCGAATAAACCCTGAATTCTTTCTCACTCCATTCTCAGCCTTAATCCAGATCCCAAGGAGAATTCATGTACAACACCAACGACATTCCCGATAGTTCACCACCACCGCGCCAAGGCGCAGGTGAGACGTGGCTCATCTTGAGCTTGAAAACTGGCAAGCTTGAGTTCCAGTCAGGCAAAGACAAACCTTATCAAGATCACGGTCCAGTGAAAGGGCTGCTCTTGCAGACGTGGTTGGAGTGGGATCATGGATACCAAGGCAGTGGGCCTAAGGATTCTGTTCCCGCCAGGTTCGTTCTGAACGCGAGGATTCAGACGAAAGAGGGCAACAAGCTCATTAAGGGTCTTGGAACCGACGTTCCCTTCATTAGTCTTTGCGCAGCATTGAGAACCGTGCCTCTTGGACAGATCGTCTACATCGAGCCACGCAAGAGCTCTGAGGAGGGCAGTGTCTTCTTTGACGTCAGCTTCTGGGACGGCGAGAAGTGGCACGGCATCGAAATCGACGAGATCTGGGACAAAGACAAGATCGCCAAGGAGGACCGGCGATCCACGGTCGAGAAATGGTTATCGCAGTGCCCGACTTACAAAGAGCCGGTCGAGGTCACCCACGACAAGAACGGCGAAGCGATTCGCTACTACCTTAGTGGTTCCGGCAGTCAGCCTCAACAGCCAAAGGCGCCCAAGCCGACCGCGCCGGTTCCTGACGGCAAATGTGCGTTTGGATGGGTGCCGAATGACTGGCCGACCGACGATCTGAAAAGCCGGCAACCAAACGAGGCGCAATTCGGCGCCCTTATCGGCAAAGCCCTCGACCGAGGTATCGACAACAAAGACCAACTTTCAGAAGTTGGAGCGCTCCTTTTGACCGAACTTGGTTTACCACGGAGCCTAATGCCGGTTTGGTCGATGTGGCAATACAAACTAGTTTGGCTGTTTGTGACGACAGCTGATCAGGCGGCCATCGATGCAGCCAAGGCTCGGCTGAAGGCTGAGTACGACCCGTTCGCGGATGAGTGATTATGCGATTAGTTCGTCCTGAGATACGGCTTGGAACGGCATGGTCGCCGTTCCCCGAAGGGTGGCAGCCTGGCGTTTCGCCTGAACCACGTCGACCATTTGTCGACGTGGTTCAGGCTCATGCTAGCGCTGTCCGATCTGGACGAGCTCCTGAAGGTCCTTGCTACTGGATTGATCTTTCCAGGAATGACTTTCTTCTTGGTTGGGTTCTTTCGATCGAGAACGAACTCGTACAGGTCGACCTTGCTGATCTGTACGAGTCCTATCCGGTTACGAGCCCTCTTGATCCGGATCTTTGGGATTTCCAGCAAGGGTATGACATCGGCGTCTTTGCCGGACAGGCGACTAAAGACGTCGGCGATCGCGCTCGATCTGGAATGCCGTCTTGGTTTGACCGTGGCCTTATGAAAGGCTTTGAGGACCAGAAACGCGGGGTCCTGCGCCACATGGGTCACACGCCTTTCAATGAGACTTACCGCTTTTTGTCTGACAAATATCCCGAAGAATGGCGCCTTGGAACGCTCGATAAGCAGCTTTGCGGAATGTACAGCCGTGGCACATGCCGCCTGCTTCCGCTTAGCCAGCGAGTCACACGGAGGTGTTCTGCTTGAAGTTCAATGTTTCTCGCTTTGAGAATAAGCTCGACACGAAGCCTCTTCAGAAGAGTTTGAGCCTCGAAGACCTTAGAATTGCGCTATCGAAGTGGCGCGTTCGAGATGAGAAGGATGGTCCACTGTGGTCACCGGCTAGTTATGATCTGGTCGCTCACCGCAAGGATGAGAACGTTACTTCTCTTAGCTGTTTAGTTCTGGACTTCGACGGTGGCCATGACTGGTCGGACTTCGAGGAGAGCTGGGAGCAGTTCACCTATTGCGTTCACACGTCTTTTAGCCACACGGCGGAGCATCCGAAATGGAGAGCGGTGTTTCCCCTCTCGGAGCCGGTCTCAGCAGATGATTGGCCGGCTGTCTATGCTTCGCTCGCGATTGGGCTCGGTCTTGGACTTGTTGACCCGGCTTGCAAAGATCGGTCGCGGATGTACTACCTTCCGAGTCATCCGGAAGGCGCCGAATGCTACTTTAACTGGCATTATGGTGAGCTGCTTAAGACCAGCGACTTTCCACCGGTTGAGATTGAGGAGATCGGCGCTAAGGCTCCAGTGGCGGCACCGCTACCGGATGGTCCGCTTTCGCCTGGCGATGACTATGACCTGAAGACCACTTGGGAAGAGATATTGCAGCCTCATGGCTGGGTGATTGTCGGCAGATACTTTGGCGGGAACATGACGCTTTGGCGTCGACCTGGGAAGCGAACCGGGGTCTCGGCAAGGACCGGAATGGGCCGTATTGGCGACCGATTCTATTGCTGGAGCTCGTCTTGTCACCCGATAAAGCCTAACGAGCCGTACCGGAAATATGCGCTTCTGGCTGCTCTTGAGTATGGCCACGACATGAAGTCTTGCGGCAAAGCCCTGGCGGATCTTGGCTATGGAGCAAAGGGGAAGCCTGCGGTTTCGAGTCGAATTGTTGAAGACATCAACGAGCAACGGACGGTTGTGGAGATCCGCAAAGAGCCTGAGCCGGAAGGAGACTATTTCGACCCGGTTGAAAAGCGCTATCGAGCCTTTTCTAGTGGCGATATCGGAAACGCTGAAAGGTTTATTTCCTGGTTTGGTGCTGACATTCGGTATGTGGCCAAACGAGGTTGGCACATATGGGACGGTGACCGGTGGAAGGCCGATGAGGAAGGCTCGGTAGCGGTTAAGTGGATGTCTCAGCGCCTTGCTCATCGTGCCATGGAAGCAGCGGTTGCGGAGTGCGACGAATCGAAGCGTAAAGAGCTGTGGTCGGTCGCCGGCAAGCTCATGCAGCGCAAGAACCTTGAATCGATGCTTGGCCTCGCTCATGCCTACCCTCAGATCGAGGCACAGCTTGATGACTTTGACAAAGACCCTTACCTGCTTGGGGTTGCGAACGGAACGCTAGACCTGCGTACCGGAGAATTACGGCCACCAAGCCCGGACGACATGATCACGATGCGGGCGGGCTGCCGGTTTGAGGGCGACGCTGATTGCCCTCGATTCATGGAGTTCTTTAACTGGGCACTGATGGGCAAAGAGGAGCTGATGAGGTTCGTCTTGATGTCCCTTGGTTTTAGCTTAACCGCGAGTGACCGCACTCATGCCTTTTGGTTTTTGACTGGCCAAGGCGATAACGGTAAGTCCGTGATGATGCAGGTGCTGTTTCGGCTCCTCGGCTCCTACGCTGGCGCACTTTCGCCGGAATCGATCATGGTGCGCAAGAACGAGCAGATCCCGGCTGACATCGCCTCGATACATGGGAAGCGGTTCGTGATTGTTGAAGAGGTTGAGAGCAACAAAGAGCTTAACGCTGGCCTGATGAAAGCACTTTCTGCCTATGCGCCGATTCAGGCGCGGTTCCTAAACAAGAATTTCTTCACCTTTAGGCCCAAGGCGAAGATCTGGCTGACTGGTAACGAGCGGCCGAAGATTCGGAACTTCGACCACGGAATGCGGCGGCGAATGAAGGTGATTCCGTTTGAAAACCAGATCACTGAAGACGCAAAAGACGAGTTTCTTGGCGAAAAGCTTTGGCAAGAAGCACCGGGAATTCTGTGGCTGATGATGCAAGGTTTCCAGGAATACAACAAGGCGGGCCTGCCGATGGTAAGTGAGGTCGCTCGTGCCACTGACGAGTATCAACAGTCTGAAGACTATGTTGGAATGTTCCTAGAAGATGAGTGTGAGTATTGTGATAGTTCGATACGTTTAGCCAAGAAGCACATGCGAGAGAAATACATCGCATGGTGCAAGACTAACGATGTACGTGCTATTGGAAGAAACGAGTTTTATCTGAAGATTGAGGCTCATGGCGTGAAGACGAGTTCGACCGTGACCCATGGCCAGGTCTGTTTCGAAGGCATCCGCTTTAAGGGGGAGCTTGACGTATGAACTGCGGTTTTGGGGTGATTTCGATGCCTGGGGTGATTTTGACGGGTGATTTCGCCAAAGCCATTTTGAACCTGTGGGTGATTTCTTGGGGTGATTTTGTTCGGAACGTTTTGAACCTGAGAGCTTGCGGTTTTGAACCTGAGAGGGTGATTTTAAGACTCTCTCACGCACGCGCATTACCTACGCGCAGGATGGCAACTAACCCCAAAAACGAAATCACCCCACAGGTTCAAATGAACCTAAGTCGAAGTCACCCGTTAGGTTCAAAACCGGTTTTTGAAATCACCCCTAGCAAAATCACCCCAAGGAGATTGTCATGAGTCGACCGTCTTGGCTTTCCGAACCCGTACCATCGGTTCAGCCGGTTATGCCACCTGCGAATGCCCCTGAGTCAAGTGCTAAGACTAACTCGATACCGAGTAGTTCACCTACTGCGAAGGGTTTGAAACTTGGAACAAGTAAGACGCTTACCTGGATCAAGAGTGTTCAAGAAACATTGCTTCTTGAAATGGATGAAGGCAATTCTGCTTCGTTAGCTTTTAGCTTGTTAGCTGAGTTTGAAACCGCGATTCGAGACCACGAGTTTCATGGTGCTAACTGGTTTACGAAGCACCGGGAAGAGTTGCTCGGGCATTTGCGGTTGACGGGCTTGTTCCCGTATTTGGGCACGGAAAGGCAACTGGAAGGCCAGGACCTGTACAAGGCGCTCTGCCTCGAGTTTAAGATCGGGCCATATGGCCGACGAGAGATGAAATGAACATGGATAGTACAGCTGCACGAATTGACGCTTCTTTTGCGCTTGGAACGAGTAAGCCCAACATGGCTCTTCGAAGCGACATCGAAAAGAGCAAATACGCCAGGTGGTGGGAGTCGGACGCGGGCAAGGAAGCTCGGCAGTTGCTAGACGCCTGGGCGGCAGTTGTGAGGGTTCGTGAAGCGACCGGTGATGATTCTGCCTTGCCTAGTGGCGGCGGCGGACTTCGTGGCCGTGGATCACCTTCTGACCCGCCTTCGGTCTTAGTGGCTTACCTAGACGTCGACGTCGTGATGCAGCGCTTGACTCAGCGACAAAGGGAGCTGGTTATGTTTGTCCATGGGCATGGATTTGAGCGTAAGCCGATCTCAGTTAGATATTTGCTTCAACTTCCCGACAAGGAGGAGAACTGGACGGAATGGATGTCTCCCACGGCGCGACCTCCGGCGAAGTTTGTCCGGTCGCGAGAGGAACTCGGCAGGATGTATGAGGGCATCGACTTGGCGAAATTCTCAGCGCCTGAGTTTGAGGCTGTTGCTCTTGGGTGGAAGCGAGACAAGCGGCGCTTGCTTGAGGTTGAGCACTACCGAATTGGGATCGAGGTAGAGGCGAGTGTTGGGCTTGCGGTTGTAACTATGTAAACAAATTTAAACTACTTTTTGTTTTATTATGATTGTTTTCTATTGCATTTCGAGAAAGGTTCAGATATCATATTTCGCATAGCGGCTTTGTCGTGCCAAAAGGTAGGACTAAGTGTCGCGAATCCGCAAAACACTAACGGCCGTTCCTGATCTAGGTCAGGGCGGCCTTTTTCGTGCCTTCATGGAGTATCTAGATGATAGATCGCCTTGTTATCGACGTTTCGCACCATCAGGGTGATATTGATTGGCGCAAGGTCGCGGCGGCTGGCGTGAATGGCGTCATCGTGAAAGCTAGCGACGGTGCGACGTGGAAAGACCCGAAGTTCGTTAGAAACGTGGTAGGAGCAACCACAGCTGGGCTCAAAGTCGGGTCATACCACTTTCTTCGACCTGGCTCTAAGCCGGTAGATCAAGCTCGAAACTTCCTCGCTCAGATGCACCTTGTCGGTGGGGTTGGAGCGTTTTCACTTTTGCCGTGGGTCGACGTTGAGGATCCGGATGACGACCGAGGATCTTGGGGCACGCTGGCAAAGGAAGACCGACAGCAGAGGCTTGGCGCGTTTCTGCAAGAGATCGATGCGGAGCTCGCGTCTAAGGGCAAGCAAGGCCTATTGGCCCGGTGCGGTATCTATTGCCCCCCTAGCTGGTTTACCAACGAGTTCCCAGGTGACCGCTCTGGTCGACTGCTATGGGCGGCGCGTCCCGGACAGATCGAGCCGGATCTGCGCGATACCTGCTGGCAGAAGGCTGGCTGGGCGATTTGGCAATACAGCTGGAAGGGCAAAGTCGACGGGATCTCGACCGACGTTGACTTGAACAAACTTCGCAACCCTCTTCTTTAGTGAACGACATGAACGAATATCTGTCTCTAGCCAGAGCAGATTGGAGCGTGGCCTATCCTTCGATGGTCACGCTCCTTTTGCTTATGGCTATCGATGTTGTGATGGGCCTGATGATTGCCTTTTCGACAAAGACTCTCAGTAGCTCTACAAGTCGAAGAGGCATGATGAAAAAGGCCGCAACACTCCTTGTCATTGCGGCAACCGCTGCCCTTGATCCGTTCGTGCCGAACATCGCCCTTGCCCTCGTTACGACGCTTTTTTACCTAGCAACTGAAGTGCTCAGCATTGTTGAGAATGCGGGCCGGCTAGGAATACCGATTCCTCAGAGACTTCTTGACGCGCTTCATAAGCTGAAAGAGGACACCACCGTTCCGGAGAAAACAAATGGCCAAGAAACTACAAATTGCCCTTAAGGCAGATACAGACAAAAACGGTAGCTATGACGTGAATGTCACTCCCGTCGACATCGAAATCAACGAGGCAACTGCGCTAGCCCTTGAATCGGCGATTGCCGTTGCAGACGTGAACGACGCAATCCCTGGTAATGGCGAGTTCGAGGTGAAGCAAGCCATCAAGGCACCCGTGAAGATCAATCTAATCATCACTTCGCTAAAGACGACAGTCAACATTGATGCCGAAGTCGTCATTCGCGTCGTCGACCGCTAAGGAAAAGGTGCAGACGTCTGCACTAGGTGGCGTATGGAAGTGAGAGTTCAAATCGATAAGCGGTCCATCAGGGACTTTGAAGAATCGATAGGAAAGCAAGTTCCGTACGCTACCGCCGTCGCTCTGACAAGAACAGCTGCTCAGGCAAAGGATAGAGTCAAATCGGGTCTTCCTCGGAAGATGACGATTCGGAATAAGTTCACGAGTGGAAGCATTCGGCATGAACGGGCACTGAAGCGGGATTGGCCGAGTCCTTATTCAGTCGTTGGCTCTATTGCCCCATACATGCAGATCCAGGAGGAGGGTGGATCCAAGCTCGTCCATGCGAAGGCGGCATCAATCCCGAAAGGAATTCGAACCGCTGAAACTCGAGTGGTGCCAAGGTCTAAGTGGCCTGGTCAGCTTCTTCAACGTGGTTCCAAGATCCCGATGGGTGGAAGGCCCTCTGGCTCAACAAAGGGTAGAAGAGCTAAGCCGACCCCATTCCTCCTAAAGGAAAAGAACGGAGTCGGAATCTATATCCGCAAAGGGCGAAAGACCAGACAGCTTAAAAGGCTGTACCGTCTATCTCGTCAGCCGATGAAAGTGAAAGGATCGAAGTGGCTCGAAGAGCCAGCAATGAAGGTCATATCGAGCAGCATCGAGTCGAACTTCGTGAAAGCACTCGATGAGGCCCTATCGACCTCTCGGGGACGCAGCTAGACGCGTTGGGTCCTCCCAGCAGGGTGAGGCAAACGGGTGGGCTCGCCCCCGCGGTTTATCGCAAGTGTGGTGTACAAATTTTGCCTGTACACCCCGTACAGTCTGTACACCTGCACGATATAGGAGAATGGCGATACAGAGCCGTTTTTAGGTTCAAGTGATGGTCGATGAGTGGGTCTCGCTGCGCGAATTCGCTCGTCGAATGGGTGTACAGGTATCGGCTGTACAGTCGGCGCTTGCGAACGGGCGGATTGTACGGCGGGATGAGGATAAGAAGATCCATTGGCCGACGCAATCCAAGGCATGGAACAGTTTTAGGGATCCGAGCAAGGTTCGGGATAACGCGGAAAGGAAGCGGCGCGACGAGGAGTTTCGAGCGGTTCAAGAGGTTCGGAACGAAATCGACCCGGATGACGAAGACGATGATTCGGATGAAGAGTCGGATGGCGATGGCGGTAACCGCTACCATAGGGCCAAAACCAAGAAAGAGATCGCTGTCGCAGGGCTGAAGGAGATTGAGCTTAAAGAGGCGAAAGGGCTGCTCGTGAAGTCTTCAGCGGTTCGGGCGGCGATGGCGCAGTTTTCTATCGATGTTCGTGACCGCATCATGACCATTCCTGAGCGTGTAACCAACGAACTATCTGCGGAAGTCGCTGCCCGAAAGGGGAATCTTCAGATTGAGGAAATCAGGGAAATCGTCAATAGGCTGTGGACTCGCGAGTCTCGTAAGGTTCTGGAGGAAATTGCTAGTGCTGGACATTAACGCAGATAGTACTGACGAGGAGGTCAAGGAATGGGTCTATGCCATTGGAAGAAGCTCGATCGTGCCCCCAGACGAGTTATCAGTGAGTGATTGGGCAGACTGTAATCGAGTCCTTACATCTAAGGCGTCCGCTGAACCAGGACAGTGGCGAACAGATCGTACTCCCTATCTGCGCGATATCATGGACGCCCTTAGCATCAACTCTCCTTACGAATGGATAGTCTTCAAGAAGGGTGCGCAGATTGGAGGCACAGAGGTCGGTCTGAACTGGCTTGGATACATCATTGATCGTGTTCCCGGACCAACAATGATCGTTTGGCCGACCGACAATGACATCAAGACAAATGTTGCGATTCGTATCGATCCATTTGTAGATTCGACTCCATGTATCAAGGACAAAGTAGGGGATGCTGGGTCAAAAGATGGAGCGAACAATATGTTTCTCAAGGAATTCCCTGGAGGATTCCTATCCTTTTCTAGCGCTAACTCCTCGGCTAGTCTTCGGTCCAAGCCAGTTCGATTCCTGTTTATTGACGAGCTTGATGAATACCCTTGGAACGTCAATGGACAAGGCGACCCTCTCGGCCTAGCAGAGGTTCGAACAAAATCGTTCGGAACCAGACGGAAAATCTTCGTCAACAGCACCCCTACAGTTCAAGGGGCTAGCAGAATTGAGCAGGTCTTTGCCACTACTGATATGCGGCGGTTTTATGTCCCGTGTCCGTTCTGCGGCGTGTATCAGGTCCTGGTTTGGGAGCAGATGCGGCATGAAGATGGCAAACCTTATTCTGCATGGTATGAATGCATCCGATGTGCAGGACATATAGAAGATCACCACAAGCTATCGATGCTGGCCCGTGGTGAGTGGAGACCAGAAAAGACGAGCGATACGCCGCGAAGAATCGGTTTCGAACTGTCTGGACTATATGCTCCCGTAGGCATGAGTAGTTGGGGCGAGTTATCGCTAGCGTATCACGAAGCACTCCATGAACCCCAGAAAATGCGAGTGTGGGTCAATACCGCCTTGGGCCAATCTTACGCCGACAAGGGTGAGCGGCCAGAGTGGGAGAAGCTTTATCTTCGTCGAGGTGAGTACGAGACGGGAACGGTGCCGGAAGGCGTCCTGCTCATCACGGCCGGAATCGACGTTCAGAAAGACCGCATTGAGGCGGAGGTTGTGGGTTGGGGACGAAACAAAGAGTCTTGGTCGATTAACTACTACGTGTTCATGGGTGATACGACGAACCTGCAAGGGGAAGCGTGGAACGGTCTTCGTGACTTGATGTCGCATGGATTTGTTCATCCGACGGGTGTGGTGATGCAGATCCAGTGCGCAGCGATTGACTGCGGATATAACACGAGCTTCGTTTATCAATGGGCTCGTGAGTATGAATCACCGAGGGTCTCGGTCATCAAAGGTGAAGATTCGAGGACGCATGTTCTGGGTTCGCCTGGACACGTTGATATCGTCACGAGCAGCGGGAAACGACTTCGAAGAGCGTTGAAGAGGATCCCGGTTGGCGTTTCGGTTTTGAAGCAGGAACTCTATGGCTGGCTTCGACATGAAAAGCCGGAAGCTGGCGCTACGCTTCCTGGATATTGCCACTGGCCTGACTATAACGAGGAGTACTTCAAGCAGCTGACTGCTGAGCAGTTTGTAACGATTGAGTCGAGAACGACGCACAAGGAACGCGGCGAGTGGCGAAAGATTCGGGAACGAAACGAAGCCCTTGACTGCCGGATTTATGCGCGAGCAGCGGCGGCGATTTTACGCATTGATATGTTCCGAGGTCCGGAATGGGACCGGCTTGAACTCTCGCTTGGGTCTCGGTCCCTCCAACCAACCGAAACTTCGTCGGGAGTTCAGGCGGGTCCGGTCGCAAGACCTGAGCGAAGAAGGCGATACCGATCGAAAGGATTTTAGCGATGACGAACTACAACATCACGCTTGAAGTCGCGATGGCACATCGTGACGCGTGGCTGGCTGCTGAGCTTGCCCTTGCGACAAGCCAGGAGTATTCCATCACGGTTGGGACAACGGTGCGACATTTGAAGCGGGCGAACCTTGCGGAAGTGAAAGGTCAGATCCAGTTTTGGGAGTCGAAGATTGCGAGCCTTACGCCAGGACGTTCGCGGGTTCGCTACGGGGTGCCACGATGAGCTTGCTTGAACGAATCGCGCCAGGCTGGGCTCTGAGCCGCCAGAAAGCAAGAGCGCAGTTAGGTGTCCTGGCGACGTTCAACACGGGCGGTGCGAGCTCGGCGAATGTTGGTGCTTCTCAGACTCGGCGCTCGATGAAGTCTTGGATTCCGTCGCTGTTTCGGGATGCGGATTCTGAAACGCTACCTGAGCGCCAAACACTTGTGGCCCGAAGCCGTGATGCGTTTCGGAATCAGACGATTGCTCGTGGTGCGGTTCAAACGATGCTTACGAGTGTCATCGGCGGAGGTCTTGAGTTCCACTGCCGGATCGATCGGAAGTTCATTGGTTTTTCGAGTGATGAAGAGGCGACGGCTTGGGAGCAAAGAGTTGAGAGGCTTTTCCGGGCGTGGGCCAACTCCACCGACGCCGATGCTGGGCGGAAGAACACGTTCTACCGATTGCAGTCGCTGGCCTACAAGTCGTCGAAGCACTCGGGCGAGATATTCGCTTTGCTTCCCCTGATCCCGCGAAAAGGGACTATCTGTGACCTGCGGGTGCAACTCGTCGAAACGGATCGAGTAAGCACACCAACCAACCTGATGAACGCGGAGTTACCGAACGGAAACGTTCTTTGGGATGGCATAGAAACCGGAGCTTGGAGTGAACCGGTTGCTTACTACGTTGAAACAACACTTCCGAACCCAGTAGGCGAATTAAGCCGAGACTGGAAACGGGTTTTAGCCTACGGACAAAAAAGCGGGCGACGGCAGGTCATTCACTTTTTTGAGCAGGACCGGCCAGGACAGCGACGCGGGTTGCCGATGCTGACGCCGATTCTGGAAATGCTCAAACAGATCTCGACGTATAGCGATGCTGAACTCATGGCGGCAGTAATTTCGGGCATGTTTACGGTTTTTGTGAAACATGCGGCTGACCCGACTGCGGATATTCTTCCCGGTGTTGGAACGACGGATGATCGGAGTGATTCGAACGATATCAGTTTGGGAAGCGGGGCGATTATCGACCTCAACGAAGGCGAGTCTATTGAGACGGCTAACCCTGGCAGGCCGAATCAGCAGTTCGGGCCGTTTGTTCAGGAGATCATTCGCCAGATCGGCATGGGGTTGAACATCCCTTATGAAGTGCTGACGAAACAGTTTAACAGCTCTTACTCGGCTTCTCGTGCGGCGATTATGCAGGCGTGGGAGGTTTTTAACGTTGAACGAGAATGGTTCGTTCAAGAGTTTTTGCAGCCGATTTATGTTGAATGGCTGAGCCAGATGGTAGCGACGGGACGAGTTGACGCGCCGGGATTTTTCGATTCGGTTGAGATCCAGCGGGCTTACAGTGGGGCGGCTTGGTACGGTCCGGTTCCACTCCAGATAGACCCTGTCCGCGAAGCGAACGGCATGGAGATACGGCTAAGGAATCGCGTAACGACGCTTGCCGAAGAGACCGAGCGTTATGGCGGCGGAGACTGGGAACAGAACCTGGCGCAGTGCGCTCGTGAGCAAAAGCTAAAAGAGGATCTCAAGCTCGTTTCGGAGCCAGCAACGACGACACCTGATAACCCGGTTCTTCCGGAGTAATTCCCATGAAAACAAGAGTGAGCACTCAGGCTCCCTGGTTCATTCCAGGGGGTCAAATTCTTGGCGTCAAGCCAGGGCTGACGGAGGTTCTTCGCGCCTTAGATGGTCGGCCTCCGCGTGAGATCAAGGCGGAATCAGGCGGCGATTGGTCGGCTATTGATCCGGAAGTTGAGTCTTCGGCTTCGGTGGCGGTGGTGTCCCTCATTGGGCCGGTCACTCAATACCGCGGCGTCTGCGATTGGATGTTTGGCGGGACCTCGCTTGAAGCTTTCATGGCGGAGATTGAAGCGGCGGCTTCAGATGAATCGGTTCGCTCGATCCTCTTGCTCATTGACTCGCCTGGCGGTGAGGCGGCAGGCATTGCGGATGCGGCGGATCGTATTCGGGCGATCGATCAGGTTAAGCCGGTGATTGCTTTTACTCCTGCTGACTGCTGCTCGGCAGCCTATTGGCTTGCAAGTGCGGCGCGGACGATCATTGCCAGTCAGACGGCGGTGGTGGGATCCATCGGAGTGGTGGCGACCTATATCGATGACTCGAAAGCCCAAGAAATGAATGGGATTCGCAAGGTCGAGTTTGTGAGCTCGAACGCTCCGAACAAGCGGTTATCGCCAGACACCAAAGAAGGCAAGGCGACAATCCAAAGCCACGTTGACGAATACGCTGACATCTTCGTTCAGCGGGTCGCGGCTTTACGCGGTGTTTCGGTTGACACCGTTCTTTCAGATTTTGGTCAGGGTGGCGTCATGATGGGCGCTTCGGCGGTTAACGCTGGCCTGGCCGATAGGGTCGGCACCTTGGATGAAGCCATCCAGGAAGCCGAACGATTCTCGTCAACGCCGGGAACTCCGGCACAACCCGCTCGTGCGAAGGCCGAGCAAGGAAGTCCAAAAGTGGATGCAAAAGAGCTAAAGGCCCAACATCCGGAAGCAGCGGCGCAGATTGCCGCCGAAGCTGTGGCCGCCGAGCGAACTCGGGTGACCGGAATTCTTGAACTTAACACCGAAGCGAACCGGCTTGTGGCCGCTCAGCAGATTGACGCCGCTCTGGCTGATGGCACATCGACAAAAGGCGATGTTGCGGTCGCGATCTTGAATGCTTCGCAGACCAAGCTGGCGGCGGTTGCGAAAGCAAGGGCCGAGGATGCCAAGGAAGTCGAAGTGGATGAATCCGTAGAGCCTAAAGAGGCTTCTTCGACAGTCGTCATTAACGCTCAGTCGGTATACGACCGGTTGAATGGAGGGACCAAGTAATGCCATTGAAATACACCGAAGGAATGTACGATTTCGAGTTCCTCGTTGGGGAGCGCTGCTCGAAATCTATCGATAAGGTGACGATTGCTGCCGGTCAAAACCTGGTGGTTGGTGCGGTCATCGCGAAAACGTTTGTTGGCACTGCGGCGGGTGCTAACAAGGCTGGAAACACCGGTAACCCAACCATCGGGGCCATCACTGTCGGCAAGAACGCCGAGGCGGGCGATTACACCGTCTACTTCACCGCGGCGACTGGCTTTCAGGTCTACAGCCCTTCTGGGAAGTTTCTCGGAACTGGCGCGACGGGGACCGCTTTCACGGCTGCCTATCAGGTTGGCTTTACGCTTACCGCTGGCGGCAATGCGGCTGTTGCTGGCGATGTCTTCTTAGTGACCGTCACTGAAGGCGTTTCGACTTGGGCGGCGGCAACGGGGACCGATGCCGCAGGCATTTTGGGTGTCGCAACCGATGCGTCGGCAGGTGCGGTGAGTTCTCTTGCGGTGGTTCGACTGTCCGAATACAACGAGAACGAAGTCAACTTCGGAACGATGGACGCGGCGCACATTGTGGCGGCAAAGGCGGCTCTTACTCGGCGATATGTGATCGCTAGGAGCGGAATCTAACAATGGTCAACGGAATTTTCAATAACCCGGCGTTCAAGATGGAGGCGCTTACCGACTCCCTTCTGAACATCCCATTCGTCCCAACTCAGGCACGTTCGACGGGCGTGTTTATGAGTGAAGGCATTCCGACGACTTCGATTGACTTGGAATTCGACTCGGTCAGTGCTTCCTTGATTCCCGTTACCCAGCGTGGTGACAAAGCGAATCAGCTGCGAGGCACCAAGCGAACGATGCGCACTCTCAAGGTGCCGCACCTTCAGCTTGAAGATACGATCAATCCGGAAGCGTTGCAGAACGTGCGCGAGTTCGGGAGCACTAACCAGCTTGTGACCGCGCAAAGCGAAGTCAACAAGCGGATGCGCACGATGGCGCTGTCGCATGATATGACCCTTGAGTACCAATCCATTGGCGCTCTGAAAGGGGTCATCTACGATGCGGACGGCTCGACGGTTCTCTACAACCTCTTCAATGAGTTTGATGTGGTGCAGAGTACCGTTGACTTTACGCTTGGAACCGCGGATGCCGACATCCTTGGCAAATGCCTTGCTGTGAAACGGCTCATCGAGGCGGAGCTTGGCGGGCTATCGTACACCGGCATTCAGTGCTTCTGCGGCAACGACTGGTTTGATGCCTTCGTTGCTCACCCGGAAGTTCGCGAAGCCTACAAGCTTTGGCAAGCCAATGGCCAGCTCGGCGAGTTCCTTCGCGCTGATAACCGCAAGGGCTTCACCTTCGGTGGCATCACATTTGTGAACTATGTGGGAGCTGTCGGCAGTGTCAACTTTGTGCAGACGGGTGAGGCTCACTTCTTCCCGCTGGGAGTGATTCAACTCTTCCGCACCGTGTTTGCGCCAGGCAACTTCTGGGAGACGGTGAACACGACTGGACTTCCTCGGTATGCGCGGATGGAACTGCTTGAGATGGGTCGCGGTGCGAAGCTTCTGACGGAATCTAACCCTCTGTGCTACTGCACAAGGCCGAAGGTTCTGGTTAAGGGGACGACCTCCAACTAATCGGGCGAAGGGCGGGTGCCTTGTATTGAGGCACCTTACCGCAAGAGGTGAAACATGACTCAAGAAGAATTCAAACGTGCCGTTGACGGTTTCAAATCGAGCCCACAGCGGCACTACGTGATTGACGGCAAGCAACCGAACTCGCTTGAAGAGCTGATGAAGATGGCCGAGAAGGCTGATTTTGGTGCTATTAGTTCGGACGAGGTTGGTTCGGGTGGTTCGGACAAGGGTGGTTCGGTTGGTTCGGAGAAGCCAAGCTCGGATGGTTTGGGCGGTACAGGTTCGGGGAGTTCGGGCGATTCTGGTTCGGATACTGGAGCGAAGAACAAGGGCAAGGACAAGGGCAAACCGAAGGGCAAGGCGGGTTCAGAGGGTACAGGTTCGGATGGTTCGGTGGTTGCTGGTTCGGAGAAAGCAACTTCGGGTAGTTCGGTGGTTGCTGGTTCGGAGAAAGCAGGTTCGGGGAGTTCGGAGGGAACTGGTTCGGAGGTTACGGGTTCGGGGAGTTCGGACGGAGCCAGTTCGGACGATTCGGATGATTCGTCCGATTCCAGTTCTGTGAACCTTGGAACTCTTTCTTACAAGGAGTTGCAAGCCTTGGCGGCAACCTTAGGCATTGACCCGGTTCCAACCGTTCAGAGCGAACTCGTTTCTGCTATCGAAGCCAAGCAACAGGGTAGCTAAATGCTCCCTGACTTCCTTGGTCAGATTCAATCTGACTTCGAGGTGATAGCTTCGGGCGAATTCGCCGAAGAGGTCACTATCACGGATGGCACCGAGACGGTAACGCTTCGGTGCCTTTTTGCTTGCCCGTCAACGAGCTTTGACCCTGACACCCAATCCTTTGTCTCTCGTCCCGAGTACAGCATCACCGTCGCGGAAACAGCGACCGCCTTTAACCTTCGTCGGCCTGGTCTTTCGGTCACGGTTCGCGGCGATCGCTACCTCACGCGTAAGAGCGATTGGCAAGGTGATGGACTCGGCGAGCTTCTCATCTATCTCGACAAGGCGTAAAACATGGACTCTCGATTCATTCGGCCAGCACAAGGCCGCAAAATTCGTCACCCTGATCAGGGCTACGCAGTGATCCCCGAAGAAGGGACGCTTGTGGCCTGGTCCAGCTATTGGGAAAGGGCTCTTACTGAAGGCGACATCGTCATCGTTGATGCTCCTAAGACCAAAAAAGGAGGTGAGGCGTAATGCCTTTGGAATCACCCGTTGATATCGGTATTGGTGGATCTCAGATCGATCCGCAAGTAAGTTTCTCTCAGGTTTCTGCAAATATTCGAACGCCTTTTGTGGCTGTCGAAATCGACCCAAGCAACGCGACAGGTGGCGGTTTGCAGCAGAACAATCCTGTACTCCTCATTGGGAGCTACGACAACACGATTACGAGCGTGGTTGCGAACCAACCGGTTCAGATCTTCTCTGCTAGTGAAGCTTCAGCTCGTTTTGGAAATGGCTCTTTGCTTCATGAGTTGGCGATTGCTTGGTTTGCTAACAACGAAACGACTCCGGTTTATGCGGCTCCGGTGACGGATGCGGGCGGTGCCTCTGCGAGCACTTGGACGCTGACTTTCACGATTCCCTCGGGAACGATTCAGAACGGAACGCTTGCGCTTTATATCAACGGCGTTTACTACGGAGTTGGTATCACGCAGGGCATGACGGTTGCGCAGGTTGCGACGGCTGTGGTGACGGCTCTGACCGGTCAGGTCGGATGTCCGGTGACGGCTTCGGCGGCGCTTGGTGTGGTCACTCTGACCTCGAAGGGTAAAGGAGCTTGGACGACGGGCATCGATGTTCGTCTCAACTATTCGCGCTCGGACGTGATGCCGACGAACCTTGCTTGCGCGATTGCTTCGGCGACTTCGGGAGCGACAAACCCAAGCTTAACGACGCTTATTGCGAACATCGTGAATGCGCAGTTCGGGTTCTACGTCCTTCCTTACACCGACGATACCAACGTGACGGCCCTGAACACGGAACTTGTGCGGCGCTGGGGTGCGATGGTTCAGACAGAAGGGTTCGCCATCGCGGCGGTGCAAGGTTCGCAGGGGACGCTTGCTACATACGGCTCGGCTTTGAACAGCCAGATGCTTTGCGTTTTTGGCTATAACAACTCGCCGAGTCCGAGCTATCAGTGGGCGGCGGCGGCAGCCGGTCAGATCGCGACATCATCGGCGAACGATCCAGCGCGGCCATTCAACACGTTACCGCTGGTCGGGATAAAAGCACCTCCTCTTGCGAGTCAATGGACACAAAGCATGGCTAACTCCTTGCTTTGGGATGGGATCTCGACCTACACGGTGGATTCGGGCGGAACGGTTCGGATCCAGCGGGCGATTACCACCTACCAGAAGGATGTGAACGGAGTAGAAACTCAGGCGTATTTGGACCTGAATTCACCGCTTACACTGGCTTGGATTCGGGCTGATTTGCGGAACTACTTGAGGTCGAAGTATCCACGGACGAAGCTTGCGGATGATGGTATTCGCATTGGTCTTGGCCAAGCGATTGTCACGCCTAAGCTGGTGAAGAGCGAGATCATTCAGCGGGCACGGTACTGGTCGGATCTTGGCCTTATCGATAACGTTGACAAGTTCTCGACCTCGCTGAGCGTGGTTCGCAATTCGAGCGATGCGACCCGGCTGGACGTCTTTATGGCGCCATCGCTGGTGAACTCGCTGCAGGTCGTTGGGGTGCTGATTCAGTACCTGCTCTAAGGGCACAGGTTAAACAAAAATGGCAGAAAGAGTTGGCGGAATTATCCGCATTACCGTCGATGGCCAAGAGCTTAGGGCAAAGGGTGAATTCGACTACAATCTCGGCAACAACAAGCGCGAGGCCGTCCTGGGGGCGGGCTATGCGCACGGCTACAAGGAGACACCGCAAGTCGCATTCATTGAAGGTGCGATTACGGATAGCTTCAATATGGATCTTTCGGCGCTGATGAACGCCACGGATTCCACTGTGATTCTGGATGCGGCAAACGGAAAGAGTATCGTTTTTCGGAATGCTTACTTTGCCGGTGAAGGTGGCATCAACACCGGTGAGGGTGAGGTGAAGATCCGGTTTGAATCGCCGTATGCGGCAGAGGAGCTACGATGACGCTTCCTTCTGGCGTTCGCGAGCTAACGAGCGTTGAAGAGGTCGAAGCGGCTTGGGGCGACCTTCTGACTTTCGAGGAAGACGGCGTGAAGAAGGTGCGGTTCGAAGGAAACGAACGAATCGTGATTGCTGCTGATGCGATCTACGTGCAACTTCGTAAGCCCGTCATGGCGGGTGATCCGCCAGAGCTCACGACGGTCCTTCGCATAAAGGAGCCGACGGTCGGCGCTCTTCGCCTGGCCGATAAGTTCAGGGGCGAGATTGAAAAGACAGCTTGTGTTCTGGAATCGGTTTGCTGCATACCAGCGACTGAAATGAGCAAGATGGGATCGGTTGATTTTATGCTTGCTTGCGAGGCCCTTAACTGTTTTTTCAGCGCGTAGATTGGCCACGCGAGTTGGCTGATCTTGCTTACGTGTATCACTGGACTCCGCAGGTTGTGGAGTCCTTACTCTTTTCTGAGTTCCTGATGTGGCGAACTCAGGCGATTCGAATCCTCAAGGAAATTCACCCATGAAGCAGTTTCAGATTGGCCTCGTCATTCGAGGCATCGACAAGGTGTCGGGACCCGCGAAAGGGATCTCGGCGGCGATCTCTCGGATTACAGCGAAGTCGGAAGAAGCGAGTCGCAAGTCTGAAAAAGCGGAACTCGCTCGACGGCGAGGGGCGGCATCCAGTCTGGAAGGTAAAGGGTCTTTCATGAGTGGATTCGGGCGAATCGCGGCGGTTGGCGCGGCGATTGGGACTGTGGCAGTGGGGGTCGGTGTTGCGGCTAGGGGCATCTATAGCGCCACAACAGCGGCATCGGATTTGAACGAGTCGCTTACGAAAACGGAACAAGTGTTTGGAAAGAGCACTTCAGCTATTCTCGCCTTCTCGAACAAGTCGGCGAGCGCTCTTGGGTTATCCAAGCGAGCGGCCTTGGACTTCGCCTCATCGTTTGGCCTGATCCTACAGGCAGGGGGACGGTCTGAGAGTGAGTCGGCAAAGATGAGCATGAAGCTCGCGAAGCTCTCTGCAGACCTCGCTTCGTTCTACAACGTTGATGTTGAAGAAGCAGCTGATAAGGTGAAGAGCGGACTCGTTGGCGAAGCTCGACCGTTAAGGGAGTTTGGCATTCTGCTTTCAGAAAACGCGGTTAAGGTTAAGGCAATCGCAATGGGCTTTAAGCTCAATAACGGTGAACTCTCCGAAGCCGCGAAAGTACAAGCTCGATATCAGATCATCTTGGAGCAATCCCGAAAGGCTCACGGTGACTTTGGGAGGACGTCGATGTATTTGGCGAACTCGACCCGAATCGTGAAAGCCCAGTTTGCCGATATCATTGCCCAACTTGGCAAGGTGTTCCTCCCTGTCGCGCAGACAGCGATGCGGGGAGCAAGCCTTGCGTTAGGACGCTTTAAGGACATTGCTGGAAACCTTCCGAAAGTCTTTGACACGGTTTCGGCGGCATCGAGTGCGGCTTGGGCGCGTATTTCTTCTCTCTTCTCGAAAGGGTTTTCCGGGGCGAACGTTGGCGGCATGATTGGTACGTTCCGATCCCTCGGGAAAACGATCTTGGATGTCTTCAAACCAGCCTTACCACTGGTTCAATCCGTGAGTGAATGGTTTACGGTTAAACTCGGCGAGATCACGAAGTGGCTCACAAACATGTGGGTGAAGGCCCAGCCTGGGCTTACTGCTATTGTTGAAGCTTTCAAGCCTATCATTAGCGTTCTGGATAACCTCTGGCATAAGGTTCTGCAGCCGCTTTGGGATCGGGTATTGGGTCCGCTTCTTGGATGGATTGTTCAGACCATGGTTCCCATCATCGTGAATGTCCTGGGCGGTGCGCTACGTGATATTTTGAAAGTGCTTGGCAGTGTTCTCAACTTCATGATTGACTCCTTTGCTGCCACCGCAAATTTCTTCGATGGTGTTGAGGACGCGATTACCGGCTTCTTTACCAAAACACTTCCGAACCTGTGGAGCAAGATCAAGGGGGCGTTCGTTGGTCTCAAAGTGATCTTAAGCAAGGTTTGGCAGGATATTTGGGACGGACTCTTCAGGTGGGTTGAAGAGAAATGGGGCAAGTTCCTTGACGTGTTCAAGAAGGTCGGCAACTTCCTTGGCTTTGGCGGCGGCGGCAGTATTCAGCAGACCTCGATTTCGAACCAAAGAGTTTTGCCACCGATGCCCATCGGTGGTTCCGTGCAGGTTCAGCCAGTGAGTTCTTCGGCATCTATCAATGGGCAGATCCACGTTTCGTATGACCCTGGTTCGCGGGTTTGGATTCGCGGCGAGAACCTTACCCTTGGCTCGTCGCTTGGGTATTCGGGTGGGTTTTAGTTTATGGTTCGGGTTGTTCGGGTTAGTTCGGTTGGTTCGGATTTGTGGAAGAAAGTGGGTCGCAAGGCTATTTAGCTGAACGACAATTCTGCCAATACCGTAATATAGAATGGCGATGAACGAGAAGAAGCAAAGCGAACAGATTAAATTTACTCCGCTTCAGAAGGAAGCGACAGAAGAAGCTGTACGTATTGTTTCGCAACACTCCCGCCAAGTTGCCGAGGGTATCGAGAGGTTCAACCGGATGGCCGAGTCAAATCGCAGGACATTTGATGGAAGCACCAGAAGAACAAACGGTCGCATTATATGACTTCATTTACAAAGATGATCAGAGAATAATCTCTTGGTATGCCCAGATCTTTGGTGGTCGGATCTTTGAGTCGGAGAAGACCACAACTTCGGCAGAAACTGTTTCGAACGAGGGCAAGGTAGGTGCTTTTAACCTTCTAACCGTGTCGCAAACAACGTTAGGCGTCGAAACCCAACAACGAAAGGACAGATCCGATCCTGGTGATGTCATCACGACAGACTTATTGGCGTATTTGATCCAGAACGGGCACATCAAAGAAGACATCGACTCTGCGAACCACGGAGATCTCGTGATCGTTAAAGGCAAACTGTTTCTCGTTGACGGAACAGTGATAGAGATTATCAAAGACATGTTCGATAATCAAGCGCAGGAGTTGTCTAAGTCAAGGAACCCCGTCGATAAGCAGACCGGCATCAATCTTCGCTATCTTGCCTCAGCTATCCGTCGACTTGTCTTTCCGCCCGCATTCTTTCTTGACATCGCTAATGATAAGCAAGTTGTGGGCACTCTACATATCGAAGGAATGAGGGAATCAATTCCAAGTTACGCTTTTAGACATGGAAGTTCATCGATTGGCGATGTCTTTTGTATAGGCATTAAGGAGGACAAGGTGGAAGATTCCTTGTCTAAACTGACCGATATGATGTCGGGGATCACTCCAGTAACCGAAAACTTGGGCACCATGCTTTTCGATCCAAGTTCGATACGTGTCACACCAATTGTCTTATTCAGGAAGATCCTATAGTCAACAGCGGTTGATCCAAGGTTCTCATTTTTGACCGACTGACAAAACAGGATATCGAGAACCTATGAGCACTGCCGTAACTGTATTACCGATTCGAAACGACGACGATTTAACCTCGGCGCTCGATCGCATTGAGCAGCTCTTCTTTGCGGAACAGGGTACGGCCGATGCGGATGAGCGGGATGTTTTGGCGACGCTGGTTCAGGCTTATGAATCCGAGCATTATCCGGTCGCTCCGCCTACAGCCATTGATGCGCTGGAAGGGTGGATGGACCGACAAGGCAAGACACGGAACGACCTCATTCCTTACCTTGACTCTCAGTCGAGGGTATCGGATGTTTTGCGCGGCAAGCGCGGGCTTAGTCTTTCGATGATTCGACGACTGCACAACGAGTTAGGGATACCGCTCGAATCGTTGGTTGGATAGATTCTAGTTTTTGGTTCGGGTTGGCTTGGTTGGTTCGGGTTAGTTCGGGTTGACATAGGTGGCAGGTATGGCTCCATTTCAGGATGGTTCGTTTCGCGGCGTAGCCTTCGGCACGTTGGCGCACAGCGTGGAAGGTGGGCGGCGGACGATCACGCATGAATTTCCGCTCAAGGATGTTCCTTTTCTGGAAGACCTTGGCCTTAAGGCGCGAACGTTCTCGATGGATCTTTACGTTCTGGGTGATGACGTTTCGGCTCGGCGTGATGAGTTGACGAAGGCGCTGGAGCAGAAAGGACCGGGAACGCTGGTTCACCCATACCTTGGCGTTTTGACGGTTCAGGTCACCGGCTACTCGCTGAGCGAGACCTACGATGAACAGCGGATCGCCAAGTTCTCGGTGACGTTTGTTTTTCCTGGCAAGCTGGAATCGCCGAAAGCGGTCACGAGTGTCAGCGGATCCGTCTCGAGTCTTTCGACGACTTCGACCCTGCTTGCTTGCGCGAATGCCAGCGAGATTGATGTCTCGAGCTCGAAGACGCAAAGCCAGGTGACGGAGATCGTCGGCACCCTGAGTGATACGGTGCAGACGGCTGCACAACAAGCAGCGCAGCCAAGTAGTGTGGCGACGGGAACGGACCTTGCGGCGACCTTCCAGAAGACGAGCAGCTTTGTTCAAACGCTTGGTTCGGTGGTTGAGCTCGTATCGCATCCGGAACTGATGGCGGCGGCGCTGGCGGACTGCGTGTTTCAGCTTGCGAACCTTGGCATGACACCCTTTCAGGCGTTTCGAGCGTACAACCGGCTACTGACGGATGTGCAGCTTGCGTTTACGAAGTATCACTTTCCGGAAAGTGCGCTTGGCCTAACGATGTCGGCGAACTTAGCGCGGATCCAAGATGTGATGTTCACAGCGGTGGTGACAAGTGCGGCGGCGCAAGCGGTAGATGCGGATTACCGAACGAACGACCAGGCGCTGAGTGCTCGCTCGGACCTGGCACAGATGTTCCAAGTGGCGATGTCGTCGGTTTCGGATGATGTGCTCTTTGGATACTTGCAGGACCTTCTGGCCTTGAGCCTGGCCGCGATTCCGAGCGCCGACAAGGCGCTACCGAACTTGGTGAAGATTCGCGTGAGTGCTCAACTGCCGACTTTGGTTTTGGCTTATGACCTGATGAGTGGGTCGGTAGATGAATCCACCGTGATCGAGCTGAATGGCGTTCGAAATCCTTGGATGGCTCCGAATACGAGCGGCTCTGAAATTGTCGTGCTGAGATGATTTACATCGTTCAGAAAGGCGATACCCTTGATGGGATCGCCCTCAAGCTATTGGGTTCTGCCTCGGCGAGCTCGTCGCTTTGGCAGATCAACCGAAGCGGGATAAAAAGCGGCAACCCGCAGAAGCTTGCGGCGGGAGAAAAAATCGTTGTTCCGGATCAGATGATCCGTGGTTCGAAAAGCTCGAGAGTGACCTCGGCCAACTCGAATGAGGTTGTGCTCGAGGTGAATGGCATCGAGTACGCGGGATGGCAAAGCGTTCGAATATCGAAATCTCTTGAGACGGCTTCGGCTTCGTTTGACGTGGACCTTTTTGACCGGTGGCAACAGGTTAGCGAACCTTGGCCGATCTTTGATCAGGACGAGGTGAAGGTTTGGATTGGGCCGGATCTGCTGGTATCGGGTTACGTGGATTCGGTGAGTTTGTCTATCGATGGAGAATCGCACGGAATGCGCGTTTCGGGACGAGACCGCACGGCGGACCTGATTGACTGCTCGGCAACGAACCGACCGGGAACGTTTAAGAACAAGAAGCTTGAAGACCTGGCGCAGATATTGGCGAGCCCGTTTGGAATTAAGGTGACGACTGACCAGGACACTGGTGACCCGATTGCTAGCTTTGCCTTGCTCTCCGGTGAAAAGGTGCATGAAGCCATCGCACGGGCGGCGATTGCCAAGAACCTCATCGTGACATCGGGGGAGGGCGGATCGCTCCTTATTACTCGCAGCGGATCGAGGAGAAGTATCGACGCCATCACCGAGGGTAAGAACCTACTGGCGGGTAGCGTGGACGTTTCGAGCACGGACCGTTTTTCGAACTACATCGTTGAAGGGCAATCGAGCGGCCAGGGCAAGGCGACGAATGCGATGCGTGGAACCTACCGCGATGCGGGCGTGAACCGCTACCGACCTTTGATGATCCATGCCGAGCAGAAGGCGACGGCTAGCTACCTTTCTGGACGTGCTGAGTGGGAAGCACGGTCAAGAGCGGCCAAGGCAAAGGTTGCACGAGTGACCGTCGTTGGTTGGCGGCAAAGTAACGGACAGATCTGGACGATCAATCGGGTGGTACCGATCTCTTCCTCACTCCTGAACATCGATGAGGAGATGCTCATCGCCGAGGTGAGCTTTGAGCTTTCGGACAGCGGAATGCTAACCAATATGCGCCTGGTTCGACCTGACGCGTATTCGAGCGAAGTAGAGCTGAAAGCCGAGAAGAAGAACGAACGGCAGCGACGCAAAGGTGCCAAGAAGGCTTCGAGTGGTGGCGTTGACCCGAACGAGGTGGCCAAGGCTAAGGCTTCGTACCTTGAGAGTTTGAAGGAGAAGTATTGATCTTCGGATTAGTTCGGGTGGTTCGGGGTAGTTCGGGGTAGTTCGGGGTTGTTCGGGTGGTTCGGGGTTGTTCGGGTAGTTCGGGTTGGTTCGGCTCTTTTGGTAGTGAAACATCATGCACATCAAAGATGAACTCAAGCGGTTTATCGGGCCGCTTGAACGCAGGGTTCGGACGCTACTGATGCGCGGGACGCTTGCGCGTGTGAACGATAAATCCGGTTTGCAGACGATGCAGGTAACCCGGCTGGAAGGCGAGACGTTCGACGACTGCGAGCGGATTGGTCAGTATGGTTTGACAAGCGTTCCGCCAAGCGGCTCGGAGGTCCTCATCGGCCAAGTGGGATCGAACGCTGATCACACCGTTATTCTTGGCGTGGATGACAGTTCGCGGCCGCACCCTTTGACCGACGGGCAGACCTGCCTGTATGACAAGAGCGGAACTCAGATTTTGCTCAACGGTGATGGGAGTATCTCCATCACCTGCGCTGGTGGCGTGACCATCAACGGGAACCTATCGATTTCCGGGAACGTGACCATCGGCGGAACCTTGAACGGACACGCGCCTTAAGGAGGCACCTTATGCCAGATATTGCACTCGTTGCGGTGAAAGACTCCGCATCGGGCTATCCCTCTTTTGACATTGAGCTGTCGAGCGTTCCAGCTTTGGCGGGTGCAGTCGCCAGGGACGTGACCACGGACAGCGGGCTAAACACCGCGATCTACCTGAGCTTGTTTACCGACGCGAGAGCCTCGGTAGATGAGGTGCGAGATTCGAGCGACCGGCGCGGTTGGTGGGGCGACGAGTTTGGAGCTTTTGGCTCGAAGCTGTGGCTACTGACCCGCGAGAAGATTACGGCGGCGACGATGGTGAATGCCAAAGCCTATGCCGAAGATGCGCTGGCTTGGATGGTCGATGCCGGGATCTCGAAGTCAGTAATGGCCACGGTTGAGCAGATCGGGATCTACTCGATATCGATTTTCATCCGGATAACGAAGCCGGATAACGCGAGCCTTGATTTTCGCTATGCCCTGAACTGGGCGGCGGTTGGTGCTTAACAAATGCCTATTAGTCGACCTTCATTGCAAACCCTAATTAACCGCATCACTGGGGACATCCAAGGCGGTATCGATGCGAGTGCACCTTTGCTTTCGACGTCGGTGCTTTCGGTGCTTGGCCGTGTATTCGCGGGGAGTTGTCATCTGCTTTGGGGCTATCTTCAGTGGATTTCTCGGCAGGTGATGCCGGATACCGCGGAGAGTGAGCATCTTGAACGGTGGGCGGCTATCTATGGGATTTACCGAACTCCGGCGAGCTTTGCAGAGGGTGACCTGACGGTATCGGGAGATGACGGAATCACGCTTGCAGCGGGGACCTATTTTGTTGCGAGCGGTGGAACGGAGTATGTGAGCCTGGCTGATGCGACGACGGCGGGAGGTAGTGCGACGGTGAACGTTCGCGCTGTAACCGCGGGGTCCATTGGGACCTTGCAGACAGGCCAAGTGGTTCAACTCCTGCAACCAGTCGCGGGGATTGATTCGGAGGCGGTAACAGCGGCAACAAGCCAGGTGCCGGGCGTGGATGCGGAATCTGACACGGCTCTTCGCGTTCGGTTGCTGAAACGGATCCAGGATCCGCCACAGGGTGGGAGCCACGCGGATTACATCGAGTGGATGCTGGCATGTCCTGATATCTCCATTTTGAACGCCTGGTGCTACCCGAACTATGCGGGAGCAGGAACGGTAGGCATCACGTTTTCGGTAGTTGGCGGGCCGGTGCCGACGAGTGGCCAAGTTGCGACGATGGCTAGCTATATCGCGGAGCTGGCACCGGTGACGGCCGATGTGATTTGCTTTGCTCCGACGCTTGTTGAAGTGGACTGCACGATTAGTGTGGTGCCGAGCACGGTTTCTATTAAGGCGCTTGTTGAAGCCTCGCTCAGTGACTTCTTTGCCAACAATGGTGCGCCTGGCTCAACGCTTTACCTTTCGCAGATGAATGAAGCGATAGCCAGCGTTCCGGGTGTGGTGGACCACTCCTTAACGGTGCCAGGCGCAAACGTGGTGCTCGCAACCAATGAGCTGGCTGCTTTAGGTGATGTGACATGGATCTAGCCGGATACAAGGAGCAGATTCTTTCGCTTTTGCCTCGAGGTATTGCATGGCAGGGTGAGCAGCTTCGGGCTTTGGTCGGTTCGTTCGCGGGTGAAGTGTTCCGGATCTCGCAAGGGGCGGAAGATCTGACGGTGGAAGTGATTCCCTCGAGCTCAGTTGCTCTTCTTCCTGACTATGAGAAGCTTGTTGGTTTGCCGTATCCCGGGTTCGCTTTGGCAGGGACCGTTGAGCAGCGCCAGGCGGATGTTGTGGCGGCGCTCATTGCCCAAGGCGGACAGTCGAAGAGCTACTTTTTGCAGATCGTGGCGGCGCACGGGCATGTTGGAGCGACGATCTCGGATGGTTACAAGCCGTTTTGCGCAGGGAGCTATGCCGGGGACCTTCTTTATGGTTCCGCCTGGCTCTTTTATTGGCAGGTGAATATGGTCGAGGAAGGTCCTGACGAGCTCCTTGAATATTTGCTGAACAAGTACAAGCCTGCCCACACCGTTGTTGGATTTGCCTACGAGGCATAAGGAGGAACAGATGCACAAAATAGACTCCGCTGGTAATGTTGGCGGTCTCTTTACTGAAGGGGATCCCGGTCTTGGGATCCAACCAACCAAGGTCTCAGACGACTGGCTAAATGCGGTTCAGACCGAGATCGTTAACGTTATTGAGGAAGCGGGAATCGTTCTCAATAAAGCTGATAACACTCAGCTGATTGCCGCGATTCATGCGCTACGTCGGCCAACTCTTTTGAATCCATTTGTCACCCTAGTGAAAGCGGATTTAACCATCGATAACGCTTGGCATACGCTCACTATCGCTGGGGTTCCTATAACTGCGACCTGGCTGTATATCGGCGGCTACGTTCAGAACCAGGGCGGGCCAGATAACGCTCGACAGAAGATCTACATGCGGCCAAGCAACGCTGGTCAGCAAATGCTGATCTCGTTCACAAATGGTGTCGGCGGTTCTTATGAGAACGACCACGCCATCGGACCGATGATGGTCCCTTGCAACGGGCAGCACTTTGACTACAAGATCACCGATAGCTTGACTGACGTCAACTTTGTTGTGTACGGCTACCAATAGGAGGGACCCATGCGAATTCAACCGAATCGTTCGGGAATCAAGGCGTACATGCGCGACCGACTCTTGGCCACGGTAGACGGGGCCTATCAAACACTTGCCGGCAGCCGTGTCTATGTCGATCGCTTTGCACCCTTGCAGGATGAGGAGCTACCCGCGATTGTCCTTTTTGGAACTGAGGAAACGGCGGATCGGCTGGACAACTGGACTTCCAAGCGCGAGCTAAAGATCCAGATCGAGATTCAGGCTTCGGGCGTTGATGCCGGAGTTCAGCTCGACGTTATAGCAGATACGATCGTGGAGATCTTCCAGGATGATGAGTTCCTTGGCGACCAGGTCGAGAAGTGTGTTTACTCTCGAGGTCAGCTGACCTACGACGACAAACGCCACGTGAACGGCATTTGCTGGGCGCTGGAATACGACATCACTTACATCGTTCCAAACACACCGGACCCGAGCGTCGCTCGCCTTGGACCTTTCACTGGCATCACCGCCACGATCCAAGTTCAAGGGTCATCTGATCAGCTCTCGGTGACAGAGCCAGTCCTCGGAAGCGATATCTCGAATCTTCCCTAAACGCTTTGTGCAGACGTCTGCACAGGAGAACCTTATGCTTAAACAGATCGTCGATATCGGGGCAAGTGTGCCTCCTCTTGCCAGCTATCAGTTCGCGGCCAAGTCTGCAGCGATCGCTAGTATGTCGTTCGGGCTTCTTAACTCTGACGGCGACACCATCGCGGAGGGTAGCGTCGCGTTTGCCTTTGGAACGGCGACAAATGCTGACTACCTCACGAACACAAAGACGATGACTCAGATTGCCGCGAGCCTAACGTTTGCCAACGGGTACTCGTTCAAAGATGCGGTTGGATTCGTGATGCCGAATTCACAGATCGCAGGCATCTTGTGCAATACCGGAGCGCGGACAGGCGTTCCTATCACGATATCGACTCTCGCCTTAAGTGACATCGTGGCCATGGGGAGGGTTGGGTAATGGACGCTCGAAATTGGACATTATCCTCGAATACTCCTTGGAATTTTCGAGGAGCTCTTGTTGGTGAGAACGAACGCCCTTTGGGCGAATTCATGGTTACGCTACCAGAGAATAGTGAGACGTTGGCCCTTGGTGACATCCAGCCTTACGACGAGACCGAAGGGATGGGGATGCAGCTTTTTCCGGGATTCATGTGGTCGCTGGTGGTGGACGTTTACATCCCTGAAGACGTTCGAGATCTGATTGTCGTGAACAAGGAGTCATCATTATGAGCACGTTTCCAAGCGGAGGCGGTAGCGGATCAATCGACACATCAACGGTATGTACCAATGTCGCTAACTTCTCGACCAGCTTTGCAGTTTCAGTCGGTAAGCTAAATGTCGGCACGATCATAACTCCTACTTCTGGCGCAGTCCTTCAGGCATGGGGAACACCGTCTGCGCCTATTTTCTTTGGATCTACCGATTCAGGTAGCGGAGGTTTCGCATGGTGGGGCGTCGGCGTTTCGCTTTCAGGAGCGTGTCTTCGCGTTTACGGAAACACCGTTGCAACTCGCCTCTTACAGTGCGACTGCGCTATCAACTATAGCCACACTGTAAACACCGCGAACGCAACTCTTTCTGGTTCGTCGTCTGCCGTTCAGGTTATTGGTACGCTCACTGCCGCAATTACTATAACTTTGTATGGGACTTCGAATCAGATATTTATCAAAGATGCGAAAGGAACGGTTGGGACTTACCCGGTGACCATCGTTGCGTCAAGTGGCACTGTGATCTACGAAGGCGGAGTGAGCCACGCGAGTATTACTCTGAACACGCCGTACCAAGCTATCCAGCTTGTCTGCGATAACAATTCGAAGATCTGGAATGTTTGGAGGTCAGGGTAATGCGCAGGACCGGGACGTACAGTAGGTCTCCTAGATTCATAGGTCAAAGCTCACGCGTGATGCCTACCTATGAGCTCGATGTCAATAATGTCTACGTCGCTCCTACTTCGTGGGTTGTGCCTGGCTCAGACACAAACGTGGGTAGCGCTGGCAATCCTGTCGCCTCAATCTCGCTCGCTGCGCAGATGGTAGCCAATGGTGGCACGATTTGGGTGTGTGGGGACGAAGACCATCTTTACTATCCAATCAGCGCGCAGACAATCCCAAGCACGAAGTCGAACCTAACCGTTAAGGCTGTTCCGGGCTGTAAGCCGACAATCTGTGGAGACAATATCCCTATCGTCGTCAGTGGCGGTTTCCCGGATGGATACTCGACCGCCCTACTGAGGATTTTTGCGCCAGGAACGACCGTTGACGGTATCAATATCAAAAACAGTTCCGATGCTACGATCCTCAACTTCGGTGGAGGCGACGGTATCGTCATCGCTGCGGACAACGTTACGGTGAAGAACTGCGAAGTCGCGAACGCATACGGTGCTGGAATCTCGGTCATTGGATCATATTCAAACGGCGTCGTCACCTATATCAGTAATGCCTATGTCTACAACTGCACGATCCACGGATATGCTGAAAGACAGTTCAACTATACTCAGGCGAAATCATCGAGCATTAACTGGCCACCAGGCTTAAGAGCTGCCTACGTGAAGGATGTCACGATTGAGCAATGTACGGTCTACAAGGGGATGGGCGAAGGGATAGGGCTACGCTATGCTAAACAAACATCGACCGGGAACCGAGTTATCGACTGCAAGGTTTACGATGCTTATTCAGTCGGCATCTATCTTGATAACGTCGAGCATGTGACCGTCTCGGGCTGCGAGGTCTATTCGACTCAAGACACGAAATACTACCGTGGTGGAGTTCCGTCCAAGGGTATCTCGTTCGCTTGCGAAAACGAGGCGGCTGGGGCGTTCACAAACCGATACATCACGTTGAGCGATTGCTATATTCATCACATAGGGACAGGATTGATCTACGGTTCCTACGAAGCTAATCTTGGCATTCGAGACCTGCTTGTCACTGGATGCACCTTTGCCTACAGTAAGAACTCTTTGATCGCATGGGAGACTTCAGCCAGCAGCGCGAACAACTCGATCACTGGCAACACATTCTATAAAGACCCGACGGCTGGGACATATTGGGACGGAGCTGTGGCAAGTGCGTCAGCCGACATGAGTAGCGTTTCGCTTCATGCTAACAATTGGAGCGTTCAGCCACCTGCTCAGTTCCAAGGAACCGCAGACGTCTATGATGCAGCGCTAGCTTCGCCTCCGTAGTGACGAAGCTAGCGTGAATTGAATCAGCGTCGCTTTCGCTTGATGAAAGGAACGATCCCGAACATCAATGCCGCATAGGTGGACGGTTCCGGGACGACATTGTACTGGACTGAATTGCTCTGGAATGACTGGGCTGGCAATGAAAGCTCTTTAATATTCTTAGCCTCTAAATTCACATAAAGCGTCTGCAAGTCCCATAAGTTAGCATGGTTTGCGTAGCCAGGGAAATAGTCTGCTGATCGGCACCAGAAGCCCGCATCCCAGGAAAATGATTCGCCCGATCCTATCACGAATTCAGATGTTGGACGATCACCCCAAAGGCGAGTGTAGCCAGGGGCGGTGGACACAAAATCCCATTCGATTCCGGTTGCCGCAACCGTTCCGATGTTCGTGAGCGTGAGGCGCATTGGCACCCATTCGGTCGTTTTGTCGGTCCAACGCGAATCACCATCAACAGGCGTCATCGTTACGGACAGTGAAAATGCAGCGTTCGCGGAGACAGCCAGAGCAGCCAACACGATGAAAGAAGAAAGTAATTTATTCATACGGGTTCATTATAAGAGGACGTAGTCAAATGACAACAGCTTTTTTGTAGCGATGTAATTGTACGACCAAGAGAAAGGCATCCCCTTCGGCACTATTAGCCGAGGGGTTTCTTTTTTTGTTTGAGGTTAGTCACCGTTAGCTTGGGTGTACTTGGCGATGCGTTCTTGTTGTGTTCTTTTTGGCTTGGCGATGAGCGCTTTGGCGTCGCGTTCTCGCTGAGCATCGATCTCGGCCGTGGCTTGGAGGGCCGCTGTTCAAACTACTAATAGCACACAGAGCAAAAATAGCGTGTTAACCGTCGAGATTGTCGTGATATATGCAACTATTTTAGCCCCCCAGCAAATGGAGTCCAAAATTCTTAGCTCCAACACAAGCAGACAGGCTAACAATCCGAATCAAGCCTCATGTATGAGGCACCAGTCTTGGCGTCTTTCGGTTGAAACTCTGTTCATTGTCTTAATGTCGGAAGACCAGAAGCCTCATTCCTGTTTCATCGCTACCAGTAGGGTTAATGAATAACCATCGGTTATCACCTCGTCTTAATCCTAAGGGAAAGACAACTTGACCGTAATGTGTTAGGATGTTGGGATTATCAATTATACTTTGAGCACTATGTGCAGCAAAATTGTTTGGTGGACAACCGAGAATCCCTATACGTTGATCAGGACTTTCCAATCTAAGAATCCCATGTAGATCTTCTAGTTCGCAGTAATCCCCAATATCCCGTGCTACGAGCAATTCAACGAGTTCATCGAATATATGACGATCTACTAAAAGCGCATCAAGCCGGTACAAGTCCAAATGAGTGGGGGCGTAGTATGGCAAGCGAACGGGATCCACACTATAAAATGTAGAAGCGAATAATACTCCAAGAAAGCTAACCACCGACAGTATTTCAGCAAAGTCCTCAGACTGATACTCAGAATTATTCATAAACGAATCAATCTCTCAAAAAGCAGAACTAAGTTAATAACTGATCACTGATCCGTGTATTTTTCGTCTTAGCGATCAGTTATTAATATGGATTACCCGAGCAGTGCGGCGTCTTCGCTATCTAGCCATCGTTGCCGTGCAAATGCGTTAAATCCTTTGTGAGAGTCTTTAACATACGGATCGATTATTTTACCGAACTCTTCGCCAGCGCCCATATAGTCTTCGGTTAAGATACAAATGGCAAAAGATGCATAAGGAACCCATTTCGCCCCATCCTTCCAATTGGACCATTCCGGTGCAGGAGCTGCGTCCGCATCATCTGGTGATGTCACATGGATCTCGGAGATCGGATCTTTGAGATAAAATCTGGGATTCTCTGGGTCCGGGACCGTATTATGAAAGTGTTTTGGACCACCGTTGTGCCCACCGTGACCTATTATTTCACCTCCCTCTCGGAGGTCTTTTACATGTTGAAGCGCATCTTCAGCGACGTGATATTCAAGTTTCTTATTTCCCTTAACTAGATTTATTATTACTTGAAAATACCCACCATCTTGACCCCAAGGGTCAAGAACACTTACTGGATTGTTGCCACAGTATCGATACCAGTTTCTCCCAGCCTTGATGGGATCTCGAGTCAGGAACCGACCGGTTGATGAATCGTAGTAGCGGTGACCGAGGAGTTGTAGGCCAGAATCGTTGTCGGACTGGTAGCCTGCGGAGCCGACGAACCCGAACGGTGATGCTGACGAGCCAGTTGAGGCGGTGAGCATTCCGAAGGCGTCGTAGGTCTTTGTTGCCGATACAGTCTGAGCAGAGGTGGTCTCTTGAGTTGCGGAACCTAAGCGATCTGATCCGTAGAATTTACTGGTTCCAGATCTTCTTTCCGATACTCCACTCGTGTAGTTGGCAGCACCATCAGAGAGAACGGGATCAGTGACATCCACGCCATCGCGCATGAACGTCTTCGTTCCCGTGGAATCCACCTTTCCTACTCCTGAACTGGATCAGAAAGTGAAGTCTTAATACATCACTTTTAACTGAAGACTAGTCATGTAAAGCTAGTAACATTGGGTTATCTACAAACTAGATAACCCAATGTTTTGTGGATTTCCATCACAACGGCGGTCGAAGGACACCTGCGTAATACGCTAGAAATGCCATAAACAAAGAGGTCCCGTAGAAATATTTATAAGCGGTTGTCTTCACTCGCATAATCGCGCCCTTACGCATTTTAGATAGGAGAAGTGCAATGGCAGATATCGCCCAGGATAATGGTATCACCCAAAATGCTACAAAGGGCCATTCTCTAAAGAGTTCCTCTTTAATAGCAATTGCGATACTGAGTCCATGTAAATAACCTATTGCCAGTAAGGCAACTAGTGCTCCTAAATTGAGTTGGGCTTGCGACAACCTTCTCAATAAATAAAACACTACTAACCCAGTAATACAATAAGTTGTAATTAATTCAATCGGCATTATAACCTTCTATATTATTATTCTAACCGTGGCTACTTTGATTTGCCTTTAATCGGCACACCACCATGTTTAGGATATATGATTGGATTCTTGTAGTAAGGAGAGTGTTTTACTTGTGCTTCAATGATATGGGATGTGTACGGATTACGAACTATAGGCCCATTGGGAGTTACATCAACACTAGCCGAACTCGTGTAAGGGAAACGTATCTCAAGATGGTACCATTTCCACCCTCCCTTCCCATCTGGTATGCCAATCTCATCCACGTCAAAGTTATCTGGATCCCTTTCTCCAGGAAAGATATATATCGGAACCTGACCTTTCCCTGGCCCCGGCTCGCCAATAGCGATAATAGGATATTTGCCGTGATTCCTTACATCCCCTTGCCATGGCGCAGGATGCCAGTCTCTGCCATCAGGATCTATTCTTTTAAGTGGATTATTCGCACAATACCCATACCAGTTCCTTCCATCCTTGATGGGATCTCTCGTCAAGAACCGTCCGGTTGATGAATCATAGTAGCGGTGACCTAATATCTGCAAGCCACTGTCTGGGTCTTGCTGATACCCGTTGGCTCCGGCGAAGCCAAACGGCCCTTTGAAAACTCCTGAACTCGAAGCCACATTGCCAAATGGATCATAGCCAACCATCGCAGCGATGGATTGTGCTGCAACCGATTGAGCCGTTGTGGAACCCATCCGATCGTTCAAACTATAAGTCGTAACGCCAGATCTTCTTTCCGATACTCCACTTGTGTAGTTTGCAGCACCATCGGAGAGAACAGGATCAGTGACATCCACGCCATCGCGCATGAACGTCTTCGTTCCGGTGGAATCCACCTTTCCAACTCTTGTATCTAGGCCGTTATAGGTGAAGGTGTTGGTTGAGCTACTTGGGTAGGTAATCGAGGTGACTCGGCTCTCATAGTCATAAGACAAGGAGGTCGTGCCAGCAGAAGTCGTCACTGAGGTTGTTCGTCCGGCAGCGTCGTAGCTATACGACTTTACGGTTGAAGAACCCTGAGTTACAGCGGTGAGTTTGTCACCATCATCGACAGTGTAGTTTTGAGTCGTACCGTTCAGCGTCTTGCTGGTTCGGTTGCCATTGGCATCGTAGGTATATGCGGCTGAATAGCCCGACTTTGCTTCTGAGGTGAGCTGGTCGATGCTGTCGTAGCCATAGGTCGTGGTGACCGAATCTACGGTCTTGCTGGTGAGGTTCCCCGCGTAGTCATAGACATAGCTCTCTGACGAGAGAACCGTTGCGTCACTCTTCTGGTGGGAAACGCTTGTCTGGCGGTTTCGAGCATCGTAGCCGTACAGATCGACCTGGCCGTTGGCAAAAGTCTGTTGAGTTCGGCGATTGGCATTGTCATAGACCCATGAGGTGGTTTCACTGAATGGGTTGGTTTGAGAAGTTACTCGCGAAGCATCGTCATAGACATAGCTCCATGATCCTGCGCTCTCCGTCATGGATGTGCGACGATTTGCATTGTCGTATCCATAGCTTAGGCTTCCTTGTGGGGTCGAGAGGGCGGTCACCCTTGAGGCGTTGTCGTAGGTCCAGCTTGTGGTTCCTGTGCTATCCACCATTAAAGACTGGCGGTCTGCATTGTCGTACGTGAACGTGGTATCGGTCCCTGATGGGTAATCAACCCCCGTCTGACGGCCTGCGTTATCGAAGACGTAGTAGATCGTTTGGCCGAGTGGGTTGGTGTAAGCCGTCTTGTTCCCGGCTCCATCGTATGCCCACTGTTCCACGGCGCCATCTGGCATGGTAAGGCTTGCCACTTCACCGCGATTAGTGAATGTGTAGGTCCTTGTCTTGCCTCGGCCGTTGGTCACGCTTGTTCGTCTATCTGCGTTGTCGTAACCATAGCTTTCAACATCGCCACGAGCATTGGTGACGCTGGTGAGTCTTCCTGCGTTGTCATAGGCGTATGACGTGACGTGAACCAGTTCGTCGGTCACCGAAAGAACATTGCTCTCACCGTCATAGGCTTTGACGGTAGTGCTTGAATCTGCGTGGGTGATGAGATACGCTCGTCCCCAAGCATCGTAAGATGTGCTCTCGGTGTGACTAAGGGCATCTGTGGCGCTGGTTCGACGATTCATTGAATCGTACGCGATGGTTGTGCTGTGAAGAAGTGGATCCTGGATCCCAGTTACGTTGCCATAGCTGTCGTATGAGAACGTCGTGGTCTTATTGAGCGCGTTCTTTGTCGTCAACTTTAGGCCATAGGAGCCGTAGGTGTTCGTTTCAACGACCGTGCTCAACGGGTTTGTGACCGTCAACAGGTTGCCATAGGAGTCATAGCCATAAGTCGTGGTGTGACTCAAAGCATCTGTTGCCGTGAGAACCTCTGAGAAGCTGTTGTACGTGAACGTCTTGGTATGGCTCAGTGGGTCGGTAACGGTGAGAACGTTGCCTTTTGAGTCATAGGTGTAAGTCCAAGTCTTGCCTCTAGCATCAACTTGGGTAAGGACATTGTGGTTCGTATCCCGGCTGGTGTAGCTGGTACTAAACCCGCTGGCATCCACGATGCTTGCCAATGCGCCCGAAGAGTAGTTGTCGGTTCGGGTGTGGCTAAGAGGATCCGTGATCGTTGTTGCCGATGAGCCGTAACTATATGAAGTCGTGTGGCTGAGAGGATCCGTTTCTGTCGCTAGTGAGGCATCTGATGAGTTGTAGGTGAAACTCGAAGTTTTGCCGCGCTTGTTGGTGTAGGACAAGATATCGTGCGACGAGTTGTACGTGTACGAATCGGTGTAGGTGTTGCCATCGCCAAGGCTTGGCCAGGTGACTGTCGAAAGATCGCCCGAACCATTGATGGTGAACGACCAAGTTTTGCCATCAGGCGTGGTGATGCTCTGGAACTTGTTTGAACTGTCCAGGGTCACTGTGATGTGCTTACCCGTGCTATCGGTGATTTGGGTTACGTAGTTTGCACTATTCAGAGTGAGCGAGATCTGGTTACCGTTGCGGTCTGTAATGGTGTCGCAGAACCCAGCAGAGTTGAAATGATAGACCGTTTGGTTCTTCTTTGTTAGCGACCAGGTACCGTCTGTGTTCTGAACCAGAACGTCGTAGATGCCGGCTGGCGCTGTATACGTTGTGGTGAACAGACCAAGCGGAACTCCGAAGTTGAGGCCACCGACTCCAACTTGGAATCTAGAAAGGGCAGGCGTGTATTCGCCAACACCTTCCAAACCTCCACCACCACTACCTCCGCTTGTCGATGAGAAGGGCACCGAAAGACCATCTCCCCAGTGAACAACCGGACTTGATCCCGTCGTGTTGATGTAGATGTCGTAGGTCCAGGTCCATCCTGAACCGAGTTCATCGGTGTAGTTTGTTTGGCTGTTGTGATACAGCGTGAAATCTACGTCTAGACCACGCGACTTCCAGCCGGTGAGGTTCAGCTTTGTGAGCTTGTTTCCGTTTCCAGTGTTGACGGAGCCAGACTCGGACGGTGCGCTACCTTCCCAAGGGTAGGAGGTACCAGGCTCGGCAGCTACAGCAGTTGTATGTACTGCAAATGCAGAGTCCATTGATGCGACGAGATTATTACTCGTAGCCGCAATGTTATTCAGTGACTTTTGCGTCCAAACTCCACCGCGAAGCTTAGGTTGACGGCTTGGATTAGAGCCACGAAAAGCGTTTGTTGGTTGTTGAGTGTAGTTTTTACCTACGATTGAATGACTACGTTGTAGGTCATTAAGTGTTTGGCCAAGATCTTTGACAATAGAATTGATGCCATATGCTGATGCCGAGTACGCCATGGTAGCCGACATAAAGCACGCAACAACCCTGTATTGCCTACTCTCAAATATTTTTGAATTCAAGTAAGTCCCTCCAGTGGGATTATCGCAACGCGACACGGTACTTTACACCAACTTTCCGTGAAAAATGCTGGGCGTGTTTTTGTTTTTTTGACATTTAATCAGTATTCGGGCATGTCAAGCCACTAACACATACCAAAGAAGCCCTTCGGTTGTTCATCTTTGTTTCATTTATCTGCGATTGTGAAAGGACAACCCCATCTATTGTTGGGATTATCTGCTTATTAGTTACGTTAGCAATCGCCTTTGGCTCGTCTGTAGAGCATGATCCGACCGTATTACCAAGACGACCTTTTGACCCTCTACTGCGGAGACTCGAGGGAGATTCTTCCCCAACTACCGAAGGCCGATCTTTGCCTTACGGATCCACCTTACGGCATCGGGATCGCTAGGAAACAAGCTGGTTTGCGCAAGGGAAAGAATCCTTGGATGATCCTTGGTGACTGGGATAATGCTCGTATCGACAGCGAACTTCTCGACCTTTGTTTAGCCTCGGGACGTGAGCAGATCCTATGGGGTGCTAACCACTACGCAGATCAGTTGCGACCATCGAGCGCTTGGCTTGTATGGCACAAGCGTCCGGGAATGAGACCGATGTCTTATGGTGATGCTGAGCTAGCATGGACTTCCTTAAAGGGTCCTGTTCGCGTTCTTGCTCACACCTGGACAGGGTTTATGACGAGTGGTGAGAAACGTTGGCCGCATCCCACACAGAAACCGGTGCCTGTGCTGAAGTGGTGCATCAGTCAGGTTCGTGGATCTGTTGAGTCGATAATCGATCCGTTTGGCGGGAGCAAGTCAACCCTCGTGGCGGCCAGGTATCTTGGGATCCGGGCCACGGCTATCGAAATGGATGAGCGTTACTGTGCCTTGACGGTGGAGCGGTTAGTCACCATGAAGGTCCGACAATGACCTAACAGATTTGCAGCCTCTACCGGTTACAGGGACGCCTGTAACCGGTAGTCATTTGTCAACATGTTATCTGAACGGGCAGAACGCTTTTGAACTCATATTACAGCCGTGAAGCGCCGTTCAGCTATTTCGAATCTAGCTGGGCCCACCAATTTTTTGCATCGAAATAACGCCGTTTTGAACCTAGTTCAGAGCGGCGTTTTTACTTTGCCTCATGGTTTTGGTTACGCGAAAGCAACTCTCCAACTCGTAATCAGCTGAGTCAACTCAAATCAGCGTAGCAACATTGGGGACCTCCAACCGAGAGTTAGACTAGGGAGCAATCACGGAAGCTTGATAGATCAACAGATTTGGCTAGAAAGCGATTGTTACGTTTCCCAAATCGGTCAGGTGAAAGAATGGCCTATGCCGACAGACGCATCGGAGCGCGTTGCTCTGCGCACAGTGACAAAAGAGCATCAACGACTGTCGGGTCGAACTGGTGGCCGGATTGATGCCTGATCTCTACCAACGCTTCGTGTTGTGTTCGAGCCTTTCGGTAGGGTCGATCATTCGTGATTGCATCGTAGGCGTCTGCGACCGCCACTATTCGGGCAGAAATCGGAATATCTTCTCCCGCAAGTCCAGACGGGTATCCCTTGCCGTCCCAACGCTCATGATGATGACGAGCGATTTCCTTTGCAAGCTGTAATAGCGGCGACTGGGTCTCGGCAAGGAGATCTCCGCCTATGATCGCATGGGTCTTCATCAGAGCATATTCATCTTCTGTTAGAGTCGTTGGCTTTCGCAGAATGTAATCAGGAATCCCTATTTTTCCAACATCATGAAGCGGAGCAACCATCCGGAGAGAGGCTCCAAAATTGATGTCAAGTCCTAGCTTCTCCGCGAGCCTTGCGCTGAGGTCGCCAACTCGCATGGTGTGTTGGCCAGTCTCATCATCGCGGTACTCAGCCGCACGCGAAAGAAGCATCACCGCTTCTCTTCGTGACAATTCCAAATCGGCGGTTCTCTCAAGAACTCTATCTTCCAAGTGGCTCGCATACCACTGGAGATCTCGATGTAACCTCGCCATGCTGAGAAAGTTATGGACCCTTAGCTGTATTTCGACCGCGTCACCTGGCTTTGTCAGAAAGTCAGTGGCACCCATCCCCAACGCTCGAATTTTGGCTTCTGCCCCTAGGTCAGCCGTGTAAACCAGTACGGGCAGTAGTTTATCTTGCGGCCGAGACTCGCCGATGGCTTCCAAGAAAGCGTAACCGTCTAGTTCTGGCATAGCCAGATCTAGGATCAACAGATCAGGTGGTGCACAGAGAAAAGAGTCAAGCGCGACTCTAGATCGAGAAAAACTTCTGATGTTCTTCAGGTTGATCAGGTTAAGCACCCTCTCGAGAATCATCAAGTTACTGCTGTTGTCATCGACAATCATGATGCTGGACTGTGCAAGGTCAGGACTGACTTTACAAGGGTTAGTCATCATTTGATTCACACTCCGCATGCATATAGGTTAAATTCGGATTTACCTATACAAATCTTTAGTAATTTAACTTGCTTTAAGCCATTACGCGGCCATCGAATCTTGATTCAATAAAGCAGTTACAACTTTATAGAAGGAGTACAAATCAAGTGGTTTCGTGAGATATTCCTTCGCTCCGGCGTTGAGCAAGGCTTTGATCTGACGAGGAGTGGCGTCCGCGCTTGTTACTACAACCGGGATCTGCGCGAACGAAGAGGAACTTAACCATTCCATCACATCTAAACCAGAAACATCGCCCAGGTTCACATCGAGAAGGATAAGGTCGTAACTTCCCGTCTGAATCATTTCCATTCCTTCTGTGCCTGAAGTAGCTACCTCAACCCGCACAGTTCCGAGCGCTGCAATTGCTCGTTCAGCCAACATCACGTTGGAAGTGTTATCTTCGATCAACAAAATCGTCCGCTCTCCTCGAATTTGCCAACTTCGAGACTCCTGGATGACTTGTGTCTCGTCTGCGACGATGGCTCCGACTCCTAGTGCTCTGTTCAGATTGAGCGTAAAAACAGATCCTTTGGGCTGATTAGGCTCATAAATTAAGCTACCACCCATCTGTTTTGCCAAACCCAACGATAGAGCTAAGCCTAAACCGGTTCCTTCCACTGGTCCATCTTCGGCAGCAAGTCGTGCAAATGGCGCGAATAACTCTTCGACGCGGTCAGCCGGTATTCCCTGACCACTATCAGAAACGCTGATCGAGATTTGGTGAGGAGATTCTTCCAGAGACACCTCAACCATGCCATTTTCATAGTTATATTTAATCGCATTCGAAACGAGGTTGATCAATATTTGTCGGAGACGTTGCTGATCTGCGATGACAAAATGCTGCTCATCAAGCCCAATATTCGAGTTCAAAGTAATGCCTCGTTGGGAAGCTAAGGATTGCAACATCGTCATGACCTCCTGAATGTTGCTTGCAGCTTCGACCTGTTCAAGCGAAATACTTAAGGTGCCAGTTTCGAGACGCGATAAATCGAGAATCTCGTTGATCATCGCCAGCAGGTGCTTTCCCCCACGGATAATGAGGCGAGCGCTTTCCTCTACCGTCTCCCCGTGACCCTCCATCTCAAGCAATTGAGCGAAGCCAAGAATCGCATTGAGAGGAGTCCTCAGTTCGTGACTCATTCTGGATAGGAACTCACTCTTTGCGAAATTGGCTCGTTCCGCTTCATCTCGGGCTTGGCGAACTTCCTGTTCGGCTTGTTCGCGTTCTGTCAGATCAAACAAAGTTGTTCTGCAGCGAATGAATCTTCCTTCGTCGTCCGTTACGGCTCGTGATGAGAGGTATGCGCGAAATTCAGAGCCATCCTTTCGCGTCATCGTCGTCATCATATCGCCGACAAATCCCCTCTTTTTAATCTCTTCAAGCCTCACCGAAAACTCTTGGCGTTGATTCTCTGCCATAAAGTCAGTCAAAAATCGCTTTCCAACGATATCCTCTCTGGAGTAGCCGAGCCAGTTGAGCTCTGTCAAATTCATTTGAACGATCATTCCCGAGCCATCGAGTGAGTGATATCCGCACGGTGCCTGATCGTACAAGTCGAGCACTTCCCTCCATGCTTCGGCGGCCTCTTTTTCGGCCAAAACCAAACTCGTTACCTCCATGGAAGCCCCCACGATGAGTTGACCTGTTCCATCTGCAGTAGGGATAGGTCTCTTTGTCACAACATGGTAACGCACTTCCCCGGATTGCCCGGTGATAGCAATAGCAGGGGTCCGGAATTCCTTACCGGTTTCGAGCACATTTCGATCAATTTCCGCTTGGTGTTTTGCTTGATCGGAGTCAGGATAAATCTCAACGGATGTCTTGCCAACAACCTCTTCTTCAGTAAGGCTAAACATGTTTGAGAATTCTCGATTGACCAACGTGTATCTCCCTTCGGAGTCTTTGATGAACAACGGAACTGGTATTGAATCGAGAATATGTCGAACATGGGCTAGAGTGGCTTGAATCCTAGCCTCATATTGACTAGAAGACGAAGCTCCATACCAGCTAAAGGCGAGGAAACCAGCTGATAGAGTGGTGACCAGAAACGCTGCATTGATACCCTCTCTCCAGATATGCATGCTTTCGAGTTGAACATAGATATTGCCGATGAGAGGGGGTACTACTAATCCGATCCAGACAAGCCGTCGCGTAAGCTTTGCTGTGCGGGTCCCTTCGGACAAAACTTGCATCGGCCCAATGTGCGATGAATTTGCCAAAAGGTGCGCAGCACAAAGTAAAACCAGAAACGCAGCGTTGAAAGCCATCGGCAGATTGGTGTACTTGACGGTGGCGATCCCCATCGCATAAACATTAACGACGAAAATCCCGATGATCCCCGTCGCAATCGCGATATATTGAGCTGTCTTTTCTAGTCGTTCTTGCCTTGTTCGGGCAAGAATACAAGCCAATGACAACGCCAGAATGCTGATCGCCGCCGTTATCGCCATTTTGGTAACAAAGGGCGACTGGTCCATTTTTTGGCTGAATAGCAGCCGGTCGACACTTGTAAGTTGCCCCATCAAGTACGCTCCAGTTCGAAGTGCACCCAATGCTCCTGAAATCACAACGAGTAAGAGTGGGGCGAAGTGCTTAGTGACGACGCTGCAAAGAAGATAAGACCCAATGAGGAAGAAGCACAAGGCTGCAACTGGGTTCATTGGACGTGTCGTCGCGCCAAAGCCAGCAAGGACAGGATTACCGATTTGCCAACCGACCAAACAAAATAGAGATATGGCCATGATGGTCGCTGGAATTGCCCAGTGAGCGCGTTTTTCTTGTACTGTCGTCCGAAGACCAGAAAACGACATGGCAATATCGTTGGTCAGAAAGCCAATTTCACTAGTACATTTATGTGGAAGATTTGATCGCAGATCATTCCACAACCCTTTTAAGGCGTTATCCGCATGGAACTTCCCTGGTTTGAAGTTCGAGCCGCTTTTTTCGGCTTATCGACTGGCTTCAACACTAGAACCCTGAGTTATCAGAGGCTCTATCGGGCGTTTCGGAACTTCAGAGTTAGGAATCTCGTTCCTTTATCTTGAACTTGGTGGAGGTAACGGGGCTCGAACCCGTGACCTCTTGCATGCCATGCAAGNNCTCCCAGCTGAGCTATACCCCCACAATAACACTCGGTCTGGTTGCCGAGCAAGAAGCAATGACTATTATGGCTCAAACTGAACATGCGGGTCAAGCGGGATGATTCATCGTCATCGGTCAAAAGACCCGATTGCTACCAATTTTTACGACGTCCAAGTAGAATCGATTGGTTATTGATGGTGACAAAAATGAAATCACGATTTTCAATTGGCTTAGCATTATTCGCCTCACTCGCAACTATTGCGATGGCCGCGGTAGACGGATATCAGATCAAGCAAACTCAAAAAGAAGGCGATATTCACAAGTACAAGATTCAAGCAGATGTGGATGTCATGGGCCAAAAAGCCACCTTTACGGCCAAGTCAATCGAAAAAGTCGTGAAGGTTGGCGCTGACGGCAGTTACGAGGCCCAATCAGAGCAGATCGACGGAAAGCTTGAGTTTGGCGGAAACCAAATGGATGCGCCGTCCACTGGCGCCGTCGTCTATGCCTACAATGCCAACGGAACTCTTAAAGAGATTCGCGGTGAGTCGGCCAACGCTAGCACCTACCGAATGGCCAACCTCCGAACCTTCTTCATTCCAGAGAAGGCTGTTAATGTTGGAGACACTTGGAACTACTCTATCAAGTCAGACGCAAAAACAGGCGCGGTCACCGCGATTGCCACCTACAAGGTACTTGCGGCAGAGAAACTTGGAAAGTGGGACACTCTCAAGATTCAGTACACCGTCAAGGAAACCGACTCTGACGGTGCCACAGCAGACACGACGGTTTGGCTGAGCACGACTACATGGGAGCCTGTTCAAGCCGAAGCAAAGTGGACCAACGTTCCCGTTGACGGTTCGCCTGCACCAGTGAATGGCACAATGAAAATGACCCTCATCGAAGACTGAGTTTGAGACTTAGTGATACTGTCGAGCCACATCTGCGTTTTCGCGGATGTGGTTTTCTATTTCAGAAATCGAAGGTTGCCGCGTCGTCGCTCCTAGATATTGACATTTGAGACAGCCCGCCGCAGATGCAAACTGCAAGCACTCGTGGATATTCCAGCCTCGGTTTAGGCCATGCAGCATTCCCGCTCGAAACATATCGCCTGCACCGGTTGTGTCCAGGACATCCGGCGCCGGAAATGGCGGATAAGCCTTGACGGGAAGATCCGGTGAACCGGCAACGAAACCATTTGGTCCATCACTCAACACACAAAAACTACCTTTGCTGGCTACGAAGTCTTTGACCCACCGAACATTGCGTTGCATGTTATTTCGATGTCCTGCCCAATCGGTCGACGATTGCCAATACACGCCTGGTCCAACCGGATCATCTGGGCGAATGAAATCCATAAGGTAAACCTTGAGTCCAGATTGAACCGCTCTGCGAACGGCGTCTCTAGATTCGAGTTCCATATTTGGTTCTGCAGTAAACCAATCGGCATCACCAAAGTTGATCCGAGACAACTCAAGAGAGAGTCCCGAGCGGCTAAATCCACGCCCAAACATGGTGCGCTCACCGTCTGGAGTCACGTAAATATCGCAAACTGGAGTGGCCAGTTCGCCTTCGAAATCCGAGCGAACGAGTTCGATATTTTCAAGGTACTTCGCGCATAAAAGTGCTCGCAAGGTATCGCCATCATGATCGTTGCCGATCGGGTTTCCAATCAGCCTAACCTCGTTGCCCCATCCCCTAAGAGCAGACGAAGTGTTCGCTGCTTCTCCACCAAGTAACGTGAACTCCTCCGAAATCTCAACATAACCACCCACTGGAGGTAGCTGTGGGACTCTCCGCACCCTGTCAATGCAGACGGTTCCAAAAACTGCGATCACTTCGCGAGGTTACCTAGATGTTAAATTGGTCGACTAAGTCGATATCATGAAGTTCGGAGAGCGACTCACCAACGATGATCCGCTTTGCCGCAACACCAAGAAGAGGCGAGATTGGAATCACCTTAAACTTCGGTCCACCCATCGCAACCTTATCGGCCACCGGAACGGTATCGGTGACAACAATCTCATCAATTGCAGAATCTGCAAGCTTTTGCATCAGCGCTTCGTCGCTTATTCTCTTGTCCGCAAAGATTCCATGAATAGCGAACATGCGGACGCTCTTTGCGCCGTTCTTTTTGAGCAACTCAGCATCGTTGAGGAGTGTATTTCCGGTCAAAATCTCGTCATCGATGATCAAGCAGTGTCGGTCCTTAACATTGCCAGTCACGCCTTTTACGATGGGCTTTTCATCGTTATCCTGGCGCATCTTGTGGATGTAGGCTTGCTCAAGTCCAAGTGCTCCTGGCACTTCTTCAAACCTCTTTGCGGCCCCCGCATCTGCAAACACAATCGTGCAATCCTTTTGCCCTAATGCCGGTAGATAGTGCTTTTGAATGTGATTGACGAGGAGAGGCATGCCGGGCACCTCATCGGCAGTTGGCACGAAATACTGCTTGATGTGCGGGGCATGAGGCTCGATGAGCATCACACGACGAACGCCCAGAACCTTGTTCAGAATCTCAGGGATTCGCTGCCCCATAACGCTGATTCGCGGCTTGTTTTTTCGGTCGGACCGTGAGTACGGCATGTACGGGAAGATCACGTACAACTCCCGTGGATGCGCATTGTTAATCGCATCTAAGAGAGCAAATAATTGCACAATGCCGTCGCTCACGGGAAAAGTTTGTGTGTGAAGGACTACGACGACATGGTCGCGAACGTTGTCGACTTGAACTTCAAGGTTTTCGTTGGAAAAGACAGAGACAGAGACTTCCCCTTTTTGAACAACGTACTCCGGGTTGACTCGTTTCAGCCTAGTCGTCATCTCCTTGATGACTGGACCGACCAGAAACTCAGTGCCTGTCGTTGCAAAAACCTTAATCGACTTGCTCATCCCAAAACCTCTAAACCCCGTCCGTGTCTTCTCCAAATTGTACAGGAACGCGTACTCCGGAAGTTCTCTTAACAATCCGATTGATCGAGCTATTGTGAAAGGAGGCGCACAAGAAGTGCGTTACAACCAGTTCACAACATCAGATTTACAAATGAAACTAGCCGTAGCCACAAGATGTCGCTACGGCCAGTCGATTCTGTTTAGCGAGTCAGGCGCGTTTCTTACGTCGGGCCAGGAAGCCGGCGAACATTCCAAGACCAAACAAAGAACATGGTTCCGGAACTGCCTGCGGTGTGACTAGGACCGAAACTCCGCCGTTGTTGTCGCCGAGATAATAGTCGGGGACAGCAAAGGCTAGTGTGGTCGTTTTGGTGAATGTGTAGCTAGGATAAGCCGTTCCAAGATTTCGACCGCCTACCCAAACTTTATCGGTTAAACCAGCGCCTTTCATCGCAGCATAAGCGTTTGCCGCCGTATTCCATCCGCCGCCAATCCAACCCGTCGTTCCAGACGGATTTGCCATTTGTGCAGTCGAGCCAGCGAACAACTCTTGTGTGCCCGAGGCATTCGCATTAAAGACGTCGTATTCATTCACATATGGCGTGTTGTATGACCATGCGGTGTAAATGCTGGCCAACTGAGTGGAGGTCAACGACGGGATTAGGGTCTGCGCATCAATTGGGTTAATGACCTTAAACGTGTATGTTCCCGCCTGCACTGTTAGAGTCAGGAGGTGGCCATCCACCGCAAATGGGTTGAACCAATGATTCTGGCCGCCGTCGAAGTTTCCTGCACCGTCGTTTCGACCATCAATGTTGACGATGGAAGAGCCTGATGGAAGTCCAGAAATAACCGTTCCCGCTTGTGCTGAAACAATAGCACCGAGAAGTGCGAAAGAAAATGCTGTCTTGAACAAGAAGTGACTCATAGAAACTCACTCAATACCCCGAAAAGTAGTCAAGATATTGTGCAGTGAGCCGGCAAACTCTTAGTGGTATTAATTCGCATTACGTGGTAGTATTCATATATGGCTCAAGAGGTGCGCTGGTCAATCGCTTTTGTTGGATCGCCACCCAACAGACTCTCCGCAGGTGACGGTAATCTTACCGAAAACCACTCTGTTTGGGGGCAACACCCCGAGCTATGGACTGTTTTTTACTACCATCATACCAATGCCTTGACGATTGGAACATCCACGTATGCCCTCCGAGATGGAGACATTGCATACATCCCTCCCGGGGCGAGTTGCTCCCATGCCAAAGTCGGCGATGACTGTTGGGTTGACTTCATCACATTCGATCTCCCAGCACGACAAGGATTTCGTTCTGCTATCCCCCATGTCACCCGTTCGATGCAGCCATTCTTGCCGAACCTGCGCAAGGCATCAAACCTGATTGTTGACTCTTCTGTTCATGCTCAAGCTTTCATTTGGAACTTGCTTCTGTTCGTTGGTCAGAGCCCCACGCTTTTCCGTGAAGCTGCTCAACTGTATGAAGCCGAAGATTTTATCCGGCAGAACTTGGGGCGTAAGTTTCGCATCGAAGAAATTGCTGAGTTTTGCCGCCTCTCACCAAGAAGTCTCCTGGCGATGTTCCGTGCCGAGCACGGAGTGACGATTCAGGAGTACATCATCAGCAAACGAGTTCAAGAAGCAACTCGACTATTACTCAGAACGAATCTGACCATCAAAGAAATAGCACAACGAGTTGGAATGCCTGACTTGCAGTACTTCAACAAAACAATGCGCACGATGACGGGTCTTGCGCCGTCCAAGCTGAGGCAAACGCGAGACAAATAGGATTCTAGAACTGATCGGTGAGATACATCTGGGGGATGCCCGGAACCTTGTAACCCATCAGATACAGTTCAACCCGAATCTGGTCGATCGGCAGTCCCAACTGATCGGCCATAAAGGTCGTGCCAAACCATTCGCTCCCTTTGGGTAACGGCAGTTGTTCAACCGGTTCTTCAAATAATGCTTCGCGAAGCAACCCGGCTTCGCTGCAAAGATAACCTTCTTGAAATGGGCTTGCTTCGCGACCGTTCCAGTGCCAGTATTCCCACCGTCTGGCATCACGTCGAAGCCGATCAGGATGGGCTTCGGCCCAAGCATTGTACTTAGCCTCGATCTGGGTGTCCGGTAACGATTTGGGAATCGATTCTCTACCGGTTTTTAGTTCGGCACGAATCACACGATCAATCGCTTCAAACCCTACGCGTTCGTAGACACTGGTGCTATGAGCAAAGAGCAGTACCGAGCCCTCGCCATGCAACTCGGATTCCTTGAGCACTTTCTCTAACAACAGTTGAGCCAAGCCTTCTCTTCTTCGGTCTTCTCTTGTCGCCACGCCTGCGATCCCGCAAGCTCTGCCCCAACCAAATTCGAGTGGCGTTGTCGTTAAACAGCTAATAATCTCCGGCCCATCGAACAAAGCCCACTTTCTAGCGAGGTCAAAAAACGGTTCAGTAAAGAAGACATCGTAAGCTCGATTAAAATCTAGCCTAAAGACCTCGCAGAGGTGACGAAGAAATGCTTCGCCCTCGCTTTGGCGAATCGGTCGAATATCAATCAAGCTTAGTGTCCCGCTTCCGTAGAGGTTTTCTGCTCAGGGAATAGATGCTTAACGCGAACCCGAACACGAACCGTCGAAGGCTTGATAGACGTTACACCATCAGGCTTAACGAGTCCAACCTCGTAGACTCGAGTCTGAGTTATTGTGCTGATATCAATCGGATCAGTCTGTATTTGGCTTAACCTTGCCAGAATTCGGCTTGGACCTCGCACCATCACCTGGTTGGGGATGATCTCATATGCAACGGTTTGAATGTCCGGCGACGGCGACCCAATGATATCGGCTTGAACAAACGCGACTTTCTGTTGTGGCGCCGGGTTCACGATGGCATTGATGCTCACAATGGACGGCTCAACACGGATTCCCTGAACTGGCTTTCCAACAGAATCTAGAACTTGAACCCTTGCCTGTTGCGGCTTTCGGGTATCGATCTCTATTTCGCCCAAGTCAAGAACGACTCGAACACGAGCGACTTTATCGACCTGAGTCCTGCCGCCAGAAAGCGTGACGGTGGCTGGCTCCATCGAAACATCGTCCAACTTGTAGTTTGGATTCTGAATTTCTCCAACCGCCTCGTAAGTAACTTTGCTGTTTTTCTCAGACCGCTCCTCAATCACAAGCGGCAGTTCCAGGTAGTTCGGATCGAAAAGGTCTCGATATTTGGCCGGGACAATCTGAACTCGAAACGGATGACGTCCGATTGTGGCGTTGCTAAGATCGACAGTTGCTTCGACGGTCTCGTCTCGTTGCAGCTCTTTCACCCTCTCATCGCCTCCGATGACTTGTCCACGAAATTGTTGCGGAGGGTCGACCACAGCGAATCGAGTGGTATCGAGACCATCAAGCCTGAGCTTGATACCAACTTTGATCGGAGCTTCGGTAGAGGTCGCTTGACTATAAACCGCCCACCACATGATCACCGAGATCACGACGGATATCAGCATCAAAGGAGCGTTGATTTTGCTATCTTTCATCGTAGCTTGATCGTCCTCCTACTCGATTTCGATGCGTCTTTTCCGTTGAGTCTCTTTCCGTCGTTTTGTTGCCTAAGTTGGCTGTTCAAAATCTCACGCAGCTCAATGTGTGAGTTGAGTCTTCGTAGCCTCCCATCCATTGCTACGGAGATCGTTCCTCTTTCTTCACTCACGACGACCACCAAACAGTCCAAAGACTCCGTAACACCTACAGCGGCGCGATGTCGCATGTGAACATTCTGATCAAGCCTTTGCGACTCGCTGAGTGGAAGGCGACAGGCACCTGCAACGATCGTATCGCCCTTGATGATTACGGCGCCATCGTGAAGTGGGTTACCTTCATAAAAGATCGCACCAAGTAGCGGCGCACTCACTCGAGCGTTCAGAGCGACACCATTCGACGCTATTTCGTCCAAGCTTGAGGTTCGCTGAATGACAACGAGCGCACCGATGCTCTGCGATGCCAATTCAGCCATCGCTGCAACAAGCTCTTCTACAGTTCGAGCCTCGGCAATCTCCTCAATGCCGCCCAGTCGGTTGGTGAAACTTCCGAGTTTGCCAAAACCTTCCAACGCTTGACGCATCTCTGGCAGAAAGAGAATAACCAAAGCTACAGGACCAAGCGGGGTTGCCCGGTCAAGAATGTAATGAAGGGTGTTCAGGTGAAGTTTGGCGCTAAGCCCAAGAATGAGCAAGAAGCCAATGATTCCCATGATGATGCGCCATGTCCTCGTTCCCCGGACAAGCAAAAGCAGCCGGTAGATTAGGTAGGACACAAGCAAGATGTCGACTGAGGAAACAAGAATCTCTCCAGCAGACATCTGGCGGATCGTATTGTATTGGCGAATCAGATCTTCCAAAGGGTACTAGCCTTATTTTGTCTGTTAATTGATCTGAATGGGTGGACTTCCTGCCCAGCGCAGAAGGAAAGTTGAGAAATGTTGAGTCCAGTTTTTGGGCACGGTAAAGATAGCTCCCTTTTTGAGCCTGATTCACTATCCGCACAACCTTGAAAGAAGCCCTACGACGATCAATAGGTGTAGGCTAGTGTTTGATCAACTGCGACCTTAACAATTCGCGCTGAGGACAAACTCGTGTTAACCACCCTATTTGTAGCAACGATGCTGGCCCAGGAAACCTACACCAATCCTGTATTCAATCATAACTTCCCTGACCCGTTCATTTACCAAGACGGGAAAACGTTCTACGCTTACGCTACGCATCAAAATGGCGAAGGATTTCAAATCCTGTCGTCTCCGGACTTAGTTCATTGGAAGCGACTACCAGCAGTTGGCAAGCCAAGCTGGTCTCACAACCAAATGTGGGCCCCAGAAGTTCACAAATGGAAAGGCAAATACTACTTTTTCTATTCAGCGCTAAACCCAACAACTAACAAGCGTGACCTGGGTGTTCAAGTAGGGGATTCTCCGACGGGCCCATTCAAAGAAATTTCAATCCTAATAACAGGAGTTAGCGAAAACGAGGGTTCGTCACAGGATGGAGCCATTGACCCGACCCTACATATCGAGAAAGGAAAACCCTATCTTTTGTATATCAAAGAAGCCGCTCCTCGCGCTCTCAAGATCGTTGAACTCTCGGCTGACCTCTCGCAAACTATCGGCGAAAGAAAGGTCCTTATTCGTCCCGATAAGCCTGCAGAACACGGAATTCTTGATGCTCCGACTTTAGTCAAACGCGGCAGAACCTATTGGCTGATGTACTCCGGAGGATGGTTCCAATCGTCGAAGAAAGACGCTTGCTACACCGTGCTTGCCGCAAAGTCAGACTCACTGTTTGGGCCGTACACAAAACGTGACTTGCCAGTTTTAGCAACGAAGGAGAATGAGGTGCTGTCTCCAGGACACCAATGCGTTTTTCAGGTCTCAGATGAGTGGTGGATGGCATACCACGGCTGGGATAACGAAGGCGAGCCGATGTACGGACATAACAAAAATGGCCGATCTCTTCGCATCGACCGGTTGCGATGGACAAAGGAAGGGCCGATCTGCGATGGCCCTACCAGCACCCCTCAACTTGTTCCGGATATCAAATAACCAGCAGTTCCGCCCGAATCTTCTCAAGCAATTCAGCATGTTTCTCGATGCTGAATTGCTTCTCTGGTGCCTCTCGCAAATCGGAAGGAATGAGAAATGGGGGCAAAGTCCGATAGCTTTCATCTTCCCAGTCATAGCGGGGCCATACATGGGCATGAAGGAAAGGGTCCAAGTTGCCATAAATGCTGTAATTGATCCTTTTGCAACCAGTGACAGCCAGAACAGCGTCGCCGAGCCGCCCCATATCCGTAAGAAACTGATCTCGTGTCGCCCCCTTAAGGGCGTTCAAATTTGCTACTTGAGGATAGGCGAGGAGCAAGCAATAGCCAGGCAAAAACTGGCTATTGCTCATCACTGCAAATCCACTTGGTAGTTTTGCGATCAAAGCAGGATTGTTTCCGGCCTCAAGTTGTGCCAACCGTTCTTCGGGTGTCATGGTTCTATTTTGCTCAGTTGCGAGGAGTGAACCGCACATTGCTGAAATCAAATCGGACGTTGCTGTAAGCTTCTTTGCATGGGTTCGAAGGTAAAAGTAGTACTTGTCGGATGCGGCTTTATGGGTCGCATGCACGCCAATGTTTATTCTCAACTAGAGCAAGCAGAGTTAGTCGCCGTTGTCGACATCAAACCAGAAGTTGGCAGTAAGTTTGGAGGCGATTTTGGAGTTCCTTCTTACACCACGCTAGACGAAGCACTCGCTTCGGTTGAGTGTAACGTTGTCGATATTTGCCTCCCAACTTGGCTACACAAGGACTTTACAGTCGCGGCTGCAAAGGCAGGTAAGAACATATTCTGTGAAAAGCCAATGGCCCTCAACGTTTCTGAGTGCGATGAAATGATCGCAGCCTGTGACGCGGCTGGGGTTCGACTATCCATTGGTCACTGCATCCGTTTCTGGCCAGAATACGCGAAGCTGAAAGAAATCGTCGTCTCCGGTTCATTAGGAAAACTATTGTCGGTCAACCTCACTCGATATGGGGCTTTCCCTTCCTGGTCAAGCGACAACTGGCTGGCCGATCCCGAAAAATCGGGAGGCGGTGCGCTTGATATGCACATCCATGACACCGACTTTGCCCTTTACCTGCTGGGGACCCCACAAAAGCTTGTCAGTTTCGGCACTCGTGACCAACGTGGAGTCGGGCAGATTTTCACTACGATGACCTTTGGCGATCAGATCATTCATCTCGAAGGTGGATGGAATCTACCAAGGACGACGCCATTCAAACACGCCTTCCGAGCCATTTTCGAAAGAGGTGCCGCGATCATGGATGCCGGTCCACTAACAATCCACGAGGATGGAAAAGAGGCTGTGGTCCCAGAATTCGAAAAGATGGAAGCAGCCGGCGGCGGAAACATTTCCGACCTTGGCGGATATTTCTTCGAACTCAAATATTACGTCGATAAGCTGATTAGCGGCGAGCCGTTCGAGGTTACAACTCCTGATTCCTCGAAGGAATCAGTTCGAGTTGCGCTAGAAGAAATCAGCCAGGTTCCCTAGCGCTAACGAGTTCGGACGATAGATTCAGACTCTCTCGTCCGAACTAGGATCTTTAAGCCGAGTAAAATCAACTTACTGCTCACCAGAGTCGGCGAGCCGCCGATCTGATGAACTCTGACCCTAGCCCAACCGAAACGACGCAGTCAAAAACCTACGAGTCTCTACTACCCAACGACGCAACCGTTTCGAAGTTCGATTTTCGCCTTCTCGGCCTCTTCCTTGCAGGGTTTAGCACGTTCATTGACATGTACGCGCCTCAGCCGTTGCTGCCAATGTTTCGTCAGTTGTTTCATCTGTCAGCGGCAACAGCAAGCAGCGTCATCAGCGCGACTACAACTGCTGTAGCTTTGGCAGGCCCGTTTATCGGCTTACTTGCCGACCGATATGGTCGCAAGAATATCATCACCTTCTCGATCTTCCTTCTGACTGTTCCTACGATGGGGGCGGCCCTTTCCCATTCCTTCGGCGAGCTGGTGATTTGGCGCACCTTACAAGGAGTCTGCCTACCCGGCATTATTGCGGTGACGATGGCCTATATTAGCGAGGAGTGGGGGAAAGGCGCTGGAATCCCCATGTCTTGGTACATCTCTGGGACCGTCCTCGGTGGTCTTTCTGGAAGATTAGTAGTAGGCGCTGTTACTTCTGTGGCTGATTGGAGGTTGTCCTTTGTCGCGCTCGGCATTTTGAACTTGATTGGCGGCCTAGTCGTTTGGAAGGCGTTGCCAAAAGCCCGAAACTTTGTTTCGCAACCAGACATTATGAAGGGCATAAGGTCGATGGCGGGCCTCTTCCGAAATCCAGCCCTCATCGCAACCTATGTTGTTGCCTTTAGCGTGTTGTTTTGCTTGGTCAGTGTTTTCAATTACATGACGTTCTTGCTACACGACAAACCCTACAATCTCAAGCCAGGGCAGATCAGCAACGTGTATTTGGTCTACCTCGTCGGCGTTTTCATCACACCTTTAGCCGGAAAGATGCTGGTCAAGTATGGTAGCCAAAAGATGCTGGTTCTTGGTCTCGTGGTTTCTGCCATCGGAGCGCTGATCACCTTGGTCTCACCACTTTACGGGATTATCATCGGGTTGACGATTTGTAGCTCGGGCATCTTTATCTGCCAAGCCACAGGCTCTAATAGAGTCGGTCAAGTTGCCACTGGAGCTAAATCGACGGCCTCTGGACTGTACGCAACCTTCTACTATCTGGGAGGAAGTTTCGGCGCGCAAGTCGGCGGCATCGCGTGGAAAGGAGGAGGTTGGCCTTCAGTTGTTAGCCTCGTCATCGGTGTGCAGGTATTAGCCGCCGCGATGGGACTGATCTTTTGGCGAAAGCGCTTCTTGCCAAAACCTCAGTAAACAAAAAGCGCCCTTAGTCTGTTGAGACTAAGGACGCTACAACGAATCTTACTTAGAGACTTCGTTGTGGAGTCCTCGGCGTACCACCAAGAACTTGATTCGAGAAGGCTGGAAACGATCTCGGAGAACTTCAACTGCCTTATGAACCTTTACGGTACCACCGCAGTAAAAAAGGTCAACCGCAGCGTAGCCGTGCTCTGGCCAAGTGTGAATCGTGTAGTGCGACTCTTGAATGATGACCGCGCCGCTAACTCCCCATGGTCGAAATTCGTGGAACGAATCTGCAACGACAGTAGCTTCGCTCTCGCGAGCAGCAGACTTCATTGCTTCGCCGACGACATTCTCGAACTTCAGAGAATCTTCTGTACAGCCGTAAAGCTCAATCAGAAGGTGTGAACCTAATGATGGCTCTTCGCCAGGACGAGGAGGCATTCCCTCTTCGTCGTGACCAAGCCATTCGCTGAATGACTCCAGGTTGTCACAGTGGACCATTGTCCAACCGGTGTCGGTCTGTTCGACCTTTGGGGCTGGAGCGGCAATGGCGGCATTCACATGCGCTTTGCGACCAAATAACGACTTGAACCAAGATGTGCGCGAAGCGACATTTGGAACGACTACTGCACCAATAAAAGAGCTAACCAGGATGAAGCTGTTTGACAATCACATAAACCTCAATTTATAACCGTGTTCGCAGACACAAGCATCACCAATGATGACTTGAGCGAAAAACCCCGACGAGGAAATGTTCGGGAGGGGATTAACACAAAAGGCCGTCCTCGTCGCTTTCGCGTCGAGAGCACACCCTGAGCGGATCAGGCCGCACCCATCGAATCTTTCGGTCTTCTGCATCCCACCGAACAATGCTTTAAGTTTTCCCTAACGTAGTAGAGAATCCCTACGATAGCCGCCCCACGGTTTTCCCGTGACGCAAGAGTGAAGAATACCAGACCCAACCTTGCAAGTCAACTAAGAGCCAGAGGAGCATTCGCAGCTAATACTTGTTTTTTGTCTTTCAAGTTTCATGCCATTGGCACAAAACTTTTAGTGTAAGGAGACCGATTCTCCGTTCTGTCGACTTGGATCCTTCAATTGCCAAGCTGCAAAGGCTGGAAAGAGGATGATCGTTGCTCCCAAGAAATACGGCGCGTACGGCTTCCAGGCAAACATAGAGTTGCTGATAAGCGGCCCAATACACCGGGCCAGACCGCCGAGCGCTTGAGTGATTCCAAAGATGCCCCCTTGAATTTGTTTCGGTGCCGATTTACTGATAAGTGCACTAATATTCGGCTGAGTTAATCCCATCGCAATTCCGAGGACGACCTGCACCATGAGCATGGGAACCCACAATGGCGAAAATGGGATCAACATCAAACAAGGAATAAAGATGAAATAGGTGAACCTAAGCACCTTGGCTTCACCGTATTTGGCCGTAACTTTTCGAACCACCATGCCTTGCATGATCGCGGCAATGATGCCAACAAACCCTAAGAGAATCCCGCCCGCAAACTTGGCATCCTTATCTCCAAGATGGAAAATGGTTCTTGGGTCTCCCAGCAGTTGAATGAACGTAGTCTCTAGGTTTGTGAAGCCAAAGTTAGCCGCGAAGAACATGATCAATAGCAGCGAAAGCCCGGGAGTTTTGAAGGCCTGTTTGAAGTCTGCAAAGAAGTGCTGCTCGTGTTCCTTCCCTTCATGGTTGCTTTCCTCAAGGAAAAGCAAAACATATAAGAAGTTCAGAATCGCCAAGATTGCGGCTGGATACCCTAATGCGGCAGGGTTGTCATGGCCAACTTTGAGCAGAATAACGCCAAACGGAGGCCCGAAAATGAAGCCGAGACCAAAAGCAGCTCCGACCGCCCCCATTCCCTTTGCTCGGTCCGCGGTCGTCGTGATATCTGCGATGTAGGCAAACGCGACGCCGATGTTCGCGGCAGCAATCCCCGCAAATACCCGCGAAACAACCATTAACGGATATGAGGTTGCGTGGGCGTAAACCAAATACGAAGCCCCGGCGAGCAGAGTCGTGATCAGCAATATTTTTCGGCGGCCAACTCGATCACTCAAGCGACCCAATATTGGCGAAGTCACCAATTGAGCAAAGCTAAAAGAGGCGAGGGCAAGTCCAGTGAGCAAAAAGACTTGGTGCGAATCTGCTGCTGAACCGATTTGCTGCACTGCCAACTCTTTTCCGCGAATCTGGATGTCTGGAATCAGCAATCCAAACCCTAGCATGTCGAAGAAAATCGTCAGAAAAATGCCGAGCATGGGTGGCGGATGGATTCCTAGCAATCCACTCTTGTTCTTCTTCGGTGCAGGGCTATCGTTTGACACAGAGCTAGAGTCTACGGCATACGCCGCTCTTACTGCTGTCTCAAAAATCGGGTTCTATTAGGGTTGGATGCCAAACGTCTCGTTCGAACTGTTATCTGTCTGCCCCCACACCAAGGCACGCCGTGGCCGACTGCATACGCCCCACGGAATCGTCGAGACCCCGTTCTTTATGCCGGTCGGCACCTATGGCGCAGTGAAAACAGTCGGGGTTGAGGATATCGAAGCGATGGGGTTCCAACAGATCCTTTCGAACACCTACCATCTCTCGCAACGACCTGGTTCAGACCTGGTGGAGCGCTTTGGCGGGTTGCACAAGTTCATGGGCTGGAAGGGATCCATCCTAACCGATAGTGGCGGATATCAGGTGATGAGCCTCTCTCAAACGAGAGTTATTTCCGACGAAGGTTGCCGATTCAAGTCACACCTCGACGGAAGCGAAGTGTTCCTGAGCCCCGAGCGAAGTATCGAGATTCAAGGGGAACTTGGGGTCGACATATCGATGATGCTCGACGAATGTCCGCCTTACCCGTGCTCGAAAGACGAAGCCGCGAGGGCAATGCAACGAACGCACCTTTGGGCACCCAGGAATCTCGCCGCACGACGCCCAACGCAGGCTGTCTTTGGGATCGTTCAGGGAGGCGTTCATGAAGATTTGCGTATAGAATCAGCAGACTTCATCAGTTCACTTCCTTTTGATGGGGTGGCCATTGGCGGGGTCAGCGTCGGTGAACCAACCGACATGCAGTATCCGGTTGTCCAATTCACAGCGCCGATGCTCCCGGCGAACAAGGCGCGTTACCTGATGGGCGTTGGTCATCCGAAAGATATTCTTCATGCCGTAGCTTGTGGGGTCGATATGTTCGACTGCGTTCTGCCGACCCGTATGGCACGACACCACAGCCTTTACACCTTGCAGGGAAGGGTCAATGCTCTCGGCAAGAAATGGGCCGAACATAATGGGCCACACGATCCAGATAGTGTTTTCCCGGCAACTGAAAGGTATTCGGCGGCTTACATGCGGCACTTATTTAAGGTCGGCGAATCGCTGGGACAGCGCCTTGCAACACTCCACAACCTATCGTTTTATGCCCGGTTGATGTTCGAGATTCGAGACGCCATCGCCAACGGAACATGGCCCGAACTCGTCAAGCGATACGAAAATGCTTAGAGTAGGCCCAGGAACTTAGGACCACCCAACGATTTTTTGTTCATGTAAACTGCGTTCAAACCGCTTCAAAGCAGAAACGGGTTACCACGAGAAATGTCAGCACCTGCACCCGCGTCAAAAGGATCCGAAAAACCGATCTATTTGAGACCCGCAGTTCTCAGGTTGCTTATCATTGCCTTACTTGGTGAGATTGGGTACGCCGTACTAAACATCTCGACCATGCCGGTCTATCTGAAAGGGGCGATTTATCCGAAGCTCGGTCCCATCCCGAACGGGCGAGACATGGGCGAAACCGTCGTAGGGTTGGTGCTCGTCGCGTTCCTTTTAAGCGAAGCCGTATTTAAGAGCCCGATGGGTTCCATCGCTGATCGTATCGGCCATCGCAAGCTCATGCTGATTGGCCCGATTTTCAGCGTTTTTACACCTATTCTAACCTTACTTGTCCCACATCGGTTCGGAACAATTGAAGTCGTTGCGATTTTATTGCTGCGTGTCCTAGACGGGATTGGCTCGGCGATGCTATGGCCGGCAGCCTTTGCTCTGATGGGGAGCACTGTCGATGACGACGAACGGCAAAAAGCAATGTCGTTGCTGAACCTGTGTTACATGCTCGGTATCGCTCTTGCATTACCCATTGGTGGCGCAATCAATGACGCTTTTGGATACAAATGGGCCAGTTTAGTCTTTGCTAGTCTGGTCTTTATCGCCATCGTGATTGCGGTTTGGCTAGGAATTCCTAACGAAATCAAAGAGGTTCACCACTCAGACGAGCACAGTTCCGTCGGGTTTGGCGATTTCCTAAAATCCGCAAAGCAGATACCAACTTTTCTCATTCTTGCCGCCGTCACCTTTGGTGGAATTGGCTTTCCAACGGGCATCATCAAGATCTTCGCAACCGAGGAATTTGATCTTTCCGAAGCGAAGTTTGGCCTTTTGGTTTTTCCGGCGGCGCTCGCGATGGGTGCTTTGTCTGTCCCCCTGTCGCATGTTGGCGAGAAGATCGGAAAATCGAGGGCTGTTCATCTTGGTATGGGCTTGTGTTCGGCAGGATTGAGCTTTATTTGTCTTGGTGCGGTCTTGCCCGTTTTTCGTGAGACCTGGGTTCTGGCGGTCGCAGGCATTCCGCTTGGACTTGGTTTCCTGCTTGCGATCCCAGCTTGGATGGCCAGCGTGAGCGACATTGACCCCAAACGCCGAGCATCCAACATTGGTGCAGTGATGACCGCGCAAGGTTTGGGCGCCATGATTGGAGTTCCAATCGGGGCGACGCTTTATGAAAAGCTACAACCCTACGAAATCCATACAGCGCACTATTCCCCCTTCATCGGTTGCGCCATCTGCGTAACGATAGGTTGGTTACTGAGTCTGAAACTGCTCAAAGAGCCTGCCCCTGTTGCTTGAGTTCGGATTTTTCGCCAAAAGGAAATACAACGTTTTTTCTAACCTGATGAAGGAATGGCGGTCAATCACTGTCTCTCTATGTGACGGTGAGAGAATTGGTCCGAACCATAACCCAAAGATGGACATTCACAAAGAGCGCGGATAGCGATGCTCTTATCCGTCGCTTTCGGCCCGACATCTACCGCTTAGCCCTTTCGCTCACTGCCTCCAGAGACATCGCCGAAGACGTAACTCAGGAAGTCTGCGTTCGGTTGGTGAAGTCAGAAGAGAACGTCAGGCAAGTTGAAGCCGTTTGGCCGTACATTCGGCAAATTACGGTACGGTGCGGCCTAACCGCTAAGACAACCCACACCTGCGATTCGCTGGACGAATCAACACTTTCGAAAGGTGCTGACCCCTCTGAAGCCGCTGCGGTCGCGCATGTATTGAGCAAGCTATCGCCCGAACATCGAGCCATTCTTGCCTTGGTGACATACGAAGGTTTGTCTTACGACGAAGTCTCGGCCCTACTCGACATCCCGTCTGGCAGTGTGGCTTCGCGGCTTCACAACGCCAAACAGCAATTCAAAAAACATTGGGAAGATCCATCGTGAAAAGAGATCCAGAACTCGCCCTCAACGACTTCTATGAAGCCTGCCGTAACGCCGAAGTGGTCGAAAAAAGACCCCTCTGGGCTTCGATCGGTTGGGCGATGTGCGGGCCTGCCGCTGTATTTTTGATGCTCCTTATCTGCGCCTCTTTACCAGACCAAAAGCCGTCAACGGGTCTGTCAAAAGGGCTTCTTCATCAGCAAGCCATGCAAGCTGGCATCCTTGACATCCCCTTCGATTACCGTCGATCACAACTAACGAGGAATCAAACATGCGTCGCGTAACTCCTTATCTGGTCCCCATCCTTCTCGGTTTCATGACGATGTTTGCGCTGCCTCAAACAAGGTGGCTCCTCCTCAACCAGATTGATGCAGTTACCAGCAACACATCGAGCCTCTATGGATTTGAAATGATTCAGAATTCGTCAGGCTCGACAAACTTGACGAAACGGGAACGAGAACTCGTTGCCTTTCGTAATCTCGCATCCTCTGACCCCAAGGTTCAATTGGGTAGAGCGATGACCTTGGTTGATAACTTCCATTCTTCCGATACAGATCGAGAGAGGAACCGAAAGTTCGAGCCGATTGAAGCCTATATCAAGACTCATCCCAATGACTTTGTCGCGCTAGCCTATTTCGCGTGCTTGTCTAACAACGCACTTTCATTGCCAGACCCTCAGCAAAAGTCGCCCGCGGTCAAGCCAGTTCTTGATCCCCTGCATGAACGCACCACAATTGTCAGAGCACAAAGATTGGAACGAGTTTCTCGACTCGGAGAATCGGCCGAACCCACAAATGCCTTCTTCCCTCTTCAACGAGCAGTCGCGCTTCTTAGGCTAGGAAAAACTCATGAGGCGATGGAAGCCTTTGAATCTGCGTCTCAAAAATCAGACTACAAGGAACATGCTTTCGAAGCTTGCCAAGCAAAAGTCGCTGCATTTGAGGCGGTGAAGGGGTATCGGGGAGAAGGAAGTCGACTTGCCGGATATGCCAGCTATTTGTTTCCTAACCTGGCCAGCTATAAGCCCACAGCAGCAATTCTAGTCGACGAGTACGGACTGCGTGCTCGCATAGCCACGATGAGAATTAGCCAACTCATCATGCATAAGTCCGATGTTTCGATTGACGTCTTCGTTGGGAGGGCTTTACAACCAATTGCACTTCTTGAAAGACGCTTTGATGACAAAGGCAAACGATTCAAAATAGACAATCCAAAAGAATTGTCAAGCGAAATTGATCGACTTGATTCACAGCTAGGAGCCGGACGGCACGACTTTACGGAGATTGTAAAAGCTACAGGCAATCTTTCGAAACCATCAGAAATTTCTCCGATCTTTGACGAATCTCAGTGGTGGCTTACGGCCACGCCATTATTCACTCGAATCGGCGGGGCTTCCCTTTTGTCGGTGATTCTTGTTGGTCCGTTGGTCGGATTAGTAGCCTTGGCGGCAAAGTTGAAGACAAACAGCTTGCCGATTCGAGTTGCAATCCCATACGTGAGTTTTCTGATTGCAGTTTTGACACCCGATGGTCAAAGTGCTTCGACCCTAGTGGCGATCGCTTGCGCCGGACTCATTCTGATTCCGAGTTCGATTTTCCTCTCAGGCAAGTATCCGCTTTACACGAGGATTGGCGGCTATATCCTCGCCGTGATTGCTGGGGTATTTGGATCGCTTGTCGCACCGCTAGCTGGAGTGTTGTCAGTCTGGTTTATCCTGAGCGATTTAACGACACATTGGAGGCCCGTCAATCGATACGGAAACGCAATATACAGCGTCTTCTTCGTGCTGCTTCTCGTGTTCGGAACCAATTACAACGCATATCACCTAGCCGAATTTCCGCTAGGGATCTTTCTAAGCCTGCTCTTCCTCATATCGATCACGCCGCAATGGAATCCGATGCCCCGCTACCTTCTACCGTTGGCGATTATCCTCAGCGCGACTGCATACCTTGGATCAACGGGATATTCGATCTACACCGATCAACAATTGAAGCTATCCAACTCGGGTTGGGTCAAAGAAGCAGACAGAGTCCGAACAAGCCTCGGCGTTAAAGTTTGAAAAGCAGAAGGCTTAGCCTTCTGCTTTCGCTTTGATGGCGTCGCCGACATTTTCAAGGTTCTTGACAACAATGACGTGGATGACCTTTTTCACCAATGCGCCAAGGGTTGGCACGTTGTACTCATATTCCAAGGTCTGGTTGAACCGAGTCCCGCCATTTTCCTCGACGAAAGACCACTTGCCTTCAAGCTTGTCATAGTCACCCTGTAGCTGTCGAAACTCGGATGAGTGGGTGGTGTCGTCCCAAATCTCTTCTTGTCTCCAACGGACCTTCAGCATGAACTGAGAGACAATTCCAACCCAGTCTGCGACGAACCGATTGCCCTCTCGTTCGACAGGCGTGACGGACTGAACGTCCTTCATATATTCGGGGTAGCGCTCGCTTTCCTTTGCTATTGCATAGACTTTATCGAGCGGAGCGTTGATCCAGTGGGTTGTTTCGACGGTAGGCATACCTTTCGTTCACAATCTACCAGTATCTGAAGCCGTTGTGCTTCCAGAGTTTTCCAAACGCAATGTCGATACCTGTATCCATGAAAGCACTGCTCCTTGTTGAGCCCGGACGAATCGAACTCGCATCGGTTGCGGTCCCCGAACCCAAAGCCGGGGAAGTTCTGATTTGCGTCAAGGCATCGACGACATGCGGCACCGACCTCAAAGCGTTCAATCGGGGCCATCCTCAGATTCCGATGCCGGGACCATTCGGTCACGAATACGCTGGAACAGTGGTTGCTGCAGGCACCGATGCCCCCTTTTCACCTGGCGATGATGTCATGGGTGTTCATTCCGCTCCGTGCCAGCAGTGTTATTGGTGCCAGAACGGTCAAGAAAACCTCTGTGAAAGCATCATGGCAACGAAGGTGCTCGGCACTTACGCCGAATATCTCCTGATTCCTGAACGAATCGCACGTCTGAATCTTTTCCCGAAATCGAAGGCGATGAGCTTTGATGTTGCGAGTCTACTGGAACCCTTGGCTTGCGTCGCGCAAGGGATTTTGGAAATACAAATGGCAAGCGTCTCACTTGGCTCTGCGCTCGTAATTGGCCCCGGTGCGATCGGGCTGATGTTTGCTTCCGCTTTGAAAAAAGTTGGATTTGGGCATGTCACTCTCGCCGGAAGAAACCCCGCGCGATTAGCCGTTGGCGAGCGATTAGGCGCTACTGTCACGCAAGTGAGTGACATCAAACTGCACGAAGGCCGTGGTTACGACGTTGTTATCGAATGCACCGGTCAGGTGGAGGTTTGGGAAGCCAGCGTCAACTACGTTCGTCGAGGTGGACATGTGATGTTGTTCGGCGGATGCAAAGGGGGAACGACCGCAACCTTCGATACCAAACGACTACACTACGATCAAATCACGTTGATGTCGCCTTTCCATTTTGGAACAGAGGCGGTAAGAACAGCGCATAAATGGCTGACTCACGAGCTAGACCTATCACCTCTGATCACGCGAACTGCCACACTTGAGGAAGGTACCGATGTCTTTGCTGCGCTCAATCGGGGAGAAGGCATCAAAACTGTTTTCCACCCATGAAGTTAGCGAGATATATCGGAAACGGAGAAGTCGCCATTGTTGACGAACCACAACCAACATGCCCCGAGGGCGGCCTTTTGGTGAAAACTGAGGCTTCTGGTCTTTGCAGTGGCGAGCTGATGTCGTGGTACATGGATCAAAAAATCCCGCATGTTCTGGGGCACGAAGTTGCTGGCATCGTCGTCGAGTCGCAAGACGAGCGCTTCCCTGTCGGCACACGAATCTTTGCCCATCATCATGCCCCTTGTGGAACCTGCGAAATGTGTCGAACGGGGCGTTACGTCCACTGTGAAACATGGCGAAAAACAAAACTCGTCCCCGGTGGCATGGCTGAGTTTTTTGGGGTTCCTGCCGCAAACCTAACCGACACATTCGAAGTAGGAAATCTCGACGCGAAAGAAGCTGCCCTTATCGAGCCGCTTGCTTGTGTCGTTAAGTCAGTCAAGTTGGCGATTCGAGCGGGCTTTGGCACCGAAGGTCCAGAAGACCGCATGCGGGCAGCGGTGATCGGTCTCGGCGTCATGGGGCTGATGCATATGCATTACCTTCGTGAGCAAGAAGTTCCTACGGTTGGATACGACTTATCTGAGAACCGATTGGCGTGGGCGAAGGATCATCACCTCGAAGTCGCTCATCCTGAATCCGCCCAACGGGCGAATACTGTTTTTGTCTGTCCTGGTTCGCAAGGAGCTTTTGACTTGGCGATGCAGATTGTTGAACCGGGAGGCACCATCATGATGTTCGCCCCTCTCGGCCCCGGCGCAATGCTTCAAGTTCCGCAAGCGGCATACTTCAAAGACATCCGAATTCTCAACAGCTATTCCTGCGGCTCAACAAGCACTCGGCTAGCCTATGAGTTTCTTGCCAGCGGACATTTGCTCGCCGAGCAAGTGGTCAGCGATTTTGTCTCAATTGAGGATTTGCCCGACCGGTATAAACGGATGAAGGCGGGCGAGATTCTAAAAGCGATGGTGCTGTTTTCGTAACCTGCTCTTGGATGTTCTCCGCAATTCGGCAAGCTTCAATAAGCAAGGATTCGACCATATTGCATTTCAATTTTGCAGCTATTGCGTAGCTACAGTATCCGTCTCGAAATGTCCAGCCATCTGGCAAAATTAAGTCAGTGGCGATCGGCCTTTTAAGGTGAATGGAGACAACAACCCAAAGGTTTTCGTGCGGATCGTTGACTTCGAAGACGAAGAACGTCTCGTCTTCTGCTTCGAATCGAACGACCTTTGATCCTCGCAGATGCGTCTGAGTTGGAATACTAGTGGTTTGCAGTATGGCATCAAGCTTGCTTGGGGGAAGAACACTTTGGTAGTGCCAGCCTCGCATGGCAGCCAGGCATGCGATTTCGATACGCGAGCGACGATCAACACGTTGCTCGACCTTTCTGCTGCACCACCTGGCAAAACGGGCAATGGCATAGCAAGGCACGAAAAGGATTACTGTGGCAACTAAGCCAAGGAAAATCACCATCGCAAACCAAGTCAGATCCACGTTAACCTTCTCCCTTCATCTCAACCGCGACTTCGCAGTTCATACGTCCCGAGGCATCTATAAGGTGGACAGCAAATTTTCTGTAATAGGTTCACAGAGTAGATCGTCAGTGATTAAGCTTCAAATGACGCTCGCCTTGAGCGGAAGCTAAGGGCGAGGGAGTGGTCTCAGACCCCTGCTCCTGAATCTTTTCAGCTATTTCACATGCCTGAATCATGAGGGGCTCAACGTCTGTAGCGCAAAGTACGCCTTTCCGAATCAAGCTACAGTACTCGTCTTGGCTTTTCCAGCCCTTCGGCAGGGCTATTCGACCACTAGGAGGGTTATGAAGGAGGATTGAAACGACGACCCAGGCTTGTTCGAAAGGATCATTTACTTCGAGCACATAAAAAGTTTCGTCTTGGGCGACAAACTCAACTGCTTTGATTCCTCGGAGATAAACATTCTTTGGTAAGTCTGTCGGGGCGACAATTGCATCTAGTCTGCTGATGGGGAGGCGGGAGTGATAGGTCCAGCCCCTAAGATCAGCAAGCCTTGATATTCCTCTAGCTTGGCGCAGGCTTATCTGCCTGTGGAAGCCTGGCATAATCCTTCTGCGAACCTTCATTCGTCTGCGAATCTTTATTCGTCTCGATTGCCAAAGTGCTAAGAAAACTTCGCCCGCTCGCTCTCCTATGACGAAGTAAAAGAAGCCCAAAACGGCCGGATAAATAAGCAAAAGAATGATTATTTCCAAAAGGACACACCTACGTACGCACTACCACTGAGAGTATAGATCGCCGCTCCTATCCACTCGTAGAATAAAGCATGTCGCCTTCGCTTCGGCCATGGAAACCCGCAAGTTTTAGCACGATCCCGGTTCAGAGAACCCGTGCGCTGAGCGCTTATGTTGCTCAGGCGGCGAGTGAAACGTCAAAGGTTTGGTATCTCGAACCAATGGCTCTGACCGCAACCGGGATTGTGATCTTCTGGTTAGGGTGGAACGCCCCGTTCATTTCGCGTATTGGATGGTTTCTCGAACCGTTGGGGGCCGGCTGTGTATTAGTTGCACTATTTCAAAAGTTTCGGCTCGACCGGGGAGAAGTATCCTCAGACATACGCAAGGTTTATCTTTTTAGGCACCTTCGCAAACTAGATCAATCTAGGCGTAGTGTTGGTTTAGACCTGGTGCTCAACCCTGAAACAGCGTTGGCTCTCGAAGAAAGTGCTCTTGAGTTCGAGAAGATCCAGAACAGCCTATCTGACGGAGTCTGGCAAGCCCACCCAGCCATCAAGTCTAGAATTCACGAAAGAGCAATGGACGAAATGGGGAGCATCTTAATGCTGGTGCTTGGGAACCACAATCTGCTCGCAAACAGCGTAACCACAGTCGAAGACCATCACAGCAAACTTTCACAGATTGCGAGCGTGCTCTATCGAGCATCGAATCAACTCTCGACCTATCACCGTCCCGATGAGTTGTCCATTGGTGCGAGTTTGCCAACCGCTTTCCCCGAAGTCCAGGAACTCTTTACACTAGTCGATTACGTTGAATAACTGTTAAGCTGAATGATGCAAAACGTTCGAATAAGGGGTGCCACAGGTTGTGGGAAATCGACTTTCGGACGAATGCTATCAGCCAGAACGAACCTCCCCGCAATAGAAATCGATGATATTCACTTCCTTCTGAACTGGAAAACTCGACCACGAGAAGAAACCATCCAAATCCTTAGAGAGCGGACGGCAAAACCAGGATGGATATTGGTCGGAAACTATCGAAAGCAGACCGATTTTCTAGAATCGAATGTAGACACCGTCATCTGGCTGGACTATTCATTCCCACTCAAGTTTTGGAGGTTGATCAAGCGTACCGTTAGAAGGTCATTCGTCAAAGAGCCATGCTGCAATGGGAATTTTGAATCCTGGACCAAATCTTTCGCATCGAAGGACTCGATACTGTGGTGGTGCATTACCACTCATTTCAGCATGAAAAAGCAGTGCCGAATCTATAAGCACGAGTCGGCAACAATCATTCGATTTCGACATCCCAAAGAGGCGGACGAGTGGCTCAAAAAGCTGAGCCACTCTAACCAAATTATTTCCAGCGAACTTCCAGAATCCCGCCAGAATAGTCACGCTTAAGCATCGCTTTAACCCGAATCTTTGTCACTTTCTTAGGCGCGACAAGATCAATCGAGTCCCAATCATTCAGAACGCCATCAAGTTTCGAACCGCCGGATACCCATTTGCCATTCTCCAAGAGTTCGGTCCCCCAACTCTCGGGCACCCTGCAACCACCTTTATCACGATCATCGAACCAGTAAACACTCAACCGGGAAATTAAAGTCTCTTTCGGTAGTGTAATTTCGACCCATTCTTCGGTGCCTTTCTGCGGCCACCAAGTCATGCGAGGGATCGATTCATCACCAGAGTTTTTTGGCACCATTCCGTCGGTCAGAGCGTCAACGGTATCGCCACTGTAGCAATGCGATGCCTTAGCAGGCAAAGATGGCTGGGGGATAGAAGGGGCTTTCCAGATGTTTCCGCCTCGGGTCACCGCCGTCGGGAACACCGATATTCGCAAACGTTGGCTTCCCATCGGGACGAGCGTGATCTCCTCTTCGGCTTCTTTCGTTTTGGCCGGCGATGCTTGCAACTCGGGTACGAGTCCCAAATAATCCAGTTGCCACTCTGGGATCTTACGACCACGCGCCTGAATCTTGATCGGAGGCTTATCGCCAAAGGGCTGATCGGTCATCGGCTCTTCGACCACGCTAAATCTCAGATACGAGATACCGTAATTCCAGGGCGTAGTCGGCTTGATTTCATAGGCTGGCCATCGATCTGATCCGCCAACCTTGTTCCACTTCTCACCGATTTGAAGGCTATAGCAGAGTGGTCCGCGTTCTACGGAAACAGCTCCTCCCTGAACTTTCCAAGTTTTCAGTTGGACCTTCATCGGCATACGAAACGAGACAGTGTCTCCGGTTTGCCACTCTCGAGTAATCACAATGTAATGCCCCTGTCGGTCAAGACGGTAGCTCTTGTTGTTCACTTTGAGCTGAGGAATCGGACACCATGCGGGAATACGAAGCACGAACGGAAACTTCGACGGGGATGAAACGGAGAAAGAGAAATTTACGGTGTCTCTGAACGGATAATCCGTTGACTCGGTGATTGTTGCCGTTTGATCTGCACCAACTTTCGCCGTCACGACCGATGGAGCATACAGCGCCACCGCAAGACCGTTATTTGCCGTTCCTAACCAGAGGTGTTCTGCATAATAGGGCCAACCTTGGGCCACATTATGTTGGCAACAGCGATGATCCCATGGATTCATCAATTGCATCGGCCCACTGTTTTCGAGCCCTGGATTCTTACTTCGAGCATCAGAAAGCGGCATGTTTGCAGAAGTCAGATAGCGAAGCGTTTTCTCGTCGCTTCCCATGCTTGCTGGCAGAGAATTGAAGGTGACGTCTTCGCAACGATCTGCCCAAATTGAGTCTCCGGTTTGAGTAAGGAGCAATTCATGGGAGTACATCGCCTCAACCATCGCACATGTTTCGGTCGCTTGACGCGGATCTCGTCTACCACTCCGAGCGTTTTCGTCAGCGCCATACATTCCGCCAGGCATCTGGCCGAACTCACCACGCATAAAGTTCCAATCTTTCTCGGTAGCTTTCAGCTCATCGTCTTCAAGCGACAACTGACTAAACTGCGCAGGCTCTCGAAAGGCTTGCGCAAAGTTCACACCGTGCAGATTTGGGACACCAGACACCCAATCTGCGTTCTTACGATGTATTTTTCTTGCCAAATCAAGCAACCATGAGAGTTCTTTGCCTTGCTGCTTACGCACGTTGTAAAGCCAGAAAACGATCTCCATGTTATCGCCGCCACGGTGCTGTTCCCAATACGAAAGGAAGAGCGACGAATCTGGAAGCGCGAGTTCCCACTTGAAATAGCGCTCCAAAGCGTCAAGGATTTTTTCTTGCTTCGTCGCGTCGTAATAAGTTCGCAACGCATAGAGCATCGGCATGTTTGGCCATACATCAGGCTTGCCATCGCTGCTCACTAAGTTTGAGTTTGGTCCGAGATAGCCGTTTTCGCGTTGCCCAGCGATATAAGCGTCAAGCCAGAACTTCGATTCCTCGATCAGCTTCGGGTCTTTAAGAACATAAGCCAGCGATGTAAAGCCCTTCAACCAATAGGGCACTTCTTCCCAACCGTTCACCCCTTCGCCGGTTGGGCTCAACCAAGCGTTGTTCTCGCGCTTCAGCCAGGGGCTAATCTCCTTCAGGTTTCCAACAAATCCATTGGCCTCTCGGACGAGTTGCTCTCGAACCCAGCCTTTCGGTTCTATCGCACCTACAGGAAGGCGAACAAACGTGGATTGAGCGAGAGGCTCTTGGTTACCGAGGTAGAACTGGTTTGCAGGAGAATGCGGAACCTGATCGACAACTTCGATCTCGGTCCCTACCGAGACAAGAACGGCTAGTAACGGAAGCAACACTGACATACCGTCTCGAATTTACCGGTTATAGCATCAAGACGGCGATGTACCAGATTGAGTTGAACTAAGAAAGGCCGTTAGTTGCCTTTCTTTGCTTCATTCAGATCGCGCCCACGGATAGTCTCGGCGGTGTTGATAAACGTGTCTTTGTCGCGCATCACCGCTTGTGCAGGCAGGGATTCACTCACCGTTTTAACACCTGGAATCTTCTTAACGGCGGTTCCTATCGCTAAGAATTCTATAATCCCGTTCCCCAGTTGATAGACGTAGGTTTTGATTCCAACGACGTCGTCTGCGCCACAAGCTGCTGCATCTTGGGCGATATGGTGGAGCGCGTTCTCTCGTGCCTCGTACACAAGCCGCGTCATCTCATCAATCTCTCCGCGCGCTAACGACTTGAACGCAGCGGAAAGACCGCCAACGAAACCGATCGAGTAGATCGAGCAACCGAGTACCAGGCGAATGGGAAGATAGCCCAAATTGACCATATTCCAAGTCTCTTCGCAAGTCAAGTCACTTGTTGCGGGGCTTCCGTCGAAGCTCGCATCGTAACCATCGTGCCTCGATGACGTACCAACCATCACCATTTCCTGCATGCCCTGAAATGGAATGATCGAGGTGCGAATTCCTACGACGCAATTCGCGCCGTGCTGTCGGGCATCGTTTTGTATTCTCTGAATGGCAAGGTGGCGAGTGTGGTTAAAAATCTCGCTGTACTCTTTGATCTCTCCCCGGGCCAGACCACGAAACGCCCCAGCGATACCACCGCCGAGACCGATTGAGTAGGCCACGTTGCCGAAGGCAAATTTCTTTGGGTGGAAGCCGGAATCGATTTGGCAATAGAGCTCCTGACCATCAGCCGAAGACGTAAATTCCAGCGCATTCGCCATGACTCCTTCGCGATGAACCGCCGACCCGATGCTCAGGAATTCCATACTTCCGCCATGCTGAATGAGTTCACTACTCACCCCAGAAATCCCAATGGCCCCGCGAAGATCCGACCAGGCTTCCATTCGTTCAAGCGCGGCTTTGCGACCATCATGGACGATCTCAGTAACCTGCTCGACCTCGCCCCCAGCAAGTGTCTTTAGACCAGAACCAATCGTGCCGAAAAAGCCCATCGACCAGACACTATTTCCGATCACCAACTCGCCTGGGCTCATGCCCTTTTTCGCGAGACAAAAGATTTCGTTGCCGGAAAACCCAGTGTTAATAGCCACAACTGTAGAACGGTGGACAGCGATGAAAGGATGCAATATATCGCTTCAAGCCAAGCAGGCTATCCTGATTATCAATGCGAACGAGGAAACAGAAACAGCTGTTGCTTCTTGTAGTCAAACACAGTATGAAACTTCGAAAACACCTCGGCACCTAACCGGCCCGTTGTGCCGTTGACCTCTGAAATCCACACCGGAGATTCGAACTCGGTGCCAGACATCGAAAAGCTTCTGACCTCGGTTTTCCATGTTCGCTTGCCTCCGCCAATGCCGAATACAGTCTTTGCTTGTAGCCCTTCGGTCGGGTTCCAACCGTAGCTTTCTGCGACCGACTTCGACACTTCAAACGCCTTGGTAGACCCGGAATCGAGCAACGTACGAAAAGGGCCAATCGCCTTACCACTCACGTTGATCGTCGCGTCCACAAGAGGCAAGCCGCCTTCGATTGAGAAGGGAATTCCTGGCTTTTCAGGGCTCGACCACTCGTCCAAAAACGCTACGGTTTTCTTTTCGTAGTCGATATCAATGGTGAGATTCTTCAGGAAGTCATAGCCCAGAATGAGTTCAATCTTAGTCTTCAGGCTAGCTTGAATTCCAGCAAGTGGAACAGAAACGGCGTGTAGTTTCGTCTTGGGAACACCCTTTCCCTGAACAACAAGATTATCAATAAAGGCTGTCTTCACGCTTCCGCCAATGCCTTTTGCCGAAACGGTTTCTCCAGCCTTTAGGTTGAGTTCCTGAACGACTTTGGAGTCGATAACGCTAGTGCCTGCTCCGGTATCTACGATTGCTAAAACCGTCCTCTTCTCGGAAACCTGCACTGGAATGACCACCAAGCCTTTGGGAGACTCAAACCCAATTGGAGTTTGAAGAAGTGCGCAAGCGAGAAGTCCGGCTGAGATGATCATGATTTAGGCATCTTACAAGGCGAGGGCAAAACGAAAACACCTTCACGGGAACTTATTCTTCGCTGACTTTCACTTCGATGCCGATCTGACTAATAATGCCAGCGACCTTTTCGCATTCCTCCTGTTTGCCGTAATGTACCACCGACTTTCCAAGGTGATCGATCTCCCAAGTTTCGATCTCGGCTTCATCGAAATCGCATTCGGTGGCAACCATCAAAATGTGAATCACCTCGTCGTAAGTGTTGTAATCGTTATTGAAAACAGTCACGATCCAACCTCCGTAGCCCGTCGAGCCATCTGTTGGCGCAACTTCGGGCAACTCAATCGTATTTCGGGGCGGCAAGATCAATCGTTCCATTCGGGACTGACTTCAGTTTTTACTCCTATCTGAGAAATCACACGGGCAACATGCTCGCACTCTTCACGGCTGCTAAAGTGAACGGGCGCTTTGCCGTAATGATGCGCTTCCCACGTCTCGATTTCAGCTTCTTCTTGGTCACAGTTCGTGGCCACCATGATCACGTGCACGACAAGGTCGTACGGAGTGTGGTCGTCGTTATAGATGACGGTCATCCAACGGCCAAGTCCGGTGTTGCCATCGCTGATCTCGGGTTGAAGCAGAGGTTGGCTCATCGTAAAGGTATTTCTATTTTACAGGACGTTGAGAACTTCGAGTTAGGCTCAAGACCCCTATAAGTACCAGACAGACTAGTGAAGCGCCAAATCCGATGAAGCCATTTTTCAAACCCGGCGCTTCATAGACCAGCTCACATTGACTTGAGCTATTTGCACATGCGACCGCCGATGCCATGCCTTTCAGAGTCCTGCCATCCGTCGGCGGAAGCTCTTCGTAGTGACCAGAAGGATTGCCCATATGCCAGCCTGGCATAACACGATCCCGCAGAATCCCACTTGAAATACCACTCGGGAAGATCACCTTCTTTCGGTCATATCCGTCTTCTACTTTCCCCGGATCCTTCGCTGAGCTCAATCTGCCCGGACCATTGAGGTGATACACAACGTAACCATCCCGAGGTTCAGGTGTGCCGAATCCACTTGGTAGGTCTGTGCGGCTCCAAACCTCAGTCACGCCGACCATTCGGAGCTTTTCGGGGTCGGCGGTCGGTTTGATGAACATCATGTTGCCATTTGCCAATGGCGCGGGGTCTTTTCCGTCGATATCGGCAAGCATCGCCACGGTATCCCGGTGAAGCAGAGAATCGTATCCGCCGATTTCGGCGATGCGGCTTTGGCTCGCGAGGTTGGGAGGAAGAACTGCGTTCGCGGCAACTTGTAACGACCAGCCGTCGTTGATCGTTGCGATTCGACCAAGTGGAGCTTTCTCGTTTTTCGACAAGGCATGGTTAGTTTTTAGTTGCCCCGTCATCACCATGTTCGAGGCGTATCCGAACCAACCGAGAATGACCGGGAACAGAATCACTGCGGGTCGGTATTTCGAGAGCTTAGGTTCAAATAGTAAGACAAGGCCAAGCACTGAAAAAGCGATCAGCGGCAACTGTACAGACAACAAACTAGCGGCGGCACTCCCCTTGAGAACTTTCTGTAACTCTTCTGGGGCGTTTAGGGTAGTGCCTTGACCAAGAGCATTGAACAGTAAAGGAAGGACAATTGCCCCCAACACTAACCCAATCAAGCCCTTCCCCTTGATCTTTGCCTGTGAGGTGGAACTGAATAGTAACCCGCTTATAACACAAGCCATCATCACGAATAGAACGATGATTCGACCTGGTGAGCCTGTAGAGGACCAACCAGGAACAAGGTGATACAACGGCCAGTTCAGAGGCGTTCCCATCGCAAGCAAGAGAGCGACCAAGCCGATTCCACCCAATACACGAGCTTGCTTTGACACGTAAAACCCAAGGACGAGCAAAGCTAAAAGCATCGGTCCGAGCGTAACTGCCGATTCGGCATAGTTTGCCCCTTGCTTTGCAAAACCGGGCCAATAGGCAGCCATCAATTTGCCGCCGCCAACATCGATCCCTTCTCTTGGCGATCCCAAATTGGAAACGCTGCCCAAATTGGCTAATTCAAAGGCTTGGATAGCCGAGCTAGTGTAGGCTTTGTAGCCCTCTTCGGTCGGTGTGTTTTTTCGATGGGAGTATTGGCTGTAGTCTAAAACCGGCAATAACTGTGGAGCAGCGAGCAATCCACCTGTCACCAAAGCGAGCCCAAGCATAAGACTTGATCTCAGCTTGGACCAACCTTCCGTCGCGCTTGCCGCTTCTGAAGCATCTGCCCCGAATATCCAACTCGGCGGAAAAACGGCACATGCCGCTGCCACCAAAATGATTGCGATTACGCCGTAAGCGACAAACTGCAGGTGCCCAGCCAAAATCATCATGCCAACCGAGCCAGCCAGGCAGAGAGCAGACATTCCTGTTCGATTGCTGAACAACGTGACGACAAAAGCTAAACACCAAGGTATCCAAGCTACGGTTGTGATGACGCTTGGAAGACCCGTCCATGCCAGCATAAACGCACTGAGCGAGAAGCTGGTTGCTCCGAATGTCGCGCCTAATCGAGTTGCCCCGAGCTTACGCCCGAGCAGATAGCATCCGATGCCAGCCCACGCGAGATGAAACCAGGCTAGAACAGTCATTGCTATCGCGGTTGGGACATGCGCTACCCCGACGAGAATATGTAAGGGGTAAAAGCCTGCCGATTGCGAGTTTGCAAGGAGCGGAGTTCCTCCAAGCTCATATGGGTTCCAAAGTGGCAATTGCCCTTTGCCCCAAGCGTCGAAAACCATGTCGCGCCAACCAAAGAATTGCAGAACTCCATCTGCTTGCAGAACGTCCCAAGGAGTCGATGGTTTCGGCCCGTTCCAGGGTGCCATTTGCCCAATATGATCGAATGGACCAATAGCTTCACCCAGAAACACCGCTCTCCACAGAGGGATTACAGAGATCAGGGCCAGAAAGATGATGGGAAGAAACTTGCGAAGCCGATCCATTGGCCAAAGGATAGCCCAGAACCGACTCTCTGAAGCAATCAACAATCCGGTATCGATTCACTATGTTCCCTTAAGCGAATTTAGTTTATCGAACCAACTTTCGCGTTAAATCTACCGACATACAGGATATGCGACCACCGATCGAACTTGCAAAGGAGCAGCTCGACCTGTTGGATCAGGCCATGAAGAGCACTGCACCTCCAGATGAGGACTTTCTCGCCCTCCACGCAACACTCGTGGAAAGCTATTTGAGAGAGGCTATCGAGGAGTCCTTGCGCCGAATTCCGTTCCAGCTTCGAGCAAGCTAACGCAAGTGCCCCAGGTCTTGACAACCACTCCGAGTTACCTCGGAGTGGTTTGTGCTGTTTCACTTGCCGCTTAGACGGGGTCAAACGGTTGCCGCACCTAGGCGATAGTGCGGCAGCATAAACCGTTTAGTCGAGGGGCTGCTTTGCCACCGGCGGTATTTTCGCCGAAGGGGTGATCACCTTGGAGACAACAGGCGAAGGCTCGGGAACTGCGTCACGAGTTACCGGCAAAGGAGCTGAGGCTGCTTCTGGCTTTAGAGTTCCTTGTACAAGCTGGGCAGCGAGAACCGTTTGGATCACTGACGTAATCTGGTCAGCAGCACCACCCGCCGCACCTCTTCCATCGTTCGAAATATTCACCAACTTGGCACTTGCCAAAGCATTTGCGATCACAGGTGCAATCTGCGGCAACATTTCAAGCTGTCTCAACGCAAGGTAAGCATCACCACCTTCGGCGATGGCTTGGTTTACCTGTCGAATGGCCTCGGCTTGCGCTGAAGCAATGGTTCGAAGCTTGATCGCTTCCGACTCGGCTTGGGCTTCCGCAGACACCTTGAGCTTCTCGGCGTCCGCAGAAGCCTGAGCAATCTGAGTCGCCTTGAGTTCGGCCTCTCTCAGACTTCGCAATGCTTCCTGCTTTTCGGCTTCGGCAGCAGCGATAACAGCGGCGTTCTGAGCTCGGCGCTGTTCCAGGTCTCTTTGCTTATCGTTCACGGCTTGTTCTGCCGCCAGCTGGGCTTCACGAGCTCGTCGCTCTTGGTCGGCCTGGACGATATCGGCATTTGCCTTTGCTTCGACAGCTGATTGTCGACGTCGGGCTTCGGCGACTTCGCTTTGCACTTCCTTGATGTTCAGCGAGTTGAAGACAAGGCCGAGGTCCTGTAGCTCTCGCGAACAAGCACTCTTAATAATCACCGCGAGTCGGTCGTCTTCTTCAACAGGAACGAGCGACGAGATCGGCTCACTTGCCAACTCGGTCGTCGGCTGCGGGGCACCGGTCGAACTAAAGCTCACTTTCGCGTTGAAGAGTTCATCGTGGTGGAGCAAGTTGATCGCGCGTCGTCCGGTCGAAGTCAGCAAGTCCGTTAAAGTCGAAGTCTGCATCGGCAACGGCATCGCAAAGAATCGGTTAGCCGCTGTGCGAATCATTTCGCTGCTATCGCCGACAGAAACGATAGCGCTTGCAAGGACGCGGACCTTGATGGGTCGGGGCTGCCCGTTGCGGTCCACATCGGCGGTTTGGTCAGCAATATCAAGGTCAATATTGATTGCTTTACTCGGAATCGTCGTACCCGTGGTCCAGAGCGGAATCTCCCAGGATTTGCCTGGACCTTTGAAAATGCGGACCCCACCCGAGATCCAACTGACGAGTCGAATTGTGCCTGCATCAACCGTTCGTAAAATCATGCTGATCAGGATCGGTATGAATAAAACGACGACAACGAATAGGCCGATAAATATAGGGTACAGCGATGGTGTTTCCATTTATGAGAACCTTGCTCGCGACGAGTTAGATGAGTGTGCGAGCATCACTCCATCTCCCGAATGACTCGGCAACTGTTTTTCCGGGTATCGACATCAACGACAATCAACTTGTCGCCACGCCGTACCTTCGCGCCGCGTTCGAGTTCTAGTGAGTCGAGGGTGGCAAGAAGCTGGACGTACTCGCCATCAAGCGTGAGTCGTATCAGCCCTTGCCCGTTTGCGTCAAATCCAGTAATCGCTTCTGCTTCCTTCGCGATCTGACCTTCAAGGTTTTCCGCAGGCTTAGAAGCGAAGCGAAGAAGAAACCCGATCAGGGGCTTTACCACGCCAAGATTGAAGAGCAAAGCGCCACAAATCGCCATGGCGGCAAGTAGATACCCAGAAGCAATATTCTGTGCCAGGACACCTACTGCGCCCGCTCCAAGGCACATGCTAAAAACATCGATCGGGCTCAACATAAACCATGGTCGAAGCGTGCGCCCTTGTGACTGATGCATCTTCACCGAATGATTCCCAGCGTGGTGTGCGCCTGGATGGTTCAGCTTGACGCTATTTCCAAAATGGATTGCTTCGCCGATTCCACCGTCATGATGTCCTGTATGAGCTTGATGGGATGTACCGGAGTGAGCGGCTCCGAGTGCCACCATCGCAGTAAATCCAGCCATTCCGACCCAAAAGAGCAACCAATACATGCGCTTTCAGAATTGCATACTTGCTACGCTACGTGTTGGTTGCAATTTTCTTGGGATTCAAGAAAACATCATCTCGTATCATTTGTTACCATTTTGGTAAACACCACTTGCATAACCTACCCCCCTAGGGTATATTAACACTGTGAAAAGAGCAATGTCCATCAACCTCGATAAAGTCGGAGCGGTCGCAAGCGCGATCTGCGCGGTGCATTGCGTGATCACGGGCTTGGCGCTGGGATTACTCTCCGTGATGGGCCTTGGTTTCTTTGGCACACCAGCAGCGGAGCTCGCGTTTCTATTTACCGCTATCGGAATTGGCGTCGTAGCCGTTGTTCACGGCATTCGCAAGCACCATTCCTATCTCCCTTCGATCTTTTTCGTGGGTGGTTTGACTTGTTGGCTGTTGGCTCATTTCGTTTTCGGTCACAACCACCAAAACGCCGCCGGTCCGGCACACACGCCGTTTGGATCTTTTCTGTCCGTTTTGGGTGGTGTTGGCATCGTGACATTCCACATTCTTAATCAGCGGATGCAGCACAAGTGCGGGTGCAGCCACTGCACGACAGGGCACTAACCTTCACCTCAATTAGGCGGTGAACCTTGAGCGCACCGTGGGCCGAAGCAGAACTATCAAGCCCAGAATGCCTAAAGCAATACCAGGCAGATTTCCAACGACGATGGAAACGATGGACATTACAAAACAAAACGTCCACTGCTTTCTTTCCTCAAGCCGCCTGGCAACTATCCAAGAGCAGATCGCAAAGGCGTAACCAACCGCGATAAATAGGAGCCCCATTGAAGAAAACAGCATTCCGATAACTGCTGGAGGAGGCCCGCCTCTTGGTGAATCAGGTGCAAACATGAACCCAGTTCCAAACAAGACGTGAAACCAAAAAATGTTGACACAACAGCCAGCAATGCCTCCAACAACCCGATAAGCGATTGCCAACCACCTCAAATACTCGGCTTCCTGATCTGGATAACCGTATTGAGGCGGAGGCGACACTGGAGGAGGCATGTCCATAGGACTAATTATCCCTTACGGAATCGGCCTATTAACGCATTTGTCGAGCTGTCGTGAGCTAATGGCTTACTATTATCAGAAAACTCTGAGGAGATCGCAGTAGCCAACTTTTTACCCAACTCGACGCCCCATTGGTCGAACGAATCAACATCCCAGATAACGCCTTGTACATAAACGCTGTGCTCGTATAGAGCGACCAGCATGCCCAAAGTTTTCGGCGTAAGTTTGTCGACGAGGAGCGTGTTGGAGGGCCGGTTCCCTTCAAAAGTTCGGTGCGGAATCAGATCCTCGGGGCAGTTTTCCGCCTTCAGTTGGTCGGCGGTCTTGCCAAAGGCAAGCGCTTCGGACTGAGCGAAAACATTCGCCATGAGATACTCGTGATGCTTACCATTCGGATTGAGTGATTCCATAAATCCGATGAAGTCACACGGAATCAAATGGGTTCCTTGGTGAATCAACTGATAGAACGAGTGCTGACCATTGGTGCCTGGTTCGCCCCAATAAATCGGCCCGGTTGCATAGTTCACACGAGTTCCGTCAAGGGTGACGCTCTTTCCGTTACTCTCCATTGTCAGCTGCTGCAGATACGCGGGGAATCGCTTCAGATATTGATCGTAAGGCAGAACGGCCTGAGAAGGAGCACCAAAGAGTGTGGAATACCAGAAGGTGAGCAGTCCCAAGATGACGGGCAGGTTCTTATCCAGGTCGGCGGTTCGGAAATGCTCATCGATCTCATGGAACCCTGCGAGCAACTCGGCAAACCCGTCTGCACCGATTGCGATCATGGTTGAAAGGCCGATCGCCGAATCCATCGAGTATCGTCCACCAACCCAATCCCAGAAGCCGAACATATTCGCGGTGTCGATTCCGAACTTGGAAACCTCTTCGGCATTGGTTGAGATCGCTACGAAGTGCTTCGCCACCGCTTTGTCGTCTTTGAGAGTCGCCAAGAGCCAATCACGAGCCGTGGTCGCATTGGTCATCGTCTCCAAAGTCGTGAAGGTCTTCGAAGCGACTAGGAAGAGAGTCTCAGCCGGATCGAGGTCAATAACAGCTTCGGCAAAGTCGGTGCCGTCGATGTTCGATACAAATCGGAACACCATGTCTCGCTTGGTGTAGTACTTAAGCGCCTCGTAAGCCATGACCGGGCCGAGGTCAGATCCGCCAATGCCGATGTTGACAATGTTCTTGATTGACTTGCCAGTGAAGCCCTTCCAAGCACCACTTCGGACTTTCTCACTAAAGTCGGCCATTTTGTCCAAAACTGCATGGACATCCACCATCACATCGACGCCGTCTACGACTAACGTCGAACCTTTCGGCCTTCTAAGGGCGGTGTGCAGGACCGAGCGTCCTTCGGTGATATTGATTTTATCCCCTCGGAACATGGCGTCAATCCGCCCCTTGAGGTCGACTTGCTTAGCCAGGTCCAAAAGCAGACCGAATGCTTCGGAGTCAATGCGGTTCTTGGAATAGTCCAGATAGAGCGGTCCAAACTCGACAGTGAACTTGGATGCCCGATTTTCATCGGCGGCAAAGAGGTCTCGAAGATGGCTTGCCTTAAGAGAATCGGCTTTCGCCACCAGGTTCTGCCAAACAGGAAGCTTGTCGAGTGTGGGCTTACTCATAACCTAGAGTCTATCCAAAGCTGGAGAACGATAGACTTCAAGACCAGAAAGTTGACTTAAACCGCGCAGTCGTCAGGTTCGAAACGCCCAAACTCGGTTACCTAATGAGAAGAGGCAAACTCGAATCGCGCTAACTGCATCGCTCGTCAGCTTCTCAACCGGTGAGCCTTCCTCTTTAGCGTCTTCTTCGGCAAACTGGAACAAAGTCTTGCCTGAGCCGCTGATTGTTCCATTCGGGTTCCAACTCAGCTGAAACACTTCAGGTGTGGAATCAAAGAAATCGTTGAGTTGAGTTGCTGCGCCTTCTGCCCGAGTGACGGCATCTGCGCCAGCGAATGAAGCGATCTTTTTCTTTCCAAAGAAGACGTCGATGGCGCCGTTGTCTCCTGGCTTCGTTATCGTTCGGAAGGTCGTTGTCACCAGACTTCGACGAATAGGCACTCCCGCAATCTGCATGTCCTTCGTTAAGGTTTCGGCACGCTCTCGGCTCGGCGGGTGCGTTTGGTAAATCCCCAAACTTAACGTGCCATAGGCACTTCCCCGATCGGCCAAGGCAAGCCTCTCCATGAAGGTAAGCATGCCCGTGGGATTGTATTTGCTTCGCAGCATATACTGAAATCCGCCGAAATCAGCCGCTTCCTCTGCTTCCACGCTCCACCCGCTCATTTTGGCTTGACTCAGTAATTGAGAGATAAGTAGCGCATCACCGGTTCCACTCTTGCCTCCGGTAAAAATGGCCGCCAAGATAATGGGAAGTTGTAATGTTGATATCTTGCTCTGTTGAGAGACGAGAGTAGCGACGTGGCGAAAAGCAGCATGGGCGGTCTCATGGGCAAGGACGCCTGCCAATTCATCATCGCTTTCGGCGAACTTGATCAGACCTTCGTAAACGTAAATGTATCCGCCGGGAAGCGAGAACGCGTTGATATCTTTTCCTTCGATCACCTTATAGGTGTAGTCAAAGGTGTTCATTCTCTTATCGCCCCAGGTCGCTTTAGCGTGGGTGTTATTCGCGATTTTTGCTATCTCAGAGCCGATCCGCTGAATTCTTTCGATGTACTCAGTGTTCTTGCTAAGCTTCATCTCCTTCTCAACTTCTTCGGCGTACTTTTTGCCCGATTCCCGATCGTTTTTTAGGTCTTCTTGGTGCCGAGCCTCATCTTGCGCAGCCTTGACAGATTGAGCAGGCGCAGTCGTAGTTGCGGGAGGTGTTTGCGGTGCACCTTGCCCGAGCAAAACGGAGGCGGCTAGAAACGATACGATCATAGGCTCTTTTATCCGACGTCTGACCAGAAGAGGAGGTTCAGTATTATAGCTATTTGACCTACTGTGCCGGTTCATCCAGCGGAATAAACAGAAGCGTCAACAACCCTGGAACCGCACAAAGAATCGCGGCGGCAAACAACCATGTATAGCCAAAATTCGATTGAATGGTTCCGCTAAGGACTCCCGCAACCTGAATAAACGCCGCTCCGATGCCAACTCCCAGCGCATAATGCGCGGTTCGGTAGTTGCCTCTTTGCGCAACGCGCATTTGGTAAATGATGTAGCCAGCGAACCCGAACCCATATCCGAACTGCTCGACAAAGTCGATTGGGTAGATCGAAGCAAGACCTGGTCGCACGATGGATGCCCATAGATACAGCAGATTGGGAAGGTGCATACAGACGGCGATAAACCAGAAGCTTTTGCGCAAGCCAAGCTTGCCAACAATCCAACCCCCGGCCAATCCGCCGAGAACAATTCCAAACACTCCGACCACGCCTTTGACGGTTCCAACCTGCTCGGTTGACAAAGCCAATCCACCTTTTTCGAAGCTGTCTTTGAGAAACAGCGGCGTGATCTTGGCGACCATTGCCTCGCCAAATCGATAGAACATCAGGAAGCAAAGAATCGCGACGATGCCCGACTGTTTGAAATAGCTTGTGAAAGCATCTCCCATCGGAGTGCCTACAATTGACCTCTTTGCAGTTTTTGCCAACACGATCACAGCAACGGCTGTAATCGCGAATTGAATAAGTTCAGCAATGACTCCCGAACCTGGAATCGTCAAAACAAAAAGTGTCTGATTTTCATTTAGGTACCAACCCTTCAAAGGCCCTTTTGGATTGCCATCCAACACCTTCCAAAGTCCGTAAGCCCCCATGCGAACAACTGAGTTGAGAAGGAAATAGCCAGCCAAACCCAATCCAACCACGTTAAGCGTTCGAGTGATGTTGCGATGGAGTTCCGCCTTGTCATTCGGTGCTTCTACGTCTTCGACAGGTCTTGGCGTTGTGACTCTTTCCACGCAGTACAACAGCCCGTAGAGCACCGCGCCTGCAAACAAGATGATCGCCCAGGCGTCTTGCCTTGAAAACTTGGCTTTTGACTCGACAGGCTCAACGGTCGCTCCGTTCGTCAGACCAAGATCGCCAATCTTCTTCCCATCTGCTTCAACGGTTCCGTTCGCATCTATTTTTAGAGCGGTTGCAGTTGGAGGAACTTTGATTGGAGAAAGCAGTTCGTGACCATCCCCATTTGTGATGTTGCCTGCCGTGATCTTCAATTCGGTCGTTGTCTTCGAGATTATTTTGTTGCCGTTTTTGAACTGAATCGGAGACTGCGGACTACTGACCTCCATCGATGGAAACGCCATGAGCATTCCAGCAAGAAAAACCAGAAGCCCTTTCGCAAAAAGCGTTCCCAATCGATAGCAAGTGGTTTGGACGCCCGCAAACTTAGCCTGAGAGTCCTTTGGCATAGCGAGCAGATAAAAGCCGTCCATCGCCGCATTGCACAGAGCCGAGAATATAGCCGCAACCAAGAATGCGCCGAGCGATAACTCAAACGCAGCCGGGGTTTTCATTGCGAACGGCGCGAGCATCAGTCCCAAAGTGATGAGCGCCTGACATCGCATCACCCAACTTCTTCTGGTGCCCGAAAGATCGACCAATGGTCCCATGAACAACTGAAGAGTCCAAGGCAGGGCAATGAGAGAAGTCCACTGCGTGATCGCAACGTTTTCAATGCCCAAGTCTTTGTAAACGATGGTCGAAACGTCTTGAATCAACGAAACCGGAATCGCTTGCAAGAAATAGAGCAGAGGAACAAATAACCAGGGGTTCTTTGATGGACCCTTGAGGAAATGTGAGTGTGGTTGCGTAGTGGAGGACATCGCGCTCTGCCAGTTTAGCCAAAAACCTCGCGATATCAGAAGCAGTATTCGCTCGAATCAGGCGACTAATGAATACCTAAGGGGGTGATTATCAAGTAAGTTGTATTTGTGGACCCTGTCGATCCAGACCTTGAGGTGAGTAGCTTCAGTCACTGGGTTCAACCTGCTGGACCGATCTCAGCGCGGGAGATGAAGCGGCGCGCCTCAGACCGATCACTAGGATGGAGTCGCCGCTTGCTCGGGCTTGGCGTCTTGACGCTGATGCTTTGTGTGTTCGAGATCAAGTTTGCTGATGTCTTTGTCCTCGCAGCAATCTGTAGCTTTATCGCAAGTTGGTTCGCATTCTCTTCCAGACGATTTCAGTTGACCACCGAGGAAAAACAGGAGTTACAAACTCTAGAAGGAACTGACCATTGGGTCGTCAATATACGCATCATCCAGGATGGGACCATCACCGGTGCAGATCGCGGATACCTTTGGATTGAGTCTGGCAAACTCCATTTTTCGGGGACATACACGTCGTTCTCGATGGGAAGGGAATGCATCGACTACCTCCCCAATCACTTTCCAGAGATCTGGGGATTATCCTACAAGACAACGATTGCGATCAAAAAGCCCGGCGGCGGTTTGATGTATCTCTCCCTTGACGAAGTTGGGGAAACGAGAACCCCGATTTTTTATCGGGCCAACCGGAATATAGTGAAACCAGAGCTGATAACTCTGATTCGAGACCGCCTTCTGCACGTGAGCGGGCAGTTGCCTCCAATCGAGGACGGTCCCGGCGTCCCCAGTTTCTCATCTATGATCGCCTATCTCGTTGTTGATGTGATTGGGGATATTTATCTATACCTGTTACTCGGAGTTCAGATCATGCGAGTCCTGAGCCTCTCAGGCACTAGCGTTTCACCTATTTGGCTTTTGGCATCGCTCCTCGCCTTGCCATT
>DDEQ01000046.1 GCA_002336105.1 Chthonomonas sp. UBA1950 | reverse complement strand
GCCCGACATCCAGGGTTCGATCACGCTCAGCATGAAGAATGCAAAATTTGAGCTCGTTCTTCAAAACGTGCTGAGCCAAGTCAATGCAACGTATCGCTATGAAGGTGGCGTGTTCGTCATCGTTCGACGCGAGGCACCTATCACAGGTACGAACAATGAAACGCCCGACGTACCAAAGACGGATAAAGGAAAGATTGTCCGAAAGATTTACATCAAGTCGGCTGATCCCCAGCTTCTTGCCATGTTGCTTTCGAGCAGCAGCCAGCAGTACGGCGGCAGCCCTGAACCCACCAGCATGAGCCGCATGGGCGGCATGGGTGGCGGCGGCGGCTTCGGCGGCGGCGGCGGTAGTTTTGGCGGCGGCGGTGGCCGAGGCTTCTAACTGGTTCTTAGGATTGGGTTTGGAGAATATGTTCATGCGAATTAGATGGGGAAGGGCAGCGTTAGGGTTGGCGTTTGCTGCCATGGTTATCGCGCCTGTTTCAAGTGCATATGCACAACAGGCGTCTGATACTAAAGTAGATGTTAATCTAAAAGACGCGGATATGGTCACGGCTACCCGTGCTCTCACCGAGAGGACTGGTATTCAGTTCTTGTTCGAGCCTTCAGTTAAACCTTTTGGGAAAATTACTCTCAAGGTAACTGGAGTCACTGCAGATCAAGCAATCGACTATATCTGTAAGTCAGCTGGTGCGAGTTTTAGACGTGATGATTCAGGTGTTTATATCATCGGTCAGAACTCAGAAGCACCCGTTAAGGAAGTAGTTCCTGAGACGAAGAAACAAAAGATCGTCCGTGTCATCAAGGCTAACAAGGGCGATGCTCGTAGCATTTACGATCAGCTACTCTACAGTATTCCATTTGATGGGAACCGACAGTTCGACGAACTCAAAAGGTTCGCTGCTGGAATGCAACACAGCTATGTGAGTAATGGCACAACTGTCCGCATGCCCGAAGCGCAACTTTCTCGATCAGTGGAAACAGGTACCGTTGCGAGTCATTCAGCGCCTTTGACTTCGACTGAAACTGGGAATGATATCGTCCTTCCGGGCAGCGAAACAGCGCGAGCACAAATCGGCGGTGGTCGAGGTGGCGCCGGTGGTTTCGGTGGCGGCGGCCAAAACGGCGGCGGTGGTTTCGGTGGTGGAGGCCAAAACGGCGGCGGTGGTTTCGGTGGCGGAGGCCAAAACGGCGGTGCCTCACTCGTAGGTGGACAAGGTCTTGTTGGAGACAGCATTGACTACATCACTTATGACTCGAACGACAACAGTCTGGTTGTCCGCGGATCAGAGGACGACATCAACGCTCTTCAGCAATATGTCAATTTGTTTGACGTTGCTCCAAAGCAGGTCTTGATCAAGGTCGAGTTCATTCAGACAACCGAGTCTCTCGTTAAGACTCTTGGTGTCGACATGATGTATAACCGCGGGACGGTCTTTGCCGGAGTTCGTCCAGGTACATACGCTTCGTCAACTGACCCCGTGTTCGTTAACTACGCAAGTGGAAATGTCACAGGCAGACTACGTGCATCCTTAACTGAAGGAAATGGTAAGGTTGTCACTGCGCCGATCATTCGTACATTGAATAATCAGCCGGCAGCGGTATCCAACCAGGTTACACAGTTCGTCGTTTTGGGTACAGCTTCGCAGAGTAACTCTTCGACTGTCACTTCTTACTCGATTAACCAGTTCACAGCAAGCACCTATCTCGCAGTTGCTCCTCGTATCAACGATGACGGCTTCATCACAATGTATCTGACCCCAACCGTTCAGAACATTGTTGGTACAACAAGAACTCCAGATGGTCAAGACCTTCCAATCTTCGCTGCAAACGGCATTCAAGTTGTTGCGCGAGTTAGAAACGGTGAAACCATCGTTCTTGGTGGATTGAACTCAAAGAACCAAACAAACACTGTTTCGAAGATGCCTGTTCTTGGCGATCTTCCAATCATTGGTCAGTTCTTCAGGTCAAAGAGCAATTCGGTCAGCAATGCCGAGCTTCTGATTTTCGTAACTCCTACGATTATTGAAGACGACTCAACAGGCAACGCTTCTCCATAGAGTAGAGTTAGCCTCCAACCCATAGCGGCAGGATGCAATACATCCTGCCGCTAGTTTGTTTAAGCATGGATTGTTCATGGATATTGATCGGAATGATGGGAGCGGGGAAGTCGTCCGTTGGACGAGCCCTATCCGAGTTAGCAAACCGAGAGTTTGCTGACACCGATCTGCTATTACAGCAGCGACTTGGAAGGCCGATACCGCAGATTTTTAGCATCTATGGAGAGGAAGCCTTTCGAGACCACGAAACGGCACTTCTGAGAAGTCTTGAACCAGGCCCGCTTGTTTTGGCAACGGGTGGTGGAATCGTTATTCGTGAAGAGAATTGGGAACAATTGCGACGGCTTGGTACGACAATATTTCTGGATGCTTCGCAAGAAACTCTTATCGAGAGACTGGATTGTAGTAAGAAGAAGCGGCCGTTGCTTGAATCGGATGATTGGCAAGAAAAACTTGATCTCCTGTTACGAAAACGGATGCCACTTTATCGACAGGCAGATCTAACCGTCAGCGTTGATAATATGGATCTGGATTCCGTGGCAAAAAGCATCATGGAAGTATTAGAGCAAAAATGACCATTGCACATTCGCTAGGCAAATACGAAGTTGATTTTCTTGAACCGTCGCAGATTTCCGAGCGTTTTCCGTCCAACACAAGGATCATAACGGACGAAAATGTAGCCAAGTGTTGGTCTCCGATGTTGACGATGCCCCATCTGGTCTTGCCCGCCGGAGAGTCCACCAAATCTTTGGAGTGGTTCTCCAAATGTCATTCCTGGTTGGTAGAGTCTGGTGCCACTAGAAAAACCACTTTGGTGGCTTTGGGCGGGGGTGTGATTGGCGACCTTATCGGGTTTGTTGCGGCAACCTACATGCGAGGGATTCCTTTCATTCAGGTGCCAACGACTCTTCTTTCCCAAGTGGATTCCTCTGTCGGCGGAAAGGTTGCCATTGACATTCCGGAGGGTAAGAACCTTGTGGGTGCTTTTTACCCGCCAAAGCAAGTTCTGGTTTCAGTTGAATTTCTCAAAACCTTGTCTGATCGTCATTTTACCAACGGTCTCGCAGAGTTGTGGAAGCACGGCTACATCCTAGACAAACCGTTTCTAGATCGATTGCGAAAGACCGAGCTTTCCAAGGACTCACCAATCCTGAAGGAATTTGTCGAACATAGCATTGGTATCAAGGCGAAAATTGTTCAAGCCGATGAGTTCGAAAGATTAGGACTGAGAGCGAAACTGAATTTCGGCCATACAGTTGGGCACGCAATCGAAAGAGTTTTGGGATACCAGGATCTATTGCATGGTGAGGCTATTTCGATTGGAATGGTGGTCGAAAGTCGGTTAGGTGAAAGACTCGGTATTACTCGACCAGGAGTCTCACAAGAAATCGCCAAAGACTTCGAGAAAATCGGACTACCAACCCGTCATGTTGTTCTGAACAAAGCTGATCAACTAATCAAAGCCATGCGGTCAGACAAGAAGTCGATCACGGGTGATTTGGCTTTTAGTCTTCTCCACGATCTTGGTGAATGTAAACTCTATCAAAATATTGCAGAATCGGACGTAAGGGCTTCTTTGAAATTGACATGAGATCGTTACGGTTAGGTTTATCAGTCGCGGCTATCCTTTTTCTAGGAATTGGATACTTGCTTAGTGTTCGCGCTGCCCTGACCGGTGAAGCGGCTGACTATGCTGCGAAGGTCGATACTCCGCCAATCCGACTACTTGCGTTGGTTCTGCTGTTAAGCGCCATCTTGTTATCTTTCGTGCCCGCTCGCGAGGAGGAAACGAAGTGATAGGGAACGTGCTTCGGGGTCGGTATGAGTTGGTGAGCTTGCTCAATGAGCACCCCCTGTTTGCCCTGTACGCCGGTAGAGACCGAGTTCTTGGTAAAGATGTCAGCATCCGTCTGATTCGGGAGCCATTCTCTCGAGAATCCGAGTTTATTGATCACCTGCGAGAACTGACGAAAAAGTATCAATCGATTCGAAACATCAATATCGAATCGATGTACGACCTTGATGAAGAGGAAGGCACTTACTACATCATCGGCGATCTTACGCGCAAGCCAACTTTGGCTGATAGAATACGCACACTGACAATGTTTTCCTCGTCAGTTGCTGTATCAACAGCGATGTCGCTTTGTAAATCAGTTGAAGTGCTGCATCGGGCAAATGTCATCCATGGTGGTTTGATTCCTGCGAACGTTTGCGTATTGCCGGACGGTGATGTTTGCCTTCAGTTAGGCGGGTTCTGGGAGGCTTATGTCGGGTCAGATACTGCTGGCGCGATTGCATTGCCCTCTCTTGCGCCCTATCTGGCTCCAGAGTGCGGTGCTGGGCAAATGCCGAGTGCTGGATCAGACGTTTATGCCATCGGCATCATGCTTTTTGAGATGCTAACTGGGCATCCGCCTTATATTGGTGCGACGGCAGTGGCAACCGCTCTACTCCACACTACGGAAGCGACACCGAGCGCAAGAGCAGCAAATTCGACGGTTCACCCGGTCTTAGATGAGATCACTAAGAAAGCGATGGCTAAAGATCCTTCTGAGCGTTACAAGAATGCGATTGAGCTCTATGGAGACCTGCGAATGCTCCAGGATGCTTTGCGATTTGGCCGCAACCTCACCTGGCCCCTCCGTGGAAATGAACCGGAAGCTGCACCAACTCCGGCAGTTTCAAGCAACTCTAAGAACGTTGGAACTGTAGCTCCGCGAATGTCCGCAATACGAGATCCCGAAGTTGAATCGAAAACGAAAGAAAAGAAAGAACGAGATGTTCCTGTCTGGTTGGTTCTTGCTGTTGTCTTTTTCGGGATGGTGGCAGTCGGGTTGTTTGGCGGCGTTTACCTTTTCCTGAATTTCAGCAAACCTCGTATGGTCACCGTCCCCAACATGAAGGGGCTATCGTTTAGCGAGGCACAGGCGCTCACCGAAAAAATCCATATCACTTTACGGATCGGTTCGAGGGTAGCCAATGATCGAGTTGAACAGGACAAGATCATTGAGTTGTCGCCCATTCCGGGAGCCCACGTCAGGGAAGGCGGAGAAGTGGTGGTCACAGTATCAACAGGCCCGACTCAGGTTCAAGTACCAGACGTGACAGGATTCACGCCAGACAAAGCAAAATCGGTATTAAGCAACTTGGGACTCAAGGTTTCAAAGACTGTTGAGTATTCCTATCGGCCCGACATGGCTGCGGGGCTTATCATCAGCCAGACTCCGGAGGCACAGCAAAAGGTCTCCCGAGATTCAGAAGTGAAACTGATTCTGAATAGTGATCACCCTACGGAACCGGCCGAACCGCAACCCGCTATGTTCACGCTCAATATTAATTTGAGCAAACTCACCGAGCCGACCGAAGTCAAGGTCGAATTGGAAGATGCAGCTGGTGTGAGTGAAGTACATCGACAGATTCACGAGCCAGGTGATTCGATATCCCTCCGTGAACAAGGGGTTGGCACTTCAGCTAAGTTCAAAATCTATTATAACGATGAGCTTGTGCAAACAGTAACACGTCCTGCCCAGAAATCAGACCAATGAAAATCGCGCCTTCAATTCTTTCGTTTAGCCAGATTGAGCTTGGTGCTATCGTGCCTGAAATGGAGGAAGCCGGAGCAGATGTACTACATCTGGATGTGATGGATGGGCAGTTCGTGCCACCAATCACCTTCGGCGATAGCCTAGTAAAGCTTTTGCGGCCACTTGTGAAGATGCCGTTTGAGGCACACCTGATGACAAACACGCCCGAATGCCATTTTGAAGCGTTTGCCGACGCTGGCTGTCAGACGATCATCTTTCATGCTGAGGCGACTCTGCATGCCCATAGACATTGTCAAAGGCTCCGTGGCATGGGTGTAAAATCGGGCATAGCGATTAACCCCGGGACACCTGTTGAGGTGATCTGGCCATTGCTTGAGGTCATCGATATGGCCCTCGTAATGACGGTTAATCCTGGATGGGGTGGGCAGGCTTTCATTCCTGAAACGCTTAAGAAAGTTGCTGCAATTCGAGCTGCGCGGCCCGACCTTGCGATCGAAGTCGATGGTGGAGTCGATCCAACGACAATAAGTCGTGCATTTGGTGCAGGTGCAGATATGTTTGTTGTCGGAAGCTACCTTTGCCGAACTCCCTCGATCCGCGAAGGCGTAGAAGCATTGAGGCAATCATGCGGAACAAAATTGTAACTGGGCTCATGCTTTCGCTTGGGCTGGTGATGCTGTTGGGTATGCCCTGGTTCCTCAATCAGCGTCCGGTTAGACACGATCCTCTCGTAGTTCGGAGGGCGTACGCAAAAAAGATGCTTTACTACTGGGGAACCTTACTCGGATGCTTAGTCGGAGCGGGTGCAGGATCGATTCTCATTGTTCGCGAGGCACGAAGGACCTATCGCGCAGCGGCAATCGACAATATGAAACTTCTTGTCGAAGGCTCTTTGAACGACCAAATTTCTCATGACACAGAAAAATCGTCCTGATGACAGTTGTTGGATGCGGCGGGCGATCTCTTTATCTCAACGCGGATATCCAGCGCCTAACCCTCATGTTGGATGCGTCCTCGTCAGAGACGGCAAGCTTGTTGGGGAAGGTTGGCATGAGTATGCGGGAGGACCACATGCCGAGCGGGTTGCTTTGGCAAAAGCAGGGAAGGATGCGAAGGGCGCCACTGCATACGTCACTTTAGAGCCGTGTAATCACTTCGGTCGTACGCCTCCGTGCTCTGAAGGGCTGATTGAAGCTGGGGTTACGAGAGTCGTGATTGCAGTCCGAGATCCAAATCCTGTCGCGGCAGGTGGCATCGAGCGTCTAGCCGACGCGGGGATGGAGGTTACAGAGGGAATTGAAACGGAGAACGCCAAGCAACTGAACTCTATGTGGTTAACCGCAATCGAACGGAAGCGTCCTTTCGTTGTCGGTAAAGCGGCAGCCTCGCTCGATGGCAGAATCGCTTTGCCTAGTGGAGAGAGTCAGTGGATCACGTGTCCCGAGGCGCGTCGGGTTGGCCATCGCCTGAGGGCGCTCTGTGGGGCGGTATTAGTTGGAAGGCGGACTGTCGAAATGGATAATCCGCAGCTCACCGCCCGAATTCCTGGCGTAGTGAACCAACCGGTTCGCATTGTGCTTGACCCAAGCTCAAAGCTATCCGGAAAGGAGCGGGTATTTGATGACTCTGCGGAGACTCTTCACATCACGGGAAATATCGTTTTGCCCGAACTGATGGCAACGCTTTTTGAACGGAAGATTCGTGGCTTGCTTGTCGAAGGCGGGGCCGCGACGCTGAGTCGTTTCATTGAGAGTGCTCTCGTCGACCAATTAGAGCTTTTTTATGGGGCAAAGCTGCTTGGTGATGGGCCAAGTTGGATTGGATCTCTAAATATTTCATCACTTCCCGATGCCCCGTTGGTTGAGATTATTCGTCAATCGAAAGTGGGTTCAGATCTGTGGGTGACCGCTAGATTCAAAGAGAAACTCTAGTGTGTTTCACTCGTCAGTGTATCAAGAGAGCATGAGGATGAAGGTAAATCACGTTTTTGCTGTAATGGCGTTCGTCTTAGCGGCGTTTACGTCGGTGGTGGCGCGTACGACTGAGGTTACGATTACTCGAAACCAGATTATCCCGGTAGTGATCGAGGATCAACTAACGCTTAAGGACACAAGAGCGGGTGATCGCTTCACTGCGAAAGTGACCGATAGTCGGGATCTTCCCTATGGTACGCGTCTGCTTGGAAAGGTCACCCGTGTGCGACAGCCAAAAGGCAGTGATCAAGGGTTCATGGACCTTGAGTTCACAGAACTGATCGTGCCAGGTGGAGAGAATTTGAGGATTTCTGGTGTTCCGGTTCCGCTGAACGATAAAGGAGTCCGCAAAGATCGCGACGGCAGGTTCTACGTCTCAGAGGATTATCGAAAGCGCCAGGGCTACGTGATCGGCGGGGCAGCAGGTGGATTTATTATCGGTTCACTAGTAAAGAAGCAGTTAGAAGGCGCGATCATAGGAACGATTGGCGGCATTATCGCTGCTGAGACGGATAAGTCGGCGAAAAATGGTCCTTCGATCAAGTCCGGAATGGCAGTTGGCGCATTGCTAGATAGAGACATAAAGGTTCGATTTGATAAACCGATTCGCGATGAGCGCATGGTTGTTAAGTTTGGCGACCGCGAGGCGCGCTTCGACGGTCAAGATCAAGCTTACTACGAAGGCGCCGAGATGATGCTGTCGGTCACGATTGCTTCAGATCAGTTGGGTCTCAAGTTCGACAAAGGCGAATCTGGAACGATTTACCTTGAAGGCAAAGACTGTGATATGAAGCTCACACCAGGTTCAAACGAAGTGCGGATCAACGGCCGAACTACGACAAGTGAAGAGCGGATTGCCGAAAAGCGAGGAACGGTTTTCGTACCTGCCCGGTTAATCGCTAGAATGCTCGGCGTTGAGTTCTCCGTGGTCAGAGACTAAGGAACCACTGGTGTAGTCGAATATCGTCGGTGAGCTCGGGATGGAACGATGTCCCGAGACACCGACCTTGTTGCACCGCAACGATTTTCCCGTCGTATCGTCCGATGGCTTTCACGTGATCGCCCAATCTCGTCACGATTGGCGCGCGAATGAAAACACCTAGAACCGGCTCGCTTAATCCGTCAAGCGGGACGGCATCTTCGAAACTGTGTACCTGAGCGCCGAACGCGTTACGTTTCACAGTTATGTCGAGCAAGTTGAGACTGAACTGCGACGGCCTTCCTTCAATTTCGGCGGCCATCATGATCATGCCCATGCAGGTTCCCCAAATGGGCATTCCATCTGCGACACGGGTTTTCAAAGCCTCGGCTACTCCGAACCTTTGCATCAACATCCCGACCGTGGTGCTCTCTCCGCCTGGGATAATCGCTCGGTCGACTGTTTGTAGTTCTTCTGGAGTTCGAACCTCGACGGCATCGGCTCCGCAAGCCTTGATTGAGGAGATGTGCTTTTCGAAGTCGCCTTGAATGGCGATGACGCCTACGCGCATATCTTTATAGGGTACCAGGGGAGAATAGGCCCATTTCTGGAATACAGAGCAGCGAGACAGCGTACAATAAAGAGACAAACGGGGGCGAACGGGCTCGACAGGGCTGGTTTGACTTTCGGTTGCGAGCCGTGGATTCTCGTTGGCCACGACAAAAACGAGAAAAAAAGTAGCTGCGAATAACAACTACGCCTTCGCTGCTTAATTAAGCCAGCGGGTTCACCACTCACGAGCCGGAAGGGAGTGTGCTGGGCCTAACAAAATCCGGATAGCGTTGCAATCCTCCGTCTGAGGAAAGTAGGGCGAAATAAACCAGACTGGACGACCGCACAGGTGACCCCGACAGAGGGCGGCGTCGAGATAAAGTACAGGGGAGACGCTCGTGGTGACTGAAGGGGCGACAGTTTTGGAAGGGGGTTCAACTCCCCCCGCCTCCACCAATTTTTAACTCGAATGCAAACAGATTTGCTATCCCTATGTCTTGCATAGACGAGGGATGTGCGAGGCTTGTGACTCTATCGTATGATTGTTACGAAACAGCTCTATTGCACTCCGCACCCGAAAGAGAAGTTCAACTGATCACTCGAAAAAACTCTAGTCCGAGAGGCATATCTCATGCAGCGGGGAGTTTCTCTACTTTTGCCCGCAAATAACTCGGCGCACTGGTTTCGTATGATCTGAAAACGAGTGGTTTGGATTGCTTGTGATAGTGTACCGGCTGCTAACTACGACGTTATAGCGACGTATCAACGATCTCATTTGACGACGTTACCAGGTTAGGCGGAACACGTCTGCCTGCAATACAGAACCGCCAAATCATCTGGAACTCGCCATGACTATGTGGATTGAAGTCTCTGACTTCAATCCACCGTCATATGATAGGGCGATGGCGGTGTGGAAACAAAAAAGATCTAATGGAACTCTCCTATTCCCCAAAAAGGATTCGAGCAATCGTCGTAAAGTGGTCAGATAGGTGTGAACTAAGGACCGTAGGATATGTTCCTAACGGTTACACGCTGCCAATTTCAACGCCGTCTATTTCAACAGACCCGGATTACGAGTGGGATTTCTTGACTAGTTTGATCGACTACTTGCAGATACGGAAAATGAAGCTCGAACCGCAGCTTATGTAGAAATGGATCGGCTCGCTGAGTCCGACATCCCGATCAAGTTTGCCGAATAGGTTTCAGATTGGTTGGCTCGAAGGACAGCACACTCTGCCTCTCAGATGCCAGTTCGTTATTGTGCTGAGCAACGTTAGGTGGAAAAATGCCACAATATAGCTTGCCCGTTTAGCATCTGGCTAGCGGGCTATTTTTATGACAGAGACCATTACCAGCCCAGGCTTTGAAGCGCTTGGCCTTTCGCCGAAGATTCTAGAACGCCTCAACCGCCTCGGGTTTGTCGTACCCACGCCGATTCAACGCGAAGCAATTCCGCATGGAATTGGTGGACGCGACGTAATTGGATTAGCCCAAACTGGAACTGGCAAGACTCTTGCCTTTGGTTTGCCGATAGCGGTTCGCTTACAGAAAGATCAACAGGCGTTGGTGTTAGCACCGACAAGAGAGCTTGCTCTTCAAATTCAAGAGACGCTGGTCAAACTGGGGCTTAGGACGGCTTTGCTCATCGGAGGCGCTCCGATGCGTCCTCAGACGGGACAACTTCGCGCGAATCCAAACGTGATCATCGCGACCCCTGGACGACTTGAGGACCATCTTGCCCAAAGGTCTGCGGATCTTCGCCGAGTGAAAATCGTCGTATTGGACGAGGCGGACCGAATGCTCGATATGGGTTTTGCGCCCGTGATTCGCCGTATCCTTGGTCAAGTTCCTGCTGAGCGGCAAACGATGTTGTTCTCGGCGACGATGCCGAAAGAAATTGCCGAGATTGGTCGTCGGTATCAACGCGATCCGGTTCGGGTAGAGGTTCAGCGTGCCGGTAGCGCAACAGCACTTGTTGAGCAAGAGTTGGTTGTGATCAACAAAGAAGACAAGAGCAAAATGCTCGGCGACCTCCTAAGCGAACACGAAGGCACAATTCTTGTGTTTGCCCGAACCCGGCATGGCGCTCGAAAGCTCGCCAAAACGGTTCGAACGTTCGGTCACTCCTCAGCAGAACTCCACTCTGATCGCACTTTGGCTCAAAGGAAAGCGGCTCTGGATGGTTTCAAAGATGGGCGATATCGCGTGCTTGTTGCCACTGATATCGCAGCCAGAGGGATCGACGTCAAGAATATCAATCTCGTCGTGAACTACGACTTGCCTGACAATGCTGAGGATTACGTTCACCGCATCGGCAGAACTGGACGTGCCGGTGCAAAGGGCCGAGCAATTACCCTAGCAACCCCAGACCAGCATCGAGATATTCACGATATTGAAAGGCTGATCAAGTCCGAATTGAAGTTGAGTGAGCGTTCACCACTCTCCATTACCCGAGCTGTCCAAAAGTCGTCCAGTCAGCGTCCGAGAAGATTCGGCGCTCCAAGACGCCCTGTCAACAAACGGTCATAATTTGCTGATTGTTTGTGTGTCGATACCGGGCTGGAGTTAGTCCGGTATCGTCTTGTTTGTGGGCTTGTTTACGCAAGAAGAGAGATTTGTCGGCGAATTACCATTTTGGTATTTGGTCCCCGAAGGTGGGGATCGAGCGCCGTTAGTTGTTGTCCAACATGGCTATACGGGTTCGAAAGATTCGGACCTGAAGTATGGTGTTGCCTACGCCGAAGCTGGTTATCGTGTCGCCGTTACCGAGGCACTTCACCACGGATCGAGAGGTGGTGAGAATAGGGAAGCGAGTTTTGCCGCAGACTTTGCTTCGACCTTTGGAGCCGTCGTCGAACAAACTTCCGTCGAAATCAGGGCGATGCTAGACGAATACGCCTTTGGTGAGGTCGCGATGACCGGTATCTCGATGGGCGGGTTCATCACATTCCTGACGGCGAGTCAAGATCGCCGAGTGACGGTGGCATGTCCTCTTATCGGGTCTCCTTTCACGTTTTGGAACCCACTTAGTGAAAAGAATCCGTTGTCATTTCCTGAGCGATTTGATCACGTCGCCTTACTCATCCAGAACGGTGTTCTTGATGAAGTTGTGCGGATTGAATATGCGCAAGAGTTATTCGACAAGCTTATCCATAGACGCGGAGAGGCAGATCAGAGACTACGGATGATTGCCTATCCCGAGCTTGCTCACGAGTTCCCCATTGAGATGCAGAATGAATCATTAGCTTGGGTGAAGAAACACCTCCCCGCATAAGCGCTTCGTTTGCAATGCAGTGCGCTCCGACAGATCTAGGTTTCCAAGCGCGAAGACCAGTTAGATATATGTAATTTTATGGCGTAGAATGAATCATTCGTTCATGATCTTTTCAGATATCGTTGGTATCTTAACGTTGGATTACTATGGATAATTCCTTATCCCGGAGCAAAGCATCCGTTAAAGTAGAGCTTGTTTCAAAGAACGAGGCGATGACCCTATGGTTAACAGAGGTCACGCGATTCAAAGAGACTGGGTTCTGGCCGTTGTTGGTCGATCCAAAACATGCTTTTCATTTGCGAGACGGAGAAAACACTGGCGATAGCGATTCTGCGGAAGAGATCCTGTCGTTATCAGCATCCATCAATCCAAGTGAACTAAGAACTCGTTTGATGTCAGAAAATCAGCTTGATGAGGACGAGATTTACGATGCGGCGGCTTACCTTAGCGCTCGCGAAACGAAGCCTAAACTCCTCAATCAATCGATCTCTGGCCTGACTGTTCCTCATGTTTTGAGTGATCAGTCTGTCGGTTTGGCCCTGATCAAGACCGCTACGCCTTACGAGGTATTTGCTCAAGTCGCTTTTGGCGGGTGGAACAGTGTTCCTGCAGACGAAGAACTTATCGCCCTGTTTCGAGATTATTACATGCGATTTGGAGCAGTTCCAGTTTCCGTTTCTAGCGACACCATCGAACTATGGGTAACAAGGCCAATCGAGGAGCCTGAGGTCGCTTGCTTGGTGGCACAAGAGTTATACTCGTTCTGTCCTGACATCGTTGAACAGGGAACCGAAACAGTTCAGGCGTTGGCGCAGAGTCTGCTCAACGCCCGAGTCTGGTTCTTCTGGTGGGACTAGTCGGCCGTATTTGAGATTGGTTTGATTCGGTATGAGTTGGGCATGCGAATCAGCTGAGCGTTAACCTGTTTGCATAGCATTTGGAGCGCGGTTTCCAAGGAGACGTTCTTTATATCTGCTGTGACATTGCCGTATTTGCCTGGCTCGAGTTCGAAACTTATGTTGTTAGATTTAAATAAAGCCGTAACAATGTCCAAGAATGGAGTGTTCGACACAGACACCGTGACCATCGGGTTCAAATCTGGTTTGGTTGAAGGTTTGGTTGCTGTTTGTTCGATTGAGATTCGATAGGTTTTGCCTTCAAGCGTATAGCTCCAGCCGGTGGCGCTACAGATTGCCTTAACGAGCTCTTCGAAATTCGCGCGTGGAAGGAACATTGAGACGCCTTCATCTTGTCCTTTGCCGAGAACGACTCCGATTCCGAAGTGGTCGGCTGCCTGTAGAAGCGCTTCCTTCGCAGAAGCTTTCTCTAGAAGTATCTGTGACAGATCGCTCCCGCCAATCGGCCTAATCTGGATCGGCAACATTTCGTTACGTTCGTGGGAGCTTACGATTTCGTCTGAGCCATTGAAAACACGGCGTCCACGACCACCTTCAAAATCGCTTGCTGGTAAAGCGCCGACTGGCCCGGGAGCCGTTGCAGCATAGGTTGGAAAGTTCCAATTCCCGGGAGCTCCCGCTGCTACAGCGGCTACAGCAGCAGGTTTTGAAACTTCACCGGCTGGGACATTTCTGATCGCAAAAAGAGATTTTACAGGCGAGGCTGGTACAGAAGCCTGGGGCTTGGCCACCGACGAGCTTTTAGCAACTGACTTAGTTTTCTTTGAAGCTGACTTTTTCTTGGTCGATTTTGCCGTCTTCTTCGGGGTGGACGTTGGTTTTGTCTGTGCTTGAACTGCTGCGGTCGTGGCTGTTAGTGAAAGTGCCAAGACCGCGGCTAGCGGCCAAGCGGTTGGAACGAATCGAGTAGGTAATTGAATGCCCAGTAGTCTTTGAATTCTTGACAAGAGAGTGCCTCCATTAGCGGCGACAGAATAGCGGGGAAGAGAGTTTCGGTGCTCTTCGAGTTGAGTCAGAGCGTTCGCATAGGTAAGAGGTTCACCGAGTGCACGAACGGCGATGTCGTCGCAGCAATGTTCACGCTCATTGCGAACCACTCTCGACACCCACCAAACGGCTGGATGGTAAAAAAGAATGGTTTCGAGCATGGATTGCAGCAGGTTCACCAGATAGTCATGGCGACGCACGTGGGCCAGTTCGTGCAGCACCAATGCCTCTATATAGTGAGCGGGAAGGCGAGTCATCATCTCGGCCGGTAGCATGATGACAGCGCGAAAAATTCCAACTGCACAAGGAGTGTACAGCGAGGGTGATTCGAGGAATTTGATGTTTCGATTGATATTTAGGCGATTTGCGCAAGACTGAAATCGCGCTAGCCAGTCTTCTGACACGGACACACTATGGCGTTTCAATCTCTCAATCTGAAGTAGCCCGCCGATAAGGCGGATGGCTAGCAGAGACGCTCCAACTCCCCATCCAAGAACGAGTGACGGCAGATAGGGCGTCACCACCTGATCAATAACCCGGACATCAAGTTCTTCTCCTTGAACGCCTACAGGAGCCGTCGCGATGAAAGTGAGCAACGGCGCTATTGCCATGAGAACAAGAGCGCCACATGCGAAGCCGTATCGCCAGATTGGGTTGGATTTTCGAGTGAGCAGCAGCGTTATCGCCAATAGGAGCGAGACAAGCAGACCCTCCCAAACAAAATGGATCAAAGTCCATCCAAGCCGCTGAACCAGTAGGTTAGTCATTTCTGCCCTCCATCTCATCGAGCAGTTGCCTAATTGCGGCGATCTCTTCGGCAGTGGCAGGTTTGGAATTGAGTGCACTCATCACCAGTTGTTGCGCCGAACCTCCAAAGGCTTTGTCCATTAGCTCACCGACTAAGTCGTGTCGCGAGTTGTCGGCGGCCTTTGTGGGGCGATAAATGTGTGCCTTTCCGCTTTCCTCGCGATCTAGAAGACCTTTTTCGTGCATGATTTGCATGGTTTTAAGCACGGTCGTATAGCCCGTTTCCCGCTTGCCGGCGAGTTTGTCGAAGACTTCTCGGACCGTCGCCGATCCCATTCGCCAAAGCACCTGCAGAATGGACAATTCCGAGTTAGTAGGCCTCAAGGTGACGTTGCTCTCATCCATGAAAAACACTATATACGAAAAATGTCGTAGATTACGAAAAAAATCGTAGATTGGCAAAGTTCAGGTGAATTCTTAACACTTGAAGGGATTGTGCCTTTGCTGTATCCCTTTCTGACTTATAGAATCATTATCCAAGCGCGGCAAATATATTCCAGGTATTTCCCAGAGGTGGTGTGATAATGAACGCATGTCGTTATTCAGTCGAATAATCGTTGGAGTTGTCGCCGTCGTTAGTATGGTTACGATTTCAATGGGAGCGGATCTTCTTCCGGGCTCTCCAGCGCCTAAGATCGAAGTTAAGACCTGGGTCAAAGGAACACCAGTCACCGAATTTGCAAAAGATAAATTGTATGTCGTTGAGTTTTGGGCGACTTGGTGCGGACCATGCAAACAGTCCATTCCTCACCTTACGGAGCTTGCCCATAAGAACAAGGACGTCACTTTTGTAGGTGTGAGTATTTGGGAAGATGAAACCCCTGTCGCACCGTTTGTCAAAGAGATGGGTGACAAGATGGACTATAACGTTGCCTATAGCGGCAACAAAGATGGGATGGCTGTCTCGTGGATGGAAGCGGCTGGTCAGAACGGCATTCCGTCTGCGTTTATCGTCAAAGAAGGAAAAGTCGTGTGGATCGGTCATCCGATGAGCCTTGAAAAGCCCCTTGAAGAAGTAAAGGCTGGCACTTTTGACGTCGAGGCCGCTCGAAAGGAAATCGAGGCCCAGGTCGCGCAAGCAAAAGCTGCGAGAGAAATCAAGAAGAAACTCGCCGCCGTCGAAAAGACCCACAAAGAAGGAAAAATTAAAGAAGCCAATGCGGAATTGGATTCCCTAATCAAAGAGAATCCACAAATTGCTCCTCAGGCCGAACCCATTCGCAATCGATGGTTAGCTCTTGATGATCCTGCTGCTTGTGAGAAGAAGATAGAGTCGTTGGTCAAAACACAAACGCCGAATTCCCGACAACAACTCCTTAGTCTGGCCATGGTTCTCATGCAAGAGAAGCAGGCAAAGGCACTAGCAAAGAAAGCCGCGATTGGTGCTGTTGAAGGGTTAAATGATAGCGATAAACAATTCACGATCACAAACTATCAAGTCGCATATGTGCTTCATACATTGTCAGAAGACAAGGCTGCTTTGCCATATGCTGAAAAAGCGGTTGCTGGCTTGCCGACGTCCCCTTTTAAGGATAGCAAGGATGCGATTGCCGTGATATCCAAGCTTCGAGATGACATCAAAAAAGCTGCTGGTTAATTCCTAGCCTATGCTTGTCAAGGACCTGACTCATGGGAGTCAGCCCCTTTCTGTATGGATGTAATAAAAAAACGGATTGCCCCATTGCGCGCCTTCCTTTCCGGTCATGAAGAAAGAAAAACCCCGTCTGTTCGACTAACGAGACGGGTAATGGAAGGGCTATGGTTATCTCTCTCCTTTCTACCGATAGTTGCAAGTTCGGTGAATCAATAGTCGCCAAGATGTCTTAAATAGTTGGAGAGTTGCTCATGAAAATGGTTTCAGAGAGCTGTGACTTGCTAGAACAAGGGGTGCGAACTGTAGACTAACCTCTTGATGATGGCTCCCGCCGCCGAAGAGTATGAGCCGTGGCCAGAAAAGACAGCCTCAGCTCACTCCTGATTGCCAACTGTGCGCCAAATGTACCGTGAAGAATGGGGCGATTTCCGTCTATGGGGGGCCAATCTTCGGTACAATCCCGCACATGCGTATCGCTGTTCTGCCCTTCAACGCTGCTGAAGGGACCAAGCCTGCTTTGGGCCGCCAATTTTCCGCTTTTGCCGCCGAACAACTTCGTGTCCATGCAGGGGCAGACATCAACTCAGTTTCTTTCTTGACTCAAATTCCTGAGGATTCGGGCGAGACCAGAATGGCGTTCGTGAACATCTCCGACTCTCTTTTGCCTTATGAGCAGCTCAAAGAACTGTTCGACCAAGCTGAGGTTGGTGTTGTTCAGGATGGATTCCTTAAGCAAGAGGGAGATACGTTCAACCTCACCGTTCGCTTTTTCGGTAAAGAATCAGAGGAGCCGATTTATCAAGAAGAGATCGTTTTTGGTAAAGATGGTGTGTTCGCCACTCTGCACAAACTGGTGAAGCTTCTTGCCAATCAGGCTGAACTCGGTCTTCCGGAGTTCCTGGCTGGCGAGACCATGGAGTTTGGGACCGATAATGCCGATGCCTTCCTCGATTTTCTTGAAGGATACGATGCTCTGAACTATATTCAGCAGGCAAACGGAATGGTCGCTCGGGAGTTCAGTCCAGACGGAGCAATCGATGCCCTCCTCGCCTCTGTTGAGGCCGACAAAGATTTCGAAGGTCCATACCAAGTGCTGGTGCAGCTCTGCCGAGCCTGCGCTGCTTACCGAATTGGATCGTTTGAGAAGGTTGATGGCGCGCTCAAGAAGCTAACCGAGCTGATCCCAGATGACTTTGCCGCTTACTTCGGTCTCGGCGAGGTTTATCAAGCGGTTGGTGACCAGGCTAAGTCAGGTGAGTACTACGAAAAGGCAGTCGCTCTTAACCCTGAAGATCCAGCTCTTTACACTCGGCTAGGTATGACGCAGATGCAGACCGGTATGCCCGTCAACGCTGAGCGAAACTTCCGGAAGGCGCTTGAGCTTGAGGGCGACGATAAGCCAAGTGCAGACTATCTTGCTGGTGTTCTTCAACAGACCGGTCGAGGTCACGAAGTTCCGCCAATCTACAAGTCGATGATTGACGCCGACGCGCAAAACGGTGCCGCTCATGCGAAGTACGCAATTGCACTTATTCAGGCAGGAAACGAGCCTGCCGGTGAGAAGGCATTTGAAGCTGCTCTTGAGGTTCTCGAAGATAGCACTGTCGTCAAGCGACATTACGCTCCTTACCTAGTTCAAAAGCAAGAATTTGACCGCGCGATGGACTTCTACGAGGACGTTTTGGACGCAGCTCCGACCGAGGTTCCTGTTCTTCTTGAATATGCTCAGACACTAGAAGCTGCAGGACGCGAGTTCGAGGTTCCAAATGTGCTCAAGCAGGTTCTCCAGGCTAATCCAGACCCGAACACTCGTGCGAACGTTCTCGCTCGACTGATCGAACTAGAGCAACCCAAGCGTGCCGAAAATGTTCAGGCTGCCGAAGCCAAGATGCAAAATGGCGACTTCGAAGGGGCTATCCGCGATTTGAAGCCGCTTCGAAACTGGCTTGCCGACTATTGGAAGATGTGGTTCCTCTTGGCTGCCGCTCAGAACCAGACAGGACAGCATACCGACGCAGAAGAATCGGCAAATCGATGTCTTGCTATCTTCCCCGGTTGCGAACCTGCGGTGGTTGAGCTCGCCAACGCGCTGGCTGGACAAGACAAGCTGGACGACGCATATCAGCTGATGCGATATGCTGCGATGAACAATTCGTCGTCGCTCCCGCTCCACCTCAATCTCGGCTTAATGGCTAAGAGAGCGGGGCATAGCGACGAGGCAAAGGCGATGGCCAAGCAGATCCGTGAGGCTCTTGGTGGCGATGCAGAAGCCATGCAAAACATCGGCCCGATCCTCGACGACATGGAGAGCTAAACACTTGCGCCCCTGGAACTTCAGCCGACCCAAAGGACCCGGCTTTGGAATTTCCAGGGGTTACTATTTGTCTGTTTTGTCTTCGCGTCCGGTGTTGCCGTCACCGGTAGAGCTAGCGAATCCTGCGGCTTCAGGTAAAGCCCTCGCTGGTATGGTAGCGCCGTTAGTCGGTGACAGCGATCCGGCACGTCTTCACCAACCAATGACTCGCGGTGTATACGCGGTCGCGACGAAAGATCGCAAAACGGTTATCAAAATGACCGTCGTCAGCAAAGAAGAAGTCGGTTTTGATCCGGAAGCTTTTATTCGAAGTAGTCTGGCCGCCGACACCGATTCAGAGTTAGTGGCAAGGCTACGTGGAACTTGGCTGCTTTGTCAACTCATGTTCGAGTCTCACGATCCTGCGGTCTATCCTTCGGTAGATTTCTTACTTCAAATTGCCGTTAGGATGGGTGTCCTCTGTGACGGGGTGGTCGCTGATCCTGTCAGTCGTCGGTATTTACTGCCTCAACATGTGATTCAGTTTCCGAGGGTTGATCCCAGAATCGATGCCCGAGAACATGTTTTTGTTCATCATCTATCTGGCGAAGGCGGGATCACTGCCTACACGCTTGGAATGCAGAAATTTGACTTGCCAGAGTTGCAAATCGACAACCTTAACTCTGAATCGCTACCCGACGCGACGCGCTTCCTGATGGCTCTATCCCAAACGAGTCTTGTCGGCGGATTCCTCAAGCCAGGTGAGAAGTATGGGGCTACTCGGATGCCTTTTATCGCTAGACAGGCGGGTTTTGACAAGCGAATATGGGATGGTGTTGATGTTCTCGAACTTCTTCCATCCGATCTTGCGACATCGAGTGAGTGTCTTCAAGCTTGGGTTCTTGAACTCTAGTATAAAGCCCAATATATTCGCCAACTTTGTTGCCAAAGATCTGAAAGTGCGATATAACATCCGTGTACCCTTGGTTATTAGAGCTGAGAGGTATAGAAATCAGCAAATTTCTATAATGTTCCGAATTTGTTCTCAAACTCTTCTGACCTGATCGTCGTCTAGATGACTGTCATTGTCGCCATGACATGGCAACGGAGCCACGCCATGAATCGTTATTCAATTAACATTAATTATCATATTGTTTATGCCGATATTAGGCATGAGACACACTCATCAAATAGATTCGTTGATCGAATCTGGATAGGGAACCGAACATGAAGCTACGCTCAATGCCGAGAGGCTATGTGCAAGAGGATTGCTACCAACACGATTTGGATGGCTCTCTTCATTACGCACTCTGTTTAGGCGGAGTGGTTGTTGGTTCCGATGCGACCGACCTGGCACGATGTCTTGCCTCGGATGCTCTCCCTTTCGAAAGAGAGTGCGCCGAGCAGATCATGATTCAGAGTCTAAAAAAAGCGGCACCGGATATTCTTCCAGGATCAATTGGACCTATTCTGGTTTTGATGGTTTTGTAGACTTGATCAAGCTAGAGCAATAAGGCGTTCGGAATCATACGATTCTGGACGCCTTTTGTTTTTCATGCGGGATAGACTCATGGAATGGAACACACCGTTTGTCTTCAACGAGATTCAAATCAAGCCCATGGCATAGGGCAGTTCGTTGTCGATTTTCTCGGTGGGGAATTTGGTTCAGAGCCTTCGGCGGCTGTTCTCAAACGAACGGCTTTGTTTCATGCCGATGCCTATTTGTGCGGAGCAAGCGCTTTAGCATTACAAACTAATGCTCCGACGTTGCTTCGTGAAGAAGCCCTAACCTATCCGAATGTAAATGGCGCGACTGTGTTCGGGTCTTCGGCAAGGGTTGTGCCTGAGAAAGCCGTTGTCGCCAATAGCGCTGCTGTTCGAGAGTGGGACAGTAACGGAACGAACTTTGGATATAACCCCAGGCTAGGGCATATGGCTGGCGAGTTTGGGCACAACGACTATTATCCTGTCGTTATCGCTGCCTGTCAGCAACAGGGTCTTGATGGAGCAACCGCGCTAAAGGCGATGGTTTTGCTTGACGAAATACGAGGCAGATTAGCCGAAGTCTTCAGCCTAAAATCATACAAAATCGACCACGTTGTGCATGGCGCGATAGCTTCTGCCGCGGTTTATGCCGGACTGCTTGGAGGTACTCCTGAGCAAATTGAAAGTGCAATTGGCATGTTTGTGGCTCACTACATTCCTTGGCGAGCGATTCGAGCCGGTAAGCAACTTAGCGATAGTAAAGGAGCTTCGGCGGCGATTTCATCTGAAGCCGCAGTCTTATGCGCAAAACGAGCTTTAGCCGGGTTCGTTGGCCCGAAGGACATTTTCCGAAATCCAGAAGCGCTCTTCAGGCAGTTTGAACCGACGTCGGGTGAGTCACCATTCGACATTACGCTATCTCATTCGGGAGATGATTTTGCCGTGATGGGAATGCACTTCAAACTAGGCTTGTACGAGCATCAGTCAGCTGGGGCCCTTCAAGGAGTGATCCAACTTCTGGCAGCGAATCCGGTACTTGCCAACGATATTTCGACGGTGAGGATTACGGCATATGAACCTGCTTTTGGGATTATTGGTGACCCTGCTAAGAGAGATCCGAAAACTCGCCAATCAGCAGATCATTCGATGGTGTATATCATTTCGACCCTTCTCCGAAAGGCTGCCGAGTTACCGAAAAAGCCAGGAGCCGCCACTGATGATTGGTGGAAATCCCTCATGCTCATGCCTGAGGACTATTCGAAGGAAGCCCTTGCAAATCCGGTGACGCGAGCGATCATGGCAAAAGTCGAGTTCCAACATGGTGGCCCCGACTACGATTCGAAATACCCTGACGGCATCCCGACGTCCGTGAATATCAACGGCACCGACAGTGGTTTGGTGATGTATCCAGCGGGTCACGCGCGGAACACGAGCGCCAATCTAAACTCGATTTTGGAGCATAAGTTCGACCTGTTTGGCGGAATCGCCTTTGGCGTCGCCTCTTCATCTGTTCAAAAAGAGTTACTGTCTCTTGGGCAGATGAGCGCGCCGGAACTACTGGGTTTCTATCGTTCGGAGTTTCGGCTGCTACCGGCTATCGACTAGTTAGGCTGCGGAGTCTAAAATGCGTAGAACCGGTGTTTCGTCGACGACTCGGACATGCCGCATATCGACAAAGAAGAGTTCTTTATTCGAACCGACCAAGACGATGAAGCCGCAGTTGATGTCCTCTGCCCGAAGCATTGAATGAACTTCATAAGTGGAATCCGTGTCAAAAGCTATGGCTCGACCTGAGTCGCTCATGTGATATCGATTCACAAATTCGCTTAGAACTCTAACTCTCATACCGTCTCCGAAAGCAAAACCCTTCTGCTTGTCTTTTCGGTCGAGGAAGCTGGTTGCTTGAGCTAGCAAAGGTTCCTGTCTTTATCCGGGCTAGACTACCTTCCTAGGCAGCGAGCACTTTTAGCGTTTTTGACAGCACGTGACTGTTTTTTTCGAACTCTGGCAGTCCTTGAGCAAGACCTTGGATCGCTGCGTCAAATTCCTTAACCTCATCACGAGCGATTTCGAGTTGCTGGTGGACCTCTAAGAAAACCGTTTGGAAGTGCCCGCTTTCATTGATATGGGAGACCTCAACCTTGCCCAGAACATGAACACTCGCCAAAGTTCTAAGAACGAGTTCAAGATCTCCAACCAAATCTTGGAGAATCCTAACCGGCTTTCGAACATTCGAAATGCTGTCATTTAGTTCAATCGAGCTCTGCCTAAAGGAGCCTTCTAGCGTTTCCAGGTCCTGATCGACATTTCTTGCTGGCGTGTCTTCTGCCGATGACCTGAGAACTTCCTTCAAGAAGAATATGGCCATTTCAACTTGAACCTTGGCGGCGGTGATGGCAAATGCGGTGGACCGAAGATACGAAATGAGCGTTGTGATCCCGACTCTCAGTTTGTCGATGACGATGCTACTTTCGGCTGAGATATCCGCCAAGCTATGAGTAACAACAGCCAATCCGCGCCCTGCGTCTGCTAAATGGTGCGAAGAGATGATTGCATTGAGTGAGAGTAGATGAACTTCGTGGGAGAGGTTTTGCAAATAGGTGGATTTGTCACCGAGGTCTGCAATCAGAGAGAGGAACCCTTCGGCTCGTTCAAACAGCCTATCGAGTTGCCCCTTCAATTCTTCATAGTTTTGTAAACGACTTTCTAGATTTCCGTTTGCAGCGAGATGTGCCTTCATCTCGTGGCTGAACTCAGAAGAAGCAAGTTCCTTTTCTCTCGCCGACATTTCTGCCGCTAACGCGATGTGCATGAAGTCTTCGTAATTGGCGAAACCTAGATTTGAAAGTTCTTGTTGTAAGTACTCTCCCGAAGCCGCCATGGATGCATTTCTCTGCTCAGGACGTTCGGCTTTTGACTCAATCTCGACCATTTGTGCATAAATGTTCTGCATGGTCGCCAGAATCGGAGAGGTCGGCTTGAAGCGAACAGAGAGAAAACCACAAGGGGCAGGAACAACGAGTGCAATCACCCAGTAATAACAACCGTCTTTGGCAAGGTTCTTCACATAAGCTGCGACAGCCTTGTCTGCGAGAAGGCGATCCCAAAGCAGCTTGAACACAGCCCGAGGCATATCAGGGTGTCGGATGATGTTATGCGGTTTTCCGATTAACTCTTCGACAGAATCGAATGCCCCAACCCGGGCAAAAACTTCGTTCCCGCTTTGAATTACTCCTTTCCTGTCTGTCGTCGAAAAAAAAAGTTCTTCGATCGTGAACCTTCTTTCTTGGTTTTTTGGAGCAGCCTTATTCGCACTCATGGTTGATCTCTTCTCTTACTCATCGGAAAGTAAAAAGTGAGACCTTAGATAATTGGCAGGGCTGAAAACAATATCCGCAAAAAACTATCGTCAGCTTTAGTTGAATCACAGGTTCATCATGACCATAGCGCTGTTTGGAACATCAGATGGTTTCACGACTCGCACATGGCGCATTTCAACAAAAAACAGTTCGCCATTATCGGAAGCCAAGACGACAAACCCGCCACCAACATCCACGGCACGTTGGAGACCATAGACCTCGTAAACTGTTTCAGGACAAAACGCAGGGCTTCTGTTGCCGTCGGACAAATGATAACGACCTGCATACTCAGACAAGACTCGTACTTGCATCTTCTATTTCCACCTCGAAATGGAGTGATGTATTGCTCAGAAAATACAACAAATCTGAAGAATGAGCAAGTGTTGTCAGTTTTCTTAAAGATTGTTCGGCTTTAGGCTGCGATCGGGATGTGGTCTGTCGATTGCGATGCGTTAAATCTTTCAAAGAGCGGCACAGCTTGGGAAACCGCTCGAATCGCATCCTGAAACTCTGTGACTTCTCGTTTCGCAATGGTTACGTGCGAGTTCACTTCGGCAAAAACTGTTTGAAAGTGAACGCTATCTTTGATATGAGCCACCTCGATTTTGCCCAAAACGTGAGCATTGGAGAGTGTTTTGAGAACGCTTTCAAGATCAGAAATGTGTCGAGATAGCTGCCGAAGAGGCAGACTTACTCGTTTCACGCTCTGGCCGAGATCTCGGCAACTAGCTTCAAACGAAACTTCCAGCTGAAGAAGGTCAGATCTCATCTTGACCATGTCAGGTTCTGAACTGTTCTTAATATGTGCTTCAATTGACTCAGACAAGAAGATAGCAGACATTTCGGCTTGAAGTTTTGCCGCCGAAATGTGGTAACCGGTTTCTCTGAGCCCACTAATGAGCGCATGAAGGTTTCTTGTCAATTCGGAGATGACTTCGTTGCTTCGAGACGAGATTTGAGCAAGACTGTGCGTTATGACGGCCAGGCTTCTTCCAGCATCGGCTAGTCGATGCGAGGAAATAATGGCGTTGAGAGACAAAAGGTGAACGTCTTGAGCGAGTCTCTCAAGGTATCTAGACTTCTCACTTAGTTGCCCGATATTGGCGATGAATGTCTCTGCTTTGGCAAGCAACTGATCTAGCTCTGTATTCAGTCTTAAGAATCTTGACAGGTCATCGCGAAGACCCAAGTCTTGTGAATGCAAGAGACTTGTCTCTAAGCATGACAGTTGTTTCGATGATACGGCTTTGAATCTCGCAGAGGCCTCAGAAGTCATAGCCATATGCATGAATTCGTCGTAACTTGCGAAACCCAGCGTTTTGATTTGTTTCTCCAGAAAATCGAAGGAATCTGCCATTTTCGGCGCGCGTTCGGCTGGAATTCTTGCCTCTTGTTCGATGGCCAGCATCTGTTTGTACAATTTCTCGACCGTTTTTAAGATTTCAGTCGATGGTTTCAAGCGGACTGAGATATATCCACACGGAGAGGGCATAACGAACGCTAGAACCCAGTAATAGCAACCGTCCTTGGCAAGGTTTTTTACGTATGCTGCTATCGATTTTCCACTCTGTAGATATTGCCAAAGCGCATAAAAAACCGCCCTTGGCATATCTGGGTGGCGAATGATGTTGTGAGGTTTTCCTATGAGTTCGTCGACTGAGTCGTAAGCGGCAATTCTTCGAAAAACGTCGTTTCCGCTGACGATGACTCCGTACTTATCAGTGGTTGAGAAGAACAACTCCTCAATGTCAAATCTGCGTTCACACCCGGTTGGAGAAGTCTGTTGAGAACTCATGGAAACCATTCCTATGAGTCGGACTAATCTTCATAAAAATTTAGGCGAAATCCAGTAATTCTTATAGTGTATTAGGCACATTACTAATCAACCAAATCGAAGGAAAGATTTTCTGTAGAAGAAACCTTAGGAAATCATATGCAGATCAGGAGAAAATCTGTTCGCGAGAATGAATGAATAGCCGATTCTTCTGATTAAGAATGGTCAAGAACCGATCGGTTTTAAGAGTAGCATTGCTGCCGCTGCTGCTGCCGCGTGATCGACCCGAAGAACCCTCGGTCCAAGGCTAATTCCTCGATTCCCAATTGCCACAAGCTCCTCTTTGGCCCAGCCGCCCTCGGGACCGACGACAATACAGCCTTGAGTCCCTGGTGCAGCAATTGCCGTTTGAATGCCTTCGACCTCCGAAAGGACAATTGCGTCAGGGACTGCTTTCAAGACGGCTTTCAGGTCTGAAAGCACTTCAAATTCTGGTAGGCGTGTTCTGAAACTGATTTCACACGCTTCTCGTGCGATGACTGATAGGCGTCGGAGTCTGTCTGACGTTTTCTTTTCATCCCATCGAACAACCGTTCGTTCGCTAGCGAACAGGATAAATTTGGATACGCCTATTTCTGTGCAGCTACGGATAATTTCGTCGAGCTTATCTCCCTTGGGAAGAGCCTGAGCGACAGTAAGATGCAAATCTGGCTCGGTATTTGGTTGAATCACCTCGAGCGGAATCGCCATGTGCCCTCGAAATTCGCAACGCACCAACGTGCCGTCATTTGGAAGCACACCTATTTCGGAACCTGCACCAAGCCGCAATACTTTTCTAAGCTTATCGACTTCTTCTTTAGGAATCTCGACAGGTTCAGTTAAGTCTGCCCCGGGGAGAAAGAGTCTCGGTAAAGCTCGAACAGGAATTTTCATCACTTGGTTTTGGAAAGCGTAAACAGGCCAGCAACCCAGCCATCCTCATGGAGTTCCTCTCGAAGAGAGAAGTCTAGTTTCTTAGCAGCGGCTTGGACATCTGGCCAGTTCTCTTCAATGATTCCGCTAACGATCCATCTTCCACCGTCACGAAGCGCGATCTTCACATCCGGCGAAATGCGAATCAGCGTTGCGCTGATGATGTTCGAAATAATGACATCGTAGGCATCTTCTGGAATTTCAGTCGAAGTTTCTTTCGGGGAAGAAGCAACCGAAGACAAAGGAGTCTCGTCCTGCGGAACATCAGGTCCGTCAACTGATTGAATAGCGTCTGGGTGTAGCGCGACAATCCCCTCACCTGCTACCGCCTTAAAGATCACTTTATTCAACGCCATATTCTCTTTGGCGACCTCAACGCAAATAGGATCGATGTCTACGGCGTCCACAGCTTTAGCTTGCAATTGAACTGCGCCTATTGACAAAATGCCACTGCCGCACCCAACGTCAGCTACCGTTTTGCCAGCCAAGTCAGCCTTTTCCATCAGATCTAAACACATTCGTGTTGTTGGATGGTCGCCGGTTCCAAAAGCTTGTCCAGGATCGAGGACGATGATATTGTCGCCTGGTTGAGTTTCGCACTCTTCCCAGGTTGGCCGAATGACAAAGGACTTGCCAATCCTGCGAGGGTGAAAGAACTGCTTCCAAGCTTCTTCCCAATTCACCTCTTCGAGTGGTTTTACTGTCACCACCGCGCCGAGCTCTTCAAGGGCTAAGCGTAGGTTGTTGACTTGATCGTCGCTACCATTTACGTCCACAAGACATCCGGTTAAGAAGTCTTGTCCTTCTTGCAACGTGTTTTCTATACCGTGATCCCGGTATAGCTCTATAGCTGGTGAGAGATCGTCCTGGGGTGTGGCGAACTTCGCCGCGACTTCAATCCAAGTCATAGAATGGTTGTACCAGGGTTAGCGCTTCTTTCCGAACAGGCCAAACAAGCCTTTGTCTTCGCCCTGAGGCAAATCTTCGCCCGATAGCTCGGCAAATTCTTGGATCAACTTCGTTTGTGCATCACTGATCTTGGTTGGGATTCGAACAATAACATGTGCCACAAAATCGCCACGACGTCCACCGTGAAGCGGTGGTAACCCTGCTCCCTTAATCGGGATTTGCGTGTTGGGCTGAGTTCCAGCCGGAATGTGTAGTTCGAGGTCTGTGTCGATTCCCGGAACAGTGATACGGTCCCCTAAGATGGCTTGTGTTACAGAAATCTCGATGGGTGAGAGAAGTGTTTGCCCGCGTCGCTCAAAACGCTTATCTGCTTTAACATGAAGGATGACGTACAGGTCACCGGGTCGGCCCGCGCCGGTGCCTTCATTTCCTTGCCCTGGGAGGTGCATGGTTGCGCCGTCGTCAAAACCAGGAGGAATGTTGAGGTGAACTCGCTCATGTTTCGGCGTAACGCCACGACCAGAACACTCTTTACAGGGGTTCTTAATGATCGTGCCAGAACCGTGACAAGTTGGACATGTCGTTGTTGTTCGAACCTGTCCAAGGAATGTATTTCGAACCGAACCGACAACACCTTGACCGCGACAAGTTCCACAAGTCTCTGGAGCCGCGCCACCTTCAACACCGGTTCCACGACACGAATCGCATTGCCCGAGGCGATCTACTTCGATTTCACGCTGAGCACCATTGACAACATCAACGTAGGTTAGTTCGACGTCTGCCCGAAGGTCATCGCCGTCTCTGCCGTTTGTTCTGTGACCGCCTGTCTGCGCGCCGAAGAACATATCAAAGAGGTCTGAAATGCCTCCTCCACCAAAGAATGGATCGGTTGGTTGATCTTCGGTAGACCCGGTTTGGTCGAAGCGACGGCGTTTGTCAGGATCGGACAGAACGGCATATGCCGAGCCAATCTCTTTAAACTTCTCTTCTGCTGCGGGATCGTTGGGATTAACGTCGGGGTGATAGCGCCGCGCTAAGCGCCGATAGGCCGACTTGATTTCGTCGGCCGATGCGTCGCGGGCAATCCCAAGGACCTCATAGGGATCCTGACTAGCCATTTTTTATTCTTCGTCGACAGAGGTATCGTCGTCGCCGGCAGACTCCTGCTCAGCGATATCAGACAAGGAGAGCGTTTCGCTATCTTCGTCGGTTGGTGCGATCTCTTCTTCGCTGTCTTCTACGAGGTCAGAAAGGCTAAGCGCTTCGTCTGAGTCCGCCTCTCCTTCAATTTCAGCCTCTTCCTCGTCCACAACCTGGATAAGGGCAGCTTCCTCTTCCTCAAGGGCGGGAAGCAACATGCCAAATTCGGCTGGAACAGTGTCGTCAACGATGAGTACAGGAATGTCGTCAGTCTCGATGAGAGCTTCACGAACATCAGGCATGATCGGCTTGATTTTGCCCGCAGCGATCTCTGCTAGAGCAATGGTGAGTGGGTGATTCGATCCTTCGACTTGTACGAGCGCTGGTGCGCCTTCTCGAAGCTGTTTCGCCCGCTTAGCGGCAAGGTTAGACAGGACGAACTTTCCGTGTTCGTAGTCATTCAGAATATCTGGACTTGGAAGCATAGGCGTAGGGGGAAATCCGAACTAATAAGTATACGTTTTGAGAATCACCAAAAACGACCTTTGTTGAGTATTTTTTCACTAATCCTTGCGAATTGCGTCGATAATTCGGGTAGACGAGCGCCCTTCGAGGGTCGGCATGATGACTACCTCTCCACCGTAAGCCAAGATGATCTTTGCCTCGGGAAGGGTCTCCACCGTATAGTCGCCGCCTTTCACATGGACATTTGGCTTCATCTCCGCAATGAGGCGCTCTGGCGTTTGCTCGTCGAAGATAACAACTGCATCGACACTTTTCAATGCGAGTAAGACTTCTGCTCGGTCTAACTGAGGGTTAATCGGGCGGTCTGGACCTTTACCGAGTAATTTAACGCTCGCATCGGAGTTCAATCCGATCACTAAAGCATCTCCTAGCGCTTTGGCTGCAGACAGATATCTCACGTGACCGGCATGCAGGATATCGAATACACCGTTTGTGAAGACGATCTTTTTCCCTTCGCTAAATTTTCTAGCTTCGGAAACAGTAAGAAGGCCGTCCATATAATGCAGTCTACTTTGGCAAGGCAGCCTTACGATCCTTATACGATTGGGTAAGGATCATTATTGCTAGGGCGACGATGAGGACCATCGAAGAACTAAGGGTTCCAAACCCCAGCCCGCCCTTGCCAGGATCTTTTGTCATTAAGTCGCCAACTGTCGCACCTAAAGGACGGGTTAAGACAAAACATACCCAGAAGACTGCGACGGGCGAGAGTTTCAAAAGCTTGCCTGCAATGGCTACGATTGCGATCGACCCTGCTATTACTGCTGCGCCACCAGCAAATCCCAATCCCGAGTCATCGGCAAGATAGTCTCCGAGTGCGGTTCCCAAGGTATTTGAGAATAGGATGGTTATCCAGTAAAAGACCTCTGACCTACGCGTTTTGATGTCATTCATCGAAATGGATCGCTCAGTCAACTTCCATACAGAGATCACAAGGACTAGAACCGTTATCAGAATCGCGCTTCCAAGCGCATATCCAAAATGGAGACTTCGGTCCATGTAGTCAGAGAGTGTTGTGCCTGCAGTGCTGGTTGTTAAGATGACTACCCAAAAAAGTGTGGGGATATACCGTTTGGCAAACAATTGACCAGATAGGGCGACCGCGAAAAGTGAAAAGAAGATCTCCGAACTAACGGCATAGCCGAGGTTCAGCGTCATCGACATGAGGTCACCAGCCGTTTCCCCCAGTGTCGTGATTAAGATCTTAGTGATCCAGAAAGCCAGGGTGATCTCGGGAAGTTTCTTCATCTGTGATTCAGGGTTGGTCAGTGAGGTACCTTTAATGCGAACGGCAAACTGTCGCAATCGCATGCACAAAGATTGTGTAGTGAAAAAAAGAGCTACACGAAGTATCTGCGTGATTTTTATGTCTCGTCTATGACATGGCACAAAAAGCCTGGGTATAATCCCTTCTTGCGTCGGACAGGTTCGTCCGTTCGAACGCGTCGCAGGACGCCTCCGGTTCTTATTAGGAATGACGAGGCACGGAAGGCGAAGGAATCATGAAAGTTCGAGCTAGTGTTAAGAAAATTTGCGATAAGTGCAAGATTATTAAGCGCAACGGTGTTGTGCGTGTGATCTGCGTGGTTCCGAAGCATAAGCAGCGACAAGGATGACCGAATTCGGTCTTGAAGCTGTGTAGCAGATAGGCCACAACAAAGAAACAAACTATGGCACGTATTGCTGGTATTGACCTCCCGCGAGATAAGGCGGTGATCTATGCGCTTCCGATCCTTTACGGAATCGGAAAGCACAACGTTCATGAGCTCGTTGAGAAGGCGGGTATTGATCCTCGAAAGAAGATTCGAGACCTCACCGAACAAGAGGTTGGAGCCCTTCGAGAGATTCTTGATCGTGATTATCAGGTAGAGGGTGACCTTCGCCGAGAGATCAACGGCAATATTCGACGACTGATCGAAATTGGCTGTTACCGCGGTCTTCGGCATCGTCGTGGTCTTCCCACTCGCGGTCAGAACACTCGACATAACGCGCGAACTCGAAAGGGTAAGGCGAAGACAGTCGCCGGTAAGAAGAAGGCGAAGAAGTAAAACTAGGCGTTTGGTGTTGGATGGCAACAGTTCTCTGACACCTGCAGCCTTGCACCTGAACAGATATGGCACGCAAAGCAGTAACGAAAGGTAAACAGAAAGAAAGGAAGAATATTCCAGCTGGTGTTGCACACATCCACGCATCTTTCAATAACACGTTGATCACAATCACGGATCCTCAGGGCAACACCATTAGTTGGGCTAGCGCTGGGAACGTGAACTTCAAGGGCAGCCGAAAGGGAACTCCATTCGCAGCTCAGGTCGCAGCTGATAAGGCTAGTCGACTTGCTCAAGAGCATGGTCTCCGTAAGGTTGATGTTGAGGTTCGTGGTCCAGGTAGTGGCCGAGAAACTGCTGTTCGCGCACTTGCCGCCTCTGGTTTAGAGGTTTCAAGCATCGTGGATGTTACGCCAATTCCACACAACGGTTGCCGACCACCGAAGCGACGACGCGTCTAATAGGTTTTCGATAATATCCCTGCCGGCGGGTAGTCGGCAAATTAATCATGCCCACGATCTCAACCTACGATCTTCAGACCGATTACGGGAAGTTCATCCTGGAACCGCTAGAGCGCGGTTACGGGCAAACTATCGGCAATGCCCTTCGCCGAGTTTTGCTCAGTTCTATCCAGGGTGCTGCTATCGCCGCTGTTCGCATTGACAAGGTTTTCCATGAGTTTGCGCCGATCCCTGGCGTTAAGGAAGACACGACTCAGTTGCTTCTGAACCTGAAGGATGTTTCACTTCACTATAGTGGAGAAGGCCCATTCGAAGAGCAGGTTGTCCGGATCGAAGTCAAGGGTCCTGGTCGCGTCACTGCTGCAGATATTCAGTGTCCAGAATTGCTCGAGGTCGTTAATCCTGAAGCATACATTGCGACAATCAGTGACCCGAACGTGACCCTGTCGATGGAACTCTTCATTGGTTGGGGCGCCGGTTACGTTTTGCCGCAGAACCAGGAGAAGTATCGCGGGATGATTGGTGTCATTCCTACAGGTTCGCAGTACACGCCAGTTAAGAAGGTGAATTACACCGTCGAAGCGACTCGTGTCGGAATGCGAACTGACTATGAGCGACTAGTCCTGGATATCTGGACCAACGGGTCGGTTAAGCCGAACGATGCTCTTTCCCAGAGCGCTCATATTCTGGATAAGTTCTTCCGCATGTTCTTCGATCTCGGTATTGCTGGCTTTGAGTCAGAAACCGATGTTGTAGATGCAGTCGAAGATGAATCGTTGAAGAATGTTCCAGACCTTCGAATCGAAGAATTGGACTTCTCTCAAAGAACCTTCAACTGTCTTCGAAGAGCCGGCATCTTGAACCTCAAGAGTTTGGCGATGGCGAGCGAAAGCGATTTGACTGCGATTCGTGGTTTCGGCAAGAAGTCATTGCTCGAAGTTCGAGACAAGTTGGCAGAGCATGGACTAGAGCTTAAGCCACCGAAGGGCGGCTATCGCTCACTGGATTCACTCGACGACGAGGACGACGAGGATTATTGATTTAGAGTCGTCGAAAGACAACTCAACGAATTAGCCGGTAGACCGGCGCAACGAAGAACATGAGACACAAAGTTGACCACCGAAAGCTGGGCTTGCCTACCGACCAGCGTATGGCGTTGCTGACAAATCTTCAGCGACAGTTCATTCGCCATGGGTATGTCCGCACTACGCATGGCCGCGCAAAGGAGCTTCAGCGCCTCGTTGAGAAGCTGATTACCTTGACAAAGAAGGAAGATACGCTCGACGCACGTCGCAGAGCTCGCCGAGTATTAGTTGGCCATAGTGCTAGCAGTCCGAAGCCCGTCAAGCAATTGGCTGGTAAGACCGAGGGCGAAAAGACCCAGATTCTTGCTAATCGTAGCTTGATTAACGGTGAAGACCTCGTAAAGCACCTGTTCGACAATATCGGCCCACGATACAAGGACCGAAACGGTGGCTATACCCGTCTCACAAAGCTTCAGCCAAGACGAGGAGATGCAGCTCCTGAAGCTGTACTCGAATTGGTTGACTAAATAGAATTGCTGAAGGTGAATTGAAAGAATGTTTGATTCGCCTTCAGTAATGTAGAAAATGCGAATTAAGCTTGTTGTCGCCTATGACGGCACCGAGTTTAGCGGCTGGGCCGCACAGAAGGACCGGAGAACGGTCCACGGAACATTGACAGAAGCTGTTCGCCAAATCTCGGGCGAGGAAATCGAGATCATTGGAGCGAGTCGCACCGATAGCGGTGCCCACGCGAGAGGTCAGGTTTGCCACTTCGATACGCAAAACCCTATGCCTCCCGAAAAGTGGGCGTTTGTTTTGAACAAAAGACTCCCTGTAGACCTTTCTATTTTGGAGAGTAAACAGGTGAAATCAGATTTTAATAGTCGGTTCAGTGCGATGGATCGCTGGTATCGATACCGTATTTTATGCGGCCAACGAGACCCGCACCGAACTCGCTTTGCTCATTTTTACGGACGTTCTCTGGACGTCGAAAAGATGGCAAAGGCAGCCGAATCTCTCCAAGGATCACACGATTTTCTTGCTTTTACAGAAGAGCTAGACCCTAGCGTTGAGAACACTCGAAGAGAGTTGTTTGATGTGCAGGTGAGCCAAGTCCGAGACGAGGTGTGGGTGGACGTAGTAGGTACCGCCTTTCTTCGCGGAATGATGCGAAGGATGGCAGGAGCGCTCTTCGAAGTAGGGCGCGGGCATCGAAACGTCGAAGAGGTCAGCATGCTCCTCACACAAGAGGGGCAGGAGAACTTGCAGTGGCCAGTAGTGCTGCCGGCAAAAGGTTTATGCCTGATGCATGTGCGCTACGGACGGCACCCGCGGGATATTCGATCAGCTTCTATAGACAAAACGTAGCGACAGGACTTGAGTCCGGTTTGCGAACTCAACCACAGGAAAGACATGAACAGAACGACAACGGTTAAGGAAGGCGATATCCAGCGCAAGTGGTACGTGGTGGATGCGGCCGGTGTGCCTGTCGGTCGACTCGCGGCCCAAGTGGCGCAGGTTCTCCGAGGCAAGAATAAGCCCAACTTCGTTTATTACGCAGATTGCGGCGACTTCGTCATTATTATCAACGCAGCCCAGGCAGTGCTCACTGGCAATAAGCGAGACGAGCTTATTTATTGGCACACCGGATGGCCAGACGGTCTCCGAAACGTCAGCCGAGGCAAAATGCTCGACGAGAAACCCGAAGATCTCGTCGCAAAAGCGGTTTGGGGAATGACTCCTAAGACCAAACTTGGTCGGGAGATTTTCAAGAAACTCAAGGTTTACTCTGGTGCAGAGCATCCACATGCGGCACAGAACCCAATCGCACTCGACGTTCGAAAGGAAGGCAAGTAAGGACTTATGGCAGCGACGCAACAGAATTACGGTACGGGTCGACGCAAGAGTGCTGTCGCCCGTGTTTGGCTAACCCCCGGTGAGGGCAAAGTCACGATTAACGGACGAGAGATGAAAGAATATCTTGGTCGTCCAGTTCTTGAGATCTTGGTCAAGAGTCCGCTCGTTCACCTCGAGATGGATGGCCGATGGGATGTTAAAGCATTTACCAAGGGCGGTGGTATCTCGGGTCAAGCCGGTGCCATCCGACTGGGTATCTCTCGAGCTCTTCTCACCTACGACGAGGAGCTTCGAAAGAGCCTCCGAGCTGGTGGTTTCCTCACCCGCGATTCGCGAGTTAAGGAAGCTAAGAAATACGGTCGAAAGAAAGCTCGACGTGGCTTCCAGTTCGTTAAGCGCTGAGAACTACTTCAGCACATTCACAAGGGTTCTGCGGCATTTGCTGCAGAACCCTTTTTCGTTGTCCATAGACGCAGATTTGCCGTTCGCATCGCACATGATACAACCGCTTGTCGGGCAGTGGGGAAGACCGAAATTGTGTCCGACTTCGTGAATGACGACTTTTTGAAATCTACTTTCGAACTTTGATCTGTCTTTGTGCAAACGGAAAGATGAGACCACGCAAGCAGGTTTCCCTAAATATCCAAGTCCGAATACGCCCCAGTCTTTGTGGTTGCCTGAAGTGGTCGAGATATCCGCGGTTGTGATTCCTAACTTTATATCTCCATCGCCGTTACGTAGCAATGACGAGATGATGCGATCCGCTCGAAAACGGTTCCGGGGTTTGTAATAGCTTCCGGTTGGCATTCGCTCTTCATGTTCGATACGAATCATGAGTCGGTAGGTTCGCGCCAAGGCACGTCTGGCCAACTCTACTTCTGGCTTGCTGTAGGGTTTTATCGGAACGATCGTGATGGCGTCGATCTCATCGATACTCGCCAAAATCGAAACCAGTAGCGATGCGATCATCAGATCTGGCTGAGGATTTTTCTCATGACGACTTCGCGCCTTTGACCAAACGGTTCTGGCGCTCTCGGGCGACGAAGCATTCTCTCAATAGCGGGCGCAGCATATCGTTTCTCATCAAGGGCATCATCGGTGTGAATGTCACTTAGGGCTAACAATGTGTAATAGAAAGGATACCGGTGCCACCTGCCGTCGTCTGAGTGCATCGTTTTGAGGTGAAGAATTCCAGAATCGATCTGCCACTCGCGTTCTTTGAAATCTGATACTGTCAGAAATCTCCAAAGCGCGACGGTACATCGTCCGCAGCAGTATCGACCTGGCTCTCTTAACATTAGCTCGTGAACATTCGCTTTTGTGATTTCGAGGATTTCCTTCACTTGCGAATCTTCTGGCGCGAGAAGTTGGAGTGCTCGTGCCGATTCTTCGCCTAGGATGTGGCCGACCGATGCGTAGCTGAATATTCTTTCACCCGTAAAAAGTTGCACACCCTGGTTGCGGTCTATTTCAGTTGGTCCAGCAAAGCCTGGTCGAAAGCTACCTGGCTTTCCAACCCGAGAAATTAGCCAATGTTTCGCCGCTTCGCGCTGCTTGGGAGTGCTTTTAGATCCGAGTTCAAAGCTCGCATTAATCGAATCCAGAGTGAGACCAAGGCTCTCGGAATGTACGAGCTTCACCCTATTACCATGACATAACTTCACGCGAAGTTTCTAGCTTTCGTGATTTGGGTTCACTTTGCGGTCAACACGTTCTAGTAGCGCTAAAACAACAATGACTAGCAAAGTCGCGATGATCGCTGTCACTAATATGGTTCCTCCAGAACTAATGCACATACCGATTGCGGCAGTAGTCCACACGCTTGCGGCTGTAGTTAGCCCTCGAACTCTGCCTTCGGCGTGAAGTATCGTTCCAGCACCTAAAAACCCGATTCCGGTAACCACTTGAGCCGCAATCCGAGATGGATCCGAACCAGGAGCATATGCTCGACTCACTTCACAAAACAAGACGACGCCTAGGCAAACAAGAATGTGAGTGCGAAGACCGGCGGTTCTCCCATGTATCTCCCTTTCCCAGCCGACTGCGCCCCCTAAAACGATTGCTAGCAGTAGTTTGCCTGTGGTTGCCGCTAATTCATCCAGGTTCAAAATAGACATATTGTTTGATATTCGTGATTGTGTTTGCGGTTTATTTCGCACTGATGTGGCGTTTTATCAGTTTGTTTGTATAATGATAAACGGTTGTATCAAAAACATCGTTTGATATCGCCAATTATTGTTTTGGTCACAAGAGCAATGTTGCTTGAGATTTCCGGCATATTTCGTCAGCGTCTGTCAAAAGTCGCTGAAAGCGCAATTAGTTACACGTCGTGGTGTTCGACGCGCTCCTTACTGCTTTCTCAGAGCAACATCGCTATTGACACCCAATTCCTCTCCGTCGGATGGGATATGGTGAAATTGTCATGGCTGTAACTATTAGAGAAGTCGCTCAAGCTGCCGGTGTTTCTGTAACCGCAGTGTCAAAGGTTTTACACGGACGCGGAAAGAGTGTTCGCGTAAGCCCGCAGAAAGCTGACGTAATCCGAGAAGTCGCAGCCCAACTCAAATATCGTCCAAATGCAATCGCTCGAAACCTTCGATCAAGCAGAACGCATACAGTTGGTTTGATCTTTGAGAACTTCTGGAATATCTCTTGCGGACCGCTCTACTACATGCACTTATTGGATGGTGTGGCCTCTCCGCTCTTCAAGAATCATTATCGACTTACAATCTTGCCCGAGCTCTCCTCCGACGGAATTGAGGGCAGCCTTGCTGATGGTCTCCTCGAAGGAGTCGTGTGGTGCAAAATGACGCACGATCCTGACACCCTCAAACTCATTTCAGAAAGCCCAATCCCCATTGTTGCGATGAACGCTGCTCCAGATGGGGGACATACTGATGCGGTCTATATTCATTGCGATAACGCTCAGGGCATGGAGCAAGCTGTCGAGCATCTTTGGAGTCTCGGGCATCGAAAGATCGCTTTTGTGAACGAAGAGCAAGAGCAACTCACGCCTGACTGTATTGCACGCCGCAACGGCTTTTTGGAAGCAATGGCGCGTAGAGGCGACGAAGCAACCGCTAAGTGTTTGACAATGGACTGGAAGTTTGAAATGCTTCAATCGTGGTGGCCAAACAGCGAAGATGTTACCGCCATTATCTGTTGGACCGAAAGCGCTGCGGGCAGATTGCTCGAAAGTGCACAAACCGTTGGCATCTCGGTCCCAAATGAACTCAGTATTGTCGGCTTTGACAGCACGCAATACTGCGACACGACTTCTCCCCGGCTAACCGCTGTTCGTCAGCCTATCTTTGAGATGGCAAATCGAGCCAGCGAAACTTTGTTGGAAATGATTGCTGGTGAAACACCGGCGTCTTACTCCATTATCTTCCCGTGCTCATTGGATGTACGGGACTCGACTGCTCCGATCCTAAACTCAGCGAAGAGAAAATCATGAATCGAAAAGCGTTTACACTCATCGAGCTTCTTGTTGTTATCGCCATTATTGCTATCTTGGCGGCGATCCTTTTCCCAGTCTTTGCCCAGGCGAAGATGGCGGCGAAAAAGACCACCTCCATCAACAACCAAAAGCAGGTCTCGCTCGGCTTGCTTCAATACTGTGGGGATAATGACGACCTATTTCCATCGGCGGAAACAGGGGACAACTGGAACCTTTGGACTCCACATATCACATGGACAACTTCGGTTTACCCTTACATCAAGAGTGGCGACTATCAGACTGATCCGGCAAACGGAGGAAAGGTCTGTGTAGGTAAGGATGGCGTTTTCCGCGATCCTGCTGGTCCTTCTGTCGCGCTCACAGGCGTTACTAAGGAAGGCTACTACTTCGGCGTGAATCGCCTGATCTGCCCCAGTAACTATAATGCTGGTGAATCTTGGTTTGATAGTGCAGGCCAGGTTTTGCCGCCAATGAGCCAAACCGAAATCGACGCACCAGCCGATAAGGTCTTGGTCACAGCAAAAGGCATCAATGCTGACGATTGGAACTATCCATGGTTTGTCGATTGGCAGTTCCAGTACATTGACTCAATTGCGTCAACACCGGGCAACGCATCAACGGTTTACCGCGACGGCGATACATCCAAGAACCCCAATTCGCCGGTCTATTCGCCTTGGTTCGATACAGACTGCATTGCAGGAACCTCTAACGGAAAGTGGGAGTGCGCAGCGCACCCTCGATACCGATATAACGGAACCTGTGCGATGGGCTTTGCAGATGGACACGTCAAAGCCATCAAGCGCGGTGGGTTGATGTGGTTTAAGAATATCTATGTCAAGCGAGCGATTCCAGACTCAAGCTGGACCTACGGTTGGTATTACAACAGCGAGCCTTACTAGATTGCCAACGGGAAGACCGAACAGGTCTTCCCGCATTTTTGACCAAATAAACAATGAACAGATTCCTAAATCTAGTGGCGCTTTTCGTTTTCGCAGTGAGTATTGTCGTCGGTTTGGCTGGTTGCTCAAACGAAGACGACCGAAAGCCGACGAAAGAAGAGGGGCAAGCAGCTGATGTCAAACGACAGCAGTTTATCGATTCACTCAATCTCCCAGCAGATAAGAAAGCCGCTATGAAGGCTCGCATGGGTGGGCCTGCGGTGGTTGATCCCTCCGCCGCTGCAAGAGACGCAGCGGGGGCTAATGCAAAGGGCAAAGAGCAGTCACGTCAATAGCTCTATCAGCCTAGGTGTCGATTTTGCCGGCGCCTAGGCTGATAAATTCTCTTGTGTTCAAGATTCGGTCCGATACTCTCACTTGGCGACCCGCCGAGAGCGAAAGTCTTAGAATCTTCTCCATATTTCCGTTCGGTGAGATCGTGACGAAATCGATTCTCTTTGACAAGCATCCAACAAGTAGGTCGCGAACTTTATTATTGACCCCGACAAAGTCAGATTCGGGGCGAAACGGGGAAACAACAAGATCCGTCCCCGGATCGAATTGATAGCGCCATAAGCGAGCTGCTCGAAAGGCTTCGTCTTTCAGGTCAGGCCCCAAAACATTAAATAATCCTCTATCAAGACACAAGATTCTTGGCGATCCCCATCGGAGAGGCACGATAGCAGATCGCTGATATTCTGGTCGGTCATGACCGGTGACCAGCGTTTCTGAGTTCAAAACGCCTTGCTCCGTCAACGTCTCGATGAGCTCAAGGTCGGCGATTTTCGCATTTCGCGAGCTGAGGACAGAGAACGTCTGAGCTGCGAGCAACTTGAGATTTCCATAGAGAAATAGAACCCCAGGAGGGTCTGGGTGCATGGTGTCGATGTTCGCCGGATAGTGGGCATCCGCTACGGTTACCCAACTGATACCTAGTGCGACAAAACGTCGCTCAGATTCGAGAGTTTGTCGAATTTTGGTGTCTCGGTCGGTATCGAGAGCTGTAACTGCCTTTGCTGTAAGTTTGTATTCCTCGCGATAGATAGCGGCGCTGAGGGCAAGGAAGTCTGCTGGCGATCGATCAAGCAGACTATTACGAGCCAAAATTCTGCTGACGGATCTGCCACCAATCCCCGGAGTGAGGGCAAGATGCAGAGCAAACGTTCTTTGTGAGAGATTCATGTTGCGTTTGCGATTCTCTTTGCGGCACCTAAAATCAGTTTTAGAGCGCGGTCTCCAGATTTGTCCATTTCATCAACGACCTCGTTGTGGTTCAGCGGCGTCTCGGATATTCCTGCGGCAGGATTGGTGACTATTGCCAGGCAAGAGTAGGGAACATTCGCCTCTCTCATCAGAATGGCTTCAGAGGTAGCGGTCATCCCCACCAGGTCAGCTTCGAGGTGCGCATAGGCTTGAATCTCTGCTGGAGACTCATACCTTGGCCCATTGGAGGCAAGGTAAATGCCGTTTGGTTGGAGGGTTTCTCCGATTGACTTAGCCTCAGAAATGAGGGCATTTCGAAGGTTACTGGAGAAAGCCTCGGACATATCGCAATGTTCAACGACACGATTGAAGTTAGTGAGATTTCGATACGTGAAGTCGATGAAATCCGAGCAGGCAACAAGCGTTCCGATGGGCCATTCGGGACGAAGGCATCCAACTGCAGCAGTAGCAAAACACCCCTTTACGTTGAGTTTCGCGCACCCGAGCGCCATGGCGCGATAACCGACCAAATGGGGAGGGACTTTATGGCCTGCTGAGTGACGACTCAGAACTAGCAATTTTAGGCCGTCAATTTCGAGCAGCCGCCCACGTAGTACTCCGGCTTCAGTTGGAACGTGGATTGGCTCTCCACCCATCGCCAAAAGTTTTGAGCCGACTCCGGTGCCGCCAATAATGGCAACGTCCACATTCATGGATTGAGTATAACGGGTTACTTTAGAATGGTGCCATCAACCGCAATGGCAACGCCGCCTTTTAACTTTGTCTTAGCCGGGTCGCCGTGGGCGTTCTTGGTAGTATCGTTCGAATCGTAGATCAGAGGAGTCTTTTTGTCCTTGATGTCGTCCTTGTATTTGCCGCTAGCCAGATCGTTCATTGCATAGCCATACACGCCTGGTTTAGGTGGCAGAAGGTCAGGGCGAACTAGCTTTTTCTCTGACTCTTCTTTTGCCATATCAGCTACTTGGATACGGCCTTGTATCGCGTCCATCCATCCGGGAGATTGCGGGAATTGACCCTCTGAATCGTGATAAAGCATCATCGCCTGATAGAGTGCCTTTAGGTTAGCGGCACTATTGGCAGCGCTGTAAGTGCGGTTTTTAGCTTCACCAGCAAAGAATCCTCTTTCATACAATCCCTTGAACAGGCTTCCGAAGCTAATTAGAAAGACGGCAATCAAAATGACGAAGATTCCCAAACAGCCCAAGAAGATTCGTTTGCCGCGATTCATGTATAAATTGTAGACTCCCCAATGTGCTCTCATTGCCAAAAGTCACTCTAGTTCAGCTTCCAACCCCGCTGCATCGTCTTGAAGAGGCTTCAAACAGGCTTGGGATCGAACTGTGGATCAAGCGCGATGACCTGACAGGCTTCGCGATGGGGGGCAACAAAGGCCGAAAGCTGGAGTACATCGTTGCCGATGCTCTCTCACAACAAGCGGATGTCGTGGTTACCTGCGGTGCCGCCCAGTCCAACTTTATCCGTCAGTTGGGAGCGGCTTGTGCTAAACACCGATTGGGATGCGCCGCTGCCGTCATGGCTTTGCCTTTTGAACATGATGCGGTCCAACCCGTTTTGGATTCAAAAAATGGGAATGTTCGACTCTCTCGACTTTTGGGGGTTGATCTCCGCGAGAGCCCCAACGGGACTTGGGACGAACTCTATGAACAAGCGGAAACTATCGCAAGAGAATATGAGGAGCAGGGAAGTCGTGTTTACCGAATCCCGATAGGTGGATCAGCACCATTGGGAGCTTACGGATTTGTACAAGCTGCTTCTGAAGTTCAGAAGCAGGAAAACGGTTTTGATTGGGTGGTCACTGCGAGTTCGAGCGGGAGCACGCAGGTCGGACTTTCCCATGGATATCGTCACTCGAAGACGAAGGTTTTCGGCATCGTGTCAGACCCAGAACCGGAGATCGTTCATGACTTCGCAAATTTATCTCGGGGGCTGGCCCCTTTGATCGGTCACGAACCTATCACAGCCGAAGAGTTTTTGGTTTCAACCGACTACGTTGGCTCGGGGTATGGAATTCCGAGCGAAGCCGGGGATGCTGCGATTGAGTGGTTGGCAAAGGTGGAAGGAATTTTCCTGGACCCAATCTACTCGGGCAAGGCGTTTGCTGGCCTTCTGGATCTGGTCAAGAAGGGCGGAGTGGGTGGCAAGGTGCTTTTCTGGCACACCGGTGGACTGCCCGCCCTATTTGCTCGTTAGGTCCGTAGGACTTCTGACTCGTAGCGCTATAATCTTGACGATGTCACAGAAGATTCGTGTGGTTGTTGCAGACGATGAGCCTTCATACCGAAAAGCTCTCGAGAAGACTCTGCAGTTGATGCCCGAGTGTGATTTGCTGGCCGTCTGCAAAGACGGACAGGAAGCTCTTGATGCCTGTTTAGCTGATCCTCCCGAAGTTCTGCTGACCGACATCAACATGCCTCGCCTGAGCGGCATCGAACTCACTCGACGACTGCTTAAGCAAGAGAAGGGAACTGCTGTTGTCATCCTGACTGTACGCGAGGACGACGACACCGTGTATGAGGCTTTTCGAGCCGGCGCTTTGGGTTATCTCCTCAAAACTTCAACTCCCCAGGACGTTGTTGAAGCCATCCGCCTAGCTGAGCGAGGGGAAGCCAAGATTACGCCTCGAATCGCCACGAAAGTTCTTGAAGACTTTCGCCGCGTAAAAGAAGAAGACGAGATTGACGATTCGGAGATGTTCGTTCTCAGTGATCGCGAGCAGGAGATTCTTGATCTTGTTGCTCAGGGCATGAGAAACAAAGAAATAGCTCAGAAGCTGTCCATTGCTGAAAAGACCGTGAAAAACCACGTCAGCAACATTCTTAAGGCGTTGCAAGTGAATAGCCGAACAGAAGCTGCGATGAAAGCGGTGAAGGCCCGTTTGGTCGAGAAAGCCCAATAACTAGACTTCGAAAAGCACTAAAAAAGGTTGGCTCTCTAAACGGAGAGAGCCAACCTTTTTTAGTGCGGTATGACTTACTTAGCTTCGAGAAGCTTCGGATCGATATCCTTCTTGTCAAAGCCCCACTTGACCAGCTGCTGAGCCCACTGTGCGAGGCCCGGCTTATCCACTCGAATGAGTTCCATCTTGTGGTAAGTGTCGGAAGTCTTGCCATCCAACAGCTTGTCCATGACGATGCCTACACAGGTGTGACCCCACTCGTACGTAGGCTGCGCCAGCAATACTGGTGCGATGCCTTTCTCGACATAGGCCAACTCTGGTGGGAGTGCATCGACAGCAACGATCTTTACTTTTGATGCATCGAGGCTAAGAAGGCTCTTAGCAAACAGAGGCCATCCGCCAATCATTGCCCAACTGTCGATCTGTGGGTTGGCATTCATCGCCTGCGTGACCGCTGACGAAGCGTCCTGTGGCGTTTCTGGATGATAGAAGACATCCACTAACTTCATGTTTGGATATGCCTTAATGGCGTCCTGAGCGCCTTTAACTCGCTTCTGAAGGTTAGGAGCTTGCTTATTACCGGCGAGGATCGCAACGTTTCCTTTACCGCCTGTGACCTTGGCGAGCTCGTCTACTACCTGCTTACCACACTCGAGGTCGTCGGCACCGTAAAAAGCGAATCTCTTGCTATCCGGAGCGTCGCTATCGAAGGTCATTACTGGAATGCCCTTTGCAACAGCATCGTTAATCGTTCCCGTCAACTTTGTAGCGTCCGAACAAGAAATGATGACCGCGTCAGCTCCCTCGTTGACGGCTTGTTGAAGTCGCTGAGCCTGTACCTGACCGTCTTCGGTCGTGGGTGTACGCCAGTCGATCGTAATCTTGACCCCTTTTGCCTTGCCGATCTCTTGAGCGGCCGCTTCTGCGCCGGTTCGCGCGGAAAGAAAGACTGGGTTTGTTGAAGACTTACCGATTAAGGTGATCTTGTACTCCGACTTCTTTGCGGGTGCGCCGCCAGCTGCTTTGGTGTCCCCACCTGTTGAAGCGGTGCTCTCACCGCTGCTGCCACAACCCGTAATGATTGCGGCCGTTACCAATGTTAATCCTAGTGTTTTCCAGAAAGCCATCGTTGAAACTTCCTCCTTGCTTGAATATAGCAAGTTCAAACACTAGGATAACAGCTTAGCTATGGATTACAGCTACCAATGCAACGTGCTGAACCGGTTAATCGGCGAAGAACCGCAACAAGTGTATGGGCTTCTTCTTCCGTCATCTTGTCAGCAAAGACTTCGACGATACCCTGCTTGAAGACGCCCCAGGCTCGAGCCCTTTCGTCTAGCCCTTTTCTAGTTAAAACAGCGTATTGGGCTCGACGGTCGTGTGCACAAGCATTTCGACAAAGTAATTCTTCCTTTTCGAGACGATCAACCAGTCTAGTCAGACCGCTTTTGCTCATAAATACAACTTCGGCAAGCTGACTCATGCGCATCTTATGCCCTTCACTTTCTTCAAGGGCAAGAAGAACCGAGTACACATCTAGACTGACAACTCCAGCCTCTTCCATGCGTCGATCTATCTCTCGAGTGATTGCTAGATGCGCGATGTAAAACGCAATCCACGCTTCCTTATGTGGTTGTGTTAATTCGCTCACAGTTCTTTATACGAGTGTAAATTATCCGTTGACCCTTTATCTATTCTAGATCGAAATTCTCGCCGACTTCTGGAATTATCACGTTCCAACCCATTGCTGCGATTTTTTCTCTGAGTGCTTCCTGCGCTGGCGGTTCTCCATGAACAATAAACGTCTTTCGAGGAGGAGCGTCGAAGCCCGATAGCCATTGCAGGATTTCCTGTTGATCAGCATGAGCCGAAAGGGCATTAACGCGCTCGATCCTAGCGCGAACGTCAACTTCCTGCTTCATGATCCTGACTTGTTTTTCGCCGTCAAGAAGGCGTCGCCCTAATGTTCCTTCGGCTTGATACCCAGTGAACAAGACGATGTTCCGGGGGTCTTCAAGACGATGCATTAGGTGGTGAAGAACTCGCCCGCCGTTGGCCATGCCGCTTCCACTAATGATGACCATTGGACCGCGTTGCACATTGAGGGCTTTCGACTGATTAACGTCACGAACAAATTGAATCCCTTCTGGCTCAAGTTCGCTTCTGCCTTCTTCCAAAGAAACAAGCATATCCTCGTCCATTTCCTCTTTTGACTGCTGATATAGTCGAGTGACGGAGACAGCCATAGGCGAGTCGATGAATACGGGAATTCTTGGCATTCGGCCCGCATCCTGCAAAAGCCTCATGTAATACAGTAGTTCCTGTGTTCGACCTATTGCAAAGGAAGGTACGACAACAGCCGCACCCGTTTGCCATGCCTCCGATAGGATGGATTCAAGCTTGTCGAGAACGTTCTCGTGAGAGTGTAGTCGGTCGCCATAAGTGCTTTCGATAACGAGATACTCCGTTCTGTCGATCTTAGCTGGGTCGCGAATGATGGGGGTGTTGTACCGGCCCAAGTCACCCGACATAAGGATTCTATTTCCGTTCTCGAAGGTGATTTCAGCGAAAGCCGAGCCCAAAATATGCCCTGACGGGTGGAAGCGAAAAACAGCTTTTCCTGGCAAGTCATGCCACTTGCCATATCCAACCGGCTTGAGCAGCTTGAGGCTCTCGTATGCCTGCTCCTCTGTGTAAAGTGGAAGGGCCGGCTGGTGCCTTGAGTCGCCTCTTTTATTGACATGCCTAGCTTCTTCTTCTTGAAGTCTCGCAGAATCAGGCAAAGAGATTTTGCATAATCCAATCGTTGCTGGCGTAGCGTAAATCGGTCCACGATAACCCTGAGCAACTAGCCTAGGAAGCCACCCAATATGATCCGTATGGGCATGGGTAAGGACGACAGCATCGATTTTCGTAGGGTCCACTGGGAAAGGTTCCCAGTTACGCTGTCGAAGCTCGCGAGATCCTTGGAAGAGGCCACAGTCGACAAGGATTTTCTTGTTTCCGGTCGACAGAAGATGCCTAGATCCAGTTACGGTTCGGGCTGCGCCATAGAAGCCGATGCGTTCCATATGCCCATTCTGACGTACCGTTAGCCCGGAATGAGACCATTTAGGCCCCAAGACATACATTCGAGCGAGGCATTTCGCAACACACACTTGACCGTTGATGCCTGAAATAGTGGATTCTCGATTGCGAATTGAACTGACACATTCGAAAGTATCCATGGCAACGAGCAAACGAGAGTTCCTCCATGACTGATGCAAAGGATGTGTTCCTCAGTATTGGCAAATTGCGTTTTCAGAGAATCGACAAACGGGATCATCCGATTCAAGATGTCGGTGTGGCATTCCCCCCCGCCTATTCGTTCTTCATGTCTTCCATCTAGAAGCCAAGCTCGCTCAACACGTTGATATTCAGACCAAGCGGATTGATCGCATTTGCCTTCGTATGTACCGACACTAAACTCAACAAGCGCGGGAGCATCTTCATACGGAAGGTCGAGGTAAGAACCAATAACCTCCGCTGTTTGAACGGTTCTCTTGAGAGGGCTTGAATAGATTCGAGTGACGCCTTCGCCGATGAGCCTTTCAGCTAATTCTTCTGCCTGCTGAGTGCCGCGAGGTGTTAAGCCGTGACTCCAGCCCTCATTAGAGAAAATCCGTTCTACATTTGCTTGGCTTTCTCCGTGACGGGCAAAAGTGATTCGCATTTGAGTAGATAAGGTACCTGTCTCTACTTAATCGGTTGCTTTTCGTGAAGTCTCAAGCTCCTCAAACCGGTGAATGAACTGATGCCCAGTCTCCTGCTCTCGGCTAGTAACAAGCGAAACGACAAGCTTTGCTAAAAATTGCGATAGTTGATTGTGTTCTTCATCGGAAAAGACTCGCCCGAACAGCTGTTGAGCAGTTGATGAATAGGCTCGCCACCATTCCTCCAAGAGTTGCACGCCACTCGTGGTCAAAACGATTTGAACAGATCGGCCATCGACCGCGTGTGCATTGCGCTGGATCGCACCTTTCTTTTCTAGTCGGTCAAGTAACCGCGAGAGACCGCTGTGTGAGATGGTCATGTTCGAGGAGAGCTCTCGAATGGTCATCCCTTCTGGTGGTCCGTTTTCGAGGGTGTATAAGGTGTCGAACTCCGACAACGTCCCAACGCCCTGCTCCCTTAACAAGGTTTCAAGTCGCTCTATCAGGAGATTGCTGGTTACGAAGAACCGTCTCCATGATTGCCGAGCTGGTTCGTTCATTCCTTCAAGAGAATTATTTTGTGTGATCATGCATATATTTTTACCCATTTGATGGCATTATTGTTTGATATCGCGTAATATATGTATGCGCATACAAAAAGAGTCATGCTCTTGAACTGCACGTAAGGAGTCAATCAATGTTATTACCGCTCATCAGTTTCTCCGGGTTAACTGTCATATCGAACCCATTCTTAAATGCGCTGCCAATTCAGTCCCAGGTCGAGATGGCAGTTGCAGCAGGAGTCCCTACCGGCCTTACTGACGAACTCGCAAAGTACAAGAACGCTGACAAGATTTCGAAAGCCCGTCTAAAGAAGTTCGACAACCTAGACTTTGATGTCTTTACAAATCAGAAGTGGGATCGACTCAAGGAGAGTCATGCGAAGGATATCGTGGTTGTTTGGCCAGATGGACACGAGACTAAGGGCATTGAGAAGCACATTGAAGATCTCAAGGCAATGTTTGTTTACGCGCCAGATACTCGCATTCATGAGCATCCTGTTCGCATCACAAACGGCGAATACACCTCAGTCATTGGTGTGATGGAAGGAACTTTTACAAAGCCAATGCCGATTGGAAATGGACAATTCATTCAGCCAACAGGCAAAGCCTACAAGATCAACATGGTCACCGTTGGGCATTGGAAAGGCGCGACCATGGACAAGGAATACCTGTTTTGGGACAATGCAACCTTTATGAAGCAACTTGGACTTTCTAAATAACAAAAAGAACCAACAAGGAATCAGAAAATGAAATTCAATCCAACTTATCTCGTTATTCCGGCGGTCGGTCTCGTCTTTGCAGGGGTCGCACTCCAATCAGGAGTCGCTTATGCTGAAACTCCACTAGCCCAAGGGGATCCCTCAAAGTTTGAAACGTCATCAACGTATACCGTCGATGCAATGCACACTTTTACTGGATTTGAGATTGGGCACCTTGGCCTTTCGAAAGTTCAGGGGCGGTTCGATAAGCTTTCTGGAAGTCTCGCCATTGACTCAAAAGATATATCTAAATCAAAGGTGCAGATCAACATTCAGGCAAACTCAATTGACACTAATGTTGCTTCTAGAGACGAGGACTTGCGCTCGGCTAATTTCTTCGATGTAGCCAAATATCCAGATCTCACATTCGTGAGCACTAAAATCAAGCAGAGCGGTAAGAGCTATACAGCCGTCGGAAACCTAACGATTAAGGGTGTAACAAAGCCGGTTACTATTCATTTTAAGAAGTACGGACCAATCAAGGATCCATGGGGTCTCACCCGCATTGGCGTTGTTGCTGACCCACTCGTAATCAAAAGATCTGATTACGGAATGACTTTTGATGCTGACTCAGTGGCAAACGAAGTGACGATCAAGCTGTCTTTGGAAGCAACCGAAAACAAGGCTAAGTAACGTGCTAATCTTCGGGTTCCCTATGGTGCCCGAAGGTTTTTGACAAAGTCGCCTGGCGTGATCTCCGAAAAACCGGAACGGAATGCTACACGGCGACTTTTTTCATTGTTGGGGTCGCAACTCAGACGAACAGTCTGGATGCCTAGGTGCTCTAGCGCGGCTTGGCAAAGCAACAACACCGTTTCGGTTGCATATCCTTTGCCGGTTTCAGAAGTCCGTAACCAATACCCAACTTCGATCTGCTGCGTTTCTGGACGGTAATTTTCAAGGTCAGCCTGACCAAGAAACTTACCTTCTTGATCAAATATCTGAAAATCAAACCGGGATCCCCATTGAGGTTCAACCCAATTTGAATAGGCTAAACAACTCGATATGCCCTGATATTTCTCAACCCATGGTTGCCAGGGCGCGAGTTCTTGAATGGACTCATCGATAGCTTCAGAAGCCAATTCTGCGTGATGAATACTGTTTCGAAGTAAGGAAATGCGTGTTCCAATTATCTTTTCAGGGATCACTTCAGTATTGTGATTCCTGAAAAGATAAAGTAAGCCTCCTTATTTGCCTGGGGCAGGGGCTGTCTGGGGGTTAGCACCACCCTTAAGTCGAGCGACTTGCTCAGGGGTTAAAGGTTTTCCAGCAAAGGTTTTGACCTCGTCTGATGTTGGAGCTTTAGTTGTATCTTGCGACTCGCCACAACCGATGAGGGCTGCGCTAACAACAAGAACAGAAAGAATGCTAGTTCGTTTCATCATGTTTTGATAGAGATACAGGCGGCACAACATTCAAGTTGTGCCGCCAATTGCTTATCTTAGCGAAGCGCGTCCCAAAGGTTATCGGCTTTGCGATTTGTCTCGTCAGGGTTGGTTGACGAAGCTTTCATGCTCTTGGCATGGCCGTCTGTCCAAGCGAAGTTTGCTTTTCCGCCAGGTCCAGGAGTGACGCCACCGTCGATTCCACTCAGAGGATAGGCTGAGTCAGGGCCCGAACAACCGTTACAGGTTCCAGCTTGAGGAACACTACCGACCAAAGCGGTATCCTGGTTCGTCCAAGCAAACACGTTGCTTACTCCGAGACCGGAAGCAACTCCGACGTATCCGTTTGAACCGTCGTTAGGAGCCTTCTGGGTGAGAAGCCAAGCTGTCTGTCGGTCCGCAAGCATAACGGTTGCAGCCGAGTTGGTGATCTGGCCAGAGTTCAAGCTGAGTTCGTTTCCAGACTCTCCCCAGTTGTTGTACATGTTGCCGAACGGTCCGCGAAGGATTCCGGCTGAACCCCAACCGTGGAGGTTGTAGCCGTTAGCAGCGAATGAGATCGCAACGCCAGCGTTTTGGCCCTCACCCAAAGCGCCACTTGAAAGACCGATCCAACCGTCGATTGTTGGGTTGTCTTTGAGCTTGCCGTTGTCAAACGGACTCTTCATCAAGTTAAGGCTCTTGATGTATGGCTGTACTTTAACCGGCCAAGCAACCCATGATCCATCAGCACCTTGTGGGTACTGATCGTCATAGTCACCCAGGTACATGATCGTGCCAAGGGAGATCTGCTTGAGATTGGAGAGGTCGCCTGAATTCTTAGCAGCTGCTTTAGCCTGTGCAAAGACAGGGAATAGGATAGCTGCCAAAATAGCAATGATGGCAATTACGACGAGCAGTTCAATGAGGGTGAAACCTCTGTGTTTCATAGTTTTATAACCTTCTTAGGTGCGATCGTTGTAGATTCTCGAATATCGAGACCACAAGGAAGAATGACATCAGGTGGGTTTGGTGCTTCTCCGTGAATGCTCTGAACGAGCAAGCCGACAGCTTTCCTTCCCATATTGACGAGAGGTTGGTGAATCGCGGTCAGTTTTGGTGAAAGCGATTCGCAGTAAACAGTAGAGTCAAAACCGATGACCGAAAGATCATGTGGCACTTTGAGGCCGAGCCGCGACGCAATTGACATGATTCTCGCGGCTGGCCACTCGCTCCAAGTGATGATTGCGGTGGGTCGTTCTGACGACTTCAAAATAGATTCAATGAGGCTCAGATCAGTTGATAGTTCGATGAGCATCGCATGATCAATTGCATTGCCCGCATTCTGGGTCGCGACTTCAAACGCTCGCTTTCGAACAAAACCTTCGCCGGCCAAGCTATAGGGTGCGTAGGCAAAAGCGATTCGGCGGTGTCCTAGGCTTACCAAATGATCAACGGCAAGACCGATGCCTTGTTGGTTGTCGCAACAGACGGTTGGAAAACGATTTTGGAACAATGTTCCAGGCAAGTGAAGAAGCACCAACGGCACACTACACCTTTCGATCATGAGGTGATTCTCTGGGATCGAAATATCGCTGTACCAAATCAATCCGTCGAATCTGCCATCTGACATGGCGTCTTCGGGACTCTGCCCAAGAAGTTTTGGACAAAGAGTAACGGACATATCATGTTCAAACGCGCCATCGACGATTCCGTCCATCAGGCTGGCGAAATATCTAGATCCAGCATCGAAGCGAGGCCGTCCACCGCCTACACCGTGCAAGACTCCGATCATCATGGTTTGTCTTTCACGGAAATTGGTGGCAAGGACGTTCTTGCGGTAGCCCATCTCGCGGGCGGCATCTCGAACGCGTTGGGCCGTGGTTTCGCTAACGCGTATTGTCAGAGCCTTCCCATGGAGAACGCGCGAAACGACGGTAGCTGAAACTCCCGCCTTCGCTGCGACATCTCTAATCGTGACTGACATTGTCCCGTTAACCTCGTTGTCGGTGATACACCGATATACTGAGATTAGTATAACGGTGTATCACGCAAAAGCAATACTAGTTTCTTGCGATTTTTGCACTAAAACTAACGCACTGATAGAACCAGCATAGTGGGTTATGCGGCTCACTGGATACTCTTTCAGTGTTGGGATTGTGCGTAGGAGTTTAAGTTGTACGAGGCAATATTTCGATTCGATTTGAACACATATTCTGCCTCGCCCCGGAAGATGGAGCGGTTTGTTGCTAAGTTTCGTGACATCAAATCACTAGTTCATGCCATTAGCCAGATGTTTGGTTGGGGCGAACGAAAGGAAGATATTATCGGAATTGATCGGATTCAAGTTCTTAGCAAAGAAATACAACGAACCGTTATGCAATCTTGGCGTAACGAATCCTGTCCAAAAGACAGTTTTGAGGTTTCGTGTCATGGCAGCTGTGATGGTCTTTGTGTACAGCATGTCAGAACCTCCGACTGCTTGTCGTTGTGCAGACTCAAGATCAGAAAGTCGCGCAACCTTTGTTGGTTTGAGCCAACCTTTGGCAAAGTGAACTTGGATATCTACCGATCCGATAGGACCTTTCCAATTGGCGCCAGATGCAAGACTGTATCCAGCGTATCGGTTGTACCACTCTCCGCCCTGGGCTCCAGCTCCAGTTGTAACCGTGTATTGGTCTCGAATGATCCGGCTCTGGTTCTTTCCAAATCGAACCGTTTTGACGTGAAAACAACTGTAGTCATTGGTTGTAATAAATCGAGTGGGAGTCAATTTGCCTCCAACCCAAGTCTTAAACTGTTTCAGTTCAGGTCGAAGATCGTCGTTGGACTCTCGGTTTGTTTCGTCTGGAAAGCCCATTTCGACGGTTGTTGCCGGACCTTCATTGCGAAACTCAAATCTACAAAAGACGGTTGTTTTTTCTCGACCGATGTTGATCGTGATGACCTCACTGACCATGCGAATCGTCGGATGGTTGCTTTTCATGTATGTGGGGCTTCCACTGGTTGCAATCCAACCATCGTCAGCCGACACTATCGAAACAGCAAACAAGGCGCACACCATTATAGAAACTCGATTCATCATCCCATTGACGCTTATCTATCCCTTTCCGATTCATTCAATTAGAGATCAAAAATGAAATTTACCGACGGTAACTGGCTGCATCAACCTGGCGTAACTCCGCACTACGCCACAGAGGTTTACGAGATTCAACAAGGCGAAAACGATGTGACGTTGATCGTGCCTTGCCACCCAATTAGGCATCGAGGAGACACCCTTGCTGGTCCGGTCCTAACCATCAAACTCTGGTCCCCGCGCGAGGGAATCATAGGAGTCAAAGAATGGCATTACGAAGGAGTGAAAGCGGTCGGTCCAGACTTCGAACTGGTCACCGAATGCGTGCAGACGACGACTGAGATCACAGAGGAAGTAATCAGGTTTACGAGTGGCTCGCTAACTGCGATTGTCGATCGAAAAAGCTTCTGCATCACGTTCAAAGATGGCGAGCGTGTCGTGACATCTAGTCCGTCAAGAGGCGCTGCTTACATGGAAATCGCGGATGACGGTGCATATTGCCTAGGAAAACTCAGCCTTGGCGTTGGCGAAAATGTATACGGGTTAGGTGAAAGGTTCACAACCTTCGTTAAAAATGGTCAGGTCGTGAACATTTGGAACGAAGATGGCGGCACAAATAGTGATCAAGCGTATAAGAATGTTCCGTTTTATTTAACAAATCGTGGTTACGGTGTTTTCGTGAACCATCCAGGCAAAGTGAGCTTTGAGGTGGGTTCAGAACGAACCAATCTGGTTCAGTTTAGTGTCGGCGGAGAATCGTTGGAGTACTTCGTCGTGAACGGCCCGACCCCGAAAGAGGTACTGAACCGATACACGGCTCTGACGGGGCGTGCGCCAGTGCCACCAGCGTGGTCGTTTGGTTTGTGGCTGACGACTTCTTTCACCACAAACTACGACGAGGAGACAGTCACTTCGTTTATTCAGGGAATGGCAGACCGCGACATCCCATTGAGCGTTTTTCACTACGACTGTTTTTGGATGAAGGGGATGAATTGGTGCGATTTCCAATGGGATCCCACCGTTTTCCCAGATCCGAAAGGAATGATTGACCGACTTCATGCAAGAGGCTTAAAGGTCTGTGTTTGGATCAACCCCTATATCGCGCAAGCTTCAAGTTTGTTCGCTGAAGGCGCGGCAAAGGGCTATTTTATCAAGCGAGCGAATGGTGATGTCTGGCAGTGGGATATGTGGCAGCCAGGCATGACGATTGTAGATTTCACTAATCCTAAGGCTACAGAGTGGTACAAATCAAAATTAAGTGCACTCATCGATACCGGAGTGGATGCCCTCAAGACTGACTTCGGCGAGAGAATTCCAACTGATGCGGTTTACAGCGACGGTTCAAACCCTGAGCGCATGCACAACTATTACACGCAGCTTTACAATCAGGCTTCGTATGAGATTCTTGAAGAGAAAAAGGGAGAGGCGGTTTTGTTCGCGCGATCTGGTACCGCGGGTGGACAGCAGTTCCCATGCCACTGGGGTGGCGATTGCTGGTCGACGTTTGAAGCGATGGCGGAGACGTTGCGCGGCGGTTTGTCACTCGGTTTATCCGGATTTGGGTTCTGGAGTCACGACATCGGCGGCTTCGAAGGTAAACCGCTCGAAGCTCTCTACAAGCGGTGGGTTGCCTTCGGTTTGCTTTCTTCGCACAGCCGGCTACACGGAAACAACTCTTATCGGGTGCCGTGGGTTTATGGCGACGAAGCCTGCGATGTTCTTCGATTCTTCACCAAGCTGAAGCATCGACTCATGCCTTATCTTTGGGCAAAGGCGTGGGAAGCAAACGAACAAGGTCTTCCTTTGCTTCGATCAATGCACCTTGAGTTCCCAGATGACCCCGGATGTGATGCCTTAGATCGTCAATATATGCTGGGCGATTCGATTCTTGTCGCCCCGATTTTCAGCGAAGACGGAGTTGTTGACTTCTATTTGCCAAAAGGGACATGGACTCACCTTCTCACTGGTGTGAAGGTGGAAGGAAATGGTTGGCGCCGAGAGTCTCATGACTTTATGAGTCTTCCGATTTATGTGAAGGAAAACACTTTGCTTGCAACCGGACGAGACGATGTGGTCGATTACGACACTCGAATTGAGCCGAAACTGAAGTGGTACTGCCCGCAAGAGTCATCCGTCGCTGTTCTTCGTGGTCCGAAAGGTGAAAAGGTGGAGCTTCAAGCAAGAGCAGATTCTGGAAAAGCAGACATCGAGTCCGAACCTTCGATTTCCTGGTCCTGGGCCTAATTCCTTTGCCTCACTCGGTGAATCCACCGAGTGAGGCATCCATAATCATCTATGCCTGTGGTTCGCGATATCTTGGGCGTCGTTGAGTCGATAGCGCCCCGCCGCTTCGCATTATCTTTCGATAAAGTTGGACTTCAGGTTGGAGACCTCTCAGCCAAAGTTGAGCGCGCACTCGTCAGTCTAGATCGTAGCCTGGGTGCAGTGAACTATGCAAAAGAGCAGAACTGTCAGCTTTTGCTCGCGCATCATCCGCTGATATTTACACCGATTAGTTCGGTTGACAGCACAACACACGAGGGCCGAACGATCATGTCTTTGATCAAATCGGACATCGCTTTTATCGCCGCTCACACCAATTGGGACGCCGCGCGAGGTGGTGTCAACGATGCCTTGGCTAAGGTGTTTGGACTGACTGACCTAAAAGATTTCGGCATGGCAAATGATGTCTCTAAGGTCAAATTGGTCTTTTTTGCTCCTGCCGAAAGTGTGGATTCTATCCTTGATGCGCTCGGTGAAGTCGGAGCTGGAGTAATTGGTGAATATTCCCGATGTGCGTTCATGGCTGAAGGAACGGGCACATTCGTCGGCAGCGAGAACTCCAATCCGGTTGTTGGGTCCGCAGGGCGAGTAGAGCGCGTTCCAGAGCAAAGAGTAGAACTGATCTTGCTCAAAGAGCAGGTCCGGAGGGCAGTCGTTGCGCTCGTGAAAGCCCACCCATACGAAGAACCCGCCTATGATCTGATGCCGTTGCTTCCGCAACCAGAACAATGTGCAGGGAGAATTGGAGCGTTGCCTGAGCCAATGGAGCTACAACAAGTTAGCGAATGGGTTGCCGAAAAGTTAGGAGCTAAACCGCTTACTTGGGGGAAGCCAACTCGGCGAATAAAGAAAGTCGCTCTCGTCGGAGGGGCTGCGGACTCCGAATGGATTCCTGCTCAGAAAGCGGGAGCTGATCTGCTCATCACTGGCGAAGTGAAACAGCATATCGCGGTGGAAGCTACCGAATCGGGAATGACCCTGATGGCGGCGGGTCATTATTGGACAGAACAACCCGGCGCAGTGGCCCTCCGAGACCGCATGGCGTTGCTTGTGCCCGATGTAGAATGGCTCTTGTTTGAACCTAGTCCAGGCGTTTATGGCCGACCGTTTTAGGCGTCAAACAAACGAGACATGTTTTGGAGAGCCGGTTTCGATCAGCTCTTCGAACGTCGGCCATGAGTCACAGTCGATCTTGATCAGCGGCGTTTTTGAGCCAACTTCAATCGACCAATTCTCCTCACCCCACAGTGAACTGTAGCCACCAGAAGTGGCCATGCTCCAGACCTCGTCTGCCGTTATTGGCCGTCCGCGTTCCCAAGATTGGGTAAGCGCAGCACGCATCTCGGCAAACATGTCGATCGGGCCGCCGCTTGCCGCTGAGTCCATTCCTAATCCAACGGTGAGTCCAGCGTCGAACATTTCTCGAATCGGCGCTATCGGACATTGAAGCCGAATGTTTGACCGTGGGCAATGCGAAATAGTCACCCTACCTTCCGCCATCTTCTCGATGTCTGTCTGGCTGACATCACAGCAATGAACAAGCTGAGCCTTGGGCCGTAGGAGGCCGAGATCTTTCAAACTATCGACGACGTTCTTCCCGGTGATGGGGACCGTATAACCGTTTTCGCGACGATAGTCTGCCATTGCTCCTTTCCCATGCAGTGTGAGCTGAGATTCGAGTGGCGTCTCGGCAACGTGAATACTGATAGGGTCAGACGATCTTCCAAATTTAGCCAAAGTCTCGAAATCAACGGTCTGCAATGCGTGCGGAGAAAGATAGACCGGCGAAAAATAGATGGAGTTTTGCCGCTTATTCGACTCGACTAACTCGATTTTTGCCAGCCGTTCTGCTTCCATAAAGAAGGTAATCGTCTCTTGGAAGATAACGCCTTGAATGCCGACAGACTGAAGCGCTTCGCCAGCAAAGGGGCGATCAGAATGCTCTCCAATATAGGCAACTCCGGTCGCTTGGTTTTCCTTCGCTGCCACGTAGCAATCCTCCCGAACTTGATCGAGACTCATTGCTAATTTTCGCCGAGTCAGCTCGTTGATCCACGACCAGTAGTCGGGGTCTGGAATCTGTTCTTGCATCCCTCGATATTCAAGGTGGCTGTGGGAGTTTACGAACGCCGGGGACAGCACAAACGGATCGGGCATCCCGGTATGGGGTCTTACAGCAGTAATAACTCCATCTTCAATTTCGACTTCAAGGCCGAGTTCTAAACCAGATGTGAGGACAACGCCGTAGGGTCGAAGGAGCATCTAAAGAGGAGTGCTCCAAGCCTGCTCTAGCTGATCGTAATTGAGGGACTTTGCGTGCATATCACCAAAAAGAGTGTTGTATCGGAATTTGCTCAAAAAGATCAGCAGTTGCAAACTATCGTTGGGCCCTAGCGCTCTCGTTCCGCCGTGCCAATGTCCGGCTCCGTCGAAGAGAACGTTAATATTCGCAGGCAGTTGGAACTGAGTCTGCGTGAAGTATTTGAAGGCGATCTCGGTTCTGAAGAAGTAGCTTGACCCGTACTTGTCGTACATCGTAGGATTCGTTTCAAATTTCATGGGCCAGTGGTTATCTAAAACTTCGGTTCCCGTATCCGAGGGGCATTTGAACACAAGCTTTGACTTTAGGTAGGGTTGCAGCGCTTCGTGTAGCATGGGCATCTGCTGAATTCGGTCGTGAAATTCGGGGAACTGAGACCAAATATCGTCGGCATACTTATCCGAAGCATCTAGTGCGGCTGGAAAAACATCGTCATAGTCCCCCATATACAGGGTGATCGAGTTACCGATCTGTTTGAGGTTACTAATACATTGCGTCTTCTTTGCGGCTGCTTTTGCTTGGGCGAAAACTGGAAACAGAATTCCAGCCAGAATCGCAATGATTGCGATCACCACAAGTAGCTCGATTAAAGTAAAAGCGTGTGTTTGCCGCATGTTTCTCATCCTACATTTAAAAAGATGAACTTCGTTCCCAAATTACCTACGAGGTGGAGTGACTCCATTGTTCTGGATGTCTTGAGTTCCCGAGGCGCCAGCTTCGTACCAACCTCCTAAGTCAAGTTGGAGATCTGACGGTGTGATGACCTGATCGTATATTCGAAGGTCGGCTAGCTTCCCGGAAAATGGCTCATTATGGGGGCCTTTGTTGTTCTGAACGTTTCCAATACCAATCCCCGGCGTGTACTGTTGCATTAGCTCGCCGAAGGGATCAACGCCTGTCTCTTTGATCGCCATCTGAACGCCATTCACGTAGAGTTTCATAATGCCGCGCTTATATTCGTAGGTCGCTAGAACATGAACCCATTTGTTAAGCGGGACAGCATAACCGACGGAGTCATTGTCATTCTCGTTATGTTTGTTCTCGATGGTGAAATAGACTTTGTGGTCGGTTCGAATTTCTAATGTGTACGGGTCATATCCGTTTCGGTCGTCCCCCCGAAAGAAGATTTTTGCTGAAGGGCCTCGCGTCACATAGTTATCCAGTTTCATCCAGACCGCTATGGAAAAGCTTTTGGTGAACTGTAGCGATTTCGGGTCTCCTAACATCACGCCTGGACGATCCCCAGTGAACATGAGCCCAAACCCCTTGGGAACGGCAACGACAGATGTGCCAGGCTGTAAAACGAACTTAGAGTCCTTCTTGGGTGCATGGAGTTCGCCCTGTAAATCAAATTGAAATACAGGTTTCGGAGATGTGTGAAGCAAAAGCGAAAATGCGATAGCTGTTGATATGACCAATAGAAGTACTCCCGAGTTAATCGTACAGCATATTCACCGCATTATTTGACCGCACCTCTGTATATCAGTCATAAACGAATCAAATGAGTCTTTTTCTTGCCGTATTAGCTTCGGCTATCGCCTGGGAGCCGAATCCGGCTTTGGATATTTGGTTTAATGAGCCCGCGAGAAACTTCATGGAATCATCGCCGATTGGAAATGGTCGGCTCGGAGCCATGATCTTTGGTGGCATTGAAAGCGATCATATTCCTCTCAATGAATCGACGATGTGGTCAGGGGGACCCCAAGATGCGGACCGAACGGATGCGCTTGCGGTACTGCCCAGAATTCGAGAACACCTGCAAAAAGGCGAGAACAAAGAAGCGCAGGAGCTTCTGCAAAGCCATTTTGTCTGTGCTGGACAGGGGAGCGGCGGACCACGATATGGCACTTATTAAGTTCTCGGAGAGCTCGATATCGACTTCCCGAAACAGGCGACGACAAATTACCGGCGTGTCCTTAATCTTCGCGACGCTCTGGTAACGACGAGCTATACGGCTGGCGAAGTCACCTATGTTCGAGAAGCCTTTTCTTCTTACCCGGCTCAGGTTATGGTCTATCGAGTCAAGGCGAGCAAGAGTGGTGCCGTTTCATTCACCGTAAAGCTATCGCGGAAGACCCGGGGCAGTTCGCGTGTCGAAGGGAAGGACCTGATTCTGTCAGGTGAACTCGATAGTGGTAAAGAAGGTGAATCTGGCGTTAGGTACGAGGGCAGGGTACGGGTTCAGTGCTCAGGTGGCACTGTCATCCGACATGCCGATTCGCTCGAGGTGAAGAACGCCAGAGAGGCAACCCTTCTGATTGGAGCGGATACGTCGATGTTTCACTCGGATTACTCGAACAGAGTCGTTAGCGATCTGGATAAAGCAGAGCGAAAGAGCTTTGCGACTTTATTGAGGGAACATCGAGCCGATCATCGGTCGCTCTTTGACCGCGTGAAGTTGGACTTGCCTGGCGGTAAATCAAGCACCTTGCCGACGCCTCTGAGGCTTGTCGCTGTAGCCAAAGGTGACATTGATCCCTCTCTCGCAACTTTGTATTTCAATTTTGGCCGCTACTTGTTAATTGGGTCTTCGCGGCAGGATAGCCCACTTCCTGCGAACTTACAAGGAATCTGGGCAGAGGAATATCACGTCCCTTGGAATGGTGATTTCCACCTAAATATCAACGTTCAGATGAACTACTGGCTGGCTGAAGTCACCAATCTGAGTGAGTGCCACAAGCCGTTGCTTGACTTCATCCCCAAGCTTGTTCCTAACGGTGAGAAAACCGCGAAAGCCTACTATGGGGCTCGCGGTTGGGTGGCTCACACGATTACAAATCCGTGGCTATTCACTTCGCCTGGTGAGGGTGCGCAGTGGGGTTCCACGATGAGCGCGGGGGCGTGGCTGTGCGAACACCTTTGGGATCATTATGCTTTCACCAAAGATAAGAAGTACCTGGCCACGGTGTATCCAACCATGAAAGGCGCAGCCCAGTTCTTTTTGGATGCGCTGGTCGAAGAGCCGACTCATGGATGGTTGGTAACGTCACCAAGCAACTCGCCGGAGAACAGCTATGTCGATGCTAAAGGCGATCACTTGAGTACAACGATGGGGCCAACGATGGATCAGCAGATATGTCGTGAGTTGTTTGAAAACTGCCTCGCCGCAGCCCACGAGTTAGGCGAAGAGGGCAGCTTTGAAACTGAGGTTCGAAGCAAACTCGCTAAACTCGCCCCAATGCAGATAGGCAAACTTGGGCAGATCCAGGAATGGCTTTATGACTACGATGAGACGGAGATTCACCATCGTCATGTATCTCAGCTCTACGGGTTGTATCCGGCCAATCAGATTTCGCCAGCGATTGATACCAAATTCGCTGATGGCGCAAAGAAAACGCTGGAAAGGCGCGGCGACGATGGGACGGGCTGGTCCTTAGCTTGGAAAGTTTGTTTTTGGGCAAGATTGCACGACGGCGACCATGCTTGGAAAATCATGCAGCGGCTGCTTAAACCAGTGATGAATCCGGGCTATAACATGTCGAACGGCGGGGGAACTTACCCGAATCTATTCGATGCTCACCCTCCTTTCCAGATCGACGGGAACTTCGGTGCAACGGCTGGCATTGCCGAAATGCTCGTGCAATCTCAAGACGGAAAGATTCACTTGTTACCTGCGCTTCCAAAAGTGTGGTCCACCGGGTCAGTCAAAGGATTGAAAGCCAGGGGCGGCTGGACTGTTGATTTGTCGTGGGTGGATGGCAAACTGAAGGAATACCGTGTGTACGGCGGCGTTGGCGCAAAGCCGACGGTCGTGCTTCCTTAGTCAATAAACTCAATCGGCTCGGTAGTTGCTGATTTTGGCGCTACCGGGCTGCTTTTTTGGAGTGTGCTGACACCATCGCCTTAACAACTCTGATGCTTAGTTTGTGTGCTATTCCCAATCGATCCAGTCATACATCTCGGCATGCTTTCCCAATCAAAAATACCGTTGCTGAAGAGTTAGGAACGATGCAACCACGCTGACAATCGGGAAAAGGATCAGCACCCAACTGGCAAGCCATTGTCCTGGCAAAGGCTTGCCAGCTTTCTGATTCGGTATGAAAGCAAGGGGGAGCAGGATCAGCAATGGCAGGAAATATCGCCCCTGGACGCCTTCGATGATCGGTGCTCCAACCTTCGTATAGGTAAGGTATTGGCCCAAAATGATAATCCCAGATACGGCAACGAGCGTCCCTAACAACGTTAGGGTTCGCTTCCAGTTCCAAGAAATCCCCGTCATATAGGTGACTCCTAATGCGGCCAGAATCATGATCCATGCGGTCAGATAGAACCACTTTTGCAGCGGAGTGTCGAGCCATCCGAGGTTCCCAATCATCTCAAGTAACCAAGATTTGCCTTGTGGCTTGATCGTCGAAAAGAGAATGCCTGGCATCGAACTCAGGTGGTGAAGCATGTAGCTAGCTTGCGAACCGACATCGACGCCTTCCATGTCTAGTGGTGTGTGAACAGCGACAGCATCGTAGACTAGCCAAGCCAAACTCGCGAGAAGTGTGATCAGGTTTGTCGCTCTTCCCGCCTTGCTTTTCCAGAAGAAGACGAGCGGAATGAGCGCAAGTAACAAGTAAGGAGGTTTCGCGGTGGCAATCAGGAAAGTGCAGATTGCGATTCCCAAAGGAATCTTTCCGTCGTCTTTTTGGAGTCTTACATCAATCAGGGCGGCCAGCAACGCGGTGGTCGTAAGAAGCAGACCATCTTGAGACACGGTGGAACTCAAGAACATGGGCATGGGCAGGGTGAGGACGGCAAACAGCCAGGGCTGAATTCGTTTTGCAGTGCTCAAAGCGACAACACCGACGATAAAGCAGGCAGCCAACGACGCGGCTCGAGCGAGTTGGATTGCAGAAACGAGGGATAGCCCCTGCGACTTGGCGTAATAGATTGCGAGCGACTGCGGCAAATAGAACACTGGAGAGTAAAAAGCTGTGTTGTTGAAAGCTTGCTGAGTCGAAAGTGTGTTGGCGGGGAAGGTCCGACTCTGCTGGCTTAATTCTTGGGTGAACTTGCGTTCGGGGTGAAAGACCATTGTGGCGGTAAGCCCTTCGAGTTCGGTCACTGAGGTTTCCGATGGGCCGCCCGAGGCTTGCTTGCCATCTTTCTCGAATTTCTGTCCCATCCACATCCCATGGCTCAGCAATGCCGCACGTCGGTAATGGTTGGGTTCATCTGGCCCCATATTGGGTGGGAGCTTAGCCCAAAACAGTACTCCAAAGGCGACGCAATACAGGAAGTAAGCCAAAGTCCACGGACTAATTGAGCGCAAGCCTTTCACGCTGGCATTCTACACATGTGAGCTATGCTCGTCTCGCGGTTTTCGCCGCAAGACCTAGTTTTGTATCGCAACTAACACACTGTGACGAGTAAAACGACGTTGCGAACATGAAATACGGCTACTTTGACGATGCTCGGAGAGAGTACGTGGTGACGAACCCCGATACGCCAATGTCTTGGGTGAACTATTTAGGGACGAGCGGCTTCTGTGGGCTTATCTCCAATAACGCTGGTGGTTATGCTTTTCAAGATAGTGCCAAGAGCAAGCGATTCCTTCGGATGCGGTTTAACAGCATTCCAACTGACCGACCGGGGCGTTATGTCTATATTCGAGATGATAAAAGTGGCGATTTCTGGTCAGCGAGCTGGCAACCAGTAGGCAAACCTCTCGATCAGTACAAGACCGAATGTCGTCACGGGATGGGTTATTCCACGTTCACAAGCGAGTACTCGAACATCAAATCTGAGATGCGAGTTTTCGTCCCGATGGAGGAGGCTCTCGAAATCTGGGAGGTGAAGATCACCAACACCAGCACGGAGAGCAAGGAACTTTCTCTCTTTGCTTATGCAGAGTTCTGCCTCTGGGACATCATGCAGGATCAGCTGAACTTTCAGTACATCTTGTACACCTGCGATATGTCGTATGCCGACGACGTGGTGAATTACTCCATTAAGCTGTGGGAGCCGCGACCGCATCTTTGCGGTTACCTCGCTTCAACACTTCCGGTTCACTCATTCGACACCGACCGAGATGAGTTCATTGGAACCTACCATCATGAAGGGCAGCCGAAAGCCGTCGAAAGAGGCGAATGTTTTGGCTCTTACGCGGTTGGCGGTAACCCTTGCGGAGCAGTCCAAAACAAGGTCGCGCTCAAGCCGGGCGAATCCATTCGAGCTTGCTATGTCGTGGGCATTGGAAACGCGAAGACGGTTGGCCAGGAAGTCAAGAAGAAATACAGCGACGCTGCCAACGTCGATGCCGAATTCGCAAAGGTCAAAGCCTATTGGGACAAGCATTTGTCGCACTACACTGCGGAAACGCCATCTGAGCTCGTCAACTCGATGGTCAACGTTTGGAACCAGTACCAGTGCATGACGACCTTCAACTGGTCTCGAAGTGCAAGCTTTAACGAAGCAGGTGGACGAGACGGCATGGGGTTCCGAGACAGTAATCAGGACACCCTCGGTGCCGTTCACATGGTCCCCGAACGAACGCGAGGAAAACTCATTGATCTTCTGAAAGCTCAACACAAACAGGGTTCTGCGATGCATAGCGTGCAGCCTCTGGAGTGGAAGCAGGATCTGAGCAATTGTGATGAAAAGGAGATTTTCTCCGACGACCATTTGTGGATCAATATTTCAATTCCGGCATACCTAAAGGAAACCGGCGATTACGGTTTTCTTGACGAGGTGGTCGATTTCGCAGATGAGGGTTCAGCGACCGTTTACGAGCATATGCTCAAGGCGATTGACTTTTCGATGTCCCGCCGGGGGCCAAACGGATTCCTCCTTGGCTTGCGTGCTGACTGGAATGACTGTATCAACCTTCGCGGCAAGGGCGAAAGCCTTTTCAGCACATTCCTGATGGTGGTTGGCCTTCGAGAGATGATCGAGCTGTTCACCTTTGTCGGACGAACTCAGGACATTCCAAAGTTGCAGTCTGTGATTGATGAGATTCAGAAGCTGACCGACGAAAAAGCCTGGGACGGCGAATGGTTCCTCAGAGGATTCCTAGATAGCGGACGAAAGCTGGGTAGTCAAGAGAGCACCGGAAGCAAGATCTTCATCAACAGTCAGACCTGGGCTGCAATTGCAGGCGTTGCCGATAAGCCGAAGCTCGAAAAGGCGATGGATAGTCTTCATAAGCACCTCGCAACCGAGCATGGAATCGTTATCAACGCTCCCGCATTTCTTGAATGCGACCTAGAGGTGGGTGCGGTCACATCGTTCCCGCCTGGATTAAAGGAAAACGGGGGCATCTTCTGCCACGCCAATACTTGGGCCGTTGTTGCAGAGGGACTGCTTGGACGCGGCAAAGAGGCGATGGATTTGTACCTGTCATTCTTGCCAGCGGCGAAGAACGAGAACGCAGATCTCTACACCATGGAGCCCTATGTTTATTCGCAGTTCATTACGGGTAAGGACCATCCGTACAAATTTGGAAGAGCGAGAAACTCGTGGCTCACGGGTACGGCTAGCTGGTCGTTTGTAGCGATCTCTCAATACATCCTTGGGATTCGTCCCACCTATTCTGGATTGTTGGTTTCGCCAGCGATCCCATCCGACTGGAGGGAGTATAAGGTCACTCGAGTCTATCGAGGAGCCACCTACGAAATTTCTGTGAGCAACCCGCATAGTGCCGAGTCGGGCGTGAAATCAGTGACCGTGAATGGTCAACTCATCGAGGGGAATGTGATTCCAATCGCGCAGTCAGGATCTACTGTCAAAGTAGAAGTCGTCCTAGGTTAGTCTACAAAAAACCGGTGCCGCTGAACCAATATGGCTCAGCGGCACCGGCGGGTGGGAGGGAGGATCTAGGTTACGCGAGATGCAGACCTGAAATCTGGGGTTTAGCGAACACTGTCAGCAATGGATCGACGGATCATCGCATTCGCGATATCGTCTGCTGATGGGTTATATTCGCCAGCTTCGATCTTGGCCTTCAACTCAGCGATTCGATCTTCGCGATCAGACATCGCCATAACGTCGGTGGTGACGTTATGGACAAGTTCGGCGTCTGCTACGCGGTCGTGCTCTTCGCCAATCTCAATGATGGCTTGGACAACGCTCTTAGCAGCGAGAATCTTCTTTACTTCTGTGTCGGAAATCTGCATCTTAAGCTCCATTTCCGACAGGCAACGCGGCTATCTTCGTGAGATCCTACGCTTTGCGTGATCAGGGTCGCCCCTGTCGTGCCATTTTTCTGTCGCCGGGTTTATTTCGTAAACCCAATATAGCATTCGGTATGCCACCGAAATTCCTTTAGGGTAATCCCGGTGAAATTTTGGAAAAAAACTAGGGATTTGCCTTAACTCGTACATTTTTCAGGCCCCAAGACTGTGTTCCGTCCGTAGCAGTCAAACTTCCAGCAAAAACGATCGACGCTGTGCTGGCATTGTGGGCTGGCCTGATAATAATGTGATAGTGAGTGTCGCGCATGAGTGGCGGATTTGTGAAGGTGTATCCGAGGATATTCTGCTCAACGGCCCCTGTCCCAGCAACGTGAACGCCGTCTCCTGGATAACTTTGGAAGTTATGGGATGTGTTCGAAAAGGTCTCTGAGAAACTGGTGATTCCGTCGGTCGTTATCGTGAAGCGGTTCGGACCTGCTTGACCGTTCCACGATCCAACAACATACAGATCAAACTCAATACGAAGAGTCGTATGTGGCGTCAGGCCAGCGAGCGTTAATCTGGTCGAGCCCGAAGTCGTAAACGGTCCAAGATATTTGATCGCGTTTGGAGAAGTAGTTTGTGTTGTCACTGACCAAGCCGTTGAGACCGAACTCGCACCAAAATCGTAAACGAACTCACTGGGTGTGGTCGAAGTCACAGCAATCTCCGAAGTAGCCTTAGCACTCGAATCGCGAAGGCTCGTCGCCGTCACAAAATAGGTTCCTGAGGTCGCTGGCGCAGTGAAAAGACCAGATCCGCTAACCGTTCCACCGGTCGTCGTCCACAATACAGTGCTATCAGCTGCACCCGTCACTGTTGCAGTCAGAGATTGCGTTCCCGACGGTGGAACATTGACTATAGTAGGTGTTAAGGCAACGCGAACGCTAGAACTTGTCCCGCTATCGCCGCCACATCCAACGAGCAATGCTCCTATCGTCGAAACAAAAATGAACCCAGTTGGTTTCACTGCCCAGTATGATCTCATAAATCCCCAAATGCGGCATCAAATATGACTGACATAATCTTGCACACCCTAAATGAGATAGAACGAAAAGAACTAGTCCAAGTTCAGTATGCTGTTAGATCTGGCAGTAATGAGTGGCGATGCGCATTAGTAGCGACTACGATCGCCGTTTGAGATGCCTTCCATCCATATGAACTGACGAGCGCTCTGCGTACGTCAGATTAGTAACTAATCGCCTTGAGAAACTCCAGATCAACCCCCCAAGCCTTTACGCTCATTGAGCTCTTGGTCGTGATTGCCATAATCGCGATCTTGGCGGCGGTGCTGTTCCCGGTGTTTAGTCAAGCTAAGCTGGCAGCAAAGAAAGCGAAAGATCTTGCTAATCTGCACCAGATTGCTTTGGCGGTCACCATGTACGTACACGACAACGACGGGGTGTATCCTCGTCTCGTTTCGGGAGAGCCGTCGAAAGGGCTGAAATCCACTTATCTTTGGTCGAGCTCTCAGGTGGTTGGTGCGTACGCAAAGAGTGTCGATATCTTGGTTTCACCGGCAGATCATTTCAGCCCCTATTTGCCCGAAGATGGATTAGGGCTGGGACCGCTACGACCCTTACAGCGAAGCTCCTATTTGCCGAATGCAGTCACCCAGTTTTCTGATGGACGCAAAGCATGGGGTGTCAAAGACCCATTTGGTCTCATGACCATTCCTTCGGAATTCACCAATAGTGTTTCAAGCGCAACCGCCGAGAGTTCTGTAACCGGTGTCACCGAGGTGGTTATGCTCGCGAATGGGATGCTTGAGTATTATGGGCAAGCCTACGGATGCCCAGATAAACTCAATAACGAAGTCGATCCTTGTATGAAATTGCCCGGGGTGTATGCCGATTGGCTGCCTACGGGGATTAGGTTGGCGCAACAAGACAAAGGAGTGGAATTTTGGCGTATGATGTACCCTTCTTGGCGTAAATTTGCAGGTGGAAGCAACTTTGCCATGGTGGATTCTCACGTCAAGTTCATGAAACCTGAGGAGGTGGACCGTCCAGAGAAATGGTTGGCAAATACGCCCTGATTTTGTTAGTGTTGTTATTCGTCGGTTGTTCGCAACAACAGGCCACTATATCAGAACAAGAATCTCAACGACTGATTGAGATTCAGGAACGCTCACAAGGAAAGTGGGAGCGACTAAGCGGCGAAGAAAAGAAGTATATGGTCGAACGCTTGGGGCACGGAAACGAGGTTTCTGCACGCATGCTTCTCTCGCCAAAGAAAGACTAGGCTAAGTCGTTTTGGAAGTTGGCGCGCTCGAGAGGACTCGAACCTCCGACCCTCAGCTCCGCAAGCTGATGCTCTATCCACTGAGCTACGAGCGCACGCTAGTAAGGACAATAATATACCTGAAAACGAGGGTGTCGATTGGAATTTGTGCCAAGATTGCCCCGGTAAATCTGCAGGGATAAGCCGAGCTTACCGACAATCTAGGCAGGAATTATTCAATGCATAGACCCCTTCCCAACTTGGAATCTGTGATGCAGTGGATGTCGGTTGGGGAGTTTCAACGTGCGTTTGATGCTAGCCAAGCGCTAATCAAAGTGTCAGACGACGATCTGTTTAGGCAGATCTCTGGAATTTGCCAGTATCGGCTTGGTCATTATTCAGAAGCGATTTCGACCTTCAGAGAGGCGTTGACCAGATGTCCAGAATCCATCGACGGATATAACAATCTCGGGAATGTTCTTATCGAGACGGGAGCTTATGCCGATGCTATTCCAGTCTTAGAGGAAGGAGTTCGTCGAACACCAAACAACCCCGAAGTTTGGATGAATCTGGCAAGAGCCTATAATCAGACCTCTCAACCGAGTCGGGCTTTGGAAGCAGCAAGCGAGGCGGTGCGTTTGGACCCGTCGCTCATTCCTCCCAGAATGAATATCGCAAGTGTTCTTTGGGAGACAGGACATTTAGACGAATCCATCGCAGCTTGGCAGGAGGTTCTCGCTCAGGACCCGAACAACATTCCCGCCTGGAGCGCACTCATCGGTGTCCTTTATTACTCCGACACCTTTAACCCGCTGATCGGGAAGAATGTGGCTCAAACTTGGGGCCGGTCCATCGCTAAACCATCGATCTGGCGCGAATCCATAAACCGAAACGGGCGGATTCGAGTGGGCCTCATCTCAGGTGATTTTTGCCGACATCCTGTCGCAACTCAAGTGCTTCGAGTGCTCAAGGAGATAGATAAGAATAAGTTTGAGGTTTTTAGCTATTCAAATCTAGGCGCAGAAGATGACGTTACAGAAGCCATTCGAGAACACTCTGATCATTGGTTTGTCGCTTGGCAAGTTGAAGATGATCGGCTTGCTCACAAGATTGCAGAAGATGACCTCGACATTCTTATTGACCTGTCTGGTCACACGTCTCGGAATCGTATGACAGCGTTGGCGTATAAGCCTGCACCAATCATAGCAACGATGCTTGGCTTTTTTGCGACGACCGGGCATCCGGCGATTGACTACTTCATTGTTGACCCTATCCAAATTAGGCCCGAAGAGGAGCAGTTCTTTACAGAGAAGATTGTTCGATTTGAAAGTAGCGCATCGGCTTGGCGGATGCCTGAATCAGCGCCAGAAGTTTCGCCACTGCCAGCCCTCAAAAATGGGTTCGTAACCTTTGGCACGTTTAGCAATATCGCTAAGATTACGCGTGAGACTATAACTAATTGGTCGGAAGTCCTCCGAAGAATTCCAACAAGTCGGTTGCGTATTGACCGACGTGGAGCAGAGGATCCTTTTTGTAAACAGCGAATCCTGAGCTTCTTTTCTGAACAAGAAATTGAGCTTGATCGGATCTACATCGACCCCAGTATCGATTGTTTGGACTACCTAGACAACTATTCCAAGGTGGATGTGGTTCTCGATACGGTTCCATTTACAGGAAGTACGACAACGATTGAGTCTCTGTGGATGGGGGTTCCAGTGGTTTCCCTGTCTTCTTCCACTCCAGTTGGCCACCTTTCCGAGGTGTTTTTGAAACCGACCGGGAACGCGGATTGGGTCACAGAATCTGAGACAGAGTTTGTCGATACTGTCGTCTCACTTTGCTCGGATATTCCCCAACTTAGCAGGATACGAAGTGAGCTCAGACAGAAGGTCAAGGCTTCGCAGATGTTCTCTGAAGGCGCTTTCACAAAGAATCTTGAGGCCGTTATCGAAGAATTGGTCTCGAAGTCACGATCCTTAGCTGCTTAGCCGCATCTGATTGAAGGTCCGTCTCGTCTTTGTACTGTGTCCCAAAGAATCCGCGAGCTGACAGAACAGCGAGAACTTGAATATCTATCCCCCTATGCAACCCGAGCTGCGGAATCGACGGGGAGACCGCGAATTGAAGACCCAGACCCCATCCGTACTTGTTTCCAGAGAGATCGCGACCGAATTCTCCATTCGAAGGCTTTTCGCCGCCTTAAACACAAGACACAGGTTTTTATTGATCCATTCGGAGACCATTACCGAACACGACTGACCCACAGCCTCGAAGTTGCGCAGATTTCAAGAACGATCGGGCGTGCTCTTCGACTTAATGAAGACTTGATCGAAGCAATTGCTCTCGGTCACGATGTTGGCCATACACCTTTTGGACATGCTGGGGAAAGTGCTCTCGATGATGCCATCAAGACTTATCGGATAGCTCACCCGGATGCAGACGGTCCAACGCACTTCAATCATTCAGAACAATCGCTCCGAGTCTTGCATGTGATGGAAGACTTGAACCTCACCAACGAAACCTTTGCGGGTGTAGGGGGGCATAGCAAAGGCAGAAAGGATCTGACTGCTCACGATGGAGAACCGACCTCGACTCTTGAAGCGGCGGTGGTGAGGATCAGCGACCGCATCGCGTATGTGAACCATGATTTGGACGATGCTCTTCGAGCCCAGATCATTCGTTCAGTCCCGAGTTACATCCACGAGATTGGTGTAACACATGGCAAACGGGTTGAAGCGATGGTGCTCGACGTGATCGACCACAGCGAGAACCAACCTGCGATAAAGATGTCCGACGACTTAATGCGTCGGATGAATGACCTCAAAGAATGGCTATTTGAAAACGTTTACCTTTTGTATCCGGTGCTGTACCCTGATGTTCCGAAGGCCAAGACGCTTGTAAGTGAACTATTCGCGAGTTTGGTTCAGGAGGGCCTCCCTGAAGGGTATGAGGGTCTTCAAGGGGCGGTGGACTACGTCGCCGGAATGACGGATCGGTTTGCGATTGAAGCCTATTCGAAATTGAAGATCCCGTCGATTTGGCGATGATCCAAGAGTTCGAAACTATTCGTGCGAATAGAGGTCGGGGCGTCGATCTTCTATTAGGTCAGTTTCGTATTCCCCAGGAATCACGATCCGTCTCTTTTTACGCGCATGAACGAGGTCTATCTCGGCATAGATGACTTGTTCAGCATCCGTTGCAGCGGACAACACTGCGCCATCAATTCCTATGATTTTGCTCCGACCAAAGAAGGTGAAACCGGATTCGTCGCCGACGCGGTTACACGTCGCCACAAAAACGCGGTTCTCTGCCGCTCGGGCGATAGCAATATGGTCTGCAGAAACATCTGCTCCAACCGGCCAGTTCGTTGGGACTAGGATAAGGTCAGCCCCGTTCAGCACCATGGTCCGGGTTGCTTCTGGAAATCGAAGATCGTAGCAAATGAGGATTCCAATTGAGCCCCAGGGAGTCTCGAACAATGGCAACGCATCCCCTGGGGTTGTAAATCGGTCAGCACCCATAAACGGTAGGTGAGTCTTGACATAGAGTTGGTTTGGCGCCTGTGGTGAGAAGAAACGAGCAACGTTTTTCACCACGTCTCCCCCGGACTCCATGGTGCCGACGACGCAATAGGTGTTTGTTTCGTCAACTGTCTTCTGAATCTCGGCATATTGCTCGGGCTTCGTGGCGAACCCTTGGCAGTGCTCCAGTACGGCATACCCGTAACCGGTAAGCGCGCATTCTGGGAACACAACGAGGTTAGCGCCGTTATCAGCACATGCTCTGATGTGTTCGATCACCTTTGCGATATTGGATTGGACATCGGCAAGGGCGACATCCATTTGGACACAAGCGATTTTCAAAGGACCCACCTTGCACAGCCCGCTAACTGATCAGCCAACACAAATGCGAACAATCCCAAACTCACGTAGCCGTTGAGAGTAAAGAACGCCATGTTTACCCTGCTCAGATCGTTTGGTTTGACGAGACTCTGCTCGAACACGAGCAACCCGGCAACAAGGATAACTCCCGCAAAATAAAGTGTCCCCGCACCAAATGCGATCCCACCCATTGTGAGGCAGACCACACAGAGTAGGTGAAGGAGTCTGCTGATGAAGAGTGCTCGGGATTTTCCGACCGCGACAGGAATGCTCTTTAGATTGTTTTCGCGATCAAAATCCTCATCTTGCAACGAGTAGATAACATCAAAGCCAGCCCCCCAACCAAGGACAGCAACCGTTAACCAGATGATAGGCGTGCCTAGTGTCCCGCTCGAAGCGATCCAAGCAGCCGCTGGTGCGACTCCCATCGCCAACCCCAAAAAGATATGACAGAGTGGCGTGAACCGTTTAGTCCGTGAATAAAACAGAGTAATGCCAAGTGCAAATGGGCTGAGCTTTAGGGCGAGCGGGTTGATCAATGCCGCAGCGATAAAGAAAATTAGGCAACTCGCATAGAAGAACAAATTGACCTGTTTTAGCTCGAGCAACCCAGCCGGAATCGCTCGCATTTTGGTTCGTGGATTGATTGCATCGATATCTCGATCAGCAATACGGTTGTATGCCATTGCTGCACTACGGCAACTGACCATGGCGATAACGATAAGCGCGAAGACCTGGAATCCGGGCCAAGCAGTTCCGCGAGACGCACAGGAACCCCACATCATTCCAACCATTGCAAAGGGAAGTGCGAAGATCGAGTGTTCAAACTTGATCATCTCCAAGTAGGTTCTCAGGGCTTTTCCCCCGGTTGCGGCACTCGTCATATGTAAAGATTCTACGGAATGGATGCTTCGTGATGTTGTGGTTCAACCCTCAAATCTAAAGAAGAACAGACATGCGCTATCAAACTGCGGCGCTTAGCTCAAGCTGAATAGCGGATTATCAAGCCAAGATTTCAAAGGGGTACTTGCATGGGCTTTGAAAAAGTCGTGCAAATATTCATCCTGATAAATCCATCGAAGTACCTGATGTGGAATCTTTGGCTTCTCGATTTCACTTACTTCCGGCGGCCAATTGAGGAAGAGTGCCTCTCTATCTCCCAAATCGAGATCTTCGGAAATGAGGTTCAACATTGACGCGGCAGCAGGAACAAGAGGCATCAGGTAGCTGACTCCGTCCTGTACTGAAGCTCGCTTATTGGTCAGCATTTTCCTTGCACAGTTTTCTTCAAGGCAGAGAATGACGTGGGTCGCGTCTTCTAGTGCTTCTTCTGGTTCGCTTGTCGAACGTAGACCGTGCTTGTTTTTGTTGGCGATAAAAGCGACTCGGGCGAACCGATCAAAAAGGTCCAACCTTTCTTCATCGGCGTCGTAAAAACAGATATCGAGTGGGCGTTCGCCGAAGAATGTTGCGAAAGACCCGATGATGGCGGGAGCGTGTCGCACAGACCCAATTCCAAGGACTGTGATTCGAGTTGCCGACATACTAATAGAATACAGCCTAAGGTTTGGTAATCTCGGTAGCTTATATATGGATGATTTCGGTCTTGATCGGCAAGAATTGACCGGTAGCCTCATTTCTATGGAATTCGGCCAGGGTGGTCGAGTTCAGCAACTTTGGGTGAGCGATCCTACGCTCCCTGACGAAAATGAAGAGTATCAGTTTGTCTGCTCCCCCCTCAACATGGGCGAGGAGATCACAGAAGACTATTTTCCCGGCACGATACTTCTCGGAATTCGATCAGCCCCAGAAGATCCTTGGATTCTTAGTCGGAACACCGATGCAAGGCCAATGTCTGACGAGGAGGATCTCTCCAAGCTCGGATTTGAGTACGAGATGTCGCTTGTTGAAGAATTGCGCGTCACCGGCCAGTTCTACGAAATTGCAGGCACCGTTCCGCAGATTGCTTGGGATGTCGAAATTGAGAACATCAGTAGGCGGAGCGTTGAGATTGGCGAACTTGCGTTTCCTCTAGCCTTTAACAACGTCCTAGATGGCTACGCCAAAACAGACGAAGGCATTCGGAACCTTGGACAAGACCGAATTCACGTTCATCCTTTCATTGGAGGATCGGCGAGCCATATTTTTGCCCAAAGAGTGAATGGGAGACCACCTGGGCTCCTTGTTTTTCCGGGTGGAGACACGCGATGGGAATTCTACAATCATGTCCCGGCATCGCTAACGACGGCTTATCGGTGGGATGGCATTCCGGTTGTTTACGTTTACTCGCGTGCGGCTATCGAAAGGGAAGGGTGGCAAGAGTGGGTTTCTGGGCATACCTCAACCGTGCTTGAGCCGAGAGAAAAGCGCAAATTCTCGATGCGCTTTGTCAGCGCAAATAGGACAGCGAACGATGGAGTTTTCTCCTCACTCGTTGCTTGTAATCGGCCAGCCATTCACCTTTTGCCGGCGGCGGTAGCTCCGGCGGATGTTGGAATCGCGATAGAGATTGCTGGTGCTACTCCGACACGTTTTGATTCAGATTTGCCAGCCGACCTTGAGACCGATTCTGATGAATCGGGTGGTTTCTGCTTCGTCAAACCGTTGACACCTGGGCCGATCAAAGTCTCCTTTGAAGACGTTCAAGATCGTGAGAGCGAAGTTCACTTATTGCTGACAGAACCGATAGGCGACCTTATTTGTAAGCGCGCAGAGTTCATCACGAATCATCAGGTCGTTTCTGACCCCGTATGGGGAAATGCCATTGTTCCGGTGAATATCGAGGACCTAACAACAATCACCGATTCAGATAGTTTCTCCTCGCCGTTTGGAATTGAAAGTGGCCTAGCCGACGCCCTCTTCTTGGCCGAAAAGAACACTCTTTACGCGGATGAAGCACAAATCAGGTTGCTCGACCAATATTTAACGGGATTCTTTGAAGACCGCATCATGAACCCTGGAGATGGAACGATTGGAAGTCTTCTGCCGAATCCGATGGGAATTGCCAGCTATGCCGGACACGTAGATCTGTATCCCATGGCTTATCTTCTTTACGATGCAATGGCCAGGATAGCGATGATGACGCCTTTTACCATTAGGAAACCGAATGAATATTTGCGTAAAGGTGCGCTCGGTCTTGGGGCAATGGCCAGAAGTGATGAGAGACCAGGCGTGCCATTGATGTCTCATGTCGTGCAGTCCGTGCGCTATTGGGCTTCAAGGGCGTCAGACGACGAGCAGCTAAGGGAGACGATGCATGTTCTTCGAACAAAGCTCAACAGCGGCTTATCTAGGTTTAGCACCAGGACGCACCCATTTGGTGGTCAATCTGCATGGTCAACGACTGGATTCGAAGAAGTCGCTTTGTTCTCTCGCCGATCTAGACCTATCCTCTATGAAAGGGCCTTACGTTACGCCTATGCGGCGAGGTCGATGGCTCCCAGCTGGTGGTGGTACGGATCTGATAAGCGATGGTCTGAAGAGCCCGATGCCATGACTCACCCCGCTTTACAAGATAAGGGTGAGCTATGTCTTGGGCCTACTTCAGTAGCTAACTCGTTGTTCTTTTTAGAGTCTCTGGATCACGACGAACTCGCCGTTGACGAAACAAAACTACGTCTAGCTTTCGGCGGAATGCTCGGCATCTGGGCGCTTGTGCGGCATGATGGAGCTGCTGGTATGGGGTTCTGTCCAGACGCGTCGAGCGCTCAATATGGCATGAGTTGGACGACCGGCGATGTCGGCGTAGGCCTCTTCCACTATTTGAGAGGTGTATACAGTCTAGTGATTCCAACTCGTCTTGGTGGTGTGGTCACCTTTGGGTGCCATTTTGAATCCGAGGTTGTAGATGGAGTTGAACAGTATCACATTCGTCCGTGGGACGGCGTTGGAAGGCGTATAGTGGTGCGGCAACTGAACTTTGAGACCATTGCAACTGGAGCGAGAATTAAGGAGCTTCGAATAGATGCAAGAAAGCGCGAAGCGCTCTTCAATCTGGAAACAAACGCTGCATCGGGCTACAAAGCCAGCATTTGGATGAAGGGGATGTGGGGAACTCAATTCGCGGTATCCATCGACGGTCATGCTCAAGAAGCGGTCGAAGGCGGTATACAAGGATTTACAGTTGAAATACCTGCCACTGCCGCTCAAAGTGCTCAGGTTCAAGTGAAGGTGATTGGATGACAGAAATTCCTAGTTGGGTTATTTACGCTGCAGGCTTATTCTTTGTACTGAACTCGGTTCTGTTCATCGCGCTGATTATTTTGTCGTTCAAAGCCTATAAGTTGCTTGAAGACTTGCAGCCTCGAATCGTGCGACTAGAAGCTAAGCTGCAAGAAGTCATTGCTAAGGTCAATGACGTGGCCAGTAAAGTCCAAGACAGAGTCACGAACGTCGGAGGAAAGGCACAGAATGTGGCAGGATCGCTGGATTTAGTCGCAAAGGGCCTCACAGGCCAGCTTGAACGCATTTCTCCGTACGTCACCGCCGGGCTAACCGTTTACAGGATCATCGCCGCGATCAGAAGCGGCAGAAAGAAGAGAAAGTAAAAAAGGCTTCTCTCTCGGGGGCAAGATAGGTAGCAATGGTGCTCGTGCAAGCTCGGGGCACGAGCACCAAGGATTTAAAGCTTTTCGACTTGATTGAAGTCGAGTTCGACTGGCGTATCGCGACCAAAAATGTTGATGAGAACCTTGAGCTTCTCTTTCTCCGCGTTAACCTCTTCGATCTTTCCGGTAAAGTCGCTGAACGGTCCTTCGACGACGCGAATCGCTTCACTCTTTTGCCAAGCGACTTTCGGAGTCTCTTTGCTTGCTTCCAGGTTCGTCATAATGCGGCGAACCTCGTACTCCTCTAGTGGCACTGGTTTGTTACCACTTTGAACAAACCCTGTCACACCGCTGGTTGATTTGACGAGTTTGAACGCGTCATCAGTCAGCTGCATCTGAACGAGGATGTAGCCCGGGAATACTTTGCGGTCCATCTCATATCGCTTGCCGTTGCGAGTTTGCATCTCGCGCTCAGTTGGGATGAGAATTTGAAAGATGTCGTATTCCCAAAGCCCTTCAACTTGTGCGCGACGCGTAAGAACATCCTTAACTTTGTTCTCGTGCCCAGCGATTGTGTGAACCGCGTACCAGGATTTCGGCATGGTCTTAGATTGATCCCTTTGTGATGAGTGAGATGACGGATTGGAACAAGTAGCCAAGCACCGTCAAAATTACGACGATAATGACGCAAACACCTAAAACAACTGTCGTGAGGCGGTTGGTTTCAGCTTTGGTTGGCCACGTGACCTTCTTCATTTCACGCATGACTTCGTTGAAGAATCCTTTAACGCCACGCTTTGCTTTTGGCAGTGGCAGACTGCCCTGCGGTTTCTTCTGTTCTTCCATGTTGGTTGCTTGTGCCATCGACATTGGTGCCCTCGCAAGGAGCGGGGGGATTGCATAATATACCCCCTCTCAAGCTTTATATGCCTCTAGAGATCAAGTTGTTGTTGACGACTTACAGATTTGATGCGTAAGGAGACATAAAACTTGCACTTAATATGAAAATTCGTTACAGTATTTGTCTGGTATAGAAGAACCCGTTTTAACTAGAGTGCAAAAATACAAGGAAGCATATGCCTAAATCCGGACCGTACAGTGAACTTGAGTATTTAATATTGGCAATGGTTGGCGAGAAAATTAGCTCTGGCTACGCCATGCGAAAGGAAATGAATCGAATGAGGGGCGGCAGGTGGAGTGCCGAAAGTGGATCGGTTTATCGTATATTACGTCGACTAGAGAAAGATAATCTTGTTGTAGAAGCTAGAAAGGCAGGTGTTCCAAATCGTGAGCGCACAGAATACGAATTAACCAGTCAAGGCGAAGCGTTGCTACACAGCTGGCTTGTCTTCCCACCTGACCGCACAGAGCTTATGTTTCTCGTAGACCCAATTCGTACCCGTGCGTACTTTCTAAATAAGTTAAAACCCACCGAGCAGGTGAGGGTTGTGAAGTCGTGGCTTCAGGAAAGTAGGCAATTTTGTGTTGACCTAGAACGCGATTTGAAAGCGACGGCTTATCCAGAATCGCTCAGGAATATGGCTTACCAGAACCTACTATTCCTTGCTCAGGCGAGACATGAATGGCTGAGGAAGATGCTGGCTTCAGTAAAGACTCAAATGTGTGAACCCGGCATGGCCGACGACGAGCCGTCGTCGGCTTAGCGGGTTATGTCAAGAATCTTGAAGCGCTTTCTACCTTCTGGTGCTTCAAAAAACACTTCTGAGCCCTTCGGATGACCAAGAAGTGCAAGGCCCATCGGCGACTCCATGCTGATGAGGTCTTGTGCTGGGTTCGATTCGATAGACGAAACGACTCTAACCTCAAACTCGTCGTCTGCCTGAAGGTCAAGGACCATCACTTTCGAACCAATTCCGACCGAGTCAGTTGGAATCTGGTCGATTTCGAGGATCTGAGCATTGCCAAAGATCGATTTGAGTTCTGCAATGCGTGTTTCCACCATTGCTTGCTCAAACTTAACTTCATCAAGTTCGCTGTTATCCTCACTAAATTCGCCGTGCTGCTGGCTCTCTCTGATGCGGTCGGCTATTTCCGGTCGCTTTACAGTGGTAAGGTGCTCAAGCTCGACTTGCAGGGCTTTATAACCTGATTCGGTGAGCAATATCCCACTATGTGCGTCCGACATGATTTCGGATTCATTCATTGCGTACATTCCATCTCCCTGACGGGCAAGCAGGCATTATGCCCTAAACTAACCGTCGCTTGCCTTGTTTTCGGTATTTCTTTCTTGGCTCTTGACGCCAAAACCGCATGTAAGGTTCGCATAATAGGTCGAACTTGCTACTAATCTGGTCGCGTCTGATAAAAGTGCGCGCTTTTGCGCAGGTAGAGTCTCGGATATGCGCTCAGTTGCCGTCGCCGTTTCATCAGTTCTAATAGCGGTTGCGTGTGCGCAGACCTCCCGTCCTGTGAGCTTATTTACGAGCGTCCGCCCTCAAGTGTTCGTGGTTGTGCAGAAACACAAGCTTGGGCCGGATCTGGTCGAAATAACGATGGTTGATCCCGAATATTCGGACACGGTGCTCTCTCAACAAATCTCGGCCTTGGGGACTATCTTGGGTTCGGCGCCGAGAGCAGTCCAGGTTTTCCGTTATGGGGCTGAGATTGGTGGTAAGAAGCCTCTGCACGCAACCTTAACTGTCGACGGTTTGATCTCAGCCGACAAGACACAGATTCGACTGGAGCCAATTGTCAAGATGCTTACGGGGGCACCAGCTCCAACCACGATTGAGGGGATTGATGTTTTATATCGGGATATCACCGTTTCTCCAAACATCGTTAGGCGATGGTTCCCGAAAGACGGTAGTGTTGAGGCTGAAGCTATGTCGTCTGGGAACCCAGCAGGTGTTGAATATCGGATCAAACTAAACACTCAGGACCCAGCCAAGGTTTTGTTCCCAGGCGAAGGTGCTCCCGCTACACTCGAAAAGAAGACAGATTCAACTGCAACTAAGCAGGACTGGCCCATGATCGCCGTGATTGGCGTTGCTGCCTTGGCAGCAGGGGCATTGGTATACTCGGCACTGCTACGGGCCCGTCCGGGTCCACAGACCCCTCGTAACAAGAGAAAATAAGGAATGGTATCACTCGACTCGCTTCACATCCCCGAATTTATTGAGATCGGTTATCAAGAGAATGCCTCTGACGTATTTCTGAAGGCTGATCAGGTCCCGATGATGCGCCAGCATAGCCAGATGGTGCCCATCCCCGGAGAATGGCCGGTTCTCACCGCACAGGCTATCGAAAGAATGTGCTACGAGATGATGAGCGATCGTATGAAGCACATTTTCGAGCAAACGCACGAAATGGACTTAGGCTTCGCCGTCGGCACTCACGCTCGTGTTCGTATGAACATCTATCGTCAGCGCGGCTCTTGTGCGACGGTTATGCGTATCATTCCGCTCAACATCCGGTCTATCGAAGAACTAGGTTTGCCGCCTGTACTTAACGAGCTTTGTAAACAGCGCCTGGGCCTTATCCTGGTTACAGGTCCTACGGGTAGTGGTAAGACCACTTCGCTAGCTGCGATGATTGACGTGATTAACAAAGCCCGTCGCTCGCACATCGTTACGATTGAAGACCCGCTTGAATTTGTTCACCAAGACCATTTGAGCTATGTGTCTCAACGAGAAATCGGAATCGACACGCTGGACTTCCAGCCTGCTCTTCGAGCGGTCGTTCGTGAAGCTCCTGACGTCATTCTCATTGGTGAAATGCGCGACGTCGCCACGATGAACGTTGCGCTTCAGGCTGGTGAAACCGGACACTTAGTTTTCTCAACCGTTCACACCGCCTCGGCATATGAGACGATGGACCGTGTTATCAACATGTTCCCGCCTCATGAAAAGCACCACATTTGTCAGCGTATGGCAGGTTCTCTCCGAGCCATCATCGCGCAAAAGCTGGTTCCTCGCGCCGATGGAAACGGTCGCGTCGTTGCCAACGAAATCCTCATTTGTACGCCGACGATTAGTAAGGCGATTGAAGATGGACACTTTGGCGACCTCTATAACCTAATGAGCGAAGGGTCGTTCTGGGGCATGCAGACGATGAACCAATCGCTCGTCCGTTACGTAAAGGCGGGCATCATTACCGAGCAGGTTGCAATGAACTACGCAGGTATTGCTTCCGAGCTTAAGCAGATGCTACGTCGCTAGGGCGATGATAGAAATACGAACGGGTCTTCCAGCCATGGACTTTTTAAAAGTTCATGGCTGGCTTGCTTCTAGCTACTGGGCAAAAGACGTTTCGAGCGAAAAAGTTGAACGCGCGGCAGCCGGATCAGCGCTCGTTATCGGTGCCTTTTATGAGGGTGAGCAAGTTGGCTACATGAGGGTTATTAGCGACGGTGTCACTTTTGGGTGGCTCACCGATGTCTATGTGGATGAGTCCGTTCGCGGCAAGGGAATTGCCAGCTTAATGGTTGAATACGCGATGCAGCATCCGGATTATCAGGGCTTTCGTCGCTGGTGTCTACTGACCAAGGATGCGCAGACTCTATATCAAAAACATGGCTTTGAAGTGATTCCAGACCCCGAATTCTGGATGGTCCACTACCCCAATCAGACATGAGCGACAGGCTTATTAACCTTTGGAGTCTAGTGCGCCAGATACCGAGAGGCAAAGTTGTCTCTTACGGCCTATTAGGCTCTCTGCTCGATGAACCGACATCTGGGCGAATTGTTGGGAGATGGATGACGATTTGCCCACCCGATGCGCCGTGGTGGCGGGTTGTGGCGAAATCAGGCAATTTGCCAATCCAAAAGCTCAACCCAGTCGCTGCAATGGACCAGGAGTCTCGATTAGTTTCAGAAGGCGTTGTTGTCTGCAACGGTGTCGTGGATAAAGCGTTCTTTCTTGAAGATTTGTAAAGCAACGCAAGAAATCGAAATCGCGTAATATAGTAGACGTATGGCGATTGTTCAGTTTGATGAACCACTCCGACTTTCGGGCGATTTCAGCCCTAAAGGCGATCAGGCAAGCGCCATTTCAGGCCTAGTCGAAGGGCTGGAATCGGGTTTCCGATTTCAAACGCTGATGGGTGCGACCGGAACCGGAAAAACCTACACGATGGCCAGTGTCATCCAAGAAACTCAGCGCCCTGCGCTCATCTTGGCGCACAACAAGACGTTGGCGGCTCAGCTATGTCAGGAGTTTCGAGCTTTCTTTCCCGACAACTCGGTTCAATACTTCATCTCGTATTACGATTACTACCAACCCGAAGCCTATGTGCCTGGTTCAGATCTTTACATCGAAAAAGATAGTAGCGTCAATGAAGAGATCGAGCGTTTACGTCATGCTGCTACTCAGTGTCTGCTTGAGCGACGCGACGTCATCGTTGTAGCTTCTGTAAGTTGTATCTATGGTCTCGGTTCTCCGAGCGAATATGCCGAAGGTGTCGTCACCTTCGAGAGGGATCAGCAGTTTGATCTTGACGCCGCCATAAAGAAACTGGTCCAGATGCAGTTTGTGAGAAACGAGCTCGTTCTGGATCGAGGGACTTTCCGTGTTCGCGGAGATACTCTCGAAGTTCAGCCGAAGGATGAGGAAGTCATCACTCGCGTTGAGTTCTTCGGGGATACCGTCGAGCGCATTCGACTCTTTGATCCTCTGACTGGCGATGTTCTTGATGAGCCTTCAAAGATTAGCATCTTTCCAGCGACCCACTACGTGACACCGTACGAGCGAATGGACGAGGTGATTGAACTCATCACGGCAGAAATGGTGGCTCAAGAGGCAATGTTTACCTCGCAGGGGAGACTTCTAGAGGCGCAACGGATTCGACAGAGGACTGAGTTCGACATCGAGATGATGCGGGAGGTGGGTTATTGCTCTGGCATTGAAAACTACTCGCGGTATTTCGACGGTCGAGCACCCGGAACGCCACCTTACACTCTGCTCGACTTCTTGCCATCGGACTCGATTGTGTTTATTGACGAGAGCCATGTGACGTTGCCGCAAGTGCGCGCTATGTTTAACGGCGATCGACAGAGAAAATCGGTTCTCGTCGACTATGGTTTTCGCCTTCCAAGCGCGTTGGATAATCGGCCTCTGAAGTTTGAAGAGTTCCTTGAGAGGGTGCCTCAAGTCGTCTTCGTTTCCGCGACTCCTGGACCCTTTGAGAAAGAAGCACAAAGCCAAGTTGTCGAACAAATCATTAGGCCAACTTACATTATTGATCCTGAGGTTATCGTGCGACCAACCAAAGGGCAGATTGATGACTTGATAGGCGAAATTCAACAGAGAGTTGCCAAAGGTGAGCGCACCTTAGTGACCACCCTAACCAAGAAGATGGCAGAGGATTTGACAGGCTATCTTCAGGATGTTGGAGTCAAAGTTCAGTACATTCACAGCAATGTTCATTCCCTCGACCGTCCCGAGATCTTGAAAGATTTGCGACTGGGTGTCTACGATGTAATCGTTGGGGTGAACCTTCTTCGTGAGGGTCTAGACTTGCCAGAGGTCACGCTAGTTGCGATACTAGATGCTGACAAAGAAGGGTTTCTTCGTTCGGAAACCTCATTAGTTCAAACCATTGGTCGTGCAGCAAGAAACGTCAGTGGTCTCGTTCTGATGTATGCCGATAACGTAACTGGCTCGATGGAACGAGCGATCAGCGAAACGAACAGACGACGTCAAATCCAGTTTGAATACAATCAGAAGAACGGGACCCAACCAAAGACTGTCGCAAAGGTGGTCAGGGAAACCGTTCGATCCTACGATGCCGCCAACGAATTGTCTGCCCAGTACAGTTCAGAGGTGATGGAGAAAGTCGGTCGGGATGGAGCGCCGGTGAGAATCGAGGACATTCCGGTCCTCATTGCATCACTTGAAAAGGATATGAAAGACCTTGCGAAGTCAATGGAGTTTGAAAAAGCGGCGGTTGTTCGTGACGAGATCAACGAACTGCGCGCCCTGTTAGGGACAGCTCCTCAGAAATCGCTTGGGCAAGAGAAAAGGCGTGATCCTAGACGTCGAATGATGGGCCGATCTAAGTAAAGCGATCTAAAAGAGATTCAATAGATCCCCGATCTGATCGATGAATAGGTCGGGATTGTGCTTTTCAAGTTGCTCTTTTGTATGTGTGCCGTACGTCGTCGCTACGACAAGCCCAACCCCGGCAGCCCTACCCTGAAGAATATCAGCAGGGGTATCGCCAACTTTGATTGTTTCCTCCGGGCTGACGTTGGCACGCCGACAGAGTTCGAAAATCATGTCCGGCTCTGGACGGCCATGTTCAACTTCATCACTGGTTATTGAATCATCAATCAAGCCATCCCAAGGCATTCGGTGGAGCAAAATTTTGGTCGTCTCGCGATCAAATCCAGTGTCAACGGCAACAACAACTCCCTTTTCCCGAAGAGCTTTGAAGGTTTCGCCAGAGCCTGGGGAATTTCACAGACTAAGGCGGACGTCTTGTAGAAACCGATCATCAGATGTCGAAACCACTCATGGACTGCTAAATGGTCGACGTCAACGCCTGCTCGATCCAAGAGAACGCGAATGGCGATTGGCTTCGGCATCCCCATGACTTGGTTTACTTCGTCAAGTGAAATGTTGACTCCGACTTCTGCAATCGCTTCTTGCATACAAAGTCCGACCGCATTGACGTCTTTTACAGTCGTTCCAGCGAGATCAAAAACAACTAGTTTGAATGGTTTCATCGGAGGAAGCAAAAATGCAGTCAGCAGATCTGGATAGCTCATCGACAGGATTAAGCAAAATATGTGGAGTCCTTTTATTATTATATGGCGATAAATTGTCGAAAGATTATAGAGAATAGATTGCTTCGTTCTCTTTCCGTTACCGAAAGACAGTTGAGGCACCAACGAGATCTGCATTAATCACCTAGTTAGCGTTGATTTGCGACCCTTCTATCAACTTCAAGCCAGCAAAATTGACGCAATGCGGCTGCTTATTTGCTCTTAACTCGCTAGCTGCACCATAAATAGATGAGAATATGCGTGTGTCAAAAAGCCGCTTGTATGAAAACTAGATTCACTAGGCCACATTTATATCTAGTAAAGAACTGCAATGTGCGGTAATGTGATTATGATGTAAGGCGTCAAGCCTAGTAATTCAATCAGCAATGAACTAGCTTTGCAATAAGCTTTTACCCCGATTCAGGTACTGGTATACCTTCACTTCATTCCCGTATTGGCGATGCCAGCGACGAAGCTCTTCTGACACAACGCGAAGATGATGATCGACGGCAATACTGTCACAACTGCTGCTGCCATAACCAGATTCCAAGGTGTTCCTTGAACAGTAGCCGCTCCACCGACAAAGTCGACTAAAGCAACCGGCAACGTCATCAATTCTTGGCGATGAAGATAGACAAGTGGACCCCAAAGGTCATTCCACGAGCCAAGAAATGCAAACACGGCGACGGTTACTACGGCTGGCTTAGCCAACGGCACAGCTATCTTCCACAAGATTAGCCCTTCATGCGCGCCGTCAAGCCTTGCCGCTTCCATGGTTTCTTCAGGAAGAGTTTTGAAGAACTGTCTCAACAGAAAAATGCCAAAAGCGTTCGTGCCCAGCCAAGCCGGCAGGACAAGCGGAGCATAAGTGTCGATCATTCCCAGAGAGGCGAAAAGCTTAAACACAGGAATGATCGTGATCTGCCCGGGAAGCATCATAGTGGCTAGGAGACCGGTAAATACCAAGGAAGCCCCTCTAGCTTTCAGTCGAGCGAATGCGTATGCGGCAGGAATCGAGGATGCTAACGTTCCAAGTACGGTCAAGATCGCGACAAGACTTGAGTTCCAGAAAGACCTTAAGAAGTCGAAATTACTTAGCGCCTCAGAGTAGTTTGCTGGTCTCGGACGACTTGGCACAATTTCGAGGCCACCTTTCAGCAAGTCATCGAAAGGTTTTAAAGACGTCGAAACCATCCAAACTAATGGTGTAAGGCAGACGACCAACCCGACAAGCGTGATGACGAGAGCGACTATATACTTAGATCTCATGATGCGGCCTCGTCATAAACCCATCTCTTGGAAAGACGAAAGTTAAGAAACGTGATCAACCCGATAATGGCAAAAAGAATCCAAGCCATTGCGCTCGCAAGACCCATATGGAAGTGCTCAAAGGCTTTCGTATACAGGTTTAGAACGTAGAACAGAGTCGCTCGTGCGGGGCCTCCGATGCCTGCTCCATTCGATTGCCCGAATGAGAATGCTTGGTCGAAAGCTTTCATTGCCCCGATCAAACCCATGATCAGGTTAAAGAAAACGACTGGTGTCAATGCGGGCCAAGTAACGATTCGGAATCTATGCCACGCGTTTGCTCCGTCAAGAGCTGCAGCTTCATTGAGAGCTTTGGGTGACTCCTGCAACCCCGCTAAAAAGATCACCATTGAGCCGCCGTAGCTCCAGATGCTCATAATGACGAGCGCCGGAAGTGCCCAACTCGGCGACTGCGTCCAGGAAGGCCCCGTCACGCCGACCTGAGCAAGCATTCGGTTAAGCAGTCCATCCGTCGGCTGAAATATCCAAGCCCAAAGAACGCCGCTTACTGTGGCTGGAAGCAGAGTCGGAAGGTAGTAGAGAGTCCGGAATGCGCCCTTGAACGGAATGTCCAAATTCAGGAGCATAGCAACCATAAGTGCCGCGAAGAGCCCGAGTGGGACACTCCCAACGGCATACATGGCAGTGACCTTTACCGAGACCCAAAATGATGGATCTGCCATTAAGAGGTAATGGTAATTTGCCAGACCTACAAAATTTGGCTTCGAAACCACATCATAGTCGGTGAAGCTAAGATACAGCGAAATGAGCATCGGCCCTAACGTGAAGAGGAGCAAACCTAAAGTCGCCGGGGCAATCATCACCCAGCACCACCTGGCCTGTAGTTTGCTCATTTTGCACCGCCGTTCGTTGCTCTTAAGAATGAGTTGGCAGCGTCAGATGCACGTTTTGCTGCCTGCGCAGGGCTTATGTTCTCAGTTAGCATCCGGTCAATCTCTGGCTGAACGAGGTCAAGCGCTATCTCAATGAAGTCCTTGCTACTTGGAATAGGTTCAGCACTTTCAAGGGCTCGCTCGACAGCACCCCGGTTTTTCGGCGCTAAGTCTTTGTCTCGCTTTTCGGCTGCGACAGATCGTCGAATGGCAAGATAGCCGCGATCCACGTGAGCCCGGATGCTTTCTTGTGAACTCATAAACTTGACGAACTTCCATGCCGACTCACGCTCTGGGCTGGATTTCGAAATTCCCAATGCGGTGAGCGAGATTTCGCCACCTCGGCGACCGCTTGGTCCTTTCGGAAGTGCCTCGATATCCCAATCGAGATTTGGGATTTGGCGATAGGTTGCCCACAAGCCGACGTGTCCGCCATAGTCCATCGCAAACTTGCCACTTGCGAATCCGGTTGAAGGCCCATTGCCTGGCGAAGGTGCGAAGCCCTGCTTGATGGCGTCTCGATAGAAACTAAGACCTTTGACCGCTTCGGGAGTGTCAAGGGTTGCTTTGGTGACTTCTGAATTGAACAGATCGCCACCAGCCCCGTGAACGAGTGTTAGCCATTCGCCCCACCATCCCGTGGTCACGGTGCTGCCCCAAATCTCTTTGGAAGTTAATCTCTTTGCGGTTCGGGCGTAGTCCTCCCAAGTCCATGAGCCCGTCGGGTACGGCTCTTTCGCATCGTCAAAGAGTTTCTTGTTGTAATAAAGCAAAGAGACGTTGAACCATTGAGGCAGGAAGTAGATATGTCCGTCTCGTTTAACGAGCTTCTGAACAGCAGGATAGTAGTCCTCGATGTTCACTTCCTTTGCATCCCGCGTGGCTAGATCGGTCAGGTCCGACAAGAATGGCTTGAGGTAAGCAAGATATACATCGCCACAGACGAAAACATCAGGAGCTTCGCCAGCAGCAACAAGCGTTTTTAGCTTTGTTTGGTACTGACTTCCAGGCACCGACTGAACTTCGATGTGAATGTCAGGATTCTCTTTCTCGAACTTTGCAACCAATTGCTTGGTCATCTCTTGAGTGCCGACGTCAATTGGATAAAGCCAGATCACGGTGTGCCTGCCGTTCGCATCTGCTGTCCTGTGATGTGAGCACCCCGATGCAAGCACAAGGGAAACAATCGCCCAGTTGAGAAGTCTCACTTCAACACCAACGTCACAGAATCACGATCGAATCCGGTGGGCTTTGAATAAGGTTTGCCGTTCAAATAAGCCTGTCGCGCCCAGTTACCGTCAGTCAGCATAGGTTGGCAACTGATCATCGAGCATTTCTTAGCGATTTCGCTCAGAGGTTTTCTTGTTCCCAAAGCGGCATAGAGGTCTCGCCAGGCGATTTTTCCTTCAATCCACCGATTGGCGTTGCCATACGATCCGCCAGTAGTGGTCTGAACGGTGCCTTTCGGCATCACTACAGAGGCGACTAGGTTGGTCTGTGCATCGGAACTCCAGCCCAAAACGATCTCAGGTAAAGCTGTAATCGGATAGGCTTCACGGCTTGGATCGAAATTCAAAATGAGGTTCTCAAAATCCCAGTGATGCGTCGAAAGCTCGGACGCTGACGGAGCTTCGACCTTTGCCGTGGAAGGACTTGCTTGGTCAGCGCGAAAGAACAGGTAGGTGGAATTCCATGCAAATCGTATTTCAGCTTGCATCTTGCCTGCCGTCATTTTGATGGCAGCTGATTTCGCCCAATCGACATTCTCCGAGTCAGCTCTTGGGACCTGAATCTTCCGACTCAAATCAATCCGAACCGGCTGGGTGGGTTGAGGCATTGGTTGCTTCCCATTATTAAAATCTATCGCGATGTCATTAACTAGGGATTTTCGGCCAGACACCTTCAAAGCACCGACTACCGGTACTTGGACAAGCTGAATGGCTTGCTTCGATGCAATCCGAAGAGAGTAGTTTCCTGAAATCGCTTTCGAAGCTATGAATCCGTTACCGACTGCGTCGTACAGGCGAACAGCCTTCTGCCCAAGGTTGATTCTTACAGTCTTGGTTGTGTCGTACGGATTCCAGTAAAGACTCGTTGGATAGCTCTTGGTCGGTAAGAAGTCTGTAGCGCGTAAGTTGATCTCAAGGATCTCGGGAACGTTTGTCGTTTTCACCAATGCCCCGAGGAGCCCAACATATCCGCTTCCATACAAGCCTAGATCGGTTTGAGCCCATTTCCCGCGAACTGCGTCTCCGGTAGCGTAGGGTGATTTGCCTTCCCAGGTTTTGCGGACCCCTTCGTAAGCAAGTGCGTTGTTTGGGTCCCCGGTCCAATCTGGACTGGACTGATGATCCTTCGGGAGCGAGTTTCGGTAAAACAACCTCGAAGCGTTGGCCGCATTCAGAATCCACTTGGCAAGAGAAGCGGATAAGCGGTCGTCGTAACGAGCAACTGGAGCTAAAGTTCCTAAACTCAGATAGGTGTTCATTGCGAACGCATATCCTCCGCTGTCGGTGGTAGACCCCATCAACCCGCCTGCGTCGATGCCACCCCATTTTCCAACGACCATTCCCCACCCTACTCGATGTGGAGAGGTTGGATCGAAACACCAGTTGACAAATCGCGGAACGTCGTACTGGGTGCCCTTTTCGGCATTGAGGTAAGCCGCAGAGAGTGCTCCAAATGGGGTGAGAACCTCGTAAGTTGGGTTATCGGCGCGGTTCTGTAGCGTGTTGAGAGCCTTCTTTGCGACGGCCAGGTATTTCGGGTTTCCAGATTTCAACGCGTATTGTAGTTCGATGTAAGCCACTGCTGCGGCTGATTCCGGTTCAGTCCATTGTTGGTTGTCAAACGGTGCCTTTGAGTCAAATGAGTAGGCCGTGTGGTCGAAGTCGTAGTTGAGAGACTGCGACGCATGCATCCATCCATCGGCGATCCCCTTGGAAATAGCTTGTCCTTGTCCCCAACTCGGAAATCGACTGGCGATCTGTGAGAAGACTACGCTTGGCAATAGGTCATACCAAAACGAGTTGCCACCATGGCTGCCGACGTTGTTGACGACGATGCCAGGTCCCGGGCGGTGGTATTGCGCGAGAAGTTTTGCGTAGGCGATTTTGTTGACGCCTACCGCCGTTGGTCCGAGAACCGCGCCTAGTGCAGTGATGGCTTCATCCCATTTGCCGCGAACCTGTTCTTTGCCAACATACGAAGGAATGCCGAATCCATCTTCTTCTAGATTGGGTGTGTTTGGCACACTCCAAACCAATGGTGTGAAAGGCGCGGTTTGGTTTCGGTCAAAAACGAAATGATCAAAATCAATCGCCGTCTTTGACCAATCGCGCATCAAATAGGGCGTAGGTCGGTCTGGGAGAAGGTCAACACGGGGGATCGCCAGTTGTGACGTTCCCAGCGACGCTGCGAGAACGAACAATAACATTAAAAAACTCCTAGTGACATCCTTTCGCGCGCTACTTTTTCCGCTCGCTTTTCTAGTTCGGCTACCAGTTCGTCGAACCTAAGCCGTGCGCCTAGAATATACGAGTCTCCACCGCCATACACGATGTAAAGCCAGCCATCGTAAACATAGGCACCACACGAGAAGAGGACGTTTCCGACGCTTTCCTCAAATGGCCCATTGATCTCAAAGTCGGTTTCCGGAATCATCAGCTCATCGAGGCGAGCTTTCATCACAGTCGAGGGGTCAGTCGGGTCCCAGTTATTGAAATCGTACAGGAATGCATCAAGCACATATCGTCTTGATTTATCGGGATAGTATGCCCCGGTGTGTTCGATAGAAACGTATCTGCCCTCGCCAATCTTGATCGGCGTCGCACCCGCACCGCACCAGGTTTTGTCGAATTCGGGTTTTTTGATCGCGCCGTGAATTGGACCCTGATTGATATAGGGGCCTTCTGGTTTCTCTGCAAAAGCAAGGGTGGTTTGCCAAGTGTCCTGATCGCCGACCATGGGTCGGTGAAGCATTGCCACTTTCCCATCTATCCTTTCTGGGAAAAGCACCGCGTCTTTGTTACTGTGCGGGTTGGACTTGCTTCCACTAAAACCTTGTAAAACTCCCGTTTTCTTCCAGTCGACCAAATCGTCAGATGAGGCAGCGCAAACGTAGCCGATCCAGTGATGCTCCGGACGAGGATCTTCGGCGACACCGCAGTAAATGGCCCAGAATTTTCCGTCAACCTTACTTATTCGAGGGTCCTCGGCTCCCAGGTAGTCTGGTTCCCCGGATCGGCCGGGAAAGATAACTGGCGTTTCTCGCCTTGAGATGAGTGTCAAATCCGGCTCGTGAATCGAAAGACCAATGTAGGATCGGGTGTTCTCAAATCCAGGGTCTTTCGCGGGTCGAGCTCGATAATGAAGCACCACGATATCTCTCGGTTGTTGGCCCGCGCCTAGCAAACCGAGTATCAGCGGGCGATTTTCTGGTGTGTTTTCCAGAAGCACGGCTGCTGAGTTAAATGTGACGCCCGACTCCCATCCATCACCTTGAGGCGACAAAATGGGGCGACCGCCAAAGAGGCGCTCTATCCTAAGTTCCTGAGACATGGGTTAAAACCTTTTTTTGATCGCTCTTACCGGTTAGGGGGAGCGGTCGATTCGCGAACGACCAACTTGGTCGGTATTCGGTCGATATGCGGCACTTCGCCCCCTGCAACGAGTTCTCGCAGGCATTGAATTGCGCGGTATCCCAATCTAGGAATGGTCTGCGCAACAGCGGTCAACGAAGGCCGCATCTGAGAAGCCGTTGGCGGATCGTCAAACGTCACCACCGAAACATCCTGAGGCACGCGAAGCCCCAGATCATGCAGTCTTCCCAAAACGGCGAGAGTCATCATGAAGTCGCAAGACACCACAGCAGTAGGGAAGTGTTCTGCGCTTAGCCAATGATTAAGATGCTCGTGAAACTTGCCCGGATTTCGTTCGTGGGCTAAACACATCCATTCAGGACGTACTGCCATGCCCCGCTTACCGGTTGCCTCAAGAAATGCCTTAAGACGTTCAAAGTGGTCGGGAACGGTTGCTGTGAGTCCAACAAAACCGACATCGGTATGTCCGAGTTCACAAAGATGCTGCACCGCAGATTCGGTTCCCGTCATGTTGTCGCTTGAGATCGAAGGCACGGGAGTTTCATCAAGAACACCGGGGACCAGCACGACAGGAACGCCAGCCGCGTGGATACCTTCAATAACAGAAGCGTCAGCATAGTCGGGACGAACGACGGCAAGTCCTTGTGCTCCCTTCTCGTGAACAAGCTCAGTCCAAGTGTGCAGAGGGGCTGACCTAAAATGCACTTCTAACATGAACTCAGCACAAGCTTCGCGAATCCCTCGAAACAGCAGATCGAGGTAGTCGCCGGCTTGGGCTTCTTGGTCTGCGGACCAGTTCCACAAAACGCCGACTGATGTGGTCAGCCGCTCTTGTTGGTACGGTCCCAGAACAGTTGTTCGACGGCCACTACCACTGTCGATCCAGCCTTTGCGAGAGAGTTCCGCAAGGGCTTTGTCGACAGTGGCTCGCGCCACTCCGTACTGTTCGGCAAGATCAACACGCGTGGGTAGCATGTCGCCGGGCTTATATTCCGCCCGAGAAATCCGTCCCTCAAGATCCGTCAGGATCCTGAGGAAGGGAAGTTCTCGCCGATCATCGTTTGGAGAGTGCATTTCTGGTTCCTCTTACTTACTGGTTGGAGACGAAGGAGGTGGTCCGCCAGCCTTATCCTTTGGCAAGAACTGCGAAGGATCCGGCTTTGGTGCCGTTTGTTCGCCGATACCGCTACAACCAGAGGCTACAAAGGAGATCGCGGCAACAAGCGTTATGAGGACTAGTGTTTTTTTCATTTCTTAGTCAATGTCCTTCGTGTCGTTGGCAGGCGAGTTGAATGTGTCGACGTATCCGCTACCGTTATCAGGACCAACAAACCAGTCGAGGTTCATACCATTCTTAGTATTTCCGGTGTGACCACCAGCAGCATCGCCGAAACCAAGATTGTATCGCAAAGCGCGGAATTCTCCGCCTTTAACTCTCTTGGCATGTCCGTCCATGAACGTAACATTGAGATGGAAGTTGGTAAGAAGACTCGATGAGTATTGACCCCAAATGTGATAGTTCACGTCTGTACTGTAGGCTGCGTACTCAAAGTTCACGATGTTCTGAGCTGGAAGAGCTGCGGAGCTATCGTTGATTGGGCCGCCCGAATAGTCAGAGGTTGCGCCTGCTCCACCAAACGCTTTGCGGTACATGTATTGCACACCGTCTCTAGCCTTACTGTTGAAGTCATCGGCCATTGCTGCAAGCGTCGGGTCAGTTGGTTTTCCACCACACCAGCCCCAGCTGCCTTCACCTAGCCAGAATGGGTGGGTTGATGCAGGAACTGCAGCGATCTGTCCGTTCTTTGAGTAAGGGTAAATGACGTAAGCCCATCCACCGGCAGCAGTGCCCCATTGAACGTTAGGAATACATCCATTGTCCTGACCACCAAAGGCGGGGTATCCGTCATCATAATCGCCGCAATAAAGTTTGAATGCGGTACCGATCTGTTTGAGGTTTGAAAGTGATGCTGTTGACTTGGCCGCCTTTTTGGCTTGAGCAAAGACTGGGAACAAGATAGCAGCGAGGATTGCGATGATCGCAATAACGACGAGTAGTTCTATGAGAGTAAATGCTTTCTTCACTTGACGGCTCCGTTGCGCAAGACCCGAGAACTTCGAAGACGAAGCCCTTTTTGTTGGGTAAATCTATTCTACAGAAAAAGACTAGTCGTTTCCAGGAGTTTTCGGAAAAACCAGCAAAAAGCCCAAAAAGACTAGGCTTTTGATCAAAAAGGACATAATGAAGCTATGTCGTCGGATCTGCTTCTAGGCACCTTTACTAAAATGGATTCCCATAACCCCGTGTTGGGGCCAAATCCGTTATCTGAATGGACGTGTCCATTCATTGGTAGAGTTTCCTGGGAGGCAAAAGATGTTTTCAATCCTGCTGCTGTCGTCCGAAATGGAAAGGTCTATCTTCTCTACAGGGCGGAAGATACCGTCGGAAAACATCTGGGCACTTCAAGAATCGGACTTGCGGTAAGTTCGGACGGTTATCAGTTCGAACGTGAGGCCTCTCCTGTTCTTCATCCAGATCGAGACGCTCAATCACAATTCGAGTGGGAGGGGGGTACTGAAGATCCTCGCGTTTGCACTGCTGAAGATGGCAGTTATGTGATGACATACACGGCCTATGACGGAAAACTCGCGCGATTGTGCGTAGCGACTTCAACCGACCTGCGAAACTGGACGAAGCAAGGTTTAGCGTTCAAGTCGAGTCCGGATTTATGGTCAAAATCGGGATCAATCGTTTGTCGCGTGGTGGGCGATCAGTTAGTCGCTACGAAATTGTGCGGCAAATATTGGATGTATTGGGGTGAATCTTACATCTATGTGGCAACTTCTGATGACCTCATCAACTGGGAGCCAGTCTTCCATCCCGCAGAGTCTGCAAAGGTGCATCAAGAAGGAATGCCGTCGACGCCGAGTTTTGAGCGAAAGTGGTCTGCTGATGAAGTCGGAAGAACAGTGAATGAACGTGAGGTTCTCGTTGCCATCATTCGTCCTCGTATCAACCGGTTTGATAGCGTTTTAGTCGAGCCAGGTCCGCCCGCGGTCTTGACCGATAGAGGGATTGTCCTGCTTTACCATGGAAAGAACGATGCTGAGGTTGGGTCAAAAGATCTTTCGCCTTATACCTATGGAGTTGGTCAACTGATTCTAGATCCGGCTGATCCGACTGCCTTGCTCTCACGATCTGAGGTCCCTTTTCTATTTCCAGACCGAGACTACGAGATCACCGGACAAGTTGGAAATGTCTGCTTTGCCGAAGGACTGGTGCCCTTCGGTAATCAGTGGTTGCTGTATTACGGAACGGCGGATTCCAAAATTGCGGTCGCAAGTGCTCCGCGAAAGGTTGGAGTATTGCTGTGATCGGTTGCTCCTCTTTTCATGGTGCCTGTGCTTCTACATGCTGGTGATGTTTGCCGACGGTGCAATCTCCCAGATTAATATCAGGGTTTGGATGAGTAGAACAAGGTATACTTTGCGCTTGCATTCAGCCAGCAGGCTGATATCCCGTCAAGCGAAAATAGCCCCGGGTAGGGCCCTCACTCATCGGCAAAGGTTAGCCGTTCTTCGCCTCTCAAGGCATTGATCTGAAAATGGTAAGTGGGTTCAGTTCGCGGGAAACCCATGCCAAAACCATGAAAAAACCAAATTCTAACGGCGGTATGCCGCCAAAACGTAGAAGTTCGTCCGCGAAACCTGCATTTTCACCAAAACCAAGCACTCCGAAATCCAAAGGCAAGTTTGGCAACTCTTCGCCCGCTGCCAAACCCTTCAAGCCCAAATTTGGCGAAGGCAGAGAACCATCCAGAGGGCGATTTGGTCCGAGGGATAGTGAGTCCGGTTCAGAGCCTCGAAAGCCTTATGGCCAAAACCGATTTGATAACTCTGATTCACGTCCCCCGCGAAACAGTTTCGAGGATCGAGACGGCGGTGCCCCAAAGCGTCCTTACGGTCAAAACCGATTTGATAACAATGATGCGAGGCCACCGTAAGGTCGATTTGAAGACCGCGACAGTGGTGCGCCGAAACGATCTTACGGTCAGGACCGTTTTGATAAGCCAGAGTCACGTCCTTCTCGTGGGAGGTTTGAGGATCGAGGTTCAGACGCTCCGAAACGACCGTATGCGAGGAAGAAGTTCGAAGAAGGTCAGGTCGATCCTACCGCGGGTACTCCCCGAACCGCAAGGCCTCGAAAGAAGTTCGAGGGCAAATCTGAAGGTCGAACGCGTACTCCAAAGGCGGCCCCAGTCGAGCCAACTGTGGTGGAGATCACTCCTTTCACCGAGCTTGGACTAAAAGACAGCACACTTCAGGCTCTTTCTGATCTCGGCTTCGAGACTGCGACCCCAATTCAAGCTCTCGCGATTCCCGCACTGATAACGGGTCGAGATCTGATCGGCCTTGCACAAACCGGAACTGGAAAGACGGCAGCTTTTGGTCTACCGCTCGTCGAAAAGATCGATCCGGAAAGCAAAGTTCCACAAGCGCTTGTGCTTGCTCCAACCCGTGAGTTAGCTGTCCAAGTTGCCAAAGGTATTTACGATTTCGCGAAGTACGCGAATCTGAAGGTCGTTCCGGTTTACGGCGGACAACCTATCGATCGACAGTTCCGCGCCCTTAGCATGGGGGCTCAGATCGTGGTAGGAACTCCAGGACGCGTTCTGGATCACCTCCGCCGAGGCTCTCTGAGCTTAAGCTCAGTCAAGGTTTGCGTTCTTGACGAAGCTGACGAAATGATGGCTCTTGGGTTTACGGAAGATATGGAGGCAATTCTTTCGGAGCTTCCAGAATCGAGACAACTCGCATTCTTCTCCGCAACGATGGCACCGAAGGTGCTCTCAATCACCGAGAAGTTTCTGCGAGACCCACAGCGGGTAGAGATTGTCGCCAAACAACGAACTCTTGAAACCACCAACCAAACCTACTACGAGTGCCCTCCCGGAAAGAAGGAAGAGGCTCTTGCAAGAGTTTTGGACATGGAGACCCCAGGTTCAACAATCGTTTTCTGCCGAACTCGACAGGAGACCGCCGACCTCACCGATCTGCTTCGGCTGAGAGGCTACAGTGCTGAGCCGATTCACGGAGACATGAATCAGTCAGAGCGTGAGCGAGTGTTACGACGATTCCGAGAGGGTCAGGCTGATCTCTTGATCGCAACTGACGTTGCCGCCCGGGGATTGGATATCGACAGCGTCACGCACGTCATCAACTTTGATGTCCCTTATGATGTCGAACAGTATATTCACCGAATCGGTCGAACTGGCCGAGCCGGACGTACGGGCGACGCCATTACGTTAATTTATCCAAAAGAACGACGAAAACTTGAATTTATCGAGCGTTTGATTGGGTCCAAGATTCAGCCGGTAAAGATTCCAACGATTGCTGATATTGCGACCCGACGTCACCGATCTTTCATCGAGTCGGTCCGTGAAGCCATTGGGGAATCGGAGCATGAGATGATGTTGACGGCTGTTCAGGAACTTGCTGAGGAGTTTGATGCCACTCAGATCGCCGCCGCGGCTATGCAACTGCTGTGGAAAGAGAGACACCAATCGGCTCAACCACAAAACGAAGAAGAGGAGTTTGCTCGCCTAGAGCAACCGGAACTCGGAATGGTTCGGATTTTCGTCGGCTGTGGTCGCCAAGACGGATTGAGACCCGGTGATCTAGTAGGAGCAATCACTAACGAAGCCGGTCTTGAGGGACGCCAAATTGGTGTCATCGAAGTGCTCGATCGAACTGCCTTCGTCGAAGTTCCGAGTGCTCAAGCCGAGGTTGTTGTGGAGGCCCTAAGCAATACGAAGATTCGAAACCGAAAGGTGAAGGTCGACTTTGCTCGACCAGCATTCTCCGATGGTGACGGCTTCGTCAATGCTCCGCCCAAGAAGCGACGTTCAAGAGCAAACTAACTAAACTAGAAAGGGCCAGGCAAATTGTCTGGCTCTTTTTGTGTTTTTTCGTCTCGGAAATTACGCCAGGCACGCGGACTCATACCGCAGTAGCTTCTTACCGCTTTATTGAACTGTTGCAGGTCGCTAAACCCAACAGATGATGCGACCAATTTGACAGGAAGAGTCGAATGCCTAAGCAAGTCTGAAGCTTTTTCCATCCGCCTACGTTTGATATGCTCAGCGATGGATTCATTGTAGTTTTCACTAAATAACTTAGATAAATAACCGGCTGAAACCTGTGCTTCATCTGCGAGGTCCGAGATGTAAATCTTGTTGTTCAGGTTGCTTTCAATGATCTCTGAAGCGATTCTGACGGCTCTGTGAACTGTCGGTTTTCCTGACTGAAAACTCGCACCAATCCTGGCGGCTTTCCACAATGTCGACCACACGACAGAATTGGCGTACTGGGCATTTGATGCGAATTGTTGAACGGCATCGAACAAGTCCGCAGTTAGCATTTCATAGGACTTTCCCGTATCGCAAACTGCCGGAACATCCGTGTATTCACCATGTGCCACTTTGAAATGAACGTAGATGTGAACCGAGATGCCAAAGTATTGAGTCGACATCGTGACCCCGGGAGGCGTTATGCCTAAGGAGCCGGGTTTGATCCTGAACTCCGATTCCCCGAGGCGCAAAATGGCATCGTAATTGAACAGATGCAGACTCCAAAGATCGGGCAAACAGTAGCTATCTGTCGGTTCGAACCCGTGCGCGTTTCTGCCCATCGCGACAACTTTTGGCGGATTATCGAGAGGGACTTGCCACAGCGTTGACATCGTGTTATCTCCAAAAGTTTGGAAGTGAATTCTAGATCGTTGTTGAGAATATAACCACTAAGTTCAGATATTGCCAACTCATATGGTAGCTGATTGGTTGGAAAATAACCACAAGTATGTCAGATCAAATGCCGTCCCGTCGCAATGTCATTCAGTCTGCCGCTGGGCTTGCGCTCGGCGCCATGATCCCCATTCGATTGGAAAGTCCCATGTCGCAAATTCGTCCAACTCCGTATCCTTCCGACAAACCGCTATCAGAGCTTCAGCAGAGGTTTTTAGACACACGGATGGGCATGTTCGTTCACTTCAACATGGCGACTTTCCAAGATCGCGAATGGGGTGATCCTAGAGGGAAAGTTGAGGATTTTAACCCTACGAATCTCGACACCGATCAGTGGGCTGAAGCGGCGAAGTCCGCGAACATGGGTTACATGTGCTTGACGACAAAGCACCATGACGGCTTTCCTCTTTGGCCAACAAAAACGGTTCCGGATCACGCCCAAGTCGACGTCGTTAAGCCATACGTCGAGTCATGTCGGAAGGCAGGCCTGCAAGTTGGTCTGTATTTCTCAATTCTTGACCTGCGGCACGATATTAGGCACTTCAATATCACGAAGGCGAAAATCAGCCTGATCAAACGGCAGCTCACAGAGTTGCTGACTCAATACGGAAAGATTGACTTCCTCATCTTCGACGGTTGGGATGCTGGCTGGAGTCGAATCACTTACGAGGAAATTCCATTCCACGAGATTTACCGACACGTCAAGTCGATCCAGCCGAACTGCTTAGTATCTGATTTGAATGCAGGAAGTTACCCGCAAGATGGGCTTTACTACGGTGATATCAAGGCTTTCGAGCAGAATGCGGGTCAGGCGGTTCCGATGAAGAACAAACTTCCTGCTTTGGCTTGCGTGACCTTGACCGATGGTTGGTTCTGGAAGTCTGGCGATGAATCTCGTCCGCTTAAATCAGTTCACCAAGTTGTTGATGAGTGGTTGAAGCCTCAGAACGAGGTTTTCTGTAACCTGATCGTCAACGCGGCACCGAACCGGAAAGGGCGACTATCGCAGAATGTTGTTGATAGATTAAAGGAAATTGGACAAACTTGGTCAAATCCTGGTCCGATGGCGAAAATAGAACCGGTCACTCCGATCACAACAGCTAATCTCACCACCGGTCGGCCAAGTCATGCGGTGGCTTCTCCAGACGGAACTGGGCCAGATCAAACAAATGATGGTCACTTTGGAAGCACGTGGTACCTACCAGATGGATGGACAGAAGGTTGGGTAGAAATCGAACTCCCCAAGGGCAGTTCTTTCAACACTCTAGTTCTTGTTGAGCCAGTGGGTCGATGGGAGGATTATCCCAAGAGTCGAATTCGAAATTATAAGTTCCTCCGCTGGAATGGAGTTGATTGGGTAGAGTTGGCCTCAGGGAAGTCCCCCTGGCCAGTTCAGGTTCATCACATTGACCAAACTGAGTCGAGCAAGATTAGGCTTTGGCTGGAGGCAGCTGCAGACACGCCTCACATCGCCGAGATCGGCGTCTACAACGAGCCCTAAAGAGTCTTCAGATCCTGCGTAAAGCAGGTCTGTCATCGTCATATCGTGGTATCATGATATGACGATGACAGATATACTGAGCTTTGGGAAGGTTCTCTCTGATCCGACACGGGTTCGGATTCTCAACGCGCTCATCGAGTCTGATCTGTGCGTTTGCGAGATGGTTGACGCACTCGAAATGGGACAAAGTACGCTGAGTGCTCATCTGCAGACGATTCGTCAAGCAGGAATCGTCGACACAACACGGCGTCACAAGATGATCAGTTATGCTCTCTGCGACGAGTACCGGCCCATCGTCTTGGCCGTTTTCGATACCTATCGTGAGTCAATCGAAGCTGAAAAGCGCGTAAAGCGAGACCGGGAACGAATTCACGCTCGGTTACGTCTGCGGAAGGATGAGAAGTGCGTTCTTGGGCCAGGACAGCTAGATCAAAACAGCCAGGAGGAGAACTGACCTAGTGCTTTCTGAATTTCGAATCGAAGCGATGGACTGTCCTGTCGAAGAGCAGATCATTCGCAAAAGGCTCTCAAAAGTCAGCGAAGTGTATGCGCTTGAGTTCGATCTTGTCAGTCGAAAGCTCACTGTCGAGCACACTTTCTCGGATGATGAACCGCTAAAAGCGATCTTGAATGAAATAGGAATGGGGCCGGAGGCGGAGTGCCAATGTTGCAACGGACATAAGAAGCCGAGTCGCCAAAAGGCAGATCTCCTGCTTGTAGCCAGTCTCGCTATGGCTATTATCGCCGAGGTTATCGGTTTTGTTACAAAGAGTGACCACTCAATTCCGGTCGTGCTCTTTTCAGTAGCGGCGATTGCTTTTGGAGGGATACCGACCTTTAAAAAGGGGTGGATTGCTCTCAAGACTCTGGCGCTGAACATCAATTTCCTCATGAGCATTGCCGTGTTTGGCGCTCTTGCTATCGGTTCCTTCCCTGAAGCAGCCATGGTGATTGTTCTGTTCGCCATCGCTGAACGAATCGAATCTCTGTCGCTCGATCGTGCGAGAAATGCAGTACGGTCTCTTCTCGAACTGGCTCCTGAGACCGCCGAAGTCAACCGTAACAACGAGTGGATATGTGTTCCCGCTTCAGAGGTTTTGGCTGGCGAGGTGATCCGCGCTAAGCCAGGCGAACGAATTGCGGCTGACGGAGAAGTTATTTCAGGTTCCGGTTCCGTTGATCAGGCACCCATCACTGGCGAGAGCATACCTGTTCAAAAGGAGCCGGGGGCGGCTTTGTATGCAGGGACGATCAACCAAGAGGGAGTGCTCCATTATCGGGTCACTAATGCGTCGGGAAGTACGACCCTTGATCGAATTATCAAAACCGTACAAGAAGCTCAAGGCACCCGCGCAAACTCGCAGCGGTTTATCGATGAGTTCGCCAAGTATTACACACCAGCTGTTGTTGTTTTTGCATTGCTCATCGCGGTCGTCCCGACTTTCTTTGGCCAGCCATTTTTGCCATGGTTCTATAAAGCACTGGTGATGTTAGTGATTGCCTGTCCCTGCGCACTTGTAATTTCTACTCCGGTGACGATTGTGAGCGGGTTGGCATCGGCAGCTCGAAAGGGGATTCTAGTGAAAGGTGGTGTTTACCTAGAAGCGGGTCGAAAATTGACGACAATCGCTGTTGATAAGACTGGCACCATCACACAAGGCAAGCCGGCGGTCCAGTCGGTTCAATCACTCCACCAGTTTGATGTTAACAAGGCTAGGCAACTAGCGGCCAGTCTCGATCATTTGAGCACCCACCCCATTGCCGCGGCAGTGGTGAAAGAGTGGGAGGGACCGCTTATTCCGGTTCAAGATTTTCGAAATCTTGCCGGTCGAGGTGTAACAGGAACAGTCGAGGGAGAGACCTACTCCATTGGGAACCATAGGTTAATCGAAGAGTTAGGGATATGTTGCGATCACGTCCATACGTCTCTTGCGGCTTTGGAGGAGCAGGGCGTATCAACGGTTCTACTGGCTAACTCAACTGAAGTCATCGCGATTTTTGCCGTTGCAGATGCGATCCGGAAACAGAGTATCGAGGGTATTCAGGAACTGAAACGACTTGATATCGACGTTGCGATGTTGACGGGCGATAACGAGGCAACGGCAAAGTCAATCGCAAAGAAAGTCGGTATTGATCAGGTTTACTCCGAAATGTTGCCTGAATCGAAATTTCTCGAGATTGACAAGCTGATACAGTCTGGAAAGGTTGTCGGAATGGTTGGTGATGGTATCAACGATGCGCCAGCTCTCGCAAAGGCCAATATTGGTTTTGCAATGGGAGCCGCAGGAACAGATACGGCGATTGAGACTGCGGATGTCGCCCTCATGGATGACGACTTGGGCAAAATTGCTGAATTCGTCCGGTTAAGTAAAAGTACGGCCGCGATTCTTACTCAGAACATTGCCACTGCGCTCTTGATCAAGCTGATATTTTTCGTGCTAGCCATCTCGGGTGAGGCCACTTTGTGGATGGCCGTCTTTGCAGATATGGGTGCAAGCCTTCTGGTCGTCGGTAATAGCTTGAGGCTACTGCGCAAATAAGGTTCTTTCGGCCATGGCCGAAAGAACCTTATCAAACTCACCTCTTGGAGGCTAGTTCAGTTTTCGCTGAATAGGGAAGATCCTTCGAATTGAGCTTGCGGATGTTGGGGGTGGGAGACATGGTTGTTACGATGCTGATCCCACTCACTAGGTCCTTATGGGAAATCCAAGCTTTGGTCCAAGGCGCGCCGTTTACTGTTCTCGCCTTCACGTAAACGTTCTTCTCCGAGTTATCGTTCGCGGTGATGCTGATGACCTTGCCACCGGGAATGTTTATCTTTATCGAGTCGAACTCTGGGCTGGTTAAAACATAGCTCGGGTGACCAGGCGTGAGCGGGTAAATCCCTATGGAGCTGAGAATGTACCAAGAGGAGTTCGAGCCGTTGTCCTCGTCACCGGCAAATCCATCCGGGCCAGCATTGAATAACTGTCGGCAGGCTTTACGGGTCCAGTATTCCGCCTTCCATGGTTGGCCAATACCGCAATACAGGTAGGGAAGGTGGAAGCTCGGTTGGTTACAGGCTCCGTATTGCCCCATTCCACAAGCCACAAACTCGACCATCTCGTGAATCACACCACCGTACCCACCAGTGTTGAAGATCGGTGGATGTGTGAACAGATCATCGAGCTTTGCAGCCAATGCGTCGGGACCGCCCAGCAGGTCTGCGAGCCCTAGTGCGTCATGTTGTACGCCCCAACTGCTTTGCCAAGGACCGCTTTCGGTGTAAGGGCCTCCCCAATAGTATTCGTCAAAGTTCGGACTCCACGAGCCGTCCGCTTTTTTACTTCTCATAAACCCAACCGAAGGATCCCAAAGATTCTTGTAGTTCTGTGATCGCTTCATGAGGGAGTTGTAGTCCTCGGTCTGCCCCATCAACTTTGCTGCTTGAGCGACAGCCCAATCGTTTGAGGAATAGTCGAGGGTCATCGATACCCAATATTCCGATTTGCGCTCGGGCATGTAACCTAGCTTCAGGTACTCCGCGAGTTCAGGTTTGCCCCCTTCAGGTTTTCCAGTATTGCGTTGCGGAATCGTAAATGCGTCTTTTCTCAGCGCTTGGTAGGCGGTCTTGTAGTCAAAACCCTTAATGCCCTTCACCATGGCATCGGTGACCATGTTGTCGGCGTAGTTCCCGGGCATTGCCAAGAATCCACCTGGATTCGGCCAATGAGGAAGCCAGCCGCCTTCGCGATAGGCATTCATCCAACCTTCGACGATCTCACCGTAGATGTCCGGATAAGCAATAGAGAACATCGGGAACTGAGTTCGAAATGTGTCCCAAAGTCCAGTATCGGTATAGGCAGGGCCTTTCTCAATTTTCCCGCTCCAAGGGCTGTAGTGGATTTGCTCTCCCTTTTTGTTGATTTCGTACAGCTTGCGTGGGAACTTCAACGAACGATAGAGGCACGAATAGAATGTCTCTTCTCGTTCCTGGGGTCCTTTCACTTCAAACCGGGAAAGCATTTTCTCCCAGGCGTCTGCAGTCGATCTACGCGACGCCTCGAATCCTTTGGCCGTTTCTCGATCTAGATTTAGCTCGGCTTGCTCTGGACTGATGAAGCTTGTCGCAATTCGCATCTCCATAGGCTTGCGGTTCGAAGTATCGAACTCAACATATCCGGCACCCTTGCCTGACCCAATGTCAGAACCCACGCCTTTGCCGCTAGTGATCGGCCTATCTAGATAGGCCACGAAATAGCAATGAAAGTCCCCGAGAGCCGGTCCACCATGGTATTTGGTGTATCCCCAGAGCTTGTTTCCTTTGAACTGAAATTGGGCATCACCAGCCAGATCGAACACCAGCCGCGCGGATTTCTCCGTTCGATCAACGGTGACGCGCCAAACTGATGACCTTTCTGTTGCGGTGACTTCGGCGGTGAGATTGTATTTGCTCAACCGAATCTTGAGGTAATCAGGCCTCATGATCGTCGTTTTCGGATCGTATGTTGCCTCTCGATCCGCGGTTTCTGTTCGGACTGGTCCGGTCTGAGGAGTGATGGAAAAATGTCCGTAATCGCCGGCCCAAGGGGAAGGCTGGTGGGTTGCGCGGATGCCAACAAAGGTGTTTCGACGAGATTGGAAAAAGAATCTTTCGTCAATTCCGCCAGCATTCTGCACCGACCAGTCGGTCATTCCGAATGGCGCGCAGATGAGTGGAAAAATGTTGCCGTGACTAAACTCTCGAACAGAGTTTGTTCCCTGCATCACATTCACCATCGACAGATGCTTACCGACTGTAGGTACTTGGTCGGCTTCCGCTGTAGCTGCAAGGTTCAGCGCCATCACTGAGGCTACAAGACCTCCCATCTTTGGGTTGTATTGGTTCATATTGTCCACCATCTATCCGAACCAACCAGGCTCGTTTAGGTTCTATTCTGCTTACCACACGTGACCTTGCTTTGAACCTGAATAGGTTCAAAACAGTTCAGATAAGCAAAAAGAAGGTGTCAACAAGAAAGAAGCGACTTGCGCGTATGTATGCGCAAGTCGCTACAAGCCAGTGGCTCAGTCTCCAAGAGAGACGGAAACGAGCCTGATATTTGTGTTATTGGGAAGCTTGACTGCCTTCAGTTCCTTAGTAGAATCAAGCTTGAATCCATAGGAATAGAGGTAGAACGGCCTCGGATCTCGGCTACCGTCTGCCATATTTCGGTATTCAGTGCGAACAGCAATCGATTCACCTGGGAACTCTCCAGGCTCGTACCAGTCACTGAAATTCTGCACGATGGTTTGCTGAGTGCCATCGGCGTACACAATGACAACATTTTGTTCGCGTTGCCCTCCATCGACTGCTGCTCCAAGAAACCAGAGTGATGAGTGCTTTCCGCTTAGCTCAATACTTTGGCCCTTCGCCACAACTATGTTTTTTTCGGAGCCTGAGCCGACTTTGAAAGAGACGCCTTTCCAGTTCAAGGTGTTACCTACCAGGTTTGATGAGTAGCTTGCGCCACCTTCGTCAAACCCTTGGTTTTCCGCGAACTTTGCTCCGTCCTTTGATAACCCAAACTCCGCAAAGGTAAGTGGAACCGCGGTAGTGGGTCCGCTAACCATCGGAAGTGAACGAGACTGCATACCTGGAGGAGTCGGCTTCTTGAGCAAACTGGGTTTGTCAGCCTTATACGCCTCGACGAATTCTTTGTAGAGCACATCAATGGGTTTGCCGCAGTACTTTTCAAACAGAGCATCGCGATAGGTTCCAAATCGGGTTGCTTCGTTCAGCTTCGTCGCAAGTTTTGCATCGTAATGAAGCTCAAGCCAGCCAATAAATGCGGCTCCAGCGCGATATGGCTCGTGCGGAGTCCCTTTTTGAAGGTCGATTCCGTATGTGAAGTTCTCTGGCTCGTACTTGATCCATCGGATATAGTCAGCGATGGCTTCGATTAGCCAGCCCGGTGAACCGCCTGATTGAATTGCGTGTGCAGCTTCGTGAACGACGAGCCCGGTGTCGTCGGGGTGCTTCCTGGCGTATTCCCCGTTCACCTGCATTTTTCCGCCGCCCGTCGCCGCGACCGGAGTCACTCGTGCCCCGACTTCATAAATAACGTGGATTGCGTTGGGAGTGATGAAGCCATCTGTATAAAGCAGAGCCTGCGTATTTGGCCAGAAGGCTTCCATTTTCTTCTCGGCAATTGCTGCCCACTCGGCTAAGTCGGGAGTCCTCGATACATCAATAAATCCTCTTCCTGAACCGCGTTGGACTTGGCCGATTGGAGTGCTCGAGTCAATTGAGATCTCTGAGATCTCAAGATGGGATGTAGCCCGATTTGGGTTCATCCGGATTCGGAACCAATAAAGGTCGCCCTTCAGTTTTGCTTCGGCAATGCCATCTTTTCCGAAAGAAGCTATTGTGCTGAACTTCGTTCCGTCTGGGCTTACTTCAATGACGGCATCATTTAGGATGTTTCGATTTTCGGAGCCGGTCGTAATCTTGATTGATCGAGCTTTGATCGGTCGGCTCAGGATGACTGTGAAACTGTCATTGTCTCCCATGCCGTAATAAGATCGAAACGAGGTTTTCGAATCACCATCCATTGCCATTTCCAGTGAGTGCTTGTCCGTACATGGCATGGTTGAATAGAGCAAAGCGTCCACCGGAATGGGCTTAGCCGCGAAGGTTAGGAGCATCGCTCCTAGGGGGATTATTGGCATTAACTTTCCTTACTGTGGGGACGCTTTCGCAACGTTAAGAAAACGGCACCTTCAAAAATGAAAATACCCAAGGCGAGGCTGATTGCCAGACGTTAGATCCAAGATCAACGGAAATGTATCCAGTTCGACAGACAGACGAAATGGCCTAGCCGTACTTGCCGCATAAAGAGGTTGGTGAGTTCTCAAGAGAGGACCGCTAGTGTAGACTCCGATTCATCTTCTGGGTCGTTGCAGATCCAATTGAGAAGGGTCCATGGTTGGCTTATTCCCGTTCTTTGTGATGTCTTTAGCACTCATTTCTACCGCCCAGTCGCCATCCTTTTATCCAACACGAATAGAGGATAAAGGCGCGATCTACCTTGACGCACCAGAGTTTTCTGCAAAAGGAAACGGCGTTGTTGATGACTCCGATGCGCTTCAGAAAGCCATCGATGCAGTCCCAGGAGCGGGAATCGTCTTTGTTCCATCCGGCAGGTATCGACTGAGCAAAACGGTTGTAGTCTGGCCCGGTGTTCGCCTTATCGGCGTTGGCCCGATTCGCCCGGTTTTTGTTCTCGGAGCAAATACGCCTGGTTACCAGAAGAACGAAAAGTTCATGCTGTTCTTTGCCGGGAGCCGACCTCGCCCCGACCGTCCATTCGATTATCAGCAGACTGCTCCCGACGGAAGAAATGGCTTAGATTTTGAGCTGAACAATGAAGCAAACCCTGGCACGTTCTATTCTGCGGTTAGCAACATTAACATTGAGATTCAAAATGGAAATCCTGCCGCAGTAGGCATTCGGGCCAAGTACGCACAACATTGTTTCCTTTCGCACATGGATTTCCAGCTGAACGATGCACTTGCTGGCGTTCACGATATTGGCAACTTTGCTGAGGACCTAACCTTTAATGGCGGTCAATACGGACTCATCACACGGACGCCGTCGCCTGGATGGCAGTTTACGATGATGGACGCTCGATTCGACGGTCAAGAGGTCGCCGCGATCAGCACAAGGGTTACCGGACTGACGCTCGTTCGCCCGCACTTTTCAAATGTTCCGACTGCTGTTGCAATTACTCCAGGCTTGACCGAACAACTCTGGATGCAGGACGCTAAGTTGGAGAACATTAGCGGTCCCGCGATCACGATTAGTCGTGAAAAGAGTCTGCGTCTACAGCTGAATGCAGAAAATCTCGAGTGCAAAGATGTGCCAGTCTTCGCCCGGTTCGAAAGTGGTCGAGAACTAAAAGGAAAGGGAAGGACTTATACGGTCGGAAGTTTTTCACATGGGCTTCACTTCGGTTCCATTTCGGATTTCGGGCAGGTCAAGACCGTGTACGAAGCAAAGCCTGGTCAGCCTTCCGAGGTAGCTCAGGACGCGCCGAGGACGGTGCCTTCAACGAAGGAGTGGATCGACGTGACCAAACTCGGCGCGATTGGCGATGGAAAGACAGACAACACTACTGTCTTGCGAGAAGCGATTGCCAAGCATCCAACTCTCTACTTTCCGACTGGCTTTTATTTGGTGAGCGATACGATCCTTTTGAAGCCAAATACCACGCTCATTGGTTTAAATCCGATGACGACCCGGATCATGATCGCAGATGGAACACCAGCATTTGCGGGTGTTCCCGAACCACCCGCTGATCCGAATCCTTGGTACCGTCCGGGGCCGCCATTTGCTGGCGCGCCTCACGCTTTGATCGAAACACAGAAAGGGAGTCATAACCTCATAACTGGTATCGGAATCGATACTGGCGGCAAAAACCCTGCTGCGGTTGGCGTCTTGTGGCGTTCGAGCGAACACTCGGTGATTGATGACGTGAAGTTCCTTGGTGGACACGGAACAGGTGGGCCGGCAATCTATGACGCCCACAAGACGGGTGATCCGAACCCCGAAAGGCGGTGGGATTCGCAGTATCCGAGCCTGTGGGTGACCGAAGGCGGCGGCGGAACCTTCAAGGATTTGTGGACCGCTTCTCCCTACGCTCAAGCGGGAATGATGGTGAGTGAGACATCGACGAAGGGCCAAATTTACCAAGTTTCAAGCGAGCATCATGTACGTAACGAGGTGATTCTGAGGAATGCTTCGAACTGGTCGTTAGTAGCTCTTCAAACCGAAGAGGAGCGAGGTGAAGGGCCATCCGCATTGCCGCTGGAGCTGACTCAGTGCTCAAACATCAAGATTGCGAACATGAACATGTATCGAGTGGTGAGCATGGTTGAACCGTTCAATACTGCCGTGTCAGTAGTCGATAGTCCAGAGATCAAGTTTCGCGGTTTTCACTGCTACAGCAATAGCAAAGTTTCGTTTGATAACGCCATTTCGGAAAGTGCATCCGGGGCGCAACTTAGGCAACGTGAGTTTGCTTACTTTCACATCACCAATACTTCGAAACCGGTAGCACCGAACTCGAAGGTCAAGAAGCTTGCGGGCGGATTTCACAACATATCTGGCGGTGCGGTGGCGCCAAATGGAGATTTCTACTTTGTTGACGCAAAGCGTAAGTCCATTTACTGCTGGTCTGTCTCAAAACAGCAGGTCCGGCTTGTTCAAGATGCTCCTTTGAGCCCGGTGAACTTGGTTTTTGACGATAGCGGAAACTTACTCGTAATTTCGAGTGACGGCCGAGGCACCGTCTATTCTTTCAACCCCGAACATCCCGGATTGATCGAGCTACTGAGCCCAATTCCTGCGACCTTTCAGAACGGGACTCCGATCTTGCCGGCTACTTACTGGGAGTTTGATTGGAATCTGATGAACGGTCATCAGGTCGAGCGTCCGTTTCACATTGTTTCGAAAGATCACTCCGTTTTCATCCCTGTCGGCCAAGATTTCATCGATGGAGCGCTCAGTTGGGGAGCGAAGCTACAGGATGTGATTCGTACCTTCGGGTTGAGCCGTGCCTTCTCAAAGAGTGTCGCCTACATCACCTCCGAAGCGCAAATGCAGACTTATCGGTGCGTTGTCGATCAACAAGGCAACTTGAGTCACCCAGAGCTGTTCGCAGAGCAAGGCGGAGAGTGCTTGGCTGTCTCTCCGCAAGGGGATGTTTACTTGGCGGCCGGACAAGTATTCGTTTACGATTCGAAAGGCAAGCTTAAGCAGACCATACGAGTTCCAGAGCGACCTATCCAAGTTGTGCTTGGCGGAACGGATGGGAACACCTTATTCATCTGTGCTCGAACTTCACTTTATTCATATCGAATCAAGTAAAGCTAGCTCGAAGAAGCTTCGGGCAGACAGTCGTGCTTGGTCTCCATGATCTTTGCGCCAACCTGCCGGAGGTCATCAATAGTTGTTGAAACAATCTGCGGGTTCGAGTGGGTTGCACTCATTGCGAACCCGGCCATCTCAAGCGCAGTTTCGAGCTCGCCGAGGACAACTCGCTCAATGCGGAGGGCATCGAAGAAACTCACATCACCAGCATGATGCGTTCGAACGCAAATCTTCAAATCGGGTCGTAAGTTGCGGGCAACCTGAACAATCTCGCGAGCTTGGGACTTTGCTGGAGTTGCGACAATCAGGATAGCTGCACTGTTGAGATGAGCATGTTCCAAAACTCCCGGCCTTGAAGCGTCTCCAAAGATGGTTGGGATTTGGTTTTCCTGAAGCATATTGATCACTTCACGGTCGAGGTCAACAACAACGTAAGGCACGCCAGTCCTTGAAAGCGCAGCACCAATAACGGCTCCCACGCGGCCAAAACCGACCATGATGGCGTGGTTCTTGAGCGCATCAGTGGTCTGGTCATATTCGGTGAATATGTTAGCGGTGTCCCCTTCACAGAGCTTAAGCCACTTGGGATTTCGCTCAACGATCGTGGTGAGCTTAGTGGACAGGCTAAAGACCAGAGGGTTTAGGCCGATCGAAAGCACGCCAACAGCTAAGATCACGCTAAGAGCTTCCGACCTTATTAGCCCTAGGCTTAGTCCCAGGCTGGCCAAGATAAAGCTGAACTCACCAATTTGTGCTAGGCTCGCCGAGATAACGAGAGCGGTTGCGATGGGATAGCGAAACAGAAGAACAATCGCGGCTGCCGCTACTGATTTTCCAACGGTGACGATGACGAGCGCTGCGAATACTTGAAGTGGGTGCTCGACAAGAACATACGGGTTGAAGAGCATCCCGACGGCAACAAAGAAGAGAACTGTGAAGGTTTCTTGAAGCGGCAAGATTTCAGCGTTCGCCCGATGGGAAAGGTCTGACTCTGCGATCACGATACCAGCGAAAAACGCGCCAAGAGCTGGTGAAACTCCGAAGAGAGCTGATGAACCGAATGCAATTCCGAGCGCTATTGCAACGACTCCGAGCGTGAAGAGTTCTCGCGAGCCACTACTTGCTACGCGCCCAAGAACGGCAGGAATCACTCGCTTTCCGATGATCAGCATCAGGCCCACAAAAGCGGTGACCTTTAGGAAGGTCATCCCGAGAGTCAAGGCGACTGACTGCTGTTCACTCGATTGAGTGCCTCCTAAGGAACCTGATAGCGCAGGCAATGCAACCAAGGCTAAAACTGTGACAAGGTCCTCGACGACAAGCCACCCAATCGCGATTCTTCCATTTGCTGAATCCATCAGATTGCGATCGTTGAGTGCTCTGAGTAAAACGACTGTGCTAGCAACAGAAAGACAAAGGCCGAAAACTAGACCGGCACCGAACTTCATGTTGAAAAGCGTTCCAAGAGCTAAGCCTAAGGTGGTTGCGACCGCGATTTGGACGATAGCTCCGGGTATGGCGACTTTTCGAACGGCCCACAGATCTTTGATTGAGAAATGGAGTCCAACTCCAAACATCAGCAATGTCACGCCGATTTCGGATAGTTGCTGAGCCACCGCGCTATCAGCCATGATGCCCGGCGTGAAGGGGCCAACAGCCAGACCGGCCATCAAGTAACCCAATAAAGGCGGCAAGCCAACCTTTGCAGCTATCACGCCAAAAAGAAAAGCCAAGCTTAGGCCGGCTGCGATGGTCACGATGAGTGAAGTGTCGTGTACCATCGGAAGAGTATACACTCAGGCGTAAGGTTGACCTAATTTCGCGCAGACCTGGTGAGTTAGGATAAGTAACAGATTTTTATGGGAATCTTGCACTCATCCGTACCAAATGGAACTTGCCAATCGGATGAGTACGACACGTATTCAACGTGTAATAGGAGGATTGGGTGCGGGGACAGGATTTGAANNACCAGACTGCTCCACCCCGCGATACAAACAATTATTATCCTTGAAATGAGGTCATAAATCAAGGGTTACGCAAATAAAAGCCGTCTTTCTGAAAAACTCAGAAAGACGGCTATGCGATATCTGTTCGAATTAGTTGTTTGAACAGACGCTGGTGTTGTAAGACGCGTACGCTGGATAGAAATGATCGCCGTACATATATCGGTCGGCGTTCAGGGTTTGGCCGAGCTTCAGATACTTTGCATGACCATCTGCGAATGAGTAGTTTGCGCCACCGGAGTGTCGATCCCATTGGACTCGAATGATATCAGCCTTGTCTTTGGTATCTCCAAGGTGAGACTCAGCAAAAGCCTGTGTCCAGAACGCAAAGTTCATCGAGGTGATGACGGCTGCTTGTGGAGCAATCTGAGTTGAACCGGGGCAAGGTTGCGATGGGTTGAAGCCGCTGAGACCTTTGTGCTGACCGATAACTGTACCGTTAGCGAGAGTGTTTCTTCGCTCAGTGGTGGTGATTAGGTCTGCAGGCGCTGGGAACGAAGTGAGCGAAACCGTTCCCCAGTCGTGGGCTGGCATGACGTTGTAGTTCGGGATGTAGCTGTAGGTCTGTGCTTGCCAGTCGCAATACATGTTGCCGCTTGAGTCTAGCTTGCCGAGGTCTGCCTCACCATTTGGACAAGGATACTTTGGAGTCACCGGCTTCGAATCGCTTGGACACTTGAAAATGCCCCAGTTCTTGATATACGGCTGCATTAGGTAGGTCCAGTGGATCTGGTACTTGCCACTTGCGTTGAACGGCTGAATGGTGAGCGAACTTTCCCAGCTTGTCTGGCAGAGGGTGTCATCGAAGTCGCCGGCATAGAGGTAAGTCGCAGTGCCGATTTCCTTGCTGTTGCTAAGACAGGCGGTCTTCTTCGCGGCTTCTTTTGCTTGGGCAAAGACCGGGAATAGAATCGCGGCTAAGATGGCGATGATTGCAATAACGACGAGCAGTTCAATGAGGGTAAAGCCTTTTCTGCTGAAACGAAGTGGCGTAAGCATTACGTCGAGAAATGTGAACGACTAAGAATAAGGAATTGTTAAGGCCGCGTTATCGGAATGTTAAGAATGTTAAGCGAGTCTCGAACCTAGCACTTTAATGCAGTCAGATCAGGGGCATCTAATTCAACATTTAGGATTTTGTGTGTCAATCGTTTTAACACATTTTTTCGATCTGCACCATTCCGATGAATCGCCTTAGGTAAAACCCGGCAATACCTTGCCGCATTGAAGCGACAAGTAGAGGACCTATCAAAAAATGACGCTTTGCGCTGTAGCTTTGCTGTTGACCTCGTTCAATTCTTCTGATTCAAAACCGCTCTATCTAGATTCGAACCAGCCAATAGAAAGCCGAGTATCTGATCTTCTTAAGCGCATGACGCTTGAAGAAAAATTCAATCAACTTCGCTGCGATCAAAACCTGTGGGAAAAGACTGTCACAACGTCAGGATTTGGTGAAACGCTAGACATCCTTCGACCGTTGACGAATCTTGAAGCTGCGAAGCGAGCGAACGAAGTCCAAGCCATGTCCAAGAAATCTCGTCTTGGTATTCCTGTGGTGATTCACGATGAGGCCCTTCACGGACTGATCGGGAACGGAACGACAAGTTTCCCTCAATCGATTTCGATGGCAGCAACTTGGGACCCTTCCGTGGTTGCCTCCGTTGCTGGAGCGATCGCCGAAGAAACGCGTGCAAGAGGCGTCCGCCATGTATTGTCGCCGGTCATCAATGTGATTCGGGACGCGAGATGGGGACGAGTCGAGGAAACCTACGGCGAAGACACTTTGCTCACGTCGCGAATGGGAGTCGCTTTCGTGAAGGAGTTCGAGCAGAGGGGTATCGCGACGACTCCAAAGCACTTTGTTGTTAATGCAGGAGATGGTGGACGTGATAGCCACTCCATCAATATCTCGGAGCGACAACTTCGCGAAATCTATTTGCCCCCCTTTGAAGCTGTAGTGAAAGAAGGGAAGGCAAGCACGATCATGTCTGCGTACAACTCTCTAAACGGCGAGCCCTGTACATCGAATCACTGGTTACTCACCGATATCTTGCGAAAAGAGTGGGGTTTTGATGGTTGGGTGGCAAGCGATTACGGCGCTGTAAGCGGCATTCGGTATCAACATCGCGTTTCGTCTAGCGATAAACAAACGGCAGCGCTTGGCATCAACGCGGGCATGGAAAGCGAATGGCCGGGAGTTTCGGCATGGGGGAAAGGGCTTGAGGAGGCTGTCAAAGAGGGCCTGATTTCAAAGAAAACCCTCGATCAAGCCGTCGGTCGTGTTTTGCGAATCAAGTTTCGAACCGGAACGTTTGATGAGCCCTTTGCCGATCCGGCCCATGTTGAGGCGATTGTTCAGTCTCCAAAACATAAACAGATTGCACTCGATGCGGCGCGGAAGGCGATCACTCTTCTTAAGAATGAGGGGCACATCTTGCCGTTCTCGAAGTCGGTTAAGCGTGTCGCCGTCATTGGGCCAGGTGCAAAGGACGGAATTCCATTGGGCGGCTATAGCGGATTCAATACCCCCAGCGTATCGGTCGTTGACGGGATACGGAACGTGCTTGGTTCTCGCGCAGAAGTCGAGTGGACAAGGGGCGCGAGGTTTCAATCAACGGGCGCAATGCCGGTCATCTCAGGATCTGTCATTCGGGAGCTGAAAGGCGCTTACTACGACAACGAAGAACTGCGCGGAGAGCCCAAAGTTGTCCGAAGCGAAGTCCAGATTGCTTTTAATTGGGGCCAGAATTCGCCGGATCCAAAGCTACCTCGTCAGCATTTCTCAGCCCGATACACAGGCCGTTTGGTTCCCGAAATGTCCGGCAAATACACCGTGAGTTTGACTTCTGATGATGGTGTTCGGCTTTGGCTAAACGGTCGGCTGGTGATTAATGATTGGAGCATTCATCCGTCAAAAACAGATGTCGCCGAAATTCAAGTTGAAGCAGGAAAGCCGATCGACCTTAAATTGGAGTATTACCAAGGCGAGGGCGAAGCTGTTTGCGAATTAGGTTGGGGAAGAGCAACTGGGGGCGATTCGGACATCAGCGCGGCAGTTGACCTCGCCCTAAGGTCTGATGTCGCCGTCATTGTCGCAACTATTATCGAGGGAGAAGCCCAGGACCGAGCACATTTGGACTTACCCGGCAATCAAGAAGAGCTGATCCAAAAAGTAGCGGCGACAGGAAAACCGGTGGTAGTGGTCCTCATTGCGGGTTCGCCAGTGACCATGGAGCGTTGGGTTCATGAAGTTCCAGCGATAATGGATGCATGGTATCCGGGCCAGCAGGGCGGGCAGGCCATTGCCGAAGCGATTTTCGGCGATATCAATCCAGGAGGAAAACTGCCGATCACGTTCCCACTCAACGTCGGTCAAGTTCCTATCTACTACAATATGGAACCCTCCGGTCGAGGCTATGACTACGTCGACCTGACGGGCAAACCTCTATTTCCATTTGGATTCGGACTAAGCTACACCAACTTTGAATACTCGAACCTATCCGTGCATCAAAAGCCTGGAGCCGCAAAAGGGGTCTTCTCGGTTAGCCTGAGAGTAAAGAACGTCGGAAAGGTGGCTGGGGACGAGGTGGTGCAACTGTACACGCATCAATCCTATGCTTCTGTCGTTCGACCCTTGAAAGAACTCAAAGACTTTGTGCGAATAACACTCGCTCCCGGAGAAGAAAAAGCCGTTCAGTTTGAGTTGACGCCCGCGCAACTCGCGATTTGGAACGCAAAGATGAAAAAAGTGACGGAACCTGGCACCTATGATGTCATGGTCGGCAGTTCGTCTGAGGACATCCGACTTCGCGGCGAACTGCGCCAGTAGTCCTTGCACAGAAATTGCTATTTGAACTGCAGAGTGAGTTCGGTTCGAGGAGCCTTGATTTGTGATGAAATCACGAACTCACTTGCAGGTGACTCAAACGAAACCTTCAGTCGGATTGTCGGGGAATCATCCATGTTTTTGTGCCGAAATATGCAGTTAATCGTCTCAAGGCTCGGAACTTCGTAGAGTGGAACGACCGCCGAACCAGTCAATGACGAACCGCAATAGAGTTCGTGAGCAATGCCAGCGTTATCAAGCCACTCGATGATAGATACGACCTCGCCCAAAGGGTCATTTTCGATGGTCCACGCGACCTTCACAGGGCCTTCGCTCGGTTTTTGGAACACGGAACTCATATCTTAGTTTAGATGTTCGGTCAGATAACTTCTACTTTTCATGACCCAGTGCACGAAATATCATTTATGAAAAGACATTTGCAATTAGAGAAGGATTTTGTTATAATACCAATCAGTTAAATAACTAATTGGTTAAATATGGCTACTGATCATCTGAGTGAGGTCTTTTCTGCGCTGGCAGATCCGACAAGGCGGGCTATCTTGGCTCGATTGAGTCAGGGATCTCTGACCGTTGGAGAACTTGCTGAGCCGTTTGCGATTTCTGCTCCTGCCGTGACCAAGCATCTGAAGGTCTTAGAGCGAGCAGGGCTCATAAAGCAGAATCGCCAAAAGCAAATGCGACCTCGGGAGTTAGTTGCTGAACCGATGAAAGAGGCGCTGGATTGGATTGAGCAATATCGCCAATTCTGGGAAGGGAGCTTCGACCGATTGGATGCCTATTTAACCGAGTTACAAGCCAAAGGAGCACAACAATGAGCACGGTTGATTCAGATCGAGAGCTTCGCATTAGGCGGAAGTTTTCTGCGCCTAAAGAACTTGTTTTCCAAATGTGGGAGAACCCCGCGACGCTGAGTAAATGGTGGGGACCGAACGGTTTTTCAACCACTACCATCCATCATGAGTTTCGCGATGAAGGAAGCTGGAAGTACATCATGCACGGTCCTGATGGGGTGGATTATCCCAATTACATTCACTTCACTTCGGTCGCACCCGGCGACCATATCCGGTACGAACACGGCGAAGACGAGACCCGAGTCCTATTCACGGTAAACATCACCTTTGAAGATTGTGGTGGCGGGACGGAGATGGATTTCTGTTTGACTTTCCCAACCGCCGAAGAGCTTCAGAAGATCAAGGAGTTATATCCAGCCGAAGACGGTCTTCGACAAACCACCGGGCGATTGTCGAACTATGTCACCGTGCTTGATGCAAAACAACTGCAAGAAGCCTTTGAGTATTCAAGGAGTTTTGCATTCCCCAAGGAACTCGTTTGGAAGGTCTGGTCAGAGAAAGAGCACTTCGAAAAGTGGTGGGGGCCCAAAAACGCCAAGATGGAGTTTGCCGAGTTTGATTTCATTCCAGGCGGTAAGGCTCTGTACTTTATGGTGACGGGACAAGGAGATCCGATCTGGGCTTTGTGGCGATATACCGATATCGTTAGGCACGACCATATTGTTTTTGAGAGTTCCTTCTCGGATGCTGAGGGAGGACTAGGAAAGGCGCCGTGGTTCGAACACTGGCCGGATTATCTGCTCAATATCGTCGACTTTGTCGAAGAGGGAGGCAGCACAATCGTGAATATTGTTGGCTGTCCAATCGATGCAACCCCTGCACAACGTGAGCAATATAAGTCGATGTTTAACGGTATGAAAGGCGGCTTTGGCGGCACCTTTGACCAATTAGAGGAATATCTGAACCGGTTGGTTTGACCCAAGGCTGCTTGTGACTTTCTGAGATTTACCGCCAGTGAAAAGGAGGAGAAATTGTCTTTTGTAGACAATTTTTAGCTGATATACAGTGAATCACTTTGCTGGCGGTTGATCGGGCAACAAGGTCATCGTCAAGATGAAGCGAGGTCCCTATGATAGTTGCCCTTTGCACCATGATCGCTGCATCACAATCTGCTGACTCTCTTTTAGTTCGAGCATCGCAGGTCGGTTACCTTCCAAACGAGCAAAAAGTCGTTACCGTTGTCGGTACAGCAACCGGTCCGGCGGTCGTGCGCCAAGTATCTGATAACCGAGTTGTGATGACGGTTCCTTGCAGAACTCCCAAGCTTGATGTCGATTCTGGCGTTAGCTTGTTCTCACTCGACATCACCAAACTCAGGAAGAGCGGTCAATACCGAGTGGAAGTCCCCGGAGTAGGTGTGAGCGACTCCTTCGAGATCGGACCGAATGTCTTTGCCGATCCGCTTTGGATGACGATGCGTTCCTACCTGGGACAGCGTTGTGGGATGGCGGTCAGTCTAGCGCCCCAGTTTCCCCAATATCACTATGATGCTTGCCACGTTGGCGATGGCGTTTTTGATAAGTCCTCGGGCAAAGAGGGAAGTAAGCCAACTCCCGGAGGTTGGCACGATGCAGGTGATTACGGTCGATATGTTGTCAACTCTGGAATCAGCACCTCGACGCTGATGTGGGCGTTTGAGCAGAACTCCAAGGCGCTTTCAAAGTTGAATTTGAGCTTGCCGGACCACAATGCCAAGGTTCCAGAATTTCTGACCGAGGTTCGCTGGAATCTGAGCTGGATGATGTCGATGCAAGACGTTGACGGCGGTGTGTGGCATAAAGAAACAACGGCCCACTTCTCCGGTTTTGTGATGCCGGATAAAGACACCCAACCTTCGCTGATTATTGGACAACAGAACGAACCGCACAAAGTGACGGCCGCGAGCGCTGACTTAGCCGCGACTTGCGCTGTGGGGTACCGAGTGTTCAAGAAATACGATGCCGCCTATGCGAAACAGTGCCTGACAGCGGCTGAGCGAGCGTGGAAATGGGCAATCGCAAACCCCAAGAGTTTGTTTACGCGTAACCCTGCCGGTATTGGAACCGGCGGTTATGGCGACGAAAACCCTGCGGACGAACTCCTTTGGGCCTCGGCCGAGCTTTTTAGGGCTACGGGTAAGGCAGAGTACAACGAGTATTTCCTGAAGCATGTCAACGATTGGAAGCCTTATTTAAGCGAGAAACAGATTCCTGGTTGGCCAGAAATGACCGCGTTTGCGATGCTGACCTACGCGATGTCAGAGCAGAAGATTACAGATACTGAAACCGTGAAAAAGATCGTTGCGGACGCAACTCGAATGTGTGAGGTTCTTACTAAACGATCCGAAGAGAACGGTTATCTGGTTCCGTTGTCTTCGCTGGAATACGGCTGGGGTAGTAACGGTCACGTCTCGAACCAAGCGCTCATCCTTGAAATCACATCTCGATTGGCGGGGCGACCGGAATTTCGTCAAACGGCGCAGAACGTTTTACACTATCTCTTCGGTCGAAATACTTTTGCTACGAGCTTTGTCACCCACGTTGGAGTTCGATACGCAATGAATCCCCATCATCGCCCGAGTGGTGCCGATGGGGTGAAGGAACCATGGCCAGGGCTGCTTGTTGGCGGACCCAACTCCGACGGAAAACCTTTGCCTGCGCGCCAATGGGAAGACAAGCAAGGAAACTATAAAGCGAACGAGGTCGCGATCAACTGGAACGCCCCTCTCGTTTTCTTGCTGGCTTGCGAGACAACCGAGAGGGGAGTCAAGTCTATACGACGTTAGTTCGGGCCTTGCGTGCACGGCGGACGAGCTTAACAACGAGCAGTACAAGGCCGACTGGTGCCCCAATGATGCCAATAGCAAGTGTTACTACAGTCGCTGGCCAAAATTGGCGTTGTCGGTCTTGCACCTCGCGTTTCTTCGGGTCAACCGTGGGCAGCTTCGGCATTACCTTTTCGGAATAACCGTCCCAAAAGTGAGGGTCCGTATCGGGATGCTTTCCTAGTTTGAACTGGGAAAGCATGTACTCCGTTTTATGAGCCAGCCAGTCATTAGCTTCTTTGCGTAGTCGAAGATATCGCTTTGAAATGGGTTCATTTCGATACGGCTCTCCTCTGATAACTATAACTCGAAGTTCTTCAGCGTCTTTTGTGGTGAGTTTTCCCGCAAACGACTTCTTTCCTTGTCTAATCAGGTCGTCGTACCGAGCTAGGGCGAGTGAATCGATTCCGCCGCCGTCAGATTCGTTCATTTCGCCTATCGCGAAAGCCACATCAGGCGATTCCCAGGCTCCTCCAAGCATGATAAGTCCTGCTAATGCCTCACTCGGATCACCGTCATCAAATCGATCGTTGAGCCATATTCCCAATGTCATGTTTGAGGGCTTATCACTTTTGAGGTCGATGAGCCATCGTATTGTCTCAAGCTGAACTCCTTCTCGCCCAAAGTGGGCCTTACTGTTAATTTGGATGGCTTTGGCGATGTCTTGCTCGGCTTGCTTGATGAGCTTCAGATCACTTTTCTTGGCTCCATCATGAATCCACTTGTGCGCTTCCAGAGTGCCCTTGTTTGCATACAGCCTGTACTTGTCGTCTTTGGTGAGGTTGGGCAACTTCGCCTTGAGTTGCAGAGCTTTCAATCCTTCGTCGTTCTTCCCTAATCGAGCATAGGCTACGGCAAGGTCATCGTATTCCAATGCAGTAAGGCTAGATTTGGCATTGAGCCGATCAATCCGCATCTCGTAATATTTCGCCGGATATCGATCAAAACGACCGGTAAGCGCTTTCTGGATGTCGGGCTTGTTCGCCAACTCAAAACCCAGGGTGTCTTGATCGTTGAGGCAGGCAAAAGTAGAGGCGAGTAGCGTAACCAATGAAAAAGCCGTGATGCTTCGTCGCATAACTACAGGACGGAATAACGGCTATTTTCGTCTTGCAATTTCGTTAGTGTTCGGGACTGAAAATCCCACAATTTTCCTGCCCTCGACAATAGGTTTGCCTGTAGCAATCGCTTCTGCCTGTCGATAGGCTCCAGCCGTTACGTTGTACTCGACGATTGACCTATTGGGCATCATCACCTCGACCATCGGCTTGAAGCCATCCTCCCACGGGCAAGGATGATCATCAATCTGTTCGGTCCCTGCCTGGGCGAATCGCCGCAAAATCGTCACGTTGGGGAGGTGCTTGCTCGGCATCAGCTGGGGAAGATAGGCAAAGAACAGACCAAGAAATAGAAAGATGATCAGGTCGGCGATGCCGAGTCCGAAAAGGATCATTACGAGGCTAGATAGCCCTTCGAAGTTCGAACCCTGGTGCATATAACGCGTTCTGCCTACGCCGCGCATGAGCAGCCCCGAACCGCCCATCAGAGTAAGACCAAAGAGGAATCCGCCAGCAACGAACCGCTCAGTTGACATTTGCCTCAGATTCCAGTGCCGCGATTCTTTGACCAGAAACGCGGAACTAGCGACAGCTATTCCACCACCAAAGCCACAAAACATAACGGTTCCAAACCCGAACTTATTCTGAATTGTGTAGATCAATCCGTAAATGAAGATGGCTATGCCTGCTGGGATTGCCAGGACTAAGAGGAAGTAAACCCAAGCACGTTCCGTGTCGTCACTAGGTTCTCGCCAACCCTCACCAAATATATCGTTGTCAGACATCGTGCAATAGGCGGTTCTCAAAAACTAGAACGAATACAGCTTGCTGGTTATATAGGTTGCAGAAATCTAGTTGGGTAATCCCATTCCGCTGGGGCCGCCCATCCGCCCCATGATACCGATTACAACCATTGCGATCCAACCGCCGCAACATAAGCATGAAATGACGTTGATCCAGATTCCCCACTTGCTCCAGATTCGTTGACAAGCATCGCATTCCTGCGGTGTCTGGAATCGACCACTCTTCCAGGCGAGTTCATACCCTTTGTATCCGTAATAGATTCGCATGATCGATGGCACGATGAGCACGAATGCAGAGATGATTAGTGACTGTTGCCAGTCGGTGAGCAACGAAACCATGTTCTTGCTTTGTTGAATCTGAAAGAGTGTGCCGGCTCCTTCGATCACCAAAATGACAAGTGTGCCCCAAACTTGATGAGCCGGACCCCACAAAAAGGGAAGGATACAAGCTCCCCAATGAAAGCTCCTACGGACGGGCTGAACGGAATAGACGGGTTGAAAAACGGGCTGTTGAACTTCTGCTGGACGACCTAATCCTGGCACCTGCGAAGCGTATAACTTTTGCCCCGTATCCGTGTTTTCGATGACCGAACCGTTCGCAATTCTGCCCTCGGTCATCCAACGTTGAAGCGTGGCTAGGTCTGCTGGACCGAACCGTTCACCATTGGCACCGAGGACAAAATAGGGCATTTTGTTTAGGGGTTAACGAGCTATTCCAGAGCCAATAGCCGCACCAATTAGCCCGATATAGGCAACACAACAAAGAAATCCGGCGAGGAAGAAACCCAGTGCCCAGTAAGCCTAAATCTTTTGGCAGCGTAACAGATCCTCTGGGGTCTGGAATCGACCGCTTTCCCAAGCCCATTTGTTGCCCTGGGTGCCGTACCAGATTTGGATGCCGATGCTGCTAATTCCAACAACCAAAGAGATTATGCCAGTCAGAATTCCACGATTTCCTGACATCGCTAGCCCATATTGGATGATGAAGCTTAGAACGCTTAGTCCTAGTGAAATCAGGGTGAGGTAAGCGCGGTGGTTCAGGCCCCAAATCCATGAAAAGTAGAAGGCACCCCAGTTGAATTTGCCCGCGATCTGCGGCGGGATGGTTCCAGGAGCGTAGAATTGTCCGCGTTGATAGGCACCCGAGTAAGGCGACTCGCCCGCCGTCGGGGGTTGCCCCGGCGCATTCGTTTCGCTTGGCCGGGCTGTTGGTGGTGTTCCACCACCAAAACCTAGTTCTGCAATAGATTTTGCCGGCTGTTGTAAGCCGGTTTCGTAAGATTCGAGAAGGGTATCTGGACCGATACGGTTTTCATCAATCCAGGATTTTAGAGTAGCAATATCAGCCGGGCCATACTTGCCGCCATCTGGGCCGATTACAAAGTAGGTCATTACGAGCTTTTGGACGGTTTAGCTGGTCGTTTCGGTTCTAGTTCCAGGTTTTATCGCAGGGGTCTTTGCGAGCCAATCTGGAATGTTGTCTGGGGCATACGAAGTAGCTTCGACTTTGTAGGATGCAAAGTGCGGAACTCCCAGGTTGAACCCTGGTTCTGATCGGTCAATCAGGACGGCAAAGCTCACGACCTCGCCACCAAATCGCTCGATCGCTTCTTTGGTTTCAACGAGCGAACGGCCCGTCGTCAGGACGTCATCTACGACCAAGACTCTTGCCCCTTTGGGGATTGTCTTATTTCTTCGGAGTGTCTTGATTCCGTTTTCACTTTCGACGTAAACAGCGTCCACCCCCATGTGTCGGGCGACTTCAAAGGCAATGATGATTCCGCCCGTTGTCGGTCCGGCCACCAAATCGACCTTCAGATCGGCTGCTTTTCGAGCGATTTCGGCACATAGTTCGGTCAGAACCTTGGGTTGCTCAAGGATGCGAAATTTCTCTAGATAAACGTCCGAATGGCGTCCGCTTGTGAGAATGAAATGGCCGCGCAACACGGCCCCAGAATCTTCGAGCAGCTTTCCAAGGTCAACCGACATGACCTCATTATGACCGCGCTAAACTTAGTTCTTCTTCGGAACCTGTCCGTCGACCATATAGTGCTCGTTCATGGTCACCATCTTTTGTAGCTTCCATTGACCTTTCACTTTGATCCACTCGTCGGCGGTTTGAGTTGATCCTTCGATGCGGTGTTTCTTTTTGTCCGATCCTATAAAGACATAGTCGAACTGATTGATGACACGAGCACTAGCTTTGTTCTTATCGATCGTGACGACGGGAACCACGTACGAGCATTTGCTTACCGAAGCATAACCTTGGGATTCGCTTTTGATGGTTTCAAGGAACTTCGCCAAGTCCATCACATTCTTTTGACCGTCGGTGTAGGTGAAATCCTCTGTCATGTAGCGCTTTGACAGAGCCTCCAGCGTGACAAAGTCTTTCTTTTTTGTGGCTGCCCCGACCTGATCGTATATCACGTTAAGGGATTTTCTCAGTTGCTCTTTTGTCTGTGCAAACGCTGAGGTGAGACACAAAGCGCTGACTGCAATCAATCCAATTCTTTTCATTTTTTGCTCCCCATGGTTGAACCTGAATTGTGGTTTACGACCCTTGCATTGCTCGAAACTGCTCCAACTTTAGGCCCTGCTCTTCCCATGAAGAAAGGGTTCCTTCGAGTTGTTCTTGAAGTGCTTGATGCTCAGTCGTTAGGGCAAAGACGTCTGCGTCTGACGGGAGGTTCGCCAATTTGTCCTCAAGGTTCTTGATCGCTTGTTCCGTATCACTAATGTTCTGCTCGATTTCAGTGATTAACTTTTCGAGGCGGGTGATCTCTTTACTGATCTCACGAGGAGTTAGCGTTGGCTCCTCCGGTTTGGTGACGACAGGATTCTTACTCCTTGCCTTCTCCTTTTCTTTATCGATGGCGACTGCTTTGCCTGCTCGATAGTCTGCATAAGACCCGGGGTAAACCACCGGGCCAGACTTCTTGATATCGAGAAGGTTATCGGCGATTTGGCTTAGGAGCCATCGGTCGTGACTGACCACAACCAGCGTCCCTTTATATTCCTTCAGAACTTCGCCAAGAGCCTCGCGACTAGCCATGTCAAGGTGGTTCGTAGGTTCGTCAAGCACGAGTAAATTGGGGTTGAGTTGGGTGAGTTTTGCCAGAGATAACTTGTTCTTTTCGCCACCGCTCAGAGTTCGAATCGGACGGTAAACATCGTCACCCGTTATCAAAAACCTTGCTAAGAGATTTCTCGCTTCGGGTGGCTTCAAGTCCATTTCGTAGACCATCACATCGAGCGGCGACATCTCCTTATCGAGATCATCTGCGTCCTGGCTGAAGTATCCGGCCACAACATTGCTTCCAAGCCTGATTCGGCCCGAAAGGGCCTCCATCATTCCCATCGCAACCTTTACAAGGGTGCTCTTTCCAGCACCATTGTCGCCGATAATCCCCCATCTTTCACCTTGTCGAACGGTCCAGTCGAAATCTTGGTAGAGATATTCGGTCCCTGTTTCAGATGGGAAGCCAACCGTAAGTTTCTCCGATACGATGACAAGGTCTCCGCTTCGTTTGGCATCGCCGAATCCGCCTTTCATGCCTCGCTCGTTCTTTGGTGCTTCCACCTTGCTTTCGATGAGGCGGTTCATGAGTTTTAGGCGTCCGCGAGCTTGGGCGGTGCGCTGAGAGTTCATAAATCGGCGGACGTATTCGTCCATTTTCGCGATTTCTTCGGACTGTCTTCGGGCTACTTCGGCCTGTCTTTCTTCTTCTTCTTCCTTCAGCTTGAGGTATTTGTCAAACGGCCCGGGATAGGCTTTGATTGCATGGTCTCGCAACTCAAGAACGCGCTCGGCGGTGTTTTCAAGAAATGTCCGGTCGTGACTTACCAGGAGTACAGCCCCGTGGTAGCCGCGAACCCAACTTTCGAGCCATTCTGTCGCTTGAAGATCAAGGTGGTTTGTAGGTTCGTCGAGTATGAGCAGGTCTGGTTCTTCTAGAAGCAGCCGAGCAATAGCGAGCCGGGTTCTCTCACCCCCGCTGAGGGCGCTGGTAGGTTTGTCGAACTCCGACTCATCAAAACCCATCTTCTGGAGCACGACTCTGATATCGCGTTCAGTTGAGTAGCCTTCCTGCTCCATAAAGTGCTCGTGGAGCAGGCTGTATTCCTCCAAATCGTCTGGGGAGGAGTTGCCTCCTTCTAGTTTTTGTTCGAGTTCGTCGAGTCTAGCCCGAAGCTCTAGCTTTTTCTGAACAGATTCTTCGGCTTCTTCAAGCACCGTTCGGCCCATCCCGACCGGGGCCTCTTGTCGAAGATATCCGACCTTCGCGCCTTTAACAAATTGAACCGAGCCCGAATCTGACTCAAGTTGCCCTGTGATGATCTTTAAGAGTGTCGACTTTCCAGTTCCGTTTCGACCGACCAATGCGACTTTTTCCCGTGACTCGAGTCGAAAGCCCGCGCCGGACAGGATGACGTCAACCCCAAAGGTCTTACTGATATTCGAAACTGCTAGAAGCACACCTATAGGGTACCGGGTGACTTCAAGCCACTAGGCTCGGATCAGGACCGCGCTTCCGTGAGGAACGTTGATTGAGTGAATCGAAGTCTTCTTAGTGCCCTCCGGTGCAAACGTAATCCCTTGCGTCGCATCGAGAGATGGCCCTGTCAGTCGAGATAGGTAGCCTGATGCCTTTGGAAGTCCGCTGATTGTGATGGTTAGGTCCTTACTCAAATCTTTGTTAATGATCGCGATCAAGTATTTGCCCGAATTTTCTCGGGCTGCATAGGCGGTGACGTTTGCGTCAGTTCCGGCAAGCGTTGTCTGGATGAAAGCCGTTCCGGCGAACTTCTCCGCGAGAGCCATGCCGTAGTAGAGTGGTCTTGCCTGATAGCCGAACTGGGGAGTTCCCGCAATAGGGCTGTAAAACGTTCCCGTTTTGGCGATCTCAATATCGGCTTCGTTTCTGGCACCAGGAAGATGACCGCCCAGTGCGATGCTGATATGGGAACCGATGCCACCATGAAAATTGACGCCCTCTCCACCATGAGCAAGGACTTCGAGGATATAGTCGGCACCCCATAAGGCGGATGCAAGAGCGTTACTTACGCCAGCCTGACCACCGCGATAGCATGTGTTGCCCTCCGTCATTCGATAGTGGGCACCGAGGCTTTCGCAGGTCGGGCGAATCTCGTCGAGCCCTTTAGCATTGCGGATCGCTGGCTTGAGAACGTTTTCAATGGTGCTCGTTTTAGAGCCTGCTGGTCCCATCGCATAGTAGTGACCGGAAAGCGCGACCAATCGACCTTTCATAAGCGGGCCAACTTCCTTGCCAAAGCGGATTACCCAATCCGAATAGTTCGCGACGTCTGGGCCGCCAAACTTCGCGTCTCGAACCTTCTCGATGACGGTGTGAGCGATGGCGAGCCACTCCGACTTGTAGTTTTCAAAGTTCCAGCCTTTGGGCCTTCCGCCATTGTCTGATGTTGTGTATAGGTCGGGTTCGTTTCCGATCTGGAAATACTTCAGACTCTTCCCGAATTTCTTGGATACGAATGCTGCTTCTGCCGCATCTCGGGCTGGCGTCCCGGCACCGAAATTGAGTCCATAAATGATTGTCCATCCGGTCTTCTTTAGGAACTTAGCCAAGTTATCAATCGCCTTAGGCGTGATCGCGTAGGGTTGACGGTTAGTCCAAGGCCCTGCCCGTTTGGCTTGCGCAAGAATTTCGGGGGGAGTTGGCGTACTTGGAGTTGGCTGCCACCACGCAAGTTCGCTACTGTTTCCGCCGATTCGCAGAACGCCGTGTTTGGATAGCCGTTTGCAGAGCTCGACTAGCTCGGTGTTCTCTGGCGAGAAGTAGTTCGGATCAGTGAGTTGCATCGCCTCATAGCTGAAGCCATTAACATCACGAGGAGCAACAGCAAGGACCTTATCCGGCTGAATGGTTAAGGTAGCAGAAGGTGAAATGGCAAGGGCTAATCCGAATAGAACCACGACCTAGCTAGATTACTGTGACCCGACGGATTAAAACAGGATGTCCCAAGTTTTGCGCCATGTATGGGGCCGATCTAGGGGGTTCCCCTAGATCGATTTTGCGAGAATAATCGCTTCCGCGACTTCGCGCATTGTTTTGCGGAGGTTCATCGACTGAATCTGAATTCGTCGGTATGCTTCGCTCTCACTGAGCTTATGCTCATCCATCAAAATGCCTTTAGCTCGATCAACCAGCTTACGAGCTTCAAGCTTTTCTTGGAGGTTATTGACCTCTTTGTTGAGCTGAAGATTTTGCTCGAAACGGCTGCGTGCAACTTCAATAGAGGGGGGCAGATCGCTTGGCTTGAACGGTTTGACGAGATAGGCGAAAACGCCGGCTGACTTTGCTCGGTCGACGAGTTCTTTATCGGAATATGCCGTCAACAAAATCGTTGGCGCAATGTTCTCGTCTGTGATGATCCCTACAGCTTCGATGCCGTCCATGACGGGCATCTTGACGTCCAAAATACAAACATCTGGCTTTGACTCTCTGGCCGCTTCGACGGCTTGCTTTCCGTCGCCTGCCTCGGCGACAACCTCGTAACCCAGATTCTCAAGCATCTGCTTGAGATCCAACCGGATGATCGGGTCGTCGTCCGCAATAAGAACCTTCATCTTTGCCATCAGAACATGTATTATGACGAAGAAGAACTCAACTCGTTTGCGCTAAACGATAAAGCCACCGATCATTGCAAGAAAATAGGCATGTTGAGCATTATCTAAAGAGGGAGAAAGGTTCCATAATCCTTTAGGAATGAGCGCCTCAATCCGAGATCTCTTAACATCGGCAGTTGACTTTCTGCCTTCTCATCTCTCAATTTCTGAAGGGTTCAAGCAGTATCAGTCGGAGCTGAAAAGCTCGACTGGTTGGATGCTTGATCGATTTGTCGTTTCTGCCGATGACCTTCCTGGACTGACTCCTGTTCTAAAGCGAACTTCGCCCGAAATATGTGTCGTGGGCTCGATGGCTGCTGAGCAAGCGTCTTGGGAGGCGGCTAGGTCACAAGAAGCTGCCCTGATGACCAAGTTTCAGCAAGAGGCTGAAGATTTGGCAGAAATTGTCGCCTATGAATTGCCATTGCCCAAAGGGAACGCAATCGACCAAACCCTGAAGTCACTCAAAGGATTTACGAGTGTTGAAGTGTTCTTACGCGTGAATGTAGACGACGATCTGGAGGACAATCTAGGCGCCATCGCCGAGCAGGAGGATTTCTACGTCTCGGTTGATGCTGGAGCCACCGATGCGCAGGGACTGGCCCAATTCATTCACACCTGCCTATCGCTCGATTTAGTTTTCTCGGTTACGGCCGGAGTTTCCAATCCGTATAGCGACGGTCAGAGCGCAGGCTTTTTGAACGTTATGGGTGGTGCTGCGTTAGCTGATGCTCACGATCTCACTCCGAACGAACTCGTTGCAATCCTTAAAGAGAAGGATTCCTCAGTCTTGAATTTTGACGGACCGACGATTCGTTGGAAAACGCTTACTGTGGGTCACTCTTCAATTGAAGACAGTCGAGCTTCAATTCGTGGTTTCCGTGCCTCATCAGCAGTTGCCCTGATGACCAACCTTCAAAAGTTAGGTTTCTGGCGGAACCAGAAGTGAGCGAACTTCTGCCTGTCGGGGTGTATCCAGCGATGGTAACGCCGATGCATGTCGATGGGCAGATCGATCAACCAAGCTTTGTTCGACTTGCGAGCCATCTTAGGAGCAAAAATGCAACAGGTCTGGTTGTGGCGGGCACAACAGGAGAAGGGCCATCGCTGAGTTCTGTCGAAAAACGCGATCTGGTCAAACTAGCGGTCTCGATTGCAGGCGACCTGAAAGTCATTATAGGGGTAGCCACGTCGTCAATCGAGGAAGCGGTTTGGCTGTGTTCGCAGAGTCAGAAAGCGGGTGCGACGGCTGCGCTGGTGATGCCTCCAAGTTTCTATAAGGAATCGACAAGGGAGGGCATCATCAGTTGGTACAGAACTCTTTGCGGTAGGACCGATCTTCCGATTCTTGTGTACAACTATCCGCAAAGAACCGGCGTAACCATCGATCCGTTTCTCATGTCTAGCCTGTTTCAAATTGATGGCATCGTTGGACTAAAAGACAGCAGCGGTGACTCCACGAATATCCCTCAATATTCGTATTTCTCCCATGGTGGGGCTTTGTTCAATGGAAACGAGACCCTTCTACCGCGCTCGTTACAGCTGAATTGGACAGGCACGATCAGCGGTGCCGCAAATATCTGTTGCGAATGGTTGAGTGAAATCGTCTCTGCTTGGAAGTCCAACGAGGAATCGGCAAGGACAAAGCATGAGTGGATTTCGTCGGCGCTTGCGCTTCTTCGTTCCGGGCATCAACCGATGTTAACGAAGGCTGTTATGTTTGAGCTAGGACTAATCAATACTCCAGCCTGTCGCCTGCCGCTAACAGAAGCACCGAGGGACTTAGTCTCCTCGGTGCTTGAGCTTTTGCTAGAGAGGGGGATTCAGAGTGTTAGCAAATCGCATTGACGCTGAAACACGCCGTGTACAAACTCAGCAATGGCCATTCGCTCTTCGTGCGTATCCGGCATAAACCGAACACCGGTGGCAAATAGATCCGAGTTATCCACGGGTTTGCAGTGCCTGACTTCGCCCCTTAAGTTGAGAGTCGCCTCATCAGTCTGCCCGACCTGAAGTTTGCAGATTGTGCCGACAGGCAAAGGCTGTCTTGTCCTAACCTGCAGTCCTCCAAGACCGATATCGACGATGACGGATTGCCAAGTGTCGAATGAGTCTAGCGACTGAATAATTGCGTAATCTAAAACTTCATACCGCAGGTAGCGTCTCTTATCGGTATTAAACGTACGGCTCAAGAATGGGCTCCTTAAGATCAAGCGGCGTCTTCCAGCGTATTTCGCCATAGAACTCCGTCTCTCTTTATTATTTCGGCAAGAACTGACACGATCTCAGGGTTTAACTGACCAGCAAGTGATGATTTACGTATCTCTACCAGTGCCTTATCAGAAGGCATGCCTTCTCGATAAGCACGTGTGGACGTCATAGCGTCAAAGCAGTCGGCAACGGCACAGATCTGAACGAGCATTGGGATCTCATTTCCTACGAGCCCGTCGGGGTATCCCGAGCCATCCATACGTTCGTGATGGTGTTTAATAATCGGTATGCAGGCCCGCAAACTTGGGATATCTTGCACCATCTTTGCGCCGATGACAGGGTGAGACTTAATCAGATCGAATTCTTCGTTTGTTAAGCGAGATGGTTTTGTTAGAACAGCATCTGGAATTCCTATTTTGCCAATATCATGAATTGCGGCTCCCATCTGCAATGTTCTTAGATCGACAGGTCCTAATCCCATAGCCTCGCCAATGCGCACCGAATACGCCATCACTCGATTAGAGTGTCCGGCAGTATACGGATCCTTGGCTTCTACGACTTTAACGAGTGAGTCAACCATGGCAGAGAAGTTCGCCTCGATGTCCAGCAGCGCCATCTGTAACCTGGCGTTGGCTGCTTGGACTTCATGTGATTTTTCTTCGATGCGCTGCTGCGCCAGCATCCTTTCTGTAATATCAATCGTGAAGCCAAGCAGGTGATCAAAGTAACCTGCTTCGTCGTGAACTGGAACTCCTCGTGACTCGAAATATCGAACTTTTCCATCGGACCTAAGCAAACGGTAAGTGAATGAAAACGGCTCTTGTTCAAAGCATGCCAAAGCGAGCGAATCAAATGTCGATTGCACGTCGTCAGGATGCAGCGAGCGCATAAATGCCTCGTAGGCGGTCTCGTTCTCTCGCCTGTGTTTCTGCTTCTCCCAAGCTTCATTCCATTCAATGAAGTCTTCACCTGAGAAAGTGAAAAAGCCGATAGGCAAATTCGTCGAAACCTGTTGATAAGCCGAAAGATGCTTTAGTCCAACCTGCTGGGCCTGTCTGAATTCACTCTCACGATTCGCGACCATTCGCAGAGCTACCAAAGCGCCGCCGCATAGTATTGACGTAAGTAGCAAGGCGATTTGAGATTTACCACTTCGATTCGATAAGTCTTCTGTCAGACTCCGCCTACTCGCTGACAGCTTTCTCAGCCGGTCGTCGACGCGTTCTAGTAAATAGTAGAGATCTTCTGGAGAGCCGTATCCAGACTTGGGCCAAGGAAGAGATAGTGATTTTGCTTCCAACGAAAGATCCGCCTGAGCACCTGCAGGGTTTACAAGGGCAGCTTGAAGTCGCATTCGAAAGGCGGCCAGGCTGTCTGTGTAGTCGTTCGATAATGCTAGGCTCTTCTCAGATTCTCGTTGGCCTGCTTGGTTAAACCCCGAGTAGACGAGGACGCAGCCAACTATTGCTACAAACATGATCTCCAAGACACGAGACAACATCGGCGTCAGGCGCAGTTCTTTGTTGTACTTTAAGTCGCGAAAGACTTCTCTTGGGTAGCTATGGTTGACTATGAAGTACCCGAATAAACCGGACATACCGATCATCACCGCCGACAAGATAAAGAGGATATCATGTCGTGCGGGCAGAACTCCGAGTCCCGCTGAATAGTAGCGGACGAGCAAAACGCCATAGACTTTGCCATTGATGCCCGATAATGGTGCTGCGACGGTAAACCTCTGATTCAGGCTAGGGTCAGACTGGACAACGGCGGAGCTTACGGCGCGGTCAACGAGCGCTCCGTCAATCTGGGACTCCTTGAAAGGCCCAGAAACACTTGTCGCAGTTGTTTGAGCACCTATGACTTTGAAATAGGCGATTGCTTCGGTGTTATCTTGACTGACCCGGAACATTTCAAGTGCCTCGCGTATCGAGCGAGGACTTGATTCAGTTTCAGCTTGCGCTAGCAGGTGAGCCAACAGTTGTACATTTACGATTTGTGACTTCTGTTGCTGCGTAGAGTTTTGAATGTTGTAGATCGATGAACCAGCCAACAACGCCGCAATGCCTAGCGTGGCAAAGCTAATGCTTAATAGCACCCAAAGCCTAAGCTTTGTGTTGAAGGACTGAAATGTGGACATTTATAGGTGATCTAACACTGTAGATATAGGTTATCCGCACCCGTATCCTTACCATAAAGACCAATATAGAGGATGAATTTAACGTAAAAAAAGATGGGCCACTCTCTCGAATGACCCATCTGTAATTAGCTTGAAATTGCGCTAATTCTTGCCTGATGTGATCAGCACATGCCCAGTCTCTTTATCGTAATCGACATTGACATTCAAAGCATCGTGGATGAAACTCAAAGGAACAATGGTTCTTCCGCGATCAATATAAGGCGCTAGCTCAAGGCTCAACTTATTATTGTTGAGTACAGCGTTCTTATCACCAATCTTCAGGGTGATGTCCTTACCATCTGCGAGGGCATGAACGGTCTTGGTTTGGTTCTTCCAATCGACCAAACCGCCTGCTTTCTCGATGAGGTGGCGGAATGGAGTCATTGGCACCCCACCGTCAACTCGAGTTGGAACGTCAAAGTTGACGAACTGCGTATCGAGAACGACCGCAAAGGCTCCCAAATTTGGAAGTCGTGTTCCCCGGGTGATTGGTAAGAGAGTGGATGCGGCGGTGATTTGATTTAAGACCGAACCAGCGATCTGAGTCGTGGGTTGAATCGTAGCGACTCGTGTGGTCTTGACGGTCACGTTCTGACTGACTACTCGGGTGCCCGTCGGAGTCATGTTTCGAAGACCGGTCGCAACCGCATTAGCTTTTTCGACTGGTTTCAGACCAGCTTCGCTCGCTGGGGCTACTCTGATTTTGTTCGATTTGGGCTCACCGACTGAAACGGTTGGAACCTGATCGTTTGCTTCGCGGTTTGCCGTGGATGAGGAAGCCTTTGTTGTGGCACCACGAACATCACGATCACTTGCGGTCGGTTCAACGATCCGAGTTCGATTCTTTGATGGAGTAGCGGCTTCCTTTGAAGCCACTCCGGGGCGATCCGTTCGACCACCAGGGTTGTTAACGAATACTCGGACCTTCTTAGTCTTCAGAGTAGTGTTTGAGTCATCAATTGCCCATGCCTCAACCTCATGCCAACCGTTCGTCTCGCGGGTAGTGTCCCAGAGATAGCTGAAAGGAGGGAAGTTTGACATCGACTTAAAGTCGCCATCTACGAAGAAGCTGACATATACGTTTGAAAGCTTTTGACCAAATCCAATCTTGATGTCGTAAGGACCTTGAACTGTCTGTCCGACCTTCGGAGCAGAGAGGAAGACCGGGCCATTATTCGATTGGTCTGTCGAAATATTGGTCTTGTCTTTGGCTACGAGCTTTCCTGTTCTGTCATAAAGCCGAATTTCGACTTCATTATCGCCGTCTTTAAGATCAGTCAACGTAACGCTGAAGTTCGTTTCGCCAGTATTTCGAGTTGCATCAAGCGTTCGAGTTCCGAGGCTCTCGCCATTGATACGTAGTTCGACGAGCGATGCCATCACGCCTGTATAGCGCACGGTAAGGGTCGGGCTGTTCAAAGCGCGATCAATCATGATCTGCGGATCTACAGAGAATGCCTGGACGCTTGCGGCGGCTATTAGGCTGGCGGCGACAAACATTCGTCGCATGTTCTTAGACAGTCTGGTCATATTGCTTCCTCAACAAAACCCAAAGGCAACCGCCCAAAACCCAGCGGCCAGTCTATTCTCCCATGGTATTCGCCACATGTCAAGGCAAATTGACAAGGAGTTGACTTATTCTTCGACGTGCTTTGTGAGGTCGATGGTTCAAATTAGAAATGAAAGGAATCAGCATGATAGGGCAGTAAACCAAATACAACGTATGCCTAGGAAGGGAATATTCGTCTCCTAGGCATACGTATTACTTAGATCTGAGGGTTCATGCCGCTTGATCTAGCTCGACATAGACCATCGTTTGGTTGAGAAGCTGATACGCAATCTCACCAAACGTAACTGGGCCTCTCGCTTGACCAGTCTGTTTACCTTCAAGGTTTCCGTAAAGGTAGTTAAGAATACAGTTACACGAGAAGATTGGCTTCGCTTCGGACGGCATGTAGTCTTTAAACGTTGTGGCGTAGTCACCGACGGAGTCGGCGAAGCGATACTCAATTCCGGGGAAAACCGGGGCATAGAATTTTACTACGCCAGACTCGGCATCGGTGCTTGCGATGCTCGTATTGATCATCGCGCCTCCAAGATCTGTAACGAGCGGAAGACGAATATCGAGATCATTATCTAAGATATAGTTGGCTAAGTTTGTTTCATGCCCGTTGATTGAGCAATTTGACGCCTCGAAGCCTGTCGACGAGAACGTAATCTTTGGCCCTTCGCCCTGCTTAAAAAGGTTAATAATATCTATTTTTGGCAACTTGTGATCCTCGAAAGGAACGTGCATGGCCACCGCGACATCTGAGAAGCATTCGCCAGTCGTCCCGAGAAACACGTGAGGTTTGTCCTTCCCAATTTTCTCAACAGCAACGCCAGAAATCCAACCCACAATCGGTCGCATATACATGTCGGGAAACGACGGTGCCCCTTCTGCATAAACTCGATGGACTTCTGAGAATCCGGGGACGATTAGGACCGTTAAAGTGTTTTGAGGGCCATCAGTCACGATGTTTGAAATATTCTTGCAATCATAAGCTTTAGCCGTACAGAGGTCTTGGTTAGCAGGCAAGCTTGTGACAAACACTCGATCATCGCTGTAGGTTCCACCGTCTTGGCTAATGAAGTAGGGGATCGTTCCTCCGATCCAGGTGCCTTGGGGGAGCAACTGAAGCGACTGATATGAACCAGCAAACAAAAGGGCGTTGCCTTGGTTGATGAGGTCAGTTGCCTGCTCTATTGTACAGAGAACGTTGTTTAACATTTAATAACTCGCCATGATCCGCTGGATGTCGTCACGAGCAATTTGCTCGTTCTTTACAAGAAATTCGTGGAGTGATCCGATTTGCCTTTCGAGGTTAGATGAAGAGGAATCGGACTTAATCGAGAGTCGTGTACGGCCAACAAGAATCTTTAAGCCGAGACAACTAAGCGTAAGTTGTTTTTCGTCAAACAATAAGGCTCGGAAGCACGGGTGTGTTGCAGGAGGAACCATATCGAAGTAGAAAAATTATTGGATAAAATATGTGAAATTTATAGGTAAACGCCTGAAACTATACTATTACTAACAGTGTTGTCTACACTACTTGCGCAGTAATTGGGACTGTGGCATATTGGGGTGAAATGAAGGTTCTTTCAGCAGCGTTGCTAATACTCGGATTCACATCTTTGATTCATGCTCAGGAACTCAATGTGAAGGCGTTTGGGGCAAAGGGCGATGGGATCAAGGATGATTCGGCAGCTTTTTCTGCCGCGATGAAAGAGGCAGCCGAGAGAAAGGGGTTGACCGTGTACGTTCCTCCAGGGAACTACGTTTTTAGATCTCCGATTTCTGTGCCGAGTTCAGTGACAATTCGAGGTTCATGGACCTCGGTTCCGGCACACAATGGTTTACGTGATGTCGGGTTGCCGAAACCGACCGACGATGGAACAACATTCCTCGTCAAGTTCGGAGAAGGCAAAGAAGACGGAGCGTTTCTCACTTTGAATACGAATAGCACCCTCAAAGGAGTCGTTATTTTCTATCCAGATCAGAAACGGGATGACATTCCTCAACCCTACCCATATGCAATCGCGATGCGAGGTAAGAACCCGGCAGTCGTTGATGTGGAGCTTTTGAACCCATATAACGGAATCGATGCGACTCAAAATGAGCGGCATCTCATTCGAAATGTTCAGGGTCAACCTCTTCGACGTGGAATCCTTACCGACGCGATTTACGACATTGGCCGCATCGAGAACGTTCATTTCAACCCGTGGTGGAGCATGGAGAAGAAGCTGTTTGCTTGGCAGCAGGAGCACGGAGAGGCTTTCGTATTTGGTAGGGCGGACTGGGAATACGTTCTCAACACGTTTTGCTTTGGCTACAACATTGGCTATAGGTTTATCGAGAGCAAGAATGGGAATTGCAATGGAAACTTTCTCGGGATCGGTGCTGACGACTGTTTCACAGCGATCCAAGTCGATGCAAGCGCTCCGTTTGGGTTATTGATTACTAACGGGGAGTTCGTGTCGTTTCATGGTCCAGACCCGACCATGGTGAAGGTCACCAGCGGGAACAAGGGTTCGGTTAGGTTCTCAAACTGCGCCTTCTGGGGGCCTTGTAATCAAGTCGCCATTCTAGAAGGGAACGGAACCGTCGGTTTCTCTGATTGCACCTTCGTTCAATGGAAATCTGATCATCCAGCGATCGATGCACGTTCGGGAAAGTTGCTTGTTCGTGGTTGCGAGTTTCGACAAGACGGGGCTCACATTAAGCTCGGTGGCGAAGTGCAAAAGTCTGTTATCGAGGGAAACATCGCGAATGGTGAGGTAAAGGTCGTCCGAAACTGATTGTTTGCCGGTATTATAGGGATCGCTCGGGCCCGTAGCTCAGTGGTTAGAGCACGCGGCTCATAACCGCTTGGTCGAGGGTTCGAACCCCTCCGGGCCCACCACTGTATCCTAAGCTTTCCATTCAGTCTTTGCCTTAAATTTTCCCGTTTCAGTGGGAAAAGCGCCGCTGAACATCGGAGATCTCGATTTGCTTACTGTTTGGGTCCCAAATGAAGACCAGGGACATGTAGATTGCTTTCCCGGGGCATTGCGCTGACAAAGTCTTTCAGCATGTCCCTTCCTTCAACTACCAGCATCCTCATCATATTGAGATAACTATGCCGGAAAATGCCTATCCTCTCAAGTTATCGGAAGAATGTGCACATTGCTGACAAATGAACTATAGATATCTACCATAAGCGGTCCTAGCCTCCCCTTTTTCTATTCGACAATATATAGAGAACGTCTTCAAAAGAGGGACTTAGAGTAACGAAAACAACTTTTGACGTTGGCAGAAATTCAGGTTTATGATAAAGTAAATATGTGAGAAATAAAACCTTCGACACTTAATGATTCTTGCAGCGAGTGGGGTCTTATTATCTTTGAGCTTTGCTGCACCGTTATGTGGTACCGGTTATCCGGCTCATCCTATAATAAGAACTTCTTTGTCGTGCCAACCAGGATGGTCGGTACCGTTTTATCAGTCTTACTATTGTGAAGACGAGGGCTGGGCTAATGGCGGTTGCGCTGCCCCATTTCAGCAGACTACTGCGTGCACTCCTGCGCCTATGACTAATCCGATTTCTTATCGCATCTACCACCCTGCCACTGTCAGTGGCAATTGTACTTGTGAACTTCAGGAAGTAGTTACACCGGATAATCAAGAGAAAGGAATTAACGGCGGACAGTGTTTGACTCCACAAACCCCGACAACTCCCTAGGGGAAGGGCTCCCCTCCTTCGGAGAAGAAAATCTAGGCCTATGGTTATTACGTGTCGAAAGAGGTTCGCAAGGGTAATCGGTTTCACGCTTATTGAAATCCTTGTCGTTATTGCGATCCTTCTGATTCTGGCGGGGCTACTTCAGCCTGTATTAGTCTCGGCCAAACGGACTGCGCTGTCATCGAGTTGCTCTTCAAACTTAAGGCAAACAGGGCTAGCATTGAGTCTTTACTGTAATGACAGCGATGACGTCTATCCTTGTGCGGCTGAACAATTCATCATCGACATGGGCGATAGGTTGTTGCCTAAAGAATGGCGAGTTGTCCCACCTTCTGAGATAACACACACACTTTCCAATTACATAAAGTCCCACCTGATCTTTAAGTGTCCGTCTGACCGAGGTTTGGACTACCTCGACTTCTTGGCCGTCCCAGCCTCCGAGCGACCGACTTCGTTTGCATCGACAAAGTCGAGTTATTGGTATAACGAGGATCTCTACTTTTCAGCAAAATCAATCACCACATTGAACTCAGTTTCAAAGGCTGTTGTCTCTTTTGATCGTTCTGGGAACTGGCACTCGAACGAAGAACCTATCACAGAGAGCATGCCGGAATCGACCCGAAACTTATTGATACAAAGACTTCGTTTCAATGTCCTCTTTGCCGACAACCATGTGTCCAATAAGGGCTTCGGGACGATCAATCACGGCCGTGGCATCGTTCTAGGTGGGAAATGTTGGTTTGTTGATGCAACTCAATACCCATGCGACTAAATGAAAAAGCAGTATATGGAATTTCGGCGATTTGTTGTGCGAAGGGACTGGCAATTCTTTCCATCGGGTATGCCAGATCAAATGGAAACAATGCATTAGGTAGTCCGATTTCTACTTCGATTCCAGTTCGTACACTTTTGATGTCCAACCATAAGCTATCAGGGCCTGACAATGCTCAGACCTCACTATTGGTCTTTTTCGATTACCAATGCGGTCCATGTAAATTAGAACTTCGGCGTCTCGAGTATTATACTTCAAACCCGAATGTAGCCATATATTTGTACCATTATCCGCTTAAAAGTATACATCCATACGCCTACAATTTGGCGATTCTATCTGCTGCTGGGCAGGGCCACACTGATTGGCCGCAGTGGCACAGAGTGATTGGTGCAGCTCTTCCATGTGATGAAACGATGACAAGCTTAACTAAGCAGGCAGCGAGAAGGTTCGGAAACGAAAACCAGACAGCCGAACAACTCGTTAAGGAGGACATGCATCTGGCAAAGGAACTCAATGTTAGGGCTACTCCGACTATTTTCGTGGTCCGTGATGGCCAACTCTCACAGCTTTACGACTTTGAGTTACTAGATAAAGTTATATGAAAACAGTACGAATAATAGCCCTTGCTGCACTCTTTCTATTAATCGGACGCGGATGGTCTGAGCCGATTCTTCATATACCGGTTTTCAGCTTTACAACACCAGAAATCTCTGTTCGGTATCGAGTTGAATCCACTCGTACAGAGTCCTCAAAAGCAAGAACTGAGTTCCTCGCAGCAAAGCGTCAACAATACGAAGCCTTGACTTCTCGGGGCGATATCTCAAAGGAGCACGCAGATGAGACACTGGCCGCATTAGAAAAGCGCCCGCTAAAAACAGAATCAAAATACACTATCCAGTTTAGCTTCCTGCGAGATCACTCGCTAGTAACAGTTAGTGCTGGAAACGGCCGTACGGTCGAACGCTGGTCGTACTTTACGACCGGTTATGTTCTGACCACAGGTTTTTTAGGGGGTGATGCACTGAACCTCAAAGACGTGGCCAGTCCATATGCAGATTCGAATGCTATGCTACCGTTGCTACCCATTCAGCTTCGTGACATAAAGACTTTTGTTGACATCGATGTTAAGACAAGCGAAATAGCAGGCAAAACCTTAAGTGTTTCGACCCAAGATGATCGGTATCTCCCAGCCTCATTTGAGGCGAAGAATGGGCACTTAGCCGTTGTCGATATTTCGGGCTTGGAGCGATGGACCTATGAGGAGTACCCCAACAAGGAAAATGACCCATTTCCATACAAGATAACCCTGGAGAGGCTTTTTGATTCAAATGGGAACCCTCAGGTACAAACAGTCTTCACCAGAGTTCCTTGTTCAGTCGATAAGCGTGAACTGGCGGAACTCATCCCAGGGGAAAAAATAGATGTGTTGGACCTACGCACCGACCCGATGAAACAGTTCACCTATACAAAGGGTGGCCCTGACATCCTAGAGCAGGCAATGTCTGCAACTCCTGTGCCTGGTTACAGACAACCTGGTCGCCAGTTAGTCAGTTCTATTAGTATTTCAAATGTGCTCCTTGCGCTCGGGATGCTTGTTTTACTCGTGGTTTCCTTAGTAAAGCTCTTTCGAAGATCGGGAAAAAAGACCGGTTAGTAGCAACAGGGGGCTCGCGGGATGACCGATTGCCACTGAAGGCAGGTTGTGCAGCAATTCAGGATGGGTGAACTTCTGCACCCTTAGTTGGAACGGCTTATTCCGCTTATGACGGTGTTCATCTGCTTCTGAGGGCTGTGAACATCGGGTTTCGATCGATATGGTCGGAAGCCTTTTCGGATTCAGAGCGGCAAGAACCGAGCTAGGTTAACGTTCTGAATATGTGGTTCTAGGCCGGGCAGGAATCGAGTAAATTTAGGTTCTTATGAAATTGGGCCTTCGTATTCTACAGATCGTCGCTGGAGTCAGTCTTTGTGTTTCAGTATTCGCCACCGACCAAAAGTTGTCTGCGAAACCACATGCAAACGCGACGATTCAAGTAGATGGTCCAAGGCCTGGTTATCAGGGGAAAATCTTCTTCAACGCCGCAAGCCCTGCTAGTGAAAAGGGACCAAGTTTCGCGGTAGCAGACTATAAATCGGAGAATTTCAAGGTTTCATCCGAGATAACTGATATCAGTAGTCTCTCTCTCTCTTTGAAGCAAACCAATGCTTGGTTCACAAAGCCAGGTTCTGTCAAATTCTTCTTTTCGACGGACACGACTACACCGCTTGAAGAGAAGTTGTGTCCGTTAAAGTTTGATACAAAGTCTTTACCCTTTGGATTAGCTAAGCAGCTAGGAACACTTTATGAGCTGGGAGCTGTTGAGTTTAAGGGAGAAAAATCTGAAGAAGATGATGAAAAGGGCAAAGAGAAAACTGATACCTACACTTTTAAAGTGAAGCCCGAATTGAAAGCTTTTTTGATCAAATCTCTAAATGATCCAAAGTCAACTATTCGTTTAGTTGTTGCTCCAAATGATGAAAAGGTTTCATCTACTTGGGCTGGTTGTGAACACCGGCGAGTTGAGGGTCAGATCCTCACCTTTGAAGTGACCACAAAGTGACCCAGTCTAGTTATCTGGAGTAAAGAAAAGCTCCATGATCTTGCCGTCGGGCATTCGATAGGTTTCGGCGCTGACTGTCTTTTTGGTAAATACGAGCGTATAGTTAGCGTCTTCCATCCCGCGTTTTCCGCTGATCTCTGTGATTTTAACGGAGGTCAGCCCACCAAGCGTTTTGAAATACTTGGAGATTCGAGCTCGCCGTTGAGGGGTGAGATACCCGTCAAATTCGGGGGTGAGTAGGTCACTGACTTCCTCACCTTTTTGAAGTCGGCTGATCAATATTCGGATTGCAATATCGGGCGAGAGACCCCTAGCCGTGACCTTCGGTAAGTCGGTTCCGCCATGAGAGAGCTTCGGTTCTGCGGTGGAATTGAGGTAGCCACCAGCTGCCGCCCATACGGTTTTCTTAGCTCGGCTGATTCCCGTGTTGGTTAGGTAGACCACGGCTAGTTTACGATTTGGAAACATCACGTTCTGTGCGTTGTAACCATCCACCGCTCCAGCGTGTTGCCAAACGAGTTCGCCCTTGTAGCTACCAATAACAAGGCCTAGTCCATAGCCAATCGACTTTCCGTTTTTGAGTCTATATGGCGTGGTCATCTCTTTCAACCAAGCTGTCTTCAGTAGCTTTCCAGACATCAATGCGAGGTCCCACTTGGCGATGTCGGAAGCGGTTGAGACCAAAGATCCTGCCCCGAAGAGCCAGTTACGGCCTTCTCCATGACAGACAAAAAGAGGTTCAAGACCGATGGTGGCGTATCCTTTTACCAAGCCCTTGGCGTTCATGATGCTTGCTTCAAAGGTTGTGCTCGTCATTCCCGCTGGCAAAAAGATTCGATCTTTCATGAACTTAGCCAAGGGTTGTTTAGAGACTTTCTCAACGATTAGCCCAGCAACCATAAATCCAGTATTGGAATAGTTATAGTTCGTGCCTGGCTCGAACTCAAGGGGCAGAGCCCCGCATTCCTCGACAATCTTCCGAGCGTCGCCTGGCTTCTCCATTTCAGGCATCACATAGTCTAAATAGTAGTAATTCGGCAATCCCGATGTGTGAGTAAGCAGGTGCCTTATTGTGAATTGGTCACTGCTCTTGATATAAGGCAGATATCGAGACACCTTATCGTCTAGGGATAGTTTCCCTTCACTGGCAAGTACCAATATGCATGCCGCTGTGAACTCCTTAGAGACTGAACCGATACAGAATCGATCATCAACGGTGACTTCACGACCAGAGCGTAGCGCAGTCTTTCCGATTCCGAATGCGACTTCGATCTGGTCCTCTCGGCCAATTGCAAGACTTCCACCCACGAAGAGCTTTCCTTTTGCCGCCTCGGTTACTACCGTGGAAATATCATTGGAAAGATAGTGGGAGAGGAGGACTGCCGGTGCGAGCATCCTAGCAGATTATCTGGTATTGCGAAGATTTAGGTAGGTTCTGATGTCGATTGATCGTATCCGAAAGATGATCTGTCGGGGTAACTTCGAGGTGTGAACTCGACTGCCGTTTGGTATGTGACCTGCTTTTACCGATTCCTGTCAATCGAATCAGATCGTTTGACAGCGATCCGTGAAGCCATCCGAGTTTGGATGTTGGATAACGAAATGGTCGGCCTCGTATTGGTTTCGACCGAAGGTATCAACGGAACCGTAGCCGGAACCGAAGAGGTCATAAGCCAGTTCAAAGAGTTCCTGATCGAGGTTGCAGATAGTGACATTCACTTCAAAGATTCAGTGAGTGAACTCCAACCATTTAAGCGCGCGACCGTTGATATTCGTTCCGAAATCGTTGGCATGAAGCGGCCAGACCTTGTTCCAGAGTCTCCAGAGAATCAGCATCTCACGCCTACCGAATGGAATGAAGTAATTGAGTCAGGGGAACCCTATTTGCTCATTGATACTCGAAATGACTACGAGACAAAGATCGGTAAGTTCAAAGGCGCGATTGATCCCGGATTGAAGTCTTTTGGCGAATGGGGCGACTATCTGCGCAATTCTGAGATCCCGAAAGACACCCATGTTTTGATCTACTGCACCGGGGGCATTCGATGCGAGAAAGCCATTTTGGAGATGCAGGAACAGGGCTTTGAAAAGGTTAACCAACTCAAAGACGGCATTTTGGGCTACCTCGCAGAATATCCAGAAGGGTATTGGGAGGGCGAGTGCTTCGTGTTTGATGATCGTGTGGCGGTCGATGCGAATCTCGCCCCAACCTCAACTTACGGTATTTGCCCCTGTTGCGGACTCGTGGGTTCCAACAAAGTGGTCTGCAACGTGTGTAATCAAGAGTTCTTCACGTGCGACAGTTTTGGCTGGAAAGGCGTTTGTAGCAAGACTTGCAAAGATTGGCGCGACAAACACCCGCTCTAAACCAACTTTGATTCGGAAGAGGTAAACCTTACGTATGCGCGTTCTCTTTATCGGCGGAACCGGGATAATCAGTTCAGCCTGCTCACCTTTGGCGGTGCAGTCTGGCATCGAATTATTTCTATTGAATCGGGGAAAGAGTACGAGACCGACTCCCAAAGGCGCGAAGATCCTAGAAGGGGATATTCGTGATCCAGAGTCAGTGAAACGTGCCATCGGAAGCATGGACTTTGATGCTGTCGTGGACTGGATCGCTTTTACCCCTGAGCATATCCAGACTGATATCGAATTGTTTCGAGGTCAGACTGGACAGTTCGTTTTTATCAGCTCTGCCAGCGCATACCAAACGCCTCCTAGCAGTTTGCCCGTGACCGAGTCAACCGTTCTGGATAACCCGTTTTGGGAATATTCGCGAAACAAGATTGCCTGTGAAGAACTGCTCGTTAAGGCATATCGGGACGAGAAGTTTCCCGCGACGATCGTTCGCCCTTCGCACACGTATGATCGGACTCTGCTTCCATTCGATCACGGTTGGACGGTGGTCGACCGAATGCGAAAGGGCAAGCCTGTTGTTGTCCATGGTGACGGAACATCGCTTTGGGTGCTGACCCATCACACCGACTTTGCCGCAGCATTTGTGCCTTTGTTGGGTAACCCGCACGCCGTTGGGGATGCTTTTCACATCACTTCTGATGAATGGTTGAATTGGAATCAGATCTATGACGAAGTCGCTCGTGCCGCGGGGACAAAGGCTATCAAGGTTCACATCGCATCTGATGAATTAGCTCGTCAAGACCCAGGTTGGGGACCAGGTTTGCTCGGCGACAAAGCACATAGCATGGTCTTTGATAACTCGAAGATTAAGCGGATCGTGCCAGGTTGGAATGCTAAGGTTCCTTTTGCACGAGGTGCCGACGAGATTATCGCCTGGTATGAGGCTGACGCATCGCGACAGGTGGTGAATGCTGAGCAAGACCGGCTGGAAGATCAGCTTGTCGCTTGGGCGTCTAAATAGAATATCGATTCTAACAACAGTTGTTGTACATTAGTCATTACTGATGCCTGCAGAGCAGTTGAATGTCGTTCATTCGGCTACGACCCCTCGTGTGTCGCAGTGGCACGGTGTAAATCGAGTTCATGCTGGAGGAAGGATTCGTCCTTGGCACTGGCAGGCAATCGGATGGCTACTACTCGGGGTGACGCTTCTCGCGTATTTTCAGGGATTTGAGTACGCCTGGGTGTTTTCTCTTCTCGACATTTTTCTGATCCCCATTTGTTATGCGCTTCGTTACCTATCACGGGATCAAGTGGATGCGCACGACAAGGATCTGATGGCGGGGCTCGGGCAAATGCCCTGCGTCTTATGCGATTGGGGCATTTGCATTAATGGTTACATCGTTGGCCGCGACCGCGGTGTCATCTGGCTTGAAAACGGACTGATGTATTTTAATGGTCATCGAAGCTCATTCGCTCTTTCGAAAGCAATGTTAGGGCCACTTCGAGCTAGAACTCTTATAGCCATCTGGAAATGGGGAATGTATAAAAATGAGGTTAGCCTTAAAGGCTTCCCAGGGTTGCGAATTTCCGTCGTATTAAGGCCGATTGTAGAACAAAACACTAACCTAAAACAAAGTGTTCGACTCGTCAAATTGAATGGTGCAGTCGAAATCGGCCAATACCCACCTGTAGAGTTAGGTCCTGATAGGTTGTCTTTGATTGAAGGACTGATAACACAGGTCTCACAGGCACTTTGTTTGTTGCCAGTAGGCTATGTACTTGCCAATATTCTTGCTATTATTTGGCAAAAACTAGGCGGTATATCGCTGGATTTAAACAGTGAACATTTCTGGATATGTCTATTGGTGTCATGGATTCTAACGGGCATTCTTGGCCCAATCTATGGCTTTGCTCGATATCGTATTTGTAAAGCAAGATGGAGAGGGCACACGAGGGCAAATTGCTCGACGTAAAGCGAAACGCAAATCTTACAACGCTTCTTCTATTACTGGATTACTTAGCGTTCCTATTCCAGAGATCGTAATATCGACTTGATCGCCAGGCTTTAACCAGAGTTCCGGTGTTCGAGCCATGCCAACACCGCTCGGTGTTCCTGTCAAAATAACTGTTCCGGCCATCAGGGTTGAGGATCCGCTCAGAAAAGAGATGATTTCGGCGACGCTGAAGATCATGTCTTCCGTGTTCGTTTCTTGAACGACTTCGCCGTTGATCTTAGTCACCAATTCCAGATTATTCGGATTTGGAATTTCATCTGGTGTGGTGAGAACAGGGCCGAGTGGACAGAAGGTATCGAACGATTTTGCACGGCACCATTGTCTTCCGCTCCGGTGCATTTGCCAATCCCGAGCGCTCACATCATTACCTATTGTGTAGCCGAGCACATAATCAAGGGCATTCTCTGGCGTCACGTTCTTACAGGTTTGTCCAATCACAACCGCTAATTCGCCTTCGAAATCGACTTGGTCAGATCGGAGGCCTCGCGGTAGCTCAATCGGATCAAACGGGTTTTGAAGTGAGTTCGGCCCCTTGTAAAAAACGATAGGGTAATCGGGATACTTGCCACCCGTTTCGTCGGCGTGTTTTTTGTAGTTGAGCCCGATGCCGATGATCGCGGTTGGAACCAAAGGAGCAAGGATTTTCTGGATGGTTCTCTCACCCACTTCGGCATCTTGAGGTGTTAGAACAACGGCTTTTCCATCGGACGTCGGTTTGCCCAAATACTCGTTATTCGTTTCATCTAGAAAGCGCACGATTTTCATAACTTCACCCTACTTTGGCAGAATGACCTCACAAATCCCTCATATATATGAGTCAACCTAGCTTAGGAAATGCGTATCTTGTTGGTTGAAGATGATCGAGTGTTGAGTGAACAGATCGCTAATGCCTTGCGGCAAGAGTCGTTCATTGTCGAAATTCAGCGAGACGGTAACGACGGCTTGTTTGCGGCATCCCTCCATTCTTACGGGTTGATCATTCTGGACGTTATGTTGCCTGGCATGGATGGATGGGCTATTTGCCGAGAGATACGACGTAACGGTGGTTCGACGCCTATTCTGATGCTGACTGCCCGTGACAGTATCGAAGATCGGGTGAAGGGCCTCGACATGGGCGCAGATGACTACCTCACCAAGCCGTTCGACATGCGAGAACTTCGAGCAAGAATTTCTGCAGTTCTTCGGCGAGAAACTACGGTTCGAACCGGCGTGATTGAAATCGGCGAGCTGAAAATCGACACAAGAGCGCACACTGTTGAAAGAGCGGGGAAGGAGATCAACCTAACAAGACGAGAGTTTGACCTGCTTGAAGCACTTGCGAGAAACGTTGGTCGAACCCTTACACGCGACGTGATTCTGGAGAGCGTCTGGAATGCCGAAGAGAAACTTGAGAACACAGTGAATTTCCACGTGACATCGCTTCGAAAGAAGATTGACGCTGGATTCGATTTCAAAATGATTCAGACCGTACATGGCTTTGGATATCGGCTGACAAGTGACGCGGAGGTTCCTCGCTGAAGCAAAGGTCTATTCGAACCACGTTGCTTCTTTGGAACGCTGGCACCCTTGTCGTTATCTTGACGGGTTCAGCGCTGGCTTTGTCGTTTGTGAGCAAAGACCGAATGCTCGCCGAAATTGACAAAGAACTGCGCAATCGTGCTGATCGGGCACTTTCGGGTGGGCCGCCGGAAGGCCGTGGGAGGCCAGAGCAAGGCGACGGACCTCCGCCTCGACCACGAGAGCTAGATCCTAATGACCATCTTCCGCAGATTGAGGACCGCCAGTCGTTTCCGTTCAATAATCGAACTCGCCCAGGTTATTTGAGAGATTCACTTGCCCTTGCCGATTTTCGACGTCCGCGACTCTTTGGCTTGAACGGAAATTCTCTATTGCTGGGAGAAAGGGAGACCATCTTTGATCCCAACGCCGTTCGGCTTGCTTTGTCCGGTCATCGCACGATGTCAACCATAAAGTATTCAGGACAGCGCCTCAGAGTCTGGACACGACCAGCGGTTGACGATGGGAAGATTATTGGAGCAGTTCAGGTGGCGAGAGAACTTGATATTGTTGACCTGATGGAAGCAGCTCAACTCCGGACATTTATGATCTTCCTACCCGTTGGGCTTTTGGCGAGCGCAGTTGCCGCCGGATTTCTTGTTAAAAGAACTTTGCGCCCGGTAGCGCAAGTCACGCAAGCCGCGAGTTCATTAAGCGCTAGTGATCTATCCCAACGCCTTCATGTTACGGGTGAAGATGAGATGGCGAAACTCGCCGTAACGTTTAATCAGATGCTCGAAAGGCTTCAATTCTCTTTCGAAGACAAGGAAGCCGCTTATGCTGAACTGGAGAGAGCTTATAACCTACAAAGACAGTTCACAGCAGACGTTTCGCATGAGTTAAGAACCCCACTCGCTCGGGTGATATTGGCGACATCCTCGGTTTCACCTCAGTCGACCGAAACCGAACTGCGTAGTGCTCTGCAAACTGCGGACAAAGCCGCTCACGGAATGTCGAAACTAGTCAAGCAGTTGCTCATGCTGGCCCGAGCTGATAGCGGCCAGCTATCGCCAATGACGGCAAACCTTGATGTTAGGGCGACGATCGCCGATGCGCTCAGTGAAATGGCGCTCTCTGAGAGGCCCGAAATTGTGTTGAAAGTGCCTGAGCATCCAGTCTTACTGAATGCAGATCCTGATCACATTGCTCGAATCACTTTCAATCTCGTCGAGAACGCTGTAAGGCACTCAAATGAGGAAGGGAAGATCCTGATTGAAGTCAGCGACAGCCCACACGAGGTTAAGATCCTGGTGGCAGATACTGGCGAAGGTATTTCCGCTGAAAACCTTAACAAGATTTTTGATCGGTTCTATCGTGCGGATGCCGCCCGAAGCCGCGAAACAGGGGGAACCGGACTAGGTCTGGCTATTGTGAAGAGCCTCGTCGAGGCGAACAATGGGAGCATTCGTGTGGAAAGCGAACTGGGTACTGGCACAAGATTCTTCGTCTTTTTTTCAAAAGGACGAAATCAAATAGCTTCCTCATAATTGTGAGTCACTCTATCTCCGAAAGCAACAGGAAGACCGTTGCCCAAAAAGGAGAATAGAAGTGAAACTAAGAACCCAAAGAATCATTGCCATTTCTGCGCTGGCATTCGTAGCCGTTATGGCTGAGGCACAGGAACCGATGGGACCTCCAGAGAATGGTCAAGGAATGGGACGTCAGATGGGACCGGGCGGCCAGCGTATGATGGGGCCAAGGATCCCTAACGGTGGCCCTGGAATCTTGATGATCCCTGAAGTCCAGACCGAACTCAAACTGTCCGATTCACAGATCGTAAAGATCAAAAAGATTCTTCCACAACCGCCGCAAGCCCGCCAGGGTGCACGCGGTGAAGTGCCTTGGGGACCCGGAGGTCCTGATGGACAAGCTGGACCGCAATTTGGGAGTGCCGGGCAAGGTTCTCCTCGCGGAGCCCAACTCGGACCCCAAGCAATGAAAAAGCTTGAAGCTCAGGTCAAAGGGATCTTGAGCGCTGCTCAGTTCGAAAGATATCAGCAGATCAGCCTTCAGCTGGCTGGGCCACGGGCTTTTCAAATTCCGTACATTCAAGACAAACTTGACCTTTCAGACGAACAGATTGAGAAGATTCGAGCCGCTACCCCACGGGGCCAGCAAGGTGGTCCTCAGGGCAGTCCACAGGGCGGACCTGTTGGAGGATTAAGAAATCGTGGGCAAGAAGTCGGGCCGGCAGGAGCAGGCCGAAGAAATGGTGTTGGTCAGCGTGATCAAAGAGCTGAAGCAATGGAGCGCATATTCGCGATCCTGACTCCAGAGCAGAATAGCAAGTTCAAAGCGATGCTTGGAAAGCCTTTCGAACTGAAGCGTCAGGGCCGTCCAGCCGGCGGGCCTCCAAACGGTGAGCCGCCAGCGGGTGGGCCACCTCCAGAAGAAGATAACTAAGAAAGCTCAGGCGGTCGAACACTGAAAATGGTTCGACCGCCTTTTTTCTCGTGTATAACCGATTTATGCCGGAAATTTTGTGGGCTCCTTGGCGGATGACATATATTCAAAGTCCAAACACAGGCTCTGGAAAGGGCTCAGATATTTTCGTTGATTTGCCCGCCGAGAATGATGACCGCAAGAACCTGATTTTGTTTCGAGGCGTGTCGTCGTTCGTGATGATGAATGCTTTTCCGTACACGAGCGGACATCTGCTAGTTGCGCCCTATCGCCAAGTCAATGACATTACCTTGATGAATGACGACGAACTGCTGGAAGTGAATCAGCTGATCGCGAAAGGTGTGAGTTGGATTCGAGCCGTCTACAAACCCGATGGGTTTAATATCGGCGTGAACATGGGGCGTGCAGGTGGTGCAGGGATTCCGCAGCATATTCATTGGCACATTGTTCCGAGGTGGTCTGGTGACACTAATTTCATGACGTCTATTGGGGACGTTCGGGTGATGCCGCAGACGTTGCACGAGAGCTATGACCAGTTGATCGAGGCGATGTCGCGTGACGTTTGACGAACTGAGGTCTGCAAGCCAAAGTTGTGTGTTATGTGAACTATCCAAACGGCGAACCAATGTCGTTTTTGGCGAAGGTGACGTTCAATCTCCTCTTGTGCTAGTCGGCGAAGGACCGGGAGATCAAGAAGACCGGACAGGGAGACCTTTTGTCGGACGTGCGGGCCAATTGCTAGACAAAGCGATTGAAGAGGCTGGTCTCAAGCGAAGTCAGGTTTATATCACGAACACGGTTAAGTGCAGGGCCGCAGATTGGTCAACTGGACGACCCGTGAATCGGCCACCGACTGAGGAAGAGAGCCAAGCTTGTCGCCAATGGCTGATTCCTCAACTCGGAATTATCAAGCCTTGGGTGATTTTGTGCATCGGCGCTCCGAGTGCGAAAAACCTGATAAAGAAGAATTTTCAGATCACTAAAGAGCGGGGTATGTATTTTCGGTGCGAATACGCAAAGACGGCAATCGCAACGCTACATCCATCCTACATTCTTCGACAAATGAATATAAGCGGCGATGGTGGTTATTCGTTGTTGGTTCAAGACATAGTAAAGGCTTGGGATACTGCGGTTCGGTTAGCTGCAAATCCCAAGCCTGAGCAAGGTAGTGAGACCCAAACGGGTCTCTTCTAATTACTTTTCGAAGGTCAGAATGAGCTTAGGTTTGACCTTCTCAATTGGGGCATCTTTGCTGTATAGCTTGTAGACCGTTTGTACGTCGGGATTAAGAGTGACGTCGAGCGGACTCGTCAACGCGATGGCTATCAGTTTATTTGAGGCGACAGCATCTGCAAACGATTTCGCAAAATCACCCGGACCTTTTAGTAGTTCGATAGTGATTGTCGATTCTTCGTCGGCTTTCGGAAAAGGATCTGGAAAGCCGGTTCCAAAGATGGATTTTTCCGTTTTGCCTGGCATGAATTTTGGCAAAGAGTCGTATGTCCAGCCCTTCTCTGTGAAACCTGAGGCGACGGTCCTTGCTTCAAGTGGGAACTTTGTCGCCTGAGCGAGCGAGTATTTCGGGTTGGCAATTTGGGTCAAAACAAGCTTAGCGCCGGTGAGCTTAGCTGTTGGCAACGCGGATACATCCCACTGCATGAGGCTGAAACTAAAGTTGCTAGTGTCGTCGTCAGATGGCACTGCCCGTCCCTCTGTGCCCCAAATTCTCAGGTAGGCGTCCTTCTCTGGATCGGTCGCGTGAGGGTAGCACCAAATATCGTCCTTTGGCAGCAAGGTCAATGAAGTTTGAAAAAGTGCAGATAGAGCAATCGCGGCAATAACCATGTTCTAGACTTGAGTATAGGCTACTCCGACAGGACAGGAATTGTGCGGGGTCCTACTCCACCTTCATTAAACGCTTCTATTGAAAAGAAATACTGTTGAGCCTTGGTGAGTGTTTTGACATAAAGCTCATTTCGGCCATACACCATGACACTGGAGTAGAGCTTATCTGCGGCGATGCCATACCGAACTAGATAGCCGGATGCCAAAGGGTCGGCTTGCCACTTGAGCCATGCGTTCCTTCGGTCCCCCTGATCGCCTCGCAGCACGACAAAATGCTTCACTTCGTTCGGCTTTTGAACAGAGCTTGTGCCGAAAACTCGAAAACCGCTGATAGCGAATTTGCCGGTTGGAATATGAACGTTTTCTAGTTTCAAGAACCTTGTTTCGATGGGGGTTTCCAGCTGACTGTAGTCATGAGGAACGTCGGTTATGTTCTGAGACTTATCCACAATGAGGTTCCACGAGAGTTCATCGTCGGATGCCCAGATACGATACTGATGACAGATACCTTCTGTCTTTCCCATAAGCGCGGCATCTTGGTCGGCATAGTTGATTTGAATACTGCGAACGGTCGATGCGCTTCCAAGGTCGGTCTGAAGCCATTCGCCTGCACTCGCAGTCTCCGCGCACCAGTAAGTTCTCATATCTTCGTCGAACGCTAGGCTTGGCTGACAAGCTCCGAAAACAGAGGAGGCTTTGGTCGGTTTTTGATAGTTCAAGAGCATCCAGCGGGTAAATCCGCCGCCATAGTCTGGAAGCTCGAAGGGGTAATCGCCAAATGACGTGTCACACCACATGACGCCGTCATCGTCAAAGTATGTCGGCCAGAGGCCGAGCCTTCTTTCGAAGTTATTCTTAACAGCAATCGTAACGGTTGAAACGTGCCACCATCGACCATTCTTGGCTTGGAACGTATTTCCATGTCCAGCTCCACGAGTGAAACCGCCCTGATTGAGAGAAAGTGGGTTGTGAGTTTGATAAGTGAACGGTCCTAAGGGTGCATCCGCGACATACACGCCATCGGCATAACCGCTAAACTCAGTGCCGGGAGCACCGTATTGGAGATAGTATTTCCCAGCATGCTTCGTCATCCAGGCTCCTTCAATAAATGGTTTGAGGAAGGTGTTGTCGTGATGCTCGCCGAACCTCTCCCAACCGTGCTCTTCGTCGTTCAGCCGAATCAGTTCAACTTGATTGCCGACCGCTTGTAGAGAATTGGGGTCGATCTCGACACCATAGATAGGTCCGTCGTTGCTGGAACCGTGGTACAGGTAAATCTTCTCGTCATCATCGACAAAGTAGGCCGGGTCCCAGCCGCCAATCTTCGAAATAGCAGCTTCTTCCCAATCATCAATTTTCGGGTTTGAACTCTTCCAGATCACGAAATTGTCTGAATAAGTTGAGCCGATGACGTACAGATGATCTTTGTAAACCCAAGCTGCGGGTGCGCATAGCTCGTCGTACACATCATGCCAAGGTTTTAGGAACCGCCGGGAAACGAACTGCCATGTCGACATATCCTCACTCCACCAATATCCCCACTGGTTTGTCGAAAACAGATAATAAGTGTCTTGAAAAAGGACGATTACTGGATCAGCCGTTGCGCGATGACTCCCTTGTTCTGAGAAGTTTGGGATTGGGCAATAGGCGTAATCGAGATTGAGCGGATTGCAGTAGGTCATGACGCGGAAGCTATGCTGAGATTACTCGGCATTACGCGGCAGACAAACTCATCATGTCGTTATACGTAACGATCTGATTTCGCCCGCTTTGTTTGGCATGGTACAGGGCGGCATCTGCTCTAGCGACAAGCGTTTTTGCAGTCGTTCGCGGATCATCGCATGTGGTTAAGCCAAGACTTGCCGTTACAGACCTGTACGGCCAACTTTGATCTCTGATCGCTGAATGGAACCGTTGGGCGGCAACCAAAGCGTTGACCTCATCGCAACGTTGGAGGATGATCGCGAATTCCTCTCCACCATAGCGTGCTGGCATTTCAGTTGCTCTTGCAGCAGACCGAAGGGTATCAGAGAACATCTGCAAAACTTCGTCACCGGCTTGGTGCCCGAAGTGATCGTTGAACTTCTTGAAATGGTCGATATCGAGCAAGATGAGTGAGAACTTTTCGTTGTGACGAGTTAGGTCGTTCAGCGAATCCTCAAGCATCTCTTGGAACCTTCGATGGTTCCATAGTCCTGTTAAACCGTCTGTCACTGCGAGGTAGTTGAGGCGAACGTTCATCTCCTCAAGCTCTCTCTTTTGCTCGTGAAGCTGGTCTGTATATTCGTTAATCTGAACCATCTGTCGAGCAATTTGTTGCTCAGCGAGAGTTCGCTCGGTGACGTCAATGTTTGCGCAAACTGCCCCGACCGGAGTCCCGCGATTATCGTAAAGGCAGATGATGTTGCAAGTTAAAAAGCGCTTTGGTTTTCGTTCGTCTTGATAAACCCAATCGAACGACGGTGCGTGCTGTCCGCTAAAAATCTTGCTAACGATTTCGGGCTTCCAGGTCTCAATTCCGCTTTCGCCCAGCACTTTCCAAATGGGTTTTTGGAAAGCTCGATAGGCTTCAATCCCGAATATCTGAGTTGCTCCTCTGTTCCACTCATGAACAAGACCTTCTGCGTCAAACGTAAAGCAAGCAACGGGCAAGCCGTTGAACAGACCTTCGAAACGCTTTGATGCTATTTGCAAACTGCTATTTGCATCAGTCGTCTTCTGGGCATAGATTTCAAGCTCTTGATTTTGCTCTTGGAGTTTGTGCTCACTTAGCAGAATTCGTCTTGCGCAATAAAGCCGCCCCCAAAGTTCTTCTTGGTCTAGAGGCTTGGTTAGGAAGTCGTCTACTCCTGCTTCGTAGGCTGCGACTCGGTCATCTCGATTACCCTTTGCGGAACACAGGATGAAGTACACATATGGGCCGTCCTGAGCTCGAAATGCCTTGCATAGATCGATACCGTTAATTCCCGGCATCATCCAGTCGGAAACGACAAGACGATAGTGGTTTCGTTCGTGAAGAAGGATGGCTTCAGAGCCATCAACGGCACGGTCTGTATCTATCCCGTGGTTCTGAAACATGCGCTGGATAACCTTCGCGGAGACTGGATCGTCTTCCACGATGAGGACTTGTGGTCCAGCATCTGTTCTTCCCAAGATATCCATAGACTAAATTTGGTTAACCGACTTAATGGAATTGTCGTCCCTTTTTGTCCGGAAAATTAGGTTCAATCACTCGATATCTAAAAGGAAAAGCCCCCGTTTTTAGGCGAGGGCTCGTTCAACAGGAGGTGTTGCGGAGGAAATCCCGCCTTCTAAACCGAAGTTGACACTGCGTCGTTGCAGCCAAAGACCTAGTTAGACGGCTTGAAAGCCTCCAAGCGACTGCAATGCAAAGTCATGGGCACCCTGATGAAACGCCTATGTTCCATCTTCTCTTCCAGCTATTCACTGGCGTCGTGCGCGCGCATTCCGACTCATGCTCGTCTACGGAGTTAGCTGTCGGGTTCGGGCCAAGAGTTACCCTAGAAGTCATTCGACTCCATACACCCCTTTAAGGCATGGTTCCCCCGCTCTCGTTTTCACGAGATTAGACGTTGGCTATGCAGCCACGTACTTATTCTATCACGGCTTCTTTGTTTTTTGGTGATTAAGAATCAGATATCCGATGGCAGAAATAATCCCGCCCACTGTGCCATTTACGATTCCGTAAGTTCGTGCTGTTCCATCACCGGGGATCGGCTTCAATAGGAAAATAGCAAGTCCGGTTAGGATGAGGCCAATTCCAAATGCTGAGGCAAGTTTCATCAGATTCTCTCGACCCTGATTGAACCCTATAGAGAGTGGATCTTTGGTAAATGCAGATCTGTAAATAGGAAAATGAATTCATTCGTTATCCTAAGCAACCTTCAGCATCGGATGAGGCAATAGTTTGAGTGTAAGTTCTGATTCCGCTGGACTAGCTAAGACAGTGGCTCGTTCCATCGCATTCTCAAGTTCCCTAACGTTTCCTGGCCAACTATAGCTGAGCAGTGCCTTTGTGGCTTCGGCTCCAACGACCAGAGGTGCACGGTCGTTCTCGCTTCCAAACTTCTGAAGGAACAGATTCGCTAACGGCAAAATATCGTTCAGCCGGTCTCTTAGCGACGGTACGTTGATCTCTACAACTTGTAGGCGATAAAGCAAGTCGAGACGGAAGCTTCCCGCCCCCACCATTTCACGGAGATCTCGATTTGTAGCGGTGACGAGTCTCACATCGACTTTCGTCGGTTTCGTCGCGCCAAGACGCTCGACCTCACGTTCCTGTAGGACGCGAAGAAGTTTGACTTGAATCGACATTGGGACTTCGCCAATTTCATCGAGAAACAGCGTTCCGCCACTTGCCAGTTCGAACTTTCCAGCTTTGGCTGCTTGTGCCCCTGTGAAAGCTCCCTTTTCATGACCGAATAGTTCGGCTTCCATAAGGGACTCAGGGATCGCGGCGCAACTAACAGCCACAAACGACTTTGAAGATCGTGAGGAAAGCTTATGAAGTGAGCGAGCGACGACCTCTTTTCCAACCCCACTTTCGCCGCCGATCATCACCGTTGCCCGAGAATCAGCAACTTGCTTAACCAACTCAGCAACCTCTTTCATTCCGCTAGATTCAGCGAGGAATGGCTCACCTTCGGGGACTGAAGAGCTAGACTTTGCTTTCTTCTCCTTAGTCTTTGGGCTACGCAATGCCCCTGCAACAACTTTCTTCAGGTGGTCCAAATCGAACGGCTTGGTGATGTACTCATGTGCTCCGTCTCGTATCGCTTGTATTGCCTGAGGAATGGTGCCAAAGGCAGTCATGATCACCACGTTTGTATCAGGATAGTTCTCTCGGACATGCTTGAGAAGATCGTATCCGCTTGCACCTGGCATGGTTACATCGGTGAGGATGAGGCTGAAAGAGTATTCCTCAAGCTTCTGAATAGCGACTCTGACATCTTCTGCAGCATGAGTTTCGTATCCGACTTTGTCAAACGCCATGGTGAGAATGCGTCGGATGGTTGGCTCATCATCCACTACGAGAATCCGTGGCTTGCTATTCATTTACTGTCCTCAATTGGAAATTGCATGATCACAGTCGTGCCTTGTCCTTCTCCTGATTTGAAGGTCAATTTGCCTTTGTGTGCTTCAACGATTTTACGAACATTGCTCAACCCTAGCCCTGTTCCTTGTGCCTTCGTCGTAAAGAACGGAGTCCCTGCGTGTTCAACAGCGTCCTGACTCATGCCGCAACCGTCGTCGGTAACCGTTACTTGACCTTGATCGACGGTCACAGTAACTGCTCCTCCTGGTTTGCATGCTTGCAAAGCGTTTCTCAAAACGTTTCGCATCGCTTGTTCAATTCGCATGGCATCGGCATGAATTGTTGGCGATTCGAGAGGAAACTCAACCCTCAGCTGAACTCCGGCGGCCTCATACTCGCGTTCAACTAGACGGCAAACGCGGCTCACGGGGTCAGTGAGGTTAATACGTTTTTTCTTGATGTCCATAGGACGGGCGAGTTCCAAGAACTCCTCGCACAACCGATTTAGACGAACAACTTCCTCCTCAATCATGTCGGCAAGTTCTTTCGCCTGCTCTGGAATCTGCGGAATCATTTGGGCCGCAGTTCGAATTCCGGTTAGCGGATTTCTAATGTCATGAGCGATTGCGGCTGCCATTTGGCCAATCTCGGCTAGTCGCTTTAATCGTGAGGATTCCTCACGACTTCGTTCGTGCTCAGTCAGATCATAGACGGCTATGACAGCCCCAGATGCTGCCGGGCTTTGCTGTACCCAATACACCCTTCCGTCGATTTCATGACGACCCTCTCTACCGAACCGAGAGAGGATCTGATCAATCACTCCTTCCATTCTCAGCGTTCGAGTTCGTGCATTCTCTACTTGTATGTTTCCTTCAGCGTCGAGAACGCAAACCGCAACATCGAGTGAGTCAACGACGGACTTGAGTTGTTCGCCCGACTCATGAGCCTGGTCGAGCAAGAGCTTATTTCCGACAGCAAGAGCAACTTGGTGCGCGACGGCTCTCGCGCGCGCTAGATCTTCCTCGTCAAACTCGGTACACCCTTTGCACCGGGAAAGGTTCAGGACGCCAACACAGCCAGTTTCGGGCAAAACCAGCGGAATGACTAATGCGCTTCCGATGGATTCCCGAGTTTCCTTGACCCTTCCCTTGAGGGCAGGCATCTTCCTCGGATCATTCACGATCATCGGTTTGCCCGTTTCAATCGCGGTACCCGCGACTCCAACGCCGAAGTGTATGGTCGCATCTTGAGGCAGTTTTGTCGGTCCGACCTGTGCTGCTAGTGAATAGATGCCGCCTATGGAACTCAGGAAAATTGAGCCACCCGTTGCTTCGAACCACTTCGTTGATTTGGTGAGCACAGCTCTTAGATAGGTGACAAGATCACCACTCGCAGATAGACGAGGATCAAATAATTCCCATGCATCAACAAGTGTTAGCGTTACGGTCGCCATCAATAGAATTGTCGGAAATGTCGTATTCAGAGGTCCCGGCAGAGGTACCTGTTTAGGGCAGGATTCCCTCTGTAAATGCCGGAGTTGAACCTTTGGAAAACACAAATCGAGGAATTTGCCCTGGACCAAAATTTAGCTCCACAAGCGGCCGGATGATCTGCTCTGTCATCACCGTATCAGCGAGTTCCTTCCGAAGTGCCTGTAGCTGCAGAAGCAAGACCTGCAGGTGAACTCGCCCTAAAGCCAGCGACCCAATCCTCGATCCTTCGTCGGTGGTCAGCGTTTGACCGATGATAGCGCGGGCTATTTCTCGATTGTGAAATGCTATCGCGTCGAGATAACCGGTTGAAGCATCGCTTTGTCCGCCGATGGTGGTGATCTGGACATCATCGGGAAAGAGAATGGAGCCAATCTTTGGTAGTCGGTTGAGGGCCCGTTGTAGGTCAGTTCGATCAGAAGAATTCAGGTTGCGTCCAAATCTTCCAAGTACGGTTGGGCTGGCAAACTTCTCTAAGTGCGACCGCCAGGCATTGAGCAGCGATTGTTTGGCCAAATAGTGCGGGTATGCGGCATCCAAATCGCTTCGACCTTTCGGGCGTGAATAGCTGAGCCCATGTCGATACACCACGAATCTGCCCAGTGGCAAGGTGACAGCGTTTTGGCCGGGCATATGCAGTTTTAGTCCGGATAACCGTCCATATTCATCAAGTATCAAGCCAAAAAGGGAAGGGTCTTTAGCGCGAACTGCGGTTAACCAGATTCGTCCATCGGACTGTTCGTACACGCACTCTTGAACGGACCAACCCTTGCTAAAAGCCTCCATGGCCGACAATAACACAGTGTTGACAGATCCTTGGAGTCTTGCGAACGCATCCAGAACAAAGTCTGCTTTCTGTTGAGCTTCTAAACTCGAATCGGCAGGAATTACTTCGTACGGAGCTGCGAGCACACCGAGCCTTTTGACGTTCAGGGCGGTCTGAATCATGGAGTCCTTCTCCATCAACGAATAGGTTTCATAAGGTAATCCGCTGGTACTTGTGGTGTTGAGTTCGGCGGATTGTCGTTCCCAAATGGTCAGTGAAGGTGCAATTTCGCCCTTCGGAAAACGGTTGAATATCTTAGTGAAAATGGACATCTGTTTGTAATGAAATGAGTCGGGGGTCTAGAAGGACGGTGATTCGCCGATGGAGACCGAGCCAGTGCTAGGACGATGAAGTTCAGAGGCTGCCAGGGCTAAGGCGATTACGGTGTCATCGTGCTCGCTTCCGGCAGCCTGAAGCTTTACGTGCCCAGTGGCAGTTCGCACGGATCGAAAAGCTGCGAGCTCTCGAAGAAGAACCTGATCCGGGAGAATCTTGATCTTGCGGCGCTGAAAGAGTGAAACCAGCCGTTGGATCATTTCTGGTTTGTTGCTTGCGGTAATTTGGTGCCCACGAAACGGACGATTTCCGATCTCCGACCTAAAGAACTCCTCTATAGCGTCTCCAACTCCGGTGCTGTCGAGTGTGATGGTTGCGTTTGGATACAGGCGGGAAATAGAGGCTGCTTGCCTTGCGAGTTGTTGATGATCGGCATGATGAAAGCGCTGTAGAGACAAGAGCCAGCAGCCTTCTTCGGTTCCCTGCAGAACAGCGACCGCAGTGTAGTCTTGAACTTTGCCCCAGTCAATTCCAATCGAGATCGGGCCATGCGCCTCGTTCATGTCTTGCTGCTGAGCTTCTGCGATGATTTCAAAGGCAAAAACCGTTGACTCCGTGTCAAAAAACGCGGCTTCGTATTCGATCTGGAACGTTCTCTCATCGACAATTGTCCGTTGCATATCGAGGAAACGGCGATGCACTCGTGGGTTTTCGGAGGAAGGTCCGCAGCGAGACCAGATGTTCGGATCATCCCGCTGTCCCCTGTCGAATAGTCGCCAAAAAGCGTTAAACCCGTGCGGCGTACTGATCAATGTCATCGAACCGTCGGTTGTTGCCAGCATCGGCCAAAGAACATCATTCAGAACGTGATCGGAAACATAAGCTGCCTCATCGACGATGATATCGTCGGCTTCAAGGCCGCGTAGATTCCTTGGAGTAAAAGCAGACCTCGCGGACACAAATTGGCCGTCTTGTCTTAGGGAAGGAAAGGGTGAGAGACTCACTTTGGCGTCATTAACGGGCCAAAGCAACTGAAACATCTCCACAAATCGGTCAAAAAGTATCCGAGCTTGGTTCAGTGTTGGGGCGACGATCAGATATTTGCCCGTTGGCTTTTCATTGATCGAACGGAGGATTTGAACCGCGCAGGCATCAGTCTTTCCCCATCGTCGCCCACAAGCGAGAACCTTCGTCTTGGCTCGGCTGAGCAGAAACTCAAGCTGGCCTGGGTGCGGCTTCCAGAAAGGCTCCAGCTTGGTGAGAAAGTTCTCCATGCCCCATAGGCATATGAGGGGTAAGGATTGTCAACCCAGGTTCTGCCGATGTAGACCTGTTACTTACTGCTTTTGGCGGATTGTTTTGACCAATCTATCTGACTGCCTCGGACGCTGTGAGGAATGATAAAGACAGTGAGCATGATGAGCATTGCGCCCCAAAATGCATATCGATTCCAGCTTAGCTGACGGTGGTCTGCTACGAATGCAACGATCCATCCGGCAATCGCGATGAGAGTTTTGGTATCGGTAAGGTCCTCTCCTACTGGCCAGCCAGTCCAGAGCGCGCCAAACGAAAGCAGCTGCATCCAAGGACCGAGGATAAACCCACCTACACTAAGGAAGAACACCAGCGCCGGAAGCCATTTACTCGGATTCTTGTCACCAAATAGCAGACCCGTTGCCGCTCGAAAAGCGAAAAAAGGCCCTAAAAACATGAACAGGACGTGGATAACTACGAGCCACGCGGGAGTTTCCCCTTTGTATCGTAGGATTGCCGACCCCTCAGCGGGAGTAACCCCTGTACCACTCGGGCCGGTCACTTTGACGTAGTACTCGACCTTCCCGGCTTGGGGAAGTTGCGGCAGTGTTGCACTGAAGACATCACCACGACGAACCATTTCTGTTTCAGACCAGGCGTTCTGCGTAGGATACAATCGCCAAATCAAGATCGAACCCTTTGCTTGTGGAGCCGTGATTTCGACAGAAGCAGGCCCATTTGTGAAATGAGTTCTTATAAGCTTGCCGGAGACTTCTGCACCACCGATTTGGCTATGAACTCGGATCGGGTACGTCGGACCTGTGACTCGCTGATACACGAGCAAACAGGCGGTGCACAAAATGGTAAGCACCCAAACTGCGACTACTTTTGATCGTGTCACAAACTCAATTTAGCTGGTTAGACTGAGCCGAACGTGAGTTCGGCTATCGATCGCAACTGAAACGAGCAACTTACTCAGCTAGCTCGTTTCCAGAATCGCTTGTTCACCACGGTAGCTGGTTCAGCCTTGCCGCGAATCTCGACGGTGCATTCTGTCTTGAGGGGGATTTCTGCGCTGATAAATGCAAAAGCAATTCCAGCATCTAAAATCGGTGAGACAACTCCGCTGGAGACCTCGCCAACGACTTTTCCATCAACTGAGATCGGCATGCCTGGTGTGAGCAGTCGTTTAGCGTTGAGCCTAATTCCAACAAGCTTGGTTGGAGTGCCGTTGGCTCTGGCTACATTGATGATCTCGCTTCCAATGAACGATTTCGTTTTGCTAATGACCCAGCCTAGTCCGGCGGCCATCGGGCTAAGCTCGTCAGTCAACTCGTGACCGTAGAGTGGCAAGCCGGCTTCCACTCGAAGTGTATCTCGTGATCCTAATCCGCAGGGAGTCACTCCGGCTTCAACCAATGCATCCCAAAGCTTTCCAGCATCGGAGGCCGAGCAAATCAGTTCATAGCCGTCTTCACCGGTGTAACCGCTCCGTGCGCCTATCACTTTCAAGCCTCCAACGGTCGCGTTAACAATTCCAAACATCGGGGCGTTTTGAAATGCTTCAGGAGAGTCGCTGATTCCTGCTATGGTTGATGTTGCCGTTGGTCCTTGGACGGCGATCATGGCTGTCTCGTCGGTTTCATCCGCGAACGAGATGTCTCCAGCGAAATGCTGCTTCATCCAAGCAACGTCTTTCTCATGGTTCGAAGCATTCACAACCATGAAGTACTCAACGTCAGAGATCTTATAGACAATGATGTCGTCAACAGTGCAGCCTTTTTCATTTGGAAGTAGGGAGTACTGACCAGTTCCGGGCTGAAGTTTCGAGACATCGTTCGCCGTGACATGCTCAAGGAAAGGAAATACATCGTTTCCCTTGAATCGCAAACGAGCCATGTGACTGACGTCAAACATGCCGACGCCTTCTCGCACGGCTTTCGATTCGGCGATCACGCTTGCATACTGCACCGGCATGTCGTAACCCGCGAAGGGAACCATTCGCCCTCCAGCTTTGATATGTCGGTCGTGTAGCGGAGTGACTAGCGGTGCTGTATCAGACATGATGAGAGAGCGTACCTGCACGTCAATAATGTGAGGAACTTATTGAGTGGATTAGTCTTTGATGGGCAGACTCCAGGAACAGACTCAGTTGTGTTTACGTCGGTATTTCGAGCCGATCAAGCCTCCCAGTAATACAAATCCGGTCATCGGCTCAGGTACCGAAAGGTTATTAGCCAGTCTTGACCTTGAGCGTGAGATCCCTCTCTCTGTTGTCTCGACCGATCGAGTTTCCGTACTTGTAGACTTGCCGATTTGTTCGGCAACCTTTGAATACACTTCCGGCTCCTCGGAGGTTCTATACACCGAGTTTTCCGTATACAACGAAAGGATGGGGTTAGCCGCTGCATCGAGTCGGTTTGACGATTCCGCAAGTTGATTGTCTGGCTCCGAGTTATTGATTAACGATGGAATGGCTGTGACCTTGTTTCCAGACTGGATGGTAGTCGCCACCGCCGTCTCTTCACTTACTATGATCGGGTTTGTTCGAGGCGTAGTCGAGACTCTCTCTGCTGCCAATAGACTCGTTCGCGTCTTGACAATTTCAGATTGACGTTCGGACCCTATGGCCATCGTCACATTAGGTTCAACGACTGCAGACCATTCGTTTGGGTGATTCTGACCTTGATCATCTTCGCCAATTGGCGCATTAAGAACGAGGACGGGGAGTGATAACGTTCGAGGCAAACCATCCAGGTTAATCTTCAAATCGAACTTTCCAGGTTGATTACCTAATGGAACGACCTCCTTGATCCAGTTCGTGTAGCTGTTGTGCCCTCCGGCTGGCGCCGAGTCTTCCTGGTCAAACGAAAAAACAATAGCCAGACTATTTTGGGTGACAACTATAGTAGTGAGTAATACGAATAACAGTCGTTTCATGCGCCGATCCTTACGAGAGTTGTTTCGCGACTCTGCGAAAGTTAACGCGTGTGAAATAGGCACTCTTAAAGTCTAAGAACAGTGCTTTTCACAAATGGATAATACGTAAATAACTGGTAAACCATCCATATTGTTATAAATATTTAATATTCCGATATGAAATATGTTGACTTAGCATAGTGTTAAGTAGGAGATATAACGTTATTCATGCATCACTTATTTTTCGGAATCTCAGCCCATGAGAGGATTTCCAAAAAACTTGCAAATTATCGAAAGATAGGTTGACAAAATTCTTTGCCGCCTCCCATATAGTAGACACCTATCTACTATTATGGTGATGTGATGATGACAGCCGAAAACCTAAGATTTGTGGCAGACGCTCTCCTGGCACTTTGTGAAAATGAGAGTAGCTCACCCTTTTACACGGATCAAGAACTCCGTTTGAAGTCGAGAAGGGAGGTTGGGTCCGAAAAGCCTATTGAGCCTATGATGCGAGGGGAGGCTTCGGATGTTCTCCTCGATAACGAGTGGGAAGGTGTCCTGAGTATTGCTAACCTAACCGAAAAACAGAACCGCGTACTTCATGATCGACTGAAAGGACATTCCTTCGAATCGATTGCCCAGCGGCTGGGTAACACAAAACAGGCAACTCAGAAGATTTTTGTTGCCGCACTTAAGAAGATCACCCGTGCTCGCAACGTCTATGTATACACTGGACTTAGCGACGTCTACCGGATAGAATCTCACAGAGGTCGCCATAACAGCCCGCGCCGTCAGTCGTTGGTACAATGTACGGCGGGTCAACGGACTGAGTCCGTGAGGAGAATTGCGTCAACATGGTCGCGTGTGAACAGTGCAGCACCCTAAATAGCCTAGATAGCACCTTTTGTAAACGTTGTGGTGCAACGCTTAACCAAGAAGCCATAGCCGATGCGAAAGTTCGGCTTGAAGATGTAATCGCTCAAGGCAATGTCGCTCTGAACGCCGATAAGGTTGATGAGGCACTTGCTATAGCCGATACCGCTGTTGCGACTGATCCGACCTCTATCGCGGCTCTTGCACTGAAATCAGCTTGTCACGAGCGTCGAGGGGAGATCCCCGAGGCTTTGGAATGCGCAGAAAAGATCGTTGAGCTAAACCCAGATTCGGACCTTGATAAAATCAAGAGGAATCAGTTGCGTAGCGCGCTGATGTCTGCCGCGACTCACGCCGGGGCTCCTTCAGATAAAAAGGCTGCTCTAGTTGGAGCCTTTGCTACGGTTGTTTTGGTTTGCTGCGCTGGAGCATTTATCCTCATTCAGCGCAACAAATCTCCTGAGACAGTCGCGCTGAAAACTGAGCCCTTACCAACTCCTCAGATTCAGACGCCAGCCCCTCAGCCAGAAACGGCGAAGACCGAAACAAAATCGACTCCTCAGACCAATGAGGTCAAGCCTGAGGCTTCCGATGCTGGCGCAGCAACACGAATTCAAGATCAGCCAGTACTGCCCCCCGCTCGATTAGAGTTGCCAGGAGTTCCGGGAACATTTCCTTATCGAGATACAACGAGGAACAACCAAGCTGAAAGCAACTCGGATCGCGATCGTCAAGTCGACAATTCCAATCGTGACGAAGTAAAGCCCAAAAAACACAACGACGTTGACACTGAGCCAGGGCCAGAAGTCACGGTAACTCCTCCTCAAAAGGAAAACACGGGAACGATCGAAATTACGACTCACACAGGTTCCTCAAGGCCGGTCAACGGCGGATCGGACAACGTTGAATCCACTGCTGGTGGTGCAGCCGCCCTAACGAGTACGGCAAATCAGCGTTACTTAGTCGGAAATTTCTCCGGAGCCGTTGACCTGTTCGAAAAGGCCATTCGTGCAGGTGGGGACGCAACTGTGTTGAACCAGCGCCTCGGCCAGTCCTATGAAAAGCTAGGCAAGAGGTCAGAAGCTGTCAATGCCTATACCCGAGCAATCCGCGCCTGCGAAGGCGCGATCTCTAGCGGCAGAGGCAACCGCTCAACTCTGGAAGCTCGCCTGGAGGCTTGTCGAACGGCGATCAAGGTTATCAACGGTGGGTAGCCCGCGTTGGTGTGCCTCGATAGCGTTTGTGGTGCTGGTTTCCTTCTCCTTGGCAGAAGGGCCAAGGATCCTTATTGTTCCCCGACCCAAAAACGCGAAAGAGAAGTTTCTCCCAGTTTCTTCAGGCATTCTAGTGAATGCTTTAGCTCAAGAGTTTGACCAACAAGGGAAGGTTACGCCGATTGTCTGGGGGTTCACCGATCCTATATTCCGCCAGGCGATGCTTGATGGAAAGATCACCCGAGTCGTTGACTTGCCATCAGATGACTCCGTTTCGAAAGCCGCACGAGCACTCGGAGCAACATACGTGTTGAACGTTGTCAACCTAGAGGACACGAAAAGTTTTAAGGCCCAAGCAGAGTTATTCCAAGGCGGACACCGAATTTGGAAGGATTCTCAGTCGATGACAATTAGCACGGGCGATAAATACGATGTCAACAACAGTTCAGCATCACTCGCTCGCACTTGGGTTCTTCAGATGAGTCGAGACGCTTTCAAAGGGTTATCGGCGGCTCCGCTCGTCATTGCTCCAGATGCGGGGAAAGGCCAAGCGCCGGTTATTCCCACGAACACAACTCCACCTGCAGAATTACCAGATGATACTTCCTATAAAGCAGAGATCGGACAGCTTTTGTCAGTCGGCAATACCGCGCAAGCTATAGCGATCGCCCGAGATGCCGTCGACGCCAAACCCTTTGAAGCAGAGCGAAGGAAAATCTTGATTTCGACGCTTATGGGAGCGGGCGAATACGAGGCGGCGGCAGGAGAAGCTGATCGCGCTTCCGGTCTCATACCAGACAGTCTCCTCTTGCGTATCATGGCGGCTAGGGCTTGGTTGTCGTCCGGCAACGTCGAAAAAGCGAAAGTTGATCTCAACGAAGCGTTGTCCAGAGACCCGCAAGGAAAGGACACTGTCCTATTGGCTGCGGAGACATATCTTGCTGGAAACGACCCAGCGCGAGCCATCGAAGCGGTCGAGCCATTCATCAAATCTTCTCCTACCGCTCAGCTATTTTTCCTTCGATCCATAGCACGGGCGATGATTGGTGGCGAGGAGGGAGTCAAACTGGATTTGAGTGAAGTTGACAAACTCGATCCAACCCCAAGTGACCTGATTGTTGAGGATAGATTCCAGACTGCATCGCAATCCTTGGCGCGTCTCACGGCTGCTGCGGGTAACCAACTCAGAGATCTAGTTCAGAGTGCTGCGGTTCATAAGAACTCCAAAGAGATTGCAGTGGCGATTGAAGCGCTGAAACGACAAGCTTCTGCCAGAGCAACCTTTTATGCGACAGTCAAGACGCCGACCCGATTTGATAAGTCTAGAGAACGGTGGATTTTGGCCCAAAAGTTGCTTCTTCAATGCCTAACCGAGCTACAAGCCTACACCGAAAGTGAAAATGCAGACGCCTTAATCGACTGCCGAATCACTTTAGGAGAAGCTATAAAGCAATCGCTCGCGGCAAAGACCGAAGAAGAAGCAGAACGAAAGGGCTCCGACGATGAAACCCCAGCTACTCAGTGACCTATCAACGACATTTATCCTCGCATTATTTGGTTTTGCGATCGGCTATTTCTTCACCAAACTAAAAAATCAGAAAACGGATGTTCCTTCCCGAGGAGCGATTGTAAAGCTGAGAGGTCCAGGTGGGCTATTCCGAAGCCGATTTATCAACGAATCCGAAGAAGGATGGTGGCTTGAGCCAGCGATTTTTTCTGCTGACCTAAACCCGCTCAATATCGGCGATTTGGTCAATGGTCAAGCTGAGACCGGGCATGGGGTGATTCGATTCCAAAGTTCAGTTCGCTACCTCGACGAACACGGAGTGCTTGTGAATAAGCCGAAATGGACGGCAAAACGCGACCGAAGAGAGGAGCCTAGGAAGTGTTACGGCTCACAACTAGCTAGTCTCGATAACGAGTCGGGCCAACTTCTCGATCTGTCGCCACTGGGTGCAAGAGTAAAAGTTGCGAGCACGTTCAAACGTGGCGCTCAGGTGCGCTTTGTGATCGATGGAACGTTTGTCAACGTCGATGGCTATGTTCTGGCGTGCAATGAAGGCGTTGCGCGTGTACGTTTTGACTCCAGAATTACGATGCCTAATCTATAAAAAAGCCGTCCCCACGGGGGACTGTGGGGAACGGCCTAGCGACTTTCCACCGATGCTCTGAGTTTCAAGTCGCCGTGTTGCGAGGAGGATATGAGTTCCATCTCTTATGACTGAAACTCTCGAAAGCAAGTTCCATTTCATAGGAATACGAACTCGCCGCTTGATCCACGACTCAGGCTTCCCCAGTAATCGCCATCGCCGTTCACGCGTGAACCTTCGACTGTATACGCCGAAATTGCTTCTGCGTAAGTACACGCCTCGGCTGGGTTGTACCCCTCTGGGCGGTTCACGGCTGCTTCAATTCCGGTTCTGGGGTCGCCAGCAACAATGGGTCGATCCGAGTTGAAACTCACCCGTAAGCCTGCATCCAGAACACTGCGAACGCGGATGAGATTAGCCGAGCGATTCCCGAGTTGCTTTTTATAGCTATGCGCAAATCGGCACAAAAACTCTGGCTGAAACGTCACGTAAGGATTGAGTTTTGCGAGTCGTTCGATCTGGCTATCAGACAGGATCATCGCATGTTCGATGCGGTGCTTCTCAGGGTTGCCGGTTGCCTCAAATGCGTCGAGAACTAGGTCCGTCGCGTAATCCCCTATGCTGTGGATTGATACTTGGTAACCCACCTCGTGTGCAGTGAGCACCATCTTTTTCAGCTTTTCTGGTGAATAGATAAGTGTTCCGCTGACTTCCTTTTCAGCATGTTTGGCTGCCCGAGCGTGATGTGCTAACACGGGGCCGTCCGAAGTCGCACCTGAGAAAGATCCGTAGATTGCGGCTGTCGCTGAACCAATCGCCCCGTCAGCGAAGATCTTGATGCCAGCAACCTTACATCGGCTCGAAGGAGCGAGATCTAGTTTCTTGACCAAATCATCAAAGAGATCTTTGTCGAGCGATTTACGTCCAAAAACGGTGTTCCATTGCAAATAAAGACGAGTCGCAATCTTGCATCCTCTTTCTGCCGCTATTCGATAGGCGTTGAGTTCGAGGGCTAAATCAAACCGACCCGTCATCATGTCACTGGCGCAACTTATACCAAACGCATTCATTGATTCGCCGGCGAGCATAATCGCGTCGACCATTTCTTCTAGCGTTGGGTTTGGCGATGCGTTAGTAACTATTTCGTGAGCATGTTCAAACAACTGTCCGTTCAACCGCCCATCGGCATCGCGGCCGTAATGCCCCCCATCAGGATCAGGAGTGTTCTCATGGACGCCAGCTGCAAGTAGCGCCGCAGTGTTCGCGACTGACGAATGACCGCTCACATGCCTTAACAAGATAGGTCGGATGCTAGAAATCTTGTCCAGCTCTTCTAGAGTAACATCCTTGCCGTATTTATTCTGGTCGTAGTGTACGGCATGGATCCATCCCTCAGGGTGGTCAGCGTGCCGCTGACGAACTAGGTCTAGAACGTCAGCTACAGAATTAGCCGTTCCCAAATGGAGTTTGATTAGGTCTAAACCCGTTGGCAGAATGTGGCAATGGGCGTCGACAAAAGCAGGTTGGATGTGTCTGCCAAGTAAATCAATAGTATTGGCGTCTTCGGATGTAGGTGTCCCAATTCCGAAGTCAGCTATGCGTCCTAATTCATCTACCTGAAACCACTGGAGTGGGCTGTTTGTATCAATGCGACAATTCTTGTAAATGCTCATAGGGCAGAGTTAGCTTACCGTTCTAGAGAACGATCCCTCACTCTGCCCCAGATCGAGCCTATTTGCGTTTAAGAATCTTTTGGATTAACAATGGTGTCCGCGACCCAGAAGACCTGCCGTATGAGTTGGTCCAGTATGTTCCCAGATTCACATCGTTGTCGGAAGCTATCTGAGTGATCGCACCTGTACTGCGGTTCACAACATAAACTCCGCTTGTTCCATCCTCCGCAATTCCGATACAGGAGACCTTTGTTAAAGTGTCGTTATAAGATGCGCCTAGCAAGCTTAGTGTAGATGATGTAGTTATTTGTTTTACGACAAGAGTCGATAGGCTGACTTCGTAAAGATTCCATCCGGTCGTATCATTTATATCTGTCGTTCCAGAAAATACTACGTAGTTACTGTCCTTGCTTATCTGAGGATAAGCCACGTTCCCTGTAAAGCTGATTGCTCGCGCAATACCAGTGGATGTGTTCAGGACGTATAGTTTTTCTGTACCGCTCACATTCTTTGTGTAGGCGATAAGCGAACCTGTGTAGTTTGTTGCTGCCGTCGTTGCTGCCGTAATCAGTGTGCCAGATCCGGATTGGAACTTATAGAGACCGGTCGTTCCAGCAACGTTCGCGACGAAATAGACAGGACCCGTAGTAGTTGTTTGGATCATCGAAATATCGTCGTATATTGCTGACGTCAACGCTAGCGACGATGCAGTATTGATCGATGTTCCGTAATACAAACCATAAAATGTGCTGTTAGACGGAATGGCTGCATAGAACACGTATCCACTCGCTGCGGGATCTGGAGTAACGCAATAGACGTCACCATTAAGCCCAGGATAATCTACACGACTCGATCCATCTTGTAGGATGGAGGTGTACATTGCGGTCCCGGTGTAATGACCGAAGTAAATAGCGTTTTGCCGAAGTTGGCCGGTGATTGGAGCGCTTCCGCTACTCGAGGAGGTCGAGCTTGTCGAGGACGTGCTTGTACTCGATCCAGAGCTTGACGATGTTGAACTAGTCGAACTCGTACTCGTCCCCGAGCTTGATGTGCTACTCGTTGAGGTCCCAGAAGAAGAACTAGAGCTGGTTGAGCTCGTTCCACTAGAAGACGTAGAGCTTGTCGACGAACTTGTGCCGCTAGAACTTGTTGATGTTCCGGATGAGGATGAAGAACTCGTCGACGACGAACTTGTGGAACTGGTTGAGCTCGAGCTACTCGTGCTACTTGTGCCGCTCGATCCGCTTGAAGATGAGCCCCCAGATGAAGAGCTTGAAAGCCCAGATGTACCTCCACCCCCTCCACCACCGCATCCCGCGATGATCTGGAGGAAAATCCATGTTACGGCGAGGCTACTGCCAACCGTGATCAGTCGATGTGATACTCCCTTCTTCACAGTAGGAATATCGGAGTTTTGAAAGCCAAACGTCAGTTCAAATCAGGTGTAACCTGGCAACTATACTTGCAAGAAATACTGCAAAACTTAACAAAATCTATGAAATTCTAGACTTGCAGTGCCTGAGAAAGTGGCATTTTGGCTCTTATTCGTTAAAGAACAAAATGGCCCGGTGTATGAGACCCATCACCGGGCAGATTGGCTTTAGAATCGGTAGCCGACGTAGATTCCAAGGCCGTTAGCAGAGGACTTGGAGCTAAAGAAATATTTAGCCTGCAAGAATAAAGGATTGTTAGCCGAAGCGCCCTGTCCAAATTCGTAGGCTACGCCGAGCTGGCCGCCTAAGCCGGTGCCGCTACCGTCACCAATGTCTCCGAGGTTGTAAAAATCAACGCCGGCTCCTGCTGAGAAAACAAACTGACTGGCTCGAACATTGTAAGTTAGAGCTAACGGAATGTTTGATGTGCTACCGTGCCCGTAATAGTCCAGCGAGACCCCTACGTATGCCGGATTCCCAGCACTAACGGATTCAACACTATAGGTGTTGAGTTTGTAGTCAAGGCCGACGCCAAACCAGTTTTTGCTGATGTCTCGTGCAGATGACTGGCTAGGAAATAGTACGCCAACTCTTCCTGAGACGCCTGTTGGTCCGTTGGTCTGAGCTAATGCTGCAGTTGCCACTACGGCGAGTGCGCCGCTGATTACCAAGCGTGAATATTTAGTTTTCATGATTTCTTCCGTTGTGCTCTATAAAACACTGATTTGTTCTACGAACAGTTGCTACGATATGCGTCGCTAGTAGGTCTACTTGACTATTAGCATTTTCACGACTTTGTCTCCAATCTTGATATTGTCGACAACTTTCATCCCTTCGGTGACTTTTCCGAGGACGGCATACTTGCCGTAAAGGTGCTCCGCATCTTGTGTGATGACGAATAACTGAGAATCTCCACCGACCTGAGCGCCAGTAGAAGCGATGCCTACGACACCGCGAACGAACGGGATGACACCGCCTTCAAACTTCATCGGATGCCCCGAACCACCGCTTCCCAACCGTGGATCGCCGGTAGGAAGCGTTTTGCTCTGAGGATCGCCCCACTGGACAACCCATGGCTCAACTCGATGGAACTTGATTCCGCTGTAAAAGTTCTTTTTAACGAGGGCCGAAACGGCTTTTACGGTTCCCGGGTAGTTCTTTGGGTCTGTCGTGATGGTGAAGCTTTTCCCGCCTTCCAGAACGACTTTGATCTTTGGTCCTTTGGGGCTCCAACCTGGTTGCCCCACAAGGATGAAACTCGCAGCAATGAGTGCACTCATGGAGAGAAGAATACTCAGAAGGTAATACAATCTAAACATGTCCCGCTACTCAGAGGTCATTCTGCCGTTGCTGCCTGCCGCAATAGAGATTCGGCACGACCTACATCAGAATCCTGAACTGGGTTACCAGGAGACAAGAACCAGCCAAGTGGTGAGGCAGGAACTCGAATCGATAGGCATCGAATTCGTGGGTGGTTTGGCGGGTGGCACTGGAGTAGTCGGTTATCTCCCGGCGACTGTAGATGGCGGCAAAACCGTTGGTCTTCGGGCGGATATGGATGCATTGCCAATTCATGAAGAGACTGGTTTGCCTTACGCCTCAAAAACTCCTGGTTGCATGCATGCGTGCGGCCATGATGGACATACAACGATACTTTTGACAGTGGCGAAGACCCTAGCAGCTACGCCAGAACGGAAAAACAACGTTTTGTTTGTTTTCCAGCCAGCGGAAGAAGGCGGTGCTGGTGCGAAAAAGTTATGTGAAGAAGGCGTGCTTCAGGGCAAGGTCATTGGCAAGCCCGTCGACATCATGTACGGTCTTCATGGATCTCCTTTTGCAATGGTTGGTAAAGTCGGGACCAAAGCGGGGCCGATGATGGCTTGCGCAACAGAAATCGCGATTGTGATCGAAGGCAAAGGAACCCATGCCGCTTATCCCAACTCCGGGATTGATCCAATCGTCGTTCTTGCACATATCGTGACCGCCCTTCAGACAGTTGCTTCAAGAACGGTTGGTCCTCTTGATTCAGTCGTCGTGACCATCGGCAAAATCGAGGCGGGCGTTGCGCATAACGTGATTCCGGATACGGCCAAACTGAGCGGAACGCTAAGAACTCTCAAGAGCGAAACTGACCAGATCGCTCAATCCAGAATTCGAGACATCGTCCAGAACGTATCTGCGGCGTTCGGGGCGAAGGGCACCGTTGAGTTTAGCGGTGCCTACCCGGTAGTTGTAAATGATTCAGCCGCCACACAATGCTTCTTTGATGTAGCAAAGGAAACGTTAGGCGATGATAACGTTTTTGTCATCGAAGAGCCATCAATGGGTGGTGAGGACTTTAGCTTTTATGGTCTTGAGGTTCCGGCGTGCTTCTACTGGTTGGGTCTAAAGCCGACAGAAGACTCTGTCTACCCTAACCTGCACTCTCCAAAATTCGATTTCAACGACGACGCAATAGCTGTCGGTGTACAGGTAATGGTTTCACTCGCAATGAGAGTTTAGAACCTAACTCGTTGAATCAGAATTTCATTTTTATGCCAAAAATCGCAGGTAAGCATGCCGGTTTTTAAAAAAGGCATGAGTTCGCGATGCAAAACCGTTAGCAACTGATTTCGAAATGCCGACATTTAGCTTGTTGCAGGTTCTTTTGATGAACCCGCACGGAGCGACTAAATGCCACTCTACGCTTACACCGCAATCGACAGCTCAGGAAAAACCATCCGGGCTACCGTTGAGGCGGAAACCGAAAGCGCTGTAGTGGCACGTTTGCGCGAGCAGTCACTCACGATCACTCAGGTCAAACGGGCCAGCAAAGCGGCAAAAGCTGCTGTCGCGAAGAAGAAGATGAAATCCAAAAGCTTGGTCGTCTTCTCGCGCCAGTTCGCCACGATGATCGATGCGGGTATTCCTATCCTTCGGTGTCTGGAAATACTGTCTGGTCAGATGAAGGACCCGGCGCTCAAGTACGCCATTGATGTGATTGCTAGCGACGTTAAGGGAGGTTTAGCCCTTAACGATGCGATGGTGAAACACCCGAACTGCTTCAATCGCCTCTACGTGAATATGATCCGCGCTGCAGAACTCGGTGGCATCCTCGATACGATCCTGGACCGACTAGCCGGCTTCTTGGAGTACGAATCTGAGATCAAGGGCAAGATCAAGAGTGCAATGATGTACCCCGTCTTGGTCCTGATCTTCAGCCAAGTAATGCTCTTCGCGCTTTTTACATTCGTCTTGCCGAAGTTCAAAGACATCTTTAACGGCATGAATGTGCAGATGCCTCCGATTACCGCGATGCTCTTCAAAATTGGCGACTTCATGAGTCAGTTTTGGTGGCTGATCATTCTTGGCGGCATCGGCGGATTCTTCGGGTTCAAGCAGTGGGGCAAGACTGCGAGAGGCCGATACACAATCGATTTCTTCAAGTTGAAAATCCCTATAGTGGGAGATTTGGCGTTGAAAATGAGCGTCGCAAGGTTCACGCGAACCTTCGGAACACTCATCAACTCAGGTGTTCCTATGATGAGGAGCCTTGAGATCGTTGGAGAGACATTAGGCAACGTTGTTTTGACGAGAGCAATCGACGATACGAGAGCAAGCATTAGGGAAGGGAACAAGCTATCCTTACCCCTCAGCCAGTCCGGCCTTTTCCCGACCATGGTCACTACAATGATCGACATCGGCGAAGAATCAGGACGACTGAGCGAGATGCTCGTCAAAGTAGGCGATTTTTACGATCAAGAGGTGGAGTCCACCGTTAAAGGACTTACTTCGATGATCGAACCGCTGCTCATCATGTTCTTGGGATGTGTGGTTGGCTTTATCGCCATCTCAATCATGACGCCAATCTTTAAGTTGGTGAACAGCGTGCAGTAAAGCAAACCTTTGCGGAAGGGTTTAGGGACCGAAGCGGCAGGATGCCAAATCGGAAAAGACAATCAAGGGAGTGGAAAAATGTCGGATACCCAATCAGGGATCTATAGTGAGGGCGAAGAGCTAGTTGCGCGATATCTCGAGCAGCCTAGACCAGACATAAAGGACCTAATCATGGTTCAATATGCGGGGCTGGTTGAGCGGGTCGCCAGGAAATTTGCAGGAATCGAGAGCCACGAAGATATGGTTCAGGTTGGGTTTATTGGCCTGCTGAACGCATTAGAAAAGTTTGATCCGAATAACGGTGTGCGATTTAACACCTACGCGACCTATTTGGTTGCTGGCGAAATCAAGCACTATCTTCGAGATCGAAGCCAGACCATTCGTCAACCGGCTTGGTTGCAGGAACTGCGTCATAAGGTCAATCGGGCTGGAACCGTTCTACAGGGGCAACTCGGCAGAGTTCCAACGACTCGCGAAGTCGCGGACATGCTTGGCGTTTCCGAAGCATCAGTCACCGAGGTGTATAACACTTCAGAGATGCTGCGAGTTGGATCGCTGGATGCCGCGTTACCAGGAGATGACGACGCCACAGAAGCTGATCGATTGGATGCAGCAGATTTCTGCCCCGAACAGCTTACGGTCGAAGACCGACTGGTCCTCGAGAACGCGATGGCTCAGTTGAGAGATCTCGAACGACAAGTTCTGGTGCTTTTCCACTTTGATTCGCTGAATCAAACAGAGATCGCTGCTCGACTAGATATTTCTTGTAACTACGTCAGTCACATTCTTCGACAATCGCTTTCTAAGCTTCGGAAGATCTTGACGATTGAGGAAGAGAATGATCGGCTACTTCGAAGACAGGTCGACTCAGTAGATTACGATGTTGTGAATCCTCAGACAGGGGTCTATACGGAAGAGTATTTCCGTGGACGGCTTCAAGAAGAGATCCATCGGTCTGTGTCGAACGAACAAGAGCTTGGCCTTGTCCTTGTGGAATTTAGCGGTCTTGAGTCACTAAGAAAGTTCTACGGAGCGCAGAGCGAGAAAGACTTCCTCGCAGATGCCGCAGAATTTTTACGATCAAGCGTCCGACGACTAGACGTTGTCAGTCATTGGGGCACGAACGGATTTAGCATTATCCTGCCGTTTACCGGCGCAAATGTTGGTCTTGTGCAACAACGACTGATGCGTCAAGCATCAAGCTGGACTTGCGGACGGCTCGGACCTAAGACTCCTGTGGCAGTGACCATCGGCCAGGCTCGAGCTCCCGAAGATGGGAAGACTGTGGCAGACCTAATCAAGGCTGCCGCGCCTGACCGAGAATCGTCGCAGCAAATGGCAGCTTAACTCTGATAGTTGGTCCAAAGGCGCTCGAACTCGGCGACGAGCTTTTCGAGTGCCTGGAAACCACCTCGCCAGAAAGACTCACTTCGCAGGTCAACTCCCACCAGCGACATGAGCTCATGAGGTGTTCTTGATCCGCCTAGCTCAAGTACATGGATGTACTTGTCAGCAAAGCTTGGACCTTCTTCTTTCGCCATTTGATAAAGCGACAAAACCAAGAGTTCGCCAAAGGAATAAGCGTAAACGTAAAATGGCACCGCAATGAAGTGGCTAACGTAGCTCCACCAGGTTCGATGCTGTTCACCCAGCTTGACCGAGTTTTTGAACATCGCCTGAATTTCTTCTTGCCAAATGTCTCCGAACTGCTGTGCGGAAAGCTCACCGAGTTCGCGACGCGCCAGGTGTGCCCTCTGCTCAAATGCAAACATAGCTGCCTGTCGGAAGACAGTCGCGAATACGCCCTCTATTTTGTCGGCATACAAAGCTAGCTTGTCTTTCACTTCTGCGCCGCTGACAAGCTTCTCGAAGACCAACATTTCACCAAAGGTCGAGGCTAGTTCGGCCAAAGGCAATGTTCCGTGGAAGTTCAAGTACGACTGTGCGCGACTAAGCGATGCATGAACGCCATGCCCCAACTCGTGAGCTAAGGTCATCACGTCATCCATGCGATTCATATAGCTTTGGAAAACTACAGGGTGAGTATCTGGCGTGTTATACGCACAGAAAGCTCCGCCTTGTTTTCCTTTCCGAGGCTCAGCGTCAATCCAGTTCTCGTCAAAGAACTCTTGCGCCCTTCGTTTCATCTCTGGACTGAATTCGCCAAAAGCTTCCAGAACGATGCTCTTGGCTTGATCCCAGCTGACCTCTTCCTCCGCTTCAAACAGCGGTGCATATCGGTCAATGTGCGTCAGCTCTGGAAGTCCAAGAACCTCTCGTTTGACGTTGTAAAATCGCTCGACTAATCCGTAGTTCTCTTTGCAAAGCTTAACGACGAGATCAACGGTCTCCTTATCGAGTTCGTTGGCAAGATGTCGGCTTTGCTCAGGATAGGCATACCCGCGAAGCCGGTCTTCTACCGCTTTGTCCTGAAGTAGGTTGTTGTAAGTGAAGACCAAAGCGCGCTCCAACTCAGAGAGTCCTTCGGAAAAAGAATCTGCGGCGGCTTGGCGTAAAGATCGATCTGGGTGCCGAAGTAATGCCAGCAGCTCAGGCATGGTCGTTTCTTCTGTCTCGCCACCTGGGCGAGTAAGCGTGAACACCTTATTTGTAGTCAGTTCGTCGAAAAACCTTTGCCATGCCCTTGAGCCAGTGTTCGCAGTCTCTTCGAGAACGATCTCCTCTTTCTCGCTCAGGCGAAAAGGGCTAAAGGCGCGCGCGGTTCTAATGAAGTGAGCTTGAGGAGCGACTTTCGGGTCGTCCAACAGAGCATCAATAACTGAGGATTCGGCAGCCTGGAGCTCAAGTTCGAAAAACATGAGTTTGATGCTCAACTCGGTGCTTTTTTCTCGCTGAGCCTGCATGAATGCTCCGATTTTGGCGTCAGAGCTGTCTGTCGAGAACTCAAGGCTGGCAAATCCGAGCGGCTTGGCAACCTCGTTATAAATTGCTTCTAGGTCGGAGATCGCAGAGCTAAGTGTCTCCGCATTGAGGTCACTGCTTTCGATTTTTCCTCGGTACTTCGTGGAAAATGCTTCTGCCGCAGCTAATTGGGTCGCCCAAACAACATCGATCTTTGGATCGTCGATCGAGTCAAAAAGTGCAGATAGATCCCATCGGACCTTTGGCGTTGGAAGCGACTCAGTTACTGACATAGCTCATTTTGACCTACTCTCAAGAGAATGAGTTTGGTGCCCGGTCACTAGGTTTTTTTCGCGCCGATTCAAGTAAATCATGCGGAAGTTCCGTTCGTTAAGGGAGAATAAGACAGCATGGCCACCAATGATGCTCAGGCCGACTCGGCACCGAAGCCCGAAGAGTCCGCGAATGCGCCGCAGCAATTCGAGGATGGATTTTCGCTCAAAACCATTCTCGGGGCGTTATTCATCGCGCTCTTTATGTTGCCGGGTGGCATGTACCTTGGACTCGTGGCGGGGCAAGGCGTTGGTGACGCTGCTGAGTGGGTCACGATTGTTCTATTTGCCGAGGTCGCAAGGCGATCGTACCAACCACTCAAAAAGCAGGAGATTTACCTTCTGTTTTATATGGCGGCGAGCTTAACCACCGTCATCAATGCGGACCGAGGACTTGCTGGCGGTCCATTTTCTAACCTGATTTGGAACGCATACTTTGTTCAATCTCCACAAGCGGCACCATTTGCGCATCAAATTCCGCATTGGGCAGTGCCGATGGCAACGAGTCCTGCAGTGTCTGCAAGGATGCTGTGGCACCCAGACTGGCTCTATCCGATCTTGCTTCTGATCGTTGGTGAATTTCTCGGAAGACTAAGTTGGATGGGCATGGGATACGCGCTTTTCCGCATGACAAGCGACGTGGAGAAGCTCCCGTTTCCTTACGCCCCTGTCGCGGCTTCAGGTGCCACGGCACTCAGCGAAGCCGGAACAGAAAGCTGGCGATGGGGCATTTTTAGCACCGGGTCGGTGATCGGCTTGCTGTTCGGCTTTGTTTACATTGCAATTCCGGTAGTGACGGGCACACTCTTCGGCAAATCATTTGAGATCTTCCCGATTCCATTTGCTGACTACACCGTGAAAATGCAGACCATTGCGCCTGCAGCAATCGTTGGGTTCAGTTTTAGCCTTGGAAATGTCCTCTTGGGAATGGTTCTTCCGTTCGAAATTGTCGCCGGAGCCATGGTAGCCAGCGTGATCGGGATGATCGTGATGAACCCCATTCTGTACCATATGAAGCTTCTGCCGAACTATCGATTCGGCTCAGACGCGATCATGGCAAAGATTTCGACAGACATGGACTTCTGGTTGTCGGTGGGAATCGGAATCAACTTAGCTATTGCGATTTTGGGAATAGGTCTTGTTGTCAAGACTCTTGCCAGTTCGCGGCGTACGAAGGCAGAAAGTAAGTTCACATTGTCTCCGCCACCTGCTGGTCGTGGTGATGTGCCGATCTGGATAGCTCTTGGAGCCTGGATTTTTGCCACGACGGTTTTGATCCTTCTCAGCAAATATCTCGTTCCAGGATTTCCTCTGTGGATTCTGCTGTTCTTTGGCTTCCTTTGGAGCCCCATAAATTCCTATATATCAGCACGTATGATCGGCTTAAGTGGCCGCGGAATATCGTTCCCTTACATTAAGGAAGCAAGCATTGTGGCTTCGGGCTATCAACGCGTTGACGTTTGGTATGCCCCAATTCCGTTGCCCGACCACGGTGCCATGGCGCAGCGTTTCAGAGAAGTTGAACTAACTGGAACGAAATTTACGAGCATCTTTAAAGCCGAGATGCTGATGCTGATTTTGCTTTTGCCAGCCAGCTTTCTGTTTTGGAGCTTTTTCTGGAACGGTAACGCGTTGCCGAGCGCACAGTTTCCCTACGCTCAGCGATTCTGGCCTCTTCAAGCTCAGACTGCTGCTGTCTTGCAGCAAATCAACCTTCCTCACGATGGCGGATCGAACTGGTTTGCTGCTGCCATCAAGCCGCTTTACATCGTCGGTGGAACGGTGAGCGGATTGCTTATTTACGGGCTTTTTGCATTGCTTAAGCTTCCTATGTTGTCGTTCTACGGATTCGCCGGTGGACTCGGTCTATTCCCCGCGAATACGATCCCACAGTTTATTGGGGCTTGGTTTGGCAAGAAACACCTTGCCAAAAAATATGGCCAAGAGAACTGGGCGCGTTACGCTCCGGTTCTATTAGCGGGTTTCAGTTGCGGAACAGGACTGATGTCGATGTTCTCGATCAGCCTAGCTCTCATCGCAAAGGCTGTTGCAAAACTGCCTTACTAGACTCGGGATTGGAAATACTCAGCCGTAATTTCGAGGCCCTTGTCGAGAGGTGTGGATGGTTCCCAGTTGAGAATTGTTCTTGCTCTCGATAGGTCAGGACGCCTCTGCCTTGGGTCATCAGTCAGCGCCGGCAAGTGAATAATCTCACTGTTGGAACCAGTTATTTCTAAAACCTTCCTCGCGAAGTCTTGAATTGTGAATTCGAACTCAGTCCCAATATTCACTGGCTCCCTAAAGTCAGACATAGCGAGCCGATAGACACCATCCAGAATGTCTTGATAGAAGCCAAAAGACCGAGTTTGCTTTCCGTCTCCGTAGATGGTGATCGGTTGGTTTGTCAGGGCTTGCCTGAGGAAGTTGGGCACTACCCTCCCATCATTCAGCCTCATTCGCGGCCCATAGGTGTTAAAGAAACGGGCAATTCGGGTGTCTAAACCGTGGAAATTACGATATGCAATCGTCAACGCCTCAGCGTAACGTTTTCCTTCGTCATAAACCGATCGAGGGCCATTCGGATTGACGTTCCCCCAGTAAGTCTCTGGAAGCGGCGAAATCAACGGGTCGCCATAGACTTCGCTTGTGGAAGCCAAGAAGAATTTCGCGTTCTTTGCTTTTGCTAAGCCTAACGATTTGTGGGTGCCCATTGCCCCGACTTTCATGACTTGAATCGGAAATCTGGCAAAGTCGTCGGGAGATGCTGGCGATGCGAAGTGAAAAACGTAGTCCAGTTGACCGTCAATGTACAAGTACTCGGAAACATCCTGCTTGATAAACTTGACTCGACTGTCGCCTGCCAAATGCTGTATGTTGTCGGTCGAGCCAGTGATAAGGTTATCGATGACGACAATTTCCCAGCCTTTGCTCAATAACAAGTCAACCAAGTGCGAGCCTAGAAACCCCGCCCCGCCCGTGATTACCGCTCTCATTCAATCGCATTGTGGCATAGATGCAAAACGATGATGCAATTATAATGCTTCAGTGGTTGGCGTATCATCGTAGCCGATATACTGCAAGATGAGTTTCGGCTGAAACTCATCTTGCGCTTCCGCATAGTCAAAGTGAAGCGTTTCGCTCTTGGTAAGAAATGAAGATTTCAGTTATTGGCACTGGCTACGTGGGTCTCGTAACCGGAGTTGTTTTGGCTCATTTGGGCAACGATGTCACCTGCGTTGAAATCGATCCGCACAAACTGGAAATGCTTCGAAATGGAGTGCCTCCCATTTACGAGCCAGGCGTTGAGGATCTTCTGCGTCACGGCTTAGAAGAAGGATTCCTCAAGATCAGCGATAGTGTGGTCGAGGCTACTCAAGCAAGTGAAATCGTGTTTATTGCTGTGGGTACGCCACCGGCCACAGACGGTGCTCCTGATTTGACGGCTGTTCGAGCCGTTGCTGTTGAAATAGCGAAGGGGATTAAGCAGCACACCGTTGTCGTAAACAAGTCGACGGTTCCCGTCGGATCGGGAGACATGGTTGAAGAGATCATTCTTTCGGCAGGGGTAAGCCCGGATCTGTTCGATGTTGTGAGCAACCCAGAGTTTTTGCGAGAGGGATCCGCTGTCCGAGATACCCTCGAACCAGATCGAATCATCATTGGTGTAAATCGGAAAGACGCGGCATCAAAACTCGTCGAGCTTTACGCCCCCTTGGAACGACCGATAATGATCACAGACCTCAACTCGGCTGAAATGATCAAATACGCGAGCAATTCGTTCCTTGCGATGAAGATTTCGTTTATCAATGCGATTAGTCGCATCTGTGAGGAATGTGGCGCAAATGTTGCCGACGTATCGAAGGGGATCGGCTTAGATTCAAGAATCGGCTCCCAGTTTCTTCAAGCTGGGCTCGGTTGGGGCGGATCCTGCTTTCCGAAGGATGTTCAAGGTCTGGTCAAGGTCTCGCAGCAATTCGGATATGACTTCAAACTGCTCCGAGAAGTGATCAATATCAACGCCGACCAAACTGCTCACTTCGTCAATCGTTTACGCACCCGTCTTGGTGGCTTTCAGGGAAAAACCATTGCTCTGATGGGTCTCGCATTTAAGCCAAATACCGATGACATACGAGATGCCAAGTCCCTTGAGGTGATTGAAACGGTCCTGAATGAAGGCGGGAAAGTCCAAGCATACGATCCAGTCGCCACCGAAAACGTCAAAGCTATTTTCCCAAACATTACTTGTGTAGACGGTGTTTACGAGGTCTCAAAGGGTGCAGACGCCATCATGATCATTACCGAGTGGAACGAGTTTAAGCAGCTAGACCTTGGACGGCTTGGCAAAACCATGAACTCAAGGATTATTTTCGATGGTCGGCGACTCTACAAGCAAGACTATGCTGAAAAACATGGATTCGAGTACTACACCATTGGTGGATAGTAGCTCGCGACACTCCGATTGAATATAAAACGATTCTGTACGAACTTAATACCCATCGAGTATCAACCCCATCGGAGCAAGTTGTTTGATTCGATTTAGTTTAGTTGTTGAAGGATGGATATGAATCCTTATAACCGAATAATAGAGCACTAGATGATCAGCTAGTGGGGATATGGGTTGGTATAATGCTCACTGTCTAGCTGTTTGTTCAGGTTGTTTTGCTGATGGTTGTCGAAATTCACCCTTTGAAGCCTAGTTATAAGTTCGCCAAACGGTGTCTAGATATCTTCTTGTCCCTGATTTCACTCTCAATAGCCTTTCCTTTCTTTGTTATCATCGCGATAATCGTCAAATTGACGAGCAAAGGGCCCGTGTTTTATCGATCTAACCGAGTTGGCTTGGGCGGTCAAGAGTTTGCCTTCCTTAAGTTCCGCTCAATGTATGTCGACGCGGAAGAGCGATTAGCAGCCCTGCAAGCTCACAACGAAAAAGATGGACCGATCTTCAAAATGAAGAACGATCCGCGCATTACTCCGATCGGAAGGACAATGCGGAAATTTTCTTTAGATGAGCTTCCACAGCTTATTCATGTGCTGAGCGGAAAAATGTCTATGGTGGGTCCTAGACCGCCATTGCCGAAGGAGGTTCTGGCGTACGATGAGCGGACAGCTCGCAGGCTCAGCATCAAGCCTGGCATCACGTGCTATTGGCAAGTGGCGGGTAGAAGCAACCTTAGTTTTGAAGAGTGGATCGACCTCGATCTGAAATACATTGCTGATATGAGCATTCCCGTTGACATTGCGTTGCTGATTAAGACTCCATACGCAGTTATTACCGGTCACGGCGCTTACTAAACGTCTCGTATTAATTCTGATTTGTCGCGGTATCAGGATAGTCTCCGCCAAGACCTTCTTTACATTAGCTCTTATACTTGTACAAATGGATGTTTCTGGAAGAGTTTAGTCCGGGGGCTTTCGCAATCCCAATTTCTGGGTGGGCTTTGAAGAGCCTAACAGAATCACGATGTTACTAGGTAAGCGAGAGCCGCAATCATCCAAATAAAAACTGGCTCGATTATCGTTCGCGACATCCGGACTCGGCTAACTGAACTCTCGTCTCGGTGGGAAAAGCAATAGCTGTAGAGACACGATCTACGAAGATATGCCTCTACAGAAAGTTGGGCCTACTACTTGGTGATCTGGCCGACAGCCGCATTCAAAGAGGCTAAGCCTTTGGAATCTGCTTTCAGGTTTACAAACTGCGAGGAGACTTTCCAGTCTTTGTAAACGAGAACGGTGTTCTTGATATCGGCTGACGTGTTGATCTTGTAAGCTGAAACTGCTTCGTTATCCTTTGTGATGACTGCCGCGCCGATATGCGGCGTGTTCTTTACCCACATCTTCACTTTCTGGCCGAGTTCGGTCGCTTTCTCTGACGTTGTGACAAACACGAGCAGAGCTTTAAGTTCCTTACCCTTCTTAGCAACCATCGCTTTGTCCAGAGCAGTCGCAAGTGCCTCGACATTGGTGTTGCTATCACCGTTGATCCAAACCTGAACCTGAGGTCGAGACTGGAATGTGCATGGCCAACAATTAGTAGTTCCAGCTAATGGTCCGGATACATGGGTTGGGTGAAAAGGCGAGACGCTTTCGCCTGGTTTGAGGCCGGATGTGACCGCGAGTGACATAGTCGGCAAAACTGCCGCAAACGAAACCGCTAAGGTGAGAACCTGTTTATTCATTGATGCTCCTCGGACATGGGAAGTGCGAATAATTGCGCATCCCATCTTTATTCCTAATGTATCTGAGCCAGTAAAGGTTCCAAGGATACAGTAGATACGTATTATTCAGATGGTGAAACTCGGAACAGATTCATTTATATTGCGGTCGAAGAAGGTTTCTTCGCAGAGCAAAGTTATCATTGTCGATGATAACCAAGATGATTTGTTCCTCATCCAGAACTTACTTCAATGCGAGGCGCCGACAACCCAGGTCATTCCATGCAAGAGCGTTGCCGATGCGCGAGCTGTTCTGCAAGCTGAACATGCAATCGACCTGGTGATTCTTGACTTAAAAATGCCCGATGAAGACGGCTACGATGCCATCAAAACCATTCGGACCGATATGGAGACTGTCCATATTCCGATCATCGTTTTGAGCGGTTCGGAAGATCCGGGGGATATTGGACGCGCTTACTACGCCGGGGCAAGTGCGTACTTAATAAAACCCGACCAGATGGACGAATACAGTGAAATGATTCGTTACCTAGCCGGGTTCTGGTTGCGGTATTGTCGGTTTTTCTAAATAATCCCTATCGATAGGTGGTGTATTTGATTCCTCCACCGCCAATGAGGCGAAGAATCTTGGCGATCAGCCACACGACGAATACGATGATCGCAATTCCAAAAATGAGCCTAAAGAAGCTGAACTCGCCAGCGTGATACGCGCCGTCGTAATACATGGGCCGACCGTAATAGAACGCCGGATGCCAAGGTGCATAGTGGAGCCAAGGGTTAGACAGCATCCCAAGGCTGTAGCCGCTGAAGAACCCGTATCCATAAGCGGGAACTCTTGAGCCACCGTAATAGCCATACCCAGTATAAGTTGGTACGCTATCCCTGTAGATAGGTGGGCGGTTGATACTTGTCGAATTGATCCGTCCTGTCGATCCAAACGATCCAGATCGTCCGAAACCTGAAGACGAGGAAGTCGGGCCAGACCTTCCAAAAGTCGAAGAACTACTTCTGTTGAACGAGCCTCCACCAAAGGTAGACGAAGAAGAACGACTTCGGTTGAACGAACCGCTCGATCCAGAATAGGAACGCGGAGAACTAAATCCCCCGGACCTGCCAAATCCACCTGAGGATCTTCCGAAGCCGCCACCCCCGAAACCGCCACTGCGACCAAAACCGCGCTGACCAAAAGCTTCAGGAGCGAACAACCCCAGAACGACTACAAAAACCGCTAACAAAGTGGTTAATCGCTTCATTTTCCTTTCTCTTAATTACAATAACGCGTACGTAGCAACTTCGTCGGCTCCAAAAAGCCTCGGCTTAAAGAGAACGATATAGGCTTCAACCTCGTTGCGCTCAGAGTCGATGTTGATGAGAATTTCGCTCACCTCATGAGAAACGTCCTGCTCGTCAATCCAAACACGCGTCATTTCAATTGCGAATTGAGGCGTAGCGTTTTCAATGGACACCTTATGAGTCGGAAACTCAAGATCGATTTTGCCAGGAAATATCGCGACTTCTTGCCCTTCGTCCAGACTCGTTGCGTAGGCTGTCATTTCTGCGCCTTGTTGTAGTCCGTTCTTTAGAGGCCGTCCATCGTCGTTTCTGGGAGTCTGTAACTCTATGTATAACTTCGATGCCGGAAACTGGTCTCCATTTCGGTAAAGACTGGTGGTGTCCCAATCGCCACCTGTCGAGAACAAATAGTAGTTGGCCACGATTTGCGTATTGTATCCGACACTTGAGGTGATTTCGGGACTACCGATCTAGTCGCGGTTATTGTACGGGACCTTCACGTTTGTTTCATGAAAAGGCTTCAACGAATCAGCGTAGAACTGCTTAGGATCGAGAGGCTCGTAGTAAAAGTCGTGAACCTCGTCCTGAGGTCTCCCTTTCTCGAATTCAACGCGATAAACGGTCCTCACGATTTTTCCGCCGGAGATATAGACAAGTTTCTGGGTCGGAATTGATACAGCGGTTGGATTTAGAAAGTCGTTTTTCTTGTCGATAGGCAGATTGTAAGTCTCTACTGTGCATGAATAGTTTTTGCCTCCAACTTGAATTTGGACCTCCGTTTGGGTCGTAATCTTAGTTCCTATATACGGTGGAATCGGAGCGACAAGAAAGAGGGCTTTCAGGAAGAACGCTGGATGGGGACCGACCTTCTCAGGAATCGTAACAAACTTGCGTACAATCTTGCCATCGCGATTGACAACCATTTCCACTTTGCCGCCCTGTATGCTCGTAAGAGATTCGCGATACTGCGTGAGTCCTTTTACCGCGTAACCGTTGAACCAGATTTCTCCCGAAATCGGAGAGCCTTTGCCGTTCCTAGAATAACCGCTAATCTTTGAGTGAAAACTCGGAAAGTCCTTGATAAAGGTTCCTCGAACTTCCTGATGCTGTAACTTCGACACCACCGTAAAGGCTGATGGAATGCAGATGGCCAGCGCAATCCCAAGCGAAACTGCCAACGTTTTCAGCCTAAAATCATCCATTCCTCGCTTTTTAATTGGTAAACATTGTGATCGGAGATCCGAAGGGACGTCTATCTTCCATTGTCTTATCGAATCATCGATATGAGCCAATTCTGACTGAAAAGTGGTACATGTCTGGCAGTTTTGAACGTGGGACAGTTCTTGCGGAGACAATAACGATCGGACTGCGATGTTTTGCTGGATTTCCTTACAGTTCATGGCTCAACTCCTTGGCAACCTCCGACGAATCACTGAGTTCAGACCGAAGCTGTTTCACCGCCCGGAAGACTCGAAACTTCATGGTTCCCTCAGGTACTTGAACAATTCGTGCCGCTTCCAAGGCTGTGAACCCTTCGACCCTCACAAGAACAAAAGCTTCACGAAACGCCGGACATAGCTTTTCAACTGCTTCCATGACTTCGATCTGTTCTTGAACTGAGGGTATTTTTGTTGAGCGTAGGACTCTCAGTGGGCTGAGTGCTTTCCTGAGCCTCATACGTCTAGCTTTTCGTAGACAAATTTGATAAATCCATGTTGACGGCTGAGATTCACCTCTAAACTGGGACCATCCTGTCATCGCCGCCAAAAACGTTTCTTGGGCGATGTCCTGAGCGTCGGCCTCATTTCCCGTTAGCCGATAAGCAAAACGATAGATGCGGTCTCCGTATTCAGAATAGATTTGATCGAAGTTAGGCGCTTCGTGATTCATTGGATCAAAGGTGTAGTGCAATCAAACCGTCAAATCGTTGGCGAGATGCAGAAAATTATCTTTTAGACGAAGGATATCTCCCAGATATGGCCCTGAGACCCGGACGATTTTGGTCGAAGGCTGGTATCCTCTACTCCTAGCTTGAAGCGATATCTACTCCTCAGCGATGGTACGACCTACGAGGGCAAAGCCCTCGGTGCAGACGGATTTACTGTCGGCGAAGTCGTTTTTAACACCGGAATGACCGGTTATCAGGAAATTCTTTCTGATCCAAGTTACGCAGGGCAAATCGTCTTGCTGACCTACCCTCTCATCGGTAACTACGGAATTAACGATGATGATTTTGAATCTGATCGAATTCAGCCTTCTGGACTTATAGTTCGTGAAGCCTGTGATGTTCCAAGCAACTGGCGCTCAACGAAGTCCATTCACCAACTTTTAGTCGAGCGAGGCAAAGTTGGCATTCAAGGTTTGGACACTCGAGCGATCACCAAACATATCCGAAACGGTGGCGTTTCGATGGGTGTTATCTGCGACGATATTGATCGGGGCCGAACCATCCTTAATCAGTCGAAATCCTACGACGATACTGACTTCGTCTTAGACGTCTCAACCAAGTCTCCCTACCTTTGGAACAAGGAAGGAAAGGTCTCGATGGCAGAAGCTCCTGACCCCAGCCGGCTAAAGCTTGCGGTGCTTGATTGTGGTCTCAAGTTTAATATCCTCAGGCGGTTCTACCGAGCCGGATGCCAACCCATCGTGTTTCCGGCGACCACGTCTGCCGAAGAGATCCTGTCATGGAAGCCGGACGGTATTCTGCTTTCTCCCGGACCAGGCGACCCGGCAAGGCTAGAGTCGGTGGTTCAAACAGTCAGAGATCTTCTTGGTAAAAAGCCTATCTTTGGAATCTGTCTTGGAAACCAGTTGTTGTGTCATGCGATTGGTGGTAAGACTTTCAAGCTAAAGTTTGGGCATCGCGGAGCGAACCATCCGGTGAAGGATCTGCTGACTGGCAAAGTTACTATCACCTCGCAGAATCACGGTTACGCCATCGACCCGAATTCATTGGCACATACAGATGCTGAAGTGACGCAGTTGAATCTGAACGACGAGACTGTCGAGGGTATTCGAGTCAAAGACGCTCAGGCTTCTAGCATTCAGTATCACCCCGAAGCGGCACCAGGACCTTGGGATAGCCGTCCTTACTTCACGGATTTCGTTCAGACAATGGAAGCAAACCGAAAGTGAAACTGCGGCCAGTATTGATGAAGGTTCATGCCTTGCTGGCATGTTTCCTGTTGCCGGTGTGCGTCATGTTTTTCGTGACGGGACTGCTTTACACATTAGGACTCGATTTTGCTTCGACCTCTACGACAAAAACGATTTCCGCTCCGGCATCAAAACCGAGTTTGAGCGAAGCCGTTTCTCTTGTTGAAGCGCAACTGAAAGAAGACAAAATCGCTACGCCCACAGGTGCCGCATCCATCAGGGGGAAGGGAGACTCAGGGTGGCAGCTTCAGTGGGGAGGCGCGGCGCGCGATGTGAGCCTTGCGGTTGATGCTAGTGGAAAGGCGACGATNNTTGACGGTTCGCGAGAGCAGTCTGTTGCGCCGAATGATGCAATTCCATAAGGCAAAGGGTGGCGCTATCTTTAAGTGGTTTGGCGTTCTCGCTGCAGTGGGCTTGCTCGTGATTCTGATAACCGGAGTTTGGCTTTCGGTACAGGTGAAGGCGTTAAAGCGCCTTAGCCTAATCTTCTTGGGACTTGGGACGGTTGTTTGGCTGATCCTTTTCCTCACTCAATAGCAAGCATGCCCTCGGGTCCAAAAGGTACAATCTGATTTTAGAATGAAGGTTCTCGTTATCGGCTCTGGTCCGATCGTCATTGGCCAGGCTGCCGAGTTCGACTATGCGGGAACACAGGCCTGCAAATCACTCAAAGAAGAAGGCCACGAAGTTGTTCTGATCAACAGTAACCCGGCGACGATCATGACTGATCCAGGGGTGAGTGATGCTCTTTACATCGAGCCGTTGACCGTTGAGTTTTGCGAGCGTGTTATTGCTCGTGAAAAGCCAGATGCTCTCTTGCCGACGCTTGGCGGGCAGACCGGCCTCAACCTCGCGACCCAACTTTCTGATCACGGAATCCTCGACAAGTACGGAGTCAAGCTTCTTGGAACGCCATTAAGCGCAATTAAGAAAGCGGAAGACCGCGAAAGCTTCCGCAACCTCATGCGTGAGATTAACGAACCCGTCCCCGAGAGCTGGATCATCCAAACTCCTGATGAACTCCACGCGATTCTCGACATCGTTCCCTATCCATGCATTATCCGACCCGCATACACTCTCGGCGGAACCGGTGGTGGAATCGCAAACACTAAAGACGAGCTTTGGGAGATCGGTCAAAAGGGTCTCAAGCTTTCGATGCGCTCACAGATCATGGTTGAGCGGTCGCTTTTGGGTTGGAAAGAAGTCGAGTATGAAGTCATGCGCGATAGCGCCGGGAACTGCATTACGATTTGTAACATGGAGAACTTGGACCCGATGGGGGTTCATACCGGTGACTCCATCGTCATCGCTCCATCGCAAACTTTGAGCGACCTCGAGTATCACATGCTTCGAACAGCATCGCTGAAAATCATTCAGTCGCTTGGAATCGAGGGCGGATGTAACGTTCAGCTTGCGGTTAACCCGGATAGCTTTGACTACTACATCATCGAAGTGAATCCGCGCGTTTCGCGTTCATCGGCGCTTGCATCAAAGGCGACGGGCTACCCGATTGCCAGAGTTTCTGCAAAGATTGCTGTCGGAAAGACTCTCGACGAGATCGAGAATCAGGTGACTGGCACCACGAAGGCTTGCTTCGAACCCGCTCTGGATTACTGTATCGTCAAAATTCCTCGCTGGCCATTCGACAAATTTGCGTCCGGTGACCGCTCGCTGTTCACACAGATGAAAGCGACTGGAGAGGTCATGGCGATTGACCGATCTTTCGAGGCGGCGTTCATGAAGGCAATTCGCGGTTTGGAGATCAAACAGAAAGATCTTCGACATACAAAATTCCAAGGCTCTCCGCGAATCATTCGTGTCGAAAGGCCAGCGACGGAGACCGAAAAGCTCTTTAATGAAACCATGCAGGCACTTGGCTCGGCCAAGGAAGAGGGTCGAGAGGCTGCGCGCGAGAAGCTTGCCGCTCTGAAACAAAAGTTTGCAGAAGTCGAATATAAGATCGTGATCGTCGATGAAGGTCATGCTCCGATGAACGACGACGACTTGAAGCATGAGCTGAACAAGCCGACTGACGAAAGACTTTGGGCTGTTGCCGAAGGGTTAAGACGCGGTTGGGATGTTCCGACTATCAACAAGATCTCGCGAATTGACCCATGGTTCCTTCGAAAGATCCAAAACTTGCTGTTGATCGAAAAGCGCTTGACTAAAGCGTTTGAGACGCTTGGCGATAGTGAAGAATTATCTGCGTTGATCAGTGAAGCTTTCCTTATTGGCTTCCCATCAAACACGATCAAGAGCCTTCTGGGTGCTGAAACGGCGACTGCCGAACTGAAGATTTCCAAGGATATGAGGGCTAACTTTGTAGTAAGCCTTCAGGATTCCGGCCTTTCGGAAGAGAAGCTTGACCGAGTGAAGAGCAATCTAGAAAGGTCCGACGCCCAACCGTTAGTCGGAAGTGTTCACGCGAACTACGTGTCTGAGCATCTTCACACGCTTTGGACCGACAAGACAATCGGCCAGTATCTGAGTTATCTTGAGCTAGTTATTCAGGAGATCGAAAGACAAAAGGTGATGCCTGTCTTTAAGATGGTTGATACGTGCGCTGGCGAGTTCGAGTCGGGAACGCCTTACTATTACGGAACGTTTGAGCAAGAAGACGACGCTCATTAGCCAAAATAATCGGTGTGGTTCTTCATATAAGGTAGTCCTATGCCCGATCCTCAGCCAGTCAACCGAGTCCGATATAACAGCTTTGTCGCCGATATCGAACGCGATGTCGTTCTTTTCGGACAGCATGTGCTTCGCATGATCGACATGGCGGTTTCAGTTGTGACTTCCGATGAAGATTTCCTGCTGGATGAAATCCTCAAAATGGAGGCTCAGTCTGACCGGATGGAGCAGGGAATCATGCAAAGGGTCATTCGCACTCAAGCCATGGAAGGACCAGTGGCAAACGATGCGTTGCTCCTTTCAAGCGCACTAGGAATCGTTACCGAACTGGAAAAGATTGGAGACGAGGCGACGAAGGTTGCCGTTCGAGTTCGAAAACTCCAAGGCGAGTTTCCCTACGAGCTGACAGAAGCACTCGAGGATATCGCCAAGCAAGCAACAACGGCGACTGCCGCTAGTATTAGGTTGTTCACGAGTTACGATTCGTTGCTGGCGGCTGAAATTATCCAAACCGACGACAAGATCGACAGAGCTTACAAGATCACTCGTAACCGAATTCTTGAGAGAATCAAAGAGGAGCCCGAAAAGGCTCGAATGTATTTACGAGTCGCAGAAATTTTTCACGCAATCGAGCACATGGCAGATCACGCAGTTGATATCGCCAAGCGTTTACGCACGTGTCACGAGCGTATACCTAGTGATATTGTCAGTTGACCTTTCTAGGTTAAAAATCGCTGTTTGAAACTCATTTGTTTGAACCTTCCAGGATTGATTAACACCTTCATTTTCGAATGTAAAGAAACGGTTAAGGAAATGGTGAGCCGGGTATACCAAGGAGAGGAAGTGACTGCTTTCTTTGAGTCGCTACCGGGGGTTATTTTTGATTAAGCTAGGCAATGAGAGTGCCTTTTATGGACTGCTCGAAGCACAGGCTCGGACAGCCAAGAAAGCTGCAGAAGCTTTTTTAGTTCTCGTAAAAAATTTCGACAAACTCTCCGATCATGCTCAAACGATCGCTACGATCGAGCATGAAGGCGATCTTCAGACTCGCGAACTGCAGAACAAGATTGCTACAACATTTATTACTCCTTTAGATAAGGAGGATCTGCGGGATCTGTCGCACGCTCTTGACGACGTTGTTGACATGATCGAAGCAGCAGCTGCTCGCGCTGACCTGTATCATCTGACAGGACCTCGCGCGGAGCTTGAGCCTCTAGCGCAGCTCTTAGTTCGCGTCAGTGATGTCACGCTTGAGGCCGTAGGCGAGTTACGGACTGGTTTGCACAAGTCTGAAACTCTGGGAACCCGTCTAGAGCAGATTCATGAGCTTGAAAATGAGAGCGATCACATTTTCAGAACCGCTCTTGCATCTCTGTTCGACCAACAGAACCCAGATGTTCTCACTGTCATTAAGTGGAAAGAGATTTTTGACCGAGTCGAAACCGCAGTTGACAAGTGTGAAGACATCGCCAAGATACTAGGAACAATTCTCGTTAAATATGCATGAAGCAACCATCCTGATGTGGCTGGTTGTAATCGGCGCATTGGCGTTTGATTACATTAACGGCTTTCACGATACGGCAAATGCAATTGCGACTGTCGTTTCAACGCGCGTATTGAAGCCAGGAACCGCTATTTTGATGGCGGCTGGCCTCAATCTACTTGGTGCGGTTGTTGCAACCGAGGTCGCTAAGACGATCGCTGGAGACATTGTGAATGCGAGCATGGCAACCGAGGCCGTTGTTCTCGCGGCGGTTCTAGGCGGAATTGTCTGGAACATCATCACTTGGAAATTCGGCATCCCGTCTAGTTCTTCGCACGCTTTGATCGGCGGACTTTGCGGAGCAGCGATCATGCATGCGGGACCAGATGTTGTGCACTGGTCGCACTTGACTCAAAAAGTGTTGATCCCACTTGTTGCCTCCCCATTGGCCGGTTTCATCCTTGGAGGCGCGGTGATGGTGATCATTTCGGTCTTGTTCGCAAGGGCGCATCCGCATCACATCACGACTTTCAGAATTCCATTGATTATTTTGGGATCGTTAGCTTTGTTGTTCGTAGCGACCAAGGTGTTTCACTTTGCCTACGAATACATCACGGTTCCTAAAGAAAAGATTGAAGCCAAGGATACGATCACACCGCTCTTCTTGCTTGAAATCACAGGCATCGCCTTTGTTGGTGTGGCTATGATTACTTTAGCGACGGCAGGAACATCAGGCATGTTTCGTCGACTTCAGGTGTTATCGGCAGCATCAATGGCCTTCGCTCATGGCCAAAACGACGCTCAAAAGAGCATGGGAATCATCACTTTGGCACTCGTGAGTAATGGGATGTTGAAGGAAGCTACCGTTCCAACTTGGGTTAAGTTGAGTTGTGCCATCGCCATGGCTCTTGGAACTTCTGCTGGAGGCTGGAGAATTATCAAGACGATGGGGCACAAGATCATTCGTCTTGAGCCTGTTAACGGTTTCGCAGCCGAGACTGCTGGTGCTGCAGTCATTCTGACGGCAAGCCACTTTGGTATGCCGGTTTCGACGACGCACTGTATTGCAGGAAGCATCTTCGGTGTCGGAGCATCGAAGCGATTGAGCGCGGTCAGGTGGCAAGTGGCGTATAACATGGTTGTCGCTTGGGTTCTTACGTTGCCCGCCGCGGCAGCCTTTGGCGCTATCTTCTACCTACTTCTGAAGATCTCCAGAATCTAGTCTGCTGAATTGTTATTCTGATGTTAAAGCCTCGACTGGGTTGCAACCCGGGTCGAGGCTTTTTCGTTTCTCAGTGTGAACACCAGTTCTACTGCAAACTATCCGCAAATGTTGCACTTCAGTAGAATTGTTCTGTGAACGGCACTAAAATAGAAACGGATTTGTCTTTATGAATACTTCTGCTAATCCTTCGAGCGTAACCCGGGAAGCCGCAGACGCTCTGTATGCACAACAGAAATACGCAGAGGCTGCTTATGTGTATCGGCAATTAGTTACTAGTCAACCAGCGAATGCCGACTTTCTAAAAGGATGCGCTCTTTCGTTGGCACTTGCAGGTTCACTTGATGATGCCATCGAAATGGCGATGAAGGCGGCTGCTCTTCGCCCGGCAGATCCAGACATTCGCTATGCGTATGGCTATGTCCTTGGGATGGCGCACAGATTTGAAGACGCGATTCCAGAACTAGACGCAGCCCTTTCTCTCCAACCGAATCACCTGCTCTCAAAGAACGCGCTTGTCTATAGTCTTATTGCGGTGGGGAAGGAGGTCACTGACTCTGCTCCAGACAAGGCGGAAGCAATGCTGTCACGCGCGCACAAACTGGACTCGCTAAACGGAGAAACAACCGCGCTTCTCCTCTCGCATTACTTTAAATACGATCAAACGAGAAAGGCGGTTAAGGTTGTGGAAGGCATCGACCTTCAACAACGTGAACATAACTTGGTCAAGCCCTATGTGGATCTGCTTTGCAAAGATCCTAACGTAGCCAACTTGTTACGTCCAACAAAAGCCGTAGTTAGTCCCAAGACGGCTGCGCCTAGCCAGGCTTTGCAGCAAGTGCCCTGCCCACAGTGCGGGTTGCCCATCATGTCTTACGCGGCGATCTGCTCGCACTGCAACTCGAAACTACGAGCGGTTGGAACATTCGCAGACGTTGGCAAGATTCCAGATCACACCTGGCAAGAAGTCGCCTATATGATCATGTCTGTTCTCTATACGATCATTGCGTCAATAGACCTGATCTCTCAAGTCATGCATGGCGGGCTAGAAGGATTCGCCGGAGTGTGGGCGACGATCACATTCTGCCGAGTGGGTATCGGCATCGGGCTAATCATGAAAACAGATTGGATCGGGTTTGTTGCGAAGATTGGCTGTTATGCCTCATTGATTGGGATGGTGCCGGCGATGGTGATCTCTTTCTTTGGTGGAGCGTATTTACCTAGTCTCATCCTGTTGGCTGGTGTCTCAATCACCTGCTTCATGATCTACCTCATCAATTACGAGCTAGACTAAGTTCACCAAGATACAGAAACTGGCAAATCGTTTCGTACCGAACGAATGATTTGCTCGTTTCTTGTTTTTGAAGCGACTCCATTGGTGATTCGCAAGTTCGCGGAGGATTCAACACAAAGGACTACTTGAGTGCCGATGGCGCGTAGGGTCAGACTGTGTTCTCCTAATTGAGTAAGCTCGGTTGTCGCCCATCGAATCTTGGTCGAGCCTCTTTGAATGTTCAGCGGCAATGCGAGCGCACCTCTGGAGCCTAGATGGATCTCCTCTCCGCTGAATAGCGACTGCCCGTTCTCTTTCAATGTAATGTGCTTTGCTTCAACATCGAGGTTGAGGACATGGATCATTCGCTCGGCTTTGGCATTCGCAGTAGTTAAAACCACTAAGCCGCCGTTCTCTTCAGAAATTGTTAAGCCCGGCTTGCAACTTAACCAGCGGAATATCGACCGAAACAGGTCCATATGCACCGGATAGTTGCACATCACCGCCGCTACGCGCCCCTTACCAGCCTGCATAACGAACCCTGAATCTTCGTTTGAGTCTCTCAACTTAAGAATTGGATCTTTCGCACCGGTCACAGTCTGTGAGCGCCACACTCGAACCTCTGGTTCGTCCTTAAGCAACCCAACGCCGTAAGTCGACATGTAGTAGTTATCGTTTGCCTGTAGGAACTTTCCTTGCCTAATTCCCAGAGCTTTCGCAAGAACGGTGCACTCCTTTCCTTCCATGTCAAGAACAGGAAATTCGCCCCAAAGGAACAAACTCCCGCCTTCATGTAAGAAGTCAACAAGGCGCAATTGAATGGCTTGATCCATGTATCGAGACGAAGCGATGGCAAGGGTCTTTTTCTGAGGAGGATTCGACTGAAGGTTAACTGCACTGAACCGAAATCCCATCTGCATCATTCCTCGAGAAAGGAGTTCGAGCGGTCCGCGGATGTATTCCAAGTTTTCGACGATCTCCTGCATCGGACCTTGCCGACGGAAGTTCGTTTTGTAGTAATCCGGAATAAAACCCAGCTCGATGTCATCACGCTCTTCATCCATATCGGCCAGAAGTTCACCAATGGCAGACATCGACTTGGTTGTTGTTTCAAGGGCTTTCGCGTGTTTGGTATAAACGCCTTCGGGAGAGATTGGGGCTGCAAATCCGTGCCTTTCCCCGGTAGTTGCGACTCGGTCGTTGCCGTCTCTGTTCGGAACGAGAAGCTTTGGGTTTCGCCCGCCAGTGAGTAAGTAGTAATTCAACAGACGGTTGCCTTGGGCGATACTCATTCGCACCTTGTGGTCTGCCGCCGCCTCTCCATACATTGGAACGCCTGTTTCACCGTAATTACCGTCGCCAACCTCGAACTCCATCGAACTTAGTGGCTGTTCGGGGCGATGAACGGCTTCCATAAAGCTATTGATCACGTACAGGTCTTGAGCATTCGTTCGAGTGAGATCGCCCAAGTAGTGATCCGATCCCGATAAATATCCGGTTGATTGCGTATAGGTCTCCATCAACTGGCTGATGCCAATCGGATATTGCTGCGCGCGGCCCCCACCACTACCGTGAATGTTCACGATATACGGAATCTCGCTCACGCCAAGCTTCTCGCAGAACCCTCTCAGCGTCGCGACATACTTGGCAAATCGAACTCGCTCGAAATCTCCGTAATCGCGCAGAAGTGCAGCCCCGTATTCTGGCGCGGGATTCCGAATCGCAGCAACCCTAGGCGCTGGATCGTTCAGATCAAACGGGTATTTAGTGCTTCGATCATTACTGATAAGCCAAGCAGAAAAGTCGCAGAGAGTGTCGTCGCTCAGGTCTGGCTGGTTCGAAACCCAGGACAACATGCCGATTTCGTTGTCTAACTGAATCCCAATAACGGGTCCGCCCTTCGAATGTAATCGCGAAGCGAGCACAGGGATAATGCCCCCATACCATCGTTCTGCTAGCTTCAAAAATGTTGGAGAAAGGTAGTCGAGAGTCTTGGTCTCAACTTTCTTGCCCTCCCAACTCACCGGAATAACCTCGGGATATTTCGACCGAACCCAGAATGGGATTCCCTCGTTTTTCATTTCGGCCATGATGAAGGGACCAGGGCGGGCGATGAACCAAAGGCCATGCTTGTGGCAAAGATCGATGAACTCGCCGATGTTATGCTCTTTGCGGTTCCGACCAGTGACATCGATGTCACCTTCCGCTTGTTCGTGAACGATCCATGGAATGTAGCTCGCAATTGCGTTACAGCCGATCTGCTTTGCTTTTAGTATGCGATCTTCCCATTCACTCTGCTTGAGGCGGAAATAGTGGATCTCACCGGACAGAATGAGGACCGGTTTGCCATCAACGATGATGCGGCGATTCTTCAGCTCAACCATGGCTTTTCGTCAGTTTAGACGAAAAGCCCACTTACCTTGCAGAACCGGTTCAGTAACTCCGTCTAGAAAGCGTCCAAGCTCATCAAAAACAGCAATTTTAGCGTGCCCGAGCTCAGGCCTTAGGGCGGCTTTACCGAGCAGGAAATACACTTTTCCATCAGGAGTATCGACAAATCCAGCCGCTCCTCCTTTATCCAGATTGACTGTAGTTTCGCCAAACGTGAGGCGATCGTCTTTCACTTTGATTCCAGCCTTGTCGGTGATATCGCGTAATGCTGGCCACGTCTCTGGGGTGCCGACGAGCACTTTTCCAGCTATCTGTTTCATCGTAGTCTTGGCTGCCAGCACTCCAAATCCAGTTGCCCAAGATTCTTTTCCTTTTTGAACAATCGCCTTGACAGAAAAGGCGGTTGCGGCGGTTTGCGGTTCTTCTCCCGGGTGTTCGGTCAAGAGCTTTTTCCATGGGTCGATTACCACGCGGCTCGGTTTAGTTGTGCTGGGCACTTTGGTCGTCGATAATCCCATCACCTTGACTGTGACAGTTGCCGATTTGCCATTTGGATATTCAAGATAGACCTCAAGCGGGAAGTAGCTACAAGAACCAGCTGCAAACTTGGTCGGAATCAAGACTTGCCCTGCCTCAAAAGACGGTTTGCCAAAGTCAACGACTGCGAATCCCGGCTTATGAATCCACTGCTTCATGAACTCTTTGACATAACCACCGGAGACCTTCTGGTAAAGAACCGTCTCGAAGTCTTCCCAGCTGACTTCCTTGCCCTTGTCTTTCTCAGCCCAGGTTTTCATCACATCGATGATCTCAGGGGTTCCGATGAGTTGCTCAAGCATCTGTAGCACTTTTGCGCCTTTTCCGTAGCCAAGGGCGCTTCCAATCCCACCAAGATTTGCTCCGCTTTCGGCACAAGAAGCTTCGTTGTATGACTCCTCTGCCGAGGAGTCTGAAACGAATGCCTTTCGTCTTGCCGCGAGGTTGCCTGGACCACCTTCCCTGTGATACAACCCATCACTGAAAACGGCAAAACTCTCATTCCAAAAGCTTTTTAGGTAGGTGTTGTTCAGAATTCCACCCCACCACGTATGCGCGGGTTCATGGGCATCTTCACCGGGAACCCCGCCGCCATAACTGGCGAATGAGTAAGCCTCTAGAGCACCGCCGCCGTAAAGTTCGGTGTCGAGAGCTCCCCAAGATGGAAACGGGATTTTGCCAAACTTTGAAGAATAAAAGTTGAGAACTTGGGGAATGAGACGACTCTGAATTGAGAGGGAAGACATCGGTAATCGACGACTCCAAGCGTACGACTTAAACCCGTTCTCGACAAATTCCGCCTGTTGATACTTGGCCGCTGATAAGCTATAAAACACGCAGGGCAAATCCATTTTGTAAGTTGCTTTGGATTCGGAATCGCTCTGAACTTCGCTTTGCTTTATTCCTTGGGCAATGATTCGCCATCCTTTCGGCGCATGAACCGTGATTTCGTACGGCGCAGGCTTCCTCGCAATCATCGGATACCAATAGTCGTTTGTCAGGGTGGCTTCTTGGTCGTTGATACTCGCTGCAAACCCGGGCAAGTCGACCACCCCAGCGTATTCCACCTTGAGATGGCTATTTCCGGAAGCTGGCTTCTTAAATTGGACCACTCCACCAGCCTGGGCAAAGCTCACCGCTTCACCGGAAGCAGTCGATAGTGCAGTGACCTTGTAACATGGGCTCATTCGAAAGAATCCGTAGTCGCCTCCAGATGCTTCGATACTGAGTTCAAGATCGTCAGTGACGAGCGCTTTCTTTTCGTGTACTTTGAAATTGAGATCGAATTTGTGGCGCCTGATATGGACCCCAAATGTTTCGCTCTCGTGGACGAAAGAAAGCTTTCCATCTTCGAGCGCGAAAAGGAGTTCTCCCGTGTCCTGTGAAGTCAGTGGAGTGCTGAAAACAACGTATTGTTTGCCATTTATCCCTTCAAGCGCTTTGGCGTGCCACCCGTATCGTCCGACTCCATACGCTCCTTCGCTCTTAATAATGTTAAACGGCTGACCGCTCTTACTTGTAGCTGCAAGGTAGTTCGAAAGACTGGCCAAATCTTTGCTGGCTGCAAGTTGGTCTAGCCGTGAAATGTCAGTCTGCGTGAGCAGAAGAGCGAATGCAAGAAGCATAGGATTTACTATAGCGTGTCATTGAGGTAAAATCTGTGAGCTTCGGCGGCGTAGCTCAGTTGGTTAGAGCATACGGTTCATACCCGTAGTGTCGGCGGTTCGAGTCCGCCCGCCGCTACCATCTTTATCCCGAAGCAATTCTCTCTTCTTAGAAGTCTCTTCCTGTGCTAATTGGAATGGCTTGTCCACCAGTGCCAGTACCAAACGGTGAAGAGAACGGGAATGCCTTCAAGCGAATGCTGAAATAGAGTTGTCTTCCAGTTCTGAAACCAGTGTTGTTCTCGATAATCGTGAGTAGGGCTTCGCTACAGTGTAGGTCGTAGATAAACGAATACTGTTTCGAGTCGAATTGCTTCAAATATCCGTTGTATTGAAAGGATGCGCTGACCTTGGTTTTTCCAAACTGAAGGCCGTCAAGATAGAGATTTACGTTGCTCCAAGTGTGGTTGACGCCGTCAAATCTTGCCGCAAAGGCAACTCTCGACTGATCTTTTGTATAGGTGACATCAAGGCGAAGATTGCTCCAAGCTCTTTGCGTTGTATCGTAAGTCAGTAGGCTTCTGGCTAGGAATGATTGGTAAGGCTTGTACTCAATTCTAACACCAACCTGTTGCCAGGGTTGGTTGCCCTGCCGAAGTTGGACGATGTCGTAGCCAGTCTGAACACCCATCAAAAGAGGAGGTGTTGGACGAACGCTCACATCGCCGGACACATAGTTGGTTTGTCCACTCTGATCGATTTGCAGAGGTGAGTATCCATACGGTCGCAAGTAGTTGTATCTGAGGTTCGCTGCGGTGTCTTTGCCGAATTTGTAACCCAGGGCCGAATCTAGGTTGAGGAGGTACTGGGCGGTGTCATCGCTATACATTGTTTGGCGAAAACGACCGTTGATGTTGGTAGTGAAAAGCTTATCTTGCGCTCGATCTGGCCTCTGGAAGTTCAGGTCGAACATAGACCGTGTGATGTGCTCTTTAGCCTGTGCATCCTGAAACTCACCGAGCGATAACTCCGACCTGAAGGGAAGTGACTTGGCAAACTCGTCTCCCAATAGCCTTTTTGAGTCGGAAGATAGCGAAATAACTGGGGTTTGATCACTGCCCGAATAAAAGTTTCTTGTGTCACCGATCGGAACCGACCGCTGGTAGGCAATGGAAGCCGTCGCCAAATCCAGTTCCTTACTCGCTTTCAACTTCAAATCAACTTGTTCGCGACTAACTTCGGAGCCACCGTTGTAGGTTGAATCTGACTTCTGATAGTTCACGCTAACGTCGGTTTTGGTTTTATTCCCTACGTTGCGAGAGTCCACAACACCGAGAGTCTCGACGACGCTGTTGTACGATGTGGAATTGTTGCTGTTTCGCGTTAAATTAAACCGAGTCGAGTTTCCTGGTGCTTGGTTGATCGAAAGCGACGCTTTTGTATTCAAAATGGACGACCCTGGCGTTGTTAAATAGTTGTCGCCTTGGTAGTCGTTCTGAAGGTTTAGGATCCCCCACTTGAACGCCTGATTGTGTATGTTAGTAAAAGTAAAGGTTTTCGAAGATCCAAATATCCGGTAGAACCGGGTGATGCCCGCCATCGTGGCGTTCCGATAGCCATAGCCAAGCCCAAGACCAGTTCCGAGCTTGCTCATATAATCTTCCCGCGTCTCAAGAATGTCGTCACCGTTCAACGGCATACTGTATTTGTTCTTGACGTAATATCCTTCGTCGTTGCTCTGGCCGAAATCGGGGAGATAGTTATACCGGCGATCGTCGAGAGGAATCGCAAGATAGGGCAGCTTCAGAACCGTCCGACCAAAGAGCCTTATTCTTGCTCTACGAAAAACGGCTCGTTTGCCTGGTCGGATATCTGAATTGTCAGACTGAATGTCGTAGTGGGGGGAAGGCAGCTCGCAAGTGGTGAGGTCTCCGTTGTTCGTCCATGACTGCTTCGCTGAGCCGTATGATTCGGTGCCGAACGTATAGACGTTCCCTTTGATTCCGCCTCCCATCAGGCTTGGCGGCAGCGTGGACTTCGCGTTGTGAGCAATGTAGGCTTTGTTTTCGAAGTCAATGGTGACGTCGTCACCCGTGACAGTCGTGTTTTTGCCGTCAACCTTTACATTGCCAACCAGGTGAAAGATTTTTGATTTGAGGTCGCCTTCAACCTTATCTGCAACGATGTGATAACCGCGCATTTCGAATTCGGCACCTTCAGTAATATGAATGACAGAACCTTTTCGATTAGATGGGCCAGCATGAATTATCTTGAACGACCCGGTATCGTCTTCGGATTCAGGCAACATCGAGACCTTGTCGGCGTTGGCGGGAAACCCGACGGGTTCCATAGGGTTCCGCTGATCAAGAGGGGGTAACTGGCCCTGCTTTCTCATCGCGTCGATAGTAGTTTTGAAAACCGACGTTGGCATGATCTGAGCGCCAACGATGCCCGGCAAGAAGAGCAATGCTGAACAGAGAAGCCTGCTCACTCTAATCTCCTATACGCAATCGCAGCGACTATCGAAAAAAAGATGTTAGGCAACCAAGCCGCTAACCACCCAGGGAACCATTCAACTTTGCTCAGGATTTCGGTCGAAATGATAAAGCTGTTGTAGTAAATCAGGACAACAATGAAGGTGAGGAGAATGCCGGCGAAGCCACCAGTTTTAGAGAACATGACGGCGAAGATCGGTGCAATCACCGTGAACACGAGGCAAGCCGTCGGGACCGCGAAGCGTTTGTGGTATTCAACATCAAGCGCTTTCACCTCCTGACCAGTTCTGCCGCCTGCTCGAATCGCCTCCCTTAGTTCTTTCATCGACATATCGTCCTTTGTGGGTGGCCCATATAATTGGTCGATCACGATCTTTTCGTTGATAACCAATTTCTTACTTTCAATCGGAGTGATGTCGATGCCTTTGACGGCGGTCAGTCTTGCGTTCGGAAAAGTCCAAACTCCTTGATCGTACGTACCCGATTGCGCAGTGACGATCAGGTTCACTCCCTTGGGGTCGCGATCAATTAAAAGAGCATCGTTGATGGTGAGTTGATCGGTGGCGCGGTTGCGGGTGATACCCCCCAGCCAAACTGCAAACCTTCCTAATTGAAGTGGCTTGTTCGTAGTGATCGTAGGCATCCCAAGGCCAAGAGCCGAGGNNCCGTTTGCTTTTTTCGTTGCGACAGGCTTGACCTGCTCAACAACAATGTAGTTCGCGACCCCAGCCAGTACGCCAAACATGGCAATAGGTAAGACCACGCGACGTATGCTTGCCCCGTTTGCCCTTAAAGCGGTGAGTTCGCTCTCGCGTGCAATTCGGGTCATCAGCAGGGCCGCCGCAAATGCCGAGCCGACGGGTAGTGTCATCTCAAGATACTGCGGCGTGCTGAACAAGATGAACTGGAGTCTGGCGAGAACGGGAACGTAGTCAAGGTTGAACTGCTTGGCTACATAAATATAAGCATTGGCTTGAAACAGTAACAGTAGCACGACGGTGCCTGTTAAAAACGGTACGATCATCTCCCGAATCAGCATTCGGTCAAGCCGGCTCAATCTTGGCTCCCAGCGCCGAAAAATGCATAAAAAACCATGCCAAATCCTGCACACAAGAGTGTGATAATGGCAACGATTGCTAAATAGGGTGGGAGGGCCGCCGTCGCTGGCATCACGCCGACAATTGCGACAAGCGTAAACCAGACTGCCATCAATTTGCGACCTTGGGTCTTGCCCACAAACCTTCCCTTGGCGCGATCTAGTAGAAAAGGTGCACCGCATGCTGCGCAATGAATATTTCCCGGTTGATTCATCGTGCCGCATTCAACGCATGCAATGGGGCGAAAATGGTCGGGTTGCTTAACGACTTGTCGCCATGATTTGAGCATTCGATGTTCGTCTCGGAAATACTGCTCAGGAAGTTGACCGATCACATTTTCAGCAATGACGAGTGCATGCCCAGGCATTCCCAAGCCATATATTTGGCGAGCGATCTTTATCTTCGACGCCGGATTGCCCGGCTTAAGCGAAAGTGCGTCATAAGCACGTTGCAGGGCATCAATTTCAACACTCTTTAGCTCTCGCTTTGCCCAACCCACTCGAACAAATGGATAAACAATAACAGTGCCGACAACCGCAGCAAAAGCCAGCGGTGAAGCAATCGGAACGCTACGAGGTGGTTGAAGACAAACCCAACCAAGACCAATCGCGATCCAGATTCCGGCGATCCCTGAGATCACGTCCATTTCCCCGGTGATCATCCAGCCAATGATTGACCAGATCCACACGCAAAGCGGGATCCAGACACAACACCCTAATACGACTGTGACGAATCCCATTCTAGTTGCTCGACCTACCCTATATAGTAGCCAAACCTGGTAACTATACGCACCTAACAAAGTGACGAATAATTCAGCTTGTAGGGTTCGGCTGTTCTCCAAAGCAGAAGGCGATAGTAACGCTCACTTGCCCTTTGCACAATTCAAGTTCAGTTCGAAACTCAAAAAGAAGCCTTTATCTCTTTTTTGAGCCAGCTCGAAACCTAATACAACCTAATATGCCTATGATGAAGACATGCTAGCTTCGCTCATGGTTGCGCTTAGTCTTGCCGGGGACACGCCGTTCTTTCTTGCCGATAGTTCTGAAAAAGTCAAGCTTTGGACGACTGGAGACGTAGTCGCAACCTATGATCCTACTGCGGGAGGCATGAGACTGGTTTTCGGAACCAGCGAATGGCCATCGCTCCACTTGAAGCCGAAATTAGTCTATGACTTTTCCAAGTTTGGGGCGCTGGCTCTCAAAATCACAAACCCCAATCCATTTTCGGTCGAAATTGGTGTTCGATGCGATGATGATCCGACCGCAAACGGCTATTTGCACTCGAAGCAAGGCCAAATTGTCATTCCAGCCCACCAAACCTACATTGCTGCTTTACCCGTCGGCCAAGATCCAAAAAGCTTCGGAATGAATGGAATACCAAGGCGAAAAGGGCTTAACTCGATGTCTTCCAGCGGTGGCCCAGGGTGGAATCCGAGAAATGTCGTCGATCTGCAAATGTTCATGCACCAACCCGAAAAGGCAACAACGGTCATCCTAAAAGAGATTAGCCTGACTCCGCCTGTCTCGATGGTCGGAATAGTCGATCAGTACGGTCAATACGCCCAAGAATCATGGCCGGGCAAACTGGGCTCAGACTCAGAGTTCAGGAAGCGCTTGGCCGCTGAACGGGGGCTGTTGCGTAATTCGAAGCTGGCTGGTCGAGACCAATACGGCGGCTGGCTGGGTGGTCCTAAGCAGCAAGCGACAGGCTTCTTTCGAACGGCAAAAGTCGATGGCAAGTGGTGGTTCGTCGATCCAGCCGGAAACCTATTCTTTTCCAACGGATGCGATTGCCTATCGCTCTCGGGAGCCACTTTCACATCTGGGAGAGAAGAAATGTTCAGTTGGCTTCCAAAGACCGGTGACCCTTTGTCGGAGTTTGCTGGATTCGACACAACCAACCACGGCGGGGTGCGTAGAGAAGGGAAGTCATTCAGGTTTTACCAAGCAAACCTCCTCCGAAAATATGGGGCTAATTGGAGAGAAGAATGGCGATCGATCTCGCTGGACCGAATGAACTCATGGGGCTTCAACACGATTGGAAACTGGTCAGACACCATGTTTCATGGCAATGGTAAGGTGCCGTACGTGTATACGACCTCGGTCGGGGGCAAACATAAGCATGTTGCGTCAGGAAGCGACTACTGGGGGCAGATGCATGATCCATTTGATCCCGAGTTTCGTGCTTCAGTTCAACAGGCGGTTGCAGGTACCGCCAAAATTAGGAACGATCCTTACTGCCTCGGGACTTTTATTGATAACGAACTAAGCTGGTCGGGGCAAGGGCCAGAAAACGGTCGGTACGGTTTGGGCATTGGTGCACTGAGTTACGAAGCGAAGGACTCCCCAGCGAAGCAAGCGTTCGTTCAACTTCTCAAATCGAGATACAGTTCGATCATCGAACTTAACAAAGCGTGGAAAACGAACTTTGTGAGTTGGGCTGATCTTGAATTGCCTTACAAGACGGCTCTTTCCTTTTCGGCGAAGCAGAAGGAGGATTTATCCTCCTTTGTGACTCTTCTTTCGGAGACCTATCACCGAATTGTTCGGGAGGAGCTGAAGAAGGTAGATCCGAATCACTTGTATCTCGGTTGCAGATTCGCTTGGTACGGTCAGGATGCTGTCGAAGCTGCCTCAAAATACACTGACGTAATCAGCTTCAACATCTATAAGCCAGCTCTCAATCAGAAAGAGTGGGGTTGGGTCAAAGCTCTGAATAAGCCCATTATTATCGGTGAGTTTCACTTTGGAGCAACAGATCGCGGGATGTTCCACCCTGGGCTGGTGGATGCCGGGACCCAAGCTGGTCGGGCCAAGATGTATCATGAATACGTCCAGTCAGTTGCCTCGAACCCAGCGTTTGTGGGCTGTCATTGGTTCCAGTATGTGGATGAGCCTCTAACTGGGAGAACTCTTGACGGTGAAAACTATCAGATTGGAATGGTCGATGTTACGGACACTCCGTATCCAGAAGCTATCAAAGCTGCGAAGGAAATTCACTCGAAGGTGTATGAGATTCACTCAAGAGCTAAGTGATTGTTCTTGCCAACGGGGCCTTTAGTTTACGTCTAGAGATCAATGAACCTCAGAGTAAAGTCGACGCTCATAGGAACAGCTCTTGGCGATAGCCTAGGGCTACCCTATGAGGGGCTCTCTGCATTTCGAGCCCCCAAGCTTCTGCCGGGACCAGTCCGTCAGCGAATGTGGCTTGGCAAAGGTTTGATAAGTGACGACACAATTCAGTCTATATTTGTGGCTCAATCCTTAAATGAATCCGGTGGAGATATCGCCCAATTTCAGAAATCCTTGGGCCGACGCCTCAGAACTTGGTTCTTAAGCTGTCCGCCCGGGATCGGGCTCAATACTGTGAAAGCCTGCTCTCGCCTTACGGCTGGAATCTCACCTACTCGATCTGGCTTACCGTCTGCGGGAAACGGTGCCGCGATGCGGTCCGCAGTTATTGGCGCGTGGTTTCCAAATTCTAGAGAGGATCGACGCAAATTTGCCGTAGCTGGTGCAACTGTAACTCATACGCACCCGCTTGCTATCATGGGTGCCGAGATCATCGCCGAGTTGGCAGCCGGTGCAACCCTTTCCGACATCAAATCGGAGTTCCATGATTGGCCGTTTGATGAACCGCTTCCCTCGAAAGGGCCGACTGGATATGTCGTTCACTCGGTGAACGCAGTGATTACTACCGTCTTTTGTGCCGATTCCGTCATGGAAGGAATCGAGCATTCTGTGAGATTAGGCGGTGATACAGACACTGTTGCAGCGATGACCGGCGGGGTTTTGGCTGCTCGGGGGCAAATACTACCGAATCCGCTACCGGCATGGGTGGGTTGGCCCCAACCTGAACATATGAATGGTAGCCTGCGTGTTCCTTACCTGCGTTTACTCGGTCAGCACGGGTTGGGATTACCCCTGATTTTGGCGTTCGGTTTTCGACGACTCTTGCCACCCTTCTAGCGACAGGATCCTACGGATGGTGAGATCTGATGGAGGCTGCCGGATTGACTGCCGCGATTCCCTTGGTCCATTTCTTTTGCTGATACATGAGTCGGTCAGCTTCGTTGACAAGATGATCGATCGAGACTGTGGTTGGTTTTCGCTGCGCACAACCGGATGAAAGACCGACCTCAAAGCCTTGCTCCCAAGCCGTTTTCCTGAACTCGCTTTTAATGAGGTGATCAAGTAGACCTACTTCGTCTGGCTCCAGACCCTCCATGAGGACCAGGAACTCGTCGCCTCCGGTCCGGAAGACGAGTCCGTTTTCACCGACGTATTTCTTGATAGTAACCGAAAGCAAAATCAGAACCTGATCTCCTGCCTGGTGCCCATATTTATCGTTGACTTCCTTAAATCCGTCGCAGTCGTACTGAATAACGGTCAGTGGTTTGGAGTTTAGCCAGGAAACATGGAATGCCTGTTCACCCGCGGTTTCCAGAGCTTTGCGGTTTAACAAACCCGTTAATGGGTCATGACTGGCCATGTTGCTCATTGAATCGAGCTTTTGATAAAGCAGAGACACGAAAATAGTAGGAATAAGGAAGCCTAATCCCTTCAGTAATTCCAAAAAGGGCATTTTGGTTGTCATCAAGCTGTGCCCTCCGTCAACGAGATAAGCCAAGCACTCAATGCAGAAAATGACAAGTCCTGGTCGCAGCCCGCCAAGTAGCGCTGCGATACATGGTGGCACTGCAAAAAAGACATCGAGCAATGGATTTCGGTTTATCCAAACTTGAACGACAAAGAGTCCAACGAACGGCAACATTCCAACAAGCAATGCAGTTGTCTCACGTTTCTTCTGCGCTGCAATCCCCTGGTGCCTTCGGGCTGAAAAATACACCGTTCTTATCTTCTGAGCTGTCTCAATCATAACTAAGATGAATGGGTTTGGAGATCCCTTTTTGGTAAGGCCAGCATTGTTATCACCCCAATTCTTGCGGGGTCATAAACCCTATTGTTGGACCAACTAGCATTTTCATTAGGATGAACCCAAGCCGCAAATGGGCCGAATTTGAACCTGAATTCAGAATTCTAGAAAAATCTGGCAGATATACGGGGCTTTCTCAATAGCTAGGTATTACTACTGGCTTATAAGGCAAGAGCAACTATAATTGCTGCTTGTCATTTGCCTGAAAGAACAGGATTTGAGGGAATGGTGCCGTCGATCGGACTCGAACCGATATGCCTTTTGGGCGCCGCCACCTGAAGACGGTGCGTCTACCAATTTCGCCACGACGGCAGAAGCTCAATCATACCTGATACACATCATTAGTTAGTAACAGAGTAAACTTTCTATCCCTCGAACAGGACACCGTTGGCGAATGCCAGCACAACGTGGGTAGAATGAATGGTTCCTGAGTTTAGAACAAGGAAACCGCACGCTAAGGAAACTAGATGGTAAAGATTCGACTTCGCAGAACAGGCACCAAGGGCGCACCGTTTTATCGCGTCGTAGTAGCAGAGAGCAAAGCTGGCCGCAATGGCAGCTTCGTAGAGAACATTGGAACTTACGATCCAATCGCGAACCCCAAGCAACTCAACATTAACGAGGAGCGCGCTCTCCATTGGCTTCTGAACGGTGCTCAGGCTACCGAGACGACTGCATACCTGCTCCAGAAAGCTGGCGTACTTCCTAAGTTCCTCGAGCTTCGCCCTGCACAAAAGAAAGCCTATGCATTTCTTGACAAGCGAACCGATGCTGTATCAAAAGCAACAGCAGTTGACACCGTAGCTGAGTAAGCTGGCTAAACTAAGAAGAACATGAGTTATCGCCCTTTCGTTGAGACGTTGGTGAGATCGGTCGTAGAGAATCCCGATCACCTTGAGGTTGAGGAAGAGCAGGAGGGTGGTGCCCGAACGTTCTATGTTCGAGTCGACCCGGAAGATGTCGGTAAGGTCATCGGTAAAAGCGGCCGAGTGATCACCTCAATTCGAATCGTGGTCAGTGCGGTGGCTGCGAAATCACGCGAGAAAGCTTTCGTTCGCGTAGTGACGGACTGACCTCGTCGACGAAAATGGTCGTCGAGGTGTCTCTGTAATGGCCCGGGTCCCAGAGCCCACACCCGGGTATATCCACATCGGTCAAATCGTCGGTGCCTTTGGCATCCGTGGACAAGTCAAAGTCCAGCCGTTGTCCGAAATCTCAGCTCGTTTCAAAAAAGGCGCTCGCCTTCGTGTTCGAAACGAATGGGCTGAGATTGAAACCGTCCAAATGCACAAAGGACGATATATCATCAAGTTCATTGGGGTCAACGATCCTGATCAGGCTCAAGCGCTTCAGTGGGCCTATCTTGAAGCTCCTGACGAGCGTCCGGAACTAGAAGAAGACGAGTTTCTCCTATCAGATCTTATTGGGCTTTCCGTTGTCACCGATGATGGCAAAAACCTTGGCGAAGTCGAGGATGTCTTGACAAGTCCTGCTCACGAGATAATCGTCGTAGGTGAGGTCATGATTCCTCTCGTCGAAGAGTTTATTTTGATGATTGACTGGGATGAAGAGCAGATTACGGTGAAGCTTATTCCAGGCATGCTTCCCGGCGAAGAACCGGCATAAAAAAAGTCTCAGTCTTTCAGAGACTGAGACTTTTTGGACTAGAAGTTCCCCTAGATTAGTCTCTCGGTGCGGCGATGACAGGGCGTCGACCAGCACCTACCAAGTACCGCCATACAGCGATTGCATTAGGGATTTCCCGACCCTGCAGGTTCTTCTGGTCAAGTTTGCCAGCTCTCAAATTAGCTTGTTGAGCAAGCGAGAGGTATTGGCTAGCTTGAGCGCGGTTAACGGCAGCCATGGCCTGTAGAGCCGCAGAATAGGCGTACTGAGCGCCAGCATCGTTTGGATTGGCTCCGATGGCTGCAGTCGCATTTTTGATTGCTTCGGTTGGATTCTTCTGAAGGAGGTTAACAACCGTAAGACCTGAGAATGCTTCTGAAGACTCTGGTCGTGCGATCAGGGCCGTTTCGAACATCATTTTGGCATTCTCGTAAAGTCGGTCAAGATCCTTCTGCTCAAGTTTGCCTTTTTGTGAAAGACCGAGCGAAGTGTTTGCCTGTTCGACATAGATGTCTGAATTTGCAGGAACCGCAAGGGCGGCTCTCTCGAAGTATTTTCGAGCATCTGAATAGCGCAGCAAGCTATTGGATACGGCTGCGAGGAAGTAGTTGACCTCAGGTCGTTGTCCCTCGTCTTTTGCAAGACCCACAGCGAGCTTTGCGAGAACAGAGGTCTGATTGCGCTTAAGCGCAATATAGGCTTGTGCAGTTCGTACACCAAGGTTTTCGGAATCTGCGAGAAGTGCTTCCCGCATCATGTCGTCCACAACTTCCGTATTGCCAGCATCGGTGTTAGCTACTGCAAGGAGCGCATATGCGTATGCGTCTGGCTGACCGTACTTCCTCAGCTTCGTCAACGTGATCAAGCAATCGCTTAATCGACCTGACCGCAGTTGAGCAAATGCAAGGCGATTGGCTACTTTCAGATTCTTCTGATCAGCCTCATAAGCGTCTCGAAGTGTGTTGATGGCCAAACTATATCGCTCAGCCCGAATCATGGTATCCGCTTGGCTGATCAGGTTCTCAGGCGTCGGAGCAGGTAACTTGTCGACTTCGATGTCAAGAGCCTTTCGACTGCACTCAACTGCATTCTTCTGAGCTTCTTTGATTGTCGCTAGAATCTCAGTTGAGTCAGAGCCCTCTTTTGCCAAAGTTCGAAACGCTCTCTGAAGATCGATCACAGCCTTCAGGCTAAGAATCGAAACGTCATTTGGATCCTGCTGAGTCGCATCGTCCGCGTATTTCTGAGCTTTGTCGTATTGGAAAAGTCCCAAGTTCGCCCGAGCAAGAATAACTCTTGCAGGATTCGATTTCGGATCGATCTTGAGCGCTATTCTGCCCTCACTAATCGCGTCACTAAACTTAGAATCCGTTAGGAGGTTCTGGCCTTTCTCAATGTGGAAAGCTGCACCCTTGCTGAGACCGTTATCAATGACGACGCTAATCACTTTCTCAGCGTTCTGACTGTCCGAGTTATAAGCCTTGAACTTCAGTTTGAGAGGACCGTCTGTTTCGTTGAGGGTGTCGAAGTGAAACTCGTAGGGAGTGCTGGTTGCACTGTCTCGAAGTTCGGTATCAACGTAGAACTCAACCTGAGAAACAACGCTTTGCGAATTCACCGTTGCTCTCAATACTTTGTCCCCAGTCAGAACATCACCATCTTTGATGTTTAAGTTGATCGTAATCGGAGCCTTCGCCGGCGCGAGAAGACTTATAAATGCGGTAGCCAATAGGATGACGTTCATTTGTTTAACGATTCCTGTACGCCAAGTATGACGCGATTAGAGGGCAAACTCATTCGCCCAAATGATGCAAATTGTCAGAACCAGCGTACCTAGGCTGGTTTTCCGTTGTGTTTATTTACGAACAGCTGACTAGAATCTTCTACTGCGATGTATAGGATGATTGCAACAGTTATGCTTTGCTTAGCCATTCGAAGCAATTCTATCTGCCTTTGCTTTTCTGTACTTCGCTGCTTTTGGGTTGTCCTTGCTCCACTCTGGTTCTGACTGACTGTCTGCCAAAGCCAAAACAGATAAGGCGATTAGCTTGTTGACCTTGACCATATTGGCGTAGTCGATCTTCTGCCATTCGTCGCCAACCCTATGGTAATCAGGAAATTGAAATGCGGTGCAAACAGTGTGAGCAGGAACCCCGAGGTCCGCGAGAGCCTGGTTGTCGCTCGCCCCGAAATACCAATCGCTGAGATGCGGATGCTTCTCGACACCGGTCTTGAGTTGTTTTCCAGCCATTTTAAACACTTTGCCAACATCGCTATAGTCTTCACCCGTGATGGAGACGGCATTAACTCTTGGGCCTTCCGAGTCATCCGTACGTCCGACCTGTTCGATGTTGACGTCGGCTATCGTCTTGCGTATTGGGATGATTGGGTTCTTGCCGTAGTATCGAGAACCAAGTAAGCCGCGCTCTTCTCCCCAGAAAGTTAGGAACACGATACTTCGTTTAGGTTTGACTTTCATCTGGCTCAATGCATGGGCTATTTCGATCACCGAAACTGTCCCGCTCCCATCATCGCAGGCACCGTTAAAGATGAGGTCGCCCTCACCGCTCGATTTCTTACCCAGGTGATCGTAGTGAGCAGTTACGAAGATGTACTGATTCTTAAGGGTGGGGTCGCTCCCTTCCAGCAATCCAATGACATTTCTGACCCTCGCCTCTCGATATGTCGTGGTCTGAAAGAAGTCGTCGTCGCCTAGTGGTTTGAGACCTGCGGCACGAAACTGGGACGCAATGAAAGTCGCTGCAATATCAAGTCCCGGAGATGGCGTCGCTCGTCCTTCCAATAAATCCGATGCGAGGAAGGAGAGGTTTCCACGCATCCGAGATTCACTAATGCTGGAAAGAGCCATCGACCGATCAGCAGTGACTCGTACATCCCAAGAGGTCGCGGAGGCAATTACAAAAGCGAGCGCGGCGATCATTGGGGTGCATTGTAGCAGTCATCGGCGCTAAACTCGAATCTTGGTTCGCGTTTATCAGCTTCAGCCAAGAGATCTCATCGAAGGGGAACTCCCCGAGGGGCCTCTCTTTCATTCAGATTCCTCGCATTCGAGCTTTCAACGACTTCGCCAGCGAGGTGTTCTAGTCGAGCCGATTCCAGAAACTGGCATCCAAGAAGGGACGATCCTGGTTTCATCTGTCGAAGTCTCACCTGTGTACGAACTCGTGTATGTCGTTGACAGGCTATTAGGCCCGGGAGGATGCCCATGGGATCAGGCGCAGACCCATGAGACACTTAAAAAGTATCTGTTGGAAGAGTCTTACGAGGTGTTCGACGCCATCGACAGCGGCGACATGGAAACCCTGAAAGAAGAGTTAGGTGACCTACTGCTTCAGCCCCTCATGCATACGCAAATGGAGAAGCTGAAAGGCAACTGGGATATTGATGCCGTAGCTCAGGGCATCACCGACAAACTGGTGAGGAGACACCCTCATGTATTTGGAGATGTTTCGGTCGCCGATGCCGACGAGGTTCTGAAGAACTGGGATGCAATCAAGCAGCGAGAGAAGAATCCTGCCGAGAAGCGATCAATTCTGGCCGGCGTTCCGAAAGGGATGGCTTCGCTTTTGCGCGCGCACGAAGTCAGTAAACGGGCGGTTCGTGTTGGGTTTGAATGGCCCGAAATTGAAGCGGTTTTTGACAAGCTGCACGAAGAAGAACAGGAACTCCATGAGGCCATTTCATCAGGAATTCAAGACAAAATCGAATCAGAACTAGGCGATCTGCTCTTTACCGTCGTCAATATTGCTCGGTGGGCAAAGGTGGAGCCGGAAGACGCTCTACGCAAAATGCTCAACCGATTTACGGCTAGATTCATGCACATGGAAGCACATGCTCAGAAAGAGCTGCGGGAGCTTTCGGCGCAAGAGTGGGACGACCTTTGGGTGTCGGCCAAAGCCTCAGTAGGATAGGTAAATTAAGGGATATGAAGCTTAGATTTTGGCTTTCGATGTTAGGTTCAGCAGTGGCAGTGAGCGTTTTTGGATGGGGAGATGCAGGACATATGACCATCGCGGCGATTGCCAAGAAAGAGCTGAAACCAGGCGTCTTAGCCGAAGCAGAACGGCTCATTAAGTTGAGCGCAACGGAAAAGACTCCAGACTTCATCAGCGCGGCTTCGTGGGCCGATGATGTTCGCCGCGACCGTCCGGAGAGCGCGACTTGGCACTACATGGATATTCATTTCAGAGCGGATGGCAAGCCAAGCACAAATGCGCCAGACAAGGAAAATGCTTCAACAGCAATCGCGAAATTCAGTGCGATCCTTTCGGACAAGACCAAATCTGACTTAGAACGGGCAGAGGCTCTTCGCTATATCATTCATTTCGTTGGCGATATTCATCAGCCGTTGCACGGTAGTGCTCGGGATACCGACGAGCATCCCAAAGGTGACCGAGGCGGTAATGACTTCCACCTTGAAGGGCCAGCCAACGTGAATGGTAAGAAAAGAACGTGGAAGAATCTTCACTCGGCTTGGGATAGTGGAGTCGGTCTTTTCCCATTCGTCGAGCGCCCTTTGAGCACGAAAGGGCTCGACGAGATTGATGCGCTTGCAACCAAGTTCACCAAGGAAAATCCAAGATCCTCCTACCCGGAAGAGAAGGATTCCAACCCCACTCATTGGGCGGTTGAATCGAGTGAAGTGGCTAGAAAAGTCGCTTACAACATTCAGGAAAATACAATTCCTACCGGTCCTTACATTGTTGCCGCACAAGCTGCTTCCGAGCGACGTGCGACGCTTGCCGGTTACCGACTCGCTGACTTACTCAACAAACTAATCAAAAACTAAGTTTTTCCCAAAACTCAGTGAGGGCCTCTCGAACGGGTCGCATCGGAGCGATTCCCATTCGGGAGGTTTTTTCGTTTGAAAGAGCGCTGTATGCCGGTCGTTTGGCCGGCGTAGGAAACTCTGCCGATGAACACGGAGTGATCTCCGGTTCTGTGCCGGTAGAGACCTCGATGGCCAGCTTCGCAAAGTCGTACCAAGTCATCGTTTCAGGGCCAACTGCGTGATAGATGCCAGGGAACGGGTTCTTTTCGGCGAGATCGACGAGTACGCGACACAGGTCAACGGTGTAAGTTGGGTTACCTCGCTGGTCGTTTACAACCTTCAATTTCTTTCTATCTCGGAAAGCCTGAATCATTGTTCTGGGGAATGATTTTCCGCGTGCCCCATACAGCCAAGCCGTTCGGACTATCAAGGCGTGAGGCTGACCGCCAAGAGCCTGTTCTCCTACCAGTTTGCTCCGACCGTACGCACCAATCGGATGCGTAGGGGCGTCTTCGGAGATTGGTTCAGTTGCGGTCCCGTCAAAAACAAAATCGGTGCTGATGTGGATTAATCGTATGTTGGCATCGGCTGTCAGGCGGCCAAGATAGGCAACGGCCAAGCCGTTGATCTCCGTCGCGAGTTTTTCTTCTGACTCAGCTTTGTCAACCGCGGTGTATGCCGCGCAATTAATACACCAATCGAACTTTCCCCACTCGCCAGCCATGATCTTAGCAACGGATGTTGGGTCCGTGATGTCAATCTCTGGTAGATCAAGGCCGACAACCTCGTGCCCGCGCAAAGCAATGTGTTCGAGCAAATCCTGCCCGAGCATGCCTTTGGCGCCAATGACGAGAAATCTCACCCCTCAAACCTCAAAACGCCTCGCTGGAGAAGGTCATCAAGCGCCAATCCTTGCTTGTCTTTCTCACTGAGGTGCGGGTCGAAGCTTGGCCACTGGATATTCAGTTTGGAATCATTCCAGATGAGACAGTGTTCGTCCTGAGGGCTATACGATCCGGCAACCTTGTAGTGAACCGTTGCAGACTGGCTTAATACATAAAAACCGTGGGCGAAACCATTTGGAATCCACAATTGGTGGTGGTTTTCGCTCGAAAGATTAGCTGAAACGTATTTGCCAAACGTCGGAGAACCTTCGCGGATATCGACAGCAACATCGAATATCTCGCCATCCAGAGCGTGGATGAGTTTTCCTTGGGAGTTCGGGTTCTGAAAGTGCAAGCCCCGGAGCACTCCACCATGGGAGTAACTCACGCTATCTTGGCAAAAGCGATCGCAGGGAACTCCTAGCGGCTCGTATCGTGTGTCGCGAAAACCCTCGAAAAAGTAGCCGCGCGAATCTGAATAGACATCAGGTTGGATCAGGATGACGTCGGGAATTGCGAGTCGCTCAAACTTCATTGTGTTCCTTTGCCAGCCGAGCGAGATATTTCCCATAGCTCGTTTTGTTGAGCGGTGCACTTAGCTTGAGCAAATCATCTTGAGAAATGTAGCCTAGTCGATAGGCGATTTCCTCTGGACAAGCTACCATCAATCCTTGTCTACTTTCGATGGCTTTAACAAAGTTTGCGGCTTCTAGGAGGTCATCGTGAGTCCCTGTATCAAGCCAAGCCGACCCTCGGCCCATTCGTTCGACGAGTAGCTGGCCCCGTTCGAGATAGGCGTTGTTGACAGCAGTGATTTCGAGTTCTCCGCGTGCGCTTGGTTTTACTCCCTTCGCGACCTCCACGATTTGGGAATCATAGAAGTAGAGTCCGGTGACCGCCCAATGGCTTCGAGGGTTCTGCGGCTTTTCTTCAATACCGACCGCTTTGCCCATGCTGTCAAACTCCACGACGCCATAACTACTTGGTTCGGCGACATGGTAGGCAAAAACGGTTGCGCCAGTCGGCTGAGAGGCTGCTTTGCGTAGCTGTTGCTGAAAACTCTGACCGTAGAACAAGTTGTCGCCAAGTACGAGCGCGCATCCTTCGTTCCCTATGAAATCCTCGCCGATGATAAACGCTTGAGCCAACCCGTCGGGTGAAGGTTGAGGGGCATAAGAGATATTCAGTCCCCATTGCTTTCCGTCGCCGAGCAGGTGCTGGAAAAGCGGTTGTTCGTGCGGAGTGTTTATGACAAGGATGTCACGAATTCCCGCCAACATTAGGGTGGTCAGGGGATAGTAGATCATCGGCTTATCGTAGACAGGCAGAAGCTGTTTGCTAATGCCTAGCGTGATAGGCCAAAGACGCGTGCCAGTTCCCCCGGCCAAGATTATTCCTTTCTGAATCATCCTCGGCTCCTATCGGAATAGTTGGTTTCAAGCCAGTCGCGGTATGCACCGGTACGAACCGAGTTAACCCACGCAGGATTGTCTAAATACCAACTCACGGTCCTGGATAGACCCTCTTCAAAGGTGACAGTAGGTTCCCAGCCCAGGTCGTTCTTGATTTTGCTGGCGTCGATGGCGTAGCGTAGGTCGTGCCCTGGACGATCAGCGACGTAAGTGATCAAGTCGGCTAGTCCGGACTTTCCAGTCTTCTCTTCGACTGCTTTGCAGATCGCTTCGACGACTTGCAGGTTCGTTCGTTCGCTGTTGCCGCCGATGTTGTAGGTTTCGCCAATGACTCCACGTTGAATCACGCTCCAGATGGCGCGGCAGTGATCGTCGACAAAGAGCCAGTCCCGAACATTTTCTCCTTTTCCGTAGACCGGTAGTGGCTTTCCCTCGTCTGCATTCAGAATCATCAGCGGGATCAGCTTTTCGGGAAATTGCCTGGGGCCATAGTTGTTAGAACAATTTGTGATCTTGACGGGTAATCCAAAAGTTCGGTGGTATGCCCTTGCGATGTGATCGCTTCCCGCCTTACTTGCCGAGTATGGACTGCTTGGATCGTAAGCCGTTGTTTCAGTAAAAAAGCCTTCGCTTCCGAGTGAGCCGAAAACTTCGTCGGTACTCACATGGTGAAAGACTTTTCCCGTTAAGTCAGACCAAGTTCGCCGGGCGGCTTCTAGTAGGTTATAGGTGCCAATGACATTTGTTCGGACAAATGCCCCCGGGTCAAGAATGCTCCGATCTACATGTGATTCGGCGGCAAAGTGCACGACCCAATCGGGGTGAAAGCTCTCAAAACACCGGTTCACGGCTTGCTGATCGGTGATGTCGAGCTGTTTGAATTCGTAATTCGGACAACGAGAGAGCGCGGTTAAATTGCCCAAGTTACCGGCATAACTGAGGGAATCGATATTGAGAAAAATGGAGTCGGGAGCCTTGGGGACGAATAGGTTCAAGAACGCTGATCCAATGAATCCAGCACCTCCCGTAACCAATATTCGTGGCGCAATTCCGTTTGAGGCAAGGCTATCCATGTACATCCGATTATGAACCAGGCAAACTCAGAGAAGGTTCCTTGAGAGGGCCGAACCTACTTATCCAAAAAGAACCATCGATGACCTTCGGCGTCAGCGGCTCGGTATCGTCTTCCGATCCCTCCTTCTTCTATCGGCGACAAAATCACCGCACCTTCAGCTTTTGCACGATCAAAATGCTTGTCTAGGTCTTCAACATAAACAAGAACTCCGTCGAAAATGTAGGGGACCGAAAGCCACCGCTTTGCCGTTGGATAGCGAGAAGCCAAAGTGTTGGGCGATTCGTACTGATCGCTCGGCGAAGCCAGCATGATGATTTGGCCGCCATACTCGATCTCACCGTGAGATAGACTGCCGAACTCGTCCATCCACCGCTCCTTTTCGACAAAACCGAATACGCGGGTGAGCCAGTCCATCATGGCTACGCCGTCTTCATAAGCAAGCATGGGCACGATCACTTGATCCATGCCCACACTTTATCAAACTCGAAAGAGTTTGTTTAGAGGTTTTCGCCGTTCGTTCGAATGACTTCTTTGTACCAATAGGCGCTGTCCTTCGGAGTTCGCTTCTGGGTTTGATAGTCAACGTGCACCAAACCAAATCGGTGCTTGTATCCTTCTTGCCACTCAAAGTTGTCCATGAGCGACCATTGGAAATACCCGTGAACAGGTACCCCATCATCAGCCGCTCGTTTGAGAGCACTTAGGTGACGATGCAGGTAGTCAATTCGAGCAGGGTCGTGAACTTGACCGTCAAGCATGATCCAGTCGCCAAGGCCAATACCGTTCTCGGTGATGATGACTGGCTTCTTGTATCGCTCATAGAAGAAGCGAGGTCCCCAGTACAAACATTCTGGAGTGACGGGCCAGTGGTAAATGGTTCGGCCAATTCCTGTGGGGTGTAACAACTCTTCAGGCTTGCCATCCTCTCCCATCTTTACGGTTTGAGCGTTATAGACGTTCACGCCGTAGAAGTCCATCTCTTGTTTGATGGTCTCCATATCGCCAGGCTTAATCTCTGGAAGGTCGTCAGCCCATGCCGCAAGAGCGTCTTCTGGATAGTGACCAAAGAAGACTGGGTCGCTCCACCATGAGTTGCTCCAAAGGCTCTTGCCTTCGTTGCCAAACATCTTTTGACGTGCCGCTTCGATATCTTCAGGTGAATTCGTTAGAGGAATCTTGGGTCCGCCGTAAGGGGCCCAGCCGATTCTTGGAGCCTTCTTGGCGTTTGCACGAATGACCTGAGCTGCCTTTCCGTGTGCAAGTAACGCGTTATGAGCAGCGTGGAGAACCTGGGGGAAGTCATGGCGATCGCCCGGCGCATGTTGACCCGATTGAAGTCCGAGCCCGATAAAGCACTGCGGCTCGTTCAAGGTCATCCAGTTCGAAACACGGTCCGAAAGTCGGTCCATGATCACCTTGGTGTAGTCAGCAAACCAATCGGAACATTCTCTGTTCAGCCAGCCACCACGATGGTAGGCTCCGATGGGCATGTCCCAGTGGTAAAGAGTGATAAAAGGATTTATCCCCTTTTCTAAAAGGGAATCAACAAGCTTGTCGTAGAAGCCTAAACCCTCTTCGCTAACCTTGCCGGTGCCGTCGGGCATGACCCTAGCCCAAGAGATTGAGAGTCGATAGTTGGGAATGCCCAACTCAGACATCATGTTCACGTCGTCTTGGTATCGATTGTAGTGATCACATGCGACTTCGCCGCTCTCGAAGTGGTGCGTCGCACCTGGCTTCTTTGCAAACATGTCCCATACTGTGACGCCGCCGCCTGCCTTGTAGGGGGCACCTTCGATTTGGTAGGCAGCAGTTGCTACACCCCAGATGAAATCTTTAGAAAAACCCATTCTTCTATGAAAGCTCCTAACTTCTAATAAAGTATGTACGTCGAGCGCTGTACTTCGCCCGCATGAACCTGACAAGGAAGGTATATCTGCTAAACGGATGACAAATGCAGAACTAGCTCAACGGTTGCGCGACCTTCGTGATTTCCTTATCATCGCTGGTTACGAAGAGTCCCACGCTATTCGCTACACCCATATCGCTCGAACGATAGAGAAGATGGTGGAGCCTGTCGAGACATTACGCAACGAAGGGAGGCTACGAGAGATCCCTCAAGTCGGGCCGCTCATCCAAACGTATATAAAGGAAATTCTAGAAACTGGGGTTTCGTCGAAGCAGAAGGAGTGGGAGGAATTTGCGCCGTGGTCAGTGGTGGAAATGGTTCGAGTTCCCGGCCTAGGAGCAAAGACTGCCCGAAAGCTGTATGCCCTTCTAGGAGTCAAATCGCTTTCAGATCTTAAGAGTGCTGCCGAGGAAGGGAAGTTGAGTGATATTTCCGGCATTGGCCCTGCACTGATTAACGCGATCCGGAACTACGATTAAGCCTCGTCGTCACTCTGATTCCCACCTATCGACAAATGCCCGAAGCGCGTCGCGGTGCGGTATTTCGTCGAAGCGCTCTAGTTTGTCGAGTGTGTAGCCTTGTCTGATTTCATCGACCGTCACTCGCTGCTCGTCGATGTTGTAATAGATTCGCCACGGACCAAATCCAAGCCTCATTCTTCCGTCCGGAATCTGCAATATTCGTCTTGTTCGGTGGTGAGTCGGGTCGTATCCCAAAATGGATTGGGCGCGCTCCCAAAAATCGACTTTCCATTCTGATTTCAACCATTCAAGTTGTGCTTTTGCCTTCTCTGAGAGTTGAACATCGTAAGGAGGCGGTTGGCTAAGCAGGTTCTCTACTTCTGCCACCCAACCCAGGGAACTGTCTGGAAAGCAATCGACCGTCGTTAAATAAGGCTTGATGTCCAAGACTGGCGTGCCATCAAGAAGATCAAGTGGACCCACCACCAGGTTTAAACCTTCTACTTTAACCAGATCGACACAAGTTAGTCCAATCGGATTGGGACGATGAGGACTTCGAGTAGCAAAGACGCCTCGACGTTTCGCGGGTCCTCTCGGAGGCATGGCTCGGGGTCTCCATGTCGTGTTTTTGTCAAACCACCAAACCAACCAAATTCGATCAAATCCTTCTAGGTCCTCGACCGCTAATTCGAACTGCTTGCCAGGCAGTAGCTCGATGACATTACGCTCGATCGCCTTGGGGTCAGGTTGATGCCCAGCCTGGAATTTCATCTCATGACCCGTCCGAACAAACCCGATTGGTTCTACGTTGAGGCTTTGAGACATAAAGATAATGTAGCTGATTTGCTTGTCGGTACCGTCAAAGGTTTGGCAATGAAGAGCGTGGTTCGAACAATCTGAACGCTCAAGCAAGTAGAATCAAGAGTAAGCCATGGCTGAGTACAAGCTCCTTCTTGAACATTCGCACGATCCAGCGTTTAAGACGCTTGCTGGTTACCAAAAAACCGGTGGATACGATGCATTAAAGAAAGCGCTCAAGATGGAGCGCCAAGGGATCATCGACGAGATCAAAACGTCAGGTCTTCGCGGTCGTGGTGGTGCAGGCTTCCCAGCTTGGATCAAATGGAATGGTCTTCCGAAAGAGGGCCAGAAAAAGGGGCCAACCTATATCATATGCAATGCTGACGAAGGTGAACCTGGCACATTTAAAGACAAGCAGTTGATCGAGACCTGCCCATTCCAGCTTGTTGAAGGAATGACCATCGCTGGCTACGCAACCAACGCCGACGCGGGTTACATCTATATCCGTGGCGAATTCATCGATTGCGCCCGGTCGGTTCGGTCGGCGATCGATGAAGCCTACAAAGCTGGCTTGCTCGGTAAGAACATTTTAGGTTCTGGAGTCGACTTTGATCTGTACGTTCACCTCGGTGCAGGCTCTTATGAATGCGGCGAAGAGTCGGCATTGATGTCGTCTCTCATGGGTGAGCGTGGAATGCCAAGACTCAAGTTCCCTCACGCTCCGCTTCCGACGGTTAGTGGCGTCTGGGAGAGACCAACCCTCATCAACAACGTCGAAACATATTCGTGCGCGCCCCATATCATCAACAAGGGCGGCGCTTGGTACGCCACTCTTGGCGCTTCAACCAAGAACAGCCGAGGCACAAAGATTTTCTCTGTCAGCGGTCACGTGAACAAGCCGGGCAACTTCGAGATCGAATTTGGAACTCCGCTTGCTGAGCTACTTCAGCTCGCCGGCGGCGTTAAGGGCGGAAAACTCAAGGCTTGTGTACCTGGTGGAAGCTCGGTTCCAATTATCACCGCCGAGGCAGTTGATAAAGCGATCATCGGCTACGAAGAGATGTCGGAAGTCAAGTCAATGGTTGGCTCCGGCGGATGCATGTTCTTGAATGAGCACACTTGTATCGTCACCTTTGCTTGGCGAACAGCACAGTTTTACGCAGCAGAGAGTTGCGGGAAATGCACGCCATGTCGCGAAGGTACCAAGTGGATCATTCAGATCTTAGATCGAATAGTTAGCGGCGGCGGAAAGCCTGGTGATATCGATCTGCTTCTACGAGTTTGTAGTCAGATTGATGGTCGATCATTCTGCGGTCTCGGTGATGCGGCGGCTTGGCCGATCCAGGGCATGATCCGCGTCTTCCGTGAAGAGTTCGAATACTTTATCGAGCACGGTCACAGCATGGTAACGGGCAAAGAAACGCTCGTCATGGCCCCTTAAACAACTCAAAGCCCCTCATTCTTTGTTGAGATTGAAGGGCTTTTTTGTGTCCGAAGTCAGGCGGAAATACTACCGGGAAACCAGTTTCGGCCCGAAAAACCTTTCGGCGTTTGCGGTTGTGATTGCATCGACCTTTTCAAAAGGGATTCCAAGTGTCGTTGCGAGTGCCTCGCCCACATGCTTTACATAGCCGGGCCGGTTGGGCTTACCACGATACGGCATTGGGCTCAAGTATGGGCTATCGGTTTCGACAACCAGCCTATCAACGGGCAGCGACCGAATAACTTCGCGAAGCTCATCTGACTTCTTGTAGCTCACTGGACCATCGACGCCAAAGTAAGCCCCGAGTGCAGACGCCCGCGCTCCTTCTTCGGTGTTTCCGGCAAAGCAATGAAATAGATAGGGGTGAGGCGGTCGTTTGTCGAGAAAGTCGATGAGGTCACTATAGGCCTCTCGGGCGTGAAAGACGACCGGCAACGACAGCTCTGCTGCAAGGTCAAGCTGCTCGTTCAATGCCCGATATTGCATCTCGCGTGGGGAATAATCCCAATGGTAGTCCAGCCCGATCTCGCCAAGCGCCAGAACCTTCGGGTGCTCAAGGAGGGATCGAAGGTGGTCAACGCCATTGTAATCGGCGGTGTAGTTGGGATGCCATCCGATGACAGCGAATACGTTTGGGTACTGGTCGGCAAGGGCGATAGCCCTTTCCCAATCGCCCGGAGAAGTTCCAATAGCGATCAATCGGTCAACCCCCATAGATTGGGCGAACTCAATCTCTTCAGTAGGATTCGGGAAAGACTCTCTATCGTTGATGTGGCAATGCGTATCGATCACTTTTATTTCGCCTTGTTGCGATTCTCTCGGCGAGCCTTGATTACTTCCCAGATAAGTGGGACACCTGTGACCGCAACCATCGCGATGACGGCGATTTCGAAGTTGTCCTTGACTGCCGGAATTTGGCCAAGGAAATATCCCGCCGCCAGGAAGATTCCAACCCATAGGAATGCTCCAACGACGCTGAACATGAGGAAAATTCGGTAGGGCATCTCACCCATCCCTGCGACGAACGGTGCGAAGGTTCTAACGATGGGGACAAACCTTGCAAGGATAATCGTGGATTTTCCGTGCTTGTCAAAGAACTCGTGGGTTTTATCTAAGTTGGATTTCTTAAATATTTTCGAGTTCTCGTGCTTAAACAGCTTCTTTCCGAATGAACGGCCGATAAGGTAGTTCAAGTTGTCTCCGCACAACGCCGCGATCATAAATGTAGCGAACGCGACGTAAACGTTCAGCGATCCTGCTTCTTGTTTGGCTATACAAAAAAGCCCAGCCGCGAACAAGAGCGAATCCCCAGGAAGGAACGGAGTGACAACAAGCCCAGTTTCGCAAAAGACGATTAGCCCAAGAAACACGTAGGTCATTGCCCCGTGCTGTTTGATCAGTTCGGCTATATGTTTGTCTATGTGCAAAACGAAGTCAAGCATTGGAATCGTTAAGGTACCTGAGAGATATTCATAGTCCTAGTCTCAAAAAGGTCAGACTGTCCCACTTCAGTCGTAGAATCGTGCATGAATCAGACCATACAGTACGTCGAGCGAAAAGGGGTTAACCGTCAACTGCTTCTATTGCATGGAACAGGAGGTAACGAAAACAGCTTGCTAGACCTAGCAGATTTCCTTGACCCTACAGCGGCGGTATTGAGCCCTCGTGGACAAAGCCTAGATGAAGGCGCACCTCGGTTCTTTAGGCGGCTTCGAGAAGGCGTCTTTGATCAAGAGGACTTGCGTGCAAAGACCGAAGAACTCGCGGAGTTCGTTCACCAACAAAGAGTCGCGTCAGGAACAGATCTGTTACCACTCATTGCAGTCGGTTACTCCAATGGAGCCAATATGGCGCTCAGTATGATGCTTCGTAAGCCCGGGCTGTTTCAAGGCGCTGTTCTTCTGAGACCAATGGTGCCATTTAAGCCAGAAGGGATTGATTTAGTCAAGGGCGTACCCATCTGGATTGGTGCAGGCAAGAACGATCCACTCGTGTCGATAGCCGATTCAAAGGATCTCGAAGCAATCCTTGTCGGACAAGGCGGACTGGTGGAACTCAATTGGTCGGAAACCGGACACTCATTGAGTATGGAAGAGCTTCAATTCGCCAAGTTGTGGCTCACAAACTTAGCACTGTAGCTCGTGTTTCAACCACCGCATGAAGCGAATCGAGAGGGAGAGAGAATGTGAAGGTCGCTCCCTTTCCAACTTCAGATTCCGCCCAAACTGAACCACCGTGTCGATTGATTATTCGTTGGACAAATGCTAATCCGATTCCAGTGCCCTCAAATTGTTCTGGATCGTGAAGTCTTTGAAATACTCCAAAAAGCTTCTGCGATCGATCTGGATCAAACCCAATTCCGTTATCTGCGACTGAAATCTCTACCAAGTTGTCGATCACTTTCGAGGTAACGCGTACCTCCGGCTCGGGACATCCAGCTGAAAATTTGAAGGCGTTCGAGAGCAAATTCACAAAGACTTGCCTCATGAGTGTTTCATCCGCAAAGACATCGGGGAGCGGATCTATAAAGACCCGAACACGATGTTCCGGGTATCCATCGAATACATCATCAAGTGCCCGGCAAGCGACCTTAGACAACGAAACTGTTTTTTGGTGGACTGGGCGCCGACCTAAACGAGAAAACTCCAGCACAGATCGAATGAGGTCGCTGAGCCTTTGCGAGTTCTTGCGTATTCGGTTGAGATAGTTTTTTGCATCATCGGAGAGTTCGTGTTCATAGTCGGTTTGCAAAAGTCGCGCGAACCCATCGATAGCGCGTAAGGGTGCCCGCAAATCGTGCGAAACCGAAAAAGCAAAAGCCTCCAAGTCGTCAACCGCCTCTCGCAACTCAAGCGTCCGCTCCCGCACTTTGGTCTCCAGGGCCTCATTCACTTGTTTCACACCGATTACAGCTTTTGTCTGGTCGGTTACGTCTCGCAGGATAGACATCACCTGATCCTCAGAAATGGCTGTAAACCGCACTTCATAGAACTTTTGAGTCTTAGATGATTGGTATTCCAGGGTCTGGAGTTGTCCTGTTCTGATAGAGTCTTCCAATGCGGCCTGTAGCCTCGGGACAATTTCGGACGGCATCAACTCAGACATGTATCTTCCGACTACCTCGGTCGGGGGAGCAATGAGAGATTCAGGCGAAGTCGTTTGACAGTCCAAATACTTCCCTTGAAGATCTTGGACAAAAATCGTATCGGGGAGCGCACTTACAAGAGCTCGATATCGAGCTTCATTTCGAGCTAGATCGAGGAGTGCGTGGTCGCGTTGCTCCAAGACAGACGCCAAAACTAAACCGGCAATGAGAAGAATGACAGCGAAAAGTTGAGCACGGGTGATTTGGTCGATTGCATCCGATTTGGGAATGCAATAAGGTCCGTAACCCGACACGGACCCTAATAAGCATATCGTGGCGGAAATGGCAGCAACGACCGCCGTGTGTCGAACCCCTTGCCTCAACGCAGACCACATGACCGGCAAAACGACCCATATCGGGTTGCAAGTCGGGTTTGCCGCATTTGGCTGTTGAAGGAATACGATAACAGAGACTGAGAAGGCAGTTATGTAAATCGCTACTTGTTCACGCTTGCTCACTTGGCTCAAGGTTGCGTTCGGCTCTCGGTTTCTCGGGCCTATCCAAGAAAGTAACAAAGGTGCGAAGACGGCTGATCCTAGGCCCGTCGTCATGAAGTAAGTAGTGGCACACTGTCCCCAAATTAGCTTTGGGTTGATTTGGACTAATATTAGAGCGACTAAGACTCCGGCCAAAACGTTAGACAGAATCGATCCGAGAAGAAACACGAGTAGTACTGATTTGGGAGAGTTGAAAAGTGGTTCATTCCCAACAAATCTACGAATACAGTAGGCTGCAAAAATGCCTTCTGCTACGTTGGCAGCTACAAGAGTAATGCTCAGGTCCACTGGCATATTGAAGAGTGCATTCGCACTAATCGAGGCTAATGCGCTTGGAACTAGAACATGTACCCACTTCTTTCGTTCGGTTAAGAGAAGCAAACTAAGTAACACGCCAGAAGGCGGCCACCAAACAGCGTATCCTTGAGGCTGGATCTCTGAGTAAGTGCCCATTAGAGCAGCAACAAAGGACGCCAAAAAAACTAATACAGATTGTCCGAAAGGGCTAAAGCGGTTGAACCAAATCATTACAGACCCGTTCTTCAAAATATGGGTCTAGTATAGGGTGCTTCTAGCAAAAATGACGAGATTTAATCTAATGCGTTTTTTTCGAACCCGGTTTGGCAAAAATGCGATTTCTGTACTGATAACAGTGCTGATCCTGTATGTGTTCCTGTGCTATAGTCTCGCAAATACCTACCTCCATCCATCGGTTGCTTCGTCTGGTCTCCCTCCCAAAGGATTAAGGGATGAGAGCATGATCATTAACGGTGAAAAAGTCCGTATCTGGAGTAATGATTTTGCTAGAGCAAAAAATGTGTTAGTTTTGGTTCACGGTTATGGTGGAAATCAGAATCATTGGAAACTGCTGTCTAGAGAATTAGCAATTGACGGATTTGGTGTGGTTGTTCCGGCGATGCCGGGGCACGAAGAAGCGAATACCGAGACTGGCTTTGGCGTAAAAGAGGGCAGGCGCGTTGCCGGACTTGTCGATCTAGTTAGGTCCAAGAGCAAGATAAAGAATCAGAAAATTGTCGTACTCGGGGTTTCGATGGGCGGTGCCGCTAGTTGGTTGGCGGTTGACCGAGGAGCCAAGGTTGATGGTGTGATTACAGAAGGTGCCTACGCTCGATTCGATGAAGCAATGCAGCAATGGTTCGAGGCGAAGCTTCCAGGAGCAAGCTTCCTATTAAAGCCAGTTGTCTGGATTGCTAGCTTCAAATCTGGAATCGATCCTTCTAAAGTAAATCCGATCGAAGGCGCTGAGAAGTGGAGAGGCAAACCCGCACTCATTATCCAGGCGGGGAATGATGACCTAATTCTAAGGTCTCATGCAGATCGGCTTGCCGGTGCGGCGGGATGTTCGGAATGGATAGTGGAAGGAGCAGAACACGCCTCGTGCGATGTCGTCGAACACGAGTTATATTTGAAGAAGGTCGAAGAATTCGCAAGAAATCTCGACAAACAGCCACACTAAATAGATATGGATATCCAGGCGTTTATTGCTGAGCGGAGAGACAATCGTCCTCACAGCGAGGCAGAACTACGCGAGTTTTCCCGACTTGTGGGGCAACAGCAGGTGCCAGATTATCAGATTTCAGCCTGGCTCATGGCGGCGTATTTGAACCCATTGTCAATGGAAGAAACTGCCTGGTTGACCGTTGGTATGGCAGATTCTGGGCAACGACTGGACCTTACTGGAATCGCAAAACCTTGGTTCGACAAGCACAGCACGGGGGGTGTTGGCGACAAAACGACAATCGCTCTGATCCCGATATTGGCTGCCTGTGGATTAACCGTTGCTAAGATGAGCGGTAGGGGTTTAGGAATTACTGGAGGTACGGTTGATAAGCTGGGGGCCATCCCAGGATTTCATACCGACCTGTCTTCGACACAGATGGTGGATCAGGCTGCGCGAATCGGGATCGCTCTCACCGGCCAATCTTACGATCTTGCCCCCGCGGATAAACTACTGTATTCCCTTAGAGATACGACCGCGACCGTCGGCTCCCTGCCTCTGATCGTGAGCAGCATTCTCAGCAAAAAGCTGGCTGGAGGCGCCGAATCGATCCTACTTGATGTGAAGGCTGGGAGCGGTGCTTTTATGAAGACCTTGCCCGAGGCAAAGGCTTTGGCAACGGCACTCCTACAGACAGCAAACAAATGTGGCATGAACTGTAAAGTCGTGCTAACAGATATGACGCAGCCGCTGGGTTCTGCTGTCGGTAATGCGCTCGAAGTAAAAGAAGCTGTGATGGTTCTTCGTGGAGATGATCTCATTCCGACAGCTCAGAGGTTCAGGTCATTTTGCATTGAAATAGGCGCACGCGCCCTGGTCGCTAGTGGCAAAGTTTCTTCCATCGAAATGGGACAAGCAAGCGTCACTTCTGTATTAGAGTCTGGTGCGGCGGCACAAAAAGCAAAGGATTGGTTCGAAGCGCAAGGTGCCACGGCTGATGTAATTACGAACCCAGAAGTGCTCGTCGACGCAAACTATAAGAGGACAGTCAAAGCAACGAAGGCCGGGTACATCTCGCTAATGGATGCGCAAGCCATCGGTGAAGCGGTCGTACAGCTAGGTGGTGGCCGACAAAAGAAGGAAGATTCAATCGATCTTTCGGTTGGGATGTTGGTGATGAAAGCCGTAGGAGATCGCGTCGAAGTTGGAGACGCCCTAGTTGAAATCCACGCTCGAAATGAGGCGGATGCGACATCCGCAATCCAAAGAATCATGAACAAGATCGAAATATCGGCAGAACCGGGATCAAATCAGCCCATGATCATCGAAGAAATAAGCTGACACTATACAATAGGTCATACGTCATATTTTATAAAGGACCATGCGCAAACTCACTCCTCTGGCATTAGGTTTGGTTGTAATCGGCTGCGGCGGCTACACTGGCGACCGAGCTGCTGACTACAACACCAGCTTGAACAACGCGACGAATCGTTCAGGCGATTTGAGCGGTGTTAAAAAGCAATCGACGATGAAGGATGGGCTTGTTTATCAGGTCTCAGAAGGTAAGTCGCGGGTCCTCAAGCTCATCAAGGCAGACGGCACCGCCGAGGCAAACTTCGCAACGATCCCAGCCGACATACCTGCCGTTGGCGTTGACGAAAAAGCTGGGTCCTATGTCTTTGCCGCCAAAGCGAAAGAAGGGGAAGCCTTCGCAATCTTTCGAGGTGTGGCTCTCGAACGAGCAAGTGCCACAGAGATTGCACCAGCTTCGTTCAAGACTGTCGAAGACATCCAAGTTGCTCGAGACAGTGGAATCGTTTTTGTGCTTGGTACCCTGAAAGACGAGCCAACAACCCTGTACAAACTTCCAAAGGGAATCCGTGCACCTATTTCAATGACCCAAGCTAGTGCTTTCACGGTGAACCCGAGAGGCGATTTTGCTGTTGTCGCAAAGAAAGAGAAGCTTGAGCTATTCGATGTATCGAAAGGCAAGAGTTCGGCCTTAGGCAAAGGACTTGTGGGCGAATCTCCAAGTTTTAGTCGTGATGGAAAGAGCTTTGTCTTTCTGCGCAAAGTAGAGGGTGTGCAGGAGGTTTTCCAGATGGATCGAGAAGGGAAGAAAGAAGCTCAACTCACCAAAGCTGGAAAGCTAGACAAGTCACACCCGACTTACGCCAAAGAAGTGAAGAAGATCATTTATACGGTCACAGAGAAGGAGTCCCCGACTGTATTCGTTGCTCCAATCGACGCCAAAACTCCGGCGGTAGCCATTCGGCAGTCTGCTCCCCAGATGTTCAACGCCTCGAACCCGGGAGCAACCGCAACGGGGCAGAACGGCGGTTCCGGGTTACCCGGAGGCGCTCCGCCTGCCGGGCAAACTGGACGCTAGTCTCCGAGTAGAGCCGCACCAAAGACGCCAGCACTATCACCCAGTGCTGGCTTTACTATGGGGGTGGTGAATCCCGTCGGGTTGAACACCCAAGGCTTAGCCGATTCGTGTCCTCGCTCGTACAGTTCGGATATGTTTCCGACCCCGCCTCCCAGCACGATGATATCGGGGTCCAGGATGTTAACCACGGTTCCGATTGCCTTGCCAAACATTTCAATCAATCGGTCCAGGGTCCTTACTGCGACCTGATCCTCGCCTAATCTCGCCAGATCGATGATCTGCTTGAGCTTCTTTTCGCTTCCACTCTGTTCTACATACCATTTCTGAAGGCCCGTGCCACTGATGACGGTTTCGACGCATCCGCATTTGCCGCAGTAGCAGGGACTGCCATCTTGTTCGAGAACGTTGTGCCCCCATTCGCCAGATATTCCGTGGTGGCCATAAAGAGCTTTTCCGTTGACGACGATTCCGCCGCCACAACCGGTTCCCATGATGACTCCGAAGACGACCGAGTGACCTTGAGCTGCGCCAAACTTAGCTTCGGCCAGAGCGAAGCAGTTAGCATCATTCGCCAAGCCCACTTCACACCCCAGGTGTTTCGCGATATCGTCTTGAAGCGGCATACCAATTAGGCTGGTCGTATTTGCCCCTTTCATCCGACGCGCTGTTGGATCGAGG